>NZ_AQYC01000001.1:0-1587 GCF_000380625.1 Thioalkalivibrio sp. ALMg9
TCGCGCAACGCATCGATGCCGGCTTCGGAATCGCCGGCAACCAGCAGCAGTCGCCCGCGCAGCTCGGCCATGTCGGCCGGCTCGCCGGTGTAGTCACGGCTTGCCCGCTCCACGAACTGCAGGGCATCCTCCACGCTACCCTGTTCCAGATAGACCGCCGTCAGCGTACGAATACCCTGCAACAACCCGGGGCTCTCCTGAACATAACGATTGAGGTTGTGTTCGGGCTGATCGCGGGCCTGCTGTTCGACCTGCTGGTACTTCCCGCCATGCTGGTCGTCGCGCATCGACTGTCGCGGGCGCGCACGGCCTGACCCCATGGCTTCTCGCGAGGCGCGACCGGTCCTTCGGTAGCCGCGCTCCCCCGCACATCACGCCCCCTCCCAATCGGCCCGTCGCCCCGATCCTTTGCCATTACCCGGGACCTCTTGTAACGCCCCCTGTCGATACGCCTTACAACCAAAAAAATACCCTCAACTTCCTGATTTTATTTTATTTGTTCTCCATGCACCCCCTACCCGGCGGCCTGACGCCCGCAAGCCACGCCAGCCTCCGTCGACCGCCTTTACAGTTCCGTCCCAGAACTGGGGCCTATCGCCCGCACGCTGCCAACAATCCAATACCCGCCGGGAAAACATCAAACTTTCCCCCTACATAACAAAGCCTTACGAACGATCACTCCTCGAAGTGAAACTTGGCACGTTGTCTGCCTATAACAACTCGGCAGCAACTGAATTGGCCATCAGGCCAAGCCCCGGCGATGGTTAAATCGCTTCAAATTGAGCATCAGGAGAAATCCATGAACGCGAAAAAAGCACTTCTTGCTTCGCTCTGCGTCGGCATTTTCGCCGCAGGTGCGAGTACCGCGACGGCGGAGACGATCGACTTCGACATGAACCTCGACGCCACCGCGAACTACAGCGGATCGGTCGAAAACGTCCGCCGGATCCAATTCGACCTGAACACCCAGACCTTCCAGTACATTCAGGACCCGAACAACCCGGTTCAGGTCGGCGATGTGTTCTATGACCGCGGGTACGGTGATGCCACGTCCTACCGGACCGTCACCAACGCGGCCGCGCCCCAGACCGGCGACATCCTTGGCAACGACTACTCCATGGGGCTCCTCTGGGACGAACTCCGCGGCGTGGTAACCGGCACCGATACAGTCGGCGGCAATTACGTCGTCACCGCTGACTACACCGGGGTCGGTTGCTGCTTTTCGCTGTTCATGGCCGAACCGACCCCCGGTTTCGGTCAGGACTATGAAGGGGCAAGGGCACACTACACCGACGGCGAACTGGTCATGGAGATGGGCCTGAAATCCGGCAACAGCATCCTGGAATTCGACAGCCAGGGCGGGGCCTTCATCGAAGGGACCTTCACCTTCGAATTCCAGGTGGACATGGTACTGCCGGGCTTCTGGTTCACCAGCGACGGCATCGACTTCGCCGACCTGATCGCGGACGAGGAAGGCGCCCCGACCTTCCAGGTCACGGCCTTCGCCAGCGCCGGCACCATCCAGGAACCGCCGCCGGAGACCTTCTTCGGTGACGATGCCAACAACGTGTACGGCGACACCCGCGA
>NZ_AQYC01000002.1:0-16174 GCF_000380625.1 Thioalkalivibrio sp. ALMg9
GTGTCCCTGATCAATCCGATCGCGATGGAAGACGGTCTGCGCTTTGCGATCCGCGAAGGCGGCCGCACTGTGGGCGCCGGCGTCGTCTCCAAGATCATCGAGTGATACAGTAGACAAGTTGACAGACTGACCGCGAGAGGCGGCGCCGCGTGCGTCGTCTCTCGCGTTTGTTTCTTGTCGATTCGATTTCTAGGCCAGTAGCTCAATTGGCAGAGCAGCGGTCTCCAAAACCGCAGGTTGGGGGTTCGAGTCCCTCCTGGCCTGCCATCTTCGAGATGGCGGCAGCACCGGGTGATACGTATTCATGAGTGAACAATCGGAACAGACCGGCGTGCTTGATACCGTCAAGCTCGCGGTGGCCGTGGCGCTGCTGATTGCCGGCGTCATGGGCTTCTATTGGTTCCAGGACGAATCCACTCTGATTCGCGTCCTCGGGCTGCTTGCCGTCGTGGGGGTCGCCATCGGGATCGCGATGACGACCGCCAAGGGCAGCCAGCTCGCCGGCTTTATGGGCAACGCGCGCACCGAGGTGCGCAAGATGGTGTGGCCCACCCGCGTAGAGACGACCCAGACCACGCTGATCGTCATTGCCGTCGTGATCCTGGTGGGGATCATGCTCTGGCTCCTGGACATGTTCCTGGGCTGGGGCATCAGTCGGTTCATCGGATAAGCAGCAGGATTTTCCCCATGGCACTACGCTGGTACGTCGTACAGGCATTCTCGGGTTTCGAGGCACAGGTGAAGCGGTCCCTGGAGGAGCGCATCGAGCGTTTCGGCATGCAGGACCATTTTGGCGAAATCCTGGTGCCCACCGAGGAGGTCGTCGAGATGAAGGACGGCCAGAAGCGCAAGAGTGAGCGCAAGTTCTTCCCCGGCTATGTCCTGGTTCAGATGGACCTCAACGACGAGGCCTGGCATCTGGTCAAGGCCGTGCCGCGCGTGCTTGGCTTCATCGGTGGCACCGCGGACCGTCCGGCGCCGATCAGCGACAAGGAAGCCGACGCGATTCTGCAGCGCATGCAGGAAGGCGCCGAGAAGCCGCGTCCGAAGGTGCTGTTCGAGGTGGGCGAGATGGTCCGCGTAATCGACGGCCCGTTCAACGATTTCAATGGCGTGGTCGAAGAAGTCAACTACGACAAGAGTCGTCTGCTCGTGGCGGTTCAGATTTTCGGGCGGTCGACGCCCGTGGAACTCGAGTTCCACCAAGTCGAGAAAACCTGAGACGCGCAAGCGTCATCACCTGTTGATCGGGGAGCCGCAAGGCGTTCGCACCCGAGGGAGTCCTCATGGCAAAGAAAATCGAAGCGTATATCAAGCTTCAGGTAGCGGCCGGCAAGGCCAACCCGAGCCCGCCCGTGGGCCCGGCGCTGGGTCAGCGCGGCGTGAACATCATGGAGTTCTGCAAGGCGTTCAACGCCCAGACCCAGGAGATGGAGCCCGGTCTGCCGATTCCGGTGGTGATCACCGTGTACGCGGATCGCAGCTTCACGTTCATTACCAAGACGCCCCCGGCGGCGGTCCTGCTGAAGAAGGCGGCCGGCATTCAGTCCGGTTCCGGTCAGCCGAACACCAACAAGGTTGGCACCGTGACGCGCGCCCAGCTGGAAGAAATTGCGAAGACCAAGGAACCGGATATGACCGCGGCTGATCTCGAAGCCGCCGTGCGTACCATCGCCGGCAGTGCCCGCAGTATGGGCCTCGAAGTGGAGGGTCTCTGACATGGCGAAGCTTTCCAAGCGTATGCAGGCCTATCGCGAGAAGGTTGAGCCGGGTCACCTGTATCCGGTCACCGAAGCCTTTGATCTCCTGCGTGACCTGCCCAAGGCCAAGTTCCGCGAGTCGGTGGACGTTGCCGTGAACCTCGGCGTGGACCCGCGCAAATCCGACCAGGTGGTGCGCGGCTCCACCGTGTTGCCGCATGGCAATGGCAAGACTGTGCGCGTGGCCGTGTTCACCCAGGGTGCGAACGCCGATGCCGCCAAGGAAGCCGGGGCCGATGTCGTCGGCATGGACGACCTCGCCGAACAGGTGAAGGCCGGCCAGATGGACTTCGACGTGGTGATCGCCTCCCCGGATGCGATGCGCGTGGTCGGCCAGCTCGGCCAGATTCTCGGCCCGCGCGGCCTGATGCCGAACCCGAAAGTCGGCACCGTGACCCCGGATGTGGCCACCGCGGTGACCAATGCCAAGGGTGGTCAGGTGCGCTACCGCACCGACAAGGGTGGCATCGTCCACTGCACTATTGGCGCGGCCGATTTCGACACGAATTCGCTTACCGACAATCTGAACGCCCTGCTGGCCGACCTGCTGAAGATGAAGCCGGCGACCTCCAAGGGGCAGTACGTCAAGGCCGTGGTCGTCTCGACCACCATGGGTCCGGGCGTCAAGGTCGATCAGGGCTCGTTGGAGCTCTAAGCAAGAAAATAAGGTTTTTGGTCGGCTGTCGCGCAAGCGGCACGCCATCCAAGACCGCAGGCGCCGAGCTCCAGGGCCCGGCTTAATACCCCAGCCTGCGCAGATGGTGTCACCCGATTCAGGAAGTACCTGCGACGGGAGCACCGAAGTGCCGGGTTCGCCCGGTTTCACGATCACCTCCGGGTGGTCTTACTAGAGGAGAGTCAACGTGGCTTTGAATCTCGACGACAAGAAGGCGATTGTCTCGGAGCTGGCTACGGTTGCTGCCTCGGCGCATTCCGCGGTCGCCGCGGAGTACCGGGGTCTCTCGGTCGCGCAGATGACCGACCTTCGTCGGCAGGCCCGCACTACCGGGGTCTATCTGCGGGTGGTGAAGAACAACCTCGCCAAGCGTGCCATTGAGGGTACGGATTTCGCGTGCATGCAGCCCGAGCTGCAGGGTCCGCTGATCCTTGCCTTCAGTGAAGAGGAGCCTGGCTCCGCGGCACGCCTGGTGAAGAACTTTGCCAAGGAAAACGATCAGCTGAAGGTCCGGCTGGTGTCCTTTGGTGGGCAGCTCCTGGGGGCGAACGATCTCGATCGCCTCGCGAGCCTGCCGACCCGTGACGAGGCGCTCTCGCAGCTGCTCGCCACGATGAAGGCACCGCTCGACAAGTTCGCCCGTACGGTGAACGAAGTCCCGGGCAAGCTTGTGCGTACCGTTGCAGCAATCCGTGATCAGAAGCAGGCAGCCTGAAGAACCCTTCAAGCCTGCTTCTGCAGCATGTACTGAATGAATTCGGGCTCGACCCGTTAGGAGATTAAGAAATGGCCGTTTCGAAAGAAGATATCCTGGAAGCCATCGGCAACATGACGGTCCTGGAGATTGTGGACCTGATCAGCGAGATGGAAGAGAAGTTCGGCGTGTCCGCCGCTGCCGCGGTTGCGGCCGCCCCGGCTGCCGCTGGTGGCGAAGCCGCTGCCGCTGAAGTCAAGGACGAGTTCGACGTCGTGATGTCGAGCTTCGGCGAGAACAAGGTCGGCGTGATCAAGGTCGTCCGCGGCCTGACCGGTCTGGGTCTGAAGGAAGCCAAGGAAATGGTCGAAGGCGTGCCGGCGACCGTGAAGGAAGGCGCTCCGAAGGACGAGGCCGAGAAGATGAAGGCGGAGCTGGAAGGCGCGGGCGCCACCGTCGAACTGAAGTAAGAAGGCGCTTGCGCCTGTTGTTTTCGTGTACATCACGAAGCCCTGAGGCTGGCGGCCGTTTGGTCGCCAGCCTCAGCCCGTGGTGGCGCGTGTTTTGTCGCGCGTTGTTCAGCTAGCCTCCGAGGTAAGCCATGGCCCTCAGTTATACCGAAAAGAAACGTATCCGCAAGGACTTCGGGAAGCGTCCCCAGATCCTCGAAGTCCCGTACCTGCTGGAAACCCAGCTGACCTCCTATCGGGATTTCCTGCAGGCGGACCGAGCGTCCGACGGGCGGGATCCGATGGGCTTGCATGCGGCGTTTCAGTCGGTTTTCCCCATCGTCAGTTATTCCGGTCATGTCCAGCTCGAGTATGTGAGCTATCGCCTGGGCGAACCGATGTTCGACGTGAAGGAATGCCAGATCCGTGGCGTGACCTATGCGGCCCCGCTGCGTGTCCTCTTGCGCCTGGTGATCCACGACAAGGAAGCCCCGGCGGGTTCTACCGTGGTCAAGGAGGTCAAGGAGCAGGAAGTCTACATGGGCGAAATGCCGCTCATGACCGAGAACGGCACCTTTGTCATCAACGGTACCGAACGCGTAATCGTGTCGCAGTTGCACCGCTCGCCGGGCGTGTTCTTCGACAGCGACAAGGGCAAGACCCAGGGCAGTGCACAGAAACTGCTTTATAACGCCCGCATTATTCCGTACCGCGGCTCCTGGCTCGATTTCGAGTTCGACGCCAAGGACGGGGTCTTCGTGCGCATCGACCGTCGCCGCAAGCTGCCGGCGTCGATCCTGCTGCGCGCACTGGGTATGGATACCGAAGAGATCCTCACCACCTTTTTCGAATTCAATCAGCTCACCCTCGACGATGACGGCGGCGAGCTGGACCTGATCCCCGAGCGCATGCGCGGCGAGACTGCCGTGATCGACATTACCGATGGCGAAACCGTCATTGTCGAGGCCGGTCGGCGTATTACGCCGCGCCATATCCGGGAGATCGAGAAGGCCGGCATCAACACCCTGCGGGTGCCGGACGAATACCTGCTGGGTCGGGTGCTGGCCAAGGGCGTGGTGGATGAGTCCACCGGGGAACTGATCGCCAATGCCAATGACGCCCTGACCCAGGAGATGCTCGACAAGCTGCGCGCCGAGGGCGTGAAGTCGCTGGAGACCATCTACACCAACGACTACGACCACGGTCCGTACATGTCGGATACGCTGCGTCTGGATCCGACCAAGAGCCAGCTGGAGGCCCAGGTCGAGATCTACCGCGTGATGCGCCCGGGCGAGCCGCCGACCAAGGACGCGGCGGAGAACCTGTTCTCCAACCTGTTCTTCTCGGAAGATCGCTACGACCTGTCCGCCGTGGGCCGGATGAAGTTCAACCGCCGCGTGGGTCGCGATACCGACGAGGGCGCGGGCGTGCTGTCGCCGGAAGACATCCTGGATGTCCTCAAGGTGCTGATTGACCTGCGTAACGGCAACGGCCGTACCGATGACATCGACCACCTGGGCAACCGCCGCATCCGCAGCGTGGGCGAGATGGCGGAAAACCAGTTCCGCCTGGGCCTGGTGCGTGTCGAACGCGCGGTCAAGGAGCGTCTCACCGTCGCCGAGAGCGAAGGCCTGATGCCGCAGGAACTGATCAACGCCAAGCCGGTGGCCGCCGCGGTCAAGGAATTCTTCGGGTCCAGCCAGCTGTCGCAGTTCATGGACCAGAACAACCCGCTGTCCGAGGTGACGCACAAGCGGCGTATCTCGGCCCTGGGTCCGGGCGGACTTACCCGCGAACGTGCTGGCTTCGAAGTGCGCGACGTGCACCCGACGCATTACGGTCGCGTGTGCCCGATCGAGACTCCGGAAGGCCCGAACATCGGTCTGATCAACTCGCTGGCCGTGTATGCCCGCACCAACCGCTACGGCTTCCTGGAGACGCCGTATCGCAAGGTCGCAGAGGGCAAGGTGACCGAGGAGATCGTCTACCTCTCCGCGATCGAAGAAAGCCAGTACGTGATCGCCCAGGCGAACGCGGCGATGGACGAGGAAGGTCGCCTGAGCGATGACCTCGTGTCCTGCCGTCACCAGGAGGAGTTCACGATCTCGTCTCCGGACAAGATCCAGTACATGGACGTCTCGCCAAAGCAGATCGTGTCCGTGGCCGCCGCGTTGCTGCCATTCCTGGAGCATGACGATGCCAACCGCGCCCTGATGGGCGCGAACATGCAGCGTCAGGCCGTGCCGTGCCTGCGGGCCGACAAGCCGCTGGTGGGTACCGGTATCGAGCGCGCCGTCGCCATCGACTCCGGCTCCGCGATCGTCGCCAAGCGCGGCGGTACGGTGGACTCGGTGGACGCCGGTCGTGTGGTGGTCCGTGTGAACGACGACGAAACCGTCGCCGGCGAGCCGGGCGTGGATATCTACAACCTCACCAAGTACTCGCGGTCCAACCAGAACACCTCCATCAACCAGCGTCCTCTGGTTGCGGTGGGCGACGAAATCGCCCGCGGTGACGCGATTGCCGATGGCTCGTCCACGGATCTGGGCGAGCTCGCGCTGGGGCAGAACATGATGGTCGCGTTCATGCCCTGGAATGGCTACAACTTCGAGGACTCGATTCTGATCTCGGAGCGCGTGGTGCAGGAGGATCGTTACACCACGATCCACATCGAGGAGCTCAACTGTGTCGCTCGTGACACCAAGCTTGGCCAGGAAGAGATCACCGCGGATATCCCGAACGTCTCCGAGTCGTTGCTGAACAAGCTGGACGAGTCCGGCGTGGTCTACGTCGGGGCCGAGGTGAACCCGGGCGACATCCTGGTCGGCAAGGTCACGCCGAAGGGCGAGACCCAGCTGACGCCGGAAGAGAAGCTCCTGAGGGCGATCTTTGGCGAGAAGGCCTCGGACGTGAAGGACACCTCCCTGCGTGTGCCGTCCGGCATCGAGGGGACGGTGATCGACGTGCGTGTTTTCACCCGCGACGGTGTGGAGAAAGACGCCCGCGCCCGGTCGATCGAGGCCGACGATCTCGCCGCTGTGCAGAAGGACCTGAAGGACCAGCTGCGCATCTACGAGGATGACATCTACGCCCGCGTCGAAAGGCTGCTGGTCAACAAGACCGCCGCCGGTGGCCCGGATGGGCTGGGTGATGGCTCCAAGGTGACCAAGAAGTATTTGCAGGGGTTGTCCCGCGACAAGTGGTTCGAGGTCCGCCTGCAGGACGATGCGGTCAACAGCCAGCTGGAAGACCTGGGTCGCCAGATCAAGGATCAGCACGAGGCGTTCGAGAAGAAGTTCGAGCACCAGAAGGCCAAGCTGGCCGCGGGCGACGACCTGCCGCCAGGCGTGCAGAAGATGGTCAAGGTCTACGTGGCCGTGAAGCGCCGCCTGCAGCCGGGCGACAAGATGGCCGGTCGCCACGGAAACAAGGGCGTGATCTCGATGATCGTGCCGGAAGAGGACATGCCGTTCCTCGAGGACGGTACCCCGGTCGACGTGGTGCTGAACCCGTTGGGCGTGCCCTCGCGCATGAACGTCGGCCAGGTGCTGGAAGTGCACCTGGGTTGGGCGGCCCGAGGTCTCGGTCACAAGATCAACCGCATGCTCGAGGCGCAAGCCGAGATCGCGAAGCTGCGCGAGTTCCTCGACAAGATCTACAACAACCGCGAACGCAAGGTGGACCTCGACTCCATGTCGGACCCCGAGATCATCACCCTGTGCCGCAACCTGCGCGGTGGCGTGCCGATGGCGACGCCGGTGTTCGACGGCGCCGAAGAGGCCGAGATCAAGGAGATGCTGCGTCTGGCGGACCTGCCGGAAACGGGGCAGGCCCAGTTGTACGACGGGCGCACCGGGGACGGCTTCGACCGCCCGGTCACCGTGGGCTACATGCACATGCTGAAGCTGAACCATCTGGTCGACGACAAGATGCATGCACGTTCCACCGGCCCGTACTCGCTGGTCACCCAGCAGCCGCTGGGCGGCAAGGCGCAGTTCGGTGGTCAGCGCTTCGGCGAGATGGAGGTCTGGGCACTGGAGGCCTACGGCGCCGCCTATACGCTGCAGGAAATGCTGACGGTGAAGGCGGACGACGTGCAGGGCCGCAACAAGATGTACAAGAACATCGTTGACGGTGAGCACCACATGGAGGCCAACGTCCCCGAGTCGTTCAACGTGCTCATGAAGGAGATCAAGGCGCTCGGCATCAATATCGAGCTCGAGCAGGACTGATCTTCTCCGATCCGATTGTGATCCGACGGGGCGCAGTGCGCCCCTCGAAACCAAGTTTGTGAGGCAAGCGAATGAAAGACCTCCTGAATCTGTTCAAGCAACAGACCCAGCCGGAAGAGTTCGATGCGATCCGCATCGGTCTTGCGTCCCCGGACCAGATCCGTTCCTGGTCCTTTGGCGAGGTGAAGAAGCCGGAAACCATCAATTACCGGACGTTCAAGCCGGAACGTGATGGCCTGTTCTGCGCGAAGATCTTCGGGCCGGTGAAGGACTACGAGTGCCTGTGCGGCAAGTACAAGCGCCTGAAGCATCGTGGCGTGGTGTGCGAGAAGTGCGGCGTCGAAGTGACCCAGACCAAGGTCCGGCGCGAGCGCATGGGCCATATCGACCTGGCCTCGCCGGTTGCCCACATCTGGTACCTGAAGAGCTTGCCGTCCCGTATCGGCCTGCTGCTCGACATGACCCTGAAGGACATCGAGAAGGTCCTGTACTTCGAGTCCTTCATCGTCACCGATCCGGGCTTCACCACGCTGGAGAAGCGCCAGCTCCTGACCGACGAGGAATACCTCGAGGCGATGGAAGAGCACGGTGACGACTTCACCGCGCTGATGGGCGCGGAGGCCGTGCTGAGCCTGTTGAAGGAAATGGATCTGCCGGCCGAGGCGACGAAGCTGCGCCAGGACCTGACCGAGACCGGTTCCGAGACCAAGATCAAGCGCTTCGGCAAGCGGCTCAAGCTGGTCGAGGCCTTCCTCGATTCCGGCAACAAGCCGGAGTGGATGATCATGAAGGTGCTGCCGGTACTGCCGCCGGACCTGCGTCCGCTGGTGCCGCTGGATGGCGGCCGGTTTGCGACGTCCGACCTCAATGATCTGTACCGCCGGGTGATCAACCGAAACAACCGTCTGCGTCGCTTGCTGGAGCTGAATGCCCCGGACATCATCGTGCGCAACGAAAAGCGCATGCTGCAGGAGTCCGTGGACGCGCTGCTGGACAACGGCCGTCGCGGCCGTGCCATCACCGGTACCAACAAGCGCCCGCTGAAGTCCCTGGCCGACATGATCAAGGGCAAGCAGGGCCGCTTCCGCCAGAACCTGCTGGGCAAGCGTGTCGACTACTCCGGTCGCTCGGTGATCGTGGTGGGCCCGACCCTGCGCCTGCACCAGTGCGGTCTGCCCAAGCGCATGGCCCTGGAGCTGTTCAAGCCGTTCATCTTCGGCAAGCTGCAGCGCCGTGGTCTCGCGACCACCATCAAGGCCGCGAAGAAGGCGGTGGAAAAGGAAGGTCCCGAGGTCTGGGATATCCTGGAAGAGGTGATCCGCGAGCACCCGGTCATGCTGAACCGCGCGCCGACCCTGCACCGCCTGGGTATCCAGGCGTTCGAGCCGGTATTGATCGAAGGCAAGGCGATCCAGCTGCACCCGCTGGTCTGCGCCGCGTTCAACGCGGACTTCGACGGTGACCAGATGGCCGTGCACGTGCCGCTGTCGCTGGAGGCCCAGCTGGAGGCGCGCACGCTGATGCTGTCCTCCAACAACGTGCTGTCCCCGGCCAACGGCGAGCCGATCATCGTGCCGTCGCAGGATATTGTCCTGGGGCTCTACTACCTGTCGCGCGAGAAGGTGAACGCGAAGGGCGAAGGCATGACGTTCGCCGACGTGGATGAAGTCCACCGCGCCTACGAGCACAAGCTGGTGGATCTGCACGCGCGCGTTACCGTGCGGATTGGCGACACCATGGCCGAGGTCAGCGAGGGCGAGAGCCTGCCGTACCTGCGCCTGGAGACCACCGTGGGTCGCGCGATTCTGTCGCGCATCATGCCCAAGGGTCTGCCGTTCGAGCTGATCGACCGCGAGCTGAACAAGAAGGCGATCTCCGGCCTGATCAACCAGTGCTATCGCCGCCTGGGTCTGAAGGATACGGTGGTGTTCGCGGACCAGTTGATGTACGCGGGCTTCTATTACTCCACCCGTGCCGGCGTCTCCTTCTGCGCCGACGACATGGTGATCCCGGACGAGAAGCAGCCGATCCTGCAGGGCGCCGAAGAACAGGTTAAGGAGATCGAGAACCAGTACGCCTCGGGTCTCGTGACCAAGGGCGAACGTTACAACAAGGTCGTGGATATCTGGTCTCACTGTAATGACCAGGTCGCCAAGGCCATGATGGAGCGGCTCGGCAAGGAGAAGGTCGTCAACAAGGATGGCGAGACGGTCGAGCAGAACTCGTTCAACTCGATCT
Organism: Thioalkalivibrio sp. ALMg9; assembly: GCF_000380625.1. Taxonomy (NCBI): domain Bacteria; kingdom Pseudomonadati; phylum Pseudomonadota; class Gammaproteobacteria; order Chromatiales; family Ectothiorhodospiraceae; genus Thioalkalivibrio; species Thioalkalivibrio sp. ALMg9. Next base: position 10,050 of record NZ_AQYC01000002.1, read on the forward strand.
TCATGATGGCCGACTCCGGTGCGCGTGGCTCCGCCGCGCAGATCCGTCAGCTGGCCGGCATGCGTGGCCTGATGGCCAAGCCGGACGGCTCGATCATCGAGACGCCGATCACGGCGAACTTCCGCGAAGGTCTGAACGTCTTGCAGTACTTCATCTCCACCCACGGCGCCCGTAAGGGGCTGGCCGATACGGCGTTGAAGACCGCAAACTCGGGCTACCTGACCCGCCGCCTGGTGGATGTCTCGCAAGACGTCGTGGTAACCCAGCCGGACTGCGGGACCCAGCAGGGTCTGCTGATGAAGCCCATCATTGAAGGCGGTGACGTGGTCGAGCCATTGCGCGATCGCGTGCTCGGGCGGACCACTGCGGTCGACGTGCTGCGCCCGGGTGCGGATGAGGTATTGATCCCCGCCGGCACGCTGCTCGATGAAGCGATGGTGGACTCCCTGGATGCCGCTTCGGTCGACGAAGTGCTGGTGCGTTCCGCGATTACCTGCGAGACCCGCCAGGGCATTTGTGCCAAGTGCTATGGGCGTGATCTGGCGCGTGGCCACGAGGTCAACGCCGGCGAGGCCGTGGGCGTCATCGCCGCGCAGTCGATCGGCGAGCCGGGTACCCAGCTGACGATGCGTACCTTCCATATTGGCGGGGCCGCGAGCCGGGCCGTGACGGTTAGTGCGATCCAGGTGAAGAGCTCCGGTTCTGTCCGTCTGCATAACCTGAAGACGGTCACCAACAAGGCCGGCAACCTGGTCGCGGTCTCGCGCTCCGGCGAGCTGGGTGTGATCGACGATCAGGGTCGCGAACGGGAGCGCTACAAGATTCCCTATGGCGCGCTTATCACGGTCCACGACAGCGATGCCGTGGAAGCTGGGCAGGAAGTCGCGAGCTGGGATCCGCATACCCATCCGATCGTCACCGAGGTGGCCGGTAACCTGCGTCTCGCGGACTTCGTGGAGAACGTGACGGTCACCAAGGAGACCGATGAGTTCACCGGCCTGTCGTCCAACGTGGTCCTGGATCCGAAGAGCCGCTCTACGGCGGGCAAGGATCTGCGCCCGACGGTCAAGCTGCTGGACGACGACGGCAACGAGGTGTACATCCCGGGGACCGACATGCCCGCGCAGTACATGCTGCCGGCCAATGCGATCTTCAACCTGGAGGACAACGCCCGGGTCGAGGTGGGTGACGTCATTGCCCGCCTGCCGCAGGAATCCTCCAAGACGCGTGACATCACCGGTGGTCTGCCGCGTGTGGCCGACTTGTTCGAGGCGCGGCGTCCCAAGGAGCCGGCGGTGCTGGCCGAGATCTCGGGTACCGTGTCCTTCGGCAAGGAGACCAAGGGCAAGCAGCGTCTCGTGATCACCCCGGACAAGGGTGACCCGGTCGAGATGATGATTCCCAAGCTGCGTACCGTGAACGTGTTCGAAGGCGAGCGTGTCGAGCGTGGCGAGGTCGTGGTGGACGGTGAGCTGGATCCGCATGACATCATCCGTCTGCGCGGTGTCACCACCCTGGCCGAGTACCAGGTCCAGGAGATCCAGGACGTTTACCGTCTCCAGGGTGTGAAGATCAACGACAAGCACATCGAGGTGATCGTCCGCCAGATGATGCGCAAGGTGAACATCGAGGACGCCGGCGACACCAAGTTCCTCGCCGGGGACCAGGTGGATCGCATTCGGGTGCTGGAGGAGAACGAGCAGCTGGGTGCCGACAAGCAGCCGGCAACCTACGAGCGCGTGCTCCTGGGTATCACCAAGGCGTCGCTGGTGACCGAGTCGTTCATCTCTGCGGCCTCCTTCCAGGAGACCACCCGCGTGCTCACCGAGGCCTCGACCCGCGGTGCGCGTGATGATCTGCGCGGCCTGAAGGAAAATGTGATTGTCGGACGCCTGATCCCCGCGGGGACGGGCCTCGCCTATCACAAGGAGCGTCGCCGCAAGCGCGCACTGGAAATGCCCGAGTTCGAGACGGTCGCGGAGGCGCCGGCGGTGATCGCCGACTCCGAACCGGCTACGACCGACCCGGGTACCACGGAAGACGGGTCCGAGTGACCCGTCCCACCTTGACACTCACGGGGGCGGCGATTAGACTTCCGCTCCCTCGACAGTCCGGTCTCGGCGCCGGCCTGTCGTTATTTTTAGGCTAGGAGAAAGGGTTTCATGGCCACGATCAACCAGTTGGTACGCAAGCCCCGCAAGCGCCCCGTCGAAAAGAGCGACGTGCCGGCGCTGCAGGGTTCCCCGCAGAAGCGCGGGGTCTGCACCCGTGTCTACACGACCACCCCGAAGAAGCCGAACTCCGCGCTGCGCAAGGTTGCGCGCGTACGGCTGACCAACGGCTACGAAGTTAGTAGCTACATCGGTGGGGAAGGCCACAACCTGCAGGAGCACTCGGTGGTCCTGATTCGTGGCGGCCGTGTTAAGGATCTCCCGGGTGTGCGTTACCACACGGTGCGCGGCAGCCTGGATACCCAGGGTGTGCAGAAGCGCATGCAGGGCCGATCCAAGTACGGCACCAAGCGTCCCAAATCCTAACCGTGATCCATGATCCAGTCCGGGAACTGAAACATGTCTAGAAGAGCAGCAGCCCCCAAGCGTCACATCCTCCCCGACCCGAAGTTCGGAAGCGAGCGCCTGGCCAAGTTCATCAACACGGTGATGCGTGACGGCAAGAAGTCCGTCGCCGAACAGGTCGTGTATGGCGCCCTGGATCAGATCGAGTCCAAGCAGGGCGACGGGATGGGTGCGCTGGAACGCGCCCTGGATAACATTCGCCCGCGTGTCGAGGTGAAGTCCCGCCGCGTTGGTGGTGCGACCTACCAGGTTCCGGTGGAAGTGCGCTCGGTGCGTCAGGATGCGCTGGCCATGCGCTGGGTGGTCGAGGCCGCCCGCAAGCGGGGCGAGCGCACCATGGCCCTGAAGCTGGCCGGCGAACTGATGGACGCCTCGGACAGCAAGGGTTCGGCCGTCAAGAAGCGCGAAGACACTCACCGCATGGCGGAAGCGAACAAGGCGTTCGCTCACTTCCGCTGGTAAACCAGATTTAGAGAGGCTCACCGTGGCACGCAAGACACCACTGAAGCGCTACCGGAATATCGGGATCAGCGCGCACATCGACGCCGGCAAGACGACGACGACCGAGCGCATCCTGTTCTATACCGGTCTGTCGCACAAGATCGGCGAGGTGCATGACGGCGCCGCCACGATGGACTGGATGGAGCAGGAGCAGGAGCGCGGGATCACCATTACCTCCGCGGCGACCACCAGCTTCTGGTCCGGCATGGCCAAGCAGTTCGACGAGCATCGAGTGAACATCATCGATACGCCCGGGCACGTGGACTTCACCATCGAGGTCGAACGTTCCATGCGCGTGCTCGACGGGGCGGTCATGGTGTATTGCGCCGTGGGCGGTGTGCAGCCGCAGTCCGAGACGGTCTGGCGTCAGGCGACCAAGTACGCCGTGCCGCGTCTCGCGTTCGTCAACAAGATGGACCGCGCCGGCGCCGACTTCCTGCGCGTCTACGAGCAGATGAGGGAGCGCCTGCAGGCCAACCCGGTGCCGATCCAGCTGCCGATTGGCGCCGAGGACCAGTTCAAGGGTGTGATCGACCTGGTCAAGATGCAGGCGATCTACTGGGACGAAGAGAACTTCGGTATCAGCTTCGAGTACAAGGACATCCCCGATGACCTGAAGGCTGAAGCTGACAAGTGGCGCGAGAACATGCTCGAGGCCGCCGCCGAGGCGAACGAAGAGCTGATGGACAAGTACCTCAACGAGGGTGACCTCAGCGAGGAAGAAGTCAAGTCGGCCCTGCGTCAACGGACCCTGGCGCTCGAGATTGTCCCGATGCTGTGCGGTTCCGCCTTCAAGAACAAGGGCGTCCAGGCAATGCTGGATGCGGTTGTCGAGTACCTGCCCTCTCCGGAGGAGGTCAAGGCGATCAAGGGCGTGAAAGCAGGCACCGAAGAGCCGGTGGCCAAGCACGCGTCGGACGACGAGCCCTTCGCGGCTTTGGCGTTCAAGATCATGACCGACCCCTATGTGGGTTCCCTGACCTTCGTCCGTGTTTATTCGGGCGTGCTGTCGGCCGGAGACTCGGTGCTGAATACGCAAAACAACCGCCGCGAGCGGATTGGGCGTATCCTGCAGATGCACTCCAATTCCCGCGAGGAGATCAAGGAGCTGCGTGCAGGCGACATCGGCGCGGTAGTGGGCCTGAAGGATCTGTACACGGGTACGACGCTGTGCGATCCGAATGACCCGGTCGAGCTCGAGCGCATGGAGTTCCCGGAGCCGGTGATCTCCATCGCGGTCGAACCGAAGACCAAGACCGACCAGGAAAAGATGGGCATCGCGCTGAACAAGCTGGCGCAGGAAGATCCGTCCTTCAAGGTGCATACCGACGAAGAGTCCGGTCAGACCATCATCTCGGGTATGGGCGAGCTCCATCTCGAGGTGCTGGTGGACCGCATGAAGCGCGAGTTCAAGGTCGAGGCGAACGTTGGGCAGCCCCAGGTGGCCTACCGCGAGACCATTCGCAAGACGGTCGAGCAGGAAGGCAAGTTTGTGCGGCAGTCGGGCGGTCGCGGCCAGTATGGCCACGTGTGGCTGCGCCTCGAGCCGCTGGAACCCGGTAGCGGGTACCAGTTCGAGAACGCCATCGTGGGCGGTGTGGTGCCCAAGGACTACATCCCGGCGGTCAACAAGGGTGTGGCCGAGCAGATGTCCAATGGTGTGCTCGCCGGCTATCCGGTCGAGGACGTGAAGGTCACGCTGTTCGACGGTTCCTACCATGACGTTGACTCCAACGAGATGGCGTTCAAGGTTGCGGGCTCCATGGCCTTCAAGGAAGGCGCGCTGAAGGCCGGCGCCGTGCTTCTTGAGCCGATGATGAAGGTCGAGGTGGAGACACCCGAAGAGTACATGGGCGACGTGATGGGCGACCTCAATCGCCGTCGTGGCCTGGTGAAGGGCATGGAAGACGTCGCCGGGCAGAAGCTGCTGCGGGCCGAGGTTCCCCTGTCCGAGATGTTCGGCTACTCGACCCAGTTGCGCTCGATGAGTCAGGGTCGCGCGACCTACTCGATGGAATTCGAGAAGTACGCCGAGGCCCCCGCGCAGATCGCCGAGGCGGTAGCCGCCAAAGCGTCCTGATCCCGAATTCGCGTTATTTGAAAGAACTGTAAAGAGGTTTGAGCTGTGTCCAAGGAAAAGTTCGAGCGTAAGAAGCCGCATGTGAATGTGGGTACGATTGGTCATGTGGACCATGGGAAAACGACGCTGACGGCGGCGATGACGGCGGTGCTGGGCAAGAAGTACGGGAGTGAAGCCCGCGCATTTGACCAGATCGACAACGCGCCGGAAGAGAAGGCCCGCGGTATTACGATTGCGACCGCGCACGTCGAGTACGAATCCGACCTTCGTCACTATGCGCACGTCGATTGCCCCGGTCACGCGGACTACGTGAAGAACATGATCACGGGTGCGGCGCAGATGGATGGCGCGATCCTGGTGGTGTCGGCGGCCGATGGCCCGATGCCGCAGACCCGCGAGCACATCCTGCTGGCGCGTCAGGTCGGTGTTCCGTACATCGTGGTGTTCCTGAACAAGGCCGACATGGTCGATGATCCGGAGCTGCTGGAGCTGGTCGAGATGGAAGTACGCGACCTGCTGTCCTCGTACGACTTCCCGGGTGACGACACCCCGGTCATCACCGGTTCCGCGCTGAAGGCGCTGGAAGGTGACGAGAGCGAAGTGGGCGCCCCGGCGATCTACAAGCTGGTCGAAGCGATGGACACCTGGATTCCGGAGCCGGAGCGTGCCGTGGACGGCGCGTACCTGATGCCGGTGGAAGACGTGTTCTCGATCTCCGGTCGCGGCACCGTGGTGACCGGTCGTATCGAGCGCGGCGTGGTGAAGGTGGGCGAAGAGATCGAGATCGTCGGCATTCGCGACACGCAGAAGACCACCGTCACCGGTGTCGAGATGTTCCGCAAGCTGCTGGATCAGGGCGAAGCGGGCGACAACGTCGGCATTCTGCTGCGTGGCACCAAGCGCGACGACGTCCAGCGTGGTCAGGTGCTGTGCAAGCCGGGTTCGATTACCCCGCACACGCACTTCGA
>NZ_AQYC01000003.1:0-91440 GCF_000380625.1 Thioalkalivibrio sp. ALMg9
AGATCGATCTCCACGGCCAGCGCTTCCCGGTTGAAGTCATCCACCACGTTGAAGGTGCGAAAGCGCCGTCCGTCCCATAGCGCATCCGACATAAAGTCCGCCGACCAGCACGCGTTGGGGGCCTCGGTCGACGCCAGGGGCCGTGGCTCCCGTGGTGGCAAACGGCGCTTGCCCTTGCGCCGCAGGTTCAGCTTCAGGGCGCAGTACACGCGCCAGACCCGCTTGTGGTTCCAGGGCATGCCCCGACGCCGGATCAGCTTGAACAGCTTGCCAAAGCCCCGTTCCGGATAGCGCTCCACCAACTCCTGCAGTAGCGCGATCACCGCATCGTCCCGGTCCGGTTGCTTGCGGTACCGCACCACCGACCGCGCAACCCCTGCCGCCTGACAGGCCCGGCGCTGACTCAGCCCGTGGTCCTGCGTCAACGCAGTGACCACACGGCGCTTATCGTCCGGGCTCAGAGCTTTTTTGTGATCACGTCCTTCAGGGCCGTGTTCTCCAGGGCCAGCTCGGCATACATCCGTTTGAGCCGGTTGTTCTCGTCCTCCAGCTCCTTCAGCCGTCGGACGTCCGCAGCCTCCATGCCACCGTACTTCGACTTCCACTGGTAGTAGGTCGCCTCAGAGACCCCGATCTCCCGACAGACGTCCTTCACCTTCCGGCCGCCTTCGACCTGCTTCAGCGTCTGAACAATCTGACTCTCCGTAAACCGACTCTTGCGCATCTCGGCCTCCTTTGGCTCTAGTGTGCCCGGAGACCTCCAGTTTTCAATGGACCGAATTTACGGGAAGTCGACATAGGGGCGCAACTGGGTCACGCCGATACTGGTCGTAACCCGGCCGACCCGCGGCAAGGTGTAGGCGGCGACCGCGTGTTTCAGGCGTTCGAAGGCTGCGGCCGCCCTGTCGGCACCGGCAACCTCGGCCAGCACCACGAACTCCTCGCCGCCAAAGCGATAGACCAAGTCATTGTCGCGGAAACTCTGTTGCAGCAGCCGCGCGAGCAGAATCAACACCTCGTCGCCGTAGACATGGCCGAATCCGTCATTGACCTTCTTGAAGTCGTCGATGTCGATCACGCCCAGCCAGATCTGAGTCTCCTCGGGATCGGCCTCCTGGCGGCGGTCCTCCTCCAGGCCCGGCCGGTGGACGCTGCGCTCCAGTGTCGCAAGGTCGCGAAAATTGTCGTCGAAGGTCTTGCGGTTAAGCAGACCGGTGAGCTCATCGGTCTGGGCGTCATCAATCAGCTTGACGAAGTTGCGATACACCGAAAGGAAACTCTTGACCAGGCGTGCATCCAGTGACGCGCCATCGCCATCGAATGAAAACACCAGGCAGATACTGAACTCGTTGAGCCCGGACATCGGAAAGACCGAGACCCGACGGCCGGACACGTCGGCCTCCGAAACCGGCTGACCGGTCGCCAACGCCTGCTCCAGCAACCCGGCGGGCACAGGCTGATCCTCGGGATCGAACGGCACCGTCATCACGGCATCGTGCTTGCGATCAAAGGTATGCAGGCTCCGGGGCTGGCCTTCTGCATCAAGCTGAATCGCCCAGATGAGGGCACTCTTAGATGTCGTCCAGCGTCTTGAGCAGGCTGTACTCCAGACGCCGGGCATTGCGGATCCCCGTCAGGTGGGCCAGTCCGTCAAGCAGATCACGACTGCTGGGCATTGCGTTGATCCCGTGGATTCGGTGAGGGCCGTGGGCGCCCCGGTTCGATCGTCCGGGGCGCCCACGGTGCGAAATCACTTCGCGCCAATGCCGTTTGGCAGCACGCGAGGCTGGGACACCGCCCCGCCCGCAAGGTTTCCCGCCGGAGCAACTCCCGAATCTCGCGCAGCATGGTATTCGAAAAGCACGGGGCCGAGTGGAGGGCGTCACTCGAGGCCGATAGAGGAGGGACCGATGATCAGGGAGACCGGGTCACGGATGCCCCGTGCGCCCGACGCCCCCCGGACAGGTTCGCAGCGGTTTTCCACTCCGCTGCCGGCAAAACAGTCGTCGCCTCCCTGCGACGACAAGAACGGGCCCGTGTGAGGGCCGACGGGAACTCAGTAGACGGGGACCAGTGCGTAGCCCTGGTTCTGGTACCCCATGACGGCGATGAACCCACTGCGGACCGGCTGGATCGCGTCCAGCACCTTGTCGTTGTCCACCCCGTAGGCGCGGGTCGCGGCGCCGCAGACCTCCATCTTCACGCCCAGCTCATCGAGGCGTTCGACGGCCTTGGCGATCTCTTCCAGGGTGTCGCCGTGGTCGATGGCGATCTCCGGCTCGGGGTCCGTGGTGATGAACTTGACGGCCTCAGCGATGAAGACCATGCGCAGATCGGGCTCCACACCCTCCTTGATCAGGTTCTCGTGGTTGGTGGCGATGCCACGCAAATAGGCGAGCATCACGTTCGGGTCGGACTTGCGCATGTCGTACACCGCTCGCATGGTCTCGATGCCCTGGGTCGCCTCGCGGTTGTCCAGGCCCTCGGCGGCGGCCGTCGAACCCAGCCCGAGCGGCAGCAGCAGGGCCACAAGCAGGATCACTATTCGGTTTCGCATGGATACTCCTCCTTTCGTGGTTTAGGTCCGGGTGTCTCGTCCCCGGACTCGGAGCCTGAATCACTCGGACTCAGTAGATGGGGATGACCGCGTAGCCCTGCGCCTGATAGCCGGTCAGGGAGACGAAGGTGTTGCGCACCGGTTCGATGCCGGGCAGCAGCTCGCCATGTTCGACCCCGAACAGGCGGGTGGCCACGGCACAGGACTCCATGCGAACGCCCTTCTCCTTCAACGCAGCCACGTGCTCCTCGATGGCGTCGAGGTGGTCGAACTCGGTCAGATCGAAGCGTTCGCGGTCCTCGGACACCATGGTCACGGCCCGCCCGCGAAACGCCAGAATCATGTCCGGCTCGACACCTTGATCGTTCAGGTCTTCAAAGGTCTCGCGAATCACCATCAGGTACAGCGCCAGCATCTCCGGGTCGTTGTTGTTCAGGTCGAACACCACGCGGCCCTGCTCGACGCCCTCCAGGGCCCGGGCATCGGTGGGGGTATCGGCCTGGACGCTCAAGGCGGACAGGGACAAGGCAAACAGCAGGAACAGGGAAGCAACGATCTTCATCAGGGGACTCTCCTTCGTGGTGGAAGCGGGGTTACGGGTTGTCCGCAGGGGTCATGACGATGGCGCGCCAGGCGGCCTCCTGCGTCTCGGCCAGGTAGTGCGCCAGCGGTTGCTCCAGGACACCGTCGAGGTGCAGGTGCAGCAGGCGGATCGCGCCGCCGAACGCGGCGGTAGCGGCTACCGGAACCTCCATCGGTCGTACCTCGCCACGCTCGATGCCCTGCTCGATGCACTCGCGCATGCGCTGGAACGGCTGCGAGGAACACACCGGCGGCTCGTCCGGAAGGAACTCGCGGTGGCGCGCCTCCAGCACGAAGCGCAGGGTCTGAGGGGCCTCGATCGCGGCCTGGAACAGGAACGCGATGATCCCGTCACAGCGCGCACGGCAGTCACTCTCGCGCCCCATCACCTCGGCCAGGCCGGCGTCCATGCGTTGCAGCAGGTCGTCGTACAGCGCCTTGGCCAGCGCCTCCTTGTTGCCGAAGTGGTGATAGATCGAGCCGATGGAGACCCCGGCCTGGCGACGGATGTCATGGATGGAGGTATTGAAATAGCCATCACGACTGAACCGCTCCAGGGCGGTATCCAGCACGAGCTTGCGCAGCGCGGCACCGCGCACTGATTGCTTCGGGTTTTCCGTCATCACCACAACCGAACCGAACGTTCGTTCTAATTTAGCGCGAATATCTGGTGAATGCCATATGCAAGCCGATATGGGGTGAGAAAAAGGCTTTGCGAGCTTGTCGACCGAGCCCAATGCCGCCGGTCCCGCCCAGGGATATACCACCGGACCCTGAGTCGACCCTGGGTCCGGTGGTTTCGGATGGAGATTGCTTCGCTGCGATCGCAATGACCGGGTCACCGCACCCGGATTCTGGTTCAGAAGTCCTCGAACTCCATGGTGCGGAAAACGCGGCCGGCGTTTTGACGGTGCAGCTCGCCGTAGGTGTCCAGGTGGCGGTAGGCGGACTGGTCGATGTTGTAGGCATCGTTCAGCGTGCCGCCCTCGTCGAGGATGCGCTGGACCTCCTCGCGCAGATGCACGAGGTAGTCGTGGGTGTAGAGGCGCAGCACGTCGAAGTCATTCACCGGCTCGCCGTGACCCGGGATGATGTAGTCGGCATCCAGGGCCTCCAGTTCGTGCCAGGTCTCGATCCAGCCGGCGGTATCGGTGTAATCGAAGATCGGGAGCATGCGCTGGTGAAAGGCCAGGTCGCCGGTAATGAGCGCCTTGCGCGCGGGCGCCCAGATGGCGATATCGCCCGGGGCATGGCCCGGTCCGAGGTAGCGGATCTGGATGGTCTCGCCACCCATGTCCAGGTCGAGGCGGGTGGCGAAGGTCACATCCGGCGTACCCAGCTCGGTCATGAACGCCTTGTCGCGGGTACGATTGGCCGCGCCCTCCAGGCTGGCCTGGCCGTTGGCCTCGATCTCGCGCCAGGCATCCTTGTGCGCGATCACCGTGGCGCCCTGCTCCTGCCAGTAGGTCATGCCGAGCATGGCATGGCCCTGGGCGTTCTCCAGCACCACGTATTTCACTGGCTGGTCGGTGAGCTTCCGGATCTCCTCGTGCAGTGATTTCGCCAGCAGGTAGTTGTCGCCGGCGTTCATCACCACCACGCCGTCCTCGGTAATGATGAACGACAGGTTGTTGTTGTGGCCGGAGTTCTCGTAGGTGGAGGGCTGGGTCGCGCCGATCGCCGACCACACGCCATCGGTCACCTCCTGCGGCCGGTCATAAAGGAACGAGTCGCGCGCCTTGTCGAGCACGTACAGTGGCAGGCCCGCGTCCTGCCACTCGAAGAAGCCGCCGGGGTAGTTCTGCACGTTGGTGTAGCCCATCTGCTGCAGGGTCTGCGCGGCGGCCACGCTGCGCAGGTTCTGGCCGCAATAGACGACGATCGGGGTGTCCTTGTCCGGGATCTCGCCGGGCACCTCGAACTCGATCCAGCCACGCGGGATATTGAGCGTCTCGCTGGACCGGATCTGCCCGCCGGTGTGCTCGATCTCGGTGCGGGTGCGCACGTCGATCACGACATGGTCCGGCTCGCTGGCGATCCACTCCTGCAGGCCCTCCTTGTCGATGTTGGTGATCTCGGCGTTGGCGGCCTCCAGCAGCGTGTCGCCCGTCAGTTCTTCGGCCTGCGCGGTACTACCTACCGCGGCAAGGGCCAGTCCCAGCCAGATCGCTCGCATCGTGATTCTCCTTGTGGCGTCCATCCCTCCACCATAGCCCCCTGTTCCGCCGCCGGCCAGGCCTCCGCTTGAGCCACCCCGTACAGTGTCTATATTCAGGGTAAAGGCACACGGCCCAGCAGCCGAAGGAACCCCCAATGAGCAATCACATGGCGGATGTCACCATCCACATCGACGAAAACACCGACCACGCGGCCCGCGAGCGCATCCAGGACACCCTGCGTGAACTCCCCGGCGTCATGGCCGCCTCCAGTCACGACGAACGGCCCCACCTGATGGTGGTGGAGTACGATCCGGAACGGGTCGACAGCCGCAAGCTGCTGGACACGGTAACCGCGACCGGTGTCCACGCCGAACTGATCGGCCTGTAACGTAACCTGCCGGGCGCCACGGGCTATTTGTAGCCCGTGGCGCCCGGCTGAGCGGCTCAAGAGGCATGCCGAAACGGGACAACCCGCAATCGGTCTGTCACCATATTATCCATGGGGAAATGGGCCAGTATCCAGCACGACGACACGCACTGCGCTGACGGGGGAAACCATCGCGGCGCCCGGGCCGTTCGGCCGGATACCTGGCAGGTTCTTCTGGGCATTGGCCTCCTGCTGACCGCAACCTATGTCGCCCTGCCCTATGGCCTGCTGGCCAGCAGTCTCTACGTGCTGGGCACCACAAGCGCTGCCCTCGCTGTCGGCATCGCCGCACTGCGCCGGCCGAGGCCATTCGCCGCGACCGCCTGGGGCCTGATCGCCACCGTACTGACGCTGGCGGCCATCGGCCACGGCATCTGGTACTGGCTCGATCTGCAGGGCCTGGAACCCTTCCCCTCAGCCGCGGATATCTTCTACCTGTCGGTATACCCGCTGTTCGCCATCGCGCTGTGGCAACTGGGAAGCCAGACCGCACGCGACGACGGCGCGTTTGTGGATGCCCTGATCGTGGGCATTTCGGCCGCGGTGCTCGGGTGGGCCCTGCTGATCGCACCCTACACCTACGACCCCGACCTGACCTGGCTGCAACTGCTGGTATCCACGGGCTATCCGGTCGCGGACCTGATCCTGCTGCCCCTGGTCCTGCGCCTGGTGTTCCTCCACCGAACCGGCATCACGGCCCACAGTTTCCTCCTCCTGGGGATGCTCGCCTATCTGACGGCCGACCTGCTCTACGCCCACGGCAACTCCACCGGCTGGTACACCGCGGGCGGACTGACCGATGCCTTCTGGTTGATTGCCTATTCCCTGATCGTGGCGGCGGCATGGCATCCTTCCGCGAAGACCGAACCGCGCGCACACATCTCGCACGCCGAGCTCTCCGGCCGGCGTCTGCTCGTGCTGGGCGCCGCGTCCGTCCTGGTGCCGATGGTGATCCTGTTCACGGCGGGCAGCGAGATGGAGATCATTCGCGTTGCGGCGATCGCCTCCATCCTGCTGTTCCTGCTGGTGTTGTACCGCATGGCTGGATTGCTGCGCGAGACCCAGCACCAGGCCAAGCGCCTGGAGAACCTCTCGCGTACCGACCCGCTGACCGGGGCCGGCAATCGTCGCCACCTGGAAGAACAGTTAACCCGCGAGATCGCCCGCGCCGAACGCACCCAGGGCCCGCTCAACCTCGCATTCCTGGATATTGACCACTTCAAGCGCTTCAACGATTCCCACGGCCATGCAGCCGGCGATGCCCTGCTGCAGGAAATGGTGGATGCCTGGCGTCCCATCCTGCGGCCCACGGACCTGCTGGCACGTTTTGGCGGCGAGGAATTCGTGGTGGTGTTCCCGCACATTGATGCGCAGCAGGCCCGCCGCGTGCTGGAACGCCTGCGCACCGCGATGCCCAACGGCCAGACCTGCTCGGCCGGGATCGCCAGCTTCCACCCCGGCGACACCATGGACTCGCTGCTGGGACGCGCCGACCAGGCCCTGTACGCCGCGAAGGACGGCGGACGTGACCGCATCATGATCGCCCCCGCCGAACCCATACCCGTTGCAGGCATGCCCGCGTTGTAGGGACCGGAATCCCCGACTGCGAACACAATCCTGACACCCTGCAGGAGATCCGTGGAGCAATATCAAGCTCTCGCGCGTCTATTCCCGAGCCCCTTCACCAAGGTTTCCATGACACACCGTATTCTCGTACGCCTGTTTGCCCTCGCGGCCCTGCTGATGATCCCGTTCGCCGCACTGGCGCAGGAGGCGAACGGCCCGACGGGCGCAGTCGACGCCGCCGCTTCGATCGAGGCCGGCGGGGCCGAGATCCCGGTGGAACGCTATCGCGCCGATGGCGACGCCGTGCTTTTGTGGTTCCCCTCCGAACACGGCCTGCAGGACGGCCATCGACAACAGGCGCTGGCGCTGCAGGCGGCCGGGGTCGAGACCTGGCTGGCCGATCCGTTCACCGGCCACTTCCTGCCCGAGGCGGCATCCAGCTTCGACGACATGCCCACCGCCACGGTGACGGACCTGATCGAGGCAACCCACACCGATACCGGACGACCGGTCTATGCCTTCGGGCATGACCGTGCCCTGCCCTGGCTGCTCACCGGCCTGTACCAGTGGCAACAAGCCCACCCCGAGGCGGACTACCTGGCCGGACTGCTGATGACCAGCCCCTTCCTGCATACCGGCGTGGATACCGATGAGGCCGAACTACAACCCATCGTCCGGCTGACCAATCTGCCGGTGTACATCCTGCAACCGGCCCAGTCGCCCCAGCGCCAGCATCTCGGGCGGATTCGCAGCGGGCTGACCGAGGGCGGCAGTGCAGTGGGGGCGCGCCTGCTTCCCGGGATCCGCGACCGCTTCTTCTTCCGCCCCGATGCGACCGAAGCCGAGCGACTCGCCAGCGAGACCTTCCACCGCGAAATCATCTTCGCCTTGGAACTGCTGACGCGGCTGCCTCATCAACGCACACCCGCCGTGGCCGGACCGGACACGGACCTGGCAGTACGCACCCCAAGCGGCACCGACGCACAGCTCAACGCCCTGGATGAACCCGTGGCGGCCCCGCCGCTGGAGCGGCCCGACCTGGCGGGGGATATCCATCGACTGGAGGACTATCGCGGCGAGGTGGTGCTGATCAATTTCTGGGCCAGCTGGTGCCCGCCCTGCGTGCACGAGATGCCGTCCATGCAACTGCTGGAGGACGAACTGCGCGACGAAGGCTTTCGCATCCTGGCGGTGAACCTGGGCGAGGACGAGGACACCATCCAACGCTTCATCGAGGACGAGGTGCAGACCGAGTTCACCATCCTCCTCGATCCGGAACAGGACTCCCTCGACGACTGGCGCGCGATGGCCTACCCCACCAGCTACGTCGTCGACCGCAAGGGCCGCCTGCGCTACTACCTGTTCGGCGCCATCGAATGGACCGAACCCGGCGTGATCGACCAGATCCGCGACCTGCTGGACGAAGACGCGTAGCGGTCGGGAAAGGGCGCGGCGCCGCGCGGGGCGTGCTAAAGATCCGCCAGGATGGCGCGCAGGCGCTCCTCGTAGGCCGCTTCGGTAATCAGCCCCCGGTCGTGCAAGCGATCCAGCTCTTCCAGTCGCGCCTCGACCGAACGGCCGTCGGAGTCTTCATCGCGTCCCTGATCCGCCTGTTCACCTCCGCGGATCAACTCCACGGCATTCACTTGCGCGAACAGCTCGTCCACGAGCGGCGCCAGCTTCTCTCGGGTCGGCCCGAACTTGTCCATCCGCCCGCTACCGCTGCGGGCATCGTAGGTGGCCTGCCCCGCCAGGCCCTGGGCGTCATAGACGCGAAGATCGGCGTACGAGAGGTACATTGCCAGATCCCACTTCCAGTTCGCGGTGTGTTCCAGGTAATGCGAACACCGTGCAGGGCGGGAACCGGAATAGACGTCCGTGCGGATACCTCGCTGCTCGATCAGTTCGCGCATCTCGGGCTGAAATCCAGCCATGTGGATCTCGGGGTTGTCGAGCACGCAGACCAGGCTGACATCCACCGCATCCAGTGGCTCAATCGACTGGGTGATGGAACACCCGGTGGCCACCAGCGCAATGCCGGCCACCCAAAACGTACGCATTCCTCGCAGCACAAACACCTTCCTTCCTCTGGACGCAATCCTGCGCGCACCTGCCCCGCGCGAACGAGCGCGCACCCTACCAGACCTGCACGACTCCCCGAATACCGAGGCGTCCGTACATCATCGGTCACCCCAAGCCTGATGGATCGCGCGCCCCCTCGTGCAGGACCGTGCCGGGTCAGGAAATGCCCACGCGGGCAGGCGTAATTTCGCGCAAGCGCCGCAGTTCGAGACTACGTTCGACGTATGAGAGACGTAGCGGAGACACCCCCATGAAAGCACCCTTTAGCGCACGAAAAGTGCGATCGAGCCTGCTCGCAGCGGCGGTCCTGTTCCTGACCGCTCCGGCATTCGCGGAAACGGAGGTCGGCATCACCGCCGACATGGCCGCATTCGACGTGCGCCACGGCAACGAGACCGTGACGGTAGCCCGCGACCAGGACACCTTCGCGACCATCGACCTCGACTACGCACAGATCGCGCGGCCCTGCCCGCCGTTCTGCATCCAGCCGATGAGCCTTGGCCGCGGCGTCGAGACCCTGGGCGAACTGGAGTTCATCGACTACCTCCAGCAGACCACGGAGCGCGACGACCTGGTGATCATCGATTCGCGCACCCCGCGCGAATACCGCCGCGGCACCATCCCCGGCGCCGTCAACATCCCCTGGGACCGCCTGCACTTCGCCTCCGGCGCGGACCCGGACGACGTGCGCAACGTGCTGACCGAAGACTTCGGCGCAATCTTCGACGGCGACTTCTACGACTTCAGCCGGGCGAAGACCCTGGTGCTGTTCTGCAACGGCCCCTGGTGCGGCCAGTCACCCACCAACATCCGCACCCTGACCAACCTCGGCTACCCGGCCGAGCGCATCAAGTGGTACCGCGGCGGCATGCAGATGTGGCACGCCTTCGGCCTGACCACGGTCGAGGGCGAGACCAGCGACTAGCCCGCTTGGCGTCCATCTCGTCATTGCGAGCGCTGCGAAGCAATCCGGCGTGTAGGTAACCCCGCGGGCGGCAAGGCCAACCAATAACGGGCGTACAAAGAAACCACCGCCAGTCAGCCGTAGCGGCGCTCCCCATTCGGGTCCGCCGGCGGGTCAGAGTCACTGGATTCGTCGGAATCGCCTGCGAGCTCCGATGGAGCTCGCGGAACCATGGTCTGGACATCGACGATCCGTGCGGTCTCATCAAAATGAACCGTCACAATGCGAGCCGTTGCGATAATCTCGGCCTCGTCACGATCGATGCCGAAATGCCGGGCCAACTCCTCGGTCCCGACCGGTTCCGGTGCGCGCCGACGTTCCTTGTTGTGAAAGCGGAACCAGTTGTAACCGGCCCACCCTATGAAGATCGCGCCCGCCGAGACAATCGCGATGGCGTACGTTTGAATTGCCCGCAACGTGCCCATGGGATCATCCAGGATGTAGCGCTCGAACAACTCCACGCCCAGCGCCCACCCGACCAATGCGATCAGGGGTGTGAACAGGTAGATCCAGATGCCCCATCCAACAAGACTGACCAACTGACTGATATAGCGCTTTCTACTCGGCTCCAGATCCGAGCGGTCGATCATTTTGGGAACACGCGGTCGCAAGTGCTTCATGGGCTCATTCTTCCGGGGGCCGCAGCCCGCGATCCGGGCTGATCCATCGAGCACGCTCTCCGGAACGCTTGAGAAGGGCGCGCGGGACCGCCACGACCGTGGTGACCATGGACAACAGCCAGAACGCCAGTGGATACCAGATCACCCAGAAATAATTGCGGAAAAACCGGCCATCGACCTCGTAGCGACGATCAATCATCAAACTGACGAGGAACTGCATCAGCGCGGTCAGTCCGAGAATTACGCCCGCCCATTGCGGCAGCAGCCCCGGCTGGATCCAGCCTTCCGGAAGCTCGATCACCAGACCCAGAAAGGCCACAAGGATGATGACAAACATGACGTAGGCCCAGACGATACTGACCCCATACTCGAGGGCCACGCCCCATAGCCGCCGCTTGGGCCAATGGAACAGACTGGCGCCGTGGCGGAGCACCGTCTCCACCCCCCCTTGAGCCCAGCGCAGGCGCTGACGCCAAAGTCCTGCCAGAGTCTCCGGCATGTAGATGTAAGACAGCGCATTGGGCTCGTATCGTATGTCCCAGTGGTCGAGCTGGAGCCGCCAGGAGATATCGATGTCCTCGGTGACCATGTCGCTGCTCCAGTACCCGACCCGATCGAGGGCCGTGCGACGAAAACCCGCGATCACGCCCGAGACGGTGAATATGCGCCCGTAGACTCGCTGGGCGCGCTTGATCAGACCGATGGTGGCCGAGAACTCCCCAACCTGAAGCTTGCCCAGCAGGCTGCTGCGATTGACGATGCGCGGGTTACCGGTAACGGCGCCCACTCGGGGACCCGAAGTCAGGTGGAACATCATCCAGGCCACAGCGTTCGGATGCAGCAACGCGTCGCCGTCGATGCAGATCAGAAAGTCGTTCTGCGCCGCCAGTGCCCCGGTCCGCAGGGCAACGGCCTTGCCCTGATTGCTGGCCAGGTGCACCACGCGCAGACGGGGATACTCGTGAGTCAATTGTTCGAGGATCTCGGGGCTTGCATCGCTGCTGCCATCGTTGACGGCGATGATCTCGAAGTCGTGGTACTCGCTCGCATGGGCGTAATGGATCGTGTCGCGAATCACCTCTGCCTCGTTGAAGCAAGGAATGATGATGCTGCACGCAGCCAGACTGCCACTGTCGGGCGGATGATCGGGATCGGCCCCCTTGCGGCGCTCCCAGCGGAGGTAATACCAGACGCCCCCAATGATCCAGACCCAGGCCATGATTAGCGGGTAGAAGAAGGCAAAATTGGTCAGGGCGTTGAAGGTCATGCCGACTCCCTATCGCGGATGAGGGAAGGCATTCAGAGACATGCCCTCGAACGTGGGGCCGAATTCCGGCTGATCCCGCAGGAAGTCGTCCGGGTAGTACCCGAAGTTCAGCACCCCGCGCCGCACAAGCTGCTCCATCCAGTCGCGCAAGAGCGTCGCTTCCAGCCAGCGGCCTTCGCCTCGCCAGTCACGCGCCTGCAACTCGAATACAACGTCCTCGAAGCCCCCGATCTGCTCGTCCACCGCATCCGCGAGTCGGGCCAGCCAGACATCCGGCGGAAGCTCGGTCCCGTCCAGCCAGGGCATGGCCATGATGGCGACCTCGTCGTATGCCTCGACCGCAGCGGGCAGCGCCTGGGCGAACCGCTCCTCGGCTTCCGGTTCGAGAATCACCCGCGCATACAGGTTGCGCGCGGTGCGAAATTCGAGAGACAGATTGGTGAAATAGCGCAGCCGGCCGATCACCTCTTCCCCGAAATCGATCAGGGCCTGGGTCTTCTCCTCCGGCCGCAGAGTGCAATCCGAGAGCGGGCGGTCCGTTCCGGGCCAGCGCGCTCCGTCCTGACAGGCCGCCAGGTCCTCGTCGGCTGCCAGGTAGGCGTCGTCGTGGATCAACACCCCGGCAATACCGCTTGCCGCCATCCCGAGGTCCTCGTAGATCTCGCCGACAATCTCCAGGGACTGAGGAAGAAACGGACTCAGGCGGCGATAGTCACGATCCGCCGGCACGGGGGCACCTTCGGGCCCGGGCCGCTGCACCGACAGTTCGGCATGGAGGTCCTGATCGGGCAGATCAAAGGAGAGCAGTGGCATCCAGGCATACACGCGCACGCCGGCCCGCGTCCGCAACTGCCAGGCGACGCGATTGAACAAGTCGGCACGCACGGGCAGGTGCCGATTCGGAAAGTACAACGCATCCGCGTTGCCGTCACCGTTCGGGTCGGCAAAGGCTTGCAGGTAGACCGTGCGGACCTGCATCCGTTGGATGCGGTCCAGGAGTACACCGAGATTGCGATTGGTCTGCTCCGGATCGGGATCGTAGACGTAGTCAAGATCCACATGGACCACCCGCTGTGGCTGCAGCGATGTCGCGCGTGTCGCGGATTCGGGACGCGCGCTCTGCGCAATCTGTACCGGCCGCGGATCTCCACTGATCAGCAAGCGGTTGACCCGCGCTTGTTCCGGGTGGTTGACCGGGTCCGCGCCTAGCGAGATCGACCAGGGCATCCCGGCCTCCGTCGCCAGCGCGTCCACCTCCGCACTGTGAGCGCCGTACGGCCAGACGATGGCGCGCGGCGCAACACCTACCATCGCCTCCAGCGAGGCATTGCTGGCCCGCATGTCATCGAGGATCCGCTGACGGAACGTGTCGTGGTCCTCGTAACGGCCGATTTCCGGGTCATAACGACGCGTAATGGCCGCTGGCTGCTCGTTCCCCTGCGGGTTGGCCAGGATGCCGCGATGCAGGTCGTGACTGTGACTGGCGAATTCCACCAGCCCCGATGCCTGCATCTCGCGCAACTCGGACAGCGCCAGAAAGCCCTCGGCTCCGAGCGGCGCTTCGTTGTACGTGACGGTCCCGGGCGGGGGCTGATCCGCTGCCGGCTCGGGGCTCGCGACATCCGCGAATGTCTCGGGGTTGTAGGTGACATCCTCGCCCGCCCAGACGGTCTCCAACCAACCGGTCTGCAGCGCGACCAGCGCCGGATACTCATAGGCCTGCAACAACGGGAACACGTGGCTGTAGACACTGGCCAGACCATCATCGAAGGTCAGCAGCACCGCATTGGCCGGCAGCGGCTCCCTTCCCTCGCGGGCATCAACGATCTGCTGCAACGAAACCGGCCGCCACCCCTGCCGCTCCATCCAGTCAAACCATTCCACCAGCCGCTGCGTGCTGACGGCGTACGGGTCCGCATCCCTCCCCGGCTGCACGTCGTCGCGTACATCGTGATAGGAAAGCGCGAGGAAGTGCCCATCCGGGATCGTGAAGGCGTCCTGCGCATGCACTAGGCCATGCGATACCCCCGCAAGCATCAGCAGGATGATCATAAGACGACGCATCAGAAGGTCCCTCGCAGGCGCACAAGCCCGAACAGCCGGTCTTCCCGGTCACCATCGTAGGTGGTGGAACCCCAGCCGAGGCCGTAGTCGACGGACCAGCGACGATCCAGATCCCAGCGATGCTCGTAGCGCAGCGCCACCGTCGGGTCACTGCCAAACCCGGACTGGTAGCCCGTACCGACCGCGGCGTGAAAATGTTGCGTAAAGGCCCGGTCGTAGTCACGCCAGGTAATCCAGTCGTGGTCCACCCGAACGGAGGTGCTGGCCGACTGCTCCGGGTTGAAATAGGGTCCGCCCGGCTGGCTGTTGTTCTGGAAAAAGAAATCGGTGCCCACATCGGTCGTGTGGTGGGCACTGGCATACACTCGTCGTGTGACGCCCCCGCCCAGCGAGCTCCGGCGATTGCCGTCATCAATCGACAACAGGCCCACGTTGGCATACGCCGAGAGGGATTCGTGGGCCCGCCAGTCCACGGAAGCTGAGGCCGACCAGCCTTTCAGACCCGCTTCGATCGCCCGCAAGGGCGTCTCCATCGAGTAGCTGTCCGCTTCGACGCCGATCCGCCAGTGGTCACCGAGCCACCGCGACCATCCGGCCGCGATCCCGGGATTGGCATCCCCCTTGAGATCACGATCGAAGCGCAACCAGGCCTGCTGGCGCCGCGCGTCCCACTCGATGCCCGCACCAATGCGGTCATAGCGTCCATCGATATCGCCGAATGACGCCGTGGTGTAGCGATGTTCCAGAAAGGCCCGAAGTGGATGATCGGACCAGGGCGAATTCAGTCGGGTACGCCATTCCCGGTCGCGATCACCGCTTACCAGCCCTTCGCCACCCGATGTCCGGCCAAAAACGACCTCGCTCTCGATGGAGGGGCGGCCACGGTCTTCCAGCTCTTCGGACAGGCGCTGAACATCCGTACTGCGGGGATAATCGGCCCGCAGGGACTCGACTTCCCGGACCCAGGTGTCGTGCTCGCCCAGGTCGCGCGCATTCTCCGCCCGATTGAGTCGCGTATCCCGTGCATCGGGCGCCCAGCGCTCCGCCACTTCGGTGATGTCCCGCGAGCGCGCCGGCCAGCCGCGCCAGCGAGCCATGCGCGCCTGGGTGTTCCGCAGGCCGGCGTGGGCCGGAGCCTGGCGGACCAGTTCTCCACTGCGTTCCCAGGCTCGATCGAGATCCTGGCGATAGGCCGCGTCATACACCCGAAGCTGATCGACGTCGACCCGCTCCCAGTTGGGGATCGGATCACGATCCGGATCGATATCCAGCCAGACCGGCGTGTGGCGCTGGGCGCGCTCAAGCAGATCCGCCGCCGCGGAATATTCCTCGAGCGCGATGTGCGTGTAATAGAGGTCCAGCAGCAACGAGACCTCCGGCGGCTCGTCCTCCGGAACCAGGGACTCGTACAGGGGCAGGGCCGTTTCGGGCTGCTCTTCAGCCAGGTAGGCATCGGCCGCCGCTCGACGCACATAGGCCGGGGCGATTGTGCGCTCCGGTAGTGCCTCGAACGCCGCAACCGTCTCCGGCATTCGCTCGAGTTCCCGCAACAAGGCGATTCGATCGAAACGGACCCGCAAATGCTGCGGATGCGCCTCCGGGATGCGCGAAAGAAATTCGTCCGCGCTGGCCAGGACCCGATTCAGCTCCCGGTCCCGCTCTTCGTGGCGGCCTTCGGCCTCCAGCTTGGAGCGGATATCCAGTGCCTGCCGGATATCCGCCGCGATCGCATCCGCCTCGGCCTGATAGCGAACATCGACCTCGAACAGGTCCGGGCGTTCCTGCATCGCGGCAAACGCCCGGTTGCTGGCCCCAAGCGTCCACAAGGCCAGTGTCTGCTCCTGAAAAGCCAGAGGATGCTGCGGATCGCGGGCGCGCGCACGATTGGCCATTGCCAGGGCCTGACGCGGTGTATCCGACTGGCGCAAGCCATACGCCATCAGAGCCAGCTCCTGAACCGATTCGGGCAAGGGGTCGATTTCCGCAAGGGCCTGGCGCGCCGTTGCTGCATCACCTGCCTCGGCGCTGGCCACGGCGAAAAGGATCTGCGCGGAACTACCCAGCCTTTTCCTAGAGTCGCGCAGGATAGCCGCCGCTGCCGCAAATTCGCCTTCGTCACGCAGGGCGAAGGCCCAGCTCATGTGGGCATAGTCCGGGACGGACTCGGGATCGAGGTCCTGGGTTCGAGAGACGATCGCCGCGTTATCCCCGACCAGACGCAACACAACAATCAGGTCCGCTTGCAGGCGGGGCTGATTCGGGGAGCGGGCCTCCAGCGCACGCAAGCGCTCGGCGGCCTCGAACACCCGTCCTTCCTGGGCAAGTGCAACGGCCTGTTCGCGCTCCTGGTCCAGAGTTGCAGCGTAGCCGGGGACCGACAGGATCCATGGCAGCACAACGCCGCAAGTGACCCGTGCCCACTTCCCGACAAAGACCCTGGGCATGCGCGCCCGGTCATACTCCACTCCCCTGTCCATCAGCCCCCTAACCCGCGACCTTTCATTTTTGTGAAGGCTATCACATACAACATGCAGGAGACCGGATATTAACAATCCTTCCGGAAGCCGATTCGGGGGCCTCCTCGGCTACCCGGCCGAGCGCCTCAAGTGGTACCGCGGCGGCATGCAGATGTGGCACGCCTTCGGCCTGACCACGGTCGAGGGCGACACCGACGGCTAACCCGAGAGGACGCCTGCCTCGTCGTTGCGAGCGCAGCGAAGCAATCGGCCAGACAAGGGCTCAGCCCCGCCCGATTGCTGAGCTCGCAATGACGGGATGGGTGGCGAATCAACGGTGACTCCGACAGCCAGCCCACCGGCTACTTCGGCTCCGCCATCAGGGCCTCTACGGTGGCAATGACGTCGGGGTCGTCCCATTCGATGGCGCTGTTGACCGAATAGCGCACGCGGCCGTCACGATCGAGAATAAACGAACTGGGGAAGGCAAAAACGCGCCAATCGGCAGCCACCCGTCCGTCGAAGTCCATCAGGACCGGGAAATCCACCTGCACCTCTTGCATGAAGGCCGTGATGTGCTCGGCGCTTTCCTGATAATTGACCGATACGATGGCGAAGCCCTCGCCCAGGGTCTCGGCCATGCGGTTCATCGACGGGATCTCGTGCACGCAGGGCGGACACCAGCTGGCCCAGAAATTCAGCAGCACCACCTGGCCGTCGTAATCGGACAGCGACTGCTCGTCACCCAGGTGATCGGTCAGCGCGAAGTCCGCGACCGGCCGTGGACGATCGCGCTCCACCAGCCCGCGGCCGACTTCGATCGCACGGGTGGCCTCCGGCAGCGGCGCGGCCGCCAGCGGGCGCGGGACGCTGGCCAGGAGCCGGCCCGCCTGCAGCAGTTGTGCAGGCAGGCGCTCGGCCGCGGCCTGTTCCTCCGGCTCGGGATCGGTGCGGCGCAGGTAATAGAAATCGCGCACATCCGGGACCGTCTGCACGAACACCGCACTGCCGCCGCGGCGCAGGTCGGTCAGGATGTCGTCCAGGTGCCAGCGATAGACACCCTGTGCGGGCTGCAGCAGGAAGACCGGCAGACTGGTGGCGCGCACCACATCGACGAACTCGGCGGGGGCACCCGCCACCGGCGTGTCGACCATCAGGTTGGGGAAGGCCAGCGCCGCACCGAGTACGTAGGCCGCTTCGGGGCCGTCCTCCTGCCACTGACGCAGGCCGCGCAGGGCGGTGATCGCCGGGCGGCCCGAGGCGACCAGCATCACCTGCTTGCCGGTCTGCTCGTGCGCCGCGCGCAGTAGCGCCGCTACGCTGACGCCATCCAGGCTGCGCATGCTCTCGTTGGTGCGCGGGAGGAAATGGGCATCCAGCAGATCGACCTGCCAGACCTCGACACCCATCGCAGCAAGCTCGCGGCCGAGGCGCGCATGGTTGGCGTGTTCGCCCGCCTGTGGCAGCAGCCAGAGGTAGACTCGATCGCCGGCGGCCGGGTACACGGTGACCTCCAGGTCCACGCCAGCGGGATCGGTCACCGTGACGGTGTGCGATTCCACCTCGCCGGCACCCGCTGGCGGAAGCAGCAGAAGCAGAGACAGCAGCAAGGCCAAACGCGGCAGGGATCGTATCGACACGCGGGCATCCATCAAGGGAACCGACCGCGACTATAGCGCCCACTCGCGTTCGCGGGAACGGCGCACGGAAGCGCCGAAGCCGGGGCAGGATCAGCGCAGGTGGGTGTGCTGGTAGGTACGCAGGCGTCGGGTCTTCTCCACCATGCGCCAGAGGGAACGGCAGTTGTTGTAGCGCGAGACGTGCTGCAGCGGCACCCAGAGGATGTCGTTCGACTCGTCGCTGCCGGGCACCGGCAGGCGGTCGTCGATCTCCAGCAGGAAGCGCACGTCGATGTGCTCGTGCATCGGGAAATGCGGGCTGGCCGGGATGGTGTGGATGTCGAGATCGAAGACATCCTCTTCCACCAGGCGGATCTGCTCGGGGGCAAGGCCAGTCTCTTCGTGGGTCTCGCGCAGCGCCACCTGCAGGATGTCGGCCTGGCCGTCGGCATGCCCGCCGGGCTGGAACCAGCGGTGGTGCTTGCCGTGCAGCAGCAACAGGGCCTGCTCACGATCGGGGCTGACCACCCAGGCGGAACCGGTTACATGCGCGGGCAGGAGATCGCAGTGGAAGCAGTCCGGATGCTCGCTGACGAACTCCAGGGCGCGGCGGACGTAGCCGGCCTCCTCGATGAAGGTCGTCTGGTGTCGGGCGAGCAGGTCCAGCAGCTGGGCGCGATGCATCTCAGGTCCCGGCGGGGTTGTGCAGCGCGTGGATCGCCGCGCGCGCGGCCTCGTCCACATCGCCCTCTCTGCCGGCCAGGGTCAGTCGGCCAAAGGCCCCCACCGCACGCACGTCGATCAGCGAGACGTTGGCGGCCTTCAGGGCCTGGTTCGCGGCATAGATGATGTACCCCGCCGGCTCCGCCTCGAGGATGAACATGCTCTGTTCCGGCAGGATCATGTTGCCGCGACGGTTCTGGCGGTTGATCAGCACGGTGTGATCCGGGGTCATCCCGCGGATGGTCTCCTGCCACGGGATGCGGCAGGGCTGGCGATCGTCCTGGCTGGCGCCCAGGCGTGCCAGCAGCACGCGGCCGGCCTCCTGCACATCGCTCTGGTCGCGGTGGTGGATCACCATGGAACCGAATTCGCGCTCCACCACCTGCTGCGCGAGGTGCACGTTGGTCGCCTTCAGTGCGACGTCGGTCAGGCGGTGCACCGCCATCCCCGGGGACACTTCCACCCACAGGCAGGAGTCTCCCGGAACGGGCAGGAAGCCCTGGGAGACCGTAGCCATGTATTCCGCCAGCTGCGGCTGGAGGGAATCCATGTAGACGTAGGTGCGCAGCTGGATCATCGATTCGCTCTGGGCCAGGGCCCGCGGCCCATGGTTCCCGCACGTCGCGGCCCGAACCCGCGCGGGAATCCGCGCACGCCTCATGCAAGCCGCCCCGAAATGGGCGGGCTCGCGTGCACACGCGGGAGAATTGGAGGACGTATTGTGAACGCAGCGCGCCCCAAGCTCAACGTTGAGTGCCTTCACGGGCCGGCCTTCGGGCGGCCACACGTCCCGGGAAGACGCTCGTATAATGCAACGCCAACCCCGCAGCCACAGGGATTGTCATGCCGAAGCAGGATGCGGAACACCTCCTCGCCAGCGTGGAAGACGCCGATCTCGATCTGGCCGAGACCCTGCGACAGCTCGTGGACTGGCTGCGCCCGGAGGACCCGCGCAATGTCGCGCCGGTGATCTCCCGTATTGAGCAGTTGACCCTCGCCCTGGGCGAGAACCCGCGCCTGCAGGACCGGCTGCGTGAGCGCCTGGAGGACGGGCTGGAGGACGCCCGGCACCTGACGCTGTACACCGGGATCGGGCTGTTCTCGCGCAAGGGTTTCTTCCGCGAGGCCGCGGAGCTGATCTACGAGCGGATCAATCCGCGCCCGATGGACCGGCGCGACCTGAAAGACGTGCTTTATCACGTGTTTCACCAGACCGATGACGCCGCCTGGGTTGCGGCCCTGCCGGACGATGCCTGGTGGCGCCTGCTGGAGGCCCTGGGCTGCCTGACCGGGGAACACCCCGGGGTCCTGCAACGGGCACGCGAAGAAATCCTCTACGCCCTGGAGATGCTGTCGATCTGGGTGGCCGCGGAGGAGCTGGAGCCGGAACTGCTGCGCCTGGACCCGTCGATCGCCGAGCACAACTCGGCCTTTGTCGCCCAGGAGCGCGAGATCTCCGCCTATGTGCGCGACTACCGAGCCGCGCTGGAAGACCCCGATCACGAGCGCATGGATGACCGCCATGCCCGGGTGCTACTGGAGCAGTGCAGCGAACAGATCGCGCGCCTGCGCCAGCTGGCGATCACCCATGGCAACAGCCTGTCGCTCACCCACCTTCTGGAACGTCTGGACCAGACCCTCGGCCGCATTCACAAGCTACTGGACCTGCTGGAGCCGGACGCGGACCGCGACACGCGCGCGGCCTCGGTCGGGGTGTTCCGCGAACTCATCACTATCAGCGCCCGCCAGCACGGCGTACGCGCGCTATGGCAGGACAACATCAAGCTGGTTTCGCGCAGCATCACCCAGCAAGTCAGCGACACCGGCGAGCACTACATCACCCAGTCGCGCAGCGAATACTTCCAGATGCTGCGCTCCGGAGCCGGCGCCGGGCTGATCATCGCGGTCATGGCCCTGATCAAGATCCAGATTGAATCCCTGGGACTGTCCCACGCGGTCAACACCCTGTGGGTGAGCCTGAACTACGGCCTCGGCTTTGTGCTGATCCACATCCTGCATTTCACCGTGGCCACCAAGCAGCCGGCAATGACCGCCGCGCGTCTGGCCGCCGCCATCGAAGAAAGCGAACGCGGCACAGCCGATCCACGAACCATGGCCGATCTCCTGATGCGGGTGGGCCGTTCGCAGTTCGCCGCAGTACTCGGCAACGTGGGCATCGCGCTGCCGACCGCCATCCTGATCGGTCTGTTTGCGGCGGGTCTGTTCAGCGCACCAGTCCTGTCCGGTCGTGAGGTCGACTACCTCGTGGACGGGCTGCACCCGATCATGGGCCTGGCGCTATTCTTTGCCGCGATCGCCGGAGTCTGGCTGTTCGTCTCCGGCCTGATTGCGGGCTTCTTCGACAACCGCTGCGCCTACCTCGACCTGCCCGGCCGCCTGCGCGAGCATCCGCTGCTGCGCCGGTTGCTGCCGACCGGGGCACGCCACCGCCTGGCCGACTGGATCGGCCACAACTACGGTGCACTGATCGGCAACTTCCTGTTCGGCGTGCTTCTGGGAGTGACCGGATATGTCGGCTACCTGCTGAACCTGCCACTGGACATCCAGCACGTCGCCTTTGCCTCGGCCAACCTCGGCTATGTCACCGCCAGCGAAGCGCCCGGGCTGGGCATGTTCGTCCTGTTTCTGGTGTTCGTGCTGCTGATCGGGGCAGTTAACCTGTGGGTCAGCTTCGGGCTCGCGCTGTACGTTGCGCTGCGCGCCCGTGGCGTGCGCATCGGGACCTTTGGCCGCGTCGTTCGCGCCTATGGTCGCCACCTGCGCGAACGTCCGGGCGAATTCCTGTTCCCGCCCGGCGCGCAGACCACGACCAACGGAGGCGACGACGAGTCCGATGCTCGTTAGCAGGGCCTTGCGTCTGCTGGCGCCGACACTCGCGCTATCGCTCGCCGGCTGTGCCGGGACGGTACCCAGCCCGTCCGGTGACGAGACCCGCACCCCGCTGATCGCCTCCGAGGTGATCCACACGGCGGATGGCGACCGGCTGCCGCTGCACCGCTGGGGGCCGGACACCCCCGAGCGGGTTGTGCTGGCCCTGCACGGCTTCAACGACCACGGTGGCAGCATGCAGGCGCTGGGCGAGGCGCTGGCCGGGCACGCCATTGCGGTGTATGCCTATGACCAGCGCGGCTTCGGAGCCACGCGCAACGCCGGCTACTGGTCCGGTCACCGACTGCTGGCCGAGGACGCCCGCACCGCACTCCGGCTGCTGCAAGAGCGCTACCCCGACCAGACGCCCTACCTCATCGGCAAGAGCATGGGCGGCGCTGTCGCGCTTCTGGCCATGGAGGAAACGACCGATTCCGCCACTGCATCGCCCCGGGTCGCCGGCACGGTCCTGATCGCCCCGGCGGTCTGGAGCCGTGGCGACATGCCCTGGTATCAGCGCTTCGGCCTGTGGCTCGGGGCGCGCCTGGCGCCCGGCTGGCGCCTGGACGGCGAGATGGCCGCTGACCTCGACATCCACCCCACCGATGACCCCGCGGTGCTACAACAGATGCGTGACGACCCGCTGGTGTTGCGTGATGCCCGCATCGATGCCCTGGACGGCCTGACCACCCTGATGACCCACGCGCTGGAGGCGGGCCCGGCTTTGCCCCCACCGAGCCTGACGCTGTACGGAGCGCGCGACGATCTGGTGCCACCCTTGCCCCTGGCGCGCCTGCTGGAGGCCCTGACCGCCCAGGGATCCGATGACCATCGGGCCGCGCTCTACCCCGAGGGCTATCACATGCTGACCCGGTATACCGGGGCCGAGACCACCTTTGACGACGTCGCCGCCTGGCTGCGGGACCCCGAAGGAAGCCTCCCCTCGGGCCACGAGCGTTCGCCCGACGCCCTGGCGCAGTACCTGCGCGAAAAGCACTGACTCGGGTTTCTCTGGCCACCACCGCGCGCTGGCGCTACGGTGGACCCAGCCAACCTTCGGAGAACGCCCTATGAGCCACTCGACCCCCAACCGCCTCGACGACCTGGTTGCCCGCAGCCGCCGCGACCAGGCGGAACGGGAACAGGGCTACCGCGAGCAAGCGTTGAAGATGTATCCGTGGGTATGCGGCCGCTGCGGGCGCGAATTCACCCGCGTCAATCTGCGCGAGCTAACCGTGCACCACCGCGACCACAACCACGACAACAATCCATCCGACGGCAGCAACTGGGAGCTGCTTTGCCTGTACTGCCACGACAACGAACACCAGCGCTACACCGACGCCACTCCGGGCAGCGGCAATACGGCGAGCACCTCCTCGGCCACCCACAACCCCTTTGCCGGGCTGGCCGGGTTGCTTGACGATAGCGACCGGGGCGGCGACGACCCGAAAACGTAAAACGACTGCGGGCTGGATGTCGGCATCGGGTCAGAGCCGGCGCCACCAGAACTGCAATGGCTTGAGACTCTCCTGCCTCTCGCCGATATCCGGCCACGGGAAGTGGCCAACCCGCCCCTCGGCGCGCCGGTAGCCGCGCTTTTTCCAGAACCCGTCCAGGGACCGGTAACCGGCCGGGCGTCGCGGGTGATCCTCCGGGCGCACCACCGCGCAGAAGGTGGCATGGGCAAAGCCCAGGCGCCGCGCTGCCGCCTCGCGCTCGTCGAAGAACCGATGCCCCGCCCCCGAGGGAGACGCTGATTGAATCGCGCTCTCGCGTTGGTGCCCCCTGTTTTCCGAGACAAGGCGCGTCGTGCAGCGGGTAGTGGTTCTACCCGCAAGCGGCGCAACGCAGGATCGGGGAACAGGGGGCACCAACCCCACAAGCGATTGAATGCAGGGGCTCGGCCGCCCGTTGTTGACGAGAACGGGCGCGCGAACAGCGTTGCGGCTCCCTTGTGCAGAATGACTGCACGGCAGTCGCCGCGCCTTGTTCGCACGCAAAAGCGACTCGAGCGCGAGCGCGCGATTCAATCAGCGTCTCCCTGGCCGCGGAAGTCCGGCTCCAGTACCGATTCCGCCAGGTAGTAATACGCCGCCGGGTCCAGTCCTTGCTCAAGGAACGGGGCCTGGAATTCCGCCTCGGCCGCAGCCAGCGGCAGCGCAGTGGAGGCCCCCACGACGCGATCACCTTCCAGCGCGAGTACCAGCGTACTGTCCGGGCAGCCGACGTAGTCCTGCAGATACCGCTCTTCGTACTCCGCGCTCCCGTCGTAGAGATATGGCCACTCGCGGAAGACTGCGATGCGCAGGCGTGCAACATCCTCCAGATAGGGGGCAATCCCCGCCCCTCCCACGATCCTGAACTCCATTCGCCCCCCCCGGTATCACAATCAAACCGGCGCCGGCGTGTCCGCAGGGGCCTCCCGGCCGACACCGCGCAAGAGGCGCCCAAGGATATCCGACCCACTCAATATCCGGCGCTGACTATCGGTCCACAGCAGGATCACGTCGTCCCCAACCACCGTGTCACCGCTGCTGGCCGGGCGCACCCGGAAATGGGGTACCAGGCTGCCCAGCCGGTGGCTGCCATCACGCACGACCAGCGGGTGATGGCAGTGATGGTGGGGATCGAACCGCTCCGGCGCAAACAGCGCCTCGCGGGTAAAATCCGCGACCCGGATCACCGTGCGCGGCTCGCCCTCGGGATCGATGACCACCATCCAGCTGCGACCCGGTCCATTGAGTCGACGCAGGAACGCATCATCGGTACGGGACTCGATCGCCGGGAACACCGGACGCCCGGCCTCGAAGCCCAGCGTGATCACGCTGTCCGGGGCCAGCGCCTGGCCCTCGTGTTGCACCAGGATGTCGTCCAGCTCGAGGAAATTCCGCGCGCCCCGCCCCTCGACCCGGGTAATCTCGCTGCCGTGGGCCTGCATGTGCAGGTCGATCAGGTGATGCAGGTCCCGCTCGGGGAAGAAGCGAATCTCCTCGCCCCCCAGCCAGCGGTCCAGCACCCAGGCAGTGGGCCGTGCCACCGGGTACATCAGGATCTGGTAGAAGCGCAGCAGTGGATACAGCGCCCCGGCGACCCGCAGGGCATGCCGCGAAAAGTAGGACTGCGGCAGAATCTCGGCAAAGATCGTGATCACCACGGTAGAGAACAGGAATGCCGCCACGCCGCCCATCACCGAACCCGACAACAACGCCAGCAGCACGTTGACGGAGACGTTTCCCCAGAGAATGGTCACCAGGGCAAAGTTGGCATCGGCGCGCAGGGCCAGCAGGCGCTCCGCGCGCCGGTCACCCTTCTGCGCCTCGACCTCCAGCTCCAGCTTGCTGCGCGAGAACAGTCCGAGATTGAGTCCGGACAGAATCGCCGATTGGGACAGGCAGACGAGGATACCCAGCCAGGTGAGGACGCTCATGGGGTCTTTTCCTTGGGCAACACGGCGCACGAACGGGAGAGGCTTCAGGGTACCGCGTGGCAAGCCGTGCGCGCCCGCACGGAACGTTCGTTTCGTCGTGCCAAGCCGCACCCGCAAACCGGCAAAACATCTACACTCGGAGATGGGGCCGATGCCTGTCGGGCCGGCACCACAGCGGCCCGGTACGTCAGGAAACGGCCGGTCGGGCCACCGAATACGCTACAGGAGGATCTGCATGGATACTGTCTGGATCGTTGTCGCCGACGCCGCACGAGCCCGCATCTTCACCTGCGAGGGCCGTGCCTGCCAGGGGATGCACGAGAGCGAGACGCTCTCGCACAGCGAATCCCGCGCCCACAATCAGGATCTCGTCTCGGATCGTCCCGGGCGCAGCTGGAGCAGCGCCAGCGGGGACGCCCGCCACGCCATGCAGGACAGCACCGACCCGGCCGCCAACGAGCGCAACCGCTTTGCCCGTCAGGTGGCCGAACGCCTCAAGTCCGCCCATAACGACGGCACCTTCAAAAAACTGGTGATCGTCGCCGCACCCTCGTTCCTGGGCGCCCTGCGCGAAATGCTGGACCCGACCGTCGCCCATAGCGTCACCGCCGAGGTCGCCAAGAACATCACCAAGTCGACCGACGCCACCACCCTGCGCAAGCACCTGCCCGACTTCCTCTACTAGGCACCATTCCAGCCCTGGCCCCGCATAGCGGGGCCAGGGGCGACCGGTCGGCTCCAACGCCCCTCATCGCTTGCCGAGATCGTCCGGCTTCAGCGTGCCCAGCAGGCGCGGGCCGTCCGCGTGTGGCTCGAACACCGCCATTTCCGCCTCCTCGATTTCCACATCCGCGGCGTGGCGCAGGTTGAGATCGTGGCCCACAACGACGATGTTTTGCTTCGGATCCCTGGGCGGAGTATTCAGATGCCCCCGAAGGCCTTCGATCAGGTCCTCGCGGCGCTCATCGTCCTGGATAATCGGCAGATTGTAGAGCTCGGTCCGAATCTCGTAGTCACCGAAGGCATAGTGCGCGGTCTCCCAGTTACGGCAGAACTCGCTGGTCAATACCTGCTCCACCGGGATCGCGTAATGATCGAAGCCCTTGCCCACCTGGCGCGCCTGCTCGCGCCCGCGCGTACTCAGATTGCGCTGTCCTTCGCAATCGTCCATGTCGGACAGGTCGTAGTCGTCATGCGAACGATCGGTCGCCGCATGCCGCCAGTACACCACCAGCCCACCCGCCTGCATACGCTCGATCAGCGCATCCGGTGCCAGCGTCCCCGCATTTGCGGTAGCGAACGCCACCAGCAACAGGGCCAGGATTGCGCCCAGCATCCCATTTCGCATGCCGTCCTCCTCGCGAGTGATGGATTGGGTGTTTCCCTTGTGTGCAGACGCTCTGCGGCCGCGGTACCCGGCACCCACCGGGCCCGCCCCTCACAGTCTCCCGGGTCTCAGTCGAAGTCGTCGGGCGTCAGCACCCCGAGTACCCGGGGCGAGTCGCTGCCGGGCTCGAACACGGCGATTTCACCCTCGTCGATGCGAACCCGGGCGGCCTGCTGAAGATTGATGTTGTGGCCCACGATCACCACGTTCTTCCCGGCATCCCCCGGCGCCGTCACCAGATAGCGCCGCAATGCATCGACTAGCTCCTGCTGGCGCTGACGGTCACGCACTGGCGGCATATTGAACAGGTCGTCACGGACCTCCCAGGAATCCTCGCCGAAGGCAATCCGGGCGCTGTCGACATTGCGGCAGAAGGGCGAGCTCAGGATGCGCTCGACCGGGATCGCGTGACGTTCGAAGCCCTCGCCCACCTGACGCGCCTGCTCGTGCCCGCGGTCGTCGAGATTGCGCTGCCCCTCGCAACGGCTCATGTCGGCCAGGTCGGTGTCCCGCTGGCTGCGGTCGGTGGCCGCATGCCGCCAGTAGATCACCAGCCCACCCGCCTGCATGCGCTCGATCAGCGCATCCGGGGCCAGTGTGTCGGCGCTCGCGATTACGGGGGAAAATCCAAGGATGATCAGGAACAAGAACCAGCGCCGCAGCATCGGGACCTCCAGTGAGAACGGGGTTCAACGAAGCAAGAGACCGTCATCCAAGGGCATCGGTTCGATGCATATTCTGGGCGCAACCATCCGCCCGGCGCGTTGACGCCCCCCGACCCCAGCCCTAGTATGCCGTCACCCCCTTGCCCGGAAACCCGCGTCCCCATGACCTATTGTGTCGCCATCGATCTGGACGACGGTCTCGTCTTCGCCTCCGACTCCCGCACCAATGCGGGCGTCGACCAGGTCAGCACCTACAGCAAGATGCACACCTTCGAGATCGAGGGTCAGCGGGTCTTTGTGGTCCTCGCTGCCGGCAACCTCGCCACTACGCAATCCGTGGTACAGCAGCTCAAACGGGACATGGAAGAAGGTGCCGACGAGAGCCTGGCCACCGTGGAGCGCATGTCGGATGCGGCCGACTATCTGGGCCGGCTCAACCGCGAAGAGGCGGAAAAGCACTCCGAGGCACTGTCCCGCTCCGGCATCAAGGCCGAGGCCACGCTGATCATCGGCGGCCAGATCGGCCAGGACGCGCCAGCGATCTTCATGGTTTACCCGCAGGGCAACTACATCACCACCTCGCAGCAGACACGCTTCTTGCAGATCGGCGAGAGCAAATACGGCAAGCCGATTCTGGACCGCATCATCGACCCGACCACCCCGCTGGGCGATGCCGCGCGCTGTGCCCTGGTCTCCATCGACTCGACGATCCGTTCGAACCTGACCGTGGGGCCACCGATCGAGGTGATGGTCTATGAGCGCGGCACCCTGACCTTCGACCATTACCTGTGCCTGGAGACGGACGACGACTACCTGCGGTCGCTCACCCAGGCCTGGGACATGAACATCAAGAAGGCCTTCACCGACCTGCCGCGCTTCGACTGGGAATCCGCCCACGAACGCAAGCTGCGCGGGACGCGCGTCAGCCGCGGCTCCGGCAAGACGGCGGGGTCTTCCTCGACCAAGACGAAAAAGCCGCGGCGCTGAACACGGCAGCGCGGCGACGCTACGCCGCCTGAGTCTGCACCTGCGCCGGCGAGGCCAGGAACCAGGTCTCGGCGTTCGCGCCGTGAATATCTCCGATATCCCGCTGCAGCACGTCGATGAAGGCGTGCAGGGCCTCTTCCTTGATCAATTCGTCCACGTGCGCATCGGCCGCGTGACGGCGCCCCTGGATCACCAGGCGCAGAGGCAGTTCGTTGTTCGGCAGTTTTTCCAGCGCGTCCTGTACCTGGGTCAGGGCGTGGGTAACCGACCGCGGGAAGGCGGTGTCCTGCAACAGGTAGCGAACCACATCCACGCCGTTGATACGCCGCTTCACATGCTGACGATACATCTGGAAGCCGCTCTCCGAACGCAGGATGCTGGTCCACAGCAGTCCCTCGTAGGGCCCCGGATCCTCGCCATCCTTCTTCAGGTGACGCAGTGCGCCAACGTCGATCTGCCGCGTCCCCATGTCGGCCCGCTCCAGGTTGCGTCCCAGGCGGATAAAGTCGTAGGCGGCATCGTGGCTCATGGTTCCGGCCAGCAGCCCGGTCAGGGTCTGGCAGCGCTGGATCACGTCCGAGAGGAATTCGAAACGCCCGCGCTTGCCGATACCCTGATCGATATGGTCGCGCGCGAACAGATAGAGTTCGTTCATCACCTCCCAGGCCTCGGAGGGCACCAGATCGCGCGTGGTGCGAACGTTCTCGCGCGCGGCGCGCAGGGAGTTGAGGATGGAGCTGGGGTTGTCGGCATCGGCCAAGAGGAACTTCACGCAGTTACGTTCATCTTCGCGCTGGTAGTGGTTGTCGAACAGGGCCTCGTTACCGGTGACGTCCACCAGCCCCTTCCAGGACAGCTGCACCGATTTCGGCATGTCCAGCGCCAGCAGATTGAAGGCCATGACCATGCGCGCCGTGTTCTCGGCACGCTCCACATAGCGCGCCATCCAGTACACGCGTTCTGCGACTCTCGAGAGCATCTTAGTTCTCCTCGTCCACGATCCAGGTGTCCTTGCTGCCCCCGCCCTGCGAGGAGTTCACCACCAGCGAGCCCTTGCGCATCGCCACGCGGGTCAGCCCGCCGGCGGTCACGTCGGTGCGCACCCCCTGCAGGACGAACGGGCGCAGATCCAGGTGCCGCGGTTCGATCTCGTCACCGCACAGCGTCGGGGCCACCGAAAGGTCCAGCGTCGGCTGGGCGATGTAATTGCGCGGGTCTTTCTTGATCAGCTGCGCGAACTCGGCCCGTTGCTTCTTGGTTGCGTGCGGGCCGACCAGCATGCCGTAGCCACCAGACTCGTTGGCCGGCTTCACCACCAGCTCGTCAAGGTGATCCAGCACGTAGGCACGATCCTTCTCGTTGACGCAGAGATAGGTCGGCACATTGGGGATGATCGGTTCCTGATCCAGGTAATAGCGGATAATGTCCGGCACAAAGGCATACATCACCTTGTCGTCGGCCACGCCCGCGCCCGGCGCGTTGGCGAGCCCCACGTTGCCCTGGCGCCAGGCGCGCATCAGCCCGGGCACGCCCAGCATCGAATCCGGATTGAAGACCTCCGGATCCAGGAACTCGTCGTCGATGCGCCGGTAGATGACGTCGACGCGCTCCAGACCATCGATGGTGCGCATGTAGACGCAGTCGTCGTCGCCGACCACCAGATCCGCGCCCTCCACCAGCTCCGCGCCCATGCGCTGGGCGAGGAAGGAGTGTTCGAAGTAGGCCGAGTTGTAGATCCCCGGCGTCAGCACCGCGATCTCCGGGTAGTCCTGCGGACGCGGCGAGATCGAGGCGAGCATGTCGAACAGCTGGGTGGGATATTCATCCACCGGCAGGATGCTGGAACTCTCGAACAGCTCCGGGAACACCCGCTTGGTGACTTGCCGATTCTCCAGCATGTACGACACGCCGGAGGGCACGCGGAGGTTGTCCTCCAGCACGTAGAACTGCCCCGAGCCGTCGCGCACCAGGTCCGAGCCGCAGATGTGTGCCCAGACGCCCTGCGGCGGCTTGATGCCAACACACTGTTCGCGGAAGTTCTTTGACTGGTTCAGCACGTAGCGCGGAATCACCTTGTCCTGGAAGATCCGCTGCTCGTTGTAGATATCGTCAATGAACAGATTCAGGGCATTCAGGCGCTGCTCCAGGCCGGCCGTGACCTGATCCCATTCCTTGCGCGCAATGACCCGCGGGATGATGTCGAACGGCCAGGCACGGTCGATGTTCTCGCCTTCAGTGTAGACCGTGAAGCTGATACCCATCTCGAGAATCGCGCTGTCCGCGGCCTGCTTGCGGCTGTGGATCTCGCCCGCGTCCAGCGAGGCCAGGTATTCCGCGAGTGCCCGAGCCCGAGGGCGTGGCTGGCCAGGTTTCTCGATCAGTTCGTCGTAAAACGGGGCGGAATCGTATTGCTTCCAGTCGATGGCCATTCGTCGGGTCCTCTGACGCGGGGATGGTGTTGTTCTACAGTAACGCCTTTTGGCGACAGTCGACGTTTCTGCCCACAGCGTTTCGTCCGGCCCGCCCCGACCGAGGTTCCCATGTCCGACGCACTCGAACAGCGCCTGATCGAACTCTACCGCCACCCAAAGATCCAGGGATGCAACTGGCAGCCACGGTTGTTCTGGTATGCGGCCGCCGACGGCACGCCCTTCGGCAGGTTGCGGGTGGACGGGCGGGAACTGGAGGTCTTCCTGGCAACAATCCTGGGGGAACCTTCAACGGAACAGGCCGGGCTGGATGCCGAGCGGGATGGCCGCGGGCAGTTTCTCGCCGCCAATGCGCGGCGCCACGAGCTGCCGTTGTTCACCCGCCGCTGACCAACCATGGCCTTGTCACAAGCCCTGCCATCGCAAGGAATGTAGCGACATGGCGGCCTTCCTGGGCGGCCAGGCAACCGAACCGAACAAAACGCAGGGGGGTGCGGACGGAGGTTGCTTCCTTCGTCGCTGCGCTCCTCGCCATCACGGGGCTCGTGGCGGCGCCATGCGAGGACGAACGTTCAGACAGGCTTGCGGAATTCGACCTGTTTCCAGTAGCCGAACAGGCTCGCCGGGGCGACCATGCAGGGCTCCTGCCCGGTCACGCGCACGAAGTCCTCGTATTCCATGTCCGGCCGGAACCCAACGGCCTTCGACAGCGGCCGCAGGCAGCGCTCGACGCCGCGCAACAACCATTGCTGCGAGGCAAAGTGGTTGACCACCAGCAAGCGCCCCCCGGGGCGGCAGACTCGCCACATCTCGGCGAACAGGGCATCGGGGTTGGGCACCACGGTTGCCACATACATCGCGACCACCGCGTCAAAGCTATTATCGGCGAAGCCGAGCTTTTCGGCATCCATCTCGCACAGGCCAGATACTGCCGGCAGACCACCGTTCAGGCGCCCACGCGCAACCTCCAGCATCTCGCGGGATACATCGATCCCCACCACCTCGCAGTCATCCGGGTAATCCGGCAGCGAGATCCCGGTGCCGACCCCGACCTCCAGGATGCGCTTGCCCGAGACCGGCGCCAGGGTCTCCCGCGCGCTGGCGCGCCCGGTCGCGAACACTCGACCGAAGGTGGCGTCGTAGTGGCGAGCGTAGCGCCGGTAACTTTTGCGAATACTGACGAGGTCCATGCCCACGCGTCCCGAATCTGAATGGCCGGACGCCGGGAAAAGCAGCGCCCGTGATCGAAGCGAGTCCGATCAGGACTCGGGTTCGACCGCCTTCATGCTCAGACGGATGCGGCCCTGCTTGTCCACTTCCAGGACCCGCACCGTCACCGAATCCCCTTCCGCGAGGAAATCGCCGACGCTCTCGACACGTTCATCGGAGATCTGCGAGATGTGGACCAGACCGTCACGGCCCGGCAGGATCGAGACGAACGCCCCGAAGTCCATGATCTTCGCCACCTTCCCGGTGTACTGGCGCCCCACCTCGATATCCGCGGTCAGCTCTTCGATACGGCGCTTGGCCTCGAGGCCCGCCGCCTGATCGGTGGAGGCGACCTTCACCGTGCCGTCGTCCTGGATGTCGATGGTCGCGCCGGTCTCTTCGGTCAGTGCGCGAATGGTCGCCCCGCCCTTGCCGATCACGTCGCGGATCTTGTCCGGGTTGATCTTCATGGTGATGAAGCGCGGCGCGTGCGAGGACATCTCGTCACGATGATGCGGCAGTACTTCGTTCATGCATCCGAGGATATGCATGCGGCCCTCACGGGCCTGGGCCAGCGCCCGCTCCATGATCTCGCGGGTGATCCCGTCGATCTTGATGTCCATCTGCAACGCGGTCACGCCGTCGTTGGTGCCGGCCACCTTGAAGTCCATGTCCCCCAGATGGTCCTCGTCGCCGAGGATGTCGGAGAGCACGGCGAAGCGATCGCCTTCCTTGATCAGGCCCATCGCAATACCTGCAACCGGGGCCTTCAGCGGCACGCCGGCATCCATCAGCGCCAGCGAGGTACCGCAGACAGAGGCCATGGAGCTGGACCCGTTGGATTCGGTGATCTCGGAGACCACGCGAAGCACATAGGGGAAGTCCGCCTCGTTCGGCATCACCGCCTGCACGCCACGCTTGGCGAGGCGCCCGTGCCCGATCTCGCGGCGCTTGGGTGTCCCGACAAAGCCGGTTTCGCCGGTGCAGTAAGGCGGAAAGTTGTAGTGCAGCATGAAACGGTCGCGGCGCTCGCCTTCCAGGGCGTCGATGATCTGGGCATCGCGATCGGTGCCGAGGGTGGCCACCACCATTGCCTGCGTCTCGCCCCGGGTAAACACGGCGGAGCCGTGCGCGCGCGGCAGCACGCCCGTATCCACGTGGATCGGGCGCACCGTCTTGGTGTCGCGGCCATCGATGCGCGGGTTGCCGTCGAGGATACGATCACGGACCAGGCGGTACTCCAGGTCGTGGAAGGCCGTCTTCACGTCATCCAGGCTGGGCCCGGACTCGTCTTCACTGACCAGGGCCTCCACGGCCTTGCCGCGCAGTTCGCCAATGCGCTGCGTGCGCGCCTGCTTCTCGGCGATCTGGTACGCCTCCACCAGTTCCTCGCCGACCACCCCCTGGATCTGCTCCTCGAGCGATTCGAGCGACGCTGCCGGCTGCCACTCCCACGCGGGCTTGCCGGCCTCGGCCGCCAGTTCCTTGATCGCCTGGATCGCGGCCTGCATCTGCTCGTGGCCGTACATCACCGCACCCAGCATCACCTCTTCGGAGAGCTGGTTGGCCTCGGATTCGACCATCAGCACGGCGTTCTCGGTACCCGCCACGACAAGATCAAGGTCGGAATCCGCCAGGGCGCTGTAGGTCGGGTTCAGAAGATATTCACCGGCGCGGTAACCGACTCGCGCGGCGCCAATCGGCCCGGCAAAGGGCACGCCGGAGAGCGCCAGCGCGGCCGAGGTCCCGAGCATCGCGGGGATATCGGGATCCACCTCGGGGTTGATCGACATAACCGTCGCGACCACCTGGGTCTCGTTCTTGAAGCCTTCCGGGAACAGCGGACGGATCGGTCGGTCGATCAGGCGGCAAGTCAGGGTTTCCTTCTCGCTCGGGCGCCCCTCGCGCTTGAAGAATCCACCCGGGATCTTGCCGGCCGCGTAGGTGCGCTCCTGGTAGTTCACGGTCAGGGGGAAGAAGTCTCGGCCCGGGTCGGCTTCCTTGCGAGCCACCACGGTGACCAGCACCACGGTCTCGGCCATATTGACGATGACGGCGCCACTGGCCTGACGAGCGATGTCACCGGTTTCGAAGGTGACCGTATGGTTTCCGTACTGGAATGACTTCTTGTATGCCACGTTATTTCCCGTTTCCCGTGTTCTTGCGACTTTGATGCCTGAATTCTCGCTCTCGCGACCCATTGGTGCCGGCCCGAAAGCGAACGGGCCCGCACCAATGGCGCGGGCCCGTCATGCCGGCCTTAGCGGCGCAGCCCAAGCTCCTGAACCAGGGCCTGATAGCGCTCCTGGTCATGACGCTTGAGATAGGTCAGCAACTTGCGGCGCGTGCTGACCATCTTCAACAGGCCGCGGCGCGAGTGATGATCCTGCTTGTGCTTGTCGAAGTGCCCCATCAGATGCTGGATGCGGGCCGTCAGCAGCGCGACCTGGACTTCCGGCGAACCGGTGTCGTTGGGATCGCGCTTGTGCTTCTCGACGATGGCCGATTTTTCTTCGGTGGTGAGCGACATGAAAACCTGACTCCTGAAAAATTTCTAAACCGTTAACCGACCAGTGGCGCTGGCGATAGGCGGGCAATGGTAGCACGACGCACGACGACGTGAACAGAAAGAGACCGGGCACGCTCAGGCCGGCGCGTGCGCCGCCGGCACGAACAAACGGCGCGCCCGGATCTGCCCGTCGGGGTCGCGAACACCGACCGCCAGGAAGCGGCCACCATCATCAAAAATCCGCACCAGGGGCCAGCCAGTATCCCCTTCGTACGGCGCATCCGCCGCCCCTGGGGCCTGCCCGACCACGGCGGTCGGCGCGGCCGGGTTGCCATGGCGCATGGCGGCGCTGGCGGCGGCGTCGAGCGTGACCGACGGCCAGTGCGCCAGCGCCGCCTCCGCCGGTTGCAGCAAGGCCTCGATGGCGGCGACCCCGCCCGCCTCGAAGGCCGCCTCAATGGCATCCAGCGAGACCATCGCGGCGGCGTCGAAGTGGCCGTGCCCGACCCGGTGCAACGTATCCACCGCCGCTCCACAACCGAGCGCATGCCCGATGTCGGCAACCAGCGAACGGATATAGGTCCCCTTGGAGCAATGCACCGTCAAACGCAGGCCGTCCGCCGCGATCTGCTCGATCTCCAGGGAATGTATCTGCACCGGACGCGGGGGGCGATCCACCTCCACACCCTGACGCGCGAGCTCATACAGGCGCTTGCCCTGATGCTTTAGGGCCGAGACCATTGGCGGGACTTGCGCCTGGTCGCCACTGAACCGCCGCTCCAGCTCGCGCAGGGTGGCCGGCTCGATGGGCGGCACCGCCGCCTCGCGGATCACTGCGCCATCGAGGTCCGCGCTGTCCGTCTCAACCCCCAGGCGCGCCTCGGCGACATAGCGCTTGTCCGCATCCAGCAGCCAGCCAGAGACCTTGGTGGCCTGCCCGAAGCACAACGGCAAAAGGCCCGTCGCCCGCGGGTCCAGTGCCCCGGTATGACCGGCCTTCTTCGC
Source organism: Thioalkalivibrio sp. ALMg9 (assembly GCF_000380625.1). Taxonomy (NCBI): domain Bacteria; kingdom Pseudomonadati; phylum Pseudomonadota; class Gammaproteobacteria; order Chromatiales; family Ectothiorhodospiraceae; genus Thioalkalivibrio; species Thioalkalivibrio sp. ALMg9. The sequence goes on from NZ_AQYC01000003.1 coordinate 35,594, forward strand.
CTGCAACAGATACTTGACCCGGCCCAGCGCCTGGTTGGAGCTGCGCCCCCGCGGCTTGTCCAGCAACAGGATGCCGTCGACCTCGCGCCGCTTGCTCGCCATGGATGAAACGCCCGGCCGAAAACGCCCGGGCTCAGGCCCCGCGTTCCGGTCCCTCGTCCGGATCGCGTCGCTCGTCGGAGCCACCGTCATCTGCCGCGCCGTCCCCATCCGGGGCCTCGGGATCGTCCGCATGATGCGCCCGATCCTCGGCCAGCGCCTGGTTGATCAGTGACGACAGGTGCGCACCGCGCTCCGGCGTATCGTCATAGATGAAGCGCAGTTGCGGCACCGAGCGCAGACGCATGCGCTGCCCCAGGGCCCGACGCAGAAAACCGGCGGCGCTGTTCAAGCCCTTCTGCGCCTCCTGACCCTTCTCGGCCCCGCCGAGCTGGGTGAAATACACTCGGGCATACGCCAGATCGCGCGACACCTCGACCCCGGCCAGCGTGATCATGCCGACCCGCGGGTCCTTGACCTCCATGCGGATGAGCTCGGCCAGCTCGCGCTGGATCTGCTCCCCGACACGGTCGGAACGATGGAAGTCGCGGTTACCGGGCATCAGAGCGTCCGGGCCACCTCGACGCGCTGGAAGACCTCGATCTGGTCACCCGCCTTCACGTCGTTGTAGTTCTTCACCGCGATACCACATTCGGTACCGGCCTTGACCTCGTTCACATCGTCCTTGAAGCGACGCAGGCTCTCCAGCTCGCCCTCGTAGATTACGACGTTGTCGCGCAGCACGCGGATCGGGTTGCCCCGCTTGACCGCGCCCTCCATCACCAGACAGCCGGCCACCTGACCAAAGCCCGAGGCCTTGAACACGTCGCGCACCTGCGCCAGGCCGACGATCTCTTCGCGGATCTCGGCCGACAGCAGACCGGACAGCGCCTGCTTCACGTCGTCGATCGCCTCGTAGATCACCGAGTAGTAGCGCACGTCGATCTCGTTCTCCGCCGCGAGGCGCTTCGCGCCCGCATCGGCACGCACGTTGAACGCGATCACGATCGCCTCGGAGGCCATCGCCAGGTTCATGTCGGACTCGGAGATCCCGCCCACCCCGGCGGAGACCACCTTCACGCGGACCTCGTCGGTGGACAGCTTGATCAGCGACTCGCGCAGGGCCTCGGCCGAGCCCTGCACATCCGCCTTGATCAGGATGTTCACGGTCGCGATCTGGCCGTCCTGCATCTGGTTGAAGATGTTCTCCAGCTTCGACGCCTGTTGCGCGGCCAGCTTGCGCTCGCGCTGCTTGGTGTCGCGATGTTCTGCGACCTCGCGGGCCGTCTTGTCATCGGCCACCACCAACACCTCGTCGCCAGCGTCCGGCACCCCGGACAGGCCCAGGACCTCGACCGGCATCGACGGGCCGACTTCCTTCACGGCCACACCAGTGTCGTCGAACATCGCCCGCACGCGGCCGTATTCCTTGCCCGAGAGCACGATGTCGCCGTGCTTGAGCTTGCCGGACTGGACCAGAATGGTCGCCACCGGACCGCGGCCTTTCTCCAGGCGCGATTCGATGACCACACCACGCGCCGGACCCTCGTCCGGGGCCTTCAGCTCCATCACCTCGGCCTGCAGCCCCAGGGACTCCAGCAGATCGTCGATCCCCTGGCCGGTATGGGCGGAGACCTGAATGAACTGGGTATCGCCGCCCCAGGACTCGGGGATGACCTCGTGCTGGGCCAGTTCGTTCATGACCCGATCCGGTTCGGCCTCGGGCTTGTCGACCTTGTTGACCGCCACGACCATCGGCACGCCCGCAGCCTTCGCATGCTGGATCGCCTCGATGGTCTGCGGCATCACGCCGTCATCCGCCGCAACCACCAGGATCACAATGTCGGTGGATTGGGCGCCGCGGGCACGCATTGCGGTAAACGCGGCATGCCCCGGGGTATCCAGGAAGGTCACGCCATCGTGGTTGTTCTTCACGTGGTAGGCGCCGATGTGCTGGGTAATCCCGCCTGCCTCGCCAGAGGCGACCTTCTCCTTGCGGATATAGTCCAGCAGCGAGGTCTTCCCGTGGTCGACGTGACCCATCACGGTCACCACCGGCGGCCGCGGACGGGCCTCGGCATTCTGCTCGAGACCGGTATCGATCTCGTCCTCGACCGAGGTTTCCTTCGCGGCGATCGGGTTATGCCCCATCTCCTCGACCACCAGCATCGCGGTGTCCTGATCAATCGACTGATTGATGGTCGCCATCACGCCCATGCCCATCAGGGCCTTGATCAGCTGCGGCGCCTTGATCGCCATCGCCTGGGCCAAGTCGGCCACGGTAATGGTTTCCGGCACCTCGACATCCCGCACCACCGGCGCGGTCGGCTTGGCAAAGCCGTGCTTGCTGGTCACGGCCTGAGCCGCTGCGGACTGGGCCTTGCGGCTCTCGCCCTTCTTGCGGCGACCGCGGCGGTCCCCGGCGACATGCAGTTCCTTGCGCTCGTCTTTGCGACCACCCTTGCGGGCGCCCTTGCCGGCCTTGGCATCGGCTGCCGGGGCAGCAGCCGCCGGAGCGGCCTGCCGGGCTGCGGCTTCGCGCTCCAACCGTGTCTGTTCTTCCTTCTCGCGCTTGGCCTCCTGGGCCTCGAGCTCTTTCGCCCGACGCTTCTGGCGTTCTTCGCGTTCAACGGCTTCCTGCTTGCGCGCGTCGGACGCCTTGCGCTGGGCTTCGCGCTCGGCCTCCACCTGCAGCGCCAGCTGCTCGGTACGGCTAAGCGGACGTTTCGGCTTCTCGGGCACGGGCTCCGGTTCGGCAGCGGGCTCCTCGACTGGGGCCTCTTCGGCCAGCTCGGGTTCCGGCTCGGCCGGGGTCTCGACGACCGGCTCTTCGGCCTTGGGCTCCTCGACCGGCACCTCTTCGGCGACCGAGGTCTCGTCCTCGACCGGGGCCTCGGGGGCCGCTTCTTCCGCCGGGCCGGCGGCACGGATTTCTTCCGGGGCCTCGGGCGCCGGGGCCTGTTGCTCCTCGGCTACCGGCGGCTCTTCCACCGGGGCCTCGGGCTGTGCCTCGGCGGGCTTGGGCTTCAGGGTCCGCTTCTTGCGCACCTCGACGTTAACCGTCTTGGAGCGCCCCTGGCCGGAGCTGACCTTGAGGGTCTGCGCCTGGGTCCGGCGCTTCAGGGTCACGCGCCCTGCGTCGCCCTCGCCATGCGCCTGACGGAGGTGATCGAGCAGCTTGCGCTTTTCGGCATCGGTGATCGCCGCTTCCGGACCATCGACCTCGACGCCCGCCTCCTTGAGCTGAACCATGAGGCGGTCAACCGGTGTTCCCACCGATTCCGCGAATTGCTGCACTGTCATTTGCGCCATGGCGCCTACCTCCATTCCAGATTCTTTTCAGGCCAACCGACAGCCTGTGATACGCGTCCGCGAGACGAGCGACCGGGGCTTACTCCCCGGTTTCGAACCACGGGGCGCGCGCCGTCATAATCAGCGCCGACGCCTCTTCCGTATCCAGGCCGGTCATCTCGACCACGTCGTCGGATGCCTGCTCCGCCAGGTCCTCCATGGTGCACACGCCATGTGACGCCAGCTTGTTCGCCAGCGCCGGGCTCATGCCTTCCATGCCGAGGAGATCCTCCGCGGGCTGATAGCCATCGCCACCCTCGGCCGCGATGGCCTTGGTCAGGAGCGCGTCGCTCGCACGATTGCGCAGCTCCTCGACCATGGCCTCGTCGAACTCCTCGATCGCCAGCAGTTCTGCCTCTTCCACATAGGCCACTTCGTCCAGGGTCGTAAAGCCTTCCTGAACCAGGATGCTGGCAACTTCCTCGTCGACATCCAGGGCCTCCATGAAGAACGCGACCAACTGCTGGGCCTCGGCGTCGCTCTTTTCGGCCGCCTGTTCCTCGGTCATCACGTTCAGTTCCCAGCCGGTCAGCTGGGAGGCCAGGCGGATGTTCTGGCCGCCACGGCCGATGGCCAGCGACAGCTTGTCTTCCTCGACCGCGATATCCATCGACTGCTTGTCCTCGTCGACCACGATCGACAGGACCTCCGCCGGCGACATCGCATTGATCACGAACTGAGCCGGATTCTCGTCCCAGACAATGATGTCGATGCGCTCGCCGGCCAGCTCGTTGGACACCGACTGCACACGCGAGCCGCGCATGCCGACGCAGGCGCCGACCGGATCCAGACGCGGGTCGTTGGAGCGCACCGCAATCTTGGCACGCATACCCGGGTCACGGGCCGCGCCCATGATGTCGATAATGTTCTGGCCGACCTCGGGCACCTCGAGCTTGAACAGCTCCATCAGGAACTCCGGCGCGGTGCGGCTGAGGATCAACTGCGGGCCACGGGCCTCGGGGCGGATCTCCTTGAGATAGCCGCGCAGCCGGTCATTGGTACGCACGGTCTCGCGCGGGATCATGTGTTCGCGCGGGATCAGGGCCTCGGCGTTGCTCCCGAGGTCCACATAGGTGCCATTGCGATCCGTACGCTTGACGATCCCCATGACCAGCGTGCCAACGCGATCCTGGTACTCCGCGACGACCTTGGCTCGCTCGGCTTCGCGTACTTTCTGCACGATGACCTGCTTCGCGGCCTGGGCCGCAATGCGACCGAAGTCCACGGCCTCGACCGGCTCCTCGATCACGTCGCCGACCTGGGCATCCGGATTCTTCTGCTGGGCATAGGACAGCAGCGTCTGGTATTCCGGGGATTCGAACTCGGGGTCCTCGTCGTCCACCACGGTCCAGCGCCGGAAGGCCTCGTAATCACCCTCCTCGCGGTCGATGCTCACGCGCACGTCCATCTTGCCGCCGTGGTACTTGCGGGTCGCCATCGCCAGGGCCGATTCCAGGGCTTCGAAGATGATGTCCTTCTCCACTCCCTTCTCGTTCGCCACGGCATCAGCGACCAGCAGGATCTCCTTGTTCATGTCTTGCCTCTCCGCACTCGGCAGTTGCCTGCCGATTCAACAAAAAGCGTAGCAGCGCCCTGGACTACAGCTATTTTTTATAGCTGCTCAAGGACACGCGCGTTGTGGATCGCGGCCAGCGGCAGCTCGTAGGCCATGCCGTCCACTTCCACCTCGATCATCGGATCTTCCACCGACAGCAGTACGCCACGGAAATTGCGGCGGTCATGCTCCGGCCATGCCAGACGCACCTTCACCGGATGACCGATGTAGGTCCGGAACTGCTCGGGGGTAAACAGAGGGCGTTCGATACCGGGGCTGGACACCTCCAGGGTGTAGTTCCCCTTCAGAGCCTCCTCGACCTCGATGACCGCACCGGCCTGATCGCTGACGCGCGCGCAATCGTCCACCGTGACGCCATTCTCGCCATCGATATAGATCCGCACGACAGGCGGCGTGGAACCGGAGTGATACTCCAGCCCCCACAGCTGCATGCCTTCCCCCTCGACAACCGGGGTCAGCAGTGTTTTCAGTTGTTCAGCCTTCTGCGACAAGGGCGTCTCGATCGACTCCGTCCCTTTGGCGGGACCCGGAAACAAAAAAAGGGCGCCGAACGCCCCTCGTACACCTCTCCAGATGACAGCAACACCTTGGGTGCTGCGAGGCGCGCGGGAGCGCGGCCCAAGGGCGATTCACCACACCGGGCGAAGACCCTTAACAAAAAGGCCCCGTACGGGGCCTCTCTGACAATTGGTAGCGGGGGCAGGATTTGAACCTGCGACCTTCGGGTTATGAGCCCGACGAGCTGCCAGACTGCTCCACCCCGCATCCGAGACGCAGAACTATACCAAAGCGGCGACCCGCCCCGCAAGGGCTGTCGCCGATTATTTACTACCGTGCCCGGCGCTGGCCAGCCCGCAGGTGTGGACGCAGGTCGTAGCGCCAGATGTATCCGGGCAGGGCAAACATCGCGAACAGCGACAGGGTGATCACGTAGAACTCCCAACCCTGCGGATGGATACCGCCGGTCGCCTGGAACTCCAGCCCCTTCCCGATGGCGCCGATCACGATATACAGCACCAGCCATTCGCCAATGCGGGTCCACGGCCCCTTGATGCCACTCTCCGGCACCACCATCAGGCCGATACGATCACTGAGCCAGGGCAGGTTGGCGCTGATAAACGCCACCACCACAAACCCCCAGACTAGAACATCAAACGGAATCCACTGTGTCACGAGTTACCCGATAATTGCGTAGTGGGTTAAAGACAGCAGCAGACCCGGGAAAATTCCCAACAGCAGCACCGCAAGCCCATTAATGCTAAGCGCAGCGGCCAGCGCACCGGACGGCTGGACCGGCTCCTCGGCACCTTCCTGGGGGTCGTCGAAGAACATCATCTTGACCACACGCAGGTAGTAGAAGGCGCCAATGATCGAGAAGATCACCGCGACGATCGCCAGCCAGACCAGTTCCGCGCCCACGGCGGCCTGGATCACCGCCAGCTTGGCGTAGAAGCCGACGGTCGGCGGTACACCGGCCATGGAGAACAACAGGAGCAGCATGATGAACGCAAACCAGGGGTTGCGCTTGGCGAGCCCCTTGAAATCATCGATCTGGTCCGCTTCGTACCCCTTGCGCGACAGGAACACGATCATCCCGAAACCACCGGCGGCCGTGATCGCGTAGACGATCACGTAGAACATGGCCGAGGCGTACCCGCTGTCGGTGCCCGCCAAGATCCCCATGAACAGGAACCCGATATGGGCAATCGTCGAATAGGCCAGCATGCGCTTGATGCTGGTCTGGGCGATCGCGATCACGTTGCCCACTGCGAGCGACAGGACCGCGAGGATAATCAGCATGCCCTGCCAGTCAGCGTGCAGTGGCCCCATGCCTTCCACCAGCAGCCGCATCAGGAAGGCGAAAGCCGCAATCTTCGGCGCCGTGGCGATGAACAGCGTGACCGCCGTGGGCGCGCCGTCGTAGACGTCCGGCACCCACATGTGGAACGGGACTGCCCCCAGCTTGAACGCGATGGCGACCACCAGGAACACCAGGCCGAAGACCAGCGGGACGTTCATGCTCTCGTCCGCAGCCACCAATTCGGCGGCGATCACGGCAATATCCAGCGAACCGGTCATGCCATAGATCATGGACATGCCGTAGAGCAGCAAACCAGATGCCAGCGCACCCAGCACGAAGTACTTCATGGCCGCCTCGGTGGCGCGCGAGTTGTCGCGCCAGAACGCGACCAGCGCGTAGGACGACAGCGACAGCAACTCCAGGCCCAGGTACAGGGTCAGCAGGTTGTGCCCCGAGATCATGATCATCATGCCGAGCACCGCGAACAGGCCCAGCACGTAGAACTCGCCCTTGTGGATACCGCGCTCCATCAGGTACGGACGGGCATACAGGAAGACCAGGAAGCTGGTCACGTACACCGCCACCTTCAGGATGTCGGCCATCGGGTCCTTCACGAAGGTATCCGAGAAGGTCAGGACCGTCTCCGGCCCCATCATCCACAGTGTCAGACCCGCCGCCGCGACCAGGGTCGCCTGCACCAGGCCGTAGGTGACATCACGCCGCGAATCCGGCAGGAACGCGTCGATCACCAGGATCAGGCACGCCATCCCGAGCACGAACATCTCGGGCACGGCGGGGAGGAAATTGGGGATCTCGAAATTCATGTCAGGCGCCCCTTCAGAGCTTCGACTGCGCGATATGCGCCACGAGGTGGTCGATGGTCGCGTTCATCACATCCAGCAGCGGGGCCGGCCATACGCCCAGAAGCAGCGTGAAGAAGGCCAGCACGCCCATCAGGAAGAACTCGCGGCGATTCATGTCGGAAAGACCGGCCACGTTCTCGTTGGCCACCGCGCCGAAGATCACGCGCTTGACCAGCCACAGGGTGTAGCCAGCGGCCAGGATCAGGGTGGTCGCGGCGAGGAACGCGATCCAGAAATCCGCCTTGAACGCGGCCAGGATGACCATGAACTCGCCGACGAATCCGGACGTGCCCGGCAGGCCAGTGTTGGCCATGGCGAACAGCACGAAGAACGCGGCGAACCACGGCATGGTGTTCACCACACCGCCGTAGTCGGCGATCTGCCGGCTGTGCAGGCGGTCGTACAGCACCCCCACCGCGAGGAACATCGCCGCCGAGATGAAGCCGTGCGAGATCATCTGCACCATGCCGCCGGCGATACCCAGCGAGGCGCCTTCCCAGTCACCGGTGTTGGAGTAGATGTAGAAGGCCAGGAAGAAGCCCAGGGTCACGAAGCCCATGTGCGCGATCGACGAATACGCGATCAGCTTCTTCATGTCGCTCTGGATCAGCGCCACCAGGCCGATGTAGACGATGGCGATCAGCGACAGCACGATCATCATGGTGTCGAGCACGGCGCTGGCATCCGGGGTGATCGGCAGCGAGAAGCGCAGGAAGCCATAGCCCCCGATCTTCAGCATGATCGCGGCCAGGATCACCGAGCCGCCAGTGGGCGCTTCCACGTGGGCATCCGGCAGCCAGGTATGCACCGGGAACATCGGGATCTTCACCGCGAACGCCATGAAGAACGCGAGGAAGATCAGGATCTGCGCGGTCAGGCCGATCTGCAGGGCATGGAAATCCTGGATCAGGAAGCTGCCGGACTGGATGTACATCCAGATCAGCGCGACCAGCATGAACACCGAACCGAGAAAGGTGTAGAGGAAGAACTTGAGGGTGGCGTAGACACGTCGCGGACCGCCCCAGATCCCGATCACCAGGAACATCGGGATCAGCATCGCCTCGAAGAACACGTAGAACAGCACCGCATCCATCGATGCGAACATGCCGATCATCAGGCCTTCCATCACCAGCATCGCGGCCATGTAGTAGGCGATGCGGTCCTTCACCGATTCCCACGCGGCAACCACGACGACCACGGTGATCAGCGTGGTCAGCAGGATCAGCGGCATGGAGATGCCGTCCACACCCAGGTGGTAGTTCACGTTGAACGCCGGGATCCAGGAGGCCAGCTCCTGGAACTGCATCTCGGCGGTCCCCCGCTCGAACACGAACCAGAGCGGCAGGCTGACGACAAAGGTCGCTACGGCCACCGCGAGCCCGAGCCGACGCGCCACATGGGGCGCGTCGCGCCCGGCGGCGAGCACCAGGAAGCCACCGAGAATCGGCAGCCAGATCAACAGACTCAAGATAGGCCAGTCAGCAAACATGGTCGTTCCTTGAAACAGCGATGGGCTTCGAGCGCATGGGTGTCGAAGCCGCTCAGATCACGAAGGCGAACATCAGGACCAGCAGGCCGATGATCATCACGAACGCGTAGTGGTAGAGGAAGCCGGACTGCATGTGGCGGACACGCGACGAGATCCAGCCGATCGAGCGCGCCGTGCCATTGACCAGCAAGCCGTCGATGATCAGCGCGTCACCATAGCGCCACAGCGCCCGCCCGAGACGCACCGACCCGCCGGCAAAGAACCAGTCGTTGAAGCGGTCGAAGCCGTACTTGTCCTCGAGGATGCGCACCCCGAGCTTCAGGCGCTCGGCGATCAACGCCGGCAGTTCCGGGCGCTTCATGTACAGGTACCAGGCGGTCGCCAGGCCGGCCATTGCCAGCCAGAACGCCGGCAGCATCAGACCGTGCAGTACAAAGCCGATGACCCCGGTGTAGGTCTCGCCCTTGGTCGCCAGCACATCCTGCTCCGGCAACACGAACAGGCTGTTGGCGAAGAAGTCGCCAAACAACATCGGACCGATGAAGTAGCCAGCCACGACCGACGGGATCGCCAGCAGGATCAGCGGCACGGTCACCACCCACGGCGACTCCTTCGGCTGCAACGGACCGTGGTGGTGGTCATCGCCATGCTCATCGTCGTGTTCGTCGCCGTGGTCCGGCATGTACTTGTGTGCCTGGTCATAGCGCTCCTCGCCATGGAACACCATGAAGAACATGCGGAAGGTGTATAGCGCGGTGACGAACACCCCGGCCAGCACCAGCCAGTAGGCGAACGTGGCCCCTGGGGTTTCGGAATAGCCCACCGCCTCGATGATCGCGTCCTTGGAGAAGAACCCGGAAAAGAACGGGAAGCCGATCAACGCCAGGGACCCGATGAGCGCCGTCACGTAGGTGATCGGCATGTACCGACGCAGGCCGCCCATCGCGCGCATGTCCTGCAGGTGGTGCATGGCGATGATCACCGAGCCGGCAGCCAGGAACAGCAGCGCCTTGAAGAAGGCGTGGGTCATCAGGTGGAACAGCCCCGCGGCGTACGCCGACGCACCCAGAGCCACGGTCATGTAACCCAGCTGGGACAGCGTCGAGTACGCGACCACGCGCTTGATGTCGTTCTGCACCAGCCCGATCAGGCCCATGAAGAACGCAGTGATCGCGCCGATGATGAGAATGAACGACAGCGCCGCGACCGAGAACTCGTACAGCGGCGACATGCGCGCGACCATGAAGATGCCCGCGGTCACCATGGTGGCCGCGTGGATCAGCGCGGAGATCGGCGTCGGGCCTTCCATGGAGTCCGGCAGCCAGACGTGCAGCGGCACCTGGGCGGATTTCCCCATCGCACCGATGAACAGGAAGATCAGCGCCAGGTCCAGCAGGCCGAAGGTCCAGCCCGGCCAGATGGTGATCGTGGCCTCGCTCATCGCCTGGCCTTCGGCGAACACCTCGGTGTAGTTCAGGCTGCCGGTATAGAACACCAGCGCGGCGATGCCGATCAGGAAACCGAAGTCCCCGACGCGGTTCACGATGAACGCCTTCATGTTCGCGTAGGTCGCGGTCGGGCGCTTGTACCAGAAGCCAATCAGCAGATAGGAGACCAGCCCCACGGCCTCCCAGCCGAAGAACAGCTGCATGAAGTTGTTCGCCATCACCAGCATCAGCATGGAGAAGGTGAACAACGAGATGTACGCAAAGAAGCGCTGATAGCCTGGATCGTCCTTCATGTACCCGATGGTGTAGATGTGCACCATCAGGGAGACGAAGGTGACCACGAGCATCATCATGGCGGTCAGGTTGTCGACCAGGAACCCGACTTCGAACTGGATGCCGTCCGACACCAGCCAGGTGTAGAGGGTCTCGTTGTAGACCCCGGCATCCCCGAAGACATGCGCCCAGAAGACCACCACAGACAGGATGAACGACACCGCCACCCCCAGGATGGTGACGGTGTGCGCCCCGGCACGGCCAATCTGGCGACCGAACAGGCCGGCGGCGATCGCGCCGAACAGTGGCGCCAGAACAATGAGCAGATAGATCGTATCCATGGCCGTTTATCCCTTCATTGCATCCATGTCCTGGACGTTGATGGTTCCGCGATTACGGAACAGCAACACCAGGATGGCGAGGCCGATGGCCGCCTCGGCCGCGGCGACGGTCAGGATGAAGAACACGAACACCTGGCCCGCGAGGTCCTGCAGGAAGAACGAGAAGGCAATGAAGTTGATGTTCACCGCGAGCATCATCAGCTCGATGCACATCAACAGCACGATCACGTTTTTCCGGTTCAGGAAGATCCCGGCCACGCTAATGGAAAACAAAAGCGCGGCCAGCACCAGGTAGTGCTCTAGCGTAATCATGTTCTAGCCCTGAGTTCTTTCGGGGACGTTGCCCGCCCCCGGTGTCCGGGTCCCGGCGCGCGGCCGGGATGCCTGTGTACTCGGTGTGCCTACTTCGAGCCGTCGTCCCTGCCCGGGGCGTTCGCCCCGGACCCCTGCGCACCCCGGCGCGGGGCTTCTTTCTTCTCCGACGGCATGGCGACCATGCGCACCCGCCCTTCGCGGGAGACCGCCATCTGCTTGCCCGGGTCGATCGACTTGTTGTCCGGCCGCTTGCGCATGGTCAGCGAGATCGCGGCGATGATCGCGACCAGCAGGATGACCGCGGCGATCTCGAACGGATAGACGTACTCGGTGTACAAGATCGCGCCCAGGGCCTCGGTGTTGGCGTACTCGGGGCCGGCGCGCTCGGGGGCGTCCATGGTGATGTAGCGGGTAATCACCAGCACCAGCACGGTGGCCATGGCCAGCGCGACCACGATCCCCGCCGGCAGATACTCGGCGAAGCCCTCGCGCAGTTTGGCGAGATTGATGTCCAGCATCATCACCACGAACAGGAACAGCACCATGACCGCGCCGACGTACACCAGCACCAGGACGATGCCCAGGAACTCGGCCTCCGCCATGACCCACAATGCCGCGGCGGCAACAAAGCAAAGCACCAGGAACAGCGCCGCATGCACCGGGTTGCGCACGCTGATCATCGCCAGCGCACCTCCCAGCAGCATCGCACCGAACAGGTAGAAAAGGACAAGCTCGAAGGTCATGAGGCGTTCCCTGCGTTACCGGTAGGGGGCGTCGACCGCGCGGGCCTGCGCGATCTCTTTCTCGAAGCGGTCACCAATGGCCAGGAGCTTGTCCTTGGTCATGATCTGCTCGCCCCGGTTCTCGAAGTGGTACTCGAAAAGGTGCGTCTCGACGATGGAATCCACCGGACAGGCCTCTTCGCAGAAGCCGCAGAAGATGCACTTGAACAGGTCAATGTCGTAGCGCGTGGTCCGCCGCGTGCCGTCGTCGCGCTCCTCGGAGTCGATGGTGATTGCCAGCGCCGGGCACACCGCCTCGCACAGTTTGCAGGCGATGCAGCGCTCTTCGCCGTTGGGATAACGGCGCAGGGCATGCAGTCCGCGGAAGCGCGGCGACATCGGCGTCTTCTCGTCCGGGTATTGCACGGTGAACTTGCGGCTCAACAGGTAACGCCCGGTCAGGCGCAGCCCCAGCAGCAGCTCGAAGAACAGGAAACTCTTGAAGAAACGGCGCACGGCTTTCATCACGATCTCCTCAGGCGAACCACGGGCCGACGTTGAACGCGACCAGCACGCCCTCGACAAACAGCCAGACGATGGTCACCGGGATCAGGACCTTCCAGCCCAGGCGCATGATCTGGTCATAGCGATAGCGCGGGAAGGTGGCGCGGAACCACAGGAAGGCGAACAGGAACACCGCGGTCTTGAACAGGAACCAGTGAATCCCGTGATCCAGCAGTGCCCCGATCACCGGCCAGTCGAACACGGCGGCCGGCAGGATGCCCTGGAACGGCGACAGCCAGCCCCCCAGGAACAGGATCGCAGTCAGCGCCGAGATCAGGATCATGTTGGCGTATTCGGCCAGGAAGAACACCGCGAACGCCATGCCGGAGTATTCCACATGGAACCCGGCCACGATCTCGGACTCGCCCTCCGCGACGTCGAAGGGCGCCCGGTTGGTCTCCGCGATCCCGGAGATGAAGTACACGAAGAACATCGGCAGCAGCGGCAGCAGGAACCAGTGGTACATGCTCCCGGACTGCGCCTCGATAATCCCGCCCACGTTGAGGGTGCCGGCAGCCATCAGCACGCCCACCAGGGCAAAGCCCATCGCGATCTCGTAGGAGACCAGTTGCGCGGCCGAGCGCAGCGAGCCCAGCAGCGCGTATTTCGAGTTCGAGGCCCAACCCGCGATGATGATGCCGTACACACCGAGGGAGGTCAGCGCCAGCAGATACAGCAGCCCGGCGTTCACGTTCGCCAGGGCCCCGCCGTCGAAAAACGGAACCACCGCCCAGGCCGCCAAAGCCGGCGCAATCGTAAGCACCGGGGCGCTGAGGAACAGGAAGCGATTGGCGTTGGTCGGGAGGATGACCTCCTTGGTCAACAGCTTCAGGGCGTCCGCGATCGGCTGCAGCCAGCCGCGCGGGCCCACCCGGTTCGGGCCGATGCGCACGTGGGCGTAACCGATGACCTTGCGTTCGGCGAAGGTCGTGTAGGCCACGGCCAGCATCAGCGGAATCACGATCAGCTGAATGCCGATCAGGATCTGCATGACCGTCGGAAGGCTGTAGAAGAGGTTCATCATCCAGTCGAACATGTCTTAAGTCCCTCAGGCCCGCGCCAGCGTGACCGTGGTGTTCGGCAGGCCGAGGGCCCCCATGGCCGCGGAACCCGCAAAGGTCACGGCCAGACCCGGCGGCACCGAATCGTCCAGCAACAGGGTCAATTCCGTTTCGGCCTTGCCCTGACGCAGTCGCACGCGGCTGCCATGGGCGTGCTCGCCGGCAGACTCGGGATGCACCAGCACGCTCTCGGCCAGCAGCCCCTCGGGGCTGGTCTGCAGCGGCTTGGCACGGCGCACCAGCGGATCACCGCTGTAGAGTGCGGCCGCCTGCACACGGTACAGCCCGTCGCCCGCGCCGGCCTCGGGCACCTCCACCTGCACCTTGTTGAGGTTGACACCGGTATCGAAGCTGGCTTCCGCCAGCTGGCCCTTCAGCTCGTCCCGCACCGCGGGCGAATCCAGGTAATCGAAACCGCTCTGGTCGAGCAGATTGCCCAGCACGCGCCAGACCTTCCAGCCCGGTCGCGCGTCATCCGGGGCGCGCGAGGCGGCGCGGAAACTCTGCCAACGGCCCTCGGCGTTCACGAAGGTCCCGGATTGCTCAAAGCTTGTGGCGATCGGCAGCAGCACATCCGCCACAGCCTCCAGTTCAGGCGTGGCGAAGCTGTTCAGGGCCACCACCAGACCGGCACGCTCCAGGGCTGCCTGGAAGGCCGCCGGATCGACCCCATCGCGGCCCGGCTCCAGCCCGGCGATCACGAATGCATCGCGTCCCTGCTCGAGCATCTCGGCGGCATTCGTACCGGCGACCTCCAGCTCCGCCCCACCCGGGCCACGATGCGGCAGGACGCCAGCCAGCCAGGCACCCGCGGCATTCGCGCCCTGCGGCAGGTAGCCGAGGCTGGCACCGGTATGTTTGGCGATCCAGCCTGCAAGGGCCCGCAACGTGGCAAAGGCTGGCCCGTTGATTGCAGCGGCGCCCAGCAGCACATGTCCCCGCTTCCCGTCCAGCAGCGCACGGGCTGCGCGTTCGAAGGCTTCCCGCGTCTCGCCGTCGTCTGTCGCGGCCGCCTTGACGATCTTTTCCAGCTTTTTCGGCAGCGACTTGCCGGCCGCGGCGAGCTGCCCGGCGATCCCGGCGAGCGCCAGGACCTGGTCGTGCTCGTCGCCGACCAGCTGGGCCTGAACCGGATAGGTCAGGTCCAGCAGCATGTCGTTGACCAGGCTCACATGTGCACCGCGCGAGGCCGCCTTGCGCAGGCGGTGTGCCAGCAACGGCTGCTCGCGGCGCGGGTTGCTGCCCACCAGCAGAACGGCATCCGCGTTTTCGAGCTCGCCAATCGCGGCCCCCAGATACGGGAACAGCGGGGCCGCCGCCTCGTCGCGGAAATCGCGCTGATTCACGCGGTGATCGATGTCGGTGACACCCATGCCCCGCAGCACTTTTTGCGCCAGGTAGTGTTCCTCCAGCGAGAGTGCAGGCGAGAGCAACGCGCCCACGCGCGCCGGGGCAACCTCCTTCAGGCCCTCGACGGCGTAGCTCAATGCGGTCTCCCAGGAGACCTCCTGCCACTGGCCGTCGACCTTGATCCGTGGGCGGGTCAGTCGATCCTCCGCATACAGACCGGTGTAGCTGAAGCGATCGCGGTCGGAGATCCAGGTCTCGTTGACCGCGTCGTTCTCGCGCGGGACGACCCGCATCGCACGGCCGTCGTCGGTATGCAGGAACAGATTGGAGCCGACCGCATCATGCGGGGCAATCGTCGCCGCCTGCGCGTATTCCCAGGCACGCGCGCTGTAGCGCGACGGCTTGGCGGTCAGCGCCCCAACCGGACACAGGTCGATCACGTTGCCGGAGAGCTCGTGGGCCACGGTCTTCTCGACGTAGGTGCCGATGCGCATGTGCTCGCCGCGTCCGGTCGCGCCCAGCTCGCGCACCCCGGCGATCTCCTCGCCGAAGCGCACACAACGAGTGCAGTGGATGCAGCGGGTCATCTCGGTCTCGATCAGCGGACCGATGTCCTTGTCCTTCACCACGCGCTTGGCTTCGGTATAGGTGGACACGCTCTCGCCGTAGCCCATGGCCACGTCCTGCAGCTCGCACTCGCCGCCCTGGTCACAGATCGGGCAGTCCAGCGGATGGTTGATCAGCAGGAACTCCATGGTCCCCTTCTGCGCGCGCAGCGCCAGCGGGGACTGGGTGTACACCTTCATGCCGTCCATCACCGGCGTGGCGCAGGCCGGCAGCGGCTTGGGTGCCTTTTCCACCTCGACCAGACACATACGGCAGTTGGCCGCCACCGACAGCTTCTTGTGGTAGCAGAACCGCGGAATGCGGATATCGGCATCATCGGCGACATCGATGAGCATGGCGCCCTTGGGCGCCTCCACCGTACGGCCGTCAATCTCGATGCTGACCAGATCTTGTTTCTGATCCTGACTCATGCTCGATTCCTGATGCGATGGCGCGGTAGAGCGTCAGGCGGCGTCTGCCACCGGGCTCCGGCCGTGCTGGATGTAGTATTCGAATTCGTGGCGGAAATGCTTGACGAAGCTGCGCACCGGCATGGCGGCGGCGTCGCCCAGGGCGCAGATGGTATGGCCCTCGATCTTGCTGGCCACGTCGTCCAGCCGTTCCAGGTCCTCGGGTCGGCCCTGGCCCTCGACGATGCGAGTAAGCATGCGGTAGAGCCAGCCGGTCCCCTCGCGGCAGGGCGTGCACTGGCCACAGGACTCGGAGAAATAGAAGCGAGAGATCCGCTGCAGGGACTTCACCATGTCGGCGGTCTCGTCCATCACGATCACCGCCCCGGAGCCCAGCATGGAGCCGGCATGCGCGATGGAATCGAAGTCCATGTTGGCCTTCAGCATCACGTCGCCCGGTACCACCGGCACCGATGATCCGCCCGGGATCACCGCCTTCAGCTTGCGCCCGTTCAGCACACCGCCGGCCATTTCCAGCAGATCCTTGAACGGAGTGCCCAGTGGGATCTCGAAGTTGCCCGGCTTGTTCACGTGCCCGGACACCGAGAACAGCTTCTCGCCCCCGGACTTGGGCACACCCAGATCCGCGAACCACTGGCCGCCGTTGCGGATGATCGACGGGATCGAGGCGAGCGACTCGGTGTTATTGATCGTGGTCGGCTTGCCGTACAGGCCGTAGTTGGCCGGAAACGGGGGCTTGAAGCGCGGCTGGCCCTTCTTGCCTTCCAGCGATTCCAGCAGCGCCGTCTCTTCGCCACAGATATAGGCGCCCGCCCCCAGCGACGGATGCAGATCGAAGTCCACCCCCGAGCCGAAGATGTCCTTGCCGAGGTAGCCGGCTTCGTAGGCCTCCTGCAGCGCGGCCGTAAAGCGCGTGTTCACTTCGTCCATGAACTCGCCGCGCATGTAGTTGTAGCCCACCGTCGCGCCGATCGCGTACCCAGCGATCGCCATGCCCTCGATCAGCGCATGCGGGTTGTACATCAGGATCTCGCGATCCTTGCAGGTACCCGGCTCGGATTCATCCGAGTTGCAGACGATGTACTTCTGCCCCGGGCTGTTGCGCGGCATGAACGACCACTTGAGACCGGTCGGGAAACCCGCACCTCCGCGGCCGCGGAGGTTGGAGGTCTTGACCTCCTCGATCACGTCCTCGGGGGCCATCTTGCCCTTGTAGACCTTCTCCAGCGCCTGATAGCCGCCGACGCTCTTGTAGGTATCGAGCGCGGCGGCGTTGTCCAGGTAACGCGTCGCAAAGCAGATCTGGTTGGCCATGCTACTTCTCCAGACCGTCGAGGATCTCGTCGACCCGCTCGGGGGTGAGATTCTCGTAGTACTTGTGGTCCACCTGCATCATCGGGGCGCCGCAACAGGCTGCAAGGCACTCCTCTTCCAGCTTCAGGTAGAACTTGCCGTCCGGTGTACTCTCGCCGCGCTTGATGCCCAGACGCTTCTCGAGATGCTCGATGATCGGCTCGGCGCCGCGCAGCATGCAGGAGATGTTGTCGCACACCATGATGGTGTGCTTGCCCACCGGCTCCAGTTCGTACATGGAGTAGAACGAACCCACCTCGTACACCGCGATCGCCGGCAGCCCGAGATAGTCGGCCACGGCATCCATCTTCGCGGTGGAGAGATAGCCATCCTCGTGCTGCACCGCACGCAGAGCGCCCAGAACGGCCGAGCGCTTCTGATCCTCGGGATAGCGCGCCAGCCAGGCGTCGATTTCTTCGCGCTCGTGCGCGCTCAGCTCGACCTTCTTCGCGGCGTGCTTGTGGAAGGCGACAGTTTTCTGTTCGGCAGCCATCAGCGGTCGATCTCCCCGAATACGATGTCCTGAGTCCCGATGATGGCGACCACATCGGCCAGCATGTGGCCGCGCGCCATCTCGTCCAGCGCGGACAGGTGCACAAAGCCCGGCGGACGGACCTTCAGACGATACGGTTTGTTGGAACCATCCGAGACCAGGTAGACCCCGAACTCGCCCTTCGGATGCTCGATCGCCGCGTAGGCCTCGCCTTCCGGCAGGCACATGCCCTCGGTGAACAGCTTGAAGTGGTGGATCAGGGCCTCCATGTCGGCCTTCATCTCCTCGCGCTTTGGCGGGGTGATCTTGTGATCCTCGAGGAGCACCGGGCCCGGATTCTGGCGCAGCCAGTCCACACACTGACGAATGATGCGGTTCGACTGGCGCATCTCCTCGATGCGCACCAGGTAGCGGTCGTAACAATCGCCGTTGGTGCCCACCGGGATGTCGAAATCGAGACGGTCGTAGACCTCGTAGGGCTGCTTCTTGC
This sequence comes from Thioalkalivibrio sp. ALMg9, assembly GCF_000380625.1. Lineage (NCBI taxonomy): Bacteria > Pseudomonadati > Pseudomonadota > Gammaproteobacteria > Chromatiales > Ectothiorhodospiraceae > Thioalkalivibrio > Thioalkalivibrio sp. ALMg9. The sequence continues at coordinate 54,160 of NZ_AQYC01000003.1, forward strand.
GCAGGTCCCACTCGATTCCCGAGCCGCGCAGCATCGGGCCGGTGAAGCCCAGCTGCTTCGCACGATCCGGGTCGACCACGCCGATCCCGACAGTGCGCTGCTTCCAGATCCGGTTATCGGTCAGCAGGGTCTCGTACTCGTCCACGCAGCCGGGGAAGCGCTCGGTAAACGCCTCGATGAAGTCCAGCAACGAGCCCTGACGGATCTTGTTCAGGTCATCCACCACCTCCTGCGACTTCCAGGAGGACGGTTGATACTTCGGCATCGTGCCGGGCAGGTCCCGCGCGACACCGCCAGGGCGGTAATAGGTCGCGTGCATGCGCGCACCCGAGACCGCCTCGTAGCAGTCCATCAGGTCCTCGCGCTCACGGAAGGCGTACAGGAACACCGCCATGGCGCCGATATCCAGCGCATGCGCCCCCAGCCACATCAGGTGGTTCAGGATGCGGGTGATCTCGTCGAACATCACCCGGATGTACTGCGCGCGCAGCGGGGCCTCGATGCCCAGCAGCTTTTCCATCGCGAGCACGTAGCCGTGCTCGTTGGCCATCATGGACACGTAGTCCAGACGGTCCATGTAGCCGATCGACTGGTTGTACGGCTTACTCTCCGCGAGCTTCTCGGTGCCGCGATGCAGCAGGCCGATGTGCGGGTCGGCCCGCTGCACCACCTCGCCATCCATCTCCAGCACCAGGCGCAATACGCCGTGGGCGGAGGGATGCTGCGGCCCGAAGTTGAGGGTGAAGTTGCGAATCTCAGGCATTCTCGGCTCCTTCGCCCGGCTTCTCGCCCTCGCTGTAGCGATGGTCGGCGCGGATCACCTTGGGCACCAGCACGCGCGGCTCGATCGTCACCGGCTGGTACACCACACGGGCCTGCTCGGCGTCATAACGCATCTCGACATGCCCGATCAGCGGGAAGTCCTTGCGGAACGGATGCCCCACAAAGCCGTAGTCCGTGAGGATGCGGCGCAGGTCCGGATGCCCGGAGAACAGGATGCCGAACAGATCGAAGGCCTCGCGCTCGAACCAGTTGGCCGAGGCCCAGACGTCCACGAGGGATTCGACCTCGGGGAACTCCTCGTCACTGAGCCAGGCGCGCATCCGCACGCGGCGGTTATGTTCGAGCGACAGCAGGTGAGCCACCACGGTGAACCGCGGGCCGTCCCAGTTGGAATCTTCCGGCGCATCATCGAAGGTGAAACGCCCGGAGGTCGCCGCTTCGACACCGCGGGAAAAGCCCGTATTGGTGGCGGAGTCGGTGCCCCATTCGTCCTGCCCGTATTCGAGGTAGTCCACCCCGCACAGGTCGATCAGGATCTCGAAGCCCAGGGCGTCGCGCAGCTTCTCGCCCGCCTCGCGCCAGGAGCCCGGTGCGATATCGACAGTAATCTCGCCGTTCGCCTCGTGCAGGCTTTCCAGGGCATCGCCCAGTTCCGCCCGCAGGGCGTCGGTCCAGTTGTCTTGTTCAGCCATCTGCTACCCCGGGTGCGTCAGCGCGCGATCGTGTTCGTGCGCCGGATCTTGTTCTGCAGCTGGATAATGCCGTAGAGCAGCGCCTCCGCCGTCGGCGGGCACCCCGGCACGTAGACATCCACCGGCACGATGCGGTCGCAACCGCGCACCACCGCGTAGGAGTAGTGGTAGTACCCGCCCCCGTTGGCGCAGGACCCCATGGAGATCACCCAGCGCGGCTCGGGCATCTGGTCGTAGACCTTGCGCAGAGCCGGCGCCATCTTGTTGACCAGGGTGCCGGCCACAATCATCACGTCCGACTGGCGCGGGCTCGGCCGAAAGATGATCCCGAAGCGGTCGAGGTCGTAGCGCGCGGCACCGGCATGCATCATCTCCACCGCGCAGCACGCGAGACCGAAGGTCATCGGCCAGAGCGACCCGGTGCGGGCCCAGTTGATGAGCTTGTCCGCCGAGGTGGTGACGAAGCCCTTCTCAAGAACGCCTTCTATTCCCATTCCAGCGCCCCCTTCTTCCACTCGTAGATGAAACCGACGACCAGAATGACAAGAAACAGGGCCATCGCAAGAAGCCCGAACAGGCCAATGGTGTCTAGCGACACGGCCCACGGGAAGAGAAACGCGATCTCGAGATCAAAGATGATGAACAGGATCGCGACCAGGTAGAAGCGGACATCGAACTTCAGCCGCGAATCCTCGAAGGCCTCGAAGCCGCACTCGTAGGGCGAATTTTTCGCCGCGTCCGGCTTGTGCGGACCCACGGCCATACCGACCACCAGCGGCACGACGCCGATCACGATGCCTACTGCGATGAACAGCAGGATGGGTAAATAACCTTCCAGCATTTCTCTCTCCCGTACGCCGCCTCAGGCGGGCAGGTTCGCGAGGCGTCGCGTGGATCGAGCGCGCCGGCGAGCCGTTCAGCGTTGCTGGTTGAAAGCGCGGGTACGACTCGGTCCCGCACAGACGCGGCAGAGCCGTACACCGGGCACGGAGTCTAGGTGATGCCCAAAAACGGTGTCAAGTATTCGTAATTTTATAAGATGCTGTTTTTATTGTTAATTACCCCGGGCGCCGACAGATATTCAGCGGCCCGGGGCAACGAGTATTTGGTGCAGATGGTGGGACTCGAACCCACACGGCTTGCGCCACTACCCCCTCAAGATAGCGTGTCTACCAATTCCACCACATCTGCCAATTCGTACAGGTACCGGATCTCAATCGGGCACATCGGCCGGCCGGCCGGATTGCGGGCCGCTGCCACCCGGGGGCTCTTGCCCCGGGAGCACTTCGGGCGGGAGGTCCGGCGGACCATCGCCCTCTTCTTCCATTGCCTCCATCTGGTCCAGCAGGCTCTCGGCCTCCGGGCTGGATGCCGCCAGATACGCAAGCGTCAGGCTGTTGAGGAAAAAGACCACCGCCAGCACGGCCGTCGAGCGGCTCAGGAAGTTCGCCGACCCGGCCGCACCGAACACCGTCGCCGATGCGCCGCTGCCGAAGGCCGCGCCGGCATCGGCGCCCTTGCCGTGCTGCATCAGGATCAGCGCGATCAGGCCAAGCGATACCGCGACCTGGACCACCAGGAGCAGGCCGTAAATCATGCCGCGACCTGCTCGCCCGCGGCGCGGGCAATGGCGGAAAATGCGTCGGCATCCAGCGAGGCACCGCCGATCAAACCGCCGTCGATGTCCTCGAGCGCCAGGAGGCCGGCCGCATTATCGGCCTTCATGCTGCCCCCGTAGAGGATGCGCAGATCGGCTGCGACCTGCGGGTCGCGACCCGCAACACGATTGCGGATGAATGCATGCACTTCCTGGGCCTGTTCCGGCGTGGCGGTCAGACCGGTGCCAATCGCCCAAACCGGCTCGTAGGCGATCACGGCGCGGTCGAACGCCTCGACTCCGGCCGCATCCAGGACCGCATCGAGTTGCTCGGCGACCACAGTCTCGGTGCGCCCGCCTTCGCGGTCGGCCTTCTGCTCGCCCACACACAGGATCGGCGTCAGCCCGGCGGCCTGCGCCGCAACGAACTTGGCTGCTACCCAGGCATTGTCCTCGTTCTGCCGCTCGCGGCGCTCGGAATGCCCGACGATCACATAGCGGCAGCCCACCTCGGCCAGCATGGAGCCGGCCAGTTCGCCGGTGTAGGCACCCTTTTCCTGGTCGGAACAATCCTGCGCGCCGACGGCGATGGGGCCACCGGACAGGTCATTCGCGATTTCGGCGAGGTAGACCGCGGGCGGGCAGACCGCCACGTCCACGCCCCGGATGTCGCCCAGGCTGCCCTTCAGGGCGGACAGGAGCGCGCGGTTCGCGTCCCGCGAACCGTTCATCTTCCAGTTTCCGGCGACCAGCGGCGTGCGCATGCGGATCTTCCTCCTGCGATCGGCCGAACCCCGCAGATACACGGGGTCCGATCATGATGATTAGAGCGGCGGGATGTTACCGGCGCACCGGTAGCAAATCAACCAAGCCGTCGCGGGGCGCGCAGGCGAGGCTTGGTTGCGGCAATCAGATCGCCGCCCGGATGCTGTCCGCGATGCGCTCGGCGGCCGAGCGGGTCTCGTCGACATCTTCGCCCTCAACCATCACCCGCACCAGGGGCTCGGTACCGGAGGGACGCAGCAGGACCCGGCCACGCTGGCCGAGCTGATCCTCCACCGCGGCGACCTCGGCGCGCACTGGCTCGGCCTCCAGGCAGCCGGCCGCGGCACCGCTGACGGGCACGTTGATCAGGCACTGCGGCAGCTTGGGAATGGCCGCTGCGAGCGCCGAGAGCGGCTGACCGGTACGGTGCATCAGGTGTGCAACCTGCAACGCCGCCACCGTACCGTCGCCGGTCGTGGTGTGCTCCAGACAGACAATATGACCCGACCCCTCGCCGCCCAGGGTCCAGTCGCGACGGCGGAGCTCCTCCAGGACATAGCGATCCCCGACCTTCGCGCGCACGAACGGGATGCCGGCGCCCCCCAGGGCCTGCTCCAGCCCCAGGTTGGTCATCAGGGTCCCGACCACACCGCCGTCGAAGCCCCCGGCCTGTTGCCGCGCCAGCGCCAGGATACCGAGGATCTGGTCCCCGTCGACCACGGTGCCGTCGGCATCGGCCAGGATCACCCGGTCGCCGTCGCCGTCCAGCGCGATGCCGAGATCCGCCCCGGTCGCCCGCACCTGTTCGGCGACGTTCTCCGGGTGCAGGGCGCCGACCCCGTCGTTGATGTTGTAGCCGTCCGGACTGGCGCCGAGGATCTCGACCTGTGCCCCCAGCTCCTCGAACACGTGCGGGGAGACGTTGTAGGTCGCACCGTGGGCACAATCGATGACGATCTTCATCCCGCGCAGCTCGGAACGCGCCGGGATCGCGCTCTTGCAGAACTCGACGTAGCGTCCAGCGGCATCCTGGATGCGCACGGCCTTGCCCAGACGCGCACTGTTGATGGGCTGTGCCGGCTGATCGAGACGCGCCTCGATAGCCGCCTCGGTCGCATCCGGCAGCTTGTCGCCCTCGGGGGTGAAGAACTTGAACCCGTTGTCGTGGAATGGGTTGTGCGAGGCACTGATCACGACGCCCGCAGTGGCACGGAAGGTATGCGTCAAGTAGGCGATGGCCGGGGTCGGCATCGGTCCCAGCAACGCAACGTCCAGCCCGGCGGCGGACAACCCGGCCTCCAGTGCCGACTCGAACATGTAGCCGGACACGCGCGTGTCCTTGCCCACCAGGACCGGCCCCTGGCGGTGGCCGTTCTCGCCCAGCACCTCGCCCACGGCATACCCGAGGCGCAGCGCAAACTCCGGCGTCATCGGCCAGTCGCCGGTGCGCCCACGGATGCCGTCGGTTCCGAAATACTTGCCCATCAGTTCCCTCGATTGTCCTGTCCGTCGCCACCATCCGGTCGCAACGCTGAGTATAGCGCCAGGGCATCACGGGTCGCCGAGACATCGTGCACACGCAGGACACGCGCACCGGCCTGTGCCGCCAACAGGGCCGCCACGGCACTGCCGGGATCCCGCTCAGCGACCGGACGGTCATCCAGCAGCTGACCGATCATCGACTTGCGCGAGACGCCCACCAGCAGCGGCAAGCCGGAGGCCGCCAGGCGCGGCAGGCCGCGAAACAGCGCGACGTTGTGCTCCAGGGTCTTGCCGAAGCCGAAGCCCGGATCCAGCAGGATCTGGCCGCGCGGCACGCCGCCACGCAACAACTCCGCCACCCGCTGCTCGAGGAAGGCGCGCACCTCGTCCACCACATCGTCGTAATGCGGCTCCCGCTGCATCGACTGCGGATCGCCCTGCATGTGCATCGCGCAAAGCGCTACGCCACGCTCGCGGGCCGCCCCCATCGCGACCGCCAGCGCCCCTTCGGCGCGAAAGCCGTTCACGTCATTCAGCATCCCGGCACCGACGGCAACCGCCTCGCGCATCATCTCCGGCTTCATGGTGTCCACGGACAGCGGAACATCCAGTTCCGCGCGCAGGGCTTCGATGACCGGAAGCACCCGCTGACGCTCATCCTCCAGCGCCACTGGCGCCGCACCGGGGCGAGTGGATTCACCGCCCACGTCAAGGATCTCGGCCCCCTCCGCGACCATGGCGCGGGCCCGCGTCAGCGCATCTTCCACCCGCGCGTACTGGCCACCGTCGGAGAACGAGTCCGGGGTGACGTTCAGAATCCCCATGATCCGCGGCTGCCCAAGGTCTAGGGCGTGCCCCCCGCATTGCAGTACCGGTGCGTCAGTCGGCACGATCGGCGTTCTCCTGTGAGTACCCAACGAAAAAGGCCGCCAGGACGAGGGCCTGGCGGCCAGTGGCGGCGACCGGACCCAAGCCCGGTCACGAAGTGGACGGATCAGGACTGCGGCGCAGGACCGCCGACCACACCCTTGTCATCGTCACCCCGACCATCGGAGCCGTCCTTGGCGTCACCATCGGCATCCGAGGCACCACCCTCGGCCTCGTCGCTGGCCTGCGCCGAGCCACCGGAACCGCCGCCGCTATCCCAATCCGCCGGCTCGCGGGGCTCGCGCCCGGCCATGATGTCCGCGATCTGCTTGTCGTCGATGGTCTCGTATTTCATCAGTGCCCGCGCCATCGCGTGCAGCGTATCGATATTGTCGACCAGGATCTGCTTCGCATGCTGGTAGTTCGCATCGATGATGTGACGGACCTCGGCATCGATCTGGCGCGCAGTGTCGTCGGACATCGGCTTCGACTTGCCCATTTGCCCACCCAGGAACGGATGCCCTTCTTCCTCACCGTAATCCAGCGGGCCGAGCTTTTCCGACAGGCCCCACTTGGTGACCATGTTGCGGGCGATCTGAGTGGCGCGCTCGATATCGTTCGAGGCTCCGGTGGTCACCTTGTCATTGCCGAAGATAATCTCTTCTGCCAGACGCCCGCCAAACAGGCTCGCCAGCTGACTCTCCAGACGCGTCTTCGAGTGGCTGTAGCGGTCCTCCTCGGGCAGGAACATGGTCACGCCCAGGGCCCGCCCACGCGGGATGATGCTGACCTTGTAGACCGGGTCGTGCTCCGGCACCGTCAGGCCAACAATCGCGTGGCCGGCCTCATGGTAGGCGGTCAGCTTCTTCTCGTCCTCGGACATCACCATGGACTTGCGCTCGGCGCCCATCATGATCTTGTCCTTGGCGCGCTCGAAGTCGGACATGTCCACCAGGCGCTTGTTGGAGCGCGCCGCAAACAACGCCGCCTCGTTGACCAGGTTGGCCAGATCCGCGCCGGAGAAACCCGGCGTGCCGCGCGCGATCAGATCCGGACGCACGTCGTCGGAGATCGGCGTTTTCTTCATATGCACCTTGAGGATCTGCTCGCGACCGCGTACGTCCGGCGGCGGCACCACCACCTGGCGGTCGAAGCGACCCGGGCGGAGCAGCGCCGGGTCAAGCACGTCCGGACGGTTGGTCGCGGCAATCACGATAACCCCCTCGGTGCCCTCGAAGCCGTCCATCTCGACCAGCAGCTGGTTCAGGGTCTGCTCACGCTCGTCGTGACCGCCGCCCATGCCGGCACCACGCTGGCGACCGACCGCGTCGATCTCGTCGATGAAGATGATGCAGGGGGCGTGCTTCTTGGCCTCGGCGAACATGTCGCGCACGCGCGAGGCGCCCACGCCAACGAACATCTCGACGAAATCGGAACCGGAGATGCTGAAGAACGGCACCTTGGCCTCGCCGGCAATCGCCTTGGCCAGCAGCGTCTTGCCGGTACCCGGAGAGCCGACCATCAGCACGCCGCGCGGAATCTGGCCACCCAGCTTCTGGAACTTGGACGGGTCGCGCAGGAAGTCGACCAGCTCGGTCACCTCCTCCTTGGCCTCGTCGCAGCCGGCCACGTCATTGAAGCTGACCTTGACCTGGTCCTCGGACATCAGCTTGGCCTTGGACTTGCCGAAGGACATCGCGCCCTTGCCACCGGCACCACCGCCCTGCATCTGGCGCATGAAGTAGATCCACACGGCGATCAGCAACAGGATCGGGAACCAGCTGATCAGGATGCTCATCAGCAGGGAGCGCTCGGCTTCCTCGTGGGCGTTCAGCTCCACGTTGTTCTGCAGCAGGTCGCCGATCAGACCGGGGTCGTTCGGGTTCACCGTGGTAAACGCCTGGCCCTCGATCGTCGTACCCTCGATCTTCTCACCCTTGATGGTCACGTTGTCCACGCGACCGCCCTGCACGTCGCGGATGAACTCGGAGTACGTAATGCTCCGAACATCCTGCGTCTGCTGCTGCGGGCCGAAGTTGTTGAAGACGGACATCAGGACGACGGCAATTACCGCCCAGATGATCAGATTCTTGGCCAGACCGTTCAAAACGACACCTCGAAGAACATTTAATCGTTAGCTTTTGGCAGCTTTACACATCCCGGGGCTCACGCGCCAATACGTACACTTCGCGTGACCGTGGCCGCGATGCCTTCGGCTTGCGCACCTTTACCGAGCCGAACCGCCGACGCACCTCGGCCAGATAGGCATCAGAACCTTCACCCTGAAACAGCTTGACCAGAAATGCGCCCCCGGGGTTCAGAATGCGTGTCGCCAAGTCCAGCGCCAGTTCACAAAGATGGATCGAACGCGGCAGATCCACCGCACCCGTCCCGGTCAGGTTGGGGGCCATGTCGGAAAGCACAAGATCGGCACGCTCATCGCCCACCAGGGCAAGTATCGCGTCCAGCACGGCGTCCTCGCGGAAGTCGCCGGTGACGATCTCCGCGCCCGGCACCGGGTCCATCGGCAAGATGTCCGTGGCAATCAGCACGCCCTTGCGGCCAATCTTCCGAGCGGCGTACTGCGTCCAGCCGCCCGGTGCCGCGCCGAGGTCCACCACGCGCATGCCGGGTTTCAGCAACCGGTCGCGCTCATCGATCTCCTGCAGCTTGTACACCGCCCGCCCGCGGTAACCCTCCTGCTGGGCCCGCTGGACGTAGGGATCGTCGAAATGCTCCTTCAACCAGCGCTGACTGGAGCGGCTACGCTTGGGCATTGAGCGGCCTCGCAGCTGCGGACGGCATGCTACAATTTTGATGTTTAAACACTGAAAAATGGCCTCCTGTGAATCTGACCGACGCGCAACGCCGCCATCTGCGCAGCCTCGCCCATCCGCGCAAGCCCATCGTGACCATTGGCCGCAATGGGCTGACTGATGCCGTACTGGCGGAGCTGGAGCTGGCGCTGACCCACCACGAGCTGGTCAAGATCAAGGTGAACATCGGCGACCGCGAGGTCCGCAACGGCACCGTGGAAGAGCTCTGTGAACGCACCGGCGCCGCGCGAGTGCAACGCGTCGGCTATGTCGCCACCCTGTTCCGCCGCAACCCGGATGACCCGAAGGTCTCCCTGGACCCGGCCTGACCCCACCGCCCGGTTGCGCCCCTGAGCGCGACCGGGACCCGCCGCGTCATCAGTTGACGTAGCGAACCTCCAGGATCTCGTATTCCGTCTCCCCGCCCGGGGCCTGCACGGTCACGACGTCGCCTTCTTCCTTGCCGATCAGCGCCCGCGCAATCGGCGAAGACACCGAGATCATGTTGTTCTTGATATCGGCCTCGTCGTCACCAACGATCTTGTAGGTGACCTGGCGCCCGTCCGCAGTCGCCTCCAGCACCACGGTGGTCCCGAACACCACCTTGCCGGTCTGCGGCAGGGTGGCCACGTCGATGATCTGGGCGTTGGAGAGCTTCGACTCCAGCTCGCGGATGCGGCCCTCGATGAAGCTCTGCTGTTCGCGTGCCGCGTGGTACTCGGCATTCTCCTTGAGGTCGCCGTGCTCGCGCGCATCGGAGATCGCGTTGACCACGCGCGGGCGATCCTCGCCCTTCAGCTTCTTCAGCTCTTCCTTCATCTTTTCCGCGCCAGTCACGGTCAAGGGCGTCTTGTTCATGCGCTTTTCCCTCCGAGATTTTCCTGGTGGAGGTCCTGCAGCCGGAAGACGTCATTCGCCCCCAGGTGATCCAGGGCCTGTACGGTGGCCTTGGCCCCGGCGATCGTGGTGGTATAGCCCACCTTGTGCATCAACGCCTCGCGGCGAATGGTGTAGGAGTCGGAGGTCGACTGCTTCCCCTCCACGGTATTGATGATGAAGCTGATCTCGTCGTTCTTGATCATGTCCACGATGTGCGGGCGACCCTCGGTGACCTTGTTCACGCGCGTCACCTGAATGCCGGCTTCCTCCAGCACGTTCGCCGTGCCACGCGTCGCCAGGACCTCGAAGCCCAACTCCACCAGGCGCCGGGCCACTTCCGCCACGTGCGGCTTGTCGATCTCGCGCACCGACACGAAGGCCTTGCCGGTGGACGGCAACAGTACGCCCGCTCCCAGCTGGCTCTTGGCGAACGCCTCGGCAAAACTGCGCCCGACCCCCATCACCTCGCCAGTGGATTTCATCTCCGGCCCCAGGATCGGGTCCACGCCCTGGAACTTGGCGAACGGAAACACCGATTCCTTCACCGAATAATAGTCCGGATAGACCGCATCGCCCACGCCCTGCTCGGGCAAGGTCTGCCCGACCATGCAACGCGCGGCAATCTTGGCCAGCGGCCGTCCGACGCTCTTGGAGACGTACGGCACGGTGCGCGAGGCCCGTGGATTCACCTCCAGCACGTAGATATCGTCGCCCTTGATCGCAAACTGGGTGTTCATCAGGCCGACGACCTTCAGGCCCAGTGCCATCTTGCGCACCTGCTCGACCATCTCGTCCTGGAGTTCCATGGACAACGAGAACGGCGGCAGGGAACAGGCGGAGTCGCCCGAGTGCACGCCGGCCTGCTCGATGTGCTCCATGATCCCGCCGATGATCACGTTCTCGCCATCCGAGATCGCGTCGACGTCGACCTCGATGGCGTCATCCAGGAAGCGGTCCAGCAGCACCGGGGCATCATTGGAGACGGACACCGCGTTCTTCATGTAGCTGCGCAGGTCCTCGCGGTCGCGCACGATCTCCATCGCGCGCCCACCGAGCACGTAGGACGGACGTACGACCAGTGGGTAGCCGATCTCCTCGGCCAGCTTCTCGGCCTCCTCCTCGCTGCGCGCGGTGCGGTTCGGCGGCTGCTTGAGCCCCAGCTTGTTCAGCAGGGCCTGGAAGCGCTCGCGGTCCTCGGCCAGGTCGATGGAGTCCGGGCTGGTGCCGATGATCGGCACGCCAGCGGCCTCCAGGTCCCGCGCGAGCTTCAGTGGCGTCTGGCCACCGTACTGCACGATCACGCCGGCCGGCTTCTCGGTCGCCACGACCTCCAGCACGTCCTCCAGCGTCAGCGGCTCGAAATACAGCCGGTCCGAGGTGTCGTAATCGGTCGAGACCGTCTCCGGGTTGCAGTTGACCATGATGGTCTCGTACCCGTCCTCGCGCATCGCGAGCGCGGCATGCACGCAGCAGTAGTCGAACTCGATGCCCTGACCGATGCGGTTGGGCCCGCCGCCCAGCACCATGATCTTCTGCTTGTCGGTGGGATCCGCCTCGTTCTCCTCTTCGTACGAGGAGTACATGTAGGCCGTGGTAGTCGCGAACTCGGCCGCACAGGTATCCACCCGCTTGTACACCGGGCGCACGCCCAGTCCATGGCGGTGTTTGCGCACCGCCTTCTCGGTATCGTTCACAAGCTTCGCCAGGCGCAGGTCGGAGAATCCGCGCTGTTTCAGACGGTACATCTCCTCGGCGCTGATCTCGCCCAGGATGCGGTCCTTCACGCCCTTCTCGACGTCCACCAGCTCCTGGATCTGGGCCAGGAACCAGGGGTCGATCGCGGTCAGGTCGAAGATATCCTGGATCGAGAAACCCGCACGGAAGGCATCGGCCACGTACAGCACCTGCTCGGGGCTGGGGTTGGCGAGCTTCGTGCGCAGCTGATCGGTCACGTCATCGGCGGTCAGATCGATGCGCTCGTCGAGGCCGTCCATGCCGGTCTCCATCGAGCGCAGCGCCTTCTGGAACGACTCCTGGAAGGTGCGGCCAATGGCCATGGCCTCACCCACCGCCTTCATCTGGGTGGTCAGGCGTGCATCCGCCTGCGGGAACTTCTCGAAGGTGAAGCGCGGGATCTTGGTGACCACGTAATCGATGGACGGCTCGAACGAGGCCGGGGTCAGACCACCGGTAATGTCGTTCTTCAGCTCGTCGAGGGTGTAGCCCACCGCCAGCTTGGCCGCGACCTTGGCGATCGGGAAGCCGGTCGCCTTGGAGGCCAGCGCGGAGGAACGCGACACCCGCGGGTTCATCTCGATCACGATCATGCGCCCGTTCTCCGGGTTGATCGCGAACTGCACGTTGGAGCCACCGGTCTCCACGCCGATCTTGCGCAGTACCGCCAGCGAGGCGTCGCGCATGATCTGGTATTCCTTGTCGGTCAGGGTCTGCGCCGGGGCCACGGTGATCGAGTCGCCGGTGTGGATGCCCATCGGATCGAGGTTCTCGATCGAGCAGATGATGATGCAGTTGTCCGCCTTGTCACGGACCACCTCCATCTCGAACTCCTTCCAGCCGAGCGCGGACTCCTCCAGCAGCACCTGGTTCACCGGCGAGAGATCGATCCCGTTCTTGACGATGTACTCGAACTCCTCGCGGTTGTAGGCGATGCCGCCGCCCGAACCACCGAGGGTGAACGACGGCCGGATGATCACCGGGAAGCCGATCTTCGGCTGGATCTCCTGCGCCTCCTCCCAGGAGTGCGCGAGCATCGCGGTCGGCGTATCCAGGCCGATATCAGCCATCGCCGCCTTGAAGTGGTCGCGGTCCTCGGCCATATCGATCGCCGCCTCGTTGGCACCGATCATTTCCACTCCGAACTTCTCCAGCACGCCTTCCCGGGACAGGTCCAGCGCGCAGTTCAGCGCGGTCTGGCCCCCCATGGTCGGCAGCACGGCATCGGGCCGCTCCTTCTCGATGATCTGGGCGACCGTCTGCCAATCGACCGGCTCGATGTAGGTGGCATCCGCCATCTCCGGGTCGGTCATGATGGTTGCCGGGTTGGAGTTCACCAGGATCACCCGGTAGCCCTCCTCGCGCAGGGCCTTGCAGGCCTGGGCGCCAGAATAGTCGAACTCGCAGGCCTGACCGATCACGATCGGGCCGGCCCCGAGGATCAGGATGCTCTGGATGTCGGTACGCTTGGGCATGTGACGGCTCTCGCAGGCTGTCGAAATCGGAAATTCGGTCGAAAATCGGGGGAACGGCGTTAGCTGCGCGCGGCGCGCATCATCTCGACGAAGTCGTCGAACGCCGGGGACACATCATGCGGCCCCGGGCTCGCCTCGGGGTGACCCTGCAGGCTGAACGCCGGGCAATCCGTGCGGGCGATCCCCTGAAGCGTACCGTCGAACAGGGACCGGTAGGTCGCCTTCAACGTCTTGGGCAGGTTGTCCTCGTCGACCGCGAAGCCGTGATTCTGCGACGAGATCATCACTCGCCCGCTGGCCTCGTGCCGGATCGGGTGGTTTGCCCCGTGGTGGCCGAACTTCATCTTCACGCTCTTGCCGCCACTGGCGATGCCCAGGAGCTGATGCCCCAGACAGATGCCGAACAGCGGCAGCTTGCGTTCGCAGAAGTCACGGATCGCGTCGATGGCATAGGTGCAGGGCTCGGGATCGCCCGGGCCGTTGGACAGGAAGACCCCATCGGGCTTTAGCTCCATCACCTCGTCCACCGGCGTCTCGGCCGGGACCACCGTCACGCGGCAGCCACGATCCGCCAGCATGCGCAGGATGTTCTGCTTCATACCAAAGTCGTAGGCCACCACGTGGTAGTCAGCGGCGTCCGGGTCGACTCGCTTCGGCTCTTCACCGAGCTGCCAAGTGCCCTCCAGCCACTCGTAGCGGTCCCGTGTGGTCACCTCGCGCGCCAGATCCATACCCTTGATCCCGGGGAACTCGCGCGCGGCCGCCAGGGCCGAGGTCTCGTCCACATCACCGGCCTGGATGCAGCCGTTCAGGGCGCCCTTCTCGCGCAGGATACGGGTCAGCTTGCGGGTATCGATCCCGCTGATCGCCACAATGCCGTGGCGTAGTAGATAGTCGGGCAGCGACTCCCGCGAGCGCCAATTGGACACCAGCGGCGGCAAATCACGGATGATCAACCCTGCGGCATGGGCACGCGAAGATTCGTCGTCCTCCGGGTTCGTCCCGGTGTTGCCGATATGCGGGTAGGTCAGCGTCACCATCTGCCGGTGATAGGACGGATCGGTGAGGATCTCCTGGTACCCGGTCATCGCGGTATTGAACACCACCTCGCCAACCGTCTGGCCCATGGCGCCGATCGCCTGACCATGAAACACAGTGCCATCTTCCAGGACGAGCAGAGCAGGCGCGGACACAGGGGGACCTCCAGGTGGTCTGGGTCGGGGCCGCCAGGCGATTCGCCGGCGGCGGTACTGCGATTCGTTCGGGATCTGCGACCCGCCCTCGTCCGCACCACTCTACCGGGGTGTGAACCCCTTTTTCGGCAACGATTCGGTGCTCGGAGGACGGATACGATTACGCCTTCAAGTGTACGCGAGCGCCGCGCGCGGCGTCCAACGAGATCCCCACTTCCGGCGTCTCCGCCCGCCACTCGCCGCCCGCTTTCCGGGCCCGAACACCGCCTACCCGGCCCAAGTATGAAACCGATGCTCCGTGGCTAGGCTGGCCTTTTCAGGCTGGCCCTGGTTCATCGCTCGGTGTTTACGGTGGCTTCGTCCGGCCGCCTGCCACGCGCTCTCTCGCGAGCGCACCGCGAGGTACTTTCTTGCTTGCCCAAGAAAGTACCCAAAGAAGGGCACCCGGATTCCGCAAGGGGCTCCATACGGGAAGAGTAGGTCAAGACAGAAGGTGTTCCGTCCCCCGGACATAACAATAGGTAATGCCGTCCGAAGGCCCCGGCGCCCGCTTCGCGGGCGCGGCACGCCATGGCCGAAGGCCGAGCGTGCCGAAGATGTCGGAACAGCCTGCCTCCAACCAATGGCACAGGCCTTCGGACCGCAATTGTCTTGACCTACCTCCCCGTTGTCGTCGCGCCGAGTGGAGAGGCTTTTCGCGGGAGAAAAGGCGCTGGATGTCTGAGCGGAGCCGAAGGCGCAGCGAGTTCAGCGCCGCCCGCGAAAAGCCTCGGAGCGAGGGAAACCCCGGCCCGCGCAGCGGGCCGGGGTCGCGGCAGTCGGGCGTGTTTCTTGGTTACTTCTTTGCACGGGCAAAGAAGTAACTCGGGGCGCGCTGGCGAGTCAGCGCCTGGCAGGCGGCTCGACGAAAGCACCGTAAACACCCGATGCCGAACCAGGGCCAGCCACAACAAGCCTGTCGGCCGGTCGAAGGCACCGTAAACACCGGATGACGAACCAGGCCTAGCCTTCGCCAAACGCAGCCCCTACCGGCTAGAGGTCGCGCAGCCCCAGCACATCCTGCATGTCGAACAGCCCATTGCCAGCGCCGACCAGCCAGACCGCCGCACGCACCGCACCGGAGGCGAACACCGTGCGACTGGAGGCCTTGTGGGTAATCTCCACACGCTCGCCATCACCCGCAAACAGAGTCGTGTGCTCGCCGACGATGTCGCCGCCGCGCACCGTGGCAAAACCGATAGTGCGCCGGTCACGGGCTCCGGTCTGGCCCTCGCGCCCGTAGACGGCGTCCTGCTCCAGATCGCGGCCCAGGGTCTCCGCGACCACACGCCCGAGCTTCAGCGCGGTACCGGAGGGCGCGTCCACCTTGTGCCGGTGATGGGCCTCCAGGATCTCCACATCCACGCTGTCGCCCAGCGCCCGCGCGGCCAGCTCCACCAGCTTGAAGGTCAGATTGACCCCGACACTCATGTTCGGCGCATAGACGATCGGCAGATCCCCTGCCGCCGCCTGCAAGCGCTGCTCCTGCTCCGCATCCAGCCCGGTGGTGCCGATCACCAGTGCCTTTCCGGCGTTCGCACACAGCTCCAGGTGCTGCATGGTCGCCTGCGGCGAGGTGAAATCGATCAGCACATCGAAATCGTCGGTAACCGTCGCCAGATCCTCGACCAGGCGCACCCGGCCCTCCGCGCCCACCGCCTGACCGATGGTCTCGCTGCCGGGGCGCTCACTGGCCGCCCCCAGCTGGGCATCGGGGTGTTCGTCCACCGCCTGCACCAGGTTCTGGCCCATGCGCCCGCCGGCGCCCGCAATCGCAATTCGAATCATCTTTGTTCCATCCAGTGCTATCGGTCCATCGGGTTACGCGCACCCTACGAAGCTTTGCCCCGGCACGCCAGTTACAGGGTTCGCACCGGGGTGCGGAAACGCCATTCGCCATACACCGAGGCGATCACCCCGGCCGCGGCCAGGAACGCCGCGAACACATACACCGAGGCTGGGCTGATGCCATCCCACAGATAGCCGGCCACCAGGGATCCCGAGGCACCGCCCAACCCGAAGGCCAGCGACGAATACAGCGCCTGCCCGCGCCCCTGCAACCGCCCGGGGAAGAAATAGTGGATCAGCGAGATCGCCGCCGCGTGGTACACCCCGTAGCTGGCCGCATGCAGGATCTGAATGAACAGCAGCATCGGCAACGAATCCGGGACCGCCGCCAGCAGCCCCCAGCGCAGCGTGGTCAACACCAGCGCCGCCGACACCAGCAACCAGGCCCCAAAACGCAGGATCAGCCGCGGCATCAACAGGAACAGCACCACCTCGGCCGCCACCCCCAGTGCCCACAGCTGCCCGGCCACCGAGCGCGAGTAGCCGGCCTGTTCCAGGTACAGGGTAAAGAAGGCGTAGTACGGCCCGTGGCTCGCTTGCATGAAGAAGCAGGCCACAAACAACGCGATCACCTCGGGGCGGCGCAGCACGGTTAGCAGGGGCGGGGCGTTATTGTCCTCGTCGAGGTTGCGCGCCGGCTCGCGCACGAACTGCGACGCCACCACCACCGCGATCAGCACCGCCAGCACGATCCACGGCAGCCAGGCCACGGCGATCCGGTCGAAGGCCCAGCCCAGCACCGCAACCGCCACGATGAAGCCGACCGAGCCCCACAGCCGGACCAGCGCATACCGATGCGCGTCCCGCCCCAGCGACCGCATGGTGGTGGCCTCGAACTGCGGCAGGATCGCGTTCCAGAAGAAACTGTAGGCGGCCATCACCACCGCGAGCCACCAGTACCCGGTGTACAGCAGCACGCCGGTGAAGGCGACCGCCCCGCCCAACGCACCCCAGCGGGCGATCGGCATGTGCGCGCCGGCACGATCCGCGAGCCAGCCCCAGACGTTGGGCGCAATGATCTTGGTCGCCAGCACGATCGCCATCAGCTCGCCGATCTGGGCGCCGCTGAACCCCTCCTCGGAGAGGTACGGCCCCCAGAACGGCATGAAGGCGCCGAGGCTGGCGAAGTAGAAGAAGTAGACCGCGGACAGGCGCGCGTTCTGCGTCACTGCCATGAGGGGACCGCTACACGATCAGGACGACACGGCCGAAGGCCGCGTCATTCGCCGGGATGGTCGCGCAGCTCCAGCCCCGAGTCCGGGACATCGGCGTTCTGCGCACGGTGACGCAGGGCGTGGTCCATCAGCACCAGCGCCATCATCGCCTCGGCGATCGGGGTCGCGCGGATGCCCACGCAGGGGTCGTGCCGCCCCTTGGTGACCACCTCCACCGGCTCGCCGGCGGTGTTGATGCTGCGCCCGGGCAGACGGATGCTGGACGTCGGCTTCATGGCAATGCTGGCCTGCACCGCCTGACCGGTGCTGATCCCGCCCAGCACGCCGCCGGCGTGGTTGGACAGAAAGCCCTCGGGGGTGATCTCGTCGCGGTGCTCGGTGCCGCGCTGGGTCACGGATTCGAAACCCGCGCCGATCTCCACACCCTTCACCGCGTTGATGCTCATCAGCGCGTGCGCCAGGTCGGCGTCCAGGCGGTCGAACACCGGCTCGCCCCAGCCAGCCGGCACCCCGGTCGCCTCGACCGTCACCCGTGCCCCGATGGAATCGCCCGACTTGCGCAGGGCGTCCATGTACTCCTCCAGTTCCACGACCTTGTCCGGATCCGGGGAGAAGAACGGGTTGTCGTTCGCGATCTCCGGCTGCTTCGGCTCCAGCTCGATCGGGCCGAGCTGCGACAACCAACCGCGGATGGTGATCCCGTAGCGCTGCTCGAGATAGCGCCGCGCGATGCCGCCGGCCGCTACCCGCAGCGCGGTCTCGCGCGCAGAACTGCGCCCGCCGCCGCGGTAATCACGCACGCCGTATTTCTGGTGATAGGTGTAGTCCGCATGCCCCGGGCGGAAGCGGTCCTGGATGTCGCCGTAATCCTTGGAGCGCTGATCGACGTTCTCGATCAGCAGCCCGATCGGCGTACCCGTGGTACTCCCCTCGAACACCCCCGACAGAATACGGACCTGATCCGGCTCGCGACGCTGGGTGGTGTGGCGCGACTGGCCCGGCCGGCGGCGATCCAGGTCAAACTGCAGATCCGCCTCGCAAAGCTCCAGACCGGGCGGACAACCGTCCACCACCGCGCCCAGGGCCGGCCCGTGACTTTCACCAAAGGTACTGACGACGAACAGTCGCCCAAAGCTGTTTCCCGACATGCGCGTAGTGTAGCCGCGCCATGCCCGCCTGTCGCCTGTTCCCCCACCCAGCGGCCGGTCGGCGACGGGCGGAATGGCACGCTCGGCAACCACGTCCCCTATCTGCCATGATCGACGTGCAGCACCCATAACCAGAAAGGAGGAACCCATGACGAATTCCCTGACCCGCCTGGTGACCGGCACCGCCGCGGCCCTGTGCCTCGGCCTCGCCAGCAGCGCCCAGGCCGATGTCTATACCCAGCGCTTCATGACCCTGGAACTGGCCAACGACATCGCCATGGGCGCCGTCGAGGCCTGCCGCGAAATGGGCCACCAGACCGCGGTGGTCGTGGTTGATCGCGCCGGCAACGACCAAGTGGTCCTGCGCGACCGCATGGCCGGCGTGCAGACCATCCAGATTGCCGGCGACAAGGCCCGGGCCGTGACCATGTCCGGCACCACCTCCGCCAACTTCCGCGACAACCGCGAAGACATCCGCATGGAGATGAACCACGTGGATGGCATCATCATGCTGGCCGGCGGCCTGCCAATCGAAGCGGCCGGCAGCATGCTCGGAGCGGTCGGCGTGTCCGGTGCGCCCGGCGGCGATCTCGACGAGGAATGCGCCCAGGCCGGGATCGACCGGGTCCAGGAACGCCTCGACTTCGCCATGTAAGCATTGCGGGTGCCAGGGAACGGCGCCCGCCCCCAGGAAAACACCATGACCGACACCCCCCGCCCCGCCCCGAAACGCATCTCGCCGGTGGAGACCTACGAGCGTCTGCAGGCACGCCCGCGCGACCTGCTGATCGACGTCCGCTCAACCATGGAGTATCTGTTCGTCGGCCATCCGACCGGCTCCATCCACATCCCGTGGATCGACGAACCCGACTGGACCGTGAACCCACAGTTCGTGCCCCAGGTGCGCAAGCTGCTGCTGGGCGGCGTCAGCGATCACAGCGAAGAAGCACCGGCCCTGTACCTGATCTGCCGCAGCGGCAAGCGCACGCTGGACGCCGGGCAGGCCCTGGTGGACGCCGGCATCGAGCATGTCTTCTCGGTGGACGAAGGCTTCGAAGGACCGCTGGACGAGAACCACAAGCGCTCCACTCGGGGTGGCTGGCGCTACCACGGCCTGCCCTGGGAGCAGTGCTGAGGCCCGCGACGGATCCCCTACAGCCACGGGGGTTGCGCGCACCCCGGGGGGTTTGGTTCATAATGAACTCGGACGCGTCACTGCGGCGTTCGATTGTGGCCCGGTGGTACCCTTGAGCCTTAATTTTTCACCACGGGACCGAGTACTTCCGTTTCGCTGTGCATGTCCGTCTTCGAGCGGAAAGCCTAAAGATCCGGAGACTTCTCCCACCTGAGCCCTAGGTTCAAGGTCAAGGGCCACGCCGGCGCCTGCGGGGCGCGTCCACTTCTTTATTGATCCCGATTTCCTTTATGTCTGCGGAAACCGACTCCGTTCAAGATTCGCTATCGCCCGACGATCTGCGTGCCCTGCGTCTGCGCCTGCGCCGCGCGCGGGCGGCTTTGTCGGATGCCCAGCTCGACCACCACTCTGCCGCCATTTGCGGACATCTGCTGCGCTGGTTCGAGCGCTGGAAGCCGCATTGTGTCGGCGCCTATCGCGGCCTGCGCGGCGAGGTCGACCTGACCCCACTGACTGTCGCCCTGGCCCGGCGCGGCACACGCATCGCCCTGCCGGTGATGGACGACAAACGCCCCGGGCACATGCATTTCCACACCTGGGCCCCGGGCGATGCGCTGTGCCACAACGGCTTCGGTATCGCCGAACCCTGTCCGGACGCCCCACGCATTTGGCGCCGCGAGATGCAGGTGGTGCTGATGCCGCTGGTGGCCTTTGACACCGCCGGCAACCGCATGGGCATGGGTGCGGGCTACTACGACCGCTACTTCGCCCGGCGTCGCTTCGGCATGCGCCGGCCGAAGCTGATTGGCGTGGCCCACTCGCTGCAGGGCGTCCCGGCGCTGCCGACTCGCCCCTGGGACGTCCCGCTGGATGGCGTCGTCACCGAGCAGGGCTGGCATGCGCTGCCAGACCGCGCGCGGCACAATACGCACACCTGACCACACCCCTTATTTGGCACGAGGAGCCCGCATGGCCTACTGGCTGATGAAGTCCGAGCCCGACGAGTTCAGCATCGACGACCTGGAACGCGTCGGCGTGGAGCCGTGGGACGGCATCCGCAACTACCAGGTGCGCAACATGATGCGCGACGAGATGAAAAAGGGTGATCTCGCCTTCTTCTACCACTCCAACGCCAAGCCACCGGGCATCGTCGGCATCCTGCGCATCGAGAAAGAGGCCTATCCGGACACCTGCGCCTTCGATCCCGAAGACCCGCACTTTGATCCGAAGAGCGACCCGGACAACCCGCGCTGGCTGCGCGTGGACGTCGCCTTCGAGGAAAAATTCGGCGACATCATCACCCTCGACTGGCTGAAGCAGCAGCCGCAGCTCGAAGACTGCCCGCTGGTGCGCCGCGGCAACCGGTTGTCGGTAATGCCCATCACCCAGGACCAGTGGGACTTCATCCTGAGCCACGCCCAGCGCGGGAAGTAACCGCGTGGCCACGCTCTACCACTTCCCGCACGACGCGCAGGCCGACCGCCTGCGCCTGGCCTGCGGCTACAAGGGTGTCGCGCTGGAGACCCGCGCGCTGGACTGGTTCGACGACGAGACCTTCTTCGAACTGGGCGTGGCCCGCCAGTCCCCGATCCTGCAAACCGACGACGGTACGCTGCACACCGACACGGTCACCGCATTGCGCGATATCGACCACCTGTTCCCGACCGGCGAGCCACTCTCCGACGGCGTCATCGCCGAGGACGCCTGGCAGGCCCTGGTGGACTGGCGCGCCAAGGTGGAGATCGTGCTGGACCGACTCTACGCCCCGCTGGCGCCGGGCTTTCACGGCATCGGCGAGAGCGCCGAGGCCCTGGCCGATTTCAAGGCGCATGTGCAGCACCGCTTCGGCCTGTCGCTGGAGGAACTCGCCAACGACCGCTACGACGGCTACAACCAGCTCGCCAAGCTGAGTCACCTGCCAGAACTGGCCAAGCACCTGGCCGCCAACCGCTTCTACCTCGGGCAGCCGTCGATCGCCGACTGCGTAATCGCCGCCGACCTCTACCCGCTACAGATGCACGACGGCATCAACCTGCCGGTCGACATGCTCTACTACCTCCGCCGCGTCGAGGAGACCTTCCACACCCCCCTCGACACCCACTGGCTCGCCCGCTGAAGACCATGTGGGAGCGGCCTTGGCCGCGAAACGGCGGTAGGCGCTGGCACAGGCACCGCATTCGCGCGCAGGCACGCTGCCACAGGGACTGCGGGAAGGGCGTGAGCTCGTAGGATGCGTTGAGCGCAGCGAAACGCATCAGGGGGTCACACAGGGCGTGGGACATGGTGCGTTTCGCTACGCTCAACCGCACCCTACGGCGACTGAACAGGATTTCGCTTCAATCGCACCTGCGGCATCGGGGATCACGCAGCCGCGAACCGCCGGATATGATTCTCGTCCCGGGACGCGGCCCGGGCCAGATCGTAGTTGGTCTGCATCGTGAGCCAGTGGCGTGCCTCGCCGATTCCCCCACTCTCCAGACGCACCGCAAAATCCGGTGAAATGGCGGCGTGTTCGTTGAGAACACGCGAGACCGCGTTGCGGGACATCCCCAGATGCTGCGCAAACTCCGTCACCGAAAGACCCAGCCCCGGCAGCACACGCCGGCGCAGGATCCGCCCGGGGTGGGGCGGGTTCCGCATCGCCGCGTCTTCCTGAAGGTCAGTGGTAATCTTCATAATCCACCTGATCCGCATCGTCGCCACTGAAAGTGAAGGTGACGACCCAGTTGCCGTTCACATGCACCGAGAAAAAGCCGGCGCGATCCCCACGCAGCGGATGAAAATCCATGCCCGGGAGATCCAGCTGTCCGGGATGGGTCGCTGCATCCAGCAGCGCGAGAATGTCTTCCAGGTCTTCCACATGGTCCGCCGGCAACCCACGGCGATCGCCGCTCGCATACAAGCGTTTTAGTCCCTTGTGACGAATCTTCCTGATCATCGGCCTTCCTTGGCACGCAACTTCGACTGTAATCCGTAACGTTACGGTGGTCAATGCAATCCACTGACAAGCGGCTCAGCCAAAGCGGTAGTGCTTGCGGATGTCGCGGTGGATCTCCCAGGTGCAGTCCATGCCCTCGGGGAAGGTGACCAGGTCGCCCTCGCCGACCGTGACCGGCTCGCCGCCGTCCGGGGTCACCGTGACCTGGCCTTCCAGGATGTAGCAGACCTCGCGCTCGTCGTAGTGCCAGGGGAAGGTCGAGATCTCCTTCTCCCAGACCGGCCAGTCGAACACCCCCAGGCGTTCCAGGTGGTCGTGGTCCGGGCGATGAATCACTTCGATGGACATGACAGCCTCCTCAATACCGAGAGCACGCGAGCCTAAACCCAACGCGTTCGCAGACCAACCGGCGGCCCGGTCAAACACCCGGGCGCGGGCCTGCCCGAGCCGCACCTCCGAAGCGCCGCAGCAGCAGGAGCACGAACGCCCCCACGCCGAGGGCGGCCGGCAGGAATTCCAGCCACTGGCCAAGGCCCCAGGCCATGTAGCCGGTGACTAGCGCCCACAGCAGCGGGATGATCGCCAGCACCAAGGGCGGACGCGACGGCACTAGCAACAGCAGTCCCAGGGTCAGCAGCATCACCGGCCCCGGGGCCACGCCGACATATTGCAGCTGCGTCCAGGGCGTTTCGGCCAGCGCGGCGTCCAGAAGTGGGTACCCCACGAAGGCATGGGCGATCACCACCATCGCGGCCCCTCCCCCCAGCCGGCCGGGCCAGCCGAAGCGGGCCTGACCCATCAGGGTCAGCGCGAACACCAGCATCAGGCCCTGGGCCACGAACACTCCGGCCAGCCACTCGGAGGCGAAGTGGAACGGCGCCAGCGAACCGCCGAAGAAGGCAACCCCGGTCCAGATCCAAAGCACGCCCAGCAACAGGCCAATGACACGGCCGGCCGCACGCGAGCCCGGAACCACCAGCCCCACAGCCACCAGGGCAAGCAGTGCGCCGATCCCGTGCAGGGGCCAGATCGCGGTGTTGTACTGGCCCAGGATCGCCAGCCAGGTCGAGGCCTCAAACGGCAGCATGTCGGCTCCCCGGTCGCAAGGATTCGGAGGCCAACCCTACAGGTCCTGCACGTACGCGACCATGCGGCTGCGCATCTCGGCGTCCGGCATGGGGCCGTACAGCGCGCCCATGTTCTCCTCCATGTGCGCCACCACCGAGGTCGCGGGGATCGCACAGGTCACGTCCGGGTGCGAGACGATGAACTTGAGCAGGAACTGCGGCCAGTTCTCGCATTCGATCTCCGCCGCCCAGTCCGGCAGCGGATGCCCCGCGAACTGGTTGATCAGCGCCTTGCGCCGAAACGGGCGGTTCGCGATCACCGCCACCCCGCGTTCCCGCGCCAACGGCAACAGGCGCTGTTCCGCTTCGAGATCCAGGATGTTGTAGGTCAGCTGCACGAAGTCCAGGTCCTCGCGCCGCAGGATGCGCTCCAGCTCGTCGTGGCGCCGCGCGTGCGAGGTAGTCACGCCGAGATAGCGAACCTCCCCCGCCTCACGGCGCTCGCGCAGGGTTTCCAGGTGCGCCTCCCAGTTCTGCAGGTTGTGCACCTGCTGCAGGTCCAGGGTGTCGACACCCCACAGATCCCGCGACTCCGCATGCTGGTCGCGGCCGGTCGAGGTGCTGCGCGTCCAGATCTTGGTCGCCGAGAACACACCCTCCGGATGGCCCAGTTCGCGCAGGCCGTGACCGACCACCGCCTCCGCGCGCCCGTACATCGGCGAGGAGTCGATCATCCCGCCGCCACGGCGGACAAAGGTATCCAGGATGCGGGTACGCACCGCCAGCGCTTCCGGATCCTCCGGCACGTTGAAGGTAATCCACGTCCCCATCCCGATCACCGGGATCTCCTCCCCGGAAGACGGGATCGGCTTGCGCTGCGGCTCACGCCCCTCGGCGGTCCCACCTACAAGGGGCCACCCGGCCCCGGCCGCCACCGCGGACCCGGCCATCCAGCGCAGGAAGGATCGGCGTGAACGCCGCGGGGATGGATGTTTCATGGCAGGTGATCACCGAAGAAGACTCCATCCGTGGGCCATCCGGCCGCGCCACAAGTTCCCTATGCGACGGCCTGCAGGTGCCGGGCCAGCGCCGAGACCAGCGGTTTCATGAAGTATCGACCATCCGGTACCACGGTGGGGGTAATACCGTGAGCGTGCAGTTCATCCGCCACCACGGGGCCAATCGCCGCGACGATGGTGCGCCGCAACGCCTCCCGCAATGCATCCTGACGATCCTCGGCCTGGCCGACCCGCAGCAGACGCCGGACCTGGGCCTGGCTGGTAAAGGCGATCGCATCCACCTCTCCTGCGATCAGGGCTGCAATCAGCTCGCTCACACGCCCCGTCTCGGCGGCATCCGCGTAGCGGTAGGGCCAGACCAGGAACACCTCCGCGCCCGCCGCCCTCAGGAAATCCAGCAGGCGGCGGTTGGGCTCCGCACCGTAGAGCTGCACACCGATACGTTGTCCGTGCAGGTCCTGAGCGGACAGGGTCTGGATGATCCCTTCGGTGGTCGGTGCCGCCGCCACCGCATCGGGCCGCACACCGAACGGTTTCATCGCGCGGCCGGGTTTGGGGCCCCGTACCAGCGTCGGGGTTCCGGCCACGGCCGTCAGCCAGGTAGCCTCGCACCCGGCGCGCCGAGCAAAGCCGGTCAGCCGAGTAAACCCCTCCCCCGTCAGGAAGATCAGCCGATCGAACGGGGCATCGATGGCGGTTGCCAGCCAGGACTCGATGGCCGCCTGGTCGAGGCTGTCGTGGATGGCGACCAGCGGGCAGCGCCACACCTCGGCCCCGCGCCGCTCCAGCAGCCCGGCAAACACCTCCAGTGCACGGCTCTCCGGGAGCGCGACCCGGACGCCGGCCAGCCCGCCAGAGACCGCATGCGTACGATCCTCCAATCCGCTCACGCCGCGCTCGCGGTCACGACACCGGATGCCGGCATCAGCTGCGGGAACGTCGTGGCCGACCCGGCATCCGGCCGGAACCAGTCCAGGCGCTGATGGCAGGCGGCGACCTCGCCGATCACGATCAGGCTGGGCGAGCCGACCTGATCGCGTTCGGCGCGGGCGGCCAGGGTATCCAACGTGCCGGTCACGACACGCTGACGGGCGGTCGTGCCGTTCTCGATGATCGCGGCCGGGGTCCGCCCGGCACGGCCCGCACCCTTGAGCCCCCGGCAGATCTCCCCCAGCCCCTTGCGGCCCATATAGAACACCAGCGTCTCGCGGGTGTTCGTCAGCTGCGACCAGTCCACGTCCAGCCGGCCCTCGCGGGTATGGCCAGTAATGAAGCGCACGGACTGGGCATGATCACGGTGGGTTAGCGGGATGCCCGAATAGGCGGCACAGCCACTGGCCGCGGTGATGCCGGGCACCACCTGATAGGCCACGCCGTCGCGGGCGAGCACGTCCAGCTCCTCGCCGCCGCGGCCGAACACGAACGGGTCGCCGCCCTTCAGTCGCGCCACGCGCTTGCCCTCGCGCGCCAGCCGCGAGAGCAGTTCGCTGATCGCCTCCTGCGGCACGCAGTGATGATCGCGCTCCTTGCCGACATAGAAGCGCTCGGCCTCGCGCCGGGCCAGGTTCACCACCTCCGAGGACACCAGGCGGTCGTAGACGACCACGTCCGCCTGCTGCAACAGACGCAACGCGCGGAAGGTCAGCAGGTCCGGATCACCCGGCCCGGCGCCGATCAGATAGACCTCGCCCGGCGTGGCGGCATCCGCTTCATTCAATTCCTGTTCCAGACGCTCTGCGGCCGCATCCATACGTCCGGCCAGCGCCAGCTCGGTGGCCGGCCCGGCAAACGCACGCTCCCAGAAGGCCCGCCGCGCGTTCACACTGTCGAAATGGGCGCGCACCCGGTCGCGCAGGCGACCGGCGAGATCCGCCAGGCGCCCATAGCCGGACGGGATCAGGCTCTCGATCTTCGCGCGCAGCAGACGCACCAGCACCGGGGCACGGCCACCGGAGCCGATCGCGATGGTCAGCGGGCCGCGTTCGACGATGGCCGGCAGGATGAAGCTGCAAAGCTCGAGCTGGTCCGCCACGTTCACCGGGATCGAGCGCGCAACACAGTCCTCCGAGACCTGGCGGTTAACCTGCTCGTTGTCGGTCGCGGCGATCACGATCGCCACCTGCCCCAGGTACTCGGTTCGGTAGGTACCCGGCTCGCGGGTGATCGACTCCGGGTGCTCGCGCAACAAGCGCTCGGCGGCATCACTGTAGTCAGGGGCTCGCAGGCGCACCCGCGCCCCGGCCTCCAGCAGCAGCGCCGCCTTGCGCGCGGCCACCGGACCGCCCCCGACCACCAGGGCCTGGCGGCCGTGCAACTGCATATAGATCGGCAGGTGTTCCATGCTCATCCCTCCCGCGCCACGGGATCCGTGGGCGCCTCGGATTCTTCATTCAACAGGGTCTGGATCTCGGGGCGGCAGGAGCCGCAGTTGGTGCCGGCCTCGAGGCAGGCACCCACGGCCTCGCAGCTCGCCAGCCCCTGCTCGCGAATCGCCGTGCGGATGCGCGTCTCGTCCACGCCGAAGCAGGCGCAGACCAGGCGCCCGCGTGCGGCCTGGCCGTTCGGCGGACACCCCGTGAGCAGGGCCATGCGTTCGTCATCGGTGATCGACTCGGCCGCGAACAGACCGCCCAGCCATTCGCGCTCGGGCAGGCCGCGGTCGGGACCCGCGAACAGCACGCAGGCAAGCCGGCCCTCGTGAATACGCGCGGCGCGGTAGCGACCACCCGCCGGGTCGGCGAACTCCAGCCACTCGCCGGGGCCGTCCAGCCGTGCCCGCCAGTCGGCGATCTCGGGTGGCGCGCCACGCCCGGCCAGTTCAAAGCGCAGATGCCGCGGCCCGCGCGCGGTCACCGCGTAGTCGGCCTCCGGGAGACTCACCGGCTCGCGGCTCAGCACGAAGCCGTGCCAGCCCATCGCCGCCGGGCGCACCGAGACGGCCGTGTGCTTGAACGCCGGCTGCCCGGAGACCGGATCGACATGCGCGGGCACCAGGGCATCCACCCGCGCCAGCCGCGCGATCGGCCGGCTCCAGTGCATCGGCACGAACACGCTGCCGGGGCGTTGCTCGCGGCTCACCTGCACCCGCGCCAGCAGGTGCCCGTGACGGCTGGTCACCGCGGCCAGATCACCCGCCTGCACACGAAACAGCCCGGCATCTACCGGATGGATCTCGACGAACGGCTCCGACTGATGCGCGCTCAGGCGCGGCGTCCGCGCGGTGCGGGTCATGCTGTGCCACTGGTCGCGGATGCGCCCGGTGTTCAGGCGCAGGGGGTACTCGGCGTCGATCGAGTCGGTGGGTGCGCGCGGATCGACGGCCACGAGGTGCGCACGGCCGCTGGGGGTGAAGAAGCGCCCGTCCCCGAACAGATGCGTGGTCCCGATCTCGCTGCCAGCCGGGAGCGGCCACTGCACGGGCTCCAGGACGTCGTACCCGGCGGCCGAAAGATCTGCCAGCGCGCCGATGTCGAAGTCACGCCTGCCCTCGTTTTCGAACGCGGACAGGGCCGCATGCTCGCGGAAAATCTCCACCGGTTGCGTATAGGGGAAGGCCTCGGCAAAGCCCAGGCGGCGGGCGACCTCGGCCAACGCCCACCAGTCGTGACGCGCCTCGCCCGGGGGTTCCCGGAACGGGCGCTGGCGCGAGATTCGCCGCTCGGAATTGGTCACCGTGCCGTCCTTCTCGCCCCAGGTGGTCGCCGGCAACAGCACGTCGGCCACGCGGGTCGTCTCGGTCTCGTGCACGCAGTCGGAGACCACGACCAGCGGGCAGTCGCGCAGGGCCCGCTCGAAGCGTTCGGCTTCGGGCAGGCTGAACAAGGGGTTGGTGCCGATGATCCAGATCGCCTTCACCTGCCCCGATTCAACCGCGCGGAACAGATCCAGCGCCTTGAGCCCCGGCTTGCGGGCGAGATTCGGTGCATTCCAGAAGCGGCTTACGCGATCCAGGGACATTTCGTCGAAGCCCATGTGCGCGGCCAACTGGCTGGCGAGTCCGCCAACCTCGCGCCCACCCATCGCATTGGGCTGACCGGTCAGCGAAAACGGGCCCATGCCCGGGCGCCCGATGCGCCCGCTGGCCAGATGCACGTTGAGGATCGTCCCGGCCTTGTCCACGCCGCTGTCGGACTGGTTGATGCCCTGGCAGAACGCGGTAACCGTCCGCTCCGTTCGCGCGAACCAGCGGAAGAAGGTGGCCACCGCCTCGGGATCCAGTTCGCAGGCCTCGGCGGTCACGGCAATCGACGGACTGGAGGCGCGGGCTGCCGCCAGGGCGTCGGCGAAGCCATCGACGTGGCGTTCCAGGAATGCCGGGTCCAGCGCATCCTCGCGGCGCAGGTGATCCAGCAGGCCGTTGAACAACCAGGCATCCGTGCCCGGCGCCAGCGGCAGGTGCAGATCGGCCGCCTGGGCAGTGGCCGTGCGCCGCGGATCGATCACCACCAGCTTCATCTCCGGGCGCGCCGCGCGGGCGGCCTGCAGGCGCTGGAACAGCACCGGATGCGCCCACGCCATGTTCGAACCGACCACCACGACCAGGTCCGCCTGTTCGAAGTCGGTGTAGCTGCCCGGCACGCCATCCATGCCGAAGGCGCGGGTGTGTGCGGCCACGGCCGTGGACATGCAAAGCCGCGAGTTGGTGTCGATGTTGGCCGAGCCGACGAAGCCCTTCATCAGCTTGTTGGCCACATAGTAGTCCTCGGTCAGGATCTGCCCCGAGACATACAACGCCACGGCATCCGGCCCGTGGCGGTCGATCACGTCGCGAAAGCCGCCCGCGACATGATCCAGCGCCGTATCCCAGTCGACGCGCGCGCCCTCGATCTCCGGATGCAACAGCCGCCCCTCGTCCCCCAGTGTCTCGGCCAGCGCCGCGCCCTTGGAACACAGGCGCCCGGCGTTCGCCGGATGGGAGGAGTCGCCGCGCACCTCCACCGGAAACTCGGCTCCCGGCGTCGCGGTCACCTCCACGCCGCAGCCCACCCCGCAATAAGGGCAGGTGGTGCGGGTCACGGCGTCGGATGTGGCCATCTCAGCCCGCCTCGCGGCAGTCAACCACCGGCGCCGCGTCCGAATCGGTGGCGGAGGCGGCCAGGTCCAGCCACACCTGGCCCTCGGTCACGCGGACCGGGAAGGCATGTGTGCAGCCCGAATCCGCGCCCGTGGCCGCGCCGGACGGCAGGTCGATCACCCAGTTGTGCAGTGGACAGGTCACACGTTCGCCGTGGACGATGCCCTGCGACAACGGCCCACCCTTATGCGGGCACTGGTCGCGCAGGGCGAAGACGCGGTCGTCCGCGGTTCGGAACACGGCGATATCGCCGTTGGGGCCAGCAACGACCCGCGCGCCCAGCGGCGGGATCTCGTCGAGATGGCAGATCGCGGTCCAGCTCATGCCGACACCTCCGGACGCGGGGTCCCCGGCGTGCCATCCGCCGGCCGGATGGGGATGAACTCATGCGCCGCATGGCCGGCGGCCCGCTCGGCCCAGGGATCCACCTGCGCCACCTCCTGCGACTGAAGGAAGCGGGCGTACAGCGCGGCACGGTTCTCGGCGTCGTCCACCAGGCGTTCCTTCACCTGCGGCAGCCCGACACGCTCGATCCAGGGCGCGGTGCGCTCCAGGTAGCGGGCGCTTTCGCGGTAGAGCTGCATGAAGGCCCCGGCGTATTCGAGCACCTCGGCCTCGGTCTCCACCTTGCAGAGGAAGTCGGTCGCGCGGACCTTCACCCCGCCGTTACCGCCGACGTGCAGCTCGTAGCCGGAGTCCACGCAGACCACGCCAAGGTCCTTGATCGTCGCCTCGGCGCAGTTACGCGGGCAGCCGGAGACGGCCATCTTGAACTTGTGCGGCGTCCACGATCCCCAGCTCATCCGTTCCAGCTGGATGCCGAGACCGGTGGAGTCCTGGGTGCCGAAACGGCACCACTCGGAGCCAACACAGGTCTTCACCGTACGCAGGGCCTTGCCGTAGGCATGGCCGGAGACGAACCCGGCCTGGCCGAGATCGCGCCACATGGCTGGCAGATCGCTCTTTTCCACGCCCAGCAGGTCGATGCGCTGACCACCGGTGAACTTGACCGTGGGCACCTCGTAGCGCTCGGCCACCTCGGCGATCGCGCGCAGCTCGGCCGGCGTGGTCACCCCGCCCCAGATGCGCGGGATCACCGAGTAGGTCCCGTCCTTCTGGATGTTGCCGTGGGCGCGCTCGTTGATGAAGCGCGACTGCGCGTCGTCCTGGTACTCCTTCGGCCAGGCCGCCAGCAGGTAGTAGTTGAGCGCCGGGCGGCAGACGTGACAGCCGTTCGGGGTCTTCCAGTCGAGCGCCGCGAATACCGCGTCCATCGTCTTCAGGCCGTCGCGGGCGATCGCCGCGCGGACTTCGTCGTGACTGTGGTCGGTGCAGGCGCAGACAGGCTTTTTCGCCGGGGCGTCGGAGTAGTCACCGCCCAGCGTGGTCGCCAGCAGCGACTCGACCAGTCCGGTGCAGGAACCGCAGGAGTTCGAGGCCTTGGTGTGGGCGCGAACGTCCTCCAGCGTGAACAGCTTGTGCTCGCTGATCGCCTGGACGATATCCCCCTTGCACACACCGTTGCAGCCGCAGATCTCGGCGTTGTCCGGCATCGCCGCCACGCGCGAGGCCTCGTCGCCGTGGCCGGAGTCGCCGATATGCGCCTGGCCGAACAGCAGGTTCTCGCGGATATCGGCGACCGGCGTGCCATCGCGCATCAACTGGAAGTACCAGGAGCCATCCAGGGTGTCGCCGTAGAGCACCGCGCCCTGGATGCGATTGTCCTTCAGCACCAGGCGCTTGTAGACGCCGCGCGCGGCGTCCTGGAACACCAGATCCTCGGTGGTCTCGTCACCGGTGAAGTCGCCGGCGGAGAACAGGTCGATCCCGGTCACCTTGAGCTTGGTCGAGGTCATCGAGCCCTCGTAGCGCCCAATGCCGTACTCCGCGAGGTGATTGGCGCAGACCTTGGCCTGTTCCCACAGCGGCGCGACCAGGCCATAGGTCGTGCCGCGATGCTGCACGCACTCCCCGACCGCGTAGATCGCCGGGTCATACGTCTGCATCGTGTCGTTCACTACCACACCGCGCTCACAGTGCAGCCCGGCGGACTCGGCCAGCGCGGTATTCGGGCGGATGCCGACCGCCATCACCACGAGATCGGTGTCGACCTCGCTGCCATCGGCAAAGCGCACGCCGGTGACCCGCTCGTCCCCGAGGATCGCCTGGGTCTGGTGCGCCATGCGAAAGTCCATGCCGCGCTCCTCCAGCGAGGCGCGCAGCATGCCGGACGCCGCGGGGTCCAGCTGGCGCTCCATCAGGTGATCCATCAGATGCACCACGGTCACGTCCATGCCCTGGCGCATCAGGCCGTTCGCGGCCTCCAGCCCCAGCAAGCCACCGCCGATGACCACCGCTCGCCGATGCTCACGGCTGGAGGCCAGCATCGCGTCGACATCGTGGATGTCGCGAAAGCCCACCACGCCGTCGAGATCGGCACCCGGAATCGGGATCATCACCGGATCCGAGCCGGTCGCCAGCAGCAGCCGGTCATACGGCGCCTCGGTGCCGTCCTCGGCGATCACCCGACGACCGACGCGGTCGATCCGCTCGACGCGCTTGCCCTTGTGCAGGGTGATCCCGTGCTCGGCATACCAGGCATCGTCGTTCAGCATGATCTCGTCGACGGTCTTCTCCGAGGCCAGCACCGGCGAGAGCATGATGCGGTTGTAGTTGCCCCAGGGCTCGGCGCCGAACACGGTGATGTCGTACATGTCGGGCTTGAGCTTCAGCAGATCCTCGACCGTGCGCATCCCGGCCATGCCATTGCCGATCAGGACCAGCCGCGGCTTGTCGTTTGACGTGTTCATTACGCAGCCTCCGCTTCCGGGTTCTTGTGACGCTCGTGGAGGAAGCGCAGGACTTCGGCCCGGTAGTGGTTGTACTGCGGGTTGTCGGCCATCGCCAGACGCTCGCGCGGTTTGGGCAGGTCAATCTCCAGGATCTCGCCGATGGTCGCGGCCGGGCCGTTGGTCATCATCACGATGCGGTCGGACAGCAGCACGGCCTCGTCCACGTCGTGGGTGACCATCAGCACGGTGTTGCCCAGATCCGACTGGATGCGCATCACCTCATCCTGCAGGTGGGCCCGGGTCAGCGCGTCCAGCGCACCGAACGGCTCGTCCATCAGCAGTACCTTCGGCTCCATCGCCAGTGCCCGGGCGATGCCGACACGCTGCTTCATGCCTCCGGAGATTTCGTCCGGGCGCTTGTCGAGTGCGTGGCCCATGCCGACCATCTCCAGCGTCTGCAGGATCCACTCGCGACGCTCGGCCGCCGACTTGGTGCCCTTGAAGGTCTTGTCCACCGCCAGGGCGACGTTGTCGCGCACCGTCAGCCAGGGCAGCAGCGAGTGGTTCTGGAACACCACGCTGCGATCCGGTCCCGGCTTGCTCACTTCACGCCCGTCCAGGATCACCGCGCCGGTGCTGGTCTCCAGCAACCCGGCGACGATGTTGAGCACCGTCGACTTGCCGCAGCCGGAGTGGCCGATGATGGAGATGAACTCGCCGCGGTCCACGTGCAGGTCGACGTCGCGCAGCACCTCGGTAGCCGAAGGCCCTTCACCAAAGGTCTTGTGGACATGTTCGATGGAGAGATAGCTGGTCATGATGTTTCTCCTGTAAGGGGCCGGCTCAGCCGGCCTGCGTGCCACGGGTAACCCAGTTGCCGACGATGGCAACCAGACGGTCGAGGAAGAACCCGACCAGGCCGACGTAGACGAGCGCGAGCACGATGTCGCTGAGCATGGAGGCGTTCCAGGCATCCCAGATAAAGAAGCCGATGCCAACACCACCGATCAGCATCTCGGCGGCCACGATCGCCAGCCAGGCGAGACCGATCCCGATGCGCAAACCGGAAAAGACATACGGCGCGGCGGCCGGGAGCATGATCTTGGTGAAGTACTCGAAGCCGTTCAGGCGCAGCACGCGGGCCACGTTCACGTAGTCCTGCGAGATATTCCGGATACCGACGGAGGTGTTGATGATGATCGGCCAGATCGCGGTGATGAAGATCACGAAGATCGCCGACGGATTGCTGGCCTGGAACGCGGCCAGCGAGATCGGCAGCCAGGCCAGAGGCGGCACGGTACGCAGGACCTGGAACAGCGGGTCGAGTCCGCGCATCGCCCAGGTGGACTGGCCCACCAGCACGCCCAGGCCGATACCGGCGACTACCGCCAGCGCATAGCCGTAGGCCACGCGCTCCAGGCTGGCCAGCAACTGCCAGGCCATGCCGACGTCGTTACCGCCGTAGTCATAGAAGGGATTGACGATCAGTTCCCAGGTGTCGGTAATCACCTGGCTCGGGGCGGGCAACACGGCTCCCGGGGAGGACGCCATCATCTCCCAGATAAGCAAAAAAAGCGCCGTGACGACCACCGGCGGCACCACGACCGCGGCAGTATTGCGCAGGCGCCGGGCCCAGGCCCCGGGATCTGCCCCGGGGCGCGGCTGGGGCCTGGCCGCAATGGTGGTGGCCTTCCGGGCCACGGGCCGGGTGGGCGACGCGTCGGCCGCCGGGCGTTCGCGCCCGGAGCCAAAGGTCAGGGTGCGGTCGAGAATGGCACTCATCGCGAAATCCTCTTGAATCGTTTGTTCGGGGGTCAGTCGGGCAACGCGTCAGGACGCGAGCGCCTTGATGTCCAGGCTGTCGAGATAGGCCTGCGGGTTCTCCGGGTCGAAGACCTTGCCGTCGAAGAACGTTTCCTTGCCGCGCGAGGTGGACTCGGGGATGTCGGCGCCGTCGATGCCGAGCGCCTCGGCGGCCTCGCGCCAGATGTCCTCGCGGTTCACCTCGTCCACCAGCGCCGGCATGTCCAGGTCCGGCGGCAGATAGCCCCAGCGGATGTCCTCGGTGAGGAACCACAAGTCGTGGCTCTTGAACGGGTAGGAGGCCTGGTCCTTCCAGTAGCGCATCTGGTCGGGGTGATCCTCGACCACGCGTCCGGTGCCGTAGTCGAAGTTCCCCTGCATGCGGTCGATGATGTCGCCGTACGGGGCGTGGATGTAGCGCCGGCGCGAGCAGATCTCGGCGACCTCCTCCTTGTTCACCGGGTCCTCGCAGTACATCTGCGCCTCCATCACCGCCATGGTCAGGGCGCGCGCCGCGTTCGGATGAGCCTCCACCCAGTCGGCACGCATGCCCAGCGCCTTCTCCGGGTGGTTGTGCCACAGTTCGCCGGTGGTGTTGGCGGTGTAGCCGATGCCCTGATTGATCAGCTGCATGTTCCACGGCTCGCAGACACAAAAGGTGTCCATGGACCCGACGCGCATGTTGGCAACCATCTGCGCCGGCGGGACCACGATGGTGGCGATGTCGCGGTCCGGATCGATCCCGCCGGCGGCCATCCAGTAGCGGATCCACAGATCATGGGTCCCGCCCGGGAAGGTCATCGCCGCACGAATGTCGTCACCGCCGGCGGCCTTCTCGGCCAGGGCGCCCTTGAACTCCGTGGTGTCGGTGCCGACCTTCAGGTCCGCGTACTCGTCCCCGACCGAGATGCACTGCCCGGCCAGGTTCAGTCGCGCGAGGATCGTCATCGGCGTGCCCCGGCGATGGATCAGGTAGGGCATTGGCGTGAGGATGTGCGAGCCATCGATTCCGCCGCGTTGCGACCCCAGATCCAGGTTGTCGCGCACCGTGCCCCAGGAGGACTGCTTCAGCACCTGCACATCGGGCATGCCGTGAGCGGCGAAAAAGCCCTTCTCCAACGCAATGAACAGCGGTGCGGCATCCGTCAGAGCGATGAAGCCGAGCTTCGCCTCGGTGGTCTCCGGCTTGCCATTGCCGGCCTTCGCATAGCCCCAGGGCGCCGCGCCCGAAAGGCCCATTGCCGTGGCGCCGATTCCGGCGGCCATGCCGCCCAGGAAACGCCGGCGCGACAGGCCGGAGGTGTTCTTCGTGTCGTTCGTTTGATCGGTCATTACGGGTTCACTCCCCTTGTCAGCAAACACATCCCAAAAACGAAAAAAGGCGTCGCATCAGCCCGGCCGCTTGTGCAGCCGGGTGATGGACGCCTTTGTCCAGTCTCACGGGAGCCCCGGTCATCGGGTCTCCCTGTTGTCAGGCGACGAACCGCCGTTGGCTCGTCTTGCCCATCCTCCTGCAGGAGGTGTGCCAATTAGCCGTTGCTAGGCGACCCTGCGGGAAACAATCGCCACGTGGCGCGGAAAAATCGGATGGTTTCGAACACCGGGTCGAACGCTTGCGGGAAGCCCGAAGTCCGGAAGACAATCCCTGAGGCACCAGCCTGGGGCGCACTTGCGGTGCAGTTGACCTGCAATAGTGCGCTGCCAGAGGGCGACCTAACCCGCCGTAGGAGCCGCCTTGGCGGCGAAGCCCCTGCCCGCGCCGGACTTTGGCAGGGGCTTCGCCGCCAAGGCGGCTTGTATGTTTAACCCCGGCAGGCCTAGAAAGGGTCTGTCGGGGTGGAGGGACGAGGCCGGCATCTGGCCTGTGGCACAGACGGTAGGAGAATTCGTCCCACCCCTCACCTTAAACGCCGATAAGGAATCGATCGGCACGGGACCGACGATAGATGGCAAGCCAGCGTTCGGTGAGGCCCCGACAGACAA
Organism: Thioalkalivibrio sp. ALMg9; assembly: GCF_000380625.1. NCBI lineage: Bacteria > Pseudomonadati > Pseudomonadota > Gammaproteobacteria > Chromatiales > Ectothiorhodospiraceae > Thioalkalivibrio > Thioalkalivibrio sp. ALMg9. Next base: position 90,464 of record NZ_AQYC01000003.1, read on the forward strand.
CTCCAAGCTAGCTCGGGAGGTGTGATGATGGCAACGCATCGGATCGGGGTCGATGTCGGCAAGGCCGAGTTGTGGATCAGCATCGACGGTGAAACCGCACAGCCGTGTCCCAACGAGCTCCCGGCGATCCGCCGGTGGGTCCGTGGCTTGGAGGGTCCGGCCGACTTTGCCCTGGAAGCCACCAACGACTATCACTTGGCCCTGGCGCTGGAGGCTCATCATCAGGGCCACCGGGTGTATCTGATTAATGGCTATCGCCTCAATCGCTACCGCGAGAGCATCGGTGGCCGGGCCAAGACCGATGCCGGGGATGCTCGGCTTCTGGTGCGTTATCTGCAACGCGAACAGGACGAACTGCGCCCCTGGACACCGCCACCCGAGGGCTACCGGACCCTGCAAAAGCTGCTGCGCCGGCGTGCCACGCTGGTGCGGGCACGGGTCATGCTGGAGCAGAGCCTGCGAGGCGTACCCGAACTGCAGTCCAATCTGAAGGATCTGCTCCGGGAGATCGGTCGGCTGGACGCTGTCCTCCAGCGTGTGCTGCGCGAGACGGTCGGTCGCGCCGGCTGGTCGGATCACGCCCGACGCTGCCAGCAGATCGAGGGTGTGGGCCCGCTCACCGCCACCGGCTTGACGATGGCGTTCCATCGCGGCGCCTTCCGCAGCGGTGATGCGTTCGTTGCCTTCCTGGGGTTGGATGTCCGCATACGCGACTCCGGCACGAAACGGGGGCAGCGCAAACTCACCAAACAGGGCGATCCAGAGTTGCGACGGCTGCTCTATCTGGCCGCGATGCAGGCCAAGTCGAAAGCCGCCTGGAGCGACTACTACCAGCGCTGCCTGGACCGTGGCCTGGCGACGACCCAGGCACTGAACGCCTTGGCTCGAAAGCTGGCCCGCGTCGCCTTCGCCCTGATGAAAAATCAGACCGATTACCAACCTAAGATCCCTTGTGGAGAGACATAGAATCTCCTACA
>NZ_AQYC01000004.1:0-156041 GCF_000380625.1 Thioalkalivibrio sp. ALMg9
GCTCGAAAGCTGGCCCGCGTCGCCTTCGCCCTGATGAAAAATCAGACCGATTACCAACCTAAGATCCCTTGTGGAGAGACATAGAATCTCCTACAGGCCCTTCCCCAGCAGGTCAGACATGGCGACGGTCGCCTCGGCCACCTCGGCCAGACGCCGGTTCTGGTTCATCGCAGTCTGGCGCAGGAGCTTGTAGGCCTGGTCCTCCGTCAGGCCGCGATGCTGGATTAGCAGTGCCTTGGCTCGCTCAATCGTCTTGCGCTCGGCCAAGGCCTGGCGCGCCGCCTGCAGCTCGTCCTCCACCGACTGCAGACGACTGGCCTGGCGTTGCACCAGGTCCATCACCGAATGTCCGACGATCGGCACATTGAGCGGGTTATCGCCGCCCACGCCGTCGGAATCCAGCCCCTCGGGCGCACCGAAAAACACCGCATACGGCACGCTGTCGCGCAACTCCGACTCGGCCAATTGCGCGATACGGTCACGCACCGCACCCAGGTCCGCGCGATCCGCCACGATGCGCGCGGAGCAGCACTCGTTCAGGTGCATCTCCAGCCGATCCTCGATCTCCTTCATCGCGTCGATACGCGCAGTCGTGCAGGCAAACCACGCCTCGGCCCGGGCCGGGGCCGGCTGGCCATCGGTCTGGGTGCAGGCCTGACGGCGCAGGCGCTCGACCTCGGCGGCGAAGCTCGCGCCCTGTAATTGACGCCAGGCGCCGCAGGCCGATTCCGGGGCAAACTCCGAGAAGATGCGAAACGAACGTTCCTGGGCATCGATACGGTGTAACAGGGCCTGGCGCAGCTCGCCGTCAAACACGCCCTGGCCAAAGCCCGCAGCACCGATCGCGCGTTCCTGACCCGCAAGCTCCTTGCCCTGCATGAAGTTCAAAAGAGCGACCAACGCACCGGAGACCTCCGGGTCGGTAGCCGAATCCGCTGCCTCGAATACCACGGCCAGGAGCGACCGGATCAGTTCGCTGAATCCGCGCATCGCCTCCATCGGCGAAAGCGTGCGCTCGTTGACCTCCTCGCGCAGGCTGGGCAGCCCGGACAGCCCGTGCAGGGCCAGTGCCATGCGCCCCAGCAACCGGCTGCGCGCGTGGGCACAGGCCCCCGGCTGTAACCAGCCATCAAGGTGTTCGCGAAAGGCCGCCGCCGTGGTGTCGGATTCGGTTCGATACTGCCCCAGCTCCTCGGCATAACGCTGGCCAGCCGAGCCGATCCAGAGGCTGGAAGCGCCGCGTTCACGCTGCAGTTGATGCACCAGGGCACGGATGCACCCGACCAGTTGCACGGCCTCCAGCAGGCGCTCCAGGCTCACTACCTCGCATTTGCGCGAGGCGACCAGGAAGTCGCCAATGGCCTCTTCATACGAAACGCTCGGGGACAGGGTATTCGGGGGGAGATTCTGACTCATGCTCATGATCCGCGGATGCCTCGCGGAACAAACAAGCATGCAATGTGCCAGTTCGGGGCACTGGCAGGGGCGGGAGATCAGAACGAGCGGGGGATCACACCCCCGCCCGCGAGCAACGATGAACGATTAGAAGCTCATCGAGCGGTCGAAGTCGGCGACGGCCTGGACGTACTGGCCCATGCCGGCCATCTCGGCGTTCGGCAGGAAGTTGTGTTCGCCGACGTCGCGGCCCTTGGCGCAGGCCTCGCAGGCCCAGAACGGGACGCCTTCACTGACCAGTGAATCGACGATGTCCTTCATTGCCGGCATGTTGTGGCCGACGATCTTGTCGTAGACATTGCGGTTGGCGATGTTCACGGCCTCGCCCTGCAGCCAGACGGTCACGTCATGGCCCTGCTGCTTGGCCACGTTGGCGGCGATCATGCCGAGCGTCGCACGGGTGGGGTCGTCGGTACCGGCGGTGACAGCAACAATAAAGCGCATGGGGTTCTCCTGAGTGCTTGAAACGTGCTGCAACCGTAGCGGCAGGCACGCCCGGCGTCGATTTCCCACAAGCTGCGGAGAAACACTCGGATCAGGGCCTGCCCCTAACCGTAACGCTGGTCCGGTAGAGCTTGAAGGCCATCAACAGCCAGGGGATGGCGTGCATGACCAGGTCGAGGATGTCCCACAACCGGGTCAGCTCGCCGGCGAGCAGCCAGCGCAGCTTCTCCGCGACATGCGGCTCGGGGATCCAGGGGGCCAGGCCCAGCGTGGCCACCAGCAGGGCAAACAGCCACAGCGGTGCGCGATCTACCCAGCGTACGAAGGCTCTCATCGCGCGCATCCTACCCAAGGCCCGCGCACGGCGCAGCCCGTTCTTGCCGGTAACGGGGCCGCCTTCTACACTTTTGCCAGCTTCAGGGGGGCGCGACGCGGCAGGCCCGGGAACCCCCTGGCCTCACCACCGCGGTCCGCAGTAGCCGCCCGGTCCGGAAGACCATCATGGAAGCCCTGCTCGTCTCCACCGTCATCGTCGCCATCGCCGAGATGGGCGACAAGACCCAACTCCTCGCGCTGCTCCTGATCTGCCGCTACCAGCAGACCTGGCCCATCATCTGGGGCATCGTGGTGGCGACCCTGGCCAATCACTTCCTCGCCGCGCTGGCCGGCGTCTGGATCGGCGCCAGCGTGCCGGACGAGTGGCTGCGCTGGGGGCTGGGGCTCGGGTTCATCGTCATGGCCGCCTGGGTGCTGGTGCCGGATGGCGAGGACGAGCTGCCCGCCCCCTCGAAACACGGCGTGTTCTGGACCACCACGGTGCTGTTCTTCCTGGTCGAGATGGGCGACAAGACGCAGGTGGCTACCGCCGCGCTGGCCGCGACCTTCGACAACCTGATCCTGGTCGTGATCGGCTCGACCATCGGCATGGTCCTGGCCAATGCGCCGGTCGTATGGCTGGGACAGCGCTTCGCCTGCCACCTACCGCTGCGGCTGCTACGCGCGCTCGCCGCGCTGCTGTTCTTCGCCCTGGGCCTCGGAGTCCTGCTCGCCTGGGTCTGACTCCGAGCGCAGCATCTTCTGTCCCAGCCAGATGCGCCGCACCAGGCGCGGCAGCAACAGCAGCAATGCCAGCACCGCGAGCAGCGCCAGACCCAGTTGCACCCCGCTGTCGGCACCACTGGCCACCTCGCGGGTGGCATGCCCCAGCCAGGCATAGGCGAACAGGCCCGGGATCAGCGCCACCACCGTCGTCAGTGCAAACACGGGCAGCGGCAGGCGCACGAGCCCCAGGGCATAGTTGGTGGGCGCAAACGGAAACACCGGTACCAGCCGGGTCAGGGCCACCACGCGCCAGCCCTCGGCCTCCACATCCTCGCGCAGCCGGGTACTGCGCGGCCCCATGCGCGGAACCAGCCAGGGCTGCAGCCAGGTACGGGCCAGCATGAAGGCGATGACCGCCGCCACGGTGGCCGCCAGCAGACTAAGGGCGCCACCGGTGAAGGGACCGAACAAGGCCCCGCCCAGCAGGATCCAGAAGGTGCTCGGCAGCGGGAACAGGGCCAGTACGACAAACGCCAGCACGAATACCAGGTAGGCCCCAGGGCCCCAGCTGAGCAGCCAGGCCTCCAGCTCGCCCAGCGGAACGCCGAGGCTGGGCCACTCGGTGGTCAACAGGATCCACGCCAGCGAGACCCCGAACAGGATCGCCGCGACCGTCAGCCAGCTCTTGTGGTGTCGAATCCTCATGTCACCCCGTCAGCCCTCATTACCGGCGCCTTGGCCGTTGTTGCGGCGCAGGCGATCCAGACGCTCCGCCAGCGCGCGCTCGGTACCATCCCGGCGCGGGCTGTAGAAGCGCGCCTCCTCCAGCCCTTCGGGCAGATACACCTGCCCGCGGGCAAAGCCGTCCGGTTCGTCGTGGTCGTAACGGTATCCGGCACCGAACCCCTCGGCGCGCATCAGCTCGGTCGGGGCATTGCGCAGGTGCAGGGGCACGCCCGCACTTCCGCTGTCGCGAATCTCCGCCCGCGCGCCGTTCAGCGCGGCATAGGCGCTGTTGCTCTTGGGCGCGGAAGCCAGTTCGATCACCGCCTGCACCAGCGCCAGATCACCCTCCGGCCGGCCCAGGCGCTCCATGGTCTGCCAGGCGGCCAGCACCCGGGCACCGAGCCCGACCGCGGCCAGGCCAATGTCCTCGTAGGCCATACGCAGCAGGCGTCGGCCCAGATAGTCCGGGTCGCAGCCGGCATCCAGCATGCGGGTGAGCCAGTACACCGCAGCGTTCGGATCGGACCCGCGCACCGACTTGTGCAGGGCGGAGATCTGGTCGTAGAACGCATCACCCTGGCGATCGAAGGCCAGCGACTGCGCCCCCATTACGGCGCGCAGGGCGTCGCCGGTGATGGCGCCATCGCGGGCCAGGTCCGAGGCGGTCTCCAGCCAGTTCAGGGCACGCCGGGCATCGCCGTCCGCGGCGCGCGCAAGACGCTGACGCTCCTCCGGGTCCAGCGTCAGGCCGCGCCCGCCCAGACCGCGCTCGGGGGCATTGAGGGCCCGGTCGATCAGGGCCTCGATGGCCTCCGCCCCGACCGCCTCCATGCGATAGACCCGCGCGCGCGACAGCAGCGCGCTGTTGAGTGCGAACGAAGGATTCTCGGTGGTCGCGCCGACGAAGGTCAGCGTACCGTCCTCAATGTGCGGCAGCAGGGCGTCCTGCTGGCCCTTGTTGAAGCGGTGGATCTCGTCGATGAACAGCAGCGTCCCGACACCATTGCGGCGGCGGGTCTTCGCGGCTTCGACGACCGCACGGACGTCCTTGACCCCCGCCAGCACGGCGGACAACGTGACCAGGCGCTGGGCTCCGGCCGCCGCCACCAGCCGCGCGAGCGTCGTCTTGCCGCAGCCGGGCGGGCCCCAGAGGATCATCGACGGGGTCTGGCCCTGCTCGATCGCCTGGCGCAGCGCGGCATCGGCGCCGACCAGGTGGTCCTGGCCGACCATCTCGTCGAGCCGCGCCGGACGCATGCGCTCGGCCAGCGGCGCCGAGGGATCCAGGGCTACCGGGGCCGGTTCGGGTTCGGGCGAGGCCACGTCCGGATCGGGGCCGAACAGATCGCCTTCGGGGGAATCACTCATGGAGGGATTGTAACCCCTCGAGCCGAAGAGCCTTGTTCACCACGAAGTGCACGAAGGTACGAAGAAGGACTATTGAACCACGAAGGGCACGGAGACAACCCAAGGGGAGTATCACAGCCCATGTGCAGGATGCGTTGAGCAAAGCGAAACGCATCAACATCGATCACCCGGAATATCGCCGCCTTCCGACCGATGCGTTTCGCTTTGCTCAACGCATCCTACGCTCCCTGAAAGCCTTTGTTTTCTCCGTGGCCTCTGTGCGCTTTGTGGCAGATAACCCGCGAGCGGACCTCGCTCAAGGCCGATAGATGTCGGTCCCGGCCGGCGGATCGAAGGTGAACACGCCCGGGTCGAGTTCGCCATTGCGTTCGGTTTCGTGGAAGAGGATCACGGTCTCCTGGCCGAAGATGTCGCGGAAGGCCATGCGGGTCAGGTCGCCATCCGCGGTCAGGTCCAGGTCCAGACTGGTGAAGTCGGCCTGTTCGTTGCGCGGCACCAGCACCAGGCGCAGGGCATCGCCGCCCGGCACCGGGCGCAGTGACATGCGGAAGTGCTCGTCCAGACGCTCCGGCTGGGTGATCGCGGCGATCGGCGTGGCGTCGAAGGCATCCCCCAGCGGGCGCACCGTGGCCTGCGACAGGTCCGGGTCGTACATCCACAGGTCCTCGCCATCGGAGACGATGGTCTGCGGGAACGGCTCGGTCACCTCCCAGTGCAGGCGATTGGGCAGCCCCAGCTGCATGCGGCCATCGGACTCCTGCAGCACGTAGCCGGTGTCGTCGCGCACGGTCTGGGTAAATTCGGCGGAGAAGCTTTCAAGGCCATCGACAAAGCGATCCAGCGCCGCGCGGGCATCCTCCATACCGCGGTCGGCGGCCAGGGCCGGAACGGCGGTCAAGGCCAGTACCAGGCCAAGGGACAGGGCCCGCCAGAGGGCGCCCGGACACGTAAGGGGACGAGCGTTCATGCAGTCTCCAGGATGGATGAGTATGCGATTCATGATGCGCCGCGAGGCTTAACCCGGCGTGAATGTGCTGCACAGGGATGACGAACCGCGTCACGCGATCAGGGACATGGACACCAACCAGGCCCTCGGGTTCGGGGCGCTCAGTCGTTCGGGCCGGGAACCAGGACCTCGCGATTGCCGTTCGACTGTACCTGGCTGACCAGGCCGGCGGCCTCCATGTCTTCGACCATGCGCGCGGCGCGGTTGTAGCCGATCTTCAGCCGGCGCTGGACGAACGAGATCGAGGCCTTGCGTGACTCGATGACCACCTGCACGGCCTGATCGTAGAGCGGGTCCGATTCGTTGCCGTTCCCCTCGGGCGACTCCAGCCCCGGGATGCTGGCCGCACCGGCCTCGGGCTCGTCGAGGATTGCGTCGTTGTAGTCCGGCTCGCCGGTGGACTTCAGGTACTCGACCACCTGATGCACTTCGTTGTCGCTGACGAACGCACCGTGCACGCGCTCGGGCATCGCCTTGCCCGGCGGCAGATAGAGCATGTCGCCGTGACCCAGCAGGTGCTCGGCACCCATCTGATCGAGGATGGTGCGCGAGTCCACGCGCGAGGAGACCTGGAAGGCGATGCGGGTGGGGATGTTCGCCTTGATCAACCCGGTAATCACGTCCACCGACGGACGCTGGGTGGCCAGGATCAGGTGGATGCCGGCGGCGCGGGCCTTCTGCGCCAGGCGGGCGATCAGCTCCTCGACCTTCTTGCCCACGACCATGATCATGTCGGCGAATTCGTCGACCACAACCACAACGAACGGCAACGGCTCCAGTTCCGGCGCCTCGGTCTCGGTGATCGCCTCCTCCGGCTTGAACAACGGATCCTTCAGCGGCTCGCCGCCGGCCTGGGCATCGCGCACCTTCTTGTTGAAGCCGCCGATGTTGCGCACGCCCATCGCCGACATCAGCTTGTAGCGCCGCTCCATCTCCGCCACCGCCCAGCGCAGGGCGTTGGAGGCATCCTTCATGTCGGTGACGACCGAACACAGCAGATGCGGGATGCCCTCGTAGACCGACAGCTCCAGCATCTTCGGATCGATCAGGATCAGGCGAACGTCTTCCGGCGTGGACTTGTACAGCAGCGACAGCAGCATGGCGTTGACGCCCACCGATTTCCCGGAACCGGTCGTCCCGGCGACCAGCAGATGCGGCATCTTCGCCAGATCCGCGATCACCGGGCCGCCGCCGATGTCCTTGCCCAGCGCCATGGTCAGCGGCGACTTGTTCGAGTCGAACAGATCCGAACGCAGGATCTCCGAGAGGGCCACGATCTCGCGGTTCTCGTTCGGGATCTCCAGCCCCACCGTGGACTTGCCCGGGATCACCTCGACGATGCGTACGGCCATCACCGACAGCGAACGCGCGAGATCGGTGGACAGCCCGGAGATGCGCGAGGCCTTCACCCCGGCCGCCGGCTGCAATTCGAAGCGGGTGATCACCGGCCCCGGCTGCACCGCGACCACCTCGACCTCCACACCGAAGTCCTTCAGCTTCAGTTCCACCAGGCGGGAGAGCGCCTGCAACGACTCCTCGGAGAATCCGTCGGGCGGCGGCGGCGCCTCGTCCAGCAGGGCCAGCGGCGGGTGTGGATCCGCGCCCGTCCCCTCGGTGAACAGCGGGACCTGCTTCTCCTTCTGCACTCGCGGGCTGGGCGGGGGTGTCTCGATACGTGGCTCCACCCGCGAGGGCATGCGCTTCTCGGTGCGCTTGCGCTCCTTCTCCACCCGGGTCTCGCGTTCGGCCCGTTCGCGGGCGCCGATACGGCGGTCACGGGCCGAGTCGATCGCCACGCGGGCACGCTCCCAGCCACGCACGGCCAGCTGTCCGAGACGATCCATCAGCAGAAACCAGGACAGCCCGGTAAACAGGGTCACCCCGGCCAGGAACAGCGCCAGCAGGACCAGTGTCCCGCCCACCAGGCTCAGCCCGGCGACCGCCCAGCCGCCGAACAGGTCGCCGAGGATGCCGCCGGCATGCACCGGCATCCCGCCCGGCATCAGGTGCAGCGCGGCCAGGGCCGAGCCGGCGATCAGCGCCACGATCAACGCCAGCCCGCGCACGGTGAGCTCCATGGGGCTGGCGATCTGCGCCTCGCGGCGGTGCCGGAACAGCCACCAGCCAATGCCGCCCACGGCCAGCGGAATCAGGTAGGCCAGATAGCCGAGCAGATGGAAAGCGATATCGGCGAACCAGGCGCCCGTGGTGCCGCCCAGATTGCGCAGACCCTCGCCGTCGCCGGTGGTCGACCAGGCGGCATCGCCCGGGTGATAGCTCGCCAGCGCCACCAGCAGATACAGCGCCAGCATGCCGAAGATCAGCAGTGCACCCTCGCGCAGACCACGCAGGAGTTGCCCACTCAGGCTCGGCGGTGCGGCCGGCTCTGCCGTCTTGCTGCCCTTGCCCCCGGATTTGGCCTTGCTTGCGGCCATGCGCTCCCCACTGGTCCGGCCCGCGGCGCGGGCATCTCGAATCACGTCGCAGTTTACCGGTTAAAACGTTCTTCGGGGGCCCAGACCTGCCCAGCCTGAGAACCGAGTCCGGTCCGATCGCTTTCCGGCAGGCTGCCTCGGCTCGTCGAACCCTGCCATTACAGGAGCGGGCTTGCCCGCGAAGCCCCCGCCCGTGTCGGCAAAGGCCCATCCCTCAGTCCCATCGATAACCCCACACCGCAAACACCGGGTCCGCATGCTCCAGCCGTCCGGCATAGGGATCATCCGCCGGCCGCGGCAGGCCGCGCAGGGAAAAGGTCGCGAGATCCGTGAAACCGGCGCGCAGGAACAGGTCCAGCACCAGCCCCACGCGCTCGAAGTCGTACAGGCGTTCCCAGACCGCGATCGCCTTGGTCGGGAAGCAGCGGTCGGAGAAGGTCACCACGAACACCCCACCCGGCCTCAGCACCTCGCGTACTGCCTGGAACACCGCCTCCGGCTGCGTCAGATACTCGACCGACGCGGTACAGGCCACGGCGTCGAAGCTCCCCGCCGCATACGGCAGTTCCGGGCGGAGGTTCAGGTCGTGCACCAGGGACGACGTCAGACGGGGATTGTCCGCCAGCTCCTGCGCGTTCATGCCCAGCCCGATCACCGCTTCCGGCGTCTCCACCCGGTCCAGGTGCGACTCCCAGCTGCTCATCAGGTCGAGCACCCGCGCACCGGCCGGGATGCAGGCGCCATACAGCGCGGCAATCTCGGCGCGCGCAGTGGCGTCCAGGTGGTGCACCCGGCGCGGCTCGGCGTAGAACGCCGCATCGGGGTCCGGATCCTCGCGTTCCAGCGCGCCGTCGGCCCAGAAGTCGGTCGGCCGTCCGCGCCAGCGCGCCTGCATGCCCGGCCCGCGGGCCGTCAGCAGCCGGGCCACATCCACCGAGTGGTCGTCATCACGCCCGGGGGCGTGGCGGGCCATGACCCGCGCCTGCAACCGCAGCTCATGGTCCGCCAGTGGATGGTTCAGATCCGCCACCAGGCGGTCCTCCTCCAGCGCCCCGACCCGGAACAGCTCGCGATCCCCGGCCTCGATGCCCGCATGGCCGGCAATGAACGCCCTCGGATAAAAACGACCCGCATGGGGCTCCACCCGGCGATGCCTGCGCAGACCACGATTGAACGCCGACGCCGGGAGCTCCCGCACCCGACCCACCGCCCCCGCCGGGACCAGGACCTCGGCTGTCGCCCGGGAGGCCTCGTGTACCGCCCCCACTCCCAGCCCGTGCAGGGCGGCGGCCAGATCACCCGGCCAGTGGTCCCGCTCCGGCAACAGCCTCGGCAGAAACAGGCATTCGCGGTGACGGGCCTCGTCACTCGCCCAGTCCAGGGTGAGTCCAACGTCCAGTGCCCCCGGCAGGGCATGGGTGGCCGCCTCGACCGATTCCAGTTCCACAAACGGGTCGTACATGTACCCTCCCTTGGCACGCTGAGTGCGGTGCGACGTACGGAGACCACGCCGGCGCGGGCACGGACACCAGCCCCCAGGGTCTTGCATCCGGGAACGCCCGTGCGCTTCCCGGGGAAGATTGCCATACTGAAGGCACCGGATTCCGGCGCGGGACGCCGATTTCACAGCGCACAACAACCGATCGGGAAGGATCAGCATGGCGGAGACTTTTCTGGTGGCCATCATCGACCAGGACCGCGAGGAGCAGGCCCTGGCCATCGCCGCCGAGGAAGGTGGTGCGGACGGGACGGTGATGCACGGCTCGGGCCTCGGCTTCCCCGATCACATGACCTTTCTCGGCGTGACCTACCAGGGCCGGGAATCGGTCTGCATCTGGGAACTGGACGAGGAACGCGCCGAGCGTATCTCGCGCCGCCTGAACCTGGAACTGGACTTGCTACAGCCCTACAACGGTCTGGCCTTCACGCTCGATGCCCAGGCCCTGGCGGGCATGCAGTTTGTCGGTGGCTCCGCACATATCTGAAAAGCGAGGAACGCCATGCAATTCGTACTGCTCGCCGTCGTAGTCCCGCGCAACCGGGCCGACCGCGCCATCGAGATCGTCCGCCGCGAGGGTGCAGCCGGGCTGACCCTCCTCGAGGGTCAGGGCATCGCACAACTGCGCCGTGCGCCCGTCATGGACCTGAGGGATTCGTCGGCACGCAACGTGTTGCTAATGGTCCTGGAAGCCCAACTGGCTGCGCGACTGCTGAAACAGCTGGATACGGAGCTCCGGCTGAGCGAGGCGGGCAACGGCTTCGCGTTTACCCTGCCGATCAAGGACATTGCCGGCATCAAGCCGGAGCAGATCGAGCACCTGCGCAAGACCCTGGAACAAGGGCCGCCACCGCAACAAGGCTAGCGCTTCGGGGATCGACGCCCGCGCAAGGCCCTCCACCAGCCATACCAGGGCAGGGTCATCCCGTCGCCACCGGCGCCGTGACGCATAAAGGCCAGACCGGCCTGCATCACCCGCCCGGCATCATCCACCTCGCGCACGATGAGGTCCGCGGTGCCGAAGCTCACCCGGTCACCCACAATCGGCTCACCCGGCAACTCCCGCGCCAGATATTCGCCGATCGTTAGCTGCGCATCCGCCACCTCGCATGACACTCCATACATCTCGCACAGATCCGCCAGGCGCTTTTCCGGGTGTAACGGAAGCTCGCCAAAGAACTCCGAGTCGTCGTGGCCCGGGATGCGCGGGCTGGCAAACAGTCGGTCCAGCAAGGGCACGTACTCGGGCACCACAAAGATGTAGACGTAGTCTCCTGGCGTCAGATGGCCAGCCTGTTGATAGCGCACCGAACGGCCCTCGCGCACCACCAGCGACGGGCGGGCCCAGCGTGGCAGACGGGCCCCGCGCAACACCGGACTGTCCTCAATCACGCGGTACACCGCCAACTCGTGCCGTGGACTGCCAGGCAACTCCAGCTGTACCCGCTCGACCGGACCCGTTTCGGGCGGCACGACCAGCCCGAGCCGCTCAGCTACCGGGCGAATGGTCCAGCCCTGCACCAGCAGCGACACCAGCACCATCATGAACACGATATTGAAGAACATCTCGCCGCCCTCGACACCGGCCACCATCGGCAGGATCGCCAACAGGATCGACACCGCCCCGCGCAACCCCACCCAGGACACAAATGCCGTGCTGCGCCAGTCCTGGCGAAACGGGAGCAGACACAGCCAGACCGCCACGGGGCGCGCGACCAGAATCAGCACCAGTCCCAGCCCCAGTGCCGGGAGTGCCAGCGACGGAAACTCCGAGGGCGTGGCCAGCAGGCCCAGGACCAGGAACATGCTGATCTGCGCCAGCCAGGTCAGTCCCTCCTGCTGCCGGTGCAGCCTGGCGGCCCCGCGAAGCGTCCGGTTGCCCGCCACGATCCCTGCCACGTAGGCCGCCAGAAAGCCACTGCCCCCGAGCCAGCCAGTAGCCGCGAACAGGGTGACGGCCCCGGCCACGACGGCGATCGGATAGAGCCCTTCGTCCAGCGGCAGGCGATTGACCAGTTCCACCAGCAGATAACCGCCCACGACTCCGATCAGCAGACCCAATCCCATCTGCAGCAGAAATTCCGTCGCGAACAGCGTGGCCAGACCGCCCACCGTGGTGCCGGACAGGATCCACTCGATGAAGACCACGGTGAGGAAGATCGCCATCGGATCGTTGGAACCCGACTCGACTTCCAGAATGGAACGCACGCGTCGGTTGATCTTCACGCCACCCACGCGCAGCAGGAAGAACACCGCCGCGGCATCGGTGGAGCTGATCAGCGCCCCCAGCAGCAGCGCATAGGCCCAGGGCAGGTCCAGCAACCAGTGGGCAGCCACCGCCAGCAGCAGTGTGGTCAGGGCAACCCCAACCGTCGCCAGCACGATGGCCGGGCCTGCCGCCCGGCGCAACGTGCGCAGCCGGGTACCAAAACCCGAGTCGAACAGGATCACGGCCAGCGCCAGGCTGCCGATCAGGAACGCAACGTTGGGGTCGTCGAACTCGAGCCCGAGACCGTCCTCGCCGGCGAGCAGGCCGATCCCCAGAAACACGAGCAACAGCGGCGCACCGAGCCGGAACGACAACACCGACGTGAGCACCGAGACCACGATCAACCCGGCGCCAATCAGGATCAGCGGAAAGATCCAGTCCATCGAACTCCTTTCTGGCTAGGGCGACACTGATTCATTCGCACCCCAGCGCTCAAGCCTTTTTGCTTGCGGGCCTGGCGGGCACGATGAGCGAAGTGTAGCCGATCTATTCAGCCGATCCGCAACGCCGATGGGCTACATCGACAGGGCCCTCTAGGGGCTTGGCGCCCCCACTGGATCAACGCCAGGGCGGCTCCACGCCCTCGACGCGGTATTCGCGGCGCAGGGCGCGCATCAGGCTGAAGCAGCAGAAGACCAGGATGATCGCGACCGGCAGCCCGGCGGTCAGCGAGCCGGTCTGCAGGCTGTCCAGCGCGCGTTCGCCGCCGACGATCAGCAGCGTGGCGGCCACCGCCCCCTCGGTGATGCCCCAGATCACGCGCTGGCGCTTGGGCGAGTGCTTCGACCCGCGCGAGATCAGCGCATCCACCACGAAGGTACCCGAGGCCGAAGAGGTGATGAAGTAGGTCGCGATTAGCAGCGTGGCGATCCCGGAGGCGAAGGTCGTCCACGGCAGCTGGGCCAGGGTCGCGTAGAGGGCCACGGTGGTGTCCTCGGCGACCGCAGCGGCGATGCCCGCGCCCTCGTCGAACAGCTCCATGTGCAGCGCGGTGCCGCCGAAGATCGCCATCCAGGCGAACACGAACAGCGTGGGCAGCGCGAGCACGCCGACGATGAACTCGCGGATGGTACGCCCGCGCGAGATGCGCGCGATGAAGATGCCCACAAACGGCGACCAGGCGATCCACCAGGCCCAGTAGAACATGGTCCAGTCCTTCTGCCACTCGGAGCCGCCGATCGCGTCGGTATGCAGGCTCAGCTCGATCAGCTGCTGGAAGTAGCCGCCGGTGGAGTCGAGCAGGAAGCGCAGGATGAACAGCGTCGGGCCGGCGAACAGCACGAACAGCATGAAGCTGATCGCCAGCACCAAGTTGAACACGCTGACCCACTTGAGCCCGCGATCCAGTCCGGAGAGCACCGACAAGACGGCCACCGCGGTGATCGCGGTGATGATGCCGACCTGGTACCAGTGCGAGACCGGCATGTCCACGAGCACGTTGAGCCCGGTGTTGAGCTGCATCGCCCCGAAACCCAGCGAGGTGGCCAGCCCGAACAGTGTGCCGAACACCGCGAGGATGTCGATCACGTGCCCGATCGGGCCGTAGATGCGGTCCCCCAGTAGCGGGTAGAAGATCGAGCGAATGGTCAGCGGCAGGCGGTGGCGAAAGCTGAAATACGCCACCGACAGCCCCAGCACCACGTACACCGCCCAGGCATGCAGCCCCCAGTGGAAGAAGGTGTAGACCATCGCCTGGCGCGCGGCCTCGGCGGTCTCGCCATCACCAATCGGCGGGTTTTGATAGTGCAGGACCGGCTCGGCCACGCTCCAGAACACGAGGCCAATGCCCATGCCGGCCGAGAACAGCATCGCGAACCAGGCGGCAAACCCGAATTCCGGCCGGTCGTCCGGCTGCCCCAGCCGGATCGCGCCGTAGCGGCTGAACCCCAGCCAGACCAGGAACCCGAGGAAGAACGTGACCACCAGCAGGTAGCCCCAGCCGAGGTATTCGGTAATAAATCCGTGGATGCCGTCGAACACCATGCTGGCGGTGGACGGCAAGGCCACCCCGAAGGCAACAAACACCACCACCATGATCGCGGAGGCGGTAAACACGGTGGGATTGACCGTGGAGAAAAAGGCTTCCGGGCGATACTGGCTCATGATGAACGGCCTGGCTTCAGTCCGGGGATGGGCATCAGTTCGACGCGTCGGAGTCCGGGGTGCCCGCACAAAGCCCGCCGGTCAGATCGGCCTTGGCCAGCACATGCCCCTCGGCCGCGACGTCGAACTGCGTGCGCGTCGCACCCGGCGCCAGATCCAGCGCCTCATCCAGGGCGAGCAGGCGGAAACGATAGTGGTGGCAGCCCTCCGGCGGGATCGGGCCCAGATACCCGGCCTTGCCGAAGGCATCCAGGCCCACGCGCCCCTGACTCGGCAGATGCAGCGAGTCCACCCGATGCGTGTCTGGCGGCAGGTTCCAGACCAGCCAGTGCGTCACCTCGCCCAGCGGCGAATCCAGGTCCTCGAGGATCAGCGCGAGGCTCTGTGCGCCATCCGGAACCTCTTGAATCTCCAGTGGTGGCAGCTCGTTGGCATCGCGGGCCGACACCTCGATCGGCATCACTTCGCCGTCACGGAAGGCAGGACTAATCAGCCGCATCCCCTCGTCTCCTGTATCCACAGATCCTCAGCCTCCCCCGCCGCCGCCAGCGGGTCAACCGCCGCGAGACCGGATCGCGACCGGAATTGCTCCCGGTCAACGAACCAACCCCCCGCACGGTTGCACGCAGAGCCCGCTCCGTGCGTACACTTCGCGGTATGGCACAGCTCACCTTCAAGGGCGCGACCGGCGAGGTCACCGGATCGCGCTATCTCCTCGAGACCGACGACGCCCGCATCCTGCTGGAATGCGGCCTGCATCAGGGCGGCAATGACGCCGACGAGGCCAACCGCGAATCGCTCGCGGAACTCGCCGGTCAACTCGACGCCGTCGTCCTGTCCCACGGCCACCTGGATCACTCGGGGCTCCTGCCCAAGCTGGTTCGCGACGGCTACCGCGGCCCGATCTACTGCACACCGGGGACCGAGGAGCTGCTCGAGATCATGCTCGAGGACGCCGCCTTCGTGATGAGCAAGGACATCGAGTGGGAGAACAAGTGGCGCCGGCGCGCGGACAAGCCCCTGGTCGAGCCGGTCTACGACATCGACGACGTCGCGACCACCCTGGGACTCTGCAAGGCCGTGCCCTACGGTGACACGCAAACCATTGCCGGCGACATCCGGCTGACCTTCCGGGATGCCGGGCACATCCTCGGCTCCGCGATCGTCGACCTGATCGTGCCGTCCGGCGGGCGCGACCGGCACCTGGTCTTCTCCGGCGACCTGGGCAACCCCGACGCCGTGCTGATGCACGAACCCGCGCGGATGGAACACGCGGATCACGTGCTGCTGGAGAGCACCTACGGCGATCGCGACCACCGGCCCATGGACGAGACCATCGAGGAATTCGCGCAGATCCTCGCGGAGGCCGCCGCCAGCGGTGGCAACGTGATGATCCCGGCCTTCGCGGTCGGGCGCACCCAGGAGATCCTCTACCACCTGGGCATGCTGCACCACGCCGGGCGTCTGCCGCAGCAAAAGGTATTCCTCGACAGCCCGATGGCGATCAAGGTGACCGAACTCTACGCCCGGCTGCACAAGTCCCTGAAAAGCGAGGATATGGAGCGCCTGCACAAGGCCGCAAACGGCGACCCGAGTGGCTACCTTCCCGGGCTGCAGGTCTGTCGCACGGTCGAGGAATCCATGGCGATCAACCGCATCACTGGCGGCGCGATCATCATCGCCGGGGCCGGCATGTGCAACGGCGGGCGCATCCGTCATCACATGAAGTACAACCTGTGGCGGCGCGAGGCGCACCTGGTCATCGTCGGCTTCCAGGCCTCGGGTACGCTGGGACGGCGGCTGGTCGATGGCGCCGAGCGGGTCAAGCTGCTGGGCGACGAGGTCGCGGTCAACGCGAAGGTCCACACCCTGGGCGGCTTCTCCGCCCATGCCGGGCGTACTCAGCTACTGGACTGGGCACGCGGATTCCGCGACCAGCCGGTGTTCCACCTGGTTCACGGCGAGCCGGAGGCGCGTGATGCGCTGGCTGCCGGACTGCGCGACGAGCTAGGCGCCGAGGCCCACGTGCCGGCCTTTGGCGAGACTATCACGCTGTAATCCGCTCGCATGCCGGAGGCCGAAGCCGTCAGCACCTACGCCCTGATCGCCGGCTTCCTCGGCGGGCTCGGGCTGTTCCTCCTCGGCATGACGCTGCTGACCGACGGCCTGAAGACCGCCGGCGGCAAGGCCCTGCAGCATATTCTTGGCGTGTGGACGCGCACTCGCCCGCGCGCGCTCGCCTCCGGCATGGGCGTGACCGCGCTGGTCCAGTCCTCCAGCGCGGTCACCGTCACCACCATCGGCTTCGCCAACGCGGGGCTTTTGACCCTCGGCCAGTCGGTCTGGGTGATCTTCGGCTCCAACGTCGGCACCACCATGACCGGCTGGCTGGTCGCCCTGATTGGCTTCAATATCCGGATCGAGGCCTTCGCCCTGCCGGCGATCGGCATCGGCGCCCTGCTCTACCTGTTCATGAAGGCCGCACGCCCGCGCTACCTGGGTCTGGCCCTGGCCGGTTTCGGCCTGCTGTTCTTCGGGATCGACGTGCTGCGCGAGGCCTTCGAGGGCCTGAGCGCGACCTTCGACCTCGGCGCCCTGGCGCGACCGGGCTTTGTCGGGCTCCTGATCATGGTCGGCATCGGTGCGCTGCTGACGGTGCTGATGCAGAGCTCGTCCGCGTCAATGGCGATGGCCCTGACCGCCGCGATGAGCGGCGCGGTACCGCTGGAGGCCGCAGCCGCCGCAGTGATCGGCGCCAACCTCGGCACCACGGTCAAGGCCCTGCTGGTCGTCATCGGTGCCACCCCGAACGCCAAGCGCGTCGCGGCCGCGCACGTGATGTTCAACGGCCTGACCGCGCTCGTTGCGCTGCTGATCCTGCCGTGGTTCCTGGCCGTGATCGCCTGGATCTGGGGCAGCACCGGAGAGGCCCCGGCCCCCGCGGTGCTGCTGGCGCTGTTCCACACCGCCTTTAACCTGCTGGGCGTGGCGCTGATGGTCCCGGTCGCCCCGCCGATGATCCGCTTTCTGCAGACGCGCTTCCGCACCCGGGAGGAAGACATCGCCCAGCCGCGCTTTCTCGACAAGCACAGCGGGGGCGTCCCCGATCTGGCGCTGCAGTCGTTGTTACAGGAAACCGAGCGCCTGGCCGACATCAGCCACTCCATGGCGCGCGAGGCCCTGCGCCCGGACCCGCCGGCCGCGGGCACCCTGGACGCGCGGCGGGCCGCGGTGGAACAGCTGACCGCTGCCATCAGCGATTTTGCCGCCCGCACGGCCAACCACCCGATGCCCGAGGCGGTCGGGCACGGCATCGCCGAGGCGGTACGTATCGCCCGCTATCATCGCGAGACTGCGGTGCTGGCCGACCAGATCGCCGAGCTTCGCCGCCACTCGACCGGCGAGGAACGCCCGATCGTCAGCGAACAGCGCCGCGCCTGGCAGGAGCAAGCGATCCGCGCCCTGGATCTCGCCAACCTGGAAAGCGAGAACGGCAGAGACCTGGCGGCCACCGAGGCCGTAAGCACGGTGGAGACGGCCTATGCCGAACTGAAGGCAGCCCTGCTGCGCGAAGGCACCTTCGGCTCGCTGAGCATGACCGAGATGGAACGCCAACTCCGCATCATCAGTATGGCGCGACGCCTGGTCACCCAGGCCGACAAGGCCCGCCGCCACACCGAGGCCCTGGAGGACCAGATCCAGGGGCTGCGCAAGACGCTGGAACCGGAGAACGCATGATCGACGGCGAAACCCTGCAGGACGCCATCGCGAACCACCGGGCCGAGGCCCTGACGTTCGACGGGCTGGAATACGCCCGGCTGCTCGAGCCGGTGAATCACTACCCGCGCGGTTCCGTGGTGCTTCCGGATGGCTCGGTGGTCCCCGGCTACCCGGCCATCGGGCGCATCCAGTCGCTGGAGGCCGGGCTGCCGCGCCAGTTCGATCAGCCGTTCTGGGCGGAGGAGAAGATCGACGGCTTCAACGTGCGCATCCTGCGCTGGGAAGGCCGGGTCGTCGCCTTCAGCCGGGGCGGGTTTGTCTGTGCATTCAGTACCGACCGGGTGCCGGATTTCGTGGACCTCGCGGTGTTCGAGGCGGAACCCGATCTGGTGCTCTGCACGGAAATCGCCGGGCCGGACACGCCCTATCTGGAGGGCTCCACCCCGCGCGTCGCGGACGACGTCGGCTTGTTCGTGTTCGACCTGATGCGGCTCGGCCAGCCGGGCTTTGTGCCGCAGGACGAAAAGTTTGCACTGATGGAGCGCCATGACCTGCCACCGGCGCCGCTGCATGGACGGTTCACGCCCGCAGACACCGAGGCCCTGGGCCGCTTGATCCGGCAACTGGATGCCGAGGGTGCCGAGGGCCTGGTACTGAAGACCGCGGATGGCGAGCACCGCGCCAAGTACGTGGCCGGCGGCTCCTGTATCAACGATATCCGCGTGTGTTCCGAGCAGCTGCTGGACCTGCCGCCGGAGTACTTCACCAACCGTCTGACCCGCCTGGCCATCTTCCTCGCCGAACATCCGCCCAAGGATCGCGTCGCCGTGGAACGCGAACTGGGCGCGGCCCTGCTGTCCGGGCTGGCGACCGCGGTGGACAAAAGCCGGCGCGAGGGACGCGTCGGCCACACCTACCGCTGTCGGTTCCGCGAGCGTGCCGGGGCCCAGCGCTTCATCGATCACATGCAGGCCACCGGCGGACGCCATGTGCGCTTCCTGCCGGACACGCCGCGCCAGGAGGCGAACGGCTACTGGCTTCTGGAGTTCGAGCGCCTGTTCGACCGGATCACCGGCACCCTGGCCTCGGCCCTGGCCGGTGACCGGCAGTACGACTGAACCCGGGAAGCGCTCAGAGCTCGCGCGAGTGGCCGCCGGACTCGGCCAGGTTCTCCATCACCCGACGCAGGTAGTCGGCGGTGACCAGCTTGATGCCCATGCGGTTGCCCAGCTTGCGCATGCCCTCGTCGGCGCTGGCCAGCTCGGCGTCCAGCTCCATCGCCAGCAGCACGGCATCGACGTCCTCGCGCGAATCCACCAGCCCCTTGCGCATCGCCTCGCGGAAACGCTCGCGCAGCTGGGTGATCAGCTCGGGCTTGAGCGATTCGGCCGCCCCCGCCTGGCGGGTATGCTCCTCCGCAATGCGCAGGCCGCGGTCAATCCGCGTACGCACCTCGTCGATGAATTCGTAGAGGATGTCGCTCGGCAGCATCAGGGCGAAGCGCCGCGGCGAACGCACCCAGACCACGGTCTCGAAATCGGCCGCCATGGCCTCGAGGTCACGCATGCCGCGAAACTCCTCGTACACCGACAACGGCATGTAGAACTCGGCGGGGCAATGGCGCGCCAGGGTGAGGAAGGTCCGCAGGATGTCCTCGGGGTCCTCGCCGAACTGCCCGGCCACATGCGGGTTGGTAAAGACACTGGTATCCAGCACGAATCGGCGCATCACGACCTCCTGTCGGCTCCCTTCATCATCGGCAGGGGCCAGCGGCCCGTCAACCGGCGCGGATCCCCCGTCCGCGAGGGCGCGGTATGGCATAATCGGCGCGTCATTTCCCAGCCGGACATGGATTGCCCTTGGCCACCCGAGCGGAAGTCGAAAAGTTTCTGGAACGCCTGCGCGAGGATCTCGAACGTCACCAGATCGAGATCCCGACCCTGCCCGATGTCTCGGTGCAGGCATTGTTCATCACCCAGGACGAGTCCAGCTCCATTGTTGACCTGGTCAATCTGATCTCGCGCGACACGGCCCTGGCCTCGCGCCTGGTGCGGCACGCCAACAGCCCGGCCTATCGTGGACTCACCCGCTGCGCGACCATTCGCTCCGCCGTCACGCGCCTGGGGATGGAACGCGCCCGCCAGACCATCATTGCGCTGTCGATGAAGGAGGTCTTCCAGAGCGGGAACGAGATGATCCGCGCACGCATGGAAGAACTGTGGAACCACAGCCTGGAGGTGGCGATCATCAGCTATCTTCTGGCCCGCCGGCACCCGCACCTGGACCCCGATACCGCGCTGCTCGCCGGGTTGGTGCACGACATCGGCATGATCCCGATCCTGCGCCGCGCGGAGAAGACACCCGAGATCTACGAGGACCCGCGCGCCCTGCAGGCCGCGGCCGACGCCGCGCATGTCCCCATCGGCCGCGCGATGCTGAAAAACTGGAATTTCGAGCCGGAGATCATCCGCGCAGTAGCCGAACACGAGAACCTCAAGCGCGAGCCGGAGGATGGCGAACCGGTCAACTACAGCGACATCCTGCAGGCGGCCAACATCGAGAGTCACAACGCCACGCGGCATCGCCTGGCCTCCATCGACCGCAACGCGGTTGCCGCCATCCGACGCCTGGCCGCCAAGCCCGGCACGACCCAGCTGAACTGGGAAGACGACGCGATCGGGCTGGAACACGTAAACCAGATGATTGAGTGAACCCCACGCAGCGGGGGCGGTCTTCTCCTTACTTCCCAGGAAGGACGTCCGCATGCCCGCCATTCTCCAGCTCGTCTACGCCTCGCGCGCCACGTTTCGTGAAAACACGTCCAGCCAGGGCATCGAGCCCGAAGTCAGTCGCATCCTGATGCAGTCGCGCCAGAACAACCCGCGCAGCGGGATTGTCGGTGCGCTCTACTACGGCGACGGGCACTTCTTCCAGTGCCTGGAGGGTGACCCGGATGCGGTGCGCGAAACCGTCGACCGCATCCGCCGTGATCATCGCCACGAGGAGGTCCGGGTACTACGCGAGCAGCCACTGGATAGCCCGGGATTCGGCGAGTGGTCGATGAAATACATCCCGGCGGCGAAGGACGTCCGCCAGCTGCTGCAACGCTTCGGCCAGCGCCAGTTCGACCCCTTCGCCTTCGACAACAACCGCATCGACGCGATGCTGGACCTGTTGCGCCAGGGTCGGGATACCGCGCAAACCGGGCCCGAGAGCTCGACGGCGGCCCGCCCGGAGGACGTCGCCCATGGCACCAGCCGTCTGCTGTTCGGGGTCGGGCTGGTTGCGGCCGCCGTGGCGGTCGGCGTCATCGGCGCCGCGGCCTACCTGGTGCTCGTAAGTTAGAGAGACGCTGATCAATGGGCACTTGCGCCCCAGATCCAGTCGCCGCTTGCAAACCATCCGCTTGAGCAAGCTGTTCTTCTCCTCCAGCGGCCTTCGCAGCCGAACGCCCACTGCCGCCCTACGGCTGTACCCCACCTTCCAGTGTTAGTACGCAGCTTTGGCTACCCCCGCTCCCCAAACGACTTCCTTAAAACTCCCAAAATGCGTTCGTTGTCACAAGATCACACGTACGGAAAAGAACTCCCGTTCTTAGTGCGTCAACGAACAGACTGACCACCTCCCCCGGCGTACTTTGGACTCTCATCCTGAATCGCATGTCTCTTGGCGATTCAGTCCCGACCCGGTGATGAGGCCGGGGAGCATGCTTTGATGACGCCACTAAACCGGTCATTTTGTACAACCAAAATGTCCGATTCGAAGGAGATTCATTATGAAAAAGCTATATTCATTTGCCCTTTATGCATTGGTCGCCCCGGCAATGACGCTGGGTGCCAGTTCTGTCCTGGCTCAGGATCAGCAGGAACGTACTGACCAGGACGCTGATCGCGGCGCACAGAGCATGGAGCGTGACAAGGGCGACCAAGACTACGGCATGGAAGGCCGCGCCGACCAGCAAGCCGAAGATCGCCGCGACGCAGGCGACGAATTTGCCGAGCGCAAGGGCTACCTGGAATCTGCACCGGCCGATGGCATGCAGGCGAGCGACATCATGGGTACCGATGTCAAAACCGCAGGCGATGAAAATCTCGGCTCCGTTGATGATCTGATCATCGACGAGAACGGTCAGGTCGTGGCTATTGTCGTCGGGGTCGGCGGATTCCTGGGCATCGGCGAGAAAGACGTAGCCATTGGCTGGGGTCACGTGACCACCTCCGGCACTGCTGATGACCGGGAACTGCGCGTTGACGTAACCCGTGAAGAGCTGCGCGATGCGCCGGAGTTCGAACGCCGCGATTGATCTCAAGCACCACCCACTTATAGCGGCATGAATAAAAGGCAGGGGCGCAAGCCCCTGCCTTTTCTTGTGCTTGTCCCGAAACCTTCCTGTACCTGATGCCACCCCGCGGAACCGTTCGTTGCGGCGATTGCAACCTGTCCTCGGCTTGATTCCGAGCCCCGGGAAACGCTGATTACTCCCGCTCGCGCTCAAGCTGGCTGTGCGCTTCTTCCAACTCTCTTATCCGTCGACCATCCGCTCCCTCCGTACCACCGCATCTCAACTTCTACTGGTCATGACGGGGCTTCGGATAGTCCGATCCCCAATGCGTTCGTTGTCACAAGATCGCACGTACGGAAAAGAACTCCCGTTCTTAGTGCGTCAGCGAACAGACTGACCACCTCCCCCGGCGTACTTTGGACTCTCATCCTGAATCGCATGTCTCTTGGCGATTCAGTCCCGATCCCGGTGATGAGGCCGGGGAGGGCATGCTTTGATGACGCCACTAAACCGGACATTCTGTCCAACCAAAATCGGACATTCTGTCCAACCAAAATGTCCGATTCGAAGGAGATTCATTATGAACAAGCTACATTCATTCGCATTTTATGCATTGGTCACCCCAGCCATCACCTTGGGCGCAGGTTCCGTCTTGGCGCAGCAGCATACTGACCAGGGTGCAGATCGCGGCGCGCAGAGCTCCGAACGTGACCAGGGCGCCACGCAATATAATGACCGCGACCGTGCTCCCGGGGACATGGAACGTGACCAGCGCAGCGAACGCGCCGGGCAGGATGACGCGAAGACTGCCGAAGATCGCCGCGACGCAGGCGACGAACTTGCGGAGCGCAAGGGCTACCTGGAATCCGTACCGGCCAGCGGCATGCAGGTAAGCGAGCTGATGGGTACCGATGTCAAGACCGCGGGTGATGAGGATCTGGGCTCGATCGATGATCTGATTATCGACCAGGACGGTCAGGTCGTGGCGATTATCGTCGGCGTCGGCGGATTCCTGGGCATGGGTCAGAAAGACGTAGCCATTGGTTGGGGTCACGTCACCACATCTGGCACTGCTGACGATCGGGAACTGCGAGTTGACGTAACCCGTGAGCAGCTGCGCGATGCACCGAAGTTTGAACGCCGGGACTGAATTTCAGTACCAACCACTTATAGTGGAATGAATAGACGGCAGGGGCCCAAGCCTCTGCCTTTTTTATGCTTGTCGAAGAAACCTCCCGGACCCGATGCCACCACGCGGTATCGCGCGTTGCTGCGATTGGGCCCTGTCGTCGAGTTTATTCTGCACCCCTCCGACGCCGATCACGATTTCAACCTTCTCCACCCCCTCGGGACCGGGCCTCGAAACCTATGCCCGTCAGCCATCCATTCGTCCTGCGCTTATACGGCCGAAAACGCAGCCGCTTTACGCACCGCATCGATATCGTCTTGAAATGACATGGCGCGTTCCGAACGGGCCAGTGCCATCCGCGAATGCCTTTTAGCGGCCGCCACCATCAAATGGTCATCTGTTTCCGCCAACGCGCGAAACGCTTTCTGCAGCCGGATAGAAACTTCGACGAAACCCGCTCCGTCACGGGCTATAGCGGTAAATGCATCGTCGAACAAGTCGTCGATCGCCAGCGTCGGAACCGATACACGGTCGTAGGTGATTTCCGCCACTCTTTCCTTTTCAAGCGGCGACACCCAAAGTGTAAACAGACGTACCATTGCGCCGATTGCGTTAATCGCGGTTCCCGGATCGTTCATGCCAGGCGACAACGCCTTGTCGGCGATCTCGGACAACGCAAGCAGCGCGAATCGGGGGTCATCTTCAAAGGCACGGTTTGGACAAATCGTGAAGGCGCTAGAAAAAGCGTCTGGGTCGAACGCCTCACACCCCTCAATACGAAGCAGAGGACGACGTGCGCTGACGAATGTACCAGGCAGCGCTGTCACCATCACGCGGCAATTGGCCTCTTCAGCGGCGGACTGCAGCGTCTCCAAATCAATATTCTGTACATAACCAACCGTCGGAGAGAAGACGGGCACGCCATTTTTATTGGCCTGATGCAAGGGAACGGCCACTGCGCCTAGCGAGGGCGAATGGCGGCGACGATCGAGTGTGTCGGTGGCGGCCTTTTCGACTTTCTCGATGGTGTTCACCACACGACCCAGGCGGGCAATTCTGTCGACCCAGCGGACGAATGTGATGATGACAACGGCAAACACCAGAAGAGTAAGCGAAAAAATAGCAAATAGGCCCGCAGAATCGAATAGTTGATTCTGAACGGATATCAGGGAAACGATACTGAAGATGAAAGCCCCTATAAACGCGGACAATGCGTTCTGGGTAACATCATCAGAAATTACAAGCGGTATGGACCGAGGTGTCGCCCCGACACTGGCGGATGCGTAAGCGGCGACCATGGCACCTACCGAGAAAGTTGCGATAACCAACATGCTGGATGCCATGATGGTTAACAAGGATTCAACAGATTCCGGGTTAATGCGGGGCAACACATCGGCAAGACCCGTACCGTCAGCTAGCCGGGCGATGAACGTACCCCCAACAGCGAGCACGCCAAGGAGCAGTGGCCTGACCCATAAACGATCTTTGAGCCGACTTAGAAAAACCCGTAGCCGGCCAGAGGCCAACCGACGTAATTGGGCCATAATTGAATCCTCCGCCTTTCAAGCTCCGGTGCGCTTAAGAAAACACTGCTCAATGTACCCGTTCGCGCTCGAGTCGATTTTGCGTGCGGAAAGGCGCGGTGACCGCCGTACAATCGTTCTCCACAACCAAGCCACAACGCCGTGCGCAAACCCGAACGCAAGGCGGGCTCGCCCTCATCACCTTCTTGCCAAGACTTCGTGGAACGGCTTCGCACAGCAACCACGGGCGGGTGGATCACGGTTCTGTGGGCTCCCGGAACTCCGGGATTCCGTCGACGCCAACGAGACTGGAACCGTTCCCGCCCTCGCCCAGGCGGACAACGCTGAACGAACCGTCGGTCTCCAGGACAACCGCGCGCACTTGGTCCAACGAGTCGATCCCGGCCGAGCGGACCGCGGCCCGTACTTCGTCTTCGGTCACCCGCGCCTGCCGCAGGGCCGTTGGCAGGAACTTGCCGCGGTAAAGCAGCATCAGCGCCTCGCCCGTCGCCAACCGTCGCACCCAGCGGAGCCGGACGCTGGACCACGTGACGGCGAACTGCAGCCCAATGAGCAGAGCGAAAGCCGCTACCCTTCGGCCAGGGCGACATCTTTGGCCAGCAAGACGGTCGCCAGCGTTGAGCCAAGGGCGACAGTCACGACCAGGTCAAAGGCGTTCATCTTGGAAAGTGTTCGCTTCCCCGACAAGCGAAGGAACACGATGAGCGCTACGTATGCGAGTACGCCGACGACCAAGGTGCGCAACAGACCGTCCCACCCACCAAAAAACATCGGGCTAATCCTGCCGACCGCGGGCCCGGGTCATTTGGCCGGTGGGTCGCTGTCGCGGGATAGATGGCGATGGGCGGCGATCGCGTCGATGAATTTTGATGCGACCTCGGTGGCGGCACCACCCTCCGCCAGCAGGATGCCTGGATCTTCCTGCATGGCTGGGCCAATGCCCGCCATTTCCAGAAGCTCGCGGCCGGCCCCCAAAGCCAGAATCGTCTTGCAGTGCCTGAACTGGTCCTTGATGAATTCCATTGTGTGTCCGTCGATTGCGAGCGACTGGACCGCCTCGCTCCCATCAGGCAGCACCAATGCATCGAACAGGACGGCCGGAGAATTCTCCAAGGACTTGTTGGCTTCGATCTTTTCGCCGGAATCGCCGACGAACGTGCCCACTCGTGAACCCACAAAATGAACAATGCCACCCGCGTCCGTCAGCGCGCCATGAAGATCGACGAGCGAGGCATGGTGGACGCCCTCCTCGACCAGCACCGCAATCTGGCGTGTGCGGATTCCGGTTTCGCCCGGCCGCGCCATCAGCGACAACGCTGGCGACTCGGTGATCTCCGGCGGTTCCGGATCGGTGACGGCCTTCGGCATGGCATCCGGCACCTCCATGCCCAAGCCAATGGCGACCTCTGCAGCCAGTTCCCGTGAAACATTCACCAGCGAGGACACCATCCGTTCGCGGATCGCGCGGACATCGACCTTGCTCAGTTCGAAGCGGAATGCGGCTGCAATGTGCGCCTTCTCGACGTCGGTCTGACTCTCGAAGAACAACGTGGCTTGCGCATAGTGCTCGGCAAACTTCTCCGGCTTGCCACGGACCTTGTCCTCCGCATGGGCATCCGGGAACGACACGAAGCCGGCGGTCCCGGCCTGAAACGGGCAGCCACCCGCCAGTGAGTTCGGCTCGTAGGCCACGCGCCCGCGATGCACCGCCTGGCGGTGCATGCCATCGCGCTGGTTGTTCTGCACCGGAGCAAGCGGCGAATTGATCGGGATCTCGTGGAAATTGGGCCCCCCGAGTCGCGTGATCTGCGTATCCGCATAGGAATGGATCCGACCGGCGAGCAACGGATCATTGGAGAAGTCGATGCCGGGGACGACATGCGCCGTGCAGAACGCGACCTGCTCGGTTTCCGCGAAGAAGTTGTCCGGGTTGCGGTTGAGAACCATGCGCCCGACGGGCGTCAGCGGGACCAGCTCTTCCGGCACGATCTTCGTGGAGTCGAGCACGTCGAAGCTGAAGCCGTCGGCCTGTTCCTCGGTGAAGATCTGCACACCCAGTTCCCATTCCGGGAATTCGCCCGATTCGATGGCCTCCCACAAGTCACGCCGATGAAAATCGGCGTCGGCGCCCGCGATCTTCACGGCTTCGTCCCAGACAAGCGAGTGGGTTCCCTGGAGCGGCGTCCAGTGGAACTTGCAGAACACGGACTCGCCCTGCTCGTTGACCAGGCGAAAGGTGTGCACGCCAAAGCCCTGCATCATCCGGTAGCTGCGCGGTATCGCGCGATCCGACATAGCCCACAGCAGCATGTGAGTGGACTCCGGCGACAGCGAGACGAAGTCCCAGAACGTGTCATGCGCGGATCCCGCTTGAGGCATGCCATGATGCGGTTCCGGCTTGAGGGCGTGGACCAGATCGGGGAACTTCATCGCGTCCTGAATAAAGAACACCGGGATGTTGTTACCCACCAGGTCCCAGTTGCCTTCGTCGGTATAGAACTTCACCGCGAAGCCACGGGCGTCGCGCGCGGTGTCCTTCGAACCGCGCTCACCCGCCACCGTGGAAAATCGCACGAACACCGGCGTGATCTTGCCCTTCTCGGCGAACGGCGCCGCGCGGGTGTACTGGGTCAGCCCGTCGTAGGCTTCGAAATATCCGTGCGCCCCGGAGCCGCGTGCATGGACGATCCGCTCCGGGATACGCTCGTGATCGAAATGCGTGATCTTTTCCCGCAGGATGAAATCTTCGAGTAACGATGGCCCGCGCAGCCCCGCTTTCAAGGTGTTCTGATTGTCGCCAATCCGAACACCTTGGTTGGTGGTCAACGGTTGATCGCCGGGATCGACCCGGACCCGGTCGAGCGGGGCGACGGTCGCGTTCGTTCCGCGCACAGCCGGCCCGCCGGTCTTTTGCGTACCGGGTTCCTCGGTCATCGTGCTCGCAGTCAACGCACTGGACCCCGGCTCCGTAGTAGGACCGGCCGGCGGCGCCACCGCGTTGTCGTGACCGTGGTCTTGCTCCTTGATGGTGTTGTAGGGCATCGCGGCGACGAAATCGTCGCTGGCTGCGGCTTGCTCCGCAACGATGTCGTTGGTTCTGAGCGCGGCTGGGGCCGATTTACCGCCCTTGCCTGACGCCTGTGATGAACGACCCGTTTTTTTCTTAGCCATGATTCTTCTCCAGGGCGTCGGGGGATGGACGCACCCTGGCATCGATACCACGGGGGACAGGAACGCTCTGTGCGGCAACAAACGCAGTGGCAAAAAATACCCCGAGATGCCGATGGCGGGTCCACAGGATCACTCGTCCAGCAGGTTTTCTCCCTTTTCCGGCATGGGCGCGAGCGCGGCCTGGTTGCGAATAACCTCGCCTTCCGGGCGGGTCTCGGCCTCGGACACGGTCATGGCCGCCGCCGATTCTTCCGCGGGACCGTCCGCAATCGGTTCCACGTATTGACGTTGTTCGGCCTGAATCGTCATGCCGGCCTCCATCAGCGCACGCTTGGTCAGTCGAATGAGCGCCGAGCGCAACTGCTGGCCATTGGTTTTTCGTGAATCAAACCAGAATGACAACTTGATCAGCACGGCCGCATTGCGAATCTCCTCGGCGACAACCCATGGCTCGGGGTTCTCCAGGACCGCCGGGTGACCCGCAAGAACAGCCAGGCCAATCGCCTGGGTGTCGGTGATGGAGTCGTTGAGACCGATCATCACGCCGAACTCCATGCGGTCATTGGGGTTGGCCGAGAAGTTGGTGATGTCGCTCTTGTAGATGGTCGCGTTGGGTACCTGCACGTGGTTGCCGTCCAGGGTCATCAGCACCGTGGCCCGAATCGTCATGCTTTGCACGAACCCGCGGGTTCCCCCGACCTCGATCAGATCACCGGTCCGAAAGGGGTTCTGTGCACTCAGAAAGATGCTCGCCAGAAAATTCTCGGTAATGTCGCGAAAGGCGATACCCAGCGCGATGCCGGCAAGCCCCGTACCACCCAGAACGGCCAGCGCGACGTTGGTCAGCCCGGCCACGTGGAACACGCTGTACAAGCCGGCAACGAACACCAGGACACCCCCGCCCCGGGCGACCACGTCCTTCAGCAGATTGTTCCGTTTACTGGTCTTTGTGGTCCAGCGCAGCAACCGCGTGACGAGCACGCCCAGAGACCAGGCCAGCGCGAGGAGCAACAAACTGAAAAGAACGTAAGGCAGGCTTCTCAGCACCGTTCTGCCGAGCTCGTTCAAACCACTGAGCGCCGGGCTCAGGTCCCAGATCGACGGCTCGATCAACTCGAGATGATTGACCACCGCGACCACGTCCTGGGTGCTGCGTGCCAGATCGCCGGCCCACTGGCGGTGCGTCTGGCGGCGGACCTGGCCATACAGGAATGCCACCCCTTCATCGACCGTGACCATCGGCTGCTCGTACCAGCCCGTTGCAACCAGAATCCGCTCCAGCCGGGCCGCGATGGCCTCGTCGGTCGCTTCCGGCACAATGCCGACACTCGCCGGGGCCTCCAGCCGTTCCTCCGACTCCAGGGGCGTCAGGACGAGCGGTGGCTCGGCCGCGATGACCCATCCCGGCAGGGCCATGCCTATAACAGCCAGGACAACGGCAATCCGCATCATCCCGAGACAGTAGCCACCCGACCCGGAACCGTTCCGTGCGGTACCGAACCCAGCCGGTTATTCCCCGGATTTCTCGGGAGCATGCATCAGCGGCTTGAGATAGCGCAGGGTCAAAAACGTCGCGATGCTGATGAGGATCGCGATCTCGAAACGGTGCGCGGCGACTGCCAGGCCGATCGCGCCCGTTGCCCAAAGGCTGGCAGCCGTGGCCGTACCTTCCACGCTACCACCGCTTTTGAGAATCGCTCCGCCACCGATGAATCCAATGCCGGTGATCAGGCCCTGCATGATCCGGGCCTGAGCGTCGGGCGACTCCAGTACCGAGAAGCCGATCAGCGCGTAGCCACAGGCGGCAACGGCAACCAACGGGAACGTCCGCAGTCCAATGGCGCGATCGCGAACTTCCCGGTCCCAGGCACTCGGGATCGCGAGCAGATAGGCCAACACAAGATCGCGCAGGTGACGGAGCATGAGGGACCCATCGAACTCCGGTATCAGCCATTCGAGCATGACGGCGGATTTCTGCGCACAACTTGAAAATCGATCGGCTTGAAGGAGAAATTATTCGACTGCCCGGCGGAACATGCGGACATCGCCACCACGAGGGGCATCTCGGCGCGCAGGCGAACGAAATCCCCGGCTTTGCTGAGCGGAGGAAGAACGCCGAACTCCCCCGTTGTGGCATCGATCGACACATGCATGAACGCATTGAATGCGATGGGAATGCGATCGACACCAATGCCGTAAGGGGCCAGGGCCGCCGCCAGATTGCCCTCGCAACCCGGACGACCCTCGTTCTCCCCATAGATGATTCTGAAGGTATCTTTCGAACAAGGTGTCAAAGTGAAGTCATGCCGCCCGCAGGTATCCTCGATGATGGTGAACATTGGCCGACTGCGGTTCGAGTACAGCACATCGCCCGTCGTGAGCCAAAAGCGTGAGGCATAGTCAAGAGAACGCCCTGAAGACAGATACTCCCCATGATCCGGATTCCCGAATGCGACCACATCGCTTACCTGCTGGCCTTCGGGATCGATCACCACCAGTTCGTCTCCAGGGCCAAGCTCGACCGCCTGCGCGGAGCAGGGAGATATTCTCACCGTCGGTACGTCCGTGTTCACGGCTTTTCCTTGAAATGGAATGGGCATGTCCAGTTGGCTTCGACTTCACGGCCACTGTACTGCCTGGCCTCACTCACTTCTCCAAAATCCGCCAGATTGGGATTCTGGGATCCTTGCAAGGCGATATCGCGTGCTCGAGTGGCCACTTGCATCTTCTCGAAACGTCCGTCCTTTCTTAGCTTCTCGAACTGGCGGTGGGAATTGAACACCAATACCGGGTTGGTAAACCGTCTGGCGAGGCGCGAAGCGTTCGCGTGAAGCCCAATGGCAAAGAACGGATGCCCCGCTATGCTCAGGCTGAACAGCGGGCTGTCACTATCGCTGTTGACATCGTCGGCGGGAGGATTGCCCGCCAGAATGTCCAGCTTGTGGATTCGCCACAACTGCGCCCACATCAAGGACTCGAAACGAAGCTCGCTCATATCGCCTGGGCCACTGAACAGGGCGACATAAGAGTGCACGATGTCCTCGTTGCAAGCACTGGCCTCGATCAGGGCAACGAATCGAGAAAGATCATCCAGCATCGGTCGATCATTGCCGGAGTCCCCTAGTGCGCCGAACTCATGAGTTTCGATCGAGCCACGGGCCAAAGCGGACTTGGCGCCCACACAGGGATATGTAGCCTCGGCGAGCAACGCCAGAAAGCGCCCGCCCAGGTCCGGAAAGGGCTGGAGGCCCACTTCGTTAGTACCAGGATCTCCAGGGTGTTTCATCCGCTTTTCGACAGGTCACCAATGGCCAACGGCGATCGGTGCTGGCCGGTAACCTCAGTGGTTCTTCCGCTTTCCAAGCGTACTGTCCAGGGAACGCCTCATCTTGCGTGCGGCACCGTCGACCGCCTGCCCCACGGTCGCGGCTTCATCGGTCACGGCTACGGGCTGGAGACCTTCGACCCTGACTTCCAGCAGACAGCGTATGTCGGCGTTGCCGGATTTCTTGTCACTGTTCTCGTCGCTGAGGTGAACCTCCACGCGCGTCACCTGATCCGCAAAGCGCTCCAGGACGTTTCTGATGGTGGCTTCGGTCTGCTCCGGCTGTGCACCGGACTGGTCGATGTTGTCATCCGTGTTGATCTGAATCTGCATGTCACTTGCCTCAGTAGCGGTAGATTGCGGCGATTCCCGTACCGGTCGGCATCCGTTCCTTCGGCACCACGACCACCTCGCCGCCCATCTTGAGCACCAGGGCGCCCAGGTCATCGAGCACGTCGTCCGTTTCGGGGTGGGAGAGATCGTCGAACTCAAGCTCGCCGGTCGTCGCATCGACCCGACCGGGGATTTCCCGGCGCGCTTCGATCAGCAGGGTCGCCACGCGCCCGCCCACGGCGGCCCGGGCCACCTCGGCCAGGTCGTCGGAGCCGAGGCCCTTCGGCTGGTTACTGCCGAAGGCATCCACCAGCCCGGCCAGGCGCTCGAGGTAGCGAGGTTCGATGGTTTGCCAGACCCGCTCGCGAAAGTCGTCGCTCGACGCAAGCGCATCCGGATGCACGTCCAGGCTCTCGGAAATCAGGAAAGGGTTGTGGCTGAGCGCGTGAAACATGTGGTGGTGCTCCGGCAGGGCGGCGAGTAGCAGCGGCAGGCCGGAGGGCTTGGAATGGTGTTCAAGGACCGCGCGATCGACTGCGCGGAAGAATCGCTCCGCGTCATCGTCCAGTTCGGCTTTTCGGCCCCCATGGCCATGGTGCATGGGGGCCTGGCCGCCGCCGCTGCCGCCATAGGCCGACACCGTCTGGCGGGAATCGGTGAGTTCGTCACCGAGCGCCTCGGTGATCGTCTGCGGCACGCCATCGGCAGGCGTGATCTCGTCCAGGGCATCACGGTTGCCCTCGAACACCTTCATCTCGTGCCGGCTCAAGGCGAGCACCTGATAGCGATCCGCCGATTGCAGGATG
Organism: Thioalkalivibrio sp. ALMg9; assembly: GCF_000380625.1. Classification (NCBI taxonomy): domain Bacteria; kingdom Pseudomonadati; phylum Pseudomonadota; class Gammaproteobacteria; order Chromatiales; family Ectothiorhodospiraceae; genus Thioalkalivibrio; species Thioalkalivibrio sp. ALMg9. Next base: position 32,656 of record NZ_AQYC01000004.1, read on the forward strand.
CGCAGCAAGGGCTTGGTGTGGAAGCTGTCCGCCACAACCGCCAATTCGGGGACCGGGCGCTGGAGCTTGTAGACCCGAAACCGATTCCTGTCGCGCAACACGGCCAGGCCGTCGAAGGTGCAGTTCCAGAACTCGCGATCGTCCGCGAGGGCCAGCAAGGGTTCGAGCAAGGGCTGGATCTCGTCGCTCGCAAACTTTTGTCGCAGCGAGTCCTCCAGCGCTTTCACCAGATTCTTGAAGCGTATTGGATCCTGCTCATTGTCCGGGTGGTCCCGATGAGTCGGTTGATAAAGCGAAAGGCACGGCGGGTCACAGTCATCCCAGAGGCCCGCCGCGGCGTCCTGGTCGACACGGTTCACTGACATTCCGGATCTCTCCAACAAGGCACACCATCCGTATAGCACGCCGGCACGTCCATTTATGTGCGGCGTCGCGCTTAGCTCCGCACGGCCGATGGCACAAGCGCACCCCGATTCCAGCTCATGCCGACATGGCTGCCCCGGGCTTCTGTTCGCGGGTCCAGATGATCAGAGTGGTGCGCCACTCGGTGTGGCAACGCACCGACACAACGGTCCCGCCCGGTGACTCTACGGAGCACATCCGCCCGAACTGATTCGTCAGGAATTGCCGAGGGGCCTCTACACGCCAATCGGTCACCACTTGGAGGTGACAGCATGGGGGAGACGAACCGCGGCAGGCCACGGCCCCGCTGGGCCACCCTCCGCCTAGGCGAGATCACGGTGGCGATGGGCATGGCGATGGCGGCCGGTCTGGGCGTGGGCCTGGCGGCGTTGGCCGTGGACACCGTATGGCTGTGGCCTCCACCCGTCGAGCTCGGCACTGTGGGTAGCGCACGGGTCCTGCTGGGGTCAGTGACCGGGGGCCTGATTACGGTCGCGGTGTTCGGCCTCTGGATGCGCACCGTCGTGGTTGGCCTGATGGCCGCGCACTTCTCGCCCCGGACGCTGCTGACCTTTCTGGACGACCGCTTCCAGCGGAATCTGCTCGCATTCATGTCGGCAGGCGTCGTGGCCGTGCTGGTCATCCTGGTAAGGATGCCCTCCGACGAACAGGCGGCCGCGCCCATTGTGAGTACGGTGCTGGCGGTGATCATCGCACTGGCCGCGATGGCGGGCGTACTGCTGGCGATCCAGCACGCCACGCGCAGTCTGTCGTTGTCGGAGCTGGTCAGCCATCTCGCCGATAACGCCCTCAAGGTACTCGATCGCCACCCCGGGGCACGGCTCGAGATCACCGGGGTGCCGCCACCCACGTCCGCAGCGCAGACGGTCCTGGCCCCGGGCACCGGCTGGGTTACCGCCATCGACATCGACCGGATGCGCAAGGCGCTGCCGGCCGGCGGGGTCGTACATCTCCGTTGCCGCGTTGGCGAGTTTGTCACCCCCCGCTGCACGGTCGCGCTCGTCTCCCCCGCCGATGCCAACCTCGACAGCGTGGCCGAAGCGATCAGCCTTGCCCGCACCCGCAGCGCTGACCTGGACCTCGCGTTCGCCGTGAGCCAGCTGGTCGACGTCGGGACGTTCGCGTTGCAGGCACACGCGGACACCGCGACCGCCCACGAGGTGCTGGTCCACCTGGAAGCCGTCCTCGTGGAGATCGTCGAGCGTGGGCTGCCGCGGCTGCACGACAAGGACCAGGACGGCCGTTGTATCTACGACGAGTTCGGCTGGGACCCTGCCGACCTCGTGCAGTTATGCGCGGAACGACTGCGGGAGCCCGCCGCCCGCGACCCGGAAACGGCCCGGCACCTGATGCACATGCTCGATCGGGTCCGCGAGGCCGCCGAGGAACGCGAGGCGTTCGCGGTCCTCTCGGAGGTCCGACGCCAGGTGGAGATGGTGCTGGCTCTGGCAGACGCCAACGGAATGCTGGCTCGCGACCGTCAGCGACTTGAGCGGGAGGCCGAGGCTTTTGTCGAAGGTCACTGACGGGGCTCGGAGCGACGTCTTGTGGGACAGCACATCATGCAATCGACACCCCCGCAAGCGACCCCGAAGAACGCCATGACCGGGCCGCAGCGCTGCTGGCGCACCCCCCCCTGCGGCGAAGCCCACGACGTCGGCGTCAGGGATACGCTGATTAACAGGCGAGCGCGGGACATCATGCAAAATAAAACTCATCAGAACCCGCGGCGGCATGATAACAAGTGCAAACCAGTTCAGACTTCTTGGGAAGTTATCTCGTATTCCTGACATGGCTCCAAAAACACCAATATCCCAACCCACACGAACGGCCCTGCCAAGCCCTTCTGTTATTATTACCAACCCAATCCATGAATACCCCTATGCGCCTCGCTGAATTTATCAGGAAAGAAATGGAGCCGATTCTTCAGGACTGGGAAGAATTTGCCGGAACCCTTCTTCATGCCAGCCAGATGGGGACGACCGGACTGCGTGACCACGCCAGGGACATGCTGCTGACCATTGCCGACGACCTCGAGTCCCACCAGAGCGAGTCGGAACAGGCCGACAAATCGAAAGGCTGCGAGCCGAAGACGGGGGACGAGTCCTGGGCAGAAGTCCACGGCGGTGATCGACAGACCAGCGGCTTCAGCGTCATTGAGACCGTTTCCGAATTTCGCGCCCTTCGCGCGAGCGTGGTCTCACACTGGACGAAAGATTACCCAACGATCGCTGGCCAACAGCTTGAGGATCTCACCCGGTTTCATGAAGCGATAGACCAGGCCGTCGCCGAATCGCTGGAACAATATGCGACCGTCAAGGAGATGGAAACCCGACTGTTCGGGGCCATTCTGGTCGCGTCGCCAGACCCGATTCATGTGCTGGACCCCGAAGGGCGATTTGTTTACGCAAACAAGGCCACAGCCGATCTTTTCGCTCTCGCGCCCGAGGCGATCATCGGCAAATCCAGCTTTGACCTCGGCTTCCCGTTCGCCCCGGCCTTCCAGCACAGCATCGACAAAGTCGTTGCTGACCAGTGCACGCAACGAGGAAAATTCGTCCACATGTTTCCCTCTGGTCAGGGTGATCGATTCGAGTATGTGCTTGCGCCCGTACTCGACGAGCATCGCAACACCGAAGCAATTGTCTGCACCTCTCGGGACATTACAAAACAAGCCGTCGCCGAGGAAAAAATATGGCATCACGCCAATCACGACCTGTTGACTGGGCTTCCGAATCGACGTCTTTTTCTTGATCGCCTGGAACAGGGCGTCAACCATGCGAAACGCAGCGGCCAGTCCCTTGCGGTCCTCTTCATGGACCTTGATGGCTTCAAGGAGATCAACGACTCGTTTGGACATGAAGCGGGTGACCGCTTACTTTCGGAGGTCGCCGAGCGACTCACGCATTGCATCCGGGAGGAGGATACGGTTAGCCGCCTGGGCGGCGACGAATTTACCGTCCTGGTGACGGGCGTCAAACAGCTCAAGGATGTCGAGCGTGTGGCCAGAACCATTACTCGGGAACTCGCCAGGGCCATCGACATCGGGCAAACCTCTGTCCACATCTCCGCGAGCATTGGCATCTCGTTCTACCCCAAGGACGCGACCTCTCCGGTCTCTCTGCTGGAAGCGGCCGACAAGGCCATGTATCAAGCCAAAAAGAGCGGTTCGCGCTGGATGTCTGCCTAGGTAAACACTGCTCACGAACGTCACTCGCTTCCAGCGACCGGGCGGATGGCATCCGCACCTTCGGGATGAACCATCCCCTCCCCGGCACGCTACGTGCGGTTTCGCACGGACGCGCGTCTACAAGCGTCGCATCATCCCACTTGCGCCGTTGGCATGGTTGGTGAGCTGACCACTTGCGCTCGGTCACCCCGCGCGTCGTGGACCGACCATGAAAGTGCCCCCCTGGCGTTTTTGGCGCCAGCCAGGGAGCCACTTCGCAATGCCTGGCCGCTACACCCGATTGGAGTACCTCCGCGATGTCACTGGCTGGGAGCCGACGATCGATGTTCTGGGTTATTGGCATCACCGCGCTCGCCACCACCCTGACGCTGGTCCTGTTGCAAAACTTCTCCACATCCGGGGAGGTGGTCGATCGCAAGATCGAACATCGCTACGCGGTCTCCGACCCGCAGTTTCGGCGCGAGATGTCCGTGATGCTGGGCCCCGCCATCGTGCGCGGCAATCAAGTGACCGCGTTGCAAAACGGCAACGAGATTTTCCCGGCAATGTTGCTGGCGATTCGCTCGGCACAAACCTCCATCACCTTCGAGACATTCATCTACTGGTCAGGCGAGATTGGAGCAGAGTTCTCGCAAGCCCTTTCCGAGCGTGCGCGCGCGGGCGTGCAGGTGAGCGTCATCATCGACTGGGTCGGTAGCGCCAAGATGGATCAGTCGCTGCTGGATTCCATGCAGGCCGCCGGGGTGCAGCTGCATCGCTATCGGCCTTTGCGCTGGTACAACCTCGGACGCATGAACAACCGCACCCATCGCAAGCTTCTGGTGGTCGACGGTCGCATTGGCTTTACCGGAGGGGTGGGCATCGCGGACCAATGGACCGGCGACGGAGGGGACCCCGAGCAATGGCGTGATACGCACTTTCGGGTCGAAGGGCCCGTAGTGGCGCAGTTGCAGGCAGCCTTCAACGATAACTGGATCAAAAGCACCGGCGAGGTGCGAAACGGCCCGAGCTACTTTCCGGCCCTGCAGGAGGAGGGCGAGATCGACGCGCACGTGTTTATCGCTTCGCCCTCCGGCGGCAGCGAGAGCATGCATCTAATGTACCTGCTTGCCATCGCAGCGGCCGAGGCGACAATCGACCTGGCCGCGTCGTATTTTGTGCCCGACAAGCTGTTGCTCGACGCCTTGGTGGCTGCGCGCGGTCGCGACGTCCGCGTCCGCATCCTGTTACCCGGACCACACATCGACGCGCTTACCGTCAAAATCGCCTCCAAGGCCGAATGGGGCGAGCTGCTGCGCGCGGGGGTCGAGATCCACGTCTATCAGCCCACCATGCTGCATACCAAGCTCCTGGTCATCGATACCGAGTTTGTCTCGGTCGGATCGACCAATTTCGACATGCGATCGCTTCGGCTCAATGACGAAGCAAGTCTGAACATCTACAACGGCGCATTCGCCAGGCAGATGACGGACGTCTTCGAGACAGACCTGCTGGCCGCAGAGCCGTATTCCCTTGGGCGCTGGAATAACCGCCCGCTGCGGGAAAAGTTCTCCGAGAAGCTCCTGCTACCGATCAAGTCCCAGCTCTGATCCGGCGATGCCTCCACGCGGCGTGCAGGCATCGCCATCGGAACCCGCCTCGCTCGTGCGGAAGCCCTCGCAGGCCCCCTGCGCGCCACGCCCCTCCCACCGCTCATGATCCCACTGCGCCTCCAGCATCCCTGCACGCGGGCTCTTGATCCCGAGGCCTTCCAGGGCTTCTGTATATGTTGGGCAGCGCACAGACCCACCCCCGGGCTTGCCCTAGTTTGGAAGCTTCAAGCTGCCTCTACTGACCGCGTGGAAGAGGCCGACAACGAGCGCTACCACTGCCTGGAGATTATCTGATGAACAAGGATCAAACCAAAGGTCATGGGAAAGAAGCCAAAGGGAAGCTAAAAGAAGTTGCTGGCAAGGCTACCGGCGACAAGAGCACCGAGGTCAAGGGTAAGGCCGAAAAGCATGCCGGCAAGGCTCAAGCCAAGTACGGGGACCTCAAGAGCGACGCCAAGAAGAAAACCGAATGATCGGCTCTGCACCCGGCGCGGAAAGTGGCCAAGAAGCCTCCAACGACACACATGTCGGACCCACGCTAGTGAGCGCCAGCACCATTACCGGTGACGAGGTCTGCAACCTTCGGGAAGAGAAGCTCGGCAAGATCCTGGACGTGATGCTTGACATCAGCGAGGGCGAAATACGGTACGCGGTCCTGGCCTCAGGCGGTTTTCTAGGCATGGGTGACCGTTTATTCGCGATCCCGTGGAAGGCCTTGAAGCACGACAAGGAGCACAAGCGATTTTTGCTTGACGCCGATCCCGAGTGGTTGAAGAACGCACCAGGGTTTCCCAAGGATGAATGGCCCAACATGGCCGACGCCACCTGGCATTCAACTGTGGATTCCTACTACGCCAGGGATCACGCTGCAGGGTGATCGCGCGAGGTACCGGTGGAACCTTGTGGCCGGCTTAACCGTGTAGGCGGCCCCATGCATGGTGGACACTCTTAACGGTCGCGGTTTCCAGCACCGCGACTTTTCCCGAACGCCATCATTGAATAACGGATTAACGACCCCTCATCCATTAGGACGATTAACCATGGCGACTAATGAAACTCTGGCACTGAACAAGATCCTCGCAGTTGTTCTGCTTGTTGTGGGCCTGATCCTGCTGTTCTTTGCGTATCGCTCCTCCCAAAGTCTCGGCGACCAGGTGACCGAGGCCGTTACCGGCCGTTTCACGGACTCCACGATTTGGTTTCTGGTCTTGGGCGCGGCTTCCGCAGCGGCCGGTGTTGGGTTGTTCTTCTTCGGCAAATCGTCAAGGACCTGAGCCAGGCCCCGACAATGCCCCACGACACGGAGGAATCCCTCGATGAAGGGGGCAGGAGGGCTGCTCAGGACCGGGCCGGGTTACGCCCGCGTAAACGACTGTTCAACGCGGCCGAGCTTCGCTTGTTCCGCTATACGGCGGTCTTGCTGTCCCTGGTGGCGTTGGCCGCGCTGATTGCGGTTGTTGCGTGGGCTCTAGGCTGGATACTGAGCACGTTCTACAACCTCCTCCTGTCGCTCTCGATCGCAGGCATCCTGGCGCTGGTGCTCCATCCAGTGGTGAATTTTCTCGAGACCCGGCTTCGCTTGCCCAGATGGCTGGCCATCATGCTGCTGATGGCGATCTTCTTTCTGGGGGTCGGCGCCCTGTTGTTCTTTCTTGTCCCCACCCTGACCGCCCAGATCGTTCAGCTGTTAACCGCCTTGCCCGAGACCCTGGCGCGCTGGGAGGATCATTTTTCTTTTTACTTTCCAGAAATTAGCGCCATGATTTCGGAACGCCTGGAAGCCGGCAATGGGGAGGAGTCCGAGTCTTCTCTGGAAGTCACCGGAAAGACCGTTATGTCCTATTTGGGGATGTTGGCGGGTATCAGCTTCGTTCCGCTGTTTCTCTTCTTCGCGCTGCTCTCGGGTGACTCGCTGCGGGGAAAGGCATCGGAACTGTTATCCATATTCCAAGGGCGCACTCAGCAGAAAATACTCTATTTCATGGATGTTTTCGTGGGATACATCACCGCCTTCTTCCAGGGCCAACTGTTGATCGCCATGATCATGGGTGCCCTGTATGCGCTCAGCTTTACGCTGATCGGCCTGCAGTACGGCGTGCTTGCCGGGCTCGTGCTGGGACTGCTGAATATCGTCCCCTTCCTGGGAACCCTGATCGGACTGTTGGTGATTCTGCCCCTGGCCTACCTTCAGCCGGATGGCGGCATTGAGTTATTGATGCTGACCGTACTGGCGTTCGCGGTGGTACAACTGATCGAAAGCTGGTTGCTGACGCCGAAGATCATGTCCAACCGCTCTGGCCTGCACCCCGCACTCGTCATTATTTCCCTGTTCTTCTGGGGCACCGCCCTGAACGGGATTATCGGGATGGTACTCGCGATTCCTTTGACGGCGTTCTTTGTGGCCATCTGGGGTGAAATCAAGTCCAGCCTGAAACACGCGCTGAGTAGCCGGGAGGACGCACGACCATGAAGGAAACAGATCCCAGTCAGGACGAGGATGGCGGTCACGACCGCAGCCAGGACATCACGCAAATCCTGAAGACCCTGGCGGCGGACATCGCTCGCCTTCTTGCGGTAGAGGCGCGGCTGTTCGGACACACGGTGCTGATGATGATCGGGCTCACCGTGATGATTGCGCTTCTGTTGGTGGGCGGCTGGCTGTTTGCCGGGGCGAGTCTGGTGGTCGCCCTGGCCAGCCTGCAGGCCTTCAGCCTGACGGGCGCGCTGCTGACGGTAACGCTGGCACATCTGGTGCTGGCGGCGCTGGCCTTCTGGCGACTCCGGCACATCACCCGCGACCTCACGTTCCGTGAAAGCCGGGCGAGCGTTAACAGCTTGCTCGTCCAGGCGAGATCGCTCGTTGACGCTGCAGAGCAGCAACCCCCGGAAGCAGAACCGCAGCGCCCCGAGAAATAGGTCGCGGTCAGCGAAGCGGCGAGCCGATCAGACTGGAGGCAATCCGCCAGGCTTTCATCTGGCCTGCCAGGATTCCATAGGTATATTTGATGCCGGGCATATCCAGGCGACCGGCCAACAAGCCACACCCAAAGGCAATAGCCAGCACAGCAGGCCGGCGGGCCAGGGCCCGTGCCCGGTGCAGCAAGCGGTCGATCCGCCAGCGAACAAGGCCGGCACCGTGATCAATTCGGCCGCGCAAATGCGCGGCCTCCTGCCTTAACTGGTGGCCACGGAACACGATCAACGGCGCCGTAAAGCAGCCACCAAGGTCCCCGCCGCGAATGCGAGACCCAGGGAAAGCAAAGGATTTTCCCGCACGAAGCCACTAACCGATTGCAGGGCCTCTTCGGAGTGCTCCTTGACCTTCGCCCCGGCCTCCTTGGCTTTCTCCTCCGCGCTCGCCGCCCCATGGCGGATCCGTTCTTCGGCCTTGCCGGCGCCCCTGGCGGCCTGGTCTACAGTCTCGTGAGCGCGCTCCGAGATGCGATCGGTGGTGGCGTGTTCGCTACTGCCTGGTGTATTCATGGCTATTTCCCGTTGCTGTGGTGGGATAAAGGTGGATGCCGATCAGCGTCCACCGACAAGCAACGGAAAGTTTCTCGGAAATGGCTCCGCCCGTCTGCGCGGTAGCGAACAAAAGCGCCAAATCCACCAGCTTCTTTGAACCAGGCACACCTGACTACGCTGGATGTACCGTGATCGCGGGTGGTGTGGGTAATCTCGGGGGACACTGCCGACCGCACACCGGGCTGACATGCAAGACCCAGGACGTCGCTCACGGGGGCTACCCGCTGTGGTTCATGGGCCTGGCGGGAGCACTACAAATGGCCGGCGGCGCGCACTCCTGCCCTGGGGGGATGCCGGCCCTATCACGGCCACTGATAGACACCGCGATTAAGCGCGTCCCGGATGGCCGAGATCAGCTTGTTGCCTCTCAGCGTCGCGCCGGTAAAGGCGTCGATGTCGTCCACCACCTCCTCCGGCGCGTAGAGATCGAATAGGGCCGAAAGCGGCCGGCCTTCGAGGTAATCGATGGCCTGACGGTGCTGGCGCGTCACGGCATGAAGTTCCTCTTCCTCCTCAAGCGCCAGATAATCCACTCCCTGGTAGCTCAGGTACCGGAACCGGACGTTGTGGAAATGATGGTCCCGCAGATCGAACTGGATATTGACCTGCATCGCGCCCCGGTCCGAAAACACGCCTCGATAGCGCCCGTCCAGGTACGTCCCGGGCGACAGGCCGAGCAGCACCCGGCCCGGCGGATGGGTGGCGGGTTCCCGCGTGGGCGCTGAAGCCTCGGGCCGTGCCTGGGGTGCCGGTGCATCGGCAAGTTGCCCTACCCGGTACTGTTCCAGCATGGCGGCGGCCCTGGGGCTGTGCGGACGCCCGGGCGTCTTGTTGTACCAGCCTTCGGTGGCATCACGGCCGCACCACTCCAGTATCACGTCCTCGGAGGTGGGGTGACGCGGAATATAGTCCGTCACGTCGTACACCTGGCCGTCGATGGCCTTCCAGCAGCTCTCGGCACTGTCGTGGGCCGCAAGCTCCTGTTCTGTAAACAGGCGCTGATCGTCGTCGGTCTCGCGGGTCTCCGCGACCAGCGCGCTGACGGCCCAAAGGGTGATGATCACGGCGCAGAAGGCCACGAACGCGGTGTAGGCAATCTTGTTCACGGTCATAGGAAATCAAACGCCTCCGTATGAATGCGGCCCCTGGGTACACCGGCGCGGCTTAGCAGCCCCCTCAGGTGCTGCACCATGCCGGGCGGCCCGCAGATGTAGATCTCCCGTTCCACCAGGTCCGGGCAATGGGCGCGGATGAACGCTTCGTCCACGGGGCCGCGATCCTGGAAATAATGGATCTGTGCATCGAAATGCGGGTGCCCCTGCGCGATCTCCCGAAGCTCGTCCATGTAATAGGCGCGGTCCGGTCGATTGGCCAGGTAGATCAGGGTGACCTCCGGCCCGGCCCCGGGCTCCCGCTGGAGGGCCCGGGCGCCGGACACGAAGGGCGTAATGCCGATGCCGCCACCGAACCAGAGTTGCCGGCGTTGCGGCTCGCATCGCTCGAAGAACTGCCCGTAGGGGCCCTCGATCTGCACGGCGGTTCCCGGTGTCACCGTCTGCAATGCCCGGCTGGCGTCGCCCAGGGCCTTGATGCCCACCCGGACAACGTCCTCGCCTGGCGCCGAAGAGAGGGTGTAGGGGTGCTCTTCCCCCCGGCCGGCTTCCAGGCCCGGGTCGTGCGGGGTGAGGTACATGAACTGTCCCGCGGCATGCGACATGGCCCGGCCCCGCGGCGCGAGGGTGATCTCCACCACGTTGGACGCAAGGGCGGTCACAGCCTCGACGGTATAATCATGGCGCCCCAGCCGGGGCGACAGCACCTTGCGCCAGAGCACTGCGCCGACCGCCAGGGCCGCGAGCCCCCACCAGAGCAGCGCATGCTCCACGAGCATGACCGCGTGCGCGAACGCCAGCAGGAACGCGGGCACCGACAACAGGTGGAGGCGCTTCCAGCGCTGGTAATGCGGCCTGCCGAAAAACTGAAAGGTGGGCGCGAGAAAGATCAGCATCAGCGCCAATGCGCCCCAACCGATCCATACCGCCCCGTGTTCAAGGGGCGGAAAGATCACCCGGACGGCCGCTGCCGGAGAAATGGGCAGCGCCCCGAAGGCCAGCCACACCACGTGCAGCATGATCAGGATGAAGGCCGCGAAACCCAGTATCCGGTGCAGGGTCCAGATGCGCGGCAAACCGCCGAACCAGCGATCCAGGCCCGGCAGGCGCACACTCAGCATTGCACCGACCAGCAGCGCGCTCAGACCCAGCACCCCGGCCAAGTGACCGAGCGCCGAGAGCACCTCCGCCGCGCCGGCGCCCGGCGGCGGCCACCAACGCGGCCACGCCACCAGCACCGGCAGCAGCAGCAACACCACGACAATCCAGTCACCCGCTCTGATGCGTCTGAACATGGGATCCGTTTATTCCAGGAAGTCCACCTCGGCACAGTCTAGGTAACCGCCGATCAATGTACACGCTCGCGTTAGTGCACCGTGTCTTCCGAGGCAAGGCGTAGCCCCACGGCCGGTAGTCGTGCTACCGGCCGTGGGCTAAGCAGGATCCTGAAGCCTCCGCTATGACGCCGGTCAGCACCCGCCATTGCGGGTCTTTCCAGTCACTCCCACTCGATGGTGGCGGGGGGCTTGCCGGAGATGTCGTAGGTGACGCGGGAGATGCCGGGGATCTCGTTGATGATCCGCCGCGAGACATGGTCGAGGAAGTCGTACGGCAGGTGGGCCCAGCGCGCGGTCATGAAGTCGATGGTCTCCACCGCGCGCAGGGCCACCACGTAGTCGTAGCGCCGGCCGTCGCCCATCACGCCCACCGACTTCACCGGCAGGAAGACCGCGAAGGCCTGCGAGGTCTTGTCGTAGAGATCCGCCTTGCGCAGCTCCTCGATGAAGATCGCGTCGGCGCGGCGCAGCAGGTCGGCGTATTCCTTCTTCACCTCGCCGAGGATGCGCACGCCCAGGCCCGGCCCGGGGAACGGATGGCGATAGACCATCTCGGTGGGCAGGCCCAGCTCGACACCGATCTTGCGCACCTCGTCCTTGAACAGCTCGCGCAGCGGCTCGACCAGCCCCAGCTTCATGTTCTCCGGCAGGCCGCCCACATTGTGGTGCGACTTGATCACGTGGGCCTTGCCGGTCTTGGAGTCGGCCGACTCGATCACGTCCGGGTAAATCGTGCCCTGAGCCAGCCACTGCACGTTGTCGAGCTTTGCAGCCTGTTCGTCGAACACGTCGATGAACAGCCCGCCGATGATCTTGCGCTTGGCCTCCGGGTCCTGGATACCCGCCAGGGCGCTCATGAAGCGCTCCTCGGCATCCACGCGGATCACCTGCACACCCATGTGGCGAGCGAAGGTCGCCATGACCTGGTCACCCTCGCCCTCGCGCAGCAGCCCGGTATCCACGAACACGCAGGTCAGCTGGTCGCCGATCGCCTTGTGCAGCAGCGCGCCCACCACCGAGGAGTCCACCCCGCCGGACAGGCCCAGTACCACGTGATCGTCCCCGACCTGCTCGCGCACCCGCGCGGCCATGTCGTCGATGATGTTGTCGGCCGTCCACAACGCCGCGCAGCCGCAGATATCGTGCAGGAAGCGCTCGATGATGCGCTGGCCCTGGGTGGTGTGGGTCACCTCGGGGTGGAACTGCACGCCGTAGAAGCCGCGATCCGGATCGGCCATGCCGGCGATGGGTGCGGAATCGGTGGAGGCCATCAAGCGGAAGCCTTCCGGCAGCTCGGTCACGTGGTCGCCGTGCGACATCCACACGTCCAGCAGACCATAGCCCTCCGGCGTAGTGTGATCCTCGATGTCACGCAACAGCGGCGTATGGCCACGGGCGCGCACCTGGGCATAGCCAAACTCGCGACGCTCCGACGGCTCGACCCGACCACCCAACTGCGCGGCCATGGTCTGCATGCCGTAGCAGATGCCCAGTACCGGAACCCCCAGCTCGAACACCGCGTCCTCGGCGCGCGGGGGCTGGTCGACATTCACCGACTCGGGGCCGCCGGAGAGGATGATCGCAGTGGGATTGAACGCCCGGATGTCGGCCGCCGGCATGTCCCAGGCATGCACCTCGGAGTAGACCCTGGCCTCGCGCACGCGGCGGGCGATCAGCTGGGTGTACTGGGAACCGAAGTCCAGCACCAGAATGCGGTGGGCGTGAAGATCCTGGGTCATGAGGTCATCCGGTATCCCGGCCTGCGGGCCGGGAGTATGTCAGGTAGGGATACCCGGCCATCGTGGCCGGGTCAGTCCATGCGGTAGTTGGGGGCTTCCTTGGTGATCGCCACGTCGTGCACATGGCTCTCGCGCATGCCGGCGGCGGTCACGCGGACGAAATGCGGCTTGGTCCGCATCTCTTCGATGTTGTGTGCGCCGACATAGCCCATGGACGAGCGCAGCCCGCCCATCAGCTGGTAGATGATGGCGACGATCGAGCCCTTGTACGGCACCCGGCCCTCGATCCCCTCGGGCACGAACTTGTCGGCCGAGCTGTTCGGGTCCTGGAAGTAGCGATCCGAGGAGCCCTGCTGCATCGCGCCCAAAGAGCCCATGCCGCGATAGATCTTGTAGGAGCGGCCCTGGTACAACTCGACCTCGCCCGGGGCCTCTTCGGTCCCGGCGAACATCGAGCCCAGCATCACGCAATCGGCGCCCGCGGCGATCGCCTTGGCCAGGTCCCCGGAAAAGCGCACGCCCCCGTCGGCGATCATCGGCACACCCGTGCCCTTCAGCGCCTCGGACACATCGGAGATCGCCGTGATCTGCGGCACGCCCACGCCGGCCACGATGCGGGTGGTGCAGATCGAGCCCGGCCCGATTCCGACCTTCACGCCGTCGGCCCCGGCCGCGACCAGCGCCTTGGCCGCATCGGCGGTGGCGATGTTGCCACCGATCACCTGCACGTCCGGGTAGTGCTTCTTGACCCAGGCGACGCGATCCAGCACGCCCTGGGAATGCCCGTGCGCGGTATCCACCACCAGCACGTCCACCCCGGCCTCGACCAGCGCGGCCACGCGCTCATCGGTGCCCTCACCCACACCCACCGCGGCACCCACGCGCAGACGGCCCCGCTCGTCCTTGGAGGCATGCGGGTGCTCGGTGGACTTCTGGATGTCCTTGACCGTGATCATCCCGCGCAGCTGGAAGTCGTCGTTGACGACCAGCACCTTTTCGATCCGGTGCTTGTGCAGCAGCTCCAGCACCAGCTCGCGGTCGGCCCCCTCGGGCACGGTAACCAGGCGCTCGCGCGGGGTCATGATCTCCGAGACCGGGGCGTTCATGCGGGTCTCGAAGCGCAGATCGCGGGAGGTCACGATGCCCATCAGGTCGTTGCCGGAAACGATCGGCACGCCGGAGATGTGATTGGCGTCGGTCAGCGCGACCACGTCGCCGATGCTCGCATCCGGGCCGATGGTGATCGGCTCGCTGATCACACCGCTTTCGTATTTCTTGACCTGCCGGACCTCGGCGGCCTGGGCCTCCGCCGACATGTTCTTGTGCACGATCCCGAGCCCGCCCTCCTGGGCCATCGCGATCGCCAGATTGGCCTCGGTGACCGTGTCCATCGCGGCCGACACCAACGGGGCGGACAGCGTGATCTCGCGGGTAATCCGGGTACTCAGGTCGACATCACGCGGAACGACATTCGAATGCCCCGGGATCAGCAGTACATCATCAAAGGTAAGGGCTTCACCGAGTATCCGCATGCACCACTCCAGGCCAGGCCCGCCGGGACGCAAGGGAGAAAACCCCGGGGGCGGATAAATAGCCGTTCAGTATAGAATTCGGGCCCTTCCGGGACAAGCACAGACACACATGCAAGGGCCGTGCGCAGACGCCCGGACAGCACCCTGATAGGATGCGAATCCATCCCGAGCCCCCTGCCAGGCGAGACCCATGCCCGAGCGCGCGCCTACGGCCCGCATCACCCGACGCACCGCGCTGGCCCTGTTGCTGGCCCCCGGCCTCGGCCTGGCCACTGCGTCCAGCGCTCGCGCCGACTGGTGGCGCTTCGGTCAGGACATGTTCCGCTCGCTGATCACCCGGCCACCGGAATTCGCCGGGTTGTCGACCGCCGAGCTGATCGAGGCGGTGCACGAGGCCCTGGTCATCGCGACCCACGCCGCCTCCGAGACCCTCAGCCGGCGCAACGGCTTCTACGGCAACCCGGACGTGCGCATCCCCCTGCCCGAGGTGCTCGCCACCACACGGCGATCGCTGGGCCGGCTCGGCATGGCCGCGCCGCTGGACACCCTGGAGGAGCGCATGAACCGCGCGGCCGAGGATGCGGTATGGCAGGCCCGGGAACCCTTCATCCGGGCGATCTTCGCGCTCGATCTCGACGATGCCCGCGGCATCCTGCTGGGGCCCGAGGACGCCGCCACCCGTCATCTGGAAACACAGATGCGACCGCGCCTGACTGAGGCCATGCGTCCCGCGATCGAGCACAGCCTGGACGCCGTGGAGGCCATGACGACCCACCGCGAGCTGGAGTCGCGGATGCGCGACATCCCGTTTCTGGCAAACGTCCGCCTGGACCTGGCCGAGCATGTGCTGGACCACACCATGGACGGCCTGTTCCACGCCCTCGCGGAAGAAGAGGCCCGCCTGCGGGTCGACCCCGTCGGGCGCGGCACCGATGTCTTCCAGCGCGTCTTCACCCGTCTGTAACCATCGAGCCCCTCATGAGCGACGCCCCCGTCTTTTCCGTAACCGAGCTCAACCAGTGTGCCGACGGCCTGCTGCGTGACGGGCTTGGCCTCGTGCGCGTGGAGGGCGAGGTATCGAACCTGCGTCAATACGCATCCGGGCACCAGTACTTTTCGCTGAAGGACGAGAACGCCTCGGTGAGCTGCGTGCTGTTCCGCGGGCGCTCCCGCCAGGCCGCCCGCTTTGCCGACGGCGACGCCGTACAGATCCAGGGGCGTGCCGGGATCTACGGCGCCCGCGGGCAGTTCCAGCTGATCGTCGAGGCCCTGCAACCGGCCGGCGAGGGCCGCCTGCTGGCCGCCTTCCAGCGCCTGAAGGAAAAGCTCGCCGCCGAGGGGCTGTTCGACGCCGAGCGCAAGCAGCCACTGCCCGCCTGGACCCACCGCCTGGGCGTGATCACCTCCACCCAGGGCGATGTGCGCCACGACATCGAGCGCACCCTGGCGCGGCGCTTCCCGCTGTTGCTACCGGTCACGCTTTACCCCACCGCGGTGCAGGGTGCCCAGGCCGCCGGCCAGATTGTCGCGGCCCTGGAACAGGCTGCGGCCGAGGGCCGGGTCGACGTACTCATCCTCGCCCGCGGCGGCGGCTCCCTGGAAGATCTACAGGCCTTTAACGAGGAGAGCGTCGCGCGCGCCATCGCCGCCTGCCCGATCCCGGTGGTCAGCGGCGTGGGGCACGAGACCGACACCACCATCGCCGATTTCGTCGCCGACCTGCGCGCCTCCACGCCCACCGCCGCGGCGGAGGCTGTCAGCCCGGATGCCGCGACCCTGCGCCACCAGCTAGCGCGGGCCCGCGAACGCCTGAGCGGGCTACTAGGCCAGCGCGTGGCGCGCCACCAGCAGACCCTGACCGCCCTGCATACGCGCCTGGAACGCCGCCACCCGCGGCAAATGCTGGAACGCGATGCCCAACGCCTGGACGACCAGCGCGAACGCCTGCAGCGCGCCTGGTCGCGCCTCGAGGAACGCGCCCGGGTGCGGTTGCAACACGCCCGGTTGCGTCTGGCCGGCGCCTCGCCCGGCACCCGCCTGGCATCCGCCCGCATGCGCCTGGATCACCTGCGCCAGCGCCTGGTACGGGTACGCCCGGACCACGACATCCTGCAGCGGCGCGAGGCCCTCGCCCGCCTGCAACGCCAACTGCAAACGGCCACCCACCAGGCCCTCGTCGCCCGCCAGCGGCAGCTGGACGCCACTGCGCGCCAGCTGCGTTCACTGGGCCCGGAGGCGGTGCTGGAACGCGGCTACGCGATCCTGCAGACCACAGAGGGCGAAGTCCTGCGCGCCGCGGATCAGACCGCCAGCGGCGAACGCGTGCATGCACGTCTGGCGCGCGGGCGCCTGGACCTGGAAGTCACCGCCACACACGGCGACAACTGAGCCGCGGTCTCCCGGCCTTTAACCACCGACGGCACACAGACAATCGCGTGTAACAGGAAGACGGGAAGCGCGCGAAGGGGTAAGAAGGAAGTGGGTAGCCTGGGGTCAGCACCTGCAAGGCCATCCCGGCCGCAACGCGGCGGAGAGCCGGGATGGCCTCCGTCACGCACACCCCCACCAACGTGCCCGCCCCCACCGCCGGGAACCCGGATACCTGGTCAGCACACCCCAAATCCCGTAGGAGCGTGCTTGCACGCGAAGCCCCTGCCAGAGTCTGACGCGGGCAGGGGCTTCGCGTGCAAGCACGCTCCCACAGCTGTGGTTCCACAGACCCACGCAGGACAGCAGCATCCGGTGGCGGTCAGGAAAGCAGGACGAGATTGTCCCGATGGATCAGCTCCGGCTCGAGCAGGTAGCCGAGCTCGGCCTCGATGCGATCGGCACGCTGGCCGCGGATACGCTGAATCTCGCTGGCCGCGTAGTTCGTAAGCCCCCGTGCCACGGCGGTCCCGTCCGGATCCACGCAGGTCACGACCTCGCCGCGGCGAAAATCCCCCTCGACGCTGACCACACCTACCGGTAGCAGGCTGCTCCCCGATTCGCGCAGCACGCGTGCGGCCCCGGCGTCCAGCTGCAGCTGACCGCGCGAGTGCAGCTGGTCCGCCAGCCAGCGCTTGCGCGCCGCCAGCGGTTCGCGGTCCGGCTTTAGCCAGGTGCCCAGTGCTTCGCCCTTCAGCACCCGCCCCATCACCTGCGCCTCGCGTCCGGAGGCAATCACGGTATGCGTGCCGGAACGGGCCGCGCGTTCGGCAGCCAGCAGCTTGGTTGCCATGCCACCCCGGCCCAGGCGACCGAAATCGGCTGCCACATAGCGGTGAAGCTCGGCATCCGAGGCCCGGCCCTCCTGGATCAAGCGGGCATCCGCATGCTTGCGCGGATCGCGGTCGAACAGGCCATCCTGGTCGGTCAGGATCAGCAGCAGGTCGGCCACCACCAGGTTAGCCACCAGCGCGGCCAGGGTGTCGTTGTCGCCGAGCCGGATCTCCTCGTAGGCCACGGTGTCGTTCTCGTTGACCACCGGGATCGTCCCCATCTCGAGCAGGGCCAGCATGGTGCTGCGGGCATTCAGGTAGCGCGAGCGGTCGGCGAGGTCGTCGTGGGTCAGCAGGACCTGCGCCGCATGCAGATCGTGGCTGGCGAATTCGCGCTCGTAGGCCTGAACCAGGCCCATCTGTCCGACCGCGGCGGCGGCCTGCACGTGGTGCAACTGGTGCGGGCGCTCGGTCATGCCCAGCCGACGCATGCCCTCGGCCACCGCCCCGCTGGAGACCAGGATCACCTCCAGCCCGCGCCGGCGCAGCGCCGCGATCTGGTGCGCCCAGGACTCCAGCGCCGGGCGGTCGAGCCCGGCACCATCGGCGGTGATCAGCGCGCTGCCAATCTTGACGACGACCCGGCGAATGGCGGGGAGCGCCCGTGTGGCAGACGCTGTCACGCGGGGTCCTCCGGCTTGTCCTCCGGCGTCCCCATCGCACCCCGCCGATCGGCCTCGGCCGCCGCCTGCGCGGCCTCCTCGACATGGCGCATCACCGCCTGCAGCAGGGCGTCCACGCCCTCGCCGGTCACCGCGGAGATGGTAAACACCGGATGCGCCTCGCCCTGGTCCGCACGCACGCGCTCGACCAGGGCCGCGAGTTCGTCGGCATCCAGCAGTTCCTTCTTGTTCAGCACAATCCAGCGCGGGAGGGCCGCCAGCTTGTCGCTGTGGTGCTCCAGTTCGGTGATCGCGGTGCGCAGGTCCACCAGCGGATCGGCCTCCGGGTCCGGCGGGGACACGTCCACCACGTGCAGCAGCAAGCGGGTGCGGGCCAGATGCTTGAGGAAACGCGTACCCAGACCCGCGCCCTCGGCCGCGCCCTCGATCAGCCCGGGGATGTCGGCGATCACGAAGCTCTGGTTGACCCCGATGCGCACCACGCCCAGTTGCGGGATCAGGGTGGTGAACGGGTAGTCGGCGATCTTCGGGCGCGCGGCCGAGGCCCGCGCCAGCAGCGTGGACTTGCCGGCATTCGGCAGGCCCAGCAAACCGACGTCGGCCAGCACCATCAGCTCCAGCGACAGCTTGCGCAGGTCGCCCGGGGTGCCCGGCTTGCTCTGACGGGGCGCCTGGTTGGTGGAGGACTTGTACCGGGTATTGCCGAGGCCGTGGAAGCCACCCTGAGCGACCAGCAGACGCTGCCCCTCGTGGGTCACATCACCCAGGATCTCGTCGGTCTCGGCATCGCGCACCTGAGTGCCGATCGGCACTGCGATCTCCAGATCCTCGCCGGAAGACCCCGTACGATTGCGCCCCTTGCCGTTCTCGCCACGCTCGGCATCAAACCGGCGCTGGTAGCGAAAATCGGCCAGGGTGTTAAGGCCTTCGTCGCCCACCAGCCATACGGAGCCGCCATCTCCGCCGTCACCCCCGTCGGGCCCGCCAAAGGGGATGTATTTCTCGCGGCGGAAGCTGACACAGCCATTCCCGCCGTCGCCGGCCTTTACGGTAATGGTGGCCTCGTCGATGAACTTCATTGCTTGCTTCCCGAAGTACAGAACAAAAAAAGCCCCGTCGAACGGGGCTTTTCGCGAACGCTTCGCTGTCCGGCCGGCTTACTGCTGCGGCTGGATGCTCACGAAACGACGGTTGTGCGGGCCACCCACCTTGAAGACGACCTGGCCGTCAACCTTGGCGAACAGCGTATGGTCCTTGCCACAACCCACGCCCTCGCCGGGATGATACTGCGTCCCGCGCTGACGAACGAGGATGTTGCCGGCGCGCACGACCTGACCGCCAAAGCGCTTCACGCCCAGGCGTTTGCTCTCGGAATCGCGCCCGTTGCGGGTACTGCCGCCTGCCTTTTTATGTGCCATGGTTCAGCTCTCCTGAATGCCTGCGGCGATCAACCGGCGATGCCGGTGATGCGCACGGTGGTGTAATGCTGGCGGTGTCCCATCTGCTTCTGGGAGTGCTTGCGCCGCCGGAATTTCATGATGTGGATCTTCTTGGCGCGGCCATGGTCTTCGACCTTGGCGGTGACCTTGCCACCGTCCACCAGCGGGGCCCCGACGCGGACATCGTCACCCGCACCGACCATCAGCACCTGGTCGAACTCGACCTCGGAACCGGCCTCGGCCTCGAGCTTCTCGATGCGAATCACGTCGCCTTCGGCGACGCGGTACTGTTTACCACCTGTTGCGATGATCGCGTACATTTCCCTGGGACTCCGTTGCGATACCTTGTGTGGACCAGCTGACTGGGAGCTGGTCTCGCGAAAGGGCGGAAATGCTAGCAGCGCTTCTCGCTCGGGTCAATGCCGGGAAGCGGCCAGGCCGCGGGAACGCTCATGGACGGGTACACGCTGGACACCCCGTTTTTTCGATCCCGGGCGCGCGGCAACGGCCCTTGGCCCATCCGGCCCGCAAACCGCTCCGGCGCGCGCCCGAACTTGTACATTAGGCAGCGTTTCCCTAGCATGCCTTCGCCCCTCACGACCACCTCACATGAGCCTGCTTGCCTACCCCCATGCCCATTGAAGCAATCCGAGAACTGGCGGCCGACGACATGCAGGCCGTCGACCAGTGCATCCGTGAGCGCCTCAGCTCGCCGGTGGTGCTGATCAACCAACTCGGACACTACATCATCCATTCGGGCGGCAAGCGCCTGCGGCCGCTGCTGGCCACCCTGTCAGCGCGGGCCTGCCATGTGCAGGGCCAGGACCCGGTGACACTGGCGGCGGTGGTGGAGTTCATCCATACCGCGACCCTGCTGCACGACGACGTCGTGGATGCCTCGGAGCTGCGCCGCGGCAACGAGACCGCCAACCACATCTTCGGCAACGAGGCCGCCGTCCTGGTCGGTGACTTCCTCTACTCGCGCGCGTTCGAGATGATGGTCGAGGTCGGCTCCATGCGGGTCATGGAGATCCTCTCCCACGCGACCAACGTGATCGCCGAGGGCGAGGTGATGCAGCTGATGAACTGCCACGACGCCGACGTTGACGAACAGCGCTACATGCACGTGATCCAGTCGAAGACCGCCAAGCTGTTCGAGGCCGCCTGCCAGCTGGGCGCCATTCTGGGCGAACGCCCGGAACACGACGAGCAGGCGCTGGCCCGCTACGGCATGCACCTGGGCACCGCCTTCCAGCTGATCGACGACGTCCTGGACTACTCCTCCGATGACGAGGTGACCGGCAAGCGCATGGGCGACGACCTCGCCGAGGGCAAGCCCACGCTGCCGCTGATCCATGCGCTGCGCGTGGGCTCCCCCGAGCAGCAGGCCGTCGTGCGCCGGGCGATCGAAGAAGGCGGCCGCGATCAGGTCGACGCCGTGCTGCAGGCCGTACACGGAACCGACGGCCTGGCCTACACCCGCTCTCGCGCCGAGGCCGAAACCGACGCCGCCATCGAGGCAATCTCCACGTTGCCCGATTCGCCCCAGCGTCAGGCCCTGATCGATCTCGCCCGTTTCGCCGTCGGGCGCAACCACTGACGCGGCGCGACCCACGCCGCATGGCGGGTCGACCGTTACCGATAGGATTTTCAGCGCCTGGGGCATGGACACGCCCCGGGAGGCTCGGCATAATAGCGGGCTCGGTTCGGAGTGTAGCTCAGCTTGGTAGAGCACTGCCTTCGGGAGGCAGGGGTCGAAGGTTCGAATCCTTTCACTCCGACCAACCTTCTTCTTGACCCTGGTCTTCCGGCCTGTGGCCCGATTCAAGCGGCCCATCCGGAAGCGGCCAGATCCCGATCACGTTCAGGCCCTGCGGACACGTCCATGACCGCCAATACCCCGGCCGTTCGCGGCACCCTCTATATCGTTTCCGCGCCCTCGGGTGCCGGCAAGACCAGCCTGGTCGCCGCCCTGCTTGAATCGGTGACGGCGGTGGAGGTCTCGGTTTCGCATACCACACGGACGCCGCGCGCCAGCGAGGTCGACGGACAGCACTACCACTTCGTCAGCGCCGAGACCTTCCTCGGGATGATCGAGGACGGCCAGCTGCTGGAACACGCCAAGGTGTTCGACAACTTCTACGGCACCGCGCTCGCCAGTGTCGACGAACGCCTGGACGCCGGGGTGGACGTGATCCTGGAGATCGACTGGCAGGGTGCGCGCCAGGTGCGCGCCGCCGTGCCGGATGCGCATTCCATCTTCATCCTGCCGCCCTCGCGCGACGAGCTGGAACGCCGCCTGCGCGGCCGCGGGCAGGACGAGGAAGACGTGATCCAGCGCCGTCTGCGGGATGCCGAATCCGACTGCACGCATTTCCGCGAGTACGACTACACCGTGGTCAATGCCGACTTCGACCAGGCCGTGCGCGATCTGGCCTGTATCTTCCGCGCCAACCGCCTGCGCACCGTGGAACAGGAGATCCGATCCGCATCCACGATCGGGAATCTGTTGGCGGGCGCGCATGGGTCGGCGTAACATGCAAGTTTCAAGAATTTACTGACCGGAGTATCCGATGGCACGCGTCACCGTCGAGGACTGCCTCGAAAATGTCGAAAACCGTTTCCAGCTGGTGCTGATGGCTGCCCGCCGGGCCCGCCACATTGCCCACGGGAAGGAAGCCCGCGTACCCGAGGACAACGACAAGCCCACGGTAATCGCCCTGCGCGAAATCGCCGCCGGCGTGGTCGGTATCGAGGTGTTCGACGAACACGACGAACGGCCCCAGAACCAGATGCTGGACTTCAGCACCATCCGTCATCTGGAACAGCTGGAAGCCGACGAGCGCTAGGAGATTTTCTGAATGGCCGCTGGGCAGCCAGCTTCGCCCGGGGCCCCCTCCTCGGTACCAGGCGACTCGACCCGATTCCTGATCAGCGATTTATGTTCCGAACTCGAGGCCTACCTCGAGCCGGAAGAGGTCGAGGAGGTCTATCGCGCCTATCTCCTGGGCGCGGAGTCGCACGAGGGCCAGACCCGCAAGACCGGGGAGCCCTACATCTATCACCCGCTCGCCGTGGCTCGCACCATGGCCGAAATGCGGATGGACCACCAGGCGATCAGCGCCGCCATCCTGCATGACGTGATGGAGGACACCGCCACCAGCAAGGACCGTATCCGCGCCGAGTTCGGCGAGGAGGTCGCAGAGCTGGTGGACGGCGTGTCCAAGCTGACCCACCTGCAGTTCCAGTCGAAGGCCGAGGCGCAGGCGGAAAACTTCCGCAAGATGATGCTGGCGATCACCCGCGACATCCGGGTGATTCTGATCAAGCTGGCCGACCGCCTGCACAACATGCGCACCCTCGGTGTGATGCGCCCGGACAAGCGCCGCCGCATCGCCAAGGAAACCCTCGAGATCTATGCCCCGATCGCGCAGCGCCTGGGCATGAATGCCATGCGCCGCGAGCTGGAGGAACTCGGTTTCTCGGCCAAGCACCCCTGGCGCGCCGCGGTACTGGAACGCGCAGTACACCGGGCCGGCGGCAACCGCCGCGAGCCAATGAAGAACATCGAACAGGCGATCTGCTCGCGCATGGAGGCTTCCGGGATCATCGGGCGCATCTCCGGGCGCGAGAAGAGCCTGTACAGCATCTACCGCAAGATGCGCGACAAGCACCACTCGTTCGAAGACGTGTTCGATGTCTTCGCCATCCGCATCATCGTCGACGACGTGGACACCTGCTACCGCTCGCTGGGCGTGGTGCACAACCTCTACAAGCCGGTTCCGGGACGCTTCAAGGACTACATCGCGATCCCCAAGTCCAACGGCTACCAGTCGCTGCACACCATCCTGTTCGGTCCGCAGGGCGCCCCGATCGAGGTGCAAGTCCGCTCCACCGAGATGGATCGCGTGGCCGAGAGCGGGATCGCCGCACACTGGCAGTACAAGGCCGGCAGCGAATCCAGCCGCACGGCCCAGAGCCGGGCACGCGAATGGCTGAAGGATGTCCTCGAGATCCAGAACAGCGTCGGCAACTCCATCGAGTTCCTGGAGAACGTCAAGGTCGACCTGTTCCCCGACGAGGTCTACACCTTCACCCCCGAGGGCGACATCCTCGTGCTCCCGCGCGACGCCACCCCGATCGACTTCGCCTACGCCGTGCACTCGGACGTCGGCAACCGCTGCGTGGCCGCCAAGATCGATCGCCAACTCGCCCCGCTGTCGGTACGCCTGCAAAGCGGCCAGACGGTGGAGATCGTCACCTCGCCCGGCGCCCGCCCCAACCCGGCCTGGCTGTCCTTCGTGGTCACCGGCAAGGCGCGCACCGGCATCCGCCACTGCCTCAAGTCCATGCAGTCCGAGGAGGCCCGCACCCTCGGCGAGCGCATGCTGGAAAAGGCGCTGGAATCCATGGATACCAGCCTGCCCCGCATCTCGCCGGCCCGCCTGGACCAGATGCTGGACGCGATGCAGCTGGAAGACCTGGACGCGCTGCTGATCGATATCGGCCTGGGTAATCGCATGGCCTCGCTGGTGGCCCGCCAGATGGTCGGCAAGGAAAGCCCCGACCCGACCGCCACAGAGCCCGCCACTACGACCACGCTCGCGGTCAACGGCACCGAAGGGCTGGTGCTGAATTACGCCCGTTGCTGCCACCCGATCCCGGGCGACCCGATCATTGGCCAGTTGAGCGCCGGGCGCGGCCTGGTGGTCCACCGCGAGAACTGCCGCAACGTCCTGCACGAGAGCCGCGACCGGTCCGACCGCACCATCGCGCTGGAGTGGTCGCATGAGCCCCAGCTGCAATTCACCGCCGCCGTACGCACCCGCACCGCCAACCGCCGCGGGGCGCTGGCCGACATGGCCGCGGTCATCGCGGATCACGGCTCCAACATCGAGCACATCTCGTTCAACGAGCAGGACGGCCACTCCACCGCGATGACCTTCCTGCTGACCGTACGTGACCGCCAGCACCTGGCCCAGATCATGCGCGGCCTGCGGCGGCTGTCCGATGTCCTGCGCATCTCGCGCCAGCGCGGCTGACACGCAACGTCCCCGCTGTGATCCGCCACCCGGCGGGCGGGCTTCTTGCAGGCGCCCCGTGCGCAACGGAAGATCGAGGCATGATCGCCGACATCCTCAACGAAACACTGAGCGTCGCGCTCACCGCGGCGCCCTGGTTGTTGCTGGGCCTGCTGGCCGCCGGCGCGGTCAAGGCCCTGATCCCGGAGGCCGCCCTGCAGCGCTGGCTCGGCGGCGCCGGCCTGGCGGCCACGGCGCGTGCCGCCGTCGTCGGTGCACCGTTGCCGCTTTGTTCCTGCGGGGCCATCCCCACCGCCCTGGCCCTGCATCGCGGCGGCGCCGGTCGCGGGCCCACCACCGCCTTCCTGATCGGAACGCCGGGTGTCGGCGTGGACTCGCTTGCCATCAGCTACGCCCTGCTGGGCCCGGTAATGGCTATGGCCCGCGCCCTTGGCGCCATCGTCACGGCCATCACCACGGGGTTACTGGTGGGCCGCACGCGCGCCGCGACGGACCCCCCGGAGGCAACCGGGGCCGAACCCGACACCTGCGGCGGATGTTGCGGGACCGACACGGGCTGCGCCACGCCCGAAGCCCCGGAACGCCTCTCCGCGCGGCTCCGTAGCGGACTGCACTACGCCTTCCACGACGTCCTCGACGATATCCGCCTGTGGCTGGTGATCGGCCTGCTGGTCGCCGGCACCCTGCTCGCCCTGGTCCCACCGGCCACCCTGGCCGCCTGGGGTTCGGGCCTGGCGGCGATGCTGGTAATGGCCGTCATCGGCATCCCGATGTACCTGTGCGCGACCGCCGCCACGCCCATCGCCGTGGGTCTGATCGCGGCCGGCGTCTCGCCCGGCACCGTGCTGGTGTTCCTGCTGGCCGCGCCGATCACCAGCCTGGCGACGCTGGGCGTATTCCGCCGCGAACTCGGTACCCCGGCGCTGGTGCTGTATCTGGCCGGCATCGGCGTCACCACCATCGCGCTGGGTCTGGCCCTGGACGCCGGACTGGCCCGTACCGGGGTCGACGTCGCCACCCAGATGGGCGCCGCCGGCGAGCTGCTGCCCGCCTGGCTCGAGTGGAGCGCCCTGATCATCCTGATCGTCATGGCCACACCGGTCCTGCGCCGGTGGCTAGACCGCCTGATCCCTCACCCACACCCGCGGAGCGCGTGAATGTCCAATCGTTCCATCGGACTCGATGAACCGCTGTACCACTACCTCCTGGAGCACTCGCTGCGCGAGCCCGACGTGCTGGCGCAGCTGCGCGCCGAAACGGCCAGCCTGCCCGAGGCGAACATGCAGATCGCCCCGGAGCAGGGACAGTTCATGGCGCTGCTGGCGAAGCTCATGGGCGCACAGCGCTATCTGGAGATCGGCACCTTCACCGGCTACAGCGCGCTGGCCATCGCCCTCGTCCTGCCGGAGGACGGCGAGGTCGTCACCCTGGACAACAGCGCGGACTGGACCGCCACGGCCCGGCGCTACTGGGAGCGCGCCGGGGTCGCCGGACGCATCCGGCTCGAGCTGGGCGAGGCGCGCAACACGCTGCAGGCGCTGGAGGCCGCCGGCGAGACCGGTCGCTTCGATCTGGCCTTCATCGATGCCGACAAGACCGGCTATCCCGACTATTTCGAACACTGCCTGCGCCTGGTACGCCCCGGCGGCCTCATCCTGACCGACAACACCCTGTGGCACGGAACCGTCGCCGACCCGGACGACCAGCGCGACGACACCCGCGCGATCCGCGCCTTCAATGACGCCCTGCATCACGACGAACGCATCGACCTCTCGCTGGTCCCCATCGGCGACGGCCTGACCCTGGCCCGCCGCCGCTGAAGCAGAGGCTGCCCTGGATTCACCACAAAGCCTCCGGAACGCATGGAGAAGGACCAGGTCAAGGGCGAATCCTCCACGAAGCCTTACCGGCAAAGGCCGCTGTCGCCTAGGCCACGGCGGCAGATGGCACGGCGCTCCACTGACTGCACCACCCAGCCCGCCTCGACCTCGTCCAGCTCCAGGCGGAATTCGTAGGCACTGACGGCATCGTCGCGTAACCCGGTCAGGCGGACCTCGGCGCGCTCCGGACGCGGCTGGTCGATCTCCAGCCCGGCGTAGTCAACCGCCAGTCCAGAATGCCAGGGGCTGACCGCCAGCCACGCCATCACCGCGGCACCGGGCATCACCGTGGGCGCCTGCGAAGGCACCACCTGCGCCTCGAAGGCGGTAGGCGCCGGCTCCCAGCCGTCCGGCGCAGTGCCCGCTTTCGGGGCCGAAGCGGACGTGGCACAGCCCGCCAGCAGTACCGTCAGACACCCCCATGCAACCCGCCATCCCCATCGCATCCCGTGGTTCCTCTCGCAAAAATTTCCCTGCGCACGAACATACCGGACCGTCAAACGTCCTACCATGGAAGAAAGACCAGATCAGTCCGCCGCCCTGCGCGGACCGGGAGGAAGACACCATGAAACTGCTCAAGCTGCGCTACATCCTGATGACGAGCCTGTGCGCCCTGTTGCTGGCCGCAAGCCCGCTCCACTCCGACGAGCATGCGTCCGCCGCAGAGGACGACACCACCGCCAGCGAGATGGAAGAACTGCGCGAATCCTGGGCCGAGACCCGCGAGGAGATCCAGGAAGAAAGCACCGAGGCCGGTGAGGCCACCCGCTCGCGCACCCGCGAGACCCTGGACGCGATGGACCGCGAACTCGGCCGCCTGGGCGACAACCTCCGCGAGGGCTGGGATGACCTGAGCGACGCGACTCGCGAGCGCCGCGAACGCGCCTACGACGGACTGGTCGAGGAACGTGACCGCCTGGCCGAATGGTCGGGCGAGATGCGCGAGCGCTCCTCCGGCGCCTGGGGCGGTATTCGCGACGGGGCAAAGGACGCCTGGGGCGGCGTGCGCGACGGCTCGCGCAAGGCCTGGGGCTCGGTGCGTGACGCCTTCCGCGGCGGCGACGAACCAGCCGGGAATGCGGGCGATCCGGACGTTCAGGACTGATGCGGCGACACCCATCGCTCACCCCCTGGATCGGCAGCGTGGCACTGATCCTCGCGTCCGCCAGCCTGACCGGTTGCGACGGGTTCGGCGGCGCGTCCGGGACCCCCGACCACCTCGAGCGCACCACGGATCCGGAGGTCCTCCAGCGCGGTGAGCGCCTCTACCAGGAACACTGCATCGCCTGCCACGGGGCGCAGCGCGAGGGCGCCGAGGACTGGCGCCAGCGCAACCTGGACGGCACCCTGCCGCCGCCCCCGCTGGATGGCAGCGCCCATACCTGGCACCACCCCTACTGGCAACTGAAGGACATGATCCGTTTTGGCGCCGAGGCGCGTGGCGGCGCCATGCCAAGCTTCGAGGACACGCTCTCGGAAGCGGATGTCGAGACGATCATCGCCTGGCTGCAGTCGCACTGGCCGGACGAGATCTTCGAGGCCTGGACACGCTACGACCGCAACCACCCCACCCAGGCCGACTGGGAAGAGGCCATGGGCGAACCCTGGGTGACCCACCCCGACGGCTAACCCGACGCCGAGCCATACGCACACCGCCGCAGCCCCGATACAATGCACACGGAATGCATCGGCCTGTGCCGGCGTCATTTGAATGGAACGCTGCGCGGTCACCGCATGGCAGGGAATGCAGTAAAACTAAGGACGGCCGGGAGGGGCCCATGCATGACGCCAAACAGCGCGCGTGTCACAGCGAGCACCGGGGGTGCGCGTGAATCGACGCGCCAACGACTTCGCGGCGGTTAGTGAACAAGCCCGTCTGCAAGGCCTGGTCGAGCAGGAACGCCAGGCAAGGCGCCGCGCCGAGACCCTGGCCGAGACCCGGCTGCAGGACGTCTACGCCAAGCAGAAACAGATCGAGCTGCTCAACACCATTGCCTCGACGGCCAACCAGTCGGACTCCATCGCGCATGTTCTGCGCTCGGCCCTCGCGGCCATCGGGCAGTACCTCGACTGGCCGGTGGGGCATGCCTATCTGGCCCGACACGACGAAAACAGCGACTACAGAGAGCTGAACCCCACCGGCATCTGGCACCTCGCCGCCGCCGAGCCGTTCACCGAGTTCCGCGAGAACACCGACAACACGCCCTTTGCCAGTGGCCACGGGCTACCCGGCCGGGTACTGACGAACGGCGAACCGGCATGGATCGAGAACCTGGCCGCGGACGACAATTTCCCGCGGGCACCGCAGGCCGCCGCCAGCGGCCTGCGGTCCGGATTCGCCTTCCCGGTCATGGTCGGCCAGGAGGTCGCCTGCGTCCTCGAGTTCTTTGCCACAGAACCCACCACCACCGACCCCGACCTGCTGTGGCTGATGTGGCAGATCGGCGTGCAACTGGGCCGCGTGATCGAGCGCAACCGCCACGAAGAACACCTGCTCCACAACGCCTCCCATGACCAGCTGACCGGGCTCCCCAACCGCCGCCTGTTCCACGACCGCCTGGCCCATGCCATTGCCCGCGCCACCCGCGAACCCTTCAACCTGTTCGCCGTGCTGTTCGTGGATATCGACCGCTTCAAGGTCGTCAACGACAGCCTCGGGCACCCGGCCGGCGACGAACTGCTGGTGCGGGTTGGGCGGCGCCTGCTGAACGCCCTGCGCCGGAACGATACCGTCTCGCGGCCCAAGGGGGACGAGGCCAACCGCCCGGACGACACCCTCGCGCGCCTGGGCGGCGACGAATTCACCATCCTGCTGGAGGGCCTGCATGAGCCGGTGGACGCCCTGCGCGTGGCCGAACGCCTGCAGGCCGTGCTGCACGAGCCGTTCACCATCGCCGGACAGGACATCTACGTCACCGTCAGTATCGGCATTGCCACCCGCCCCTACGGCCAGAGCTGCCCCGCCCGCGAGACCCACGCGGCGGACGACCCCGCGCGCCCGGCCACGCCGGACGACCTGATGCGCGAGGCAGACATGGCGATGTACCGCGCGAAGTCACTGGGCAAGGCCCGCTGCGAGTTCTGCGACCCCGGCATGCAGACCCAGGCGCTGCAAAGTCTGGCCCTCGAGACCGACCTGCGCCATGCGGTGGAGCGCGGCGACTTCATCGTCCACTTCCAGCCCATCGTGTCACTCGGCGAGGACTGCATCACCGGCTTCGAGGGCCTGGTGCGCTGGCAGCGCAACGGCGAGCTGGTCGCGCCGGACGACTTCATTCCCATCGCCGAAGACACCGGGCAAATCCACCTGATCGACATGCAGGTGCTCTACACGGCCTGCTGTCAGCTGGTGCAATGGGGTATCGACTACCCGGAGATGCCGCTGACCATCAGCACCAACCTCTCCGCCCGGCAGCTCACGCGCCCGGGACTGGTCGACGAGGTGCAGACCATTCTTGCCGGCACCGGGGTGTCGGCCTCCCAGGTGCGCCTGGAGATCACCGAGACTGCGACGCTCGGCAATCTCGACGAGCTGATCGAGACCCTGCACCGGCTCAAGGCCCTGGGCATCAGCCTGGCAATGGACGACTTTGGCACCGGCTACTCGTCACTCAGCTACCTGCACCGGCTACCGCTGGACATCCTCAAGATCGATCGCAGCTTCGTCTCCGGGCTGGACCACGACGAATACAGCCAGCGCCTGGTTCAGACCGTAATCCACATGGCCCGCAACCTGGGTCTGGAGGCCGTGGCCGAGGGCGTCGAAAGCCATACCCACGCCGCGACGCTGCGCGCCCTCGGCTGCACCCTGGCCCAGGGCTACTACTATTCCCCACCGGTGGACGCCGCCAGCGCCACGGCCCTGCTTTCCGGCGATGCCCTGGTGGGCTGTCGGTAGAACGACCGACGGCTGCATGGACTCGGAAAAGCATGGGGGTGCGTGTCACACGGCCTGCGGTGCCACCCCACGCCGGCGCGCGATCACTTGACGCACCACCAGCTTTTCCAGCTCCACGATCACGAACACCGCCAGCCCGAAAGCCAGGATGCGCGCCCAGTCGTCCGCACCGATGGCGGTGGTCCCGAACAGCGTGTGCATCAGCGGGACATAGGTAAACGCCAGCTGCAGCACCACCAGCACCCCGATCGCCAGCCACATCGCGCGCGAGCGGAACAGCTCCCCGCCCGGTAGCACCGGCTGGTGGATCAGCCGCAGATTCAGCAGATAGAACGCCTGTCCGGCCACCAGGGTGTTGATCGCCACCGTGCGCGCGACCTCGTCGGCGACCCCGGCAAGACTCTCCATGTAGACGAAGTGCCCGAAGGTGCCGGCCCACAGCAGCAAGGCAACGAACGGGATGCGCCACAGCAGGAAGCCGGACAGCAACGGGGCATTCGGCGCGCGGGGCGGGCGCTGCATCACCCCCGGCTCGGCGCGCTCGAAGGCCAGCGCCATCGCCAGCGTGACCGAGGTCACCATGTTGACCCACAGCACCTGCACCGGGGTCAGTGGCAGGGCCAGGCCCATCAGGATGGCCATCATGATGGTCAGCGACTGCCCGGCGTTGGTCGGCAGCATGTGCAGGATGGCCTTGCGGATGTTGTCGTAGACCGTGCGGCCCTCCTCGACCGCATGGGCGATGGACGCGAAGTTGTCGTCCGCCAGCACCATCTCCGAGGCCTCCTTGGCCGCTTCGGTACCCTTCCCGCCCATGGCCACGCCCACATCCGCGCGCTTCAGCGCCGGGGCGTCGTTCACCCCATCGCCGGTCATGGCGACGATCCGTCCGCCCGTCTGCAGCGCCTTCACCAGACGCAGCTTGTGCTCCGGCGAGGTCCGCGCAAAGACATCCGTGCGCTCCGCGATCTCCGCCAGCGCGGCATCGTCCAGCGCATCCAGCTCGTGACCGGCGCGCGCCTCGGCCTCCCGCCCCAGGCCCAGCTGCTCACCGATCGCCCACGCAGTGGCCAGGTGGTCCCCGGTGATCATCTTCACGTCGATCCCCGCCGCGCGACAGTCAGCCACCGCGCGGATGGCCTCCTCGCGCGGCGGGTCGATGATGCCCACCAGCGCCAGCAGGGTGAAGCCACCGGCCTCGACATCGTCAAAGCGCAGCTCGCCACCATCCGCTTCGGCCTCGCGCACCGCGACCGCCAGCAGCCGCTGGCCGCGGGCCGCCACCGCCTCCATCGCCGCGTGCCAGTGATCCGGATCCAGCGCCTCGCGGGTCTCGCCATCCACCTGCTGCTCGCTGCAAAGCTCCAGCACGCGCTCGGGCGCGCCCTTCAGGAAGATCCACGCATGCCCCTCGTGGTCGTGGTGCAGGGTGGCCATGTAGCGATGATCCGACTCGAAGGGGATCACATCGGTGCGCGGCAACCGTTCGCCCTCCAGGTGCAGGTCGAGCCCGGCCTTGCGCGCCAGGGTAATCAGCGCGCCCTCGGTCGGGTCACCCTCCATCACCCAGTCGCCGTCCTTCTCGTAAACCCGGGCGTCGTTGCACAGCAGACCCGCCCGCAGCACCTGGTTCAAGAGCGGGTCGTCATCCGGGTCGATGTCCCGCTCGTCCTCGGAGAACTGACCCTGCGGCGCGTAACCCACGCCACTGACGAGGATCTCGCGGGTGGCCGTACGCAGCGTCTGGGCGGTCATCTCGTTGCGCGTGAGCGTGCCGGTCTTGTCGGAACAAATCGTGGAGACCGAACCCAGGGTCTCCACCGCCGGCAGGCGGCGGATAATGGCATTGCACCGCGCCATCTTCTGCACCCCGATGGCCAGGGCAATGGTCATGATCGCCGGCAATCCCTCGGGGATGGTGGACACCGCCAGGCTGGCCGCAGCCAGAAACATCTCGTCCAGCGGATAGCTGCGCACCCAGTAGCCGAAGGCAAAGGTGGCCAGCGCAAGCACCACGATCACCGCGGCCAGCCAGTGGCCGAACTGCTCCATCTGGCGCACCAGCGGCGTCTCCAGCCCCTCGACTTCGCCGAGCATGGTGGAGATACGCCCGATCTCGGTGTGCTCGCCGGACGCCACCACTACGCCCATACCGCGGCCAAAGGCGACCAGCGTGCCGGAGAAGGCCATCCCGCGGCGATCCCCCAGGTCCGCCTCCGGCTCTACCGCGGCGGTGTCCTTCTCCACCGCCACCGACTCGCCCGTCAGCGCGGCCTCTTCCAGGCGCAGATTCTTGGTCTCGAACAGGCGCAGGTCCGCGGGTACCCGGTCCCCGGCCTGCAGGTACACGATGTCCCCCGGGACCAACTGCTCCGCGGGGATCTCGCGCCGCTCGCCGCCGCGCGCCACCAGCGCGCGCGGGGAGAGCATGCGGCGGATGGCATCCAGGGCCTTCTCCGCCTTGCCCTCCTGGACGAACCCGATCAGCGTGTTGATCAGGACCACGGCCAGGATCACACCGGTATCCACCCAGTGACCCAGCAGCGCCGTCCCCAGCGCGGCTACCAGCAGGATGTAGATCAGGACATTGTGGAAATGGCGCAGGAAGCGCCGGAGAACACCCGCCCGTTCGGGCGGACGCAACTGATTGGGGCCGTAGTGCGCCAGGCGCTCCTCGGCCTGTTCTGCCGTCAGCCCCTCGCGCGAGGTCCCCCAGTGTTCGAACGCGGCATCCGCGTTCTGGCTGTGCCATGCCGGGACATCGCGATCCGCACGGGGGGACTGGGGGTCGGAAACTTCGGCCATGGGCAACCCATTCGCGTGTCAGCGTTGCCCTATCGTCCCCCGGCACCCGGGGGACGGCAAGCCCCAGGGACACCCTGATCGGTGTATCCCTGGATGCCTGCCTGTCGCCTCGGCGAACGGATCAGAACTGCATCCCGACCTTGCCCATCACGCGCATGTTGTCGGCATCCGCGCGGCGGCCGTCGAAACGGTCGTTCTCGGTGAACTGGTAGCGCGCCTCCAGCCCCAGGAACCACTGGCGATCCAGCTGGTACTTCAGGCTGCCGCCCACCTGGGCCGCCCACAGGCCGTTCGTCTCGTCGTCCAGTTCGGCCCGCACGTAACCGATGCCCGGACCGAAGCCCAGCGACAGACGTTCGTTCGGTTCGAACATCCAGTGGCTGTTGATCTCGGCGCTGGTCATCTTCAGTGGATCGTCGCTGTAGCGGCTCACGCTGAAGTGATGACGCAGCACCCCGGTGGCCGGCTGAAACAACTGGCAGTTGGCACCGATCTCGACTCCATAGGCCGCATCGGAACTGGCATCGGAGAGATCCGGAGAAACCACCCCGCCCAGCAGGGCCACGCTGGGCTCCATGCCGCGCTCGACCGCGCTGGCCTGCGCGAACGGCACCAGCACGAATGCACCCAGGGCCAACATCGACATCGTCTTCTTGTGCTGCATCGCACACCTCCTGATCAACATGAATAAGCAGACGCTAATGGTAGACCAGCATGGCGTGATCTTCATCACGCGCTCACGGAACGCGTGGCCCGGAATGGAATTTTCCTCCCCGCAGTTGCATCTCTCAGCCGAAGCTCGACCCCGGAAGGGTTTTCCTGATCCCTGAAAAATTCAGGGGAACCCTCGGCGGCCGAAGGCCTCGAAGGGGGTGAACCCGCCCAACCCGAAAAGGCGAAGTTCGCTGTTCCAAGCAACAAGAAGAACCATCCACTCAGAAGCAAACGGAGGACCTCATGTCCGACCAACCGAATGCAAACCGTCGAAAGTTCCTGCGTCAGGCATCCGCGGCCGTGGCGGCCATCCCGGTGATCAGCCTGGCTGGGATGTCCACGGCCAAGGCCGACAACCCCAAGGCCGAGGATGGCCACCGCCACGACTACGTGAACAATGCAGCAGACGCTGCCGGTCACGAGGACTACTCGGAAGGCGAGAAGTGCAAGAACTGCGCCTTCTGGGGCGGCGGCGACGCCGAATGGGGCCAGTGCTTCCACGCCGACTTCCAGGGTGTTCAGGTGAACGCGTCTGGCTGGTGTGACGAGTACGTCGGGGCCTGATCCTGACACCTCTGTCCGGCCCGGGTATCCGGGCCGGACGCTGGCCTCCCGCAGCACTCCCCCGCTGCGACTTGCATCCCCGCCGCACCACCCCGCAAGCTAGACCCTCAATTCCGTAAACCGGCCTCACTCTTGCCGAACGTGGCCGAAAGGAATGTGCGTGCCTGACCACTCATCCCGGCCGTCTCGCCGCATCGCCTCCGGCGACCCACGCCCCGACTCGCGAGTCGGCCGCTGATGGACCCCTCGCCCGCCGCTTTCACCATCCTCTACCTGGTCTACGGCCTGGCGTTCTTCTCGCTGGGTGTGGTCGCCCTGGTCCTGCCGCGGAGCGATGGCACGCTGCCATTTGCCCGGCATTTCTGGCTCCTGGCCCTGTTCGGTCTGGTCCATGGCACCTACGAATTCCTGCAGGCCGCAGGCCTTCACTATCCGCCCGCCCGGGACCTGTGGCTCAACGCCACCTGGCAACTGCTCTCCTATGTGCCGCTGCTGGAGTTCGGACGGCGCGCCCTGATCGCCAGCCATGCGCGCATCCGCCTGGATGCCCTGTGGCTGTACCCGGTCATCGTTGCCGGGCTGCTGCTCGTCATCGGGATGGCGGAGGACCCGGACCGCGGCCTCGCCAATGGCGGGCGCTATCTGGTCGGCTTCCCCGGCGCGCTGCTCGTCGGCCTGGCCTTCTGGTTCCTGCTGCGGCGCCCCACCCTGCGCGCCCCGCAACCCGGCGATCATGGCCGCCACTATCCGGCCGTAGCCACCCTCGCACTGGCCTTCCTCGGCTATGCCCTGCTGACCCCGTTCCCGGGGACCGTCGATCCGGGGCTGCCCGGCTGGCTGCCAACCTATGGCGACTTCCTCGAGGCGAGCGGGCTGCCGGTACAGCTGTTGCGCATGTTCACGGCCCTCCTCGCCGGCATCGCACTGATGAGCCTGACCCGCACCCTCGGCACCCAGCAGGGCAACGACCTGCTGCGCATCCTCGACACCCTCAACGGCTTCGTCTATCGCTGCCGCAACAACCCGACCTGGGACGTGATCAATGCCGAGGGCGCACTCGAGGAGTTCACCGGGTACCGGCGCGGGGATTTTGTCGAGGGCGGCATGACGTTCGGCGACCTGGTCCATCCGGATGATCGCGAACGGGTATGGCGCGAGGTCTCGGAGGGCCTTCAGCGCTCCGGTCAGTTTCAGATCCAGTGGCGCATGATGCGGCAGGATGGGGGCGTATGCTGGGTCTTCGAACGCGGGGCCGGCACCTACGACGACCGGGGCCGGCTTCGGTACATCCAGGGCCACGTGATCGATGCCGACGAACTGGTCACCACCAGCGAGAGCCTGCGCGCCAAAACCGACGAACTGGAGGCCTTTCGCTCCACCCTCGATCTGACCCTGGACGCGGTCTTCCTGTTCGATGTCGAGACCCTGCGCTTCATCTACGTGAACCAGGGGGCGGTGGACCAGACCGGCATCCCGCGCGAGGAACTGCTGACCCTGCACCCCTTTGATATCAAGCCGGACTTCCCTGAAGGCCGCTTTCGTCAGCTGATCGAGCCCCTGCGCCGGGGCATACGCGACCAGCTCCGCTTCGATACCAGCCACCGGCATCGCGACGGCTTCGATGTGCCGGTCGAAATCTCCCTGCAGCTGGTCGCACCCCGCGGAGAGACGGCCCGGTATGTGGCGATCTCGCACGACATCACCCAGCGCAAGCGCAACGAAGAGGCGTTGCTGCAGGCCCTGGCCGAGCTGGAGACCTCGCGCGACGAACAATCCCGACTGCTGGAACTGACCCAGCGCGAACAGGGGCGCATGGCCGCCCTGCTGTCCGCGATGAGCATCGGCATCCTGTTCGAGGACCGCGACGGCCGAGTGGAATACGTGAACCCGGCCTTCCGCCGGATGTGGGCCATCGACAACCAACTGGAATTGGTGGGACGGGCCTCACGCGAGGTGCTGGAGCACTCCACCCACCGCTTCGCCCGGCCGGACCACGCCTCGCGCCATGTGCTGCATGTGCTGGACACCCACGAGATCAGCGAACGCTTCGAGGTCGACCTGTACGACGGGCGCATCCTGACCCAGGTCTCCTACCCGGTGCACGATACCGACGAGCGCACCATCGGCCGCCTGTGGCTGTACGAGGACGTGACCCACGAGCGCCAGACCGCCCAGCAGCTGGTCTATCTGGCCGAGCATGATGCCCTGACCGGGCTCTACAACCGCCATCACTTCCAGAAGCACCTGGAACACATGATCCACAGCGAACGCCGCCGCAACGGCCGCTTTGCCCTGCTGTATTTCGATCTCGACGAATTCAAGACCATCAATGACACCTTCGGCCACCGCGCCGGAGACACCGTGCTGGTACGCGCCGCCGGCGAGATCGCGGCACTGGTGCGCAGCCAGGACATCTTCGCCCGCCTGGGCGGCGACGAGTTCGCGATCCTGGTCGACCGCGAATCGGATCAGGAACCCATCGAGCTGGCCGAACGCGTCGGCCGCGCAATCGCCTCGATCCCGTTCCGCTTCCGCGGCCAGAACTACCGGCTCACCGCCAGCATCGGCATCGCCCATTACCCCGAGCACGGTGACAACGTCGAAGATCTGGTGGCCCACGCGGACACCGCGATGTACCAGGCCAAGGACCTGGGCAAGAACACCTGGGCGGTATTCGACCGCAGCCGCAACACCGCCGAGCACATGCTGGAGCGGATGTCCTGGAGCCAGCGCATCGCTACGGCCCTGGAGCTGGGCCACCTGGAGCTGCACTACCAGGGGATCTACGCCATCGATGACGGCCACCTGCACCACCTGGAGGCCCTGGTGCGCATGCGCGACCCGACCAAACCCGACGAGATCGCCATGCCCGGCCAGTTCATCCCGATCGCGGAGAAGACCGGCCAGATCCTGGATATCGACCGTTGGGTGATCCGCGAGAGCATCGCCCGCCTGGCCGGCGACCCGACGATCGCCGGCATCGCGATCAACATCTCCGGGCGCAGCTTCGACGAACCCAGCCTTCCGCAGTACATCGCCCAACAGCTGGAACAGCATGCGGTCGAACCCCGCCGGCTGATCATCGAGCTGACCGAGACCGCCGCGGTGTCCGAGATGCAGGACGCCCAGCGCTTCATCGAGGCGCTGCAACAAACCGGCTGCACCGTCTGCCTGGACGACTTCGGCTCCGGCTTCTCCACCTTCGCCTACCTCAAGTACCTGGGCGTGCAGATCCTCAAGATCGACGGCATGTTCGTGCGCGACCTGCCCAACAACCGCGACAACCAGGCCTTCATCCGCGCGATGGTCGATGTCGCCCGCGGTCTCGACAAACGCACCGTCGCCGAGTGCGTGGAAGACGGCCCGACCCTCGCGATGCTGGCCGAACTGGGCGTGGACATGGCGCAGGGCTATCACCTGCACCGGCCATCCCTGGAGATCCCCCGCGAACGGAGCGACACGGAATAGGCCCAGCGTTCCTTTCCGGAAAGCGGCTCAGTCCATCACTTCGACACACACTCAACGAGCTCCGCCTCGTCCCCCTCGAAACGAAAGCCGACGGCATCCGTCGCGACCCGGAACTCGCCTTCCGCCTGTATCCAGCCCTGCTCCAGGACGCTCGCGTCGACCCGTTCGAACAGCCGCTGCAGCGCCAACGCAGTGGCACCCCGGGCCGCGTATTCCAGGCCGTGGCGCTCCCATCCGGCACGGGCCGCATCCGCCAGTCTCCAGCCGGTCTCGACGAACCCGGCAATCCACAGCGCGCGCAGCACCCCATCACCCCACTGCTGGCGCAACTGCGCCATCCCGGAACGCGTATCCGCGGCGGCCTCCACCGTCGCGACCAGCGATGCGGGCAACAGCTCGCGCCAGTCATCGCTCTCGAAAGCGCCCGGCATCAAATCCTCGTCGATAATCTGAACGAAGTCCGGGACCGGGTCGGAACCCGTGCGCTCCGCCAGCTGGATCAATGCCCCGGCCTCGTCGCGATAACCGGACAGGGCAAACCCGCACAAGTGATGATCCACGATGTCGTGCACGAACACCGACGTCGGGATGCGCTCGCCGGCGAAGGGCGTCGCCGCGATCACGTCCGCGCCGCGTCCTGGCAGATCCAGCTTCCAGCCACGCACCCCAAAGCCATCCGCCCAGGATTCGGCGTAGTGCGCCGGGATGGCCACGCCACCCTCGTCCCTATCCTGCAGACCCCGTTCGCGCGTCATTGGCTCGTCTCCGTACCAGGTGTCGCCCTTGCACTTTACCGACCGGTCAACTAGTGTGCAAAGACATGGAAGCCATCACACCCAACGACACCCGCGGCGCAAGCCGCGAAGCCCTGCTGCAGGCCGCCCGCGACCTCATTGTCACGCGCAGCTACGCCTCCGTCGGCATCGCCGAGATCTGCGCGCAGGCGGGCGTGCGCAAGGGCAGTCTGTACCATTTCTTCCCCGGGAAGGAGGCGCTCACCCTGGCGATGCTGGACGCGCTCTACGCGGACTTCGAGCGCGAGGTGCTGATCCCCGGGCTGTCGGGCGCCAACGGGCTCCGCGCTCGCATCGACGCGTTCGTCCAGGCGATCCATGCCTTCGAGGCGCGGATGCAGTCGGAATCCGGACAGCTGCCCGGCTGCCCCTTCGGCAACCTGGCGGTGGAGATGGGTACCCACAACCCGGCCCTGCGCCAGGCGATCCGGAAGCACCTGGATGCGGTCACCGCACATTTTCGCGCCGTGCTGGACGCGGCCGTACAGAACGGCGAGCTTCCGCCCGAAACCGACACCGCTGCTGCCGCCGAACAGTGGCTGGCGCTGATGGAAGGGATCCTGGTGATGGCCAAGGCCGATCAGGATCCGGCCACGATCCTGCGCCTGGGCCCCGCGCTCGGGGCGCTCCTGCTCAACCCGACCCCGGAGGTCCACCATGAGCGATGAACACTTCCCCCTGCATGACGCCGCCAGCGCCCCCGACGCGAAGCCGGCCTTCGAGCAGGCCGAGCAGACCTTCGGCATGGTCCCCAACCTGATCCGCAAGATGGCCAGCGCGCCAGCCCTGGCGGAGGCCTATCTGTCCCTCAATACCCTGCTGCAGCAGACCTCCATGAGCCCGACCGAGCAGTGCACCCTGTTGCTGACGGTCAGCCGCTATCACGACTGCGACTACTGCATGGCCGCGCACAGCATGACCGGCCGCATGACCGGCGTTCCGGACGGCGTGGTCGATGCGCTGCGCGAGGACCGGCCGATCGACGACCCGAAGCTGGAGGCACTGCGCCAGTTCACCCACGCCATGATCGAACAGCGTGGCTGGGTCGACGAGGCCACCCAGCAGGCCTTCCTGGACGCCGGCTACACGCATCCACAGATGCTGGAGGTGATCCTGGCGATCGGCCTGAAGACCCTGTCCAACTACACCAACCACATCGCCGGCACCCCGGTCGACGAGCCCATGGCCGGCGAGCGCTGGACGGCACCGGGCGCATAACCACGCCGTCCCAACGTCCCCGAAGGAGAAACCAACATGAGCGAAGAAACCGCCGATCTTGTTGTCATCATGATCACCGGGCCGGAGAACAAGCGTCGTCTGCCGTCGGCCTTCTTTCTGGCGGCCACCGCCGCCGCAAGCGAACAGAACGTCATCATGTACTTCACCGGGCCGGCCACGGAACTGCTGAAAACCGGCGTCCCCGAGAACATCCATCCCATGGAGGGCGGCAAGAGCATCGCCGACTTCATGAAGAACGCCATGGACAACGGCGTCCAGATGATGGGCTGCCGGCAATCGCTTGAGCTGAACGGAATGGATGAATCGGATCTGGCCTACCCGGACCTCCCCTTGCTTACGCCCTCGCAGGCCTTGCCTTCGCTGGGGTCGGCCGGCAAAGTCCTGACCTGGTAATCACACGAGGGGCCGCACCGGTGGCCCCTCTCCGACCGGAGGCGTACAGGGGCGTGCCGGACCATCGCAAGCGCATCCTCCTGCTGTCCGCCTATCGCGCCGACAGCCACGCGGCCTGGGCGGACTGGTTAACCAGCACCTTCGATGCGTTCGACTGGCAGCTACTGGAACTGCCGGGGCGCCACTTCCGTTGGCGCATCCGCGGCAACCCGATCTCCTGGCTGGACGCACTGGCGACCACGGAAGTCGACGCAGTCATCGCCACCTCGATGGTGGATCTCGCCACCCTGCGCGGACTCCAGCCCCACCTCGCCGCCCTGCCCACGCTCTACTACGTGCACGAGAACCAGTTTGCCTATCCGCTGGGCCCGCAACAGGTGGATTCGGTGGACCCGCAGATGGTGCAGATCTATGCGGCGCTGGCCGCGGATCGCATCGCCTTCAACTCGGCGTTCAACCGCGACTCGTTCCTGGAAGGGATGGCGACCCTGCTCGGACGCATGCCGGATGCGGTACCTTCCGGGATACGGGACCGACTGACGGAGCGCAGCGCGATCCTCCCGGTGCCGATCCAGCCAACGGCCGTGGCCGGCGGCACTCGCGATCCGGGCCTGATCCTCTGGAATCACCGCTGGGAATACGACAAGGCCCCGGAGGTCTTTGCCGAGGCCATGCTGACGCTGGCCGGGTCGGGCGTGGATTTCCGTCTTGCCCTGCTGGGGCCGCGGCCGGCGAATGCCCCCGAACCCCTGCAAAAGCTGCGCGAGGCCCTGGGGAACCGGATCATCGCCGATGGCAAGCTGCCCCGCAGCGAATACGACGCGTTACTGGGCCGCGCAGGCATCGTCGTCAGCACCGCCCGGCACGAGTTCCAGGGCCTGGCAGTGCTGGAGGCCAGCGCCGCTGGTGCCACACCGCTGGTCCCGGATGCCCTGGCCTACCGCGAACAATACCCCGATGCCTGTCGCTACCCGCAAGGCGATGTAGACACGCTGACGGAGCGCCTGCAGGCATGGCTGCAACAAGGGCCCCCGCCCGCACCCGACGTCCGCGCGTGGACGCCGGGGCGGTTGGAGCCGGATTGGCAAGGAATGCTGGACGACCTCGTCGCGGGCAGCCGCAAGAGGCCACGGGTCAGTCGCGGCTGACGACGACCCGATCCGACATCTCGTCCTCGGCCACGAACACCGGGCGGATCACGTCGCGGTAATTGCGGATGCGCTGCACGTAGTACACCGGCTGATACCCGCGCGCATAGCCGTAGCGCAGATCCTTGTAGTAACGCTCCTCGGTCAGTAGCGGCAGGATCTCGCGCATGTCGGCCCAGCGATCCGGGTCCCGTCCCAGCTCGCGCGCCAGGCGGCGCGCATCCAGCAGGTGGCCCCGGCCGATGTTGTAGGCCGCCAGCGCCAGGTAGGTACGATCCGGTTCGACGATGTCATCCGGCAGTAACCCGTGCTGACGCTGCAGGTAGCGGGCCCCGCCGTCGATGCTCTCCACCGGGTCCAGGCGATCGACGCCCAGCGACTCGGCGGTGCGACGGGTCAGCATCATCAGCCCGCGCACGCCCGTCGGGCTGCGCGCCTCCGGATCCCAGTGCGACTCCTGATAGGCCAGTGCAGCCAGCAGATCCGCGGGCAGATCCGTGCGCTCGGCCGCCTCCTCGAAGTGGGGATGGTACTGGGGCAGGCGATCCTCTATGCGCCGGTTCAGTGCGCGCAGGTCGACGAAGTCGAACTGGTTGATGTAGGCGTAATAGCGCTCGTCCACGAGGTCGCGCAGCTCGCGGCCACCGGCGCCCTGCATCCAGGTCGCAGCCAGCTCGGCGAGCTCGGCGTGTTCCGGATCGACATACCACCCCAGCGCGCGCGGCGCGGACAGATCGAAGGCGATGTCGAGATGCGGGAAGGAGCGGCGGTTGTAACGCACGATGTGCGAATCAGCCACGGTGCAGCCGATCTCCTGCCGGGCGACCTGCGCCATCAGGCGCTCGGTGCCGATCTCGCGCACCTCGAAATCGACCGATTCCGGAAGCGCCTCCTCCAGGGTTTCGACGTAGCTGCTGCCGGCCGAGACGACCAGATCGACGCCCTCCAGCTCGTCCGTCGAACCCGGCATGCCGGACAAGTCGCGATGGCAGACGACCTGCTCGCTCACCTCCATGTAGTGCGGACCGCGGCGAAAGCGCTCGTCACGCGACGGCAGATGGGTCAGACCCGCTGCCGCCATGTGCGCCGCGCCGGATTCGAGCGCATCGAGGACACCGGAAACCGAGTCGGCCATGACCCATTCCACCTTCCAGCCATGCGCCAGGGCAAAGCCTTCGACCAGGTCGTGCTCGGTGCCGGACGTCTCCAGATGCTGGTCAAAGTACCAGGTGGTGGGTGCGTTGCGGGTCACCACGCGCAGCGTGCCGGTCTCCTCCACGGAGGCCAGGCGATCGCCCGCAGCCGCGTTGGAAACCATCGTTCCGGATTGCCCGTTCTCCGAACCACACCCGGCCAGTAACGCCAGCAGGGCCGCCGGGATCAATGCCCGGAAGGCTCGCCCACAGCGCGCGGAGCGAGTGACCCGTCCCTTGCGCTTCGATTGTTCGGTCATACCGGTTTCCTTCCCGTCGGCAGCCGGCGTCAAACGCCAACCGATTCCAT
This sequence comes from Thioalkalivibrio sp. ALMg9, assembly GCF_000380625.1. Lineage (NCBI taxonomy): Bacteria > Pseudomonadati > Pseudomonadota > Gammaproteobacteria > Chromatiales > Ectothiorhodospiraceae > Thioalkalivibrio > Thioalkalivibrio sp. ALMg9. Next base: position 75,876 of record NZ_AQYC01000004.1, read on the forward strand.
GACGGATCCATGAATGTCCGATACAGAGACTAGGGTTTTGCGGAATGGTTCTCAAAAATACCCACACTCGCGGGGTTGCAGAATCACCAAGTATCCGTTCACGGATGTTCAGCTCACCCGTGCCGGTGGGCACAAGGGCGACACGCCCTGTACAGTCGAAGTCCGGCCCATCGCCGAGCGAACGACCGCGGCCAGGAACAAGGCCAAAGGCTCCGCCAAACCCAGCGGGCATCCTTGAGGCCAGGGAGGCACTGATCAATTCGCACGCCCGTGCTCGAGTTGAGCAGTGCCTCCCTGGGGGAACGCCTCGACATCCGCGCGATCCAATCGCCCGTCACTTGCCAGGAGCGCGACAACATGCCCGTGGAATCCCTTCTCCTCCTCCTGCTCATCGGCGGCATTGCCGGCTGGCTCGCAGGCCTGCTGGTACACGGGTCCGGGCAGGGCATCCTGCTGAATATCGTGGTTGGCGTGATCGGCGCCTTCCTCGGCGGCTGGCTGTTCACCCAGCTCGGGGTGCAGGCAGCCGGACTGATCGGCAGCCTTGCCGCCGCCACCGTGGGCGCCGTGCTGCTGCTCGGTCTGCTTCGCTTGATCCGAAAGGCCTGATCCACCCGATCCAAGGAGTTCTCATGATCCAGATCCTCGGCATCATCCTGCTGGTTGGCGGCCTGATCGCCGCCCTGGTCGGTGTTCAGGACGCCTTCGGCATGCGCGAGCGCGCGGCGCGGCTGTTCCTTGGCCGCTTCACCCGGCGCACCCTCGCGCTGCTTATCGGTGGCGGCGTGGCCGCGCTGATCGGCCTGATCCTGATGACCTCGAAAATGTGATGCGGTTGGCGTGATCTTCCCGAGGCGGTAGGGTCCGCCTCGGGGGAGCCTGCGACCGACACCGGACGCGGCATCGCTGCGGCCCCCTGGAACAAAAAAAGAGGGGAGACCGCATGACTCTGACACCGTCGCGCCGCCTGGCGCTCTCGATCGCCGTTAGCTCCGCCCTGTTTGCCGCCCCCGCAACCCTGATGGCCGCCGGCTTCTACATCCAGACGCAGGGCGCGTCCGGCCTCGGCCGGGCCCATGCGGGGGATGTCGCCGTCGCCTCAAATGCCTCCACCATCTACTTCAACCCGGCTGGCATGACCCGCCTGAAGGGCAACGAACTCCAGGCCGGTGTGCATCTGCTGATGCCCAACTCCGAGGTCAATCAGCGCAGCACCCAGATCCCCGGGCGCGACAGCAGCAACCCCTATGACCCGACCCCGGTGCCCAACCTGTACTGGGCACAGCAGTACTCCGACCGAGTCTGGCTGGGCTTCGGCCTCAGCGCCCCGTTCGGCCTGAAGAATGAGTACAACGACAACTTCTTCGCCCGCTACGACTCACTGGAATCCGACCTGCGCGTGCTCAATCTGCAACCGAGCATCGCGTTCGAGCTGACCGACCGGATCTCCATCGGCGGCGGCCTCGACCTGCAGTACGCCGATGCCACCCTGCGCAGCGCGACACCGGACCCGGCCGGTCTCAATCCGGACACCGACGGGAAATTCGAACTCGAGGGCGACAACTGGGATGTCGGCTTCAACATCGGGATGCTGTTCGACCTGAGCGATGCGACCCGCCTGGGCATCCATTACCGTGAAGGCGTCACCCATACCCTCCAGGGCACAGCCACCGCGACGCTATCGACAAACGACCCCCTACGCGCCCAAGTAGGCGACACCATCGTTCAAGGTGGCCAGGCCGACCTGAAGCTACCCGATATCGCCTCGATTGGCATTCGTCATCGCTTCAGTGACCGCTGGACCGGCCTCGCCCAGTACACCTGGTTCAACTGGTCGAACTTCGACGAGATCCGGATCGAACTCGCGACCGGCGACCAGGTGCTGGAACAGAACTACCGCAACAGCTACGCCCTGGCGGTGGGGGCCGAGTACGCGATGAACCCGCGCTGGACCCTGCGTGGCGGCATCCAGTACGACCAGACCCCGACGCAGACCAACGGGCGCGGCACGCGCACCCCGGATGGCGACCGCACCTGGTTCTCCTTCGGCGCCAGCTACGCCCGCAGCGAGCGCTTCACCTTCGACCTGGGCTACAGCTACATCCACATCGCCAGCGAGGATCTCGACATCACGCGCAGCTTTAACGGGACCGACATCAACATGCAGGGCACGACCAAGGGTCACGTGCACGTCCTGTCGGCCGCCATGCGCTACCACTTCTAGCGCCGAATCCGGGGCCGGGCATACGCCCCGCCCCGTTCATCACCGCTCCAGCTCCACTTCGCAGGCCGCCGCCAGGGCGCGCCGGTCGGCGTCACTCAGATCGCGCCGCCCGGCGTTGGCCTCGCCCAGGATCGCGTGCATCACCGCGGTCGGGTCGTCCACATGCTCGATCCCCAGGGCGTGCCCCAGCTCGTGCGCCAGCGTCAGGCGCAGCTCGTCCGCGTCACTGGCCTTGTACACGGTGATGGAGCGCCGCGCGCCCTGCTGCTCGTAGACCGCCATATCGAAGGCCCCGGTCGCGCCGATCTCGCGTTTCAGTTCCGCGACCCGTTCGTTGAAGCCATCGATCTCGCCCTCGAGGTCGCGGATCTCGCGGTTGAGCTCGTCGCGCCGACGCTCCAGCGTGCGGCGGCGCTGCTCCAGGTCGTCCCGCGCCGCATCCAGCGCCCGGCGCTGCCGTTCCAGCCGCTCGCGGTTCCCCGCGCTGTGCGCCATGCGTCCGGCATTCCAGGCGGCCACCGCCTCTTCGTACTCGCGCTGGCGCGCCTGAAGGTCGTCCAGGCGTCGCTGATAGCCCGCGGCATCCGCCGCCAGCGCCGAGTGACGGTGATCCAGGCGCTCCTCGCGCTCGGCGATCCCCCGCTTGAGCCGGTCCAGCTCCGCGCGCGCCCGGTCGCGGCTCTCGGCACCCGCCTGGCGCTCGTCGAACACCAGCCGCACCGGCATGCCTTCGCCCTCGCGCTGATGGAAAAGTGTTTCCGGCGTCTGCCCGTCCCACATGCTCACGGCCGCATCCAGGGCCGCCTGCACCGCGTCACGCTCCAGCCGGAAGCGCGGGTCCACAGCCTCCAGATGCAGGGTGATGGGCACCTCGCAGCGCGGCGCGGCCAAGTGCGCATGCCCCGCGGAGCCGCCCGACAATTGCCCCTCCTGCCACAGGACACCGCCCAGCGCGAGCGCCCCGACACCGCCGACCAGCCATAACGGTATTGCCATTACAGTTCCTCCCTCGCACACACCCAAGGTACCAGCCAACGGGCACCGCCACCCGCGTTTGCCCCGTCATGACGCGCCAGGCACCATTGGGCAAGACGCACTCACGCCCCTTTCAGGAGACAGCCATGCTGCGCATCCTTCTTGCCGTCCTGCCGCTCGTTGCCCTGCCGCTCGTCGTCCAGGCCGAGACCCCGAACATCCAGCCCGGTCTCTGGGAAAACCAGACCACCATGATCATGGAAGGCATGGGCGGCATGCCGGACCAGACCGAGACCACCACCGAGTGCGTCACCCAGGAAGACCTCGACCGCGGCGAGAACATCATCGAGGCGCCGGAAGGCTGCACCCTGGACCAGATGGACATGACGGCCGACCGCATGGACTACACCATGAGCTGCCCCGGCCCGCAGGGCGGACGCATGCAGATGGACGGCAGCATGCGCTTCATGGGCGATCGCACCGAGGGCGAAATGACCAGCGAGATGGACACCCCCATGGGCCGGATGAACGTGCGCATGGAGATGCGCGGCCAGCGCATCGGCGACTGCTGACCCCCTGTATTCACCACGAATACGCACGAAGAAAAGTCCGGGGGCTGAAGTTACGCAAGTCGCTACCCCTGCTTGTGCCTCTTCCCAGATCGTTTTTCTTCTCCGTGCCCTCTGTGACCTCCGTGGTGAATATTCTTTCGCTCTGGCCCTTCTTCGTGTGCTTCGTGGTCGTTAAGCCCTGCGCCAGAGAAGGATCTGATTGTTGGCCGGCAGGTCGATGACCGCCGCGGGCTCGAGGCCGGCGGCGGTGGCGAGGGCATCCAGGTCGGCGCGGTCGCGCACGCCCATGCCCGGATCTTGCGCCCGCAGCATCTGGTCGAACCGGGCGTTGGATTCGGCAGTATGCGAACCGTCGTGGGCAAACGGGCCGTACAGCGCGAACAGCCCACCCGGCGCCAGTACCCGGGCCACGCCGGCAAACAGCGCCTCCACCGCCGGCCAGTGCATGATATGCACGGTATTCGCGCTGTAGACGTACTCGAACGGCCCCTCCGGCCAGGCATCCCGTAGCACGTCCAGTTTCAGCGGGGGCCGCAGATTGGGCAGGGCCGCGTCGCGTCGCCAGGCCTCCACGCCCGGCAGGTTCTCGGCCACGTCACTGGGATACCAGTCGAGATGCGGCAAAGCCGCGGCGAAATGCGCCGCGTGCTGCCCGGTGCCGGCGCCGATCTCCAGCACCCGTCCATGCGCAAGGAACTGCTCGCGCAGCTGGGCCAGGATCGGCGCGCGGTTTTGATCCGCGGCCGGGGCATAGGGCTTGTCGGAGGTCATCGCAGCGATCCGTTCACGGGGGACAAGGCAGTATTCTGGACGCCCCGCAACCGCACTGCCATGATCGGGACACACCCTATTTCCAGGCTGCCCTGATGACACCCCGCTTCCGGTTGTTCCTGCCCGCCCTGCTCGTCCTGTTGCTGGTCATGGGCGGCGAGGCGCTGGCCCGCGACATGGCGACCGACCCGGAGCGCCTGCTGCCGGTCGAACTGGCCACCGTCGGGGTGGATGCCGGCTCCGGCACGCCCATCGCGCTGTTGCGACACCCGGCGTCCGGCGAGGTGGTCCCGATCGTGATCGGGACCGACCAGGCCCGCGCGATCCTGCTGGCCATGCACGACATAACACTGTCGCGCCCGCAGACCCACGACCTGATGATCGACCTGCTGGAGCAGATGGATGCGCGCCTGGAACGGGTGATCATTGACGGCCTGGAGAACGGTACCTATCTCGGCTGGCTGGAGGTACGGATCGCCGGCGAGGCCGAACCCCGGTTGATCGACACCCGCCCCAGCGACGGGCTCGCCCTGGCGGTACGCAGCGGGGCCGCCATCCATGTCGCGCCGGAAATCCTGGAGGCCGATGTCGCCTTCGACTACACCCCGCCGGGCGAGGACGAGGTCGTCACCGCCCTCGGCATCACCGTTGTGGAGGCCCGCAACGACCTGCGCGAAGCCCTGCAACTGCCGGACGAATCCGGCGTACTGGTCAGCCGTGCCGCGGGCCGCGCCGCCGCCGCGGGCCTGACCCACGGCGCCCTGATTCTGAAAGTGAACGGGCGCACGCCCACCACCCCGATGGACTTCCTCGAGGCGATCTCCGCCACACCGGAGGGCGAGCCCGCCGAAATCCGCTACTGGCTGGATGGCGAGACCCGCAGTATCACGCTGCCCACGGACGTCCCCGAGATCGAGGAGTCCGACGACGCCCTGACCGTCTGAGCAGAGCCGGAACGGACGCGGGTCAGTCCCGCGGCGGAAGCCGCGGGCGCAGCCAGTCGAGCGTGGCGGTGGTTGCCGGATCGTGCTCGCCGGCGGTCGCGCCGGGCGCCAGGTCCTCAAGCACCTGACCGGCCAGCTGCTTGCCCAGCTCCACCCCCCACTGATCGAAGGCGTTGATCCCCCACAGCGTGGCCAGCACGTAGATCTTGTGCTCGAACAGCGCGATCAACGCGCCCAGCGTGGCCGGATCCAGGCGTTCCAGCAGAATCAGCGTGCTCGGCCGATTGCCGGGGAAGGTCCGATGCGGCGCCAGCGCATCGATCGCCTCCGGCGACTGCCCCGCCGTCGCCATCTCGGCGCGCACCGCGGCCTCGTCCTTGCCCATCGCCAGCGCCTCGGCCTGCGCCACCAGGTTGGCCAGCAGCAACGGGTGCTGCGCCGGCAGGTCGTGCTCGGGGCGGGCCACGCCGATGAACTCGGCCGGGATGAAGCGCGTGCCCTGGTGGAGCAACTGGAAGAAGGCGTGCTGGCCATCGGTGCCCACCGCACCCCAGACCACCGCGCCGGTTGCGTCCGTCACGACCTGCCCGTCCAGCCCCACGCGCTTGCCCAGGCTCTCCATCTCCGCCTGCTGCAGGTACGGCGGCAGCAGCGACAGGCGTTCGTCGTAGGGCAGTACCGCGCGCGACTGTGCCCCCAGCAGGTTCTGGTTCCACAAATCCACCAACGCCATGCGCACCGCGGCATTGCTGGAGACCGGCGTCTGGCGCACGTGCTCGTCCATGGCATGAGCCCCGCCGAGAAACGCACGGAAGCCGTCCATGCCGAGGAGCAGCGCCACCGGCAACCCGATGGTGGACCACACGGAATAGCGCCCGCCGACCCAGTCCCAGAAGCCGAACATGTTGTCCGGGTCGATACCGAACTCCGTTACCCGGTCGCGTGCGGTGGAGACCGCCACGAAGTGGCGCGCGACGGCCGTGTCGTCCGGCGCATGCCGCAGCAGCCAGGCGCGGGCCGCACGGGCGTTGGTCAGGGTCTCCTGGGTGCCGAAGGTCTTCGATGCGACGATGAACAGCGTGGTTTCCGGATCGGCCTCGCGCAGCACGGCGGAGAGCGCCGCGCCATCCACGTTGGAGACGAACTGCACGGTCAGCGGCACGCCGTCGGCCGTCGCCTGTGCATGCGGCGCAAGCGCCCGGCAGACCATGCGCGGCCCGAGGTCGGAGCCGCCAATGCCGATGTTCACCACGCGACGGATCGGACGCCCGCTGTAGCCACGGTGGGCCCCGTCGTGGATCCGCCGTACGAACGTCTCGACCCGGTCGAGCTGCGCATGCACCTGCGGAACCACATCCGCGCCATCCACTTCACAGTGGGCGTCGCGCGGCAGGCGCAGGGCCGTGTGCAGGGCCGCCCGCCCCTCGGTGGTGTTGACCCGCTCGCCGGCAAACAGCGCCCGCACCGCCTCCGATACCTCACAGGCCGCAGCGCGTTCGTACAGGGCATCCCAGGCCGCACCGTCCAGGCGCTGGCGCGTCCAGTCCATGCGCAACCCGGCGACCTCCTGTACGTCGCGTTGCACTCGATCCGGATCGCGCGCGAACAGCTCGCGCAGGGGCTCGTCCGCCAGCCGTCGGGCCTCGACCCGCAAGGCACTCTCCATCACCGCACCCACTCCTGCCGCCATTCTTTTCCCTCGGTTGTTAGGAGTTGCTGGTCAATGTACACATTCGCGTTCGTGCCCCATGTCCAATGGTCCCCCATTCTTTGGGCAGGGGCTGCACACCGGATCGAGGGCCACAAGGCATCAACGCAAAGTATATTGATCAGTGTCTCTCTAGACCTCCAGAGTGCCGCCCCGGCCCCTGCGTTACAATTAGCAGAAAGTCATCCGGCGCCGCCGGTTCCGCACTTGGGGATTTTTTGCATGCGCATCCTGTTCGCCAGCAGCGAGGCCCACGGCCTGGTCAAGACCGGGGGGCTCGCCGATGTCAGCGCCAGCCTGCCCGCCGCCTTGCGCCGGCGGCGCCAGGATGCCCGTCTGGTGCTGCCCGGCTACCCCGAGGCCTGTCGCAACCTGGTGGATGCCACCCCGCGCCCGGGTCCGGACGGCGCCCCCTGGCAGATCCTCGAGGGCCGCCTGCCCGGGGCCCGGCTCCCGGTCTACCTGATCGACTGGCCGGAATACTTCCAGCGCGCCGGCAACCCCTACAGCGCCAGCAACGGCATGGACTGGCCGGACAACGCCCAGCGCTTTGCCGGTTTCGCCCGCGCCATCGTGGCCCTGGCACGCGACGAGGCCGGGCTGGACTGGGCTCCGGAGCTGATTCACCTGAACGACTGGCAGACCGGTCTCGTGCCACTGCTGCTGGACCCGGAGCGCACCGGCGTTGAACGCCCGCGGACGGTGTTCACCATCCACAATCTGGCCTACCAGGGCCTGTTCCCGGCAAACACCGTGCAGGATCTGAACCTGCCCGCGGAGCTATGGCACCCGGAGGCCCTGGAGTTTCACGACCAGCTTTCATTCATGAAGGCGGCCCTGGTGTTCGCCGACACGATCACCACCGTCTCGCCCACCTACGCACGCGAGATTCAGGAACCGGCCTACGGCATGGGGCTGGACGGCGTGCTGCGCGCCCGCGGCGCCGACCTGCACGGCATCCTCAACGGGGTCGACTACAGCGACTGGGATCCGGCGCGCGACCGCCACATCGCCGCGCGCTACAGCGCCGAGGACCTCGCGGGCAAGGCCGCCAACAAGGCTGCGCTGCAGACCCGCATGGGCCTGGAGACCAACCCGGAGACCCCGCTGCTGGGCCATGTCGGCCGCATGGTCGAGCAAAAGGGTGTCGATCTGCTGCATGCCGCCTGCACGCCGCTGCTGGAGGCCGGGCGCATCCAGCTGGCGCTGGTCGGCTCCGGCCAGAAGGACCTGGAACACGCCACCGGCGCCCTCGCCCGCGCTTACCCCGGCCAGGTCGGCGTGCACATCGGCTACGACGAGCCGCTGGCCCACCAGATCGAGGCCGGGTCCGACCTGTTCCTGATGCCGTCGCGCTTCGAGCCCTGCGGGCTCAACCAGCTCTACAGCCTGCGCTACGGCACCCCGCCGGTGGTCCACGCCACCGGCGGTCTGGCCGACACCGTCGTGGATGCCACGCCGGAGAACCTGGAGGCGGGCACCGCCACCGGTTTCAGCTTCACCCCGGACAGCGTCGCCGCCCTCGGCGCCGCCCTGGAGCGCGCCCTGGCGCTGTATACCGCCCGCGGCGACGGCCACTGGGAACAGCTGATGCACAACGGCATGGCGCGCGACTTCGGCTGGACCGCCAGCGCCGATGCCTATCTCGCCCTGTACCGCGAACAGCTTCCGCGCCGCAGCCGGCGTGCGAAGGCGGCATCTGCGCTATAATCGCGTCCTTTTCGCGACCTCCCGAACCCCAACCGGCAAGCCCAGGCAGCGGCGATCGTCGTCCTGCGCGCACAGGCCCGATATGACTCGAAGCGATCAACACGACCGATTCCTCCCCAAGGACAAGGAACTGCGCGCCCGCGTGCGGCTGTTCGGGGAACTCCTGGGCAACGTGATTCACGACCTGGAAGGCCAGGCCGTGTTCGACGCGGTGGAGAAGCTGCGCCGTGGCTTCGTCAGCCTGCGCAAGGACGAGGATCCGGACCTGCGCCGCCAGCTGATGGCCGACATCACGCACTTCGACGCCTCGCTGACCGAGCGCGTGATCCGCGCCTTCAGCATCTACTTCAGCCTGGTCAACATCGCCGAGGAAGACCTGTTCTACCGCTGGCGCCGCGCCCAGGTCTCCAGCGGCGAGCCGCTGTGGACCGGCTCCTTCGACCAGACCCTGCGCGAGCTGCATGGCGAAGGCGTCACCGCCGAGGAGCTGGAACGCCTGCTCAACGAGCTGCACTACCAGCCGGTGTTCACCGCCCACCCGACCGAGGCCCGCCGCCGGACCACGATGGAGAACCAGCGCCGCGTGTTCGAGACCGCCGACCGGCTGAACCAGCCGGGGCTGGGCGAGGAGGAACGCCGCCTGATCACCGAGGAACTGGAGACCCAGATCCAGATCCTCTGGCGCACCAACGAGGTGCGGGTGAAAAAGCCGCAGGTTCAGGACGAGATCAAGTACGGCCTGTTCTATTTCGAGGAGAGCCTGTTCGAGGCCATCCCGCAGTCCTACCGCTTCCTCGAGAAGGCCATCCGCCGGATCTACGGCGTCAACCCGGACGGCAGCCTGCCGGTACGCATCCCGGCCTTCCTGCACTTTGGCTCCTGGATCGGCGGCGACCGCGACGGGAACCCGAACGTGACCCCCGAGGTCACCGAGCTGTCCTGCCGCCTGGCAATGGAACAGGTCCTGCGCGAGTACCTCAAGCGGGTCAACCACCTGCGCAACGTGCTGACTCACTCATCCTTCATGTGCCAGCCGTCGCAGGCATTCCTCGACAGCCTGGACGCCGACTCCAATATCGCCAACGCGGTGTTCCAGGGCGCCTCCGACCGCTTCGAGAGCGAGCCCTACCGGCGCAAGCTCTACATCATGCGCTACCGTCTGCGCGAGACCCTGGACACCGTGGTGCGCCGGGTCCGCGGCGAGGCCGCCGTGCTGCCGACCAACAGCGCCTATGCCGACGCCCAGGCCTTCCTGAACGACCTCAAGCTGATCCGCGACTCGCTGGTCAGCCATGGTGATCGCAACATCGCCAGCGGCGCGCTGACCGACCTGATCCGCCTGGTCGAGACCTTCGGCTTTCACCTGCACCACCTGGACGTGCGCCAGGAGTCCACCGTCCACTCCGACGCGATCGCGGAACTGCTGGGCCAGTTGGCACCGGACACCGACTACGCCGCGCTGGACGAGACCGGCCGCCAGCAGGCGCTGAGCGAACTGATCGCCTTGGAGAACCTGCCCGAGGTGGACCGCAAGCCCCTGGGCGAGAGCACCCGCGAGACCCTGCGCGTGTTCGAGGTGATCCAGAGCATGCGCCGCGAGGTCGGTCCGGACGGCATCGGCACCTACGTGATCTCCATGACCCACGCCGCCTCGCATGTGCTGGAGGTCCTGCTGCTGGGCCGTCTGGCAGGTCTCGCGGGCAACGACGAAGAAGGCAACCCGTTCTGCCATCTGCGCATCTCGCCGCTGTTCGAGACCATCGAGGACCTGCTGCATGTCGAGGACGTCCTCGAGGGCCTGCTGTCCAACCCGGTATATGCACGACTGCTGGCCGCCTCCGGCAACATCCAGGACGTCATGCTCGGCTACTCCGATTCCTGCAAGGACGGCGGCATCCTCGCCTCCAGCTGGAACCTCTACGAGGCACAGAAGAAGATCGTCGGCATTACCGATCGCTTCGGTGTGCGCTGCCAGCTGTTCCACGGCCGCGGCGGCACCGTCGGGCGCGGCGGCGGCCCGACCCACGAGTCCATCCTCGCCCAGCCCCCGGCCACGGTGCAGGGCCGGATCAAGTTCACCGAACAGGGCGAGGTCCTGTCGTACAAGTACTCCAACGTGGAGACCGCGGTGTACGAGCTGGGCATGGGTGCGACCGGCGTCATGCTGGCCTCGCGCAGCCTGATCCGGCCGCCGCGCAAGGACCGCGACGACTACCGCGCCACCATGCACGAGCTCGCGCAGGCTGGCGAGGATGCCTACCGCGAGCTGATCGACCGCACCGAACGCGTGCTCGATTACTTCTACGAGATCACCCCGGTACAGGAGATCGGCTTCCTGAATATCGGCTCGCGGCCGTCGCACCGCCGCAAGACCGATCGCTCCAAGAGCTCGATCCGCGCGATCCCCTGGGTCTTCGGCTGGGCCCAGGCGCGCCACACCCTGCCCGCCTGGTACGGCATCGGCACCGCGCTGGAACAGTGGCGCGGCGATGACCCCGAACGCCTGGCCCAGTTGCAGCGGATGTACCAGGAGTGGCCGTTCTTCCGCTCGTTGCTGTCCAACTGCCAGATGGCCCTGACCAAGGCCGACATGCGCACCGCCGCGGAGTACGCCCGCCTGTGCAGCGACCCGGAACTGGCCGAGCGCATCTACGTCCTGGTGCGCGAGGAACACAGCCGCACCGTCACCGAAGTGCTGCGCGTGGCACAACTGGAACGACTGATGGACGAGACGCCCCTGCTGGCGCGTTCGCTGCAACGGCGCAACCCGTACCTGGACCCGCTCAACAGCATCCAGATTCACCTGCTGCGCGAGTCCCGCCAGTTCGACGCCGAGGCCGACGACGACGCCGACGAAAATCCGTGGCTGTCGCCCCTGCTGCGCTCGATCAACGCGATCGCCGCGGGCATGCGCAACACCGGCTAAAGCCAACGGGCTCGCGGGCCTCCTACGGCGGGGGTCCGCGATCGTCATCCTGCCAGCACAACGGGGCGTCTACGCGCACGTGCAAATTCATCAGCGTCTCCCTAGAATCACGCCATGCGCCTGCTGCTACTGATCGTCGCCATCGTCGCCGTGTTCCTTGCGGTGCGCACCCTCGTGCGCTCCACCAGCAACCGCAAGCAGGTCCGCCAGGATGAACGGCCCGAACGCCTGAAAGAGGGCGGCGCGGTGATCCGCTGCGCCTTCTGCGGCGTGCACGTGCCGGAGGCCGAGGCCTACCGCGACGGCGACCGCCTCTACTGCTCACCGCAGCACGCCGAGGTCGACCGCAACCGCTCGGACGCCGACTCCCGCACCGAAGACGACTGACCCTCGTCCATGGATAACCAGTCCGGGGGGAACACGCCGATCGACGCCGACACCCGGCGTTCCGCCTGGCTTTTCGCGCTCTACCGGGTCTTTGTTGCGGCGGTCCTGCTACTACTCGGGCTGTTCCCGGATACCCCGCTGGGGCTACATCTCGTCACCCCCCAGTTCTACGCGGTCATCGCCACCGCCTATCTCGCGTTTGCGCTCGTCGCCGCCGCCTTCGCCTGGCGCTGCACCCACAATCCGGACACCACCAGCCTCACCCGTATCGCGTTGATCGGCGGCGCCGGCGACGGCATCGGCCTGATCGCGTTGCTGATCGTCTCCGGAGGGGTTGGCACCGGCATTGGCCTGCTGCTGGTCCCGGCCCTGGTGGCAGCCGTGCTGCTCTCCAGCGCACGCTTCGCCCTGACCCTGGCCGCGATCGCCACCCTGGCGCTGTTGCTGGCCGAGGGCGTAAGCGCACTATTCCTGCACCCCGCCGATACCGCCATCACCCAGGCGGGGCTGCTGGGCGCCACCCTGTTTGCGGCCGGCCTGCTGGCCCGCCAGTTCGCCCGCCGGGCCGGCGAGACCCGCGCCCAGGTGGAACGCCAGGAGGTGGACCTGGCCAACCTGGCCGAACTGAACGCCCAGATCATCGCGCGCATGAGCGCCGGTGTCATCGCGGTCGACCCGGACGGGTACATCCGCTCCATCAACGAGGCCGCGCGCCGCCTGCTCCCCCCGCGGCCGGGACGCCACCTGTCGTCCCTGTCGCCCTCGGTGGCACGCGTGATCCGCGACTGGCAGCGCAACGGCATGCCCACGACCAGCCAGCAGCTGCCGGGCGACCGCAACCAGCCGGCCCTGCGGATCCGTCTGGCCCCGCTGGGTGACCGCGGCGACCAGGGCAGCCTGCTGATCCTGGAGGACGCCGCCGAACTCCAGCGTCAGGCCCAGGCCGGCAAGCTGCAGGCCCTCGGCCGCCTGACCGCCAGCATTGCCCACGAGATTCGCAACCCCCTGGGAGCCATCAGCCACAGCGCACAGCTGCTCGGCGAATCGCCGGATCTCAAGCCTCACGACCAGCGCCTGCTCGACATCATCAACAACCAGAGCAAGCGCGTGAACGAACTGATCTCCAACGTCCTCAGCCTGTCACGCAGGGACGCCGGAGGACGCGAGCGGCTGAACCTTCAGGAGACCCTGGATCGCTTCGCCGAGGAGTTCTGCGGTGCGCTGCAGTTGCCGCGAGAGACCCTGCATGCGCGCATCGAACCGGCCGATTCCGAGATCCAGTTCGACCCCTCCCAGCTCAACCAGATCCTGTGGAACCTGTGCAGCAATGCGCGCATCCATGGCGGCCACGATCAGCCCGACAGCCCGCCCATCGTGCTGCGCGGCGGCGCCGGCCAGGTCGCGCGGGTGGTCAGTCTGGACGTGATCGACGCCGGGCCGGGCATCTCTGCCGAACAGGAGAAGGACCTGTTCGAACCGTTCGTCTCCGGGCGTGCCGGGGGCACCGGCCTTGGCCTGTACATCTCGCGCATGCTGTGCGAAAACAACGGGGCGTCGCTGGAATACGTCCACACACCCATCGGCGGCTGCTTCCGAATCCTGTTCGCCCCCCTGGAAACCGATTCGCCAAAGGAACAAGGCGCATGAGTATCCGCCACGTGCTGGTCGTGGACGACGAGCCCGACATCTGCGAACTTCTCGAGATCACCCTGGCCCGCATGGGCCTTGAGGCCACCACGGCCACCCGCCTCGAGCCGGCCCGCGCCCTGATCGCCGAGCACGACTTTGACCTGTGCCTGACCGACATGCGCCTGCCGGACGGCGACGGGCTGGACCTCGTCCGCCACATCCAGAGCGAACGCCCGGAGCTTCCCGTGGCCGTCATCACCGCCCACGGCAGCGTGGATACCGCCGTCCTGGCGCTGAAGCTGGGAGCCTTCGACTTCGTCAGCAAGCCGGTGGACCTGAAACAGCTGCGCGAACTGATCGACGCGGCCCTGCGCCTGGAGCCGGCTGCCTCGATCGCGGAAGAGCCCGGCGACGACGCCACCCCGGCCACCCCCGATGACAGCCCCCTGCTGGGCCAGTCCGAGCCCATGCAGCGTCTGCGTGCCACCATCCACAAGCTGGCGCGCAGCCAGGCCCCGGTGTTCATCTCCGGAGAGTCCGGATCCGGCAAGGAACTGGTCGCGCGCGAGATCCACCGCCTCGGCCCGCGCGCCGAACGTCCATTCGTGCCGGTCAACTGCGGCGCCATCCCCGGCGAGCTGATGGAGAGCGAGTTTTTCGGCCACCGCAAGGGCGCGTTCACCGGGGCCACCCAGGACCATACCGGTCTGTTCCAGTCCGCCGACGGCGGCACGCTGTTCCTCGACGAGGTCGCCGACCTGCCGCTGCCGATGCAGGTGAAGCTCCTGCGCGCCATCCAGGAACGCGCCATCAAGCCGGTCGGTGGCACCCGCGAGATCCCGGTCGACGTACGCATCCTCAGCGCCACCCACCACGACCTGGAAAAGGCCGTGCGCGAGGGCCGCTTTCGCCAGGATCTCTACTACCGCCTGAACGTGATCGAGCTGAAGGTGCCGCCGTTGCGCGCGCGCCGCGGCGACATCGAACGCCTGGCCACGCGCATCCTGCAACGCATCGGCGACCAGTGGCAGACCGGCGACCTGGAACTGGCACCCGACGCCCTCGCGGCCCTGCAGGGGCACGGCTTCCCCGGCAACGTCCGCGAGCTGGAGAACATCCTGGAACGCGCCGCGACGTTGTGCGAAGGGCCGCTGATCCGC
This sequence comes from Thioalkalivibrio sp. ALMg9, assembly GCF_000380625.1. NCBI lineage: Bacteria > Pseudomonadati > Pseudomonadota > Gammaproteobacteria > Chromatiales > Ectothiorhodospiraceae > Thioalkalivibrio > Thioalkalivibrio sp. ALMg9. The sequence continues at coordinate 90,882 of NZ_AQYC01000004.1, forward strand.
GCCGGCAACATCGACCTGCCGGCGAACGGTCTGGGCACCGAACCCACCCCGGGCGCGGAGTACGGCGAACCCGAGAACGGCCTCGACGGCGCGGAGAGCGCCCTGGACGACCAGCTCGCCGCGCAGGAACGCCAGGCCATCGCTACCGCCCTGCAGCAGACCGGCGGCAACCGCACGGCCGCCGCACGCCTGCTCGGCCTCAGCTTCCGCCAGTTGCGTTATCGCCTGAAGAAACTCGGGATCGACTAGGGAGACGTTGATCTACAGCAGATCGAACCACTCGTTCAGGGCAAACCAGATCACGTAGCCGCCGTACAGCAGCAGGAAGATGACACTGAGCACCGTGATCGGGCGAAACCCCTTCACGTCCACCTGATAGGACACATCCTCCCCCCGCGCACGGCGGCGGCGCACATCCATCCAGCGCGACACCCGCCACCAGACGAACAGCAGGATCAGGATCACGGTCAGAAACTTCAGCATCGGGGTTCGCTTCCTCGCACGGGACTCGCAACAGAGCTGAACGCGACACTACCGGAGAACGCCCTCCGCCGCATCGTCCCCACCACCCCGCGCCCCAGGTGCTGCCTGGCGCCCATCACCCCGGCGTCATCCCGGCCACAGCGCAGCGAAGAGCCGGGATCTCCGCGGCCATGGCCACCCCGACGCCCGAGACCCCGGATAACCGCTCCGCGGTTTCCGGGATGACAACACAGGGGGTCACGCGCGGCGTCCCGCGTTGTGCTGACCTCTGTGGGAGCCTGCTTGCAGGCGAAGCCCCCGCCAAACCTGGACTGCCTACCCACGCCGCTTCGCATGCCGCGTGGCCGGCGCATTCCACGGATCCTCCGGCCACGGGTGTTTCGGGTAACGGCCCTTCAGCTCGCGCCGCACCTCCGGGTAGCCGTTCTCCCAGAAACTCTTCAGATCCTGGGTGACCTGCACCGGGCGCCGCGCCGGCGACAGCAGGTGCAGCACCAGCGCCACGCGACCTCCGGCTACCGCGGGCGTTTCCGCCAGGCCGAACAGCTCCTGCAGCTTCACCGCCAGCACCGGCGGGTCCTGGGTGTAGTCGACCCGGTGGGCGGAACCGGAGGGCACCGCGATACGGGCCGGCGCGTCGCGCTCCAGTCGCTGTTGATGCTCCCAGTCCAGCCGCGCGCGCAGGATCGCAGCCAGGTCCAGCCGGTCCAGATCGCGCAGCCGCGTCATCCCGGCCAGGTACGGCCCCAGCCAGTCCTCGAGACCGGCGAGTAACGCGGCGTCACCCATGTCGGGAAAGCCCGCCTCCGGCATCGCCTGATGCAGCAGCTGGATGCGCGCGCGCAGCTGGGTCGCCGCGTCATCCCACGGCAGCAGCGCAAGCCCTTCGCGGCGCATCCGTTCACACCAGCGCGGGATCGTGGACGCGGGGTCGTCCAGCGCGACCATCTGCCGCTCGACCACCAACGTGCCAATGCGGCGGATGCGCGCGTTCTCCAGCCGCGCCCCGTCCTCCACCCAGTCGCAACGCGTCTCGCGGTGGAAAAGCTCCGGGGCCTCGCGCTCCAGCGCGGCGAGGTCCAGCGCCACCGCGCAGCGGATACGTGCCTCGCGTTCGGCGTCGGTGCAGTCCACCGCCACCAGGTACTCGGCATGCGCCAGGCGCTCGCGCTCCGACAGCAACGCCCCGCGGCCATTGCCCATCACGAAGCGCCCGGCCTGCCCGCCGCGTGGCCGCGCGATGCGTTCGGGCCAGGCCAGCGCAGCCAGCACCCCCAGCGCCACAGCCTCGTCCAGTACGGATTCTGCTGCGCCGGCGCGGTCGTCCAGCCGCGCCAGGGCCTGCTCCAGCCGCCGCAGCCCGGACTTCCAGGCGCGGCCGCCCGCACGCCGTGCCTGCACCAGGCGCTCCCCCAGTTCCAGCGGGGCACCCGGCCCGGCCATTCCCGGCTCCTCGACCACCACCGCCAGCTCGCAGGCCAGACGCGAGAGGCCCCGCTCGCGCGCCCGCAGCAGCATGTGCGCCAGGCGCGGATGCGTCGGCAGCCGCAGCAGGGCGCGGCCGTGACCGGTGATCCGCCCTTCGGCGTCCAGCGCGCCCAGCTCCGAAAGGATCGCCTGCGCGGCGGCCATGCCGTGCGCCGGCGGCGGCTCCAGCCAGTCGAGTTCGGCCACCGCCTCGCCCCAGCCGGCCAGCTCCAGGGCCAGCGGCAACAGATCGACCTGTTGCAACCCGGGCGTCGCGTAGTCCGGACGCTGCACCTCCTCGGCGCGCGCCCACAGCCGGATCGCGACGCCGGGTTCGGTCCGTCCGGCACGGCCGGCGCGCTGTTCCGCCGCGGCCTTCGAGGCGGCGACCGTCACCAGTCGCGACAGCCCGGTGGCGGCATCAAAACGCGGCTCACGGGATAGCCCCGCGTCGACCACCACGCGCACACCCTCGATGGTCAGGCTGGTCTCGGCAATGTCGGTGGCCAGCACCACCTTGCGTTCGCCTTGCGGAGCCGGTCGCACCGCACGGTTCTGCTCCTCCGCCGACAGCCGCCCGAACAACGGTGCCACCCGCGCGGGGCCGACCGGCGTCTCCAGGGTCTCCCCCAGGCGCGCGGCCACCTCGCGGATCTCGCGCTCGCCGGGCAGAAAGACCAGCACCGAACCCGGCTCGGCCTCCAGTGCCTCGCGCACGGCCTGCGCCACGGTGTCGGCCAGCGGGGCGCCCTTCCTCGGCGGCGCGTAGCGCACCTCCACGGGGAACTGTCGTCCGCGAGCCCGCAATACGGGCACGGGGTCCGCCTCCGGCCCCGCAAGCAGTCGCGCCACGGCCTCGTCGTCGAGGGTGGCGGACATCACCACGATCCGCAGCTCCGGGCGCAGCAACCGGCGCACCTGCAGCGCGAAAGCCAGCGCCAGTTCGGCCTCGGGCCGGCGCAGGTGGAATTCGTCGAACACGACCGCGCCGACATCCTCCAGCAGCGGGTCGGCCTGGATGCGGCGCAGGAACAGGCCATCGGTGACCAGCTCGACGCGGGTATGCGCCGAGACCTTCTGTTCGTCGCGCACGCGGTAACCCACCGTCTGCCCGACCGGCTCGCCGCGTTGCCCGGCCATGAACGTGGCCGCCATGCGCGCGGCCAGGCGGCGCGGCTGAAGTACGATGACCCGCCCCCCGGATACGGAATCCGCCAGGTGCAGCGGCACCCGCGTGGTCTTGCCCGCCCCCGGTTCGGCCACCAGCACGGCCGCACCGCGCGTGGCCAGCGCGGCATCCAGCGGACTCAGCAGGTCATCCAGCGCCTCGGGCGAGGCATTCGGGGTTTCGACCATGGGCAGGTCAGTTTTCGACGACGCGGGTACCGGCCTGCACGCGGTCGCCCGGACGGGTAACTACGCGCTCGCCTGCCTCCAGGCCCTCAAGGATCTGCGTGGTGAACCCGGAACGGCGGCCCACCTCGACCCGTCGCGGCTCCGCACGCCCGTCCTCGACCACGAACACCGACCACTCGCCACGGTCGCGGAACAACGCACTGGTCGGCACCTGCAGCACGTCGTCGCCCTCCCACAGCAGAAACTCGGCCTCCACGCGGTAGCCAACGGCCAGCCCGGCCAGGCGCGCCTCCACCGCATCCAGATCGAGGATCACCGGCACACGCTGTTCGTCCACGCCCAGCGCGGAGATTTTGGTGAAGCCGAAGGGCTGCACCCGGCGCACCGTGGCGTCCAGCTTCGCATCACGACCCCAGTCGGTCAGGCGCACACGCATTCCCGGTACCACGCGCACCGCATCCATCGACAGCAGGTCCACCTGCACCTCCAGGTCGTCCAGATCGCCGACGACCAGTACCGGCTCGCCGGCGCCGATGGTGCCCTCGCAGCAGCGGTAGCGCTCCAGCACCACGCCCTCGGCGGGCGAACGCACGGACAGGGTATCCGCCTCGGATTCCGGCATCTGGCCGCTGGCGATATCCAGCACCACGCGGGCACTCTCGATCTCGCTGCGCGCGACCTCCACCGCCGACTCGCCCGCGCGCACGGCGGAACGCGCCCGGTCGCGCATCGTCTCCATGCGCTCCATCTCGGTCGCGGACACCGCCCCGCGGTCGAACAACTCCTGGTGGCGGCGATACTCGGACTCGGCAAAACGCGCCTCGGCCCGCAGGTTCTCCAGGTTCGCCTCCGCGCTTTGCAAACGCGAACGCGCGGCAGCCAGGTTCTCGCGCGCCTGCTCACGCGAGCGCGCATCCAGCGCCGGCGTCGGCAACGGCTCCAGGCGGAACAGCGTATCGCCCAGCGCCACCGCGTCGCCCTCCTCCAGCGCCACCCGATGCAGATAGCCGGCAATCGGCGCCGACACGGTGTAGGTCTCGCGCAGCCGGGTACGCCCCTCCTCGCGCACCGTCTCCTCGAACGCCCCGGCCCGCACCTCGCTCAGCGACACCGGCACCGGCTGCGGCCGCAGCGCCCACACCAGTGCGGCCACCCCCGCCAGCACCACCAGCCCGATCGTGATCCGCTTTTTCATCAACATGCCATCAGTCTCGCAAATCCCGCCTCGACGCGCCCAGGGCCACCCCCGAGCAACACGCCCCCCACACGTAGGATGCGACGAGCGAAGCGAATCGCATCAAGACGGCGCCGGGAAGCCGCGCGAATGGCCGGTATCCACGGTTTTGCCACCTTTTTGCATCGGTGGATTCCCGTGGCTTCCAGATGATGCGATTCGCTCCGCTCATCACATCCTACGTCGCTGCCCCGCGCCGCACCCACCCAAATCCGTACCCGTCATTGCGAGGAGCGCAGCGACGAAGCACAAAAGCGCGCAGCGCGTTGAACGGCCGCAGGCCGACCTGAAAGGCGAGCGCAGCGAGTAATCTCCGAAAGCTGGGAATGCGTTCAAGATCCGGCTGTGGTGGTTCCGGATGGAGATTGCCGCGTCGCCTTCGGCTCCTCGCAATGACGGCCGGCCTGCTCGAATGTTGGGCGGTCCTCCGGAATGTCATTCCGCGGCCTTCAGGGCCTGCACGCGGTCAAGGTGCTGCAGGCGGCGCCAGGCGAGGAACGCGGTCAGGCTGGCCGCGACCAGGATGCCGAGCGCGGCGAAGCCGTAGGCCTGCGGCGTGATCACGAACGGCACGCGCAGCAGGTCCATCGCGAAGGCCTGGTTCAGCAGCCAGGCGAAACCCGTACCGGTGAGCCAGGCGACCGGGATCGCCGCCAGCGTCAGCACGGCGATCTCGCCCAACAGGATCCAGCTCACCTGGCCGCGCGAGTAGCCGAGCACCTCCAGCGTCGCCAGGTCACGGGCGCGTTCGGCATAGGTGATGCGCGCGTTGTTGTAGGTCACGGCGAAGGCGATGGACACCGCCAGCGCCACGAACACCAGCGCGAACACGATGATGGTCTCGCCGATGTATTCGCGGATGTTGCGCTCGGCTTCCGCGATCAGACCGACACTGGCGACGCGCGGCCGATCGGACAGACTGCGGAACAGCGCCTCCTCCTGTGCACGGTCGGTCAGCAGCCAGGCCCCGGAGACGGCCGGCCCCTCGCCGATCAGGCGATTCAGGGCCGGGCGGTACATGTAGGCGCCAACGCCGATCGGCTCCTCCACCACCCCGGCCAGCGGCACCGAGACCGTGCGCCGGCGCCCCTCCAGGATCTCCAGCTCTACCGGATCGCCGACGCGCAGCCCCAGCTGCTCCGCCAGGTAGTCGGTCAGCAGGATGCCTTCGTCCGGCAGGCGACCGCGCCCGCCGGCCATCGGCAGCTGACGCAGGCGCGGTTCCGCGTCCAGACCCAGCAGGCGCACGCGCTCTTCGCGGTTCACCCCGACCAGGCGCACCGGCACCGCGCGGAAGGTCTCCACCGCCAGCACGCCCGGCTCGTGGCGCAGCTCCCCGGCCACGCGCGCCGGCACCGGATCGGTGAACTGCAGATCGATGTCCATCTGCAGCACCTGCCCGTACTGGGTATCCAGCATCTGGTCCACCGCGTTCAGCTGGTAGGCGCCCATCAGCAGCAGTCCACCGGACAGACCGATGCCGATCACCGACAGCACGGACTTGAGCCGGTGGCGCGCGAGGTTGCGCAGGATGATGCGGGTCGGCTGATCCAGCCCACGCCACGCCGCCGTGCGCTCCATCCAGCCGCGGTGAAAACGTTCCGGTGCCGGTGGGCGCATGGCCTCGGCCGGGGCCATGCGCACCGCCTGCCACACCGCGCGGAAGGTGCCGAGCATGGCCGCGCCCATCGCCACGGCTACCGCCAGCACCATCACCCAGGGCTGCAGGCGAAAGCTCATCGCCGGGAAGCGGAAGTACTCGGCGTAGATCCCGGCCAGGCCCTGCGCGGCCCAGGCCCCGAACGCGAGCCCCAGCGCACAGCCCACCAGCACGATGCCGGCGGTCAGCAGGGCGTAGTGCGCGGCAATCGCACCATTGCCGTAACCAAAGGCCTTGAGCACCGCGATCGGCTCGCGCTGCGAGCGGATGATGCGTCCGACCACGACGTTCAGCAGAAACGCCGCCACCGCCAGGAAGATGGTCGGCAGGATCGCCGCCTGGGCGCGCAGCTGGGTCAGCTCCTCGGACAGGAAGCGGTGCGAGAACTGGTCCTCGCGCCCGTAGGCGCCCAGGCCGCCGTAGCGGGCCAGCGCGCGGTCCATGGCCTCGATCACGGGCTCCGGGTCGGCGCCCGCTTGCAGACTCACGGCGACGGAATTGAACGCCCCCTCCATCCCGTAGGCGGCCGCCAGCGCGCGGCGGTTCATCCACAGGATGCCGTAGCGCTCGTAATCCGGCAGCAGGTCGGTGGGGCTGATCTGGTAGACGAACTCCGGCGACAGCGCGATGCCGCTGATCTGCAGGTCGGTCAGGCGCCCGTCGATGATCGCGCGCAGGGCATCCCCGCTGCCCAGTCCGTGCGCCTCGGCGAAGGCCTCGCTGACCACCACCTCGCGCTCGCGCCCGGGCTCGGGCAGCCGGCCCTCGCGCAGGTAGAGCCGGTTCAGCAGCGGCTCGCCCCCGTCCGGCAGGGAGAGCATGGTGCCCCGGATCGGGTCGTCGAAGCCGGCGACCTCCAGACGCACCGGGGCCTGCACCCGGGTCTCGATCTGGTTGATGCCCGGCGCGTCGCGGAAGCGTTCCACCGCGCTCTCCGGCGCGCGCGTGATCTCCGCGAACACGTCGGCGAACTGGTATTCCGAGTAGAAACGCTCCTTGGTGATGGTCAGGGCGTCGAGACTGGTCACCGCGATCACCAGCGTCATCACCCCGCTGGCAATCACCAGCGCGATCGCCGCCGCCTGCCCCTTCAGGTGGCCGAGATCGCGCAGGATCTTGCGGTTCAGGGCGCGCACGAGACGGGACCGGCGCCGCTACCAGTGCAACGAGGAAGGAGACTGTCGGCTGGCATTCTCGTGAATCTCGCTCACGCGGCCGTCGCTCAGGTGGATCACGCGATCGGCCATCTCGCCGATCACCGCATTGTGGGTAATGATCGCCACCGTCGTATCCAGACGCTCGTTGATGTGCTGCAGCACCTCCAGTACGCGGATGCCGGTCTTCGAGTCCAGCGCGCCGGTCGGCTCGTCGCACAACAGCACCGCTGGCTGCTTGGCGATCGCGCGGGCGATGGCCACCCGCTGCTGCTCGCCGCCGGAGAGCTGCGAGGGGAAGTGGTCCATGCGGTCCTCCAGCCCCACCAGCGCCAGCGCCTCCTCCGGCGGCATCGGGTCGCGCGAGATCTCGGTGACAATCGCCACGTTCTCGCGCGCGGTCAGGCTGGAGATCAGGTTGTAGAACTGGAACACGAAGCCGACATGGTCACGGCGAAAGGCCGTCAGCGTGCGCTCGGAGGCCTGTGCCAGGTCCTGGTCGCGGTAGCGCACCTCGCCCTCGGACGCGGTATCCAGCCCGCCCATGATGTTCAGCAGCGTCGACTTGCCGGAGCCCGAGGCCCCCAGCATCACCACCAGCTCGCCGGTATAGAGCTCCAGGTCCACGCCGCGCAGGGCGTGGATCGTCACCTCGCCCATGCGGTAGACCTTGGTCACCCCGGCGGCGCGGAAGATCACGTCGCGCCCGGCGTGCGGCGCATCCGGAGCGGGCGCCGTGGCTGTATTCATGCCGCCCGGGGCGCAACCGATCCTGATCCATCGGCCAGGCGCTCGGCCGCCGGTGCCGCACCCGTATCGGGCGCGCCGGGCAGGATGCCCCCGTCGCCGTCCAGGCTCATGGACCACAGGCTCAGCAACAACAGCAGGATGATCAGGATCGGGATCAGTACGCGCGGATTCATCAGTCACGCCCTCGCTCACGGGAATGACCCCATGCTGCCACAGGCCAGCCCCGGGGACTCTGGCCGAAGGGGAAAAGGCCCCGGCGGAACTGCCAGAACTAGTGGGTGTCACATTGAATTCCCACCCAGAACGAAAGGATTTACCATGGAACGTTCACTGCTCGTGATCGCGATCGCCGGAACAGTCCCGGGGCTCGGCCTGGCAGAACCCCGCATGGTCGATACCGATCGCAACGTGTATATCCCCTCCGAGGAGGACGGGAGCGCCGTACTGAGCGTCGGCGCGGTGTACAACGACGAAGAGTTCCGTATCCATTACAAGTACGAGACCGACGATCCCAGCTGGTATCACCAGGTCTGGCGCTACGAGGATGGCGACTGGGTCCGCTACGGTTCCGGCGGCCCCGGCCCTGACGAACATGGCCTGTACGAAGACCGCATCTCCATGATGCTGGATGACGGCGCGGTCGACGGCTTCGATCGCCTGGGCGGCTGGATGACTGCCCACGAGGGCATGCGCAGCCTGACCTCCGAGGTGGACTCCGAGGCCGTGACCGAGCATCCCAAGCTGGGTGAGGAACTGGGCCGCAGCGACGTGCGCAAGTACCTGCCCCAGACCCGCACGACCGAAGACCCCACGGAAAAGTCCTGGGACCAGATCAAGGACGACGGGGCCCTGGAGGAGCTGCAGAAAGCCGGGGGCTTTATCGATCTGTGGCAGTGGCGCTCGCATCGCAGCCACCCCATGGGCTACGCCGACAACAACTACGTGCTGCACTACCGGCTGTCCTCCGAGGGGGACAGCATGTTCACCGACAACTGGGACGACGAGCAGGACCAGCCCGCCTGGATGTTCGACCCCGAGCAGACCGGCTCACGCTCCCTCGACTGGGAGGCCCTGCTGGATCGCCAGTACGATCAGGATGACCACTACTACATCTCCGAAGACAATGCGGTCCCGTTCGACCCCGACCACGACTGGGAAGAGGGTGACGTCATCCCGCAACGCTTCCTGCAGGAGCCGAGCGGCAGCCGCGGGGCCATCAGCGCCTCGGGCGCTTACGAGGACGGTGCCTGGCGCATCGCCCTGACGCGTTCGCTGGAAGCCCCGAACGAACGCGACAGCAAGACGCTGGAACACGGCGGCACCTACAACGTGGCCTTCGCCGTCCACAGTGCTGCGGGCGCCCGCTGGCATCTGGTCTCGCTGCCGCAGACCCTGGGTCTGGAGAACGAGGACGCGGACATCGTGGCCCGCCGGGTGGACGGCAACCTCGACGACGCGGAACCGGAGTGGACCGAGATCGAGGTATTCTATCCCGGCCAGATCACCAATCAGTTCCTCCACAGCGAGAAGCACCCCGGACAGGCGCTGGTGCTGGAAGGCGAGCTCGGCGTCCGCGACGAGCACGACCTCGACACCCTGCCAGACTTCATCGTCGACATGGAACGCCACCTGCTCGAACAGGACGACTGAGCCGGACCGCCCCGGAACCTCCGTCCGGGCACGTCTTCAGGGGGCTGCGGACGCACTCGACGGGCGTCGTGCAGCCCCCCTGATTTGTTGTTTTGCGCCCAAATACTTACCCTATGCACATCGCACGACCCGTGACCGGCGCGCCATTCGGGCTTCCAGCGCGCGCCACGGGACGTCCTGTGCCGCCTTCAAAGGCGCGCACGACAACGATTTCAGCCAACGCTAAGGAGCAACAATGTCCGCACTGATCTGTGGGTCCATGGCCTACGACACCATCATGGTGTTCCCCGATCGCTTCAAGAACCACATCCTCCCGGACAAGGTGCACATGCTGAATGTGTCCTTCCTGGTCCCGGACATGCGCCGCGAGTTCGGCGGCTGCGCCGGCAACATCGCCTACAACATGAAGCTGCTGGGCGCGGACCCGACGATCATGGCCACCGTGGGCGGCGACTTCACCCCGTACGCCGACTGGATGGACAAGCACGCCATCTCGCGCACGTTCGTCAAGGAGCTGAAGGACACCTACACCGGTCAGGCCTTCATCACCACCGACCAGGACGACAACCAGATCACCGCCTTCCACCCGGGCGCGATGGGCTTCTCGCACCAGCAGAAGGTCACCGACGCCGACGGCATCAAGGTCGGCATCGTCTCCCCGGACGGCCGTGACGGCATGATCGAGCACGCCCAGCAGTTCGCCGACGCCGGCATCCCGTTCATGTTCGACCCGGGCCAGGGCCTGCCGATGTTCGACGGCGACGACCTGAAGCGCTTCATGGAGAACGCCACCTACGCCGCGTTCAACGACTACGAGGCGCAGCTGACCGCCGACCGTACCGGCCTGAGCCTGGAACAGCTGGCCGAAATGGTCGACGCCATGATCGTCACCCGCGGTGGCGAGGGCTCCGACATCTACACCGGCGGCAAGAAGATCACCATCCCGTCGGTCGAACCGGCCGCGATCAAGGATCCGACCGGCTGTGGCGACTCCTACCGCGCCGGCATCCTGTTCGGCCTGGAAAAGGGTTTTGATTGGGAGACCACCGGCCGTATCGCCTCGCTGATCGGCTCGATCAAGATCGCGCACTCCGGCACCCAGAACCACCACTTCACCGCCGAAGAGTTCGCCGACAAGTTCGAAAAGGCCTTCGGCTACCGCTACTAAGCACCCCGCCGCCCCGGGCACCCGCCCGGGAACGCAAAAGGCCCGGACCGAGTTCGCTCGGCCCGGGCCTTTTTTGTGGATAGATGGCGCCAACAACGCCGCCACCCCCTGCCCGCACCAACCGCACCCCCCCCGTCATCCCGGCCGTAGCGAAGCGAAGAGCCGGGATCTCCAACGCCAGCCCAACCCCCAAACGCCCGAGATCCCGGATAACCGCTTCGCGGTTTCCGGGATGACGCCCTCTTCCAGACCGCCGCCAGCCTTGGCCCCCGCCGATGGGGGCATCACTGTGGGAGCGTGCTTGCACGCGAATGCCCCTGCCCGCGCCCGACTCTGGCAGGGGCTTCGCCGGCAAGCCGGCTCCCACAAGGCATTCCTACAAGGCCTCAGTCGCGCTGGTAGGTGCCCACCAGGCGGTTCATGCCGATCACGTGGGGCTCGGCATGCTCCAGGAACTGCCACAGGGTCAACCCGGGCGGGAGCTGCAGGTCGGCGTCCAGCGCCAGCAACCAGAAGAAGTAGTGGTGCTTTCCATGGCCCTCGGGCGGCATCGGCCCGCCGTAGCCGGTGCGGCCGAAGTCCGTCTGGCCGGTCGCGCCCAGATCGGTCGCCTCGGGGAGGCCATCCAGATCCGGCGGCAGGTTGTACAGCACCCAGTGCACGAAGCCGTAGGTGCCCGGCTGGATCAACGGCGCATCCGGGTCATGGCAGATCACCGCCAGGGACCCGGCGCCCTGCGGCACGTCCCGCCACCGCAATGCCGGGGAGGTGTCCTCACCCTCGCCGCTGTGGCGTTTGGGGATCGGCTGGCCAGGGCCAAAGGCGGAACTCGACAGCTGCATCTCGGACAGTGCAAAACCCATGACGTACTCCTTTGCATTACCTACCCGCACGGTAACGCCGCCGACCGCCGGTCTCCAAGCCAGCACGTGAAGGCCGGCGCTTGCAGACCGCGGACGGCACACGGATGATCCGCGCATGCGCAAGCTACTGAAGAAATGGCTGGGCCGGCGGGATCCGCTGGCGTCCGCCGCCCAGGCGGTTGACCATGGCCGCACGGGCATCGAGACCGTCCTGGGGCTGCCGCACCGACTGTCGGTGCCGCTGCTGCGCCGCCACTTCGGCGACGACGCCGAGCCTTCCGACGCCGCCTTCCGCGAGACCGGTCGCGACGGTTACTGGAAGCTGCCGCCACCCGCCCCCGAGTTCGAAGTGCACTTGTACGGCGACCCGGACGGCCGCCTGACGCTGGGCACCATCCGCGGGCACGGCCCGTACGCCGGCCTCGTAGTCTTCAGCGAATGGTCGCCGGATCACCCCGCCGCCGTCTGGCAGCTGCGGGTGGAAGAACCCGCCGGCGAGTCCGCCCAGGCCCTGCACGACCACCTGCTCGACCCGGACCGCGTATGACCCGCCACTGGAAAAAGCGCACCACACCCCCAACGTTGGGTTAAGCAGGCTCGTCGCGGGCGGCGGCGCTCGCAGCGAAGGCTGTGACGCAAGAAGGCGGGCCCTCCGCAAACACTCCACCCAGGCACACCGACCACCATGACGCGAAAGCCCCAGTCCATCTCCCTGGTCCTCGGCAGCGGCGGCGCCCGCGGTCTGGCACAGATCGGCGTGATCCGCTGGCTGGAGGAACACTCCGACTACCACATCCGCTCCATTGCCGGTGCCTCCATGGGCGCGGTCGTCGGCGGCATCTACGCCGCCGGCCAGCTGGATGCCTACGAGGACTGGGTAAAGTCCCTGCGCCGTCAGGACGTCTGGCGACTGCTGGACTTCTCCTTCCGCGGTGCCGGGCTGATCCGTGGTGACCGCCTGATCGAGAAGCTGCGCGACATGCTCGGCGACATGGACATCGAGGATCTGCCGATCTCGTTCACCGCCGTGGCCACGGACATCGAGCGCGAGCGCGAGGTCTGGCTGAACTCCGGCTCGCTGTTCGACGCCATCCGCGCCTCCATCGCCATCCCCACCGTGTTCACCCCGGTGCGCCTCAAGGGCCGGCTGCTGGTGGACGGCGGCCTGCTGAACCCGGTCCCGATCGCCCCGACCCTGACCGACGACACCGACATCACCCTGGCCGTCAGCCTGAACGGCCGCGTCGGCGAAGAGCTGATCCGTCCCGAGCGCCCCAAGGCGCCCGACCCGGACCGGGAAGAACCCGACAGCGGGTTCCTCAACCACCGCCTGACAGATGCCCTGCCGGATCGCGTCGGCAGCTGGCTGCTGGACTGGCAGGACAAGCTGGGCCTGGGCGAGACCGACCCCGGCCTGAGCCGTGAGCAGGAAGCCCACGCGCTGGGCATGATCGACATCGTCTCCCACTCCATCGAGGCCATGCAGGGCACGATCGCGCGCTTTCGCATCGCCGCCTACAACCCCGAGCACCTGATCGAAGTCCCGGTCAACGCCTGCGGCATATTCGACTTCCACCGCGCCGCCGAGATGATCGACCTCGGCTACGAACTCGCCGACCGCAAACTAGGGAGACGCTGATCCATCCTCACGTCCGCGCCAGCCACACACCCCGTCATCCCGGCCGTAGCGCAGCGAAGAGCCGGGATCTCCAACGCCAGCCCACGCCCCTACGCCCGAGATCCCGGATAACCGCTTCGCGGTTTCCGGGATGACAGCCCCTTCCGGACCGCCAGAAGCCTTAGTTGCCCCCCGGTGGGAACATCACTGTAGGAGCGTGCTTGCACGCGAATGCCCCTGCCAGAGTCGGACGCGGGCAGGGGCTTCGCGTGCAAGCACGCTCCTACAGAACCCCAGCCCATATCCTCCCGGCCATCGCCCCCACCAGGTCATCCCGGCCGCCGCGCCACACCCCGTCATCCCGGCCGCAGCGCAGCGGAGAGCCGGGATCTCCAACGCCAGCCCACGCCCCAACGCCCGAGATCCCGGATAACCGCTTTGCGGTTTCCGGGATGACAGCTTCTTCCGGGCCGCCAGAAGCCTTAGTTGCCCCCCGGTGGGACCATCACTGTGGGAGCGTGCTTGCACGCGAAGCCCCTGCCAAAGTCGGATGCAGGCACGCGCCGACAGCACCCCGAACTGTAGGAGGCCTCGGATCAATGCTTGAAGTGCACGAACAGCCGCCCGTGGTTCTTCGAATCCTTCTCCAGGCGGTGATAGCGCGCCTTGACCTCCGGCTGCTGCAGAAAGCGCATCACGCGCTTCTTCAGCTGCCCGCTGCCCTTGCCGTGGATGATCTCCACCGTCTTGATGCGCTTGTCGCAGGCCGCCTCGATCGCGCCGTTCAACTCGGCGTCGATCCGGCGGCCATTGCGAAAGCACTCGTGCAGATCGATCGACAACCGCGACATCGCGAACCCCGCGAGTAGAGGCTCAGTTCACCGTCACCACGATACAGCGCGCCAGCTGCTGCACCTTGTGCGAGACACTCCCGGAGAGCAGCCCCTGCAGACCCCCAAGGCCGCGCGAGCCCATCACCACCATGTCCACGTCGTGATACTCCGCCTGTTGCAGGATCACCTTGGCCGGAGAGCCGTCTTCCACATGGTGCTCGATGTCGGTCACGCCCAGATCGGTGAAGTATCCGTGGGCCTGTTCGATCAGCTTCTTCGCGATATCCCGCAGCACCTTCGGCGGCACCGCGGCGCCCACGGCCGCACCGCCCGCTGCCAGCGGCGGATCGTTCGGGTCCGGCAGGTCCGAGAGCTGGCGGATATGCGGCGGCACCTCGCCCTGCAGCAGCACGCTGACCAGCACCACCCGGGCGTGATACTTGGACGCCAGATCCGCGGCCACTTCCACCGCCCGCCAGGCGTTGGCGGAACCATCCACCGGCACCAACATGGTCTTCAGTTCCATACCGCGCTCCTTGTTCCTCACCCCGTGGGACCCAGCCGCCTCCGCGGCCGTTCAGTCGCCGCCCAGACTGCCAGAGTTGCCCCCCGCGCGCAGCACTTTTCAGCACCCTATACTGGGCAGAAAATCGGCACAGGAACCGCGATGACCCGCCTGTTCGAAAAGACCTATCTCAAGCCCGGCGCCGCCCCCGGCCACGGCGCCCACGCCACCGAACACCCGCACGCCGCCGACGCCACCGTCTCCGCCTGGCACTACCATCGCGAACAGCTCGTCGAACTCGACCCGCAGCGCACCCTGCGCGAAGGCGTGCCGACCCTCGACGGCGGATTCGTCTGGCTGCACCTGCAGGGGGCCCCCAGTCCGCGCCAATTGCACGACCTGGGCGAGGCCTTCGACCTGCACCCGCTGGCGCTGGAAGACGTGCGCCACCAGGGCCAGCGCCCCAAGGTGGACTTCTTCGACACACAAATGGTCGCCATCCTGCGTCAGCCGCGCCATCACAACGGCAACATCGAACTCGACCAGCTCAACCTGTTCGTGGTGGGCACCCACCTCGTCATCAGCGTCCATAGCGGCGCGGCCGATCCCTTCGGGCCGGTCCGCGAACGGATGCGCAACGCCAACCGCAACTTCAACCGGCTAGGCGCCGCGTACCTCGCCTACGCCCTGATGGACAGCGTGATCGACCAGGCCTTCCCGGTGCTGGAACACATCAGCGAACGCCTGGAGACACTGGAAGAGACCGTCCTCGACCAGCCCGACCGCCACACCCTCAACGAGATCCATATCCTGCGCCGCGAGCTCCTCGTCCTGCGTCGCCAGCTCTGGCCCACGCGTGACGTGATCGCCCGCCTCATGCGCGACGACCTCGAACCCTTTACCCCGGAGCTGTTCCCGTACCTGCGCGACGCCTACGACCACACCATCCAGATCATGGATCTGCTGGAGTCCTACCGCGAGATGGCGGCCACCCTGATCGAGGCCTACATGTCCGCCATCAACCAGCGCTCCAACGACGTCATGCGCGTGCTCACCATCATCGCCACCATCTTCATCCCGCTCACCTTCATCGTCGGCATCTACGGCATGAACTTCGAGCACCCCGACAGCCCCTGGTCCATGCCCGAGCTCACCACCTACTACGGCTACCCCATCCTGCTCGGCATCATGCTCGCCGTCGTCGCCGTCATGCTCTACCTCTTCCGCCGCCGCGGCTGGCTGTAACCAGCCATCTCCCCCTCACTGCAGGCTCCTGCATATAAAACCCGCGATGATCCCGCCCGCTGCGCCCCACCTCGTCATCCCGGCCGCAGCGCCACGACGAGCCGGGATCTCCACCGCCAAGACCCTCCCCGACGCCCGAGATCCCGGATTACCGCTTCGCGGTTTCCGGGATGACGACACTGGGACAAAGAGCAGCTTCCGGAGCAACAAAGCCAACGACCGACCGGGAACAACGGCAGGGTCGGACCGCGATAACGGGTTTGAGGCCTCGCCCGGCCGGGCTATAGGGAGGAAGCACCGGGGCGATGGGAGACAATCAAAAAAGCCGGGCGGGGAGCCCGGCTTGTTGAGGGGACTGGGGCTTGTTACCAGTCAGGGGCCCCTTCGTCATCGTCATCGTCGTCGTCTTCTTCGTCGTGGTCACCCATGGAGCCGCCGGCCGCACCACCTTCGGCACCACCGCCGCCCATGGTGCCGCCGCCACCGGCGCCACCAGCACCCCCTTCCGGAGCACCCGCGCCGCCACCGGCAGCGCCTTCGGGAGCGCCAGCGCCTCCTTCAGCACCGGCACCGGCCTCCGGGGCACCGGTATCTGCGCCGGCGTCGCCGCCCGCCTGGGCGTGCGCCGCGCCAAGGCCGCCCAGCGCAAACATGGACCCCAGCACCATCGCGATCGCAGTTTTCTGGAAAGTCGACATCATGGTTCTCTCCTTCAAGTTGGAATCGAGTCACAGCCAACCGAATCGGGCCAGTCAGGCTTTCAATTGACTGCGCCAGAGAAGGAGCAAGGGGGATGCCAAACATGACCCCTGCTGACGAAGATCTCATCATCGAAACAAAGTGTGATCGATTCCGCTGGCTCACACCGCAACACTCCACTCCGGAATGATGCAAAACGACACATGGGTTATCGCGACCGGGTCAGAACGCCACACCGCCCACGCGGAAAACAAGATCATGCACCCGCCAGGGCGAACCGCGCGCCCGAGCTTCGTGCCAGAACCAGAATGCATTCACAGGAAGACACGCAGACCGGAAGGTTCAGGCTTGGCGAGTGCCCAGGGCACCGGACGCCACGGTGCTTCGCGCCTCACGATGACGGGACAGATGCCCCACATTTGGCAGGCACCAACGCCAAACCCGAAACCCCGGCCGCGGCGCCCCACCCCGTCATCCCGGCCGCAGCGCAGCGAAGAGCCGGGATCTCCCACGCCAACCACCCACCCGCATCATCCAAACCCCACCAGCCCCGTCATCGCGAGGCCGCAATGCGGCCGCGGCGCCCTTCCAACCGAAGCCACAGACGACAACACCGCCACGGATCGGTAAGGTAGCCCCCAAACGAAAACGGACCTTCGTCACATGGAAGTCACCCCGGGCAACCCGGCCCACGCCGCGTTCTTTGATCATGAAACCGCAACGCCCCTGGCCGCCCCCGAGCAGGTCGAGGCGTTCATCGACCGCTGGCGTGACACCGGCGGCTCCGAGCGCGCCAACTATCAGCTCTTCCTCACCGAGCTGTGCAAGCTGCTGGAGCTGCCCCACCCCGACCCGGCCAGCGACGACACCGCCGACAACG
This sequence comes from Thioalkalivibrio sp. ALMg9, assembly GCF_000380625.1. Lineage (NCBI taxonomy): Bacteria > Pseudomonadati > Pseudomonadota > Gammaproteobacteria > Chromatiales > Ectothiorhodospiraceae > Thioalkalivibrio > Thioalkalivibrio sp. ALMg9. The sequence continues at coordinate 108,447 of NZ_AQYC01000004.1, forward strand.
CCTACGTGTTCGAACGCCGCGTCACCATCCGCAACCCGGATGGCAGCGAGAACCGCGGCTACATCGACCTCTACCGCCGCGGCTGCTTCGTGCTCGAGGCCAAGCAGACCGGCAAGGGCCTGCACACCCAGGGCTGGGACAAGGCCATGCTCGCCGCGCAGAACCAGGCCGACCAGTACGTGCGCGCCCTGCCGGAAGACGAAGGCCGCCCGCCGTTCATCGTCGTCACCGATGTGGGCCGCAGCCTGGAGCTCTACTCCGAGTTCTCCCGCTCCGGCGGCACCTACGTCCCCTACCCGGACCCGAGCCGCCACCGCATCCGCCTGGAAGACCTGCGCGACCCCGAGATCCAGCAGCGCCTGCACCACCTGTGGCTCACGCCGGACCAGCTCGACGCCAGCAAGCATGCCGCCCGCGTCACCCGCGAGGTCAGTGCGCGCCTGGCCGAGCTCGCCAAATCCCTGGAACAGCAGGGCTTTGATGTGGAGCGCGTCGCCCACTTCCTCAAGCGCTGCCTGTTCACCATGTTCAGCGAGGACGTCGAACTCCTGCCCAAGGGCAGCTTCACCGCCCTGCTGGAGCGCCTGCAGCAAAACCCCGAACACTTCCCCGACGCCATGCGCTCCCTATGGGAGACGATGAACACCGGCGGCTACGAAGGCCAGCTGATGCACAAGGTGCAGCGCTTCAACGGCGGCCTGTTCCAGAACATCGACCCCATCCCGCTCAACGCCGACCAGATCGGCCTGCTCATCCAGGCCGGCAAGGCCGACTGGCGCTTCGTCGAACCCGCCATCTTCGGCACCCTGCTGGAACGCGCACTGGACCCGCGCGAACGCCACAAGCTCGGCGCCCACTACACCCCGCGCGCCTACGTGGAACGCCTGGTCATGCCCACGCTCATCGAGCCCCTGCGCGCCGAATGGAACACCGTGCAGGTCGCCGCCGAGGCCTGGCTGCAACAGAACAAGCCCGACAAGGCCCTGGACGAGCTGCACCGCTTCCACCACCGGCTGTGCGAGACGCGCGTGCTCGACCCCGCCTGCGGCTCTGGCAACTTCCTCTACGTCGCGCTGGAACACCTCAAGCGCCTCGAAGGCGAAGTGCTCAACCTCATCCGCGACCTAAGCGCCGGCCAGGCCACCTTCGACACCGAAGGCCTCACCGTCGACCCGCACCAGTTCCTCGGGCTGGAGATCAACCCACGCGCCGCCGCCATCGCCGAAATCGTGCTGTGGATCGGCTACCTGCAATGGCACTACCGCCTGCACGGCCGCCTCAGCCTGCCCGAACCCATCCTGCGCGACTTCCACAACATCGAATGCCGCGACGCGCTGATCGACTTTGATGCCCGCGAACCCATGACCGACGAGCACGGCGAACCGGTCACCATCTGGGACGGCATCAGCTACAAGAAAAGCCCCGTCACCGGCGAACTCATCCCCGACGAAAGCGGCCGCACCCCCGTCTACCACTACAGCAATCCGCGCCGCGCCGAATGGCCCGAAGCCGACTACATCGTCGGCAACCCGCCGTTTATCGGCAAACTCCGAATCCGCGACGCTCTTGGTGACGGATACGTCGATGCATTGCGGCGCACGTTTAAAGGCGATGTTCCTGATTCAGCCGACTTCGTCATGTACTGGTGGCACATCGCCGCCGAGAAGGTCCGCAAGGGCGAGGCCCGGCGCTTCGGCTTCATCACCACCAACAGTGTGCGTCAGACCTTCAACCGCCGCGTACTCGAACCGCACCTGAACGACAGCAAGAAGCCCCTGTCGCTCGCCTTCGCTATCCCCGACCACCCTTGGGTCGACAGCGCTGATGGTGCTGCCGTACGCATCGCAATGACCGTTGGGGCACCCGGTGACCAACTTGGAACCTTGGTCCAGGTTGTGGCTGAGCGAGTCAAAAATGATGAAGCTCGATCCGTAACACTAAGTCACCGGAATGGGAAGCTGTATGCCGATCTAAGTGTCGGAGCAAACGTCGCGAGCGCTATGACACTCCGAGCCAATCGTGGCTTGAGCAGCCCCGGTGTTCAAGTGCACGGCGCCGGCTTCATCGTGAACCCTCAACAAGCATCTGACCTCGGTTTGGGGAGGGTGCCAGGAACCGAAAACGTGATTCGGGAGTTTCGGAACGGCCGGGACTTGACCCAATCGCCGCGCGGCACGATGGCCATTGATCTTTTCGGTCTTGATGTTGAGGACGTAAAACGTCTTTATCCATCCGTTTACCAATGGGTGCATGATCACGTCAAGCCTGAACGTGAGCAAAACAAACGTGCTAGTTATCGTGAGAAATGGTGGCTATTTGGAGAGGCGAGGAGGGAATGGCGAGGGATGGTTGAAGCGCTGCCTCGCTACATCGCTACGGTCCGAACGGCAAAGCATCGTACCTTCGTGTTTCTTGACCACCAAACGTTGCCTGAGAGTGGACTGGTTAATATTGCCATCGACAATGCGCGGAGCTTGGGCGTCCTTTCAAGTCGCATTCATGTTGCTTGGGCGCTAATAACAGGCGGGCGTTTGGGCATGGGAAATGACCCTCGCTACAACAAGACCCGCTGCTTCGAGACCTTCCCCTTCCCGGAACTCGACGGCCAGCAGGCCGCCACCATCGGCGACCTCGCCGAACGCATCGACGCCCACCGCAAGGCGCGCCAAGCCGAACACCCGGACCTCACCCTCACCGGCATGTACAACGTCCTGGAAAAACTGCGCGCCCAAGAGCCGCTGAACGAGAAGGAACGCACCATCCACGAACAGGGCCTCGTCTCCCTGCTGCGCGAACTCCACGACGACCTCGACCGCGCCGTCTTCGACGCCTACGGCTGGAACGACCTCGCCGACAGACTCATCGGCCGCCCCGGCGCCACCACCCCGCTACCGGACAAACCAGCCGACCAGGCCGAAGCCGAAGAAGAACTCCTCACCCGCCTGGTCGCACTCAACGCGGAGCGCGCCGCCGAAGAAGCCCAGGGCCACATCCGCTGGCTACGCCCCGACTACCAGGCCCCCGAAGCCACCCAGACCACCGCCACACTCGAAGCCAAACCCGAGGCCGCCGCCGACACCCCGACCGAACCGACCAAAAAGCCCACCTGGCCCAAATCCATGCCCGACCAGGTCGAAGCCGTCCGCCGCCTCCTCGCCATCGGCCCCCAAACCCCAGACGCCCTGGCCAGCCACTTCAAACGCAAACCCACGAAGTCGATCACCCAGGTCCTCGCCGCCCTCCAAATCCTCGGCCAGGCCGCCACCACCGACAACGACCACTGGCGCCTGACATGACAATCGATCAGCAGCACCAAGGGCTCACCGCTCGGCGATGGTCCCAAACCGCATCGACAGCCGCGCGAGATAACACGCTGCCAAAAACCAACGCGGCGACACATCCACCTGATTTAACGACGGTTTCTGACGCCACGCGCCCGGTTCAATATCCAATTAAACACGCGCGCACGTTCATCCAATATCCGTGCGCGCCATCCAATCACTGTTAGACCTCTTCCCCTTCCTATGACTAACGAACGCGAATTGCTAAGTCGTCACCTTCGAGAACTTCTCGAAGTAGTCGAAAACCCAGAAACCGATCTTTCGCAACTGCGCCCTTGGTTGAGGTATTGGTGGTTGGGACGTCCATCTGGTGATGAAGTCTCCGCTCGTCTCAGCCGAATTGAGAGGCAGTTGGCGTCCCTTGATGCGCGACGCTGCGCCTTCTCAGAAGGCGAAAATGCAAACCGGATGGCATACCTCGTTACAGGGATGGCTGGCCGCCTTAACGAGGAACGAAAGCACATCACCACTTGGCTCGCAGGTGCAAGCCGTCTGACGATAGTTGATCCATATTTCTTCTCTTTCAGTGGGCCAAACAAGGCGTTCAGAACTCAGGCGCAATATGTCGCCTGGCTACTTGAATTCATTCCAAAGCAAACCAAACAGATTGAGGTTTTTCATCTTCCCGGACCGAACAGGCGTATCTACTCCGCAGTCGCGGCACACTGCAAGAAGAAGAACATTGCGCTGAACACTTGGGAAACGACTGAAATCCACGACCGCGTTCTCATCAGAAACGATGAGGAAGCAAAGGCTGTCGGCACCTCGTTTGGCGGCTATGGAAACAAGATCGCATTCGTCCTTGACGTACCAAATGAAGACTTAGGAATGTTCCGCCGTGAACTGCACCGTATCAAGACTGAGGTCTAACCCGCTGCTCCAGAGGGACGCTACACCGGCAAGCCGGCTGCGCGCCCCTGAGCTAGCACGTTATTTTTACTCCAAAAAATGAAACTTCGCCTCGAAAACATCAAGAGCATAGGCCTGCTGGAGTTCTCTGTACCTCCCGCGGGTGTTTGGGTGTTAACCGGGACAAATGGAACAGGCAAATCAACGCTGCTGGCCGCATTGCTCCGAATTAGGAACTCGTACGCTTTTCAACGCTACTATCAGACTAGCCCATTGGCGCACCGGGTTGATTTGTACGAGAACGCGTCGGTGACCTACGAGATAAACAACCGCTCTGTCACATATCGGTACGGTGGACAGCGGTGGCGAGCAACTCCGCGATCTAATGCGATGCTCTTTGATGACTTCCCATATCCGTCAATTGAATATCTTGAAGCCAACTCAGATCGCATTGAGCCGTTCGCAGATGAGATTCGGCACAATCGTTTTCGGGATGCCGGGCAAGGCCTGAAAGATTTCCTTTGCGAAGTTCTGGATGACCGTAAATGGAGTGATTTGAAGTACCTTAACACACGGCGGGGAACCGGCAATCTGGCATATCTGATTCCGTACCGAGCGCATGCTCGGGCGCCTTGGCATTACTATTCAGAGAAGAGCTTCAGCTTAGGTGAGCTCTGCGTACTGAGGCTTGCGCAGAGGCTGTCGAATGTGCGAAACGACAGTTTAATCCTGATCGATGAAGTCGAGATGGCGCTGCACCCACAAGCCCAAATTAGGCTTTTAGAAGCCCTGGGTAGGGTCGCGCGGGAGAAACGCTTGACGGTGGTTTTTTCAACGCACTCTGCATCAATAATAAAGTCGGCTAAGCGTTCCCAGCTGATTCATCTTTCTGAGGCGCGAGGTGGTGAGATTCAGGTTACGCACAAGCCATATCCCGCACAGATCTTGGGTGACGTGGCCTTTGATGACGAGTTGAATGTGGATTTTGTCTTCTTTGTCGAAGACAAACAGGCCAAGATCCTCTTGGAACAGATCGTTCAACGATACCTTAAGGTGGCGAATCTAGATGTTCGCTACCAACCTCTTTTCAAGATCGTTCCTGTGGGCGGTTTTGTGCAGGTCCTTGAATTCCTCAATGCATCCTCTCCAATATTTCCTGCTCATGTACGCCGGCATGCGGTACTGGACGAAGACGTCAAAACTGAGTCCTTGAGCGAAGCCTGTCGCTCAGGCAATCAGCAGATGGTAAATCTGTTCAATCGAGCTCGCAGACATCTCAGCTACTTGCCTTGTACTCCGGAGCTTGGAATCACGTCCATGATTGAAGGTGGGCGAATGCAGGAACACCTCCGTGCAAGTTTCGCTGGGCACGCCGTGAACTTTGGGAGATTGGTTCAAACGCAGGAGTACCTTTCGAGAACGAGTGCAAATCCCAGGGAACAAGCCAAGAAGCGGACCAATTATCTAGTTGAGCAGGTTGAGGACATGACAGGGATGGATACGGTACAAATTAGGCGAAAGTTATATAGTGCGTATGTAGAACAGAGATATGCGACGGCGGTCGCCGATCTCCATCAATTTCTTGGGCCGGTGTTCAATGCACGGTAACGGTGTCTGCGCCCTCATGACGGGGTCGGACCACGGTAACGGACTGACTTTAAAACGATTGTGGAATCTGAAGGGCTGTTCCAGGGCCTTAAACGGCGCATTCCGGCCCATAAATGGGCTCTTGCTCTGAGATTAGATCCCACTCCTGCACCGCAAAGGGGATCGGTAGAGTCGCGGGCCGGTCCGACGGATTGCCGCGGCCTCTTCGAAGCCTCGCAATGACGGTGGGGAATGACGGGGCAGACGTTGCTTTGGCCCTCCGCCTCATATTCGAGTAAGAAATCACGGTTTGATCCGATACTATCCGGAATCCGCGCGACAGTGCGGGGCGCTTGGCCCATGGGAGGGTGGCTCCCCATGCTCGCCCCTTGGAAGGAGTAGTCGATGCAGTTCTCGCAAAAGGTGCAGCGGATCAGCGGGCGGTTGTTGAACGCCATCACGGTCGCTTTCGTGGTCCTGCTGGCGGGCATGATCGTGATTGTGGGCAACAGCCTGTGGCAGAACCAGCGCCTGTTGGACGAGCTGCATCACATCACGGAGGAGCGAGGACAGCGCATCCAGCTGGCGTCCGATCTGCTGGAGGCCGCCTACAATCGCCACCAGACCATGGTGAATCAGGTCATCACCGACGACCCCTTCGAGCGTGATGACCTGATGATGGCGTACCACCGCTGGGGGAACCGGGTCGGCGAGGTGCGCGCGGCCCTCAATGAGCGCGTGACCGAGGATGCGGCGCGGGCCAGACTCGAGGAACAGGATGCCCTGATCCCGGAGATCGTGAGGCTGCAGGACCAGGTGGTGGACCTGGCGGCCCGCGAGGAGATCGAGCCGGCAATGGCGATCCTGAGCGAGCGTCTGTTTGATCTTGATCGGGAGTTCGACAGCTCCATCGAGGCGTTGCGAGCACATGAACGCGCACAGATGGAAGCGGCAGCCGATCGCGCAGGCGAAGTCGGGGCGCACACGCAGCGCTTCATGCTGGTGTTCGGTGGCGGCGGCGTGGTGTTCGCATTGGCCCTGATGCTGCTCACCCGGCGGACCCTGGTGACCATGCACCATGATTTGCGCGAGCAGGCGTCACAGCTCGACGAGGCTGGACGCCAGCTGCAACACGAGGCCACCCACGACCCGCTGACCGGTCTACCCAACCGGCGGGCTTTCTATAAGCGCCTGCAGGACGCAATCGCCTGGTCCCAACGGACTGGCGAAGCGTTCTCCGTGGGCTTCATCGATCTCGACCAGTTCAAGCCGGTGAATGATCGGTTCGGGCACGCGGCGGGCGACGAACTGCTGGGGGTGGTCGCCCGCCGGCTGGAGGAGGCGCTCAGCGAGCCGGCCTGTGTGGCCCGGGTCGGGGGTGACGAGTTTGCGGTGCTACTGTTTGGCGAGGATTCAACCGAAGCCGAGGGGAAGCGACTGCAGGCGGCGGTGTCCCGGCCGGTCCAGCTTGCTGCGGGCGAGGTCACGCTGGCGATGACTCTGGGCTGGGCCTCCGGCCCGGGAGACGGCGATCCAGACGAACTGCTGGGGCGAGCCGACCGCGCGATGTATGGTCTCAAGGCGGGGCGCGGGACGTAGCCGGAGAAAGAGGACACCACCTTTCCGATCCGATCCGGCACCGCGAATGCTACCAACAAGGTCTCGGGCCAGTCCGGCCGATTGCCGCGGCCTCTGCGAGGCCTCGCAATGACGGTGGGCTGGGCTTGCGTGCGCTCAAACGCCACGAACCGTGAGCGGAGGTCTGGTGGCTGCCTAGTTCTTCTTCGACGCTCCACCAGGGTGGTGCAGCAGGCGTTCGCTTCGCCAGACGCGGACAACCCTCACCCGACCGGGATCACGCCGGTACACGATGCGGAACGGTGGATGGACGACCTCTCGCAGGAACGGCTGGTCAAATTCGGGCACTACCCTGTCGATGTCGGGGTGGTCGTTCAGGGCCTGGACTCATAACGGGGTCGGACCACGGTAACCCGCTGTAGGGACGAGACTTTCCTGCTCTCAAGCGCGGTTTCGGGCCCTTAGTCGAGGCATTTCACCGCCGAAATGGGCCCTTCATGCCGCCCTGGGCGCACACACGCGCGATTGGCTCAAGATTGATATGGTTTCCGCCGAGGAACGACCCAGAACAACAACGAGAGAGCTGCACGGATGGCGCTATCAGACCGAGATTACGACCGCGACGGGCCGCCCCGTCGTAGGCGGGGGCGCAAGCCTGCCGCCCCAGAAGAATTAGCGCTGGACCGAAGCACCAAACAACTCCTCATGGTCGTGCTGATCCTGGCGCTCGTCCTCGCACTTGCCTATCTGCTCCACTACCACATGCAGATCCGGGCCGTGAACAACATGCTGGAGCGGCTCGGAGTCGTTCAGACCGAGGCCGCCGAGCAACTCGTCAAACCGGCGCTCGACGGTCTGCGCAGCCAACAGGAACGCCTGCAACAGCAACACCGACATCAAGAGGCGGCCCGTCAGCGTGAAGAGGCGCTCCGTCAGCGCGAAGCCGCACAGGCACGCAGAGAGCGTGAGTTCGAACGCGCATTCATCGCGCAGTACGAGGTGCCGGACGGCTGCGACAGCTGGGACTCCCAAGCCCAGATGGTCGAGTGCACGAACCAGCGCATCCGCGCGCGCCGCGAATTCCGGGCCGAATTCTTCCGGGAGCCCACCCCGGGCCAGATCCTGCTGGAGGACACGCCGCGATGACGCCGAAGACCCTTCCCGATTCTGCAGCCTTCCCGGACCCTGCCCCGGGGCAAGAGGCAAGGTCTGCCCCCGAAGTCCCGTGCGTCTTCGCCTCCATTGCGCAGGCGCGCGTGCTGTTGGCGTTATGCTTTTAGAGGACTCGTCAAGTGATAGAAGCAGTGTCAAGTAAGAACATCGAAGAAGTACTCCCGCTGATTAGAAAATACCAGGAGTTCTACAAGGTTCAGGAAATTGATGACGAGAAGAATCGAGTGTTCTTCTCGCAGTTCAGCGAAAATGGAAATAATGGCTGCATTTTCCTGTTCAGGAGCAAAGCCGGAGACGCCGTGGCTTTTGCTACTGTATATTTCACGTATGTATCCAGTATTCCCGCTCGGGTCGGCGTTATGAGCGACCTTTATACATTGCCAGCCCATAGAGGAAACGGGATAGGTAAGCGGCTGATCAATCATTGCTTGGAGTTCGCCCGGGAAAAGGGTGCAGCAAGACTTCAATGGCTTACAGCCCAAGACAATCATCCGGCTCAAAAACTTTACGACTCCCTTAATACAAAAAAGAGCGAATGGTATGTCTACACGTACAGCGCATAGCCAAGCAAAGCAGTTCGGCCCTGCGGACCTGTAACTACGTGCGAGATACCAGGGTCAGGCCTTGCCTCTTTCATTTTAGGCCGGGGCAGGGGAAAAGGCACGCCCCCCAAAGGTACACATTCTGAACATATTTTCCGATGTTTATTTGCTCCACACTTACCCAACAACGATCAGGATCTGAGACAAACCCGCTAACAGAACAGACAATATAAATGCTGTCCAGACCACTGAACCATTGCCGGCCTTCGCCAGACGGTCCCCGAGCAAAAACCAAACGACAAAAAACGAGACAATCTGAATCCAGTTCAGGTGCGCCCAAGAAAAATAGAAGACAGCAGAAAAACCTGAAACGCCGTATAGAATGGTCAGGACCGTTACTAGCAGCGGCATCGATCTTGCGGCCGCCCGCACCTCACCAGTGTTGTTCAACCGCGCGCCTGTGGGCCCCGCGACCCCGACCGAGGCAGCCAAAACGTAACCTAAAACATCGATTGGGAAGAGCACAGTTCATTTCCTTATGACGGCCGAAAGAGCGCGAAGTCTATACGAGCGGGCCTTTAGAAGGGCGGGCAAGGACGGGGTCGGACCACGGTAACTAGGTGTATTAACTGGACTTTCTGAAGATAGATGGCTGTTTCAGGGCCTTAAATGGCGTATTCCGCGCCACAAATGGGCTCTTACTCGGAAATCGGGTCCAGCCGCGGCAGCGCGAAGGGACCGGTAGAGTCTCGGGCCGCTCCGACGGATTGCCGCGGCCTCTGCGAGGCCTCGCAATGACGGCGCTTCGGGCATCAGATCAAAAAGAGGACACCTACGTTTACACGCCCCACCCCGGTCATCCCGGCCGTAGCGAAATGTAGAGCCGGGATCTCCCAGCTCGGGAAACACTCGGACACCGATTCCACCCCCAACCGCGGGGATCCCGGATAACCGCTGCGCGGTTTCCGGGATGACCAGACAGTGTCATCCATGATGGGACGGACGACGGTGATGGAATCCTGGCATTTGCAGCGCACGCTGCGCTGCACCGGTTTGATTGCCTTTGCGATAGCAAAGGGCTTTGCAGCCTGCATCAGGCTCAACCACCTGCGGCGGGCGGTTCTGGCGGCACAACCTTGTGCCGCGGGGAAACCGGCACCCCTCCCGCCGGAGGCAGATCTGCGCCGGCCGCAGGGGAAAGGCCCCGGAATCGCTTCCGGGGCCCGTTCGGACAGGGTGCTGCGGTGGCTTACGCCGTCGAGGCCGGGGCGGGATCCTTGCGCCGGCGCAGGGCCCAGCCGAGCATCACGAGGCCGATACCGACCAGGAGCAGCGAGCCGGGGGTCGGTACTTCGTTATTTCCGTTACCGCGGTAGTACACCGAGATGTGCGAGATGTCGCGATCCTCGCCCGCGCCCGACAAATCGAACGGGGGGGCGGTCAACGGGGTGGCGTAGGTCCCGCCCAGGGCGCCGTTCAGCATGTCGTAGGCCACGATGTTGGTGTCGGCGCCATCCTTGAACGCGAACATCAGGTTCTCGAAATTGCTCCAGAAGTCGAGAACCACCAGCTCCCAGGTCCCGCTCTGGGCATCGCCGCTGAAGCTCACGATGGTTGCCGGATCATTGGGGTCGTTGATCAGGTTGCCGTTGGTGTCCTCGTACTTGCCGTCGAACAGCCAGTCCGAGTAGCCGAAGAACTCGGCATTGTTGACGACTGTGAGGCTGGTATTCACGTTGCCGTCAAGCGGCTCCAGGACCTGGCAGCCCTGGTTGGGCGTGACCTTGTCGCCCAGGTTGCCGTCGAGATCGGAGCAGTTGATGACGCTGGCGGAGGCCGAGCCGGCGGCAATCATGCCTCCCGCGAGCAGAAGGGCGAGGGTTCCGCCCCGTACAGTCTTTGTAGTCATGGTTGTTACCTCGTGGGTCTGCGCAGGCAGGTTGTGGTTTGGGGTCTGCGCTCGCCCACGAATTTGCAACATCCATGCCCGCTGGATTCCGCTCTATATTGACGTTGGAAAACCGTAGGTTACGCGCACCCGACGGGGGGCGGTCGCAAACGCGATCATCGGGTGTAAAGGGTTCTGACGCGTGCACGGGTGAAGGACCTCGACCAGGTCACATCGACGGGGTTGGGCCACGGTAACTAGGCCGTGTTAACGGGGCTTTCTGAACCCAAAGGGCTGTTTGAGGGCGTTAAACGGCGCATTGCGGCCCATAAATGGGCTCTTACTCTGAGAGAGGATCCCGCTCCGGCACCGCGAAGGCGACCGGTAAGGCCTCGGGCTGCCTCGACGGATTGCGCGGCCTCTGCGAGGCCGCGCAATGAAGCCATCTCAACCTTTTCCCCCGCCCCTTCCGGTCCTGACGACACGCGGCGTACTCTGCTGTAGAAACGGAGTAGTACAAAAAAGGAGACAGAGATGGGGCTTTACGATCGCGACTATGTCCAGGAGAAACAAACACCCCATACCAAGAAAGCGAGGGGTGATCGAACCGGGGGAACATCCAAGCCAGGTGCTGACGCCCGCCGGACTCGCCCGGCTCAGACGTCGCACTCGACAACCGGGGCCCCACCCAGTCCAGACTGGAAGACGATCGTCCTATGGGCATCCCTCGCCGCGAACGTGATGCTTCTAACGGCCTTGGTCATCCTCCACGGAAGATAGGATCTCCCGGGGTCGGGAGAATGGAGGAAGACGGGGCCGGACCACGGTAAGCCGGCGGACAGCATGTGAGTGAATGAGGCGTCATAGTGAAAACACTGACTTTCAGGTATTGGGACCGCATTCGATCCAGCTTATGGTTCATCCCCACCATGATGGCCCTGGGCGCGGTGTTTTTGGCCTTCATAAGCGTCGCCCTGGATAGGCCGGTGACGAACTGGTTGTTGCGTTCGTGGGGCTGGACATTCACCGGTGGAGCCGAGGGGGCCAGCGCCGTGCTGGGGGTCATCGCCGGATCGATGATCACCATCGCTGGAGTTGTGTTTTCGATGACGCTGGTCGCCCTGTCGCTGGCGACGTCGCAGTTGGGGCCGCGCTTGCTCCGCAATTTCCTGCGCGATACGACGACTCAGGTCGTGCTGGGCACGTTCGTCGCCACCTTCCTGTATTGCTTGCTGGTCCTCCTTACCATCCGGCGCGCGGAGGAGGTTGCTTTCGTTCCTCATATATCAATCACGCTCGGCGTACTCTTTGCGGTCGCGAGCGTGGGGGTGCTGATCTACTTCATTCACCACGTGTCTGTTTCGATGCAGGCCAACGAAATCGTGGCGCGCGTGAGCGACGAGTTGATCGCCGGGGTGGACCGCCTGTTTCCGGAACACATCGGGCAGGGGACGCCACGGACGTCGGCAACACCACCCGAGTCGGCATTTCTGGACGTATTTGACCGGGAGGCTCGTCCCATTCGAGCGAGCGCGGACGGATACATTCAGTTCATCGACACGGACGCCTTGATCGAGTTGGCGATGCAAAAGGATGTGGTCATTCGACTGGAGCGAGTACCCGGCGACTATGTGGTCTCCGGTGGCCCCCTGATGCTGGTCTGGCCGGGAGAAAGGGCCGCCGACGTGCCTGCGGATCAGGTCAACGACACCTTCGCCCTGGGTAACCAGCGGACTTCGGGCCAGGACATCGAGTTCGCGGTTACCCAACTCGTGGAGGTCGCTCTGCGTGCCCTCTCCTCGGGAGTGAATGACCCGTTCACGGCAATTACGTGCGTAGACCACCTGGCGTCCGCGTTGAGTCGTTTGGCTACGCGAGACATGCCATCGCCCTATCGTTATGACAGTACGGATCAGCTGAGGGTGATTGCTCCAGGGTCTACTTTTGTGGACGTCACAGATGCGGCCTTCAACCAGATCCGACAAGTGTCCCGCTCGAACACCGCGGTTACTGTCCGCCTGCTGGAAACGATCGCCGAGGTCGCGAGATTCGTACAGCGGCCAGAGGATCGCGCTGCGCTGTTACGGCACGCTGAAATGATTGCCCGTGGGGCTAGTGAGGGACAGCCCGAAGTTGAGGACCGCCAGAAGGTAGAGGAACGCTTTGAATATGCAAAACAATTGTTGAGCGTGTCGCCAAGGACAGGGTCGGACCACGGTAACGGACTGAGTTAACGCGGCTTTGAGAATTTGAAGGGCTATTTCCAGGGCTTACACGGGGCTTTTGGGCCCGTAAATGGGCTATTGCGGTGACGAGTCGCCGACGAGCAGAGGCGAAGAACTGCGGATGGGGTGCGCTACACTGGGGCGCACCCTTGTCCCGCCATCCATCATGCTGCTCACGTTCCTGATCCTGTTTGCCCTGCTGGGGCTTGGCGTCGCGCTGATGCTCTGGCATGCCCGGCAGGTGTTTTCGGTGGAGCTGCGCGATGGCGCTGCCCGCGTGCGGCGCGGCAAGCCGCCGTCCGGGTTCGTGCGGGGCTGCGAGGACGTCGCTCGACGATACGGGCTGAAGCAGGGCCGGATCCAGGCCGTGCGCACCGACCGGGGTGTCGAGTTGCGCTTCTCCCGCCACCTCCCACCGAAGACGCATCAGGCCTTTCGCAACGTCTGGACACCCCCGCCCGGCGGAGGGGGAGGCGGCGGCATGCGCGCGACGGGATAGCGAGGCGCGGGGCTCGGGGTCAGTCCCTGGCTTTTGGTCCCGTGGCAATCGAGCGGCATCCAGGCCACTCCGACCGATTGCCACGGCCTCTTCGAGGCCTCGCAATGACGAAGGGGCCAAGTTCGCAGAAAGCTTCACACTGCATGCATTATATGAGCGGGTGCGAACGCGTCTTCTGGGTGGTTCGCGACGAGATGGCGGGTACCAGCCCCGCGGGGCCAAGGGAGCGATGTTGAAGCTGAATATCGAAGAGCCGGGACCGTATCGGTTTGCCCTGAGCCATCTGGGCTTTCGCCCGTTCTTCTTGCTGGCGGGGCTGTACGCCGTGCTGGTCGTGGGTCTGTGGACCTGGCTCTACCAATTCGACATGGCGGCGCTGCCCACGGCCGCCTTTGGCGGGCCCTTCGCCTGGCACGGCCATACCCTGATCTTCGGCTACGCCATGGCGGTCGTCGCCGGGTTCCTGCTCACGGCCGTGCGCAACTGGACCGGGGTACAGACAACCCACGGGCCCGCGCTGCTGGTGCTGGCCGGGCTCTGGCTCGGCGGCCGGGTGGCGGCGTTGTTCGGGGACCCCGGGCTGGTGGCCATGGCGCTGTTTGATCTCGGCTTTACCCTGTGGCTGCTGGCCGCCCTGGCCCGCCCGGTATGGCAGACGCGCCAATGGGCCCAGCTCGCCGTGATCGGCAAGATCGCGCTGCTGGGGGCGAGCAACGGCCTGTTCTACCTGGGCGCCTTCGATCTGCTCGATGGCGGCCAGCGCCTGGGGCTCTACTCCGGGGTCTACCTGGTGCTGTCGCTGATCCTGATGATGGGGCGCCGGGTCATCCCGTTCTTTATCGAGCGCGGGCTGGATGGTGCCTTTACGCCGGTGAACCGGGACTGGCTGGACCGTCTCGCCCTGGTGCTGTTGCTCGCCTTCTGGCTGGTGGAGGTGTTCCTGCCATGGGCACCGGTCGCGGCGGGGCTGGCGGCTGGGCTGGCCGTGGCGCATGGCATGCGCTGGGCGGGCTGGCATACGCCGGCGCTGTGGCACAAGCCACTGCTGTGGGTGCTGATGATGGCCTATGGCTGGATCGTGATCGGCTTTGCCCTGCGGGCCGTGGCCGAATTCACGCCCCTCAGCCCGATGGCCGCGCTGCACGCCTTCACCTACGGGGGTATCGGCATGATGACCCTGGGGATGATGACGCGCGTCGCCCTGGGCCATACCGGACGTAACGTGTTTGACCCTCCGCGGGTCCTCGGGCTGCTCTTCGGCCTGCTGGCCACGGGGGCGCTGGTACGGGTGGCCGGCCCCCTGCTCTGGCCGGCCTTGACCGCCAGCTGGATGAGCGCCTCGCAACTCCTGTGGATCGCGGCCTTCGCCGGGTTTCTCTGGGTTTATGCCCCGATGCTGGTCAAACCACGCATCGACGGGCGTTACGGCTAGCTACCGAACTGTCGAGGCCGGACTGCGGCAACCGATTGGCTTGACGAGCTTGTCCGGGCGCGAAGGGCTCGTTGAAGGTCCTGGACGGCCCGACCTGGGCGTCGAAACCGGCGTTGGGTGAAGGCCGGACGACGTTTACCACCCGGAGGCCGAGTGGTTGCGGGCTCGCAGGGGCCAGACAGGCCTGGAGGATCAGGCGCGGGCGGTTGCCCTCCGGCGGTCGCGGGAGCCGAAGGACGGGGGCGACCGGGAATTCGCGCACCGGGCAGCAGTAGCCGAACCCTCGGCACAAAAAAACGCCCGGGATGGTCCCGGGCGTCCTGGTCTGCATGCCGGGCAAACCGCCCGGTTCAGACCGCGCTTACTGCTGGTACTGCTCCAGATCGAAGCGGTCGGCGTTCATCACCTTGGTCCAGGCCCTGACGAAGTCGTTCACGAACTTCTCCTCGTTGTCGTCCTGGGCGTACACCTCGGCGTAGCTGCGCAGGATGGAGTTGGAGCCGAACACCAGGTCGATGCGGCTGGCGGTCCACTTCACCTGGTCGCTCTTGCGGTCACGGACCTCGTAGATGCCGCTGTCCGCAGACTTCCAGGCATTGGCCATGTCGGTCAGGTTGACGAAGAAGTCGTTGGTCAACTGGCCTTCACGGCCGGTGAACACGCCATGCTTGCTGCCGCCATGGTTGGTGCCGAGCACGCGCATCCCGCCGATCAGCACGGTCATCTCCGGCGCGGTCAGGCCCATCAGCTGGGCACGATCGAGCAGCATCTCCTCCGGCTTGACCACGTAGTCCTTCTTCAGCCAGTTGCGGAAGCCATCCGCCAGCGGCTCCAGCGGCGCGAAGGAGTCGGCATCGACCATCTCGGCGCTGGCATCGCCACGCCCCGGAATGAACGGCACCAGGACATCGTATCCGGCCGCCCGGGCGGCCTGCTCGATGCCCACGCTGCCACCCAGCACGATCAGGTCGGCCACGCTGGCGCCGGTCTCGGCGGAGAGCTGCTCGTAGACCTTGAGCACCCGGTCCAGGCGCTGCGGCTCGTTGCCCTCCCAGTCCTTCTGCGGGGCCAGGCGGATATGGGCACCGTTGGCGCCGCCGCGCATGTCGGAGCCGCGGAAGGTGCGGGCGCTGTCCCAGGCCGTGCTGACCATCTCGGCGATGCTGAGGCCGCTCTCGGCGATCTTCTTCTTGGTCGCCTCGACGCAGTAGTCGGTGTTGCCGGCCGGCACCGGGTCCTGCCAGATCAGGTCTTCCTGCGGCGCTTCCGGACCGATGTAGCGGGTCTTCGGGCCCAGGTCACGGTGGGTCAGCTTGAACCAGGCGCGGGCGAAGCAGTCCTGGAAGTACGCGGGATCGGCCATGAACTTCTCGCAGATGGCCCGGTACTTCGGATCCATCTTCATCGCCATGTCGGCGTCGGTCATGATCGGGTTGTGGCGGATGGAGGGATCGCTGGCATCTACCGGCTTGTCCTCCTCCTTCATCTCGATCGGCTCCCACTGCCAGGCGCCGGCGGGGCTCTTCTTCAGCTCCCACTCATGGCCGAACAGCAGGTCGAAGTACCCCATGTCGAACTTCGTCGGATGGGTGGTCCAGGCACCCTCGATGCCCGAGGAGACGGCGTTGGCGGCCTTGCCCTGCATGTTGGGATTCTTCCAGCCGAAGCCCTGTTCCTCGACATCGGCCCCTTCGGGATCCGGACCCAGCGCACCGGCATCGCCATTGCCGTGGCACTTGCCCACGGTGTGGCCGCCGGCGGTCAGCGCCGCGGTCTCTTCATCGTTCATGGCCATGCGGGCGAAGGTCTCGCGGACCTGCTCGCCGGTCTTGAGGGGGTCGGGCTTGCCGTTGACCCCTTCCGGGTTCACATAGATCAGGCCCATCTGGACGGCTGCCAGGGGGTTCTCCATGGTGTCGGGCTTGTCGACGTCGCCGTAGCGCTCGTCGGAGGGTGCCAGCCATTCCTTCTCCGCGCCCCAGTACGTGTCCTTCTCGGGATGCCAGATGTCCTCGCGCCCGAAGGAGAAGCCGAAGGTCTTCAGACCCATGTTCTCGTAGGCCACGGTACCGGCCAGGATGATCAGATCCGCCCAGCTGATCTTGTTGCCGTATTTCTTCTTGATCGGCCACAGCAGGCGGCGCGCCTTGTCCAGGCTGACGTTATCCGGCCAGCTGTTGATCGGCGCGAAACGCTGGTTGCCGGTGCCGCCGCCACCGCGGCCATCGGCAATACGGTAGGTGCCGGCCGCGTGCCAGGACATGCGGATCATCAGCCCGCCGTAATGGCCCCAGTCGGCCGGCCACCACGCCTGGCTCTCGGTCATCAGCGCGTGCATATCCTTCTTCAGGGCGTCGAAGTCGAGCTTCTTGACCTCTTCCCGGTAGTCGAAGTCCTCGCCCATCGGGTTGGTCTTGCGGTCATGCTGATGGAGGATGTCCAGGTTCAGCGCTTCCGGCCACCAGTCCATGACCGAGTGGCCGGCGGCGGTCTCGCCGCCATGCATGACCGGGCATTTGCCCATGTTCTGATGCTCACCCATATCGTTCTCCATTTTTTCGCTGCGTTCAGCTGGTTCGTGTTTCGGAAGCCGTCATCCATGTGTCATCGATGGCTTTCCTCAGGGACCGCAAGCCGTTCCGACCCTGGGCCACCTTCGGCCAGGGTGGGCTTCACTGTCCACCTGCCCTTGAAGCTAGGCCCCACGAACCATTAGTTCCAGTTGATATTCACCATGATCGAGATAGTCTCCCGCTATTTTTCCGTGAGCGCCTCTATAGCGCGATGGGCTACAAGATGCTCTCGATCGCGCGGCGCAGCTTGGCGGACCCGGGGCCAGCCTGGCTGGGGAAGTGCGCCACCACCCGACCCTCTCGGTCCACCACGTACTTGTAGAAGTTCCAGCGCGGGGCGGCGGCCTGGCGCGCCAGTTCGCGGAAGATCGGGTGGGCGTCCGCGCCGCGCACACTGATCGGCCTGAACATGTCGAAGGTGACGCCGAAGTTCTCGAAGCACACCCGGGCGGTCTCGGCCTCGTCGTCGGCCTCCTGATTGAAGTCGTGGGAGGGGAAGCCCACCACCTTCAGCCCCTGGTCCCGGTAGTCCTGATGCAACTGTTCCAGCCCACCGAACTGGTCGGTGTAACCACAATGGCTGGCGGTATTGATGATCAGCAGCGGATGGCCCTGGAAGCGTTCCTGCAGGCTGACAATCTCGGACGCGTGCAGCCGGCCCAGCTCGT
Organism: Thioalkalivibrio sp. ALMg9; assembly: GCF_000380625.1. Classification (NCBI taxonomy): domain Bacteria; kingdom Pseudomonadati; phylum Pseudomonadota; class Gammaproteobacteria; order Chromatiales; family Ectothiorhodospiraceae; genus Thioalkalivibrio; species Thioalkalivibrio sp. ALMg9. Next base: position 126,802 of record NZ_AQYC01000004.1, read on the forward strand.
GCTGGAACAAGGCCTCGGTATCGGGCTCCGTGGCGGTTGCGCAGGCCATCGGCAGCACCAGCAACAGGGAAGCGAACAGGGGCGCAAAACGGGACATCGCAAGTCTCCACAGGGGCTCGACCTTCAGACCAGCGGCGCACCTGCGGGTTCTGTGGAGGGCTGGTTCGTGACCGCCAGCCCGGGGCCACGATGGCGCCGAACATCCTCCATTTCGGTGCTCCCTTTTGGACATGCCATGGCCTCACGGGCATGACGGGCGTACCCTTGATCGCAGACATCAACGAAGTCTCTAGCCGATGATTGCCTACACCCGCCCGCTCCTGCTGCTCGCCATCATCCTGCCGCTGACCACGGGCTGCACGGCCGTGAAGGTCGCCGGTGCCACGGGAAGCGCCGCCGTCAGCGTCACCACCGGCGCCGCAAAGGCGACCGGCAAGACCGCCGGAGCGGTGGGACGTGCCATCACTCCGGGCAGCAAGCAGGACAAGGACGACGACTGAGATACCGGCCGGCCGGCCGGGGACGGACGCAAGCCGCGAACTGCGTTTACTCGGCGCGCCTGAGCGCAACGGCCGCTCCAAGGGCTCGCACGCTGGGCCCTGGGCCGGAAACGGCGCCCTTGCACTCCGAGAGCATGCGGCCGAGGGGGATGGCCGCCCCGTTTCTGGGCTTGCCGGGCCCGCGTAACGGTCGCAGGTCTTATCCACCGACGCCTTCACCTCCCCGCTCGCATGGCAGCCCTGCCCGCCACCAGGCGAGCATGCCGCCGCGAAGCTGGCGGGCCTCGTAGCCGCGGGCCCGCAGCTTGCGCACGGCAGGGATGCTGCGGTGTGCACTGAGGCAGATGGCCACCACGGGACGATCGGGATCGAGTTCCAGGTCCGCCAGGCGTTGCCTGGAAAACTGCGTGATCGGGAGGTGACGCGCGCCCGGGATACGACTCCGACGATGCTCGACACCGGTGCGCACATCCAGCACTTGCACCTGGGCATTCTCCATCGCCTGCGCCAGTTCCTCGGGGCTCATTTCCGGCACGCGGCCGAACGGCCACCACTGGCTCAAACCCATCGTGATCACCTCCTGTCCACAGGCAAGAACGCGGTCGAACTTTGTCTTGTGCCCCGTACCTAATTCGCGACGCGGCGAGGATGGGCTGTTCTCAGCACTGACCGCGCGAAAAACCATCGCCGAAAGGAAAATCATTATGGATCATCACGACGAAGAGTTTCTCCGTCGGGCGCAAGCCGCGCGCGCTCGCATCAACGAGATCGAGCCGCAACAGGTAGACGCCAGCCTGGCATCCGGTGCGGTGGCCATCGATGTGCGCGAACCCGGGGAGTACCAGAAAGGCAGCCTGCCGAGCGCCCGCAATGTAGCGCTGGATTCCATCACGCGTCAGATCGAGGGAGTCGCACCAGACAAGGACGCGCCCATGGTCTGTTTCTGCAATGGTGGCAACCGCGGGGCATTGGCGGCGGCCCAGCTGGTGGATCTGGGCTATACCAATGTCCAGTCCATCGCCGGGGGACTGCGCGCCTACCAGAAGGCAAACGACACCTCGAAGAGCTCCGCCTGACGACCGGACGGCCCGGGGGTCCAGCTTCGGATTTTCCGACCTTGCCCGTTGCCCCATCTTCCCGTTGCCCCATCTTAAAGAAACGCTGATTCGCCACGAGGGTCAGCCAGGTCCAAGGACCGTGCGGGCTCGGGTGTGTCCAGCACCCGGTGGCCGAAGGTGGCCCTGGAGCGCAGCGGTACGCGCCCAGCGGCTCCACGCGCCTCCTTCTTCGTCATCCCGGAAACCGCGTAGCGGTTATCCGGGATCTCGGCGGCGGCTGGGGTTGCCCCGACGGGGGAGATCCCGGATAACCGCTACGCTCCGGCCGGGATGACAGTGCAGGGGCAAGGGCCCCGGGGGGAGTGACATTCCCAAAAGGCCCGGATTAAAGCACCCTGCGACGGGCCATTGTCGTCCCCGGATGATCCCCGTGACTGGCTGACTCTCGTTGTTAGTCAGGAAAGGGGAAGACGGGGCAGATCTCGGTCTGCGCCCGCGCGAGGGCTCACAGTCGTTGGCAGGTGTACTGTTCGCCGGACGCGTGCTCGACCACGAGGCGCGTGGGCGATTCGGTGACGATCCGTGTGACCTCCGTATGCGGGAGTTCCGGTAGCCGCGTAGTGATCTGCCGGATCAGCTGGCGCTGGAGTTCGACACCTGATGGGGAGCCGGGCGACAGGTCCAGGGCTTCCACGGTGAGCGTGAGCTGCTGCTCCTCGCGCTGCCACTGCCCCTCGCTGGTCGCGATCAGCGTGAGCGGCCACAGGCCGAACTGGGCCACGGCATCGCCCTCGCTCTTGTACCGCCCGTCCGGATGCAGACGGGAGCGCGTATCGAGCTGCAGATTCAGCTGGCTCGAGCCAATGGCGGCCAGTTGCATTACGGCAGGACAGGCCCAGTCGCCGTCCAGCTCCGTGGTGTCCGCCCAGGCTGCGCCGGCGAAAACCAGAGAGATGCAAAGGCCCAGCACGGGCCACGATCGATTCATCAAACGCGTCTCTCCAATCCAGTCTGGCTTCCCGGCACGGGCAGTAGGCGCGGGCAAAGGGCAAGGTTTGACCCCGTAGGGCTTCGGTTATGCGCCTGCTCCCCTCCAGCGCCCCGAATTCGTGGGGCTTCAGCCGATTACCACGGCCCCTTCGAGGCCCGCAATGACACGTCACCGCGGGGTTATTGGTTCGGCTTTGGATACGCGCCCCACCCTCGCCTGCGCGGGTCCACGCCGCAGATTGAGCCGAGTACGGTGCGCTGACCGCAGGACGCCCCGTTCGGACTCTGGGTGCGACCGACTGCTTCGTCGGTTCGATGCCACACATAAGCGTTAGTCGTCCGTTATGTTACGCTGCGCGGGAGCCTCGCGCGCCCTGAAGGCGCTCTTGACGGGGCCCGACCAGGAGAGACTGCGGTGCGATCAGTCACGCATGCACACCTTCCCGCGCTAGCCTTGGTAATGGCCGGCTTTCTGCCCTTGGCACTCCCGCTGCCGGCCCTTGCCGACGACGGTGGGTATCGGCTGCTCAAGCTGGATGGCTACAAGGTGAAGTGGGGAGACCAGCAGTTAGGGGTGGGGGCCAGCATCAGCTATGCCTTTGCCGGGGAGGCGCTACGGTTCGATGATGCGCACAACTGCCGCGATCTCGCACCGATTGACGAGCTTCTGGGCGAAGCCCTCTCCAGGGAGACGCTGGATCGCGAGGCCGCGGCGGCGTTTCGGGTTTGGGAGCGCGCGGCCGGTCTGTCATTCCACAAGGTGAGCGATACCCGGGAGGCGGATATCATCCTCGGTGCCCAGGGGCAGCCGCGTGGACGGGCATTCGCCAACGTAGCCTACGCACCCGATTCGGACGATTTCTCCAACGTTTCCTACTCGCCCGATGCGGAAGTGGATGTGCGCACCATCGAACAGTCGCTGGTGTGTCTGAATCCTGCTCACGAGTGGAAGGTCGGATTCGACGGCAACAAGGATGTGTACGACATCCGCTATACGCTGACTCACGAGATCGGTCACGCCATCGGCCTGGACCATCCCGGGCCATCCGGGCAGGTGATGGGATTCAGGTACACCGAGGACTTCGCCGACCTGCAGCCCGGCGATCTGCGCGGAGTCCAGCGGCTCTACGGGCGCCCCGCCGATACCCTCGATACCCAACTGGCCGAGATGCCGACCGAGGACGGGGAAAGCGCATTCACCAGCGACCTCTTCCTTGACCCGAACGGCCGCATCGTGCCCGTGACCGGTGTCGATAGCGGCCTTGGCATCGGCGAGAAATAGCCCCGAGTCAATTCCGGGGCAGGTCTTTCCCATGCCCCTGCTCCACCACGAGCGGCCCCCACCCGTGGCACGTCAACCGATTGCCGCGGCCCCTGCGGGGCCCCGCAATGACGGGGTTTCGGAAATTCGGGGCAGGTCTTGCCCCCTTGCCCCCGCTCCACCGTAATTCGCCCACCCCCTTGGTACTTCAACCGATTGCCGCGGCCTCTGCGAGGCCTCGCAATGACGCGGTTTGTTCAGGCGGTCCGCCCTCTGACCGCTGGCGTGCTGTGGATACCGCAATCGCCCGGAGGCCGGGGCGCCACAGCGGGTTGCCTGGCAGCGCCGGAGATCAACCGGTCTTACCGCTGCGGGCATGGCCCCGCACCTCGCGACCCGCGCCGTGAAAACCTGAAAACGGCGCGGAAACTCGAGCAGATGGAAAGGAGCCGAGACGCCAAGGTGTGGCAACGCACAGAACCCCGGAGCGACTGCACCGCAGCATGCAGTCTCATCCACTTGTCACGAAGGAAAGTCGCCATGGCATCTGTCGAGCCCACTCTGGCGGGGCGTTCCGCCACATCGGGAATGCATGACCCATTCACCACGGACATCGGTAACGAGGCACGGCGCTCCGGCGTTTCCTGGGGCGCGGTGATCGCAGGCGCCGTGGTCGCTACGGCGCTGTCGCTCAGTTTCCTGCTCCTGGGCACGGGCCTGGGATTCTCGGCGGTCTCGCCGTGGGCCGGGGAAGGCGTGTCGGCCGAGGGCATCGGGTTCGCAAGCATCGTCTGGCTGATACTCGTGCACATCATCGCCGGCGCCATGGGCGGCTATCTGGCCGGCCGACTGCGCACCCAGTGGACCGATCTGCATACCGACGAAGTATTCTTCCGGGATACCGCACACGGCTTCCTCGTCTGGGCGCTTAGCGTGGTCGTCACGGCGGCTCTGCTCGTTTCCGCCTCCACGGCGATCATCGGCAGCACCGCCCAGGCCGGTGCTTCGGCTGTCGGGGCAGCGGCTACGACTGGCGGCGCTGCCATGATGGCAGGCGCTAACGGGCAGACCGAAGGCGACGCCACCGGCCCGCTCGACTATTTCGCGGATATCTTGTTTCGCCCAGAGCGTGCCAGGGCGGCTCCCGACGCCGGCGCAACCGACTCCGACAGAACCGCCATGCGCACCGAGGCGGTACGTATTCTCGCCCGCGGCTGGGACGATATGTCGGATGGCGACAGGGCGTATCTGGCGCAACTGATCGCGCAGAACACCGGCGTCAGCCAGTCCCAGGCGGAGAACCGGATCCGCGAAGTCCAGGCGCAGATGGAGGAACTGGAAATGCAGGCGCGACAGGTGGCCGATGAGGCCCGGAGCGCGATGGCGAAACTTTCTCTGTGGACGTTCCTGGGACTGCTGATCGGGGCGTTCAGCGCCAGCTTCGCCGCCACGATCGGCGGTCGGCAGCGCGACAGCGTCCACTATTGAACCGTACAGATTGCTGCCAATCAGCGAGGTAGATCAAGATGAAATTCATACTGCTTTGGTTTCTGGGCATCCCGATTCCCGTCCTCATCCTGCTAGCCATCCTGCTTTAACGGCTGCGCGAGGCCCCCTGCTACAGGGGGCCTCGCCTTTTGCGAACCCCCGAAGCAATGATCACTCTTCGAGGGATCCCCTTGGCGCAGCGCGCCCCAGGCCTGCACCGGTCTTGCACCTGAAGACCACCCGCGGCCCGCGGGACAAGACGTCGCATACGTGGCCGGTTACCGTAGAGTGACCGTACCGATGGGCCAATGCGGGGCCGGCTCCCGGCAAGGGACTCATTACCGGAGACGGGACCCCGAAAATTGAGTGCGGATAAACCCTCGGCAAGTACGTGGATCGGAAGGCATTTGAAAGACAACCCCCTGCCGTTTTGCCCCTCTTCTGCCTGGTGGCTGACCGCATGGCTGGCCGGCGGGATGTTGCTTGCTGGCTGTGTCGGCGGGCCGCCATCGGCGGAGCCACCCGTCGCCACGGGGGCCGCGCCGCAGGAGCAGCCCGCCGCCGCGGCAGACGGACCCGCGGAGGGCTTCGCCAGCCTCCGGGACGAGATCCACTACTACCTCGAACGCCTGTCGGATCGCGCGTTCACCGAGACCTACGGGGGCGAGGAGCATCCGCGTACCTGGTACACCGCGGCCGAGGCGCTCGGCCGGATCGGTGCGCCGGCGGTCCCGCATCTCGTGCCCTACCTCGATTCCGATGATCCGTGGGAACTGAAACTCGCGCTGTACGCCCTGATGCTGGCTTCGCAGGATCCGGCGGTGACCTCGCAAACCGGCGGCGAGTACATCCGCCTGGGGACCGTCCTCGACGAACGCGAGAACGTGGCCAACCGGGCCCTCGCCCGCGACTGGTGGGAACGCTGGGGCCACCTCTGGGATTAGCAAGCGCATCCGCGCTCGAACGAGCAACACGGCACGGGTGACGAAGCGCTTACTGGATAGACGATACGGGACCGACATGGCAACGCCCCCGCCAGGGTCAGCGCGACGCGGTGTCCGACACACGCATCAACGCACAACACGCGTTCGGCAAGCGCAGGAGGCCCGAATGGGAATATCGGCGCGGGCAGTGGCAAGGTCCAGGCGCTGCTTGATGATGGTGGCCTCCTCGTTGCGTCCGAGGCGCATCAGGCACTCGTGGTAGCCGTGCAGCGCCCAGACGTTATCCAGATGCTGGTACGGCCGCGGTAGCGCGGGGTCAAAGCCGAGGTCCTCACGGTATAGCTGCGCTGCCGCCGCGACCTCGCCCTGTTCCAGAAGCAACGCGCCACAGGCGTGGCGAGTCGGCTGCATCCACCCCCAGGGTTCGTCAAAGGGAAGCCCATCGTCCTGCTTGATGGCCTGGCGCAGGAAGGCGAAGGCCTCGTCGTAGTTGGCCTTGCGGTACTCCAGCTCTCCGTTCAGCATCGCACGGGCGATCGCGAGAATATCGCGGCAGCGATTGTTGAACAGGTAGCGAGTGTCGGGCATGCATGCCGCGGCGGCCTCGAAGCGCACGCGCTGTTCCTCGCCCTCCTCGATGCGACCGGTGGCGGCGTTGGCCACGCCCTTCGCGTAGTGGGTCAGCGCGGTGCTGAACGCATACAGCTCGGGGTCGGCAGGCAGCGGGGTGTCGATCAGTTCCTGCCAGCGCCCGAACCGCACCATTACGTGCAGGTGCATCGGCACGAAGGACTCCAGCCAGTCGGCCATTGGTGGCGATTCGATCCGCAGAAGGGCCTCCGGAATGGTGGCGCGCAACCCCTCCGCTGCCTCGCACGCGTCGGTATATCGGCCTTGGAACATCGCGCCGTACAGCTTGAAGTGGTAGTTGTGAGAGCGGTAAAGGGTGTAGAAATTGATGGCGCCTTCGCGCTCCAGATACTTGCTGTCGGCCGCGATTGCCTCATTGTTGATCCGCACCACGTTGTCGTACTGACCGCACAGCACGTCGATGTGCGAGGCCATGTGTTGGAGGTGGCCCGCGTCCGGCACCAAACCACGCAGCCGGTCGCAAACCCGCAGGGCGCGCTCCGGGTGCGGCGACATCTCCATCAGGTGTACGTAGTAGTGGAGGATGCCGGGGTGCCTGCGCGCCTCTTCGCGATAGAGCGCAGTCTCCAGCACCTCGGTGGCCTCGACCGTGCTGGCACCTTCCGCCGGGGCGTTGGCCTTCAGGTCCCACAACTGCCAGGGAGTGCGGTTCAGCAGGGCCTCGGCAAACAGGGCCACCACATCGAGGTCTTCGCCGTGTTCGCGGTACACCGCGCGCATGGCATCGGCGTAGTCGTCATTCCAGCGCTCGAGTGCACCCACAGCTGGCGGCTCTGCCGTCTGGCAGCGCACCTGCAGCGCGTTGATCAGCGCCTGCTCCACCGGACTGCTGGTGGCAGCCTGCTGCGCCCGGGCCAGTGCCGTCGATCCGCGTGACAGGGAGTCTGCCAGCTCCGAATCGGCGAACGCCTCCCACGGCTTGTTGTAGTTCGGGCCAAGCGCCCAGGCGATGCCCCACCACGCCATCGCGCACTCGGGGTCATGCTCAATGGCCGTTTCGAAGCAACGGATGGCCTCCTCGTGGTTGAATCCATAGCCCCACAAGAGCCCGCGATTGAACCAGAGCCGAGCCTCCGGCGACGGTGAAGAAATACCCCGACGGTAGGGCCCAAGGTCGTAATAGCGTTTCATGATCCGCCTCCAACATCGTTCCGGATCATTACTTCAGATCATAGGCAGAAGAGACCCGAGCTGCTGCCGGTAGACGCCGGGCCGGAAGAAGGCGAATGCCACGGGTGGCTCCCGGATCGAATCTTGGCCGTTGCCTCTCCCTGCGCGACCGTAAGGAGACCAACTTCGTGGCACTTCGGCCGATTGCCACGGCCTCTGCGAGGCCTCGCAATGACGTTGCCCTGGCGTTTCGGCACGTGGGGAGATGAGCGCCCTGCCCTCGCCATCCGGGGCTTGTTGGGCCATGCTCCATGCTGCGGGCAGATGAAGACGGGGCCCGTGTCGCGGCGCCGGGCAGGAGCCGTTACCTCGAACGACAAGGAGCATGCGCATGAACCTGGAGAAGGTGATCTTCGGCTTTTTCATCATCCTGGCGTTCACGCTGAACTTCGGGTTCTTTCTCGGCGAGATCGATGATCCGGCGCACCACAATGTGTACGAGCTGTTCGCAGCCATCGTGGTAAACGTCATCGCGACGGCCCTGAAGCTGGGGGACCGGACGCAGACCGGGGCGTTGCTTCTGGCCAGTTCGCTGGTCGCGGTGCTGCAGTTGATTGCGGCCGCGGCGGTTTGGGCCTATGCCAGCCACGTGCATGCCGGGGGCATGGATGCGATGTTCATGGCCAGCATCGTCTCCCTGGCGGGCGGGGCCATGGTGGCCAACCTGATCTCCGTGCTGCTGCTGATCGCGGATACGGTGGCGCTGCGCCGCTGACGGCGGCCGCGAGCGCTACAGACACCACGAGCCGTGGGCCCCACGATCAACAAGGTGCTGTTCCTGTTCCTGCGGCGCATGCGGGCACCCCTGCTTGCGCTGACGGCGGCCTACGCGATCTCCGTTCTCGGCCTGGTGCTGATACCCGGCGTGGACGATCAGGGGGAGCCCTGGCGCATGGACTTCTTCCATGCGTTCTACTTCGTGACCTACATGGCCACCACCATCGGCTTCGGCGAGATCCCCCACGCCTTCACCGAGGCGCAGAGGATGTGGACGGTGTTTGCCGTTTACCTGTCGGTGGTGGCCTGGCTGTATGCGATCGGCAAGATCCTCGCACTGATCCAGGACCCGGCCTTCCGCCTGGCCGTCAGCCAGCATGCGTTCGACCGCACGATCCGCAAGCTGCAGCGACCGTTCCATATCGTGTGCGGTTATGGCGACACCGGGGCCCTGGTGGTGCGTTCCCTGCTCGGGCGCAATGGCTTTGCCGTGGTGATCGACCAGAACCCGGATCGCATCAACGAGCTGGTCCTGGAGGATTACCCGCTGCAGATCCCCGGTCTGTGCGCGGATGCCAGCATCGCCAATCGCCTGCTCGATGCCGGGCTCCTCAACCCGCACTGCCAGGGTGTGGTGGCGCTGACCAGCGACGATGCGGTGAACCTGCGGATCGCCATTGCCGCCAAACTCCTTAACCCGGAGCGCCCCGTGATCTGCCGTGCCGAGAGCCACGACACAGAGAAGAACATGGCCTCGTTCGGGACTGACCAGGTCATCAACCCGTTCGACATCTTCGGCCAGCGCCTGGCCCTCGCGCTGCATTCCCCCGCGCATCACCTGTTGCACGAGTGGCTTGGGAGCATCCCCGGGAGCCCGCTGCCGATGCCGATCGACCCGCCCTGCGGTCGCTGGATCCTGTGCGGCTTCGGGCGCTTCGGCAAGGCCGTGCATGCCGGGCTGATCCAGGAGGGCGTGGAGGTAACCCTGGTGGAAACGGACCCCGAGGGCGCGGACTGTCCGCCCGACTGCATCAAGGGCCGCGGCACCGAGGCGGACACCCTGCACGAGGCCGGCATCGAGAGCGCCTCCGGGATCGTGGCCGGAACCGGCCGCGACGACTACAACCTGTCCATCGTGATGACCGCGCGCGAGCTGAACCCGGAGCTGTTCATGGTCGGACGCCAGAACCGCGAGTGCGATTCGCTCCTGTTCGCGGCGGCCGACCTGCCGCTGGTGATGCGCCACGACCGGGTGATCGCCGAGGCGATCCTGGCCCATCTGACCTCGCCGCTCCTGCCGCGCTTCCTGGAACTGAGTCGCAACCAGACAACCGACTGGGCGAACGAGCGAGTCAGCTCCATCACGGCCGTGGTCGGCGACCGTGTGCCGGCCATCTGGACCGAGCAACTGGACGAGGGGACAGCCCCGGCCCTCCTTGCCCATCTGGAGCAGGAGCCGGTGACCCTGGGCCAGCTGCTGCGCGCCGACCATCCCGTGCGCCAGCGACACGCCTGCATTGTGCTGCTACTACGGCGCGAAGCCGGAGGCGAGGACATCCTCGCGCCCGATGACAACACGCCCCTGCAACCCGGCGACCACCTGCTGTTCTGCGGCCGCTTCGCGAGCGCCCTCACCATCTCGCACACCCTGCGCGACCCGCACGCCCTGCGTTACCTGCTGACCGGCGAAGATACCCCGGAAGGCTGGATCTGCCGTGCCCTCCGCGCGGCCCGCAGACAACCGGCCTGAGACGCGCAAGGCAGACCCGCCAGCACGCAAGTCCGTAAACGCGCATCGACAGAGGCAAACGGTTGGGGACCGATACCGTTCCGCCCCCACACCCGGTCATCCCGGACACCGCAAAGCGAAAGCGGTGAGCCAGGACCTCCTCGCCGGGGCTCTTCAACCCGGAGATCCCGGCTCTGCGCTGCGCTCTGGCCCGGATGACGGGATGTGTTTTGTCACGAGTGACCGTGCCAGGTGTTGCCTTACCCCCAACGAAGCTAATCGGCGCCCAGGCCACGAGTGAAAAAGAGGTGGCCCCGCGGTTCCAGGCGTTGTTCGTGGCGGACCGAAGGCTCCCGGCATAATGCCCGCGCAGCAACCAGGACCGACCGCTGAACAAGGTAGACCGTCCGATGGCGACCGTGAAAAGTACCTGTTACGAGTGCGATGCCAACTGTGCCATCGACGTCACCCTGGACGCCGTCGGCGAGCCGATCGCCATTGACGGCCCCGACTGCCCGCGCTGCTACGTCCAGCTCGACCGGCGCAACCATCCGGAGCGCTTGCTGTACCCGCTGCGGCGAACGGGCCCGCGCGGCAGCGGCCAGTTCGAGCGCATCTCCTGGGACGAGGCACTGGACACCATCGCCGAGCGCCTGCGCGCCACCCGCGAGGAACACGGGGCCCCGGCGGCGGCCTTCTTCGCCGGCTATACCAAGGAGGCCCGGCCGCAGCTCCAGCGCCTGGCGCATGCCTTCGGCTCGCCCAACTACCTGACCGAGAGCGGCTGCTGCTTCTCCTCCACCAAGGTGGCGGAAGAGGTGACCTTCGGCACCAAGATCAAGACCTCGTCCACCGTCGCCTCGGATGCGACTCGCTGCCTGCTGGTGTGGTCGACCAACCCGCGCGGTTCCATCCCTCCGTTCCACCAGCACCCCCTGGCTGAGGCCCGCCCGGGCTGCGCGACCGTGGTGGTGGACCCGCGGGTGACCCCGCTGGCGGAGCAGGCCGAAGTGCACCTGCAGATCCGCCCGGGCACCGATGGCGCGCTGGCGCTGGGCATGCATTACCTGATCTTTAAAAACGGCTGGCAGGACCAGGCCTTCCTCGACGAATGGGGCAGCGGCGTGCAGGCCTTCCGCGACTACGTGGGCGAATTCCCGCCGGAGCGTGTCGCACAGATCTGCGGCATCGACGCGGCCGATCTGCGCCGCGCCGCCGAGCTCTATGCCGCCAACGCGCCGGCGCAGATCATGCTCTCGCCCACCGCCACCGTGCAGCACAGCAATGGCTTCCAGAACCACCGCGCGGTGATCCTGCTGGCCGCGGTGACCGGCAACATCGACCGCGAGGGCGGCAACCGCTTCTTCAACGACAAGGTCACACCCAGGCCCATCGACCTGTTCGACCACTGCAAGCAGAACCTCCCGCCGCGCATCGGCGACGAGACCTTTCCGGTGTGGACGGCCCACTGGCCGGCGGCACAGAGCATGCTGCTGCCGGATGCCATCCTCGAGGGGCAGCCACAGCCGGTTCGCGCCCTGCTGGCGATGGGCATCAACACCGCGATGTGGCCGAACTCCAGGCGCATGGAGCAGGCACTGGGCGCGCTGGATTTCTTCGCCGCGTCGGACTTCTTCCACAACCCGGCCACGCGCATGGCCGACATCGTGCTGCCGGCCGCCACCAGCCTGGAACGCGCGGCGCTGATCGCCTACCCCGGCTGCAACTTCCGCGGCGAACTGCGCTACCGCCACGCCGCCGTTGCCCCGCGCGGCGAGGCGCGCCCGGATGGCGAGGTATTCCTGGAGCTGGGTGTGCGCCTGGGCATGGGAGAGCAGTTCTGGAACGGCGACCTGGAGGCCAGCTGGGCCGAGGCCGCCGAGGGCATACCGGAGACCATCCGCGAACAGGTCTATAACGACCCGGACGGCGTCACCGTGTTCGCCAGGGCACTGGACGACATGCTTGCGCACGGCTTCGAGGAAGGCGACCGCCAGTACCGGATCGACGGGTTTCGCACGGTCAGCGGCAAGGTGGAGTTCGACGCCGCGGAACTGCGCGCGGCCGGGCACGACGGCCTGCCGGTCTACCGTGAACCGGCGGAGAGCCCGGTTTCCACGCCGGAGCTCGCCCGCGACTATCCGCTGGTGCTGACCAGCGGCGCCCGCCACAAGCACGCCACCCACTCGCAGCACCAGCAGCTGGAGCGCATGCGCCGGGCGATGCCGGAGCCGCTGGTGGAGTTGCACCCGATGGATGCCGCCGCGCGCGGGATCGTCAACGGCGACACGGTAGAGGTGCGCTCGCCACGTGGGCGCGTGGCGTTCGTGGCCAAGGTCACGGACCGCATCAAGCCCGGCGTGGCCCACTGCCAGCACGGCTGGAACCACGCCAACGTGAACGAACTGACCGACGACCGCTCGCTGGACCCGATCAGCGGGTTTCCCGCGTTCAAGTCGCTGCTGTGCGAGGTGGAGCGCCTGGCGGCGGGCCACGCAAAACGCCAAGCGGAGGCCGGGTAGTGCCGTTTGTCGGTGTCCTCCCCGAACGCGAGCATATCTTCCGGCCCGAGCCGTGCCGGGAGGTGGCCGTGTCCGACGCCGCCGCCTGGCGGCTCAATCCGGACCACCGGCATGTCTATGACAAACTGCATCTGGCCCTGGATGCCGGACTGACCGCCGCGCCCTGCGGCGTGGCACCCACGGACCTCGGCATCGCGGCGGACGCCGAGGTCTTCGTCAAGCCGATCACCAACCTGGCCGGCATGGGGCTGAACGCACGCACCCTGCCGGCCAGCGACGTGCCGGCAGAGCCCGGCAGCTTCTGGTGCCAGCGCCTGCAAGGTACCCACACCAGCACCGACTGCCTGGTGGAGAACGGCGCGGCACGCTGGTTTGCCCACACCCGCGGTTCGGAGGCGAAGGACGCCGCCCGCCCGATCTACTGGGAGATCGGCGCCGCCGCGCCCGAGATCGAACCCTGGATCGCCGACTGGGTACGCCGCAACCTGGCCGGCTACAGCGGCCTCTGCAACATCGAACTGATCGGCGGCCGGCCGATCGAGGCCCACCTGCGCGGCTCCAACGGCTTCTTCGACTTCTACGGCCCGGAGTTCATTTCAGCCTGGGTCGCGCTGGCCGACGGCGAGGCGTTCACCCCGCCCCCGCCCATCCCCGGTGGCTTCGTGATCTCGGTGTTCGGCGAGGCCGACCTGCGGGATGACGACTTCCGGGCCGCCGAGGCGGCCGGCGTGAACCTGCAGCCCGATCCCTCCACCCCGGGCCGCGCCGCCATCCTGCGCTGCCGTGACCGCGAGGCCGGCTTCGCCATCTACCGACGACTCACCGGGCACACGCTGTAGCCAAGGCGCACCGCTTCCGGAGCTGGCGTAGTCAGCGCGGATACCAGGATCAGGCGTGACAGGTCGAGACAGGGCAAAGGGTTGGGACCATCCCCATTCCGCGCCCCCACCTGCGTCATCCCGGACACCGCAAAGCGGTGAGCCGGGATGACGGAGCGTGATTTGTCACGGGTGCCGGGGCCAAGCCTGAGTCCTCTCTCCACCCTGGCCGATCGGCATCCGCGACAGTCCGGCCGATTGCCGCGGCCCCTATGAGGCCTCGCAATGGCGGGGAATGGGGCCCGCGAACGGCCGGGGTCAGCGGGATACCGGCGCAGGGTCACTGCACCTGAATGGCCCACATGCCCCGTTGCGCAGGAAGCGCGAGTGCCCCGTCCCTGTCATTGCGAGGAGCGCAGCGACGTGGCAATCCAGCCGGGTGGCTTCCCCCTCGGGGGGATTGCCCGCGCCGCACTCGCCATAACGGGTTCTGGTGAGGCCGACCGCCCCGCGATCCAATCGGCGAGGCTGGAGAGGCCACGCCGGGGCGTTGCCCCGCGGCTGGCTCAGCGTACGGAGAGCCGCATGGTCATGGCGTGGGTTGCGCCCGCGGCAAGCGGGTAGGCGTCGTCGAGGGCGTTGGCGACTTCGACGCAGACCGTCTTGCGGTACTGGTCGTCGGGCATGTCCGCGAACGACTGGACACCTTCCGGGCCGGGGTTCCAGAGCACGCTGCTGGCGCTGTTCTCGCGTTCGATGACGATCTCGCGCGCGTTGTCCCGGTCCTCGATCACGAGTGTGCCCGGTTGGCCGACGAACACCTGCTCCATCGGGGTCGTCATGGCGACGTCGCCGGACTGCGTCCCGCGTTCACCGTCCGCCAGCTTGTCGATCCGCGTGGTCCCATCCAGCCCGCGCACCACCAGGCCCTCGGCCTCGCCCACGCCGAAGTAGGTGTGGAAGGCCTCCGACACACGCCACTCGCGATCGCTGCGGTTTTCGCCCTCCAGCGTCATCTCCAGGGCCTCGCCCAGGGTGACGTGCAGGCGCAGCGAGAACTCCAGCGGCCAGGCCTTGCGGATGTCGTCGTCCGGGGTCAGCACGAACACGACGTGCGTGGCATCGCCGACCGATTCCACGGACTCGACATCCCAGAACGCATAGCGGGCGATCCCGTGGCCCTTCTTGTATTCGTCGCTCGGGTCGGGCCCCAGCGCGGCCGGATCGTACGGGCCGAACCATGGCCAGCAGACGGGGACCCCGCCGCGCACCGGTTTCTTGCCGTCGTACAACGCGGTATCGCTCACCCACAGCACGTCGGCACCACCCTTCGGGCGATAGCTCAGCAGCGTCGCGCCGAAGGTCGTCAGGGTCGCGCTGCCGTGCGCGTTCTCGATATCGACCATCACCAGCGCATCCTGCTGACGAAATCGCACTTCGGGATGCGGAAACTGTTCCGTGAGCGCTGCAACCGTCATCTGATCTCTCCTGTCCGACAAGGGCCGAAGCGTAGCAGACCCCGTGGTGCACCGAGTGCCTGCACGGGCGCCGGGATCAAGGACGCCGGATCAGGTCGGGCCTTCTGCCCCGGCATTGCCACCGACCGGCGGCCCAGCACGCTCCGACCGATTGCCACGGCCTCTGCGAGGCCCCGCAATGACGGGTGTGGGTACGGCTGTCAGGCGGGTAGCGGCAGCCGGCCCTGGTAGTGGAATTGGGTCAGGGGAAAGTCGTGCAGGGCGCCGTCGCGGGGCTTGAGGAAACGGACGTGGTCGGCGGTGAGCTGGCACAGCCAGGGATCCTGGCGTGTGGGTTTGTTGCGGGTAAACGGGCGCGCGTTGAAGAGCCCGAGGTTCAGGCCGGCCTCGTGATCGCGGGCGGACGGGTATTCGAACAGGTCGATGCCGGCCTCGCGCAGCGCGGCGCCCAGGGCCTGGGTGGCCTGATAGTCGGCGGGATGACGCAACAGGTCCGCGTGTTCAGCGAACGGGGGCTGATGGAGCTGCAAGCCATTGGGGCTCTGGTAGCGTGCGGCGAACAGGGTGTGCTGGGTATCGAGCTTGCGCGGTGGCGGGGTCGCCATGCCATGCCAGAACACAAACCGGTAGTAGGCCGCCTCGGCGAGGACCGTGCGCTCGCGCAGGGCGCCGTAGAACAGGCTGGGCTCGTGGCGACGACCGAAGCGCGATCCGTGACGTAGCGGCGGATAGCGAAACGGCGTCGCCAGCAGGTAGTGCAGCCGTTCCGTACCCGGACGCCGGGGCGGCTTGGTGGCCTCCAGCATCTCTTCCAGAACGGCCTGGCGGTCGAGCGAGCTGACAATCTGGTTGGTGGCAACCTGCTCCTGGCTCTCCACCAGGCGCAGGACCTCCCCTCTCAGCATGACACGCGGCGCCGCTTCGACCAGGGCATCCCAGTCCGGCATGTCAGGTTACCCTCATAGCTTGCCGCGGATCGCGTCGAGATATTCCAGAACGCCCACCAAACCCTGAACCGTGCGGATCTGCTCGGCGGGCACGCCTCCGGTGTGGTGGTTGTGCGTCTGCATCCAGTGTTTCATCGCACCGACATCCCCGCCGGTGAGGACATAGAGCGCGCGATAGCAGCGAATCAGCAACAGCGCCAGCTCACCCGGCTTGCTGGCCGGCTCGATGTTGCCCCGACTGATATCCGTGCGGCCGCGCCCGACTACCTCGCCCAGCTCCGCCTGGGTCAGGCCCAGCGCCTTGCCGGCATTGACCAGCGCCTCGCGCAGGACCTCGGAACGCTCCGGGGCCAGAAGCTCTGCAGTGCTCATGGCTCACCTCCAGACAATCCGCATTGATCACATAATAGCACTCTATGTGCATTATGCACATTCAACCCCTGCGCGACCTTTGCCCAGCCGGCACCGCACACGCCCATCGATCCGGCCGCGCGAGACGCAACCGCGTATTCAAGTGCTACGATCGGCGCGACGGATTCATTACGCCCCGACCCAGACCCAGACTCATGCCGGTCGGGCCACCAACGGAGAGGACTCCATGCTGATCACGCTGCTGTTGATGATTGTGTTGTTGCTGGTAGCGGGCGGCTTGCTGATCTGGCAGGCGAGCATCATCTTCAGCCTGGAGATCGCGGACGGGAAACTGCGGGTGCGGCGCGGCGACCCGCCGATGCACTTCGAACATACGGCGCGGGATATCGTCCGCCGCTACGGCATCGGGAACGGTCGCCTGACCGCCATTCGCACCGGCAAGGGTTTGCGCCTGCGCAGCTCGTCCTCCATACCGAAGGAGGCGCACGGTGAGCTGCAGGCCGCACTCCAGCGCGTAAAGGTGGGCCAGAAGCGCCGCAAGAAGCGCCGATAACGCGCCCGCCGGACCGACGCCACCGCAAAACGTGGCCGGCATCAGTCAGCGGCTGCGAGCAGACTGGCGTTGCCGCCGGCGGCGGTGGTGTCGATGCACAAGTGCCGCTCCACCACATAGCGCTCCGGCGCGATCAGGGTGGTCTCCAGCGCAATGATCGGCCCGTCGCGCTGCGCCAGCGCCTTGCGCAAACTGCGGCTCCACTCGCTGTTACCGACCGCGGCGACCGCTACCAAACCGTTGAGTACGGCCAGCGTTTCCGGCTCGACGACGCCGTCGATCCCCCGCAGCGGGACGTCGGCCTTTCGCAGCGCCCGCGCCGCGCGTTCGGCACCCGGGGCCACCATAACCACCGGACACCCCGCCCCCAGCGCCTGCACCGCTTGCGCCAGTGCAACCTCCGCCCCCGGCCCCAGGCACAGCACCGGACCGCGGGGATAGAGACGCAGGCGATTACTCTCGCCGGTCGGCCCCGGCAGCGTCTGCGGACTCGTGTCGAACGCCGCGGTCTCCGCCAGGGCCTGGCGCAACAGCCCCGTGCGCTCCGGCAGCGCATTGCGCAACACCTCCATCCGGTCGGTGCGCGCGGCCCAGTCACCGGCATCCAGCGCGTCCAGGGCCTGCTGCAGGGTGTTCCGTGCAACCCAGGGGGCCTCCGCATCTGGCGCCGCGGGGTGATCCGCGGCGACCGGCGGGCGGCGCCCGAAACGGGTCAGGTACAGCGGCCCGCCGGCCTTCGGGCCGGTGCCGGAGAGCCCCTCGCCGCCGAACGGCTGGGAGCCGACGATGGCGCCGATCTGGTTGCGGTTCACGTACTGGTTGCCCACGCGCAGGCGCTCGACCACCTGCTGCACGCGATCGTCGATGCGGGTATGCAGGCCGAAGGTCAGGCCGTAGCCGCGGGCATTGATGGCATCCACCACGGCGTCCAGGTCCCGCGCGCGAAAGCGCGCGACGTGCAGCACGGGGCCGAATACCTCGCGCTCCAGGGCCTCGATCCCCGGGAGCCGGACGATAGAGGGGCCGACAAAGCGCCCAGTCTCCGGCACCGGCAGCGCCTTCACCAGCCGCCCCTGCTCCTCCTGCGCCTTCAGGTAGTCGCGGATATCCGCCTGTGCCTCGGCATCGATCACCGGCGAGACATCGGTCGCCAGTTGCCAGGGATCACCGATGGCCAGCGCGTCCATCGCACCCTGCAGCATCTCCAGCAACCGGTCATGGGCCTCGTCCTGCACGTAGAGCATGCGCAGCGCGGAGCAGCGCTGCCCGGCGGACTGAAAGGCGGAGGCAAGGATGTCGCGCACCGCCTGTTCGGTCAGCGCGGAGCTGTCCACGATCATCGCGTTCAACCCGCCAGTCTCGGCGATCAGGACGGCATCCGGCCCGGCGTTGTCCGCTAGGCTGCGATGGATCCGCTGGGCCACCTCGGTGGAGCCGGTAAAGCAGACCCCACTGATACGCGGATCGGCGGTGAGCGGCCCGCCCACGGACGGGCCGTCACCCGGCAGCAACTGGAGGGCGGTCTCCGGCAGGCCGGCCTCGCGCATCAGCTCCACCGCGCGGGTGGCGATCAGCGGGGTCTGCTCGGCCGGCTTGGCCAGCACGGTATTGCCCATCGCCAGGGCCGCGGCGACCTGCCCGGTGAAGATCGCCAGCGGGAAGTTCCACGGGCTGATGCAGACGAACACCCCGCGCGGCTCCAGCTCCGCCTCCTGTTCCAGCCGTTCGGCCTCGCCGGCGTAGTAGCGGAGGAAGTCGGCCGCCTCGCGCACCTCGGCGATGCCATCCCACACGGTCTTGCCGGCCTCGCGGTTGGCCAGCGCGATCAGCTCGGGGGCGTGCGCCTCGTAACGATCCGCGATGGCGCGCAGCAGGTCCGCCCGTGCCGCGACCGGATGCGCCGACCAGTCGACAAACCCCATCAATGTGGCGCGCAGGGCCTGCTCGACTTCCTCCACCGTGGCCTCGCGCACCTCCCCCACCACATCGTCGGGATCAGCGGGAGAAACCGCGTCACGCGGTTCGCCCTGTGGCGCATGCCCCGCGGCCAGCATCGGCGCCGCCTGCCAGCGCGTCCGCGCGAAGGACTCGCGCGCCTCGAGCAGCGGCAGGATGGAGGCGGGTTCGTTAACGCAGTAGCCACGCGAGTTCTGCCGCTGCGGCTGGTAGAGATCAGCCGGGTCGCGGATGGCCGGGTTGGCGATGGTGTCGCCGAGGGCATCCAGCTCGGCGAGCGGGTCGCGGGCGATCTCCGCCGGCGCGATGGCGCTGTCCACCACCTGGTTGACGAAAGAGCTGTTGGCGCCGTTTTCCAGCAGGCGACGCACGAGATAAGCCAGCAGGTCACGATGCGCGCCCACCGGGGCGTAGATGCGGCAGCGGGTGCCGGCCGTTGCCTTGACGATGGCGTGCACCGACTCGCCCATGCCGTGCAGGCGCTGGAACTCGAAGCCGTCGCGATCGTCTCCGGCCATGGCCAGCACCGCCGCACAGGTATGCGCGTTGTGGGTGGCGAACTGTGGGTAGATGCGGTCGCGCCGGTCCAGCAGCATCTGCGCGCAGGCGATGTAGCTGACATCGGTATTCACCTTGCGCGTGAACACCGGGAAGTGTTCCACACCCCGTTCCTGCGCCAGCTTGATCTCGGTATCCCAGTAGGCGCCCTTGACCAGGCGCACCATGATCCGCCGCTCCAGGTGCTCCGCCAGCGCGTAAAGCGCCTCGATCACCGGCGCCGCGCGGCGGCCGTAGGCCTGCACGACCACGCCGAAGCCGTCCCAGCCGGCCAGCTCCGGATCCGCCAGCAGGGCCTCAATCACGTCCAGCGACAGCTCCAGGCGATCCTGCTCCTCGGCGTCGATGTTGAAGCCGATTCCGGCCCGCGCCGCCTGCCGGGCCAGTTCCCGCGCCCGCGGCACAAGGTCCGCCATCACCGTCGCGCGGTGGGTGTACTCGTAGCGGGGATGCAGCGCGGAAAGCTTGACCGAGACGCCGGGACTGGAACGGATGTCGCCCTGCGCCTGCTTCGCGATCTCCGCGATGGCCGTGGCATAGGCCTCGTGATAGCGCCGGGCGTCGGCATCGGTGCGCGCCGCCTCGCCGAGCATGTCGTAGGAATAGGTGTAGCCCTCGCGCTCCATCTCGCGCGCGTTGCGCATCCCCTGGGCAATCGTCTCGCCGAGCACGAACTGGCGCCCCAGCAGTTTCATCGACTGCGCCACGGCAGTACGCACCAGCGGCTCGCCGACCCGCCGGATCAGCCCGCGCAGCGCGGCGGCCGGGCGCTGCGGGTCATCGCTCAGCACCTTGCCGGTCAGCATCAGGGCCCAGGTGGAGGTGTTCACCAGCGACGACGAGGAATGCCCGAGGTGGGCGCCCCAGTCGGAGGGCTCGATCTTGTCCTGGATCAGTTCGTCGATGGTCTCGGCGTCCGGCACCCGCAGCAGGGCCTCCGCCAGGCACATGAGGCCGACACCCTCCTCGGTGGACAGGCCGTACTCGGCGAGAAAGCTCTCCAGCATCGACGGCGATGTGTCGGCGCGCACCCGCTCGACGATGCGCGCGCCCTCGGCCGCGATACGGGCGCGAGCCTCGGCATCCAGCCGGATGGCGGCCCGCAGGTCGCGCAACACGGCCGCCTCGTCGGCCCCGTATGCCGCCCGGATGCGGGCACGATACGGGTCGAGGCCAGGGTCCTGCTGGGATTCGGGCTGCTGCATCGGCCTGCTCCCGTGTAAAGGGGGTCCCTGTACCCGGACCGGGCGGCCCTCGGTCACCTTACCCTGTGAAAGCGCAGGCCCGGGCGCAGGGCATCAAAGGTGACCGGTCTTCACGTAGATCAGCGTCTCCTCCTCCACCCAGGGATCGTGCTGACTCGAATGCGGACTGCGGATCCACGTGCCGGCGGGATAGCGCCCGTGCTCGTCGATGAATTCGCCGGACAGCACCAGGATCTCCTCCCCGCCCCAGTGCCGGTGGGGCTGGAAATGCTCCCCCGCCGGCCAGTGCACCAGTGCGGTGTGCTCGGCACCGAAGCTGTGCAGATGCAGGACGCGCAAGCCGCCGATGCCCGGCTGAAAGGGCGCCGAGTGGGTATCCACCACCACCTTCTCGCGGTCCTCGGGCGCGAACTGCTCCAGCTTCACGAACAACGTGCAGCCGGGATCCGAGTGCGGCGTGTGGCGGGAACCCGGCGGATTGCGCAGGTAGGTGCCGGCGGGATAGTCACCGGTTTCGTCGGAGAACACGCCGTCCAGTACCAGGATCTCCTCGCCCAGCGCATGCGTGTGTGGTGGGAAACGGGCTCCGGGCTGGAACTGCACGATGCTGGTGGCGCGGCCCGCTTCCGCCTGCTCGCGCTCCAGCGGCTTGCGCACCACGCCGTCGGCGCGGCTGCCGCTCCAGGGCTGCGCCGACGTCTCCACGACCACCGGCCGGTTCAGATCCAGGTTCAGGGCTCCCGTCATGCGCGCTCCGATCGTCTTTTCAATCGAACGCGGTGCCGACCGATTAGTTCCTTGCCCCGGACGTCACGACGCTCAGTGGTGGTGACCTTCGTGGCCGTGATGCTCAGGCCCCGGTCGGTCTTCCGCCTCGCCGTGATAACCGCGGGCCTGCCGATAGCGCGCCTTCTGCTCCTCGCTGAGCAACGCATCCATCTTCAGGTGGTAGGACAGATGCAGGTGGCGCAGGCGGCCGCGCAACTCGCCGATCGCGACCGTGAACGTCTCGATGGTATCGCTGGAGATCCCGCCCTCCGCGAAGCGCGCGTCCAGCTCGCTTTCACGCTCCACGATGCGCCGGCCCAGTTCGCGCGCCTGCTCCCGCATGGTCTCGAACAGCCGCTCGGTCTCGCGACGTTGTTCGCTCGTCAGGCCCAGCTCCGCGGCCACCTCGAGCACATGCAGAGGGCCCGGGTAGCCGTGCAGCTCGGCCGGCAGCGCCATCCCCATGCCGCGCCCTTCCAGGAGGTCCTCGGTCTCCTGTGCGGAGAGTGCCTTGATCTCGCGCTCCTGCAACCCGGAATATGGATTGGCCGCGGCCGATGCGGACATCACCAGCGCAAGGCTGGCGCCCACCAACCCCGAAAACGCGATAACACGACGCATGAAGGAATCTCCTGGCAAGAAATGGCGTCTGGATTGTAGCGCCCCATCGATCATGGGGCACCGAATCGCTCACGGACGTCTAGACTCCGGATCGATACTCATAAAAAGGCAAAAGGACGCGACATGCTGATTATCGGATTGATTTTGGTCGTCGCCGCGCTGGTATTCGCCACCGCGAAACTGCGCGTGCATCCGTTCCTCGCCCTGCTGATCGCCGCCTTCGTGATGGCGATCATCGGCGGTATCGCGCCGCGCGAAGCGATCAGCGTCATCAACGACGGCTTCGGTAGCACTCTGGGCTACATCGGCATCGTGATCGCCCTGGGGACGATCATCGGGGTCATCCTCGACCGCACCGGCGCGGCCGTGGTGATGGCGGAGGCGATCATCCGCGCGCTGTCCGACCGCTTCCCCACCCTGACGGTCTCGATCATCGGCTACATCGTGTCCATCCCGGTGTTCTGCGACTCCGGCTACGTGATCCTGAACTCGCTGAAGAACGCGCTGGCCAAGACCGCCGGCATCTCGGTGGTGGCCATGAGTGTCGCGCTGGCGACCGGGCTGTTCGCCACGCACAACTTCGTGCCGCCCACCCCCGGCCCGATTGCGGCCGCCAGCAACATCGGCATCGCCGATGCCCTGGGCCTGGTGATCCTGGTGGGGCTGTTCGTCTCCGCGGTGGCGGCCGCGGTGGGCTGGCTGTGGGCCAGCCGCTACGCGCATGCCAATGACGAAGAGCTGCTGGAACCGGACCCGATCAGCGAGGCCACCGGGCAGGAGGTCGAGAGGGAAGAGATCAAGCTGGAACACCGCCCGACCACGCTGGGCGCGTTCATGCCGATCCTGGCACCGATCGTGCTGATCTCCATCGGCTCCGTTGCCTTGCTGGCCACCCGCGACACCGAGGCCGGGATATTCGCCAGCGCACTGATCTTCCTCGGCACCCCGGTCGTGGCGCTGGCCATCGGCGTGATCTTCGCGCTGCTGCTGATCAAGGGCGCCGGCATCAAGGACCGCTTCCACCAGATGACGGTCGACGCGATCCTGCTGGCGGCCCCGATCATCCTGATCACTGGGGCCGGCGGCGCCTTCGGCAACGTGCTGCGCGAGACCCCGATCGGCGATCAGCTGGGCGACCTGCTGAGCGGTCTGGGCCTGGGCCTGCTGGTGCCGTTCCTGATCGCGGCGGCGCTGAAGTCCGCCCAGGGCTCGTCCACCGTGGCACTGGTCACCGCCTCCAGCATGATCGCGCCGATGCTGGCCTCGCTGGGGCTGGATTCGACCATGGGAATGGTCCTGGCCGTGATGGCGGTGGGTGCCGGTGCGATGACCGTCTCGCACGCCAACGACAGCTTCTTCTGGGTGGTCACCCAGTTCAGCCGCATGAAGGTGTCCACCGCGTACAAGGTGTTCACCACCGCCACGCTGCTACAGGGCATCAGCGCGATGATCACCATCTACATCCTGGGCCTGATCTTTGTCTGAACGACTGCGGGTCGTCGTTTGCCCGGACAGCTACAAGGGCAGCCTGGAGGCCGAGGACGTGGCCGCCGCCATGGCCCGCGGGGTGCACGCCGCCCGACCGGATGCCCGGGTACGCTCCCTGCCCATGGCGGATGGCGGCGAGGGCACGGCGCGGCTGGTCAGCCACACCCTCGGCTGGGCCTGGCACCTGTCGGATGTGACCGGCCCCACCGGCACCCACCTGAGCGCTGGCTGGGGCTGCGATCACCGCGAGCAGCGGGCCGTGATCGATGTCGCCTCTGCCTGCGGGCTGGACCGGATCCCCGACGACCGGCACGACCCCTGGCAGCTCCACAGCTTCGGCGTCGGCGAGCTAATGCGGGCGGCCCTGGACGCCGGCGCCGAACACCTGATGATCGGCCTCGGCGGCAGCGGCACGGTGGATGGCGGCGCGGGCATGCTGGCCGCCCTGGGCGTGCGCTTCCTGGATGCCGAGGGACACACGCTTGCGCCCCACCCGGCCGGCCTGGCCGATCTCGCGCGGGTCGACTTCGACGCGCTGGACCCGCGCCTGGGCCGCATCGACATCACCGTGCTGAACGATGTCGACAACCCGCTGACCGGGCCGCATGGCGCGGCGGCGGTATTCGGCCCGCAAAAAGGCCTGAAGGCGGCCGACATCCCGGCGATGGATGGGCACATGGAGCACCTGGCCCGTTGCATTGATGCCGCCGGGCACCTCCATCGTCCCACCGACACCCCGGGCGCCGGCGCCGCCGGCGGACTGGGCTTCGCACTGGACTGCGTCCTCGGCGGTAGCGCGCGCATGGGCGCGGGCTACCTGGCCGAACTGATCGGGCTGGATGCCGCGATCCGCGAGGCCGACCTGGTCATCACCGGCGAGGGCCAGCTGGACGGCCAGACCTCGCACGGCAAGGTGGTGGCAGAAGTCGTGCGCCGCGCCCGGGAACTGCGGGTCCCCGTGGTGGCGATCGCCGGCGCCATCGCCTGCGACGAGGCCGAGATCGCCGACTTCGGCCTGAGCGACGCCCGCGCCCTGTGCGACGGCAGCATCACCCTGGACCAGGCCCTGGCCCGCCCCGCACACTACATCGCCGAGCGCACCCGTGCCCTGATCGAGGCGGCCGAACCGGGTGTCCGACCGTGAATCAGCGGAATGCTCCCGTCTGAAAGGAACGTGTTCGGTTGATCCGGGTCCGACTCGCAGCACGGATCGATACGAACCCAAAGGAAGACCCCATGACCAAGCACGATGACGCGCTTTTTCGCCCCTACAGCCTGGGCCCGCTGGAGCTGCCGAACCGGGTGCTGATGTCCCCGCTGACGCGCTCGCGCGCCGGGCAGCCAGGCGACGTGCCCACTGATCTGAACGCCGAGTACTACGCGCAGCGCGCCGGTGCCGGCCTGATCATCAGCGAGGCCACTCAGGTCTCGCCGCAGGGCAAGGGCTATGCGTTCACGCCGGGCATCCACTCGCAGGAGCAGGTGGACGGATGGCGCAAGGTCACCGAGGCCGTGCATGGCGGCGGGGGACGCATCCAGGCGCAGCTGTGGCACGTCGGCCGCATCTCGCGCCCGGAGCTGCAACCCGACGGTCAGAAGCCAGTCGCCCCTTCCGCGATCCAGCCGGAGGGCGCCTATACCTTCATCAGTGCCGAATCCGGCATGGTTGAAGTACTGGAGCCGCGCGCGCTGGAACTCGACGAGTTGCCGGGCATCGTGGAGCAGTATCGCCAGGGCGCGCAGAATGCCAAGGCGGCGGGCTTCGACGGCGTGCAGATCCACGCCGCCAACGGCTACCTGCTGGACCAGTTCATCCGCAGTGGCAGCAACCACCGCACCGACGCCTACGGGGGCTCGGTGGAGAACCGCATCCGCCTGCCGCTGGAGGTGGTGCGCGCGGTCATCGAGATCTGGGGTCCGGAGCGCGTGGGCATCCGCGTGAGCCCGACCGGCAGTTTCAACGGCATGCACGATGATGATCCGCTGGAAACCTACAGCGCCTTCGCCGAGGCCCTGGACGCCACCGGCATCGCCTACATCGAGGTGGTGGAGGACTCCTTCCAGGGCAATCACGAAACCGGCCGCCCGGAGTCCATCATCGACGCCATCCGCGCGCGCTTCAGCCGAACCTACATCGGCAACGGCGCCTACAGCGCCGACGAGGCCCGCGAGCGCATCGCTGCCGGCCGCTGTGACCTGGTCACCTTCGGCCGCCCGTTCATCGCCAACCCGGACCTGCCCGAGCGCTTCCGCCAGGGCGCCCCGCTCAACGAGTGGGACGAAGCCACCTTCTACGGCGGCGACGAACACGGCTACACCGACTACCCGGCGCTCACGTGACCCGTGGCTCTTTCCGGCCGTCGGCAGGGCCTCTGAATTAGCTAGACGGTGACGTCGGCCAGGTGGCCCTTGCCCTCCAGCCAGGCGCGGCGCTCGCCGGCGCGTTTCTTGCCGAGCAGCATGTCCATCAGCTGCATGGTGTCGTCGGCGGCGTCGAGGGTGAGCTGCACCAGACGCCGGGTGTCCGGGTTCATGGTGGTCTCGCGCAGCTGTAGCGGGTTCATCTCGCCCAGCCCCTTGAAACGGGTCACGGAGATCTTGCCCTTCAGTTTTTCTGCCTCGATGCGCTCCAGCACGCCGGCCTTCTCGTCGTCGTCCAGGGCGTAGAAGGTCTGCTTGCCGACGTCCACACGATAAAGCGGCGGCATGGCGATATACACGTGCCCCCGCTCCACCAGCGGCCGGAAATGCTTCAAAAACAGCGCGCACAGGAGCGTGGCGATATGCGCGCCGTCGGAGTCGGCATCGGCCAGGATGCAGACCTTGCCGTAGCGCAGCCCGTCCAGGCTGGCCTGGCCCGGGTCCACGCCCAGGGCCACGGAGATGTCGTGGATCTCCTGCGAGCCGAGCACCTGGTCCGGGTCCACCTCCCAGGAGTTCAGGATCTTGCCGCGCAGCGGCATGATCGCCTGGAAATCGCGATCGCGCGCCTGCTTGGCGGAGCCGCCAGCCGAGTCGCCCTCGACCAGGAACAGCTCGGTGCGCTCGAGGTCCTGGCTGGCGCAGTCGGCCAGCTTGCCCGGCAGGGTCGGGCCCTGGGTAATCTTCTTGCGCACCACCTTGCGGCCGGCGCGCTGGCGCTTCTGTGCGTTCTGGATCGAGAGTTCCGCGATGCGCTCGCCCTGCTGCGGGTGCTGGTTCAGCCACAGGCTGAAGGCGTCCTTGACCACGCCGGAAACAAACGGCGCGGCCTGGCGCGAGGACAGCCGCTCCTTGGTTTGCCCTGCGAACTGCGGGTCCTGCATCTTGAACGACAGCACGCTGGCCACCCGCTCCCAGACATCCTCCGGGGCCAGCTTGATGCCGCGCGGGAGGAGACTGCGAAACTCGCAGAACTCGCGGACCGCTTCGGTCAGACCGGTGCGCAGGCCGTTCACATGGGTACCGCCCTGGGTGGTCGGGATCAGGTTTACGTAGCTCTCGCTGACCACCTCGCCGCCCTCCGGCAGCCAGGTCACGGCCCAGTCGGCCGCCTCGGTCGCCCCGGCGATCGAACCCATGAACGGCTCCTCCGGCAGGCGCTCCAGACCATCCAGGGCCTCCACCAAATAGTCACGCAGCCCGGCGGCGTAGCACCATTCGCAGGCCTCGCCAGTCGTCTCGTCACGGAAGGTTACGGTCAGGCCCGGGCACAGCACGGCCTTGGCGCGCAGGATGTGCTTGAGCCGGGGCACCGAGAACCGCGGCGAATCGAAGTACTGTGGGTCCGGCCAGAAATGCAGCGTGGTCCCGGTATTGCGCTTGCCGACGTCGCCGACCGCCTCCAGGTCCTGCGTCTTGTAACCGCCGGAGAAGGCCATGCGGTACTCGCGCCCGTCACGCTTGATCTGGATCTCCAGCAACTTCGACAGCGCGTTCACCACCGACACGCCAACCCCGTGCAGGCCGCCGGAGAACTGGTAGTTCTTGTCCGAGAACTTCCCGCCCGCGTGCAGGGTGGACAGGATCACCTCGACCCCCGGGCGCTTTTCGCGCGGATGCAGGTCTACCGGCATGCCGCGGCCGTCGTCGCTGACCGAGACCGAGTCGTCCTTGTGCAGGATCACATCGATGCGCTTGGCGTGGCCGCTGATCGCCTCGTCCACCGAGTTGTCGATCACCTCCTGCGCCAGGTGGTTCGGGCGGGTCGTGTCGGTGTACATGCCCGGGCGCTTGCGCACCGGGTCCAGCCCCTCGAGGACCTCGATATCGGATGCGGAATAGCTCACGTGATGGTTCCTGTGTCGATTGCGCACTCGCGGATGCGCGAAGGGTAGCAAATCAGGGCTGCTTGCAATCGCCCCCATGATCCCAACAATGCTGTGCAGATTTCGTATTCAAGTGTTTCAGGAGGGTTCCCATGGCAGAAGCCGCAAGCGCAACCGGCGACGATATCCTCGACGTCACGCAGGAAAACTTCCAGCAAGCGGTGCTGGACGAGTCCCACCAGCGCCCGGTGGTCGTGGATTTCTGGGCCGCCTGGTGCGGACCGTGCCAGCAGTTGATGCCGCTACTTCAGCAGCTCGCCACGCAGTACGCCGGCAAGTTCCGCCTGGCCAAGGTCAACAGCGACGAGCAGCAGGCCCTGGCACAGCAATACGGTGTGCGCAGCCTGCCGACCGTCATGATCTTTCGCCACGGCAAGCCGGCGGATCAGTTCATGGGCGTGCAGCCGGAGCCGAACATCCGCGCGATGATCGACCAGTACCTGGAGAAGCCCTCCGACAAGCTGATCGAACAGGCGCGCGAGCAGGCGAAGACCGGCGACGTGGACGGCGCCCTGGCGACCCTCAAGGCCGCGCTGGAGGAGGACCCCGACAACGGCGACCTGCGCATCGAGCTGGCGCGCGCCCTGGCCCAGTCCGGCGATCCCGAGGCGGCCGAGACCGAACTCGCCAAACTGCCGCTGGATCAAAGCGAGAAGGAAGAGGCCAAGACCCTGCGCGCCCGCCTGGTGTTTGCCAAGACGGCGGCCGGCGTCGACCCGCAGGCGCTGGCGAAAGAACTGCAGACAGGCGACCCGCGCCCCGAGGCGCTGGAGCAGATGGCCGCCTACGCGATGCTCTCCGGACGCGCCGAGGAGGCGCTGGGGCTATACCTGCAACTCATGAAGCAGCACCGCGCCTATAACGATGGGGCCGGCCAGCAGGGCCTGCTGGCCGCGTTCAAGGTGCTGGGGGATGACCACCCGCTGGTCGGGCAGTATCGACGGCAGATGGCGTCGCTGCTCTACTGAACAGGGCCCGGTTGCCGGCGCAGCATCCCTCCAACCGGCTACGGCCTCGACCACGCCCCATCGGCCAGAGGCTGGCCTTGTATGTTTAACCCCGGCAGGCCTAGAAAGGGTCTGTCGGGGTGGAGGGACGAGGCCGGCATCTGGCCTGTGGCACAGACGGTAGGAGAATTC
>NZ_AQYC01000005.1:0-167191 GCF_000380625.1 Thioalkalivibrio sp. ALMg9
GTGTCGCCCCGGCGCACAAGTCGCGGCGCGTTACAAAACCCCGGCCCGCGCAGCGGGCCGGGGTCGCGGCAGTCGGGCGTGTTTCTTGGGTACTTCTTTGCACGAGCAAAGAAGCCAGTTTTTGATCAACAACGGGCGCGGTGCGCTCGCGAGAGAGCGCGTGGCAGGCGGCGGACCGGAGGCACCGTAAACACCGGATGGCGAACCGGGACCAGCCACAACAAGGCAGGCGGTGGACCGGAGGCAATGTAGACACCTGAGGCCGAACTGCGCCCGGGCCCGACGCTGCGAGGACCCTGGTCAGGTGGTGGCGATGTGGTCGAGCAGGGCGCGGTAGCCGGTGCGGTAGTCGGGATACTGGAGGCGATAGCCACTGGCATGCAGGCGCTTGTTGCAGCAGCGCTTGCCGGAGACTTCGCCCTCGGGCATCGGCGGTGTGCCGGGCGGATCGATCTCCATCGCCTGTGCCAGCCAGGCGAGCAGCTCGTGGCGCAGGGCGGGCTCGTCATCCACGCCCAGATAAATCGGGTCGGGGTCATCCAGATGGAACAAGTGGGTCAGCAGGCCCACGCAGTCATCGCGGTGGATGCGGTTGGTCCAGACCGGCGCTTCGTGCTGACCACGCACGCCCTCGCGTACCTTGCGCAGGTGGTACTCGCGGCCCGGGCCATAAATGCCGCCAAAGCGCACGACCACGCCGGGAAACGGACTGTCGGCGAGCAGCTGCTCGGCTTCCCGCAGGGCGCGCCCGGAGAACCGGGTGGGTTCGGTGGGGCTGGCCTCGTCCACCCAGCGGCCGTCGTCGGCGCCGTACACCGAGGTGCTGGAGACGAATACAACGCGGCGCGGCTGCTGGCTGGCCCGTTCCAGGGTGGTCAGGGTGTTGCGCAGGCCGTCAACATAGGCGCGACGATAGGCGGGCTTGGTGAACTCGCCCGGGGTGGCGATGAAATAAACGGTGTCGAGCGCCGGCGGCAGCTCCGGCAGGCCGTCCGCGACGCCGAAGTCGCCGGCCAGGGGCTGGATCGGCTTGGGGATGTGCTCCGGCCGGCGGCGCAGGCCCCAGACGGAGTGTCCGCCGTGGGCAAGTTGCTGGCCAACGGCACCGCCGAGATCGCCGCAGCCCATGATCAGGATGTTGGCCATTGTTCCCTCCGGGATCGTGATTCGCACGCTACCGATTTCGCTGGCGAAAGACCAGTGCCAAAATGAGGGTTCGACCGTGGGCGATAGCTCGGGCATGCTGACTGGAACGCAGATGAACGGGAGATGGGGCTTGGGCAAGGCGAGCCGAAAGAAGGTCGACACGTGTGTCTGCGGGTCCGGGCAGGACCGTGCCGCCTGCTGTGGGCCGTATCTGGATGGTACGGCCTCGGCGCCCACGGCGGAGGCGCTGATGCGCTCGCGTTATGCCGCGTTTGTGGAAGGGCGTGAGGACTATCTGCTGGCGACCTGGGCGGCCGCGACACGCCCGGCATCCATGGAGCTGGACCCGGAACAGCGCTGGCTGGGGCTCGCGATACGTGCGACCGAGGCGGGTGGGCCGGACGACGAGTCAGGCTGGGTCGAGTTCATTGCCCGGTCACGGGTGCGCGGTCAGGGCGTACGCCTGCACGAGCGTAGTCGTTTTCGCCGCGAAGATGGGCGCTGGGTGTATGTCGACGGGGAGTTTCCGGGCGCATGACAGCCGCTTCGGATGCGGTCGCGTCACCGGTCCATCCGGCATTGCTGGATCGGGTGCTGGAGTGCCTGCGCATGCAGTCGGACGGGCTGACCGAGCACGCCCTGATCACGCAGTTGCGCGACGCGGGCGTGGAGCCGTTTTCCGGGGCGCGGCTGCAGGAGCCCTTGAGCCTGTTTCAGGCGCACTTTGTGCTGTTCCACTGCCTGTACCGGCTGCGCGACCGCCTTGCGGAGGGCGGCGAAGGCTTGCGTATCCACTGCCTGGATATCGGGGTCGAGCCGCTGCGGGAAGGTGGCGCGGTGGATGGGCTTCTGGCGATGCACGATCCGTTGCGCGCCTATTACCTTGACCTGGCGCAGCTGGAAACCATGGATGCGGCGGCGGTGGAGGCGCTTCTGGGTGAGTTCTGGTCGCAGCTGGGGCGTGACCAGCAACGCGAGCAGGCGCTGGAGGTGCTGGAGCTTGCGGACCCGGTGGATGCGGATACGATCCGCCGACAGTACCGCCGGATGGCGCAGCGCCACCACCCGGACCGGGGTGGCGACACGGCCAAACTGCAGCGGATCAACGCGGCCCGCTGGATCCTGCTGGTCCGGGGCTGAGGTTCAGTCGTCCGAGTCCGACATGGTGGTCACGAAGGCCTGTTCCACGGTGAAGGTACCCACGCCCTTGTAGTTGGTCTGGGTCCAGCCGTGTTCGGTGAGCCACTCGCTCATCTCGCGGTTCATCGCCGGGTTGCCGCACAGCATTACGCGGTCGTGTTCCGGATCCGCGGGCGGCAAATCGAGGATGCGGCTTAGCTCGCCGGAGCGGAACATGTCAGCGCCACGCTGGTTGTTGTCGTAGGGCTGCTGCGCGATCGGGCAGGCGAAGTCGTGGTTCTCGCGGGTCACGGTCGGCACGTAGCGCAGGCGGTCGCTGATGCGCGACTCGATCTCCTGGCGGTAGGCCAGTTCCTCGACGGTACGAACGCTGTGTACCAGCACTGCATTGTCGAAGTGCTCGAACAGCTCCGGGCTGCGGATCAGCGAGATGAACGGGGCGAGCCCCGTGCCGGTGGCCAGCATGTACAGGGTGCGACCCGGCTGCACGTAGTCGAAGGTGAGCGAGCCGGTGACCTTGGTGTTGATCCAGATCGAATCACCCGGTCCAGCCTCGGCCAGGCGGCTGGTCAGGGCGCCATCCGGCACGTGGATGCTCAGGAACTCCAGTTCCTCGGCCTCGGGTTCGGAGACGATCGAATACGCACGCGGAATCAGCTTGCCCTCGGGGCGCAGCCCCAGGGTCACGAACTGCCCGTTCTTGAATTCCAGACCCTCCGGGCGCGTGGTGGTGAAGCTGAAGGTCTTGTCCGACCAGCGGCGCGTGGAGGTGATGCGTTGTTCCGAATACGGCATAAGTGCGTGGTTTTCCGATTATTGTTCGGTCCTACGCTAGCAAGTCCTGGTGCCGGAAGCGAAAGCGCCGGCAAAAACCAAGGAAAACACTCGGAAATGGGTGCCGCTCGTCAGTGGACGTTGCTGTCGATGGGCGTGAGGTGTTGCTCCAGCGGTGCCGGTTCCGACAGGTAGAAGCCCTGCACGAAGTCCAGGCCGATCTCTCGCAGGCGGTCCATGGTCGCGGCTGATTCGACACACTCGGCGATGGTGCGCAGGCCGAGGACATGACCCACGCGATGAATGGCCGTGACCATGGCCGAGTCCACCGCGTTGTGGGCAATATCGCGCACGAAGCTACCGTCGACCTTGATGAAGTCCACCGGCAGGTTCTTCAAGTACCCGAATGACGACAGACCGCTGCCGAAGTCGTCCAGGGAGAAACGACAGCCCATGTAGCGCAGGGTGCGGATCAGGCTCTGGGCACGTTCGTGGTGGCTGATGGCTGCGGTCTCGGTGATCTCGAAGATGATGCAGCGCGGCGGGATCGCGTAGTGCTGCAGGCGCTCGGTGACGAACTCCAGCATGCTCTCCTGCGCCAGCGACTGGCCCGAGAGGTTGATCGCCAGGGTGGGGTCGCAGTGGGAGGGGTTCTCGCGCGGCGCACGATGCCGGGCGAGCATGGCGAAGGCGTTGTCGATGATGTGGCGGTCGATATCCGGCATCAGGTGGTAGCGCTCCGCGGCCGGGATGAAGCTGCCCGGCGGGATCAGCCGGCCATCCTCGTCGCGCAGGCGCATCAACACCTCGACATGGGCAAGGTCCGGGTCGACCGGGCCCAGCGGGTGGACGGCCTGGCCGAACAGCGCGAAGCGCCCTTCCTCCAGCGCCGAGCGGATGCGGCCGACCCATTCCATCTCCCCGCGTCGGCGGCGCAGGGCCTGGTCGCTGGGCTGCCAGACGTAGACCTGGTTGCGGCCGTTTTCCTTGGCGGCGTAGCAGGCGGAGTCCGCCTGGCTGAGGATCTCGGGCAGGGTCTGTTCCGGGCCGCTGACCGGCACCAGACCGATGCTGACGCCGACATCGAAACGCCGGCCCTCCCATGCGAAGCGCAGGGACTGCACGGTCTCCAGCATCTTCCGGGCAATCGCCTCGGCGCGTTCGGGCGGGCAGTGGCACAGCAGCACGCCGAATTCGTCGCCACCTAGTCGAGCCAGGGTGTCGTTCTCGCGGATCAGGTGCCGCAGGCGCTCGGAGAGTTCCCGCAGGAGCTCGTCGCCGGCCTGGTGACCGCAGGTGTCGTTGATGATCTTGAACTGGTCGAGGTCCATGTAGAACACCGCATGCGGCGTCTCGCCCTCCTCCTGAATGTGCAGGGCCTGGTCCAGCCGCCGCTCGAATTCGCGGCGGTTGCACAGGCCGGTGAGGTCGTCATGGGTCGCCTGATGGTTGAGCTGCTGGGTCATCTGCCACAGCTCGGTGTGGTCGTGCAGCACGACCACCACACCCTGGGCCTCGCGGTTCGGGCGTTGCAGGGGCGAGGCCAGCATGCGCACCACGCGGGTTTCGCCGTCGGCGCGATGCAGTATGCGTTCGGGCGATTCCACGGTACCGCCCAGGTTCAGGCAGTGTTCCACCGGGCGGAGCACGCTGGTCCCCGTCCG
The DNA here is from genome assembly GCF_000380625.1 of Thioalkalivibrio sp. ALMg9. Lineage (NCBI taxonomy): Bacteria > Pseudomonadati > Pseudomonadota > Gammaproteobacteria > Chromatiales > Ectothiorhodospiraceae > Thioalkalivibrio > Thioalkalivibrio sp. ALMg9. The sequence goes on from NZ_AQYC01000005.1 coordinate 4,725, forward strand.
GGTGTCTTCCAGGTCCAGCAGTTCGTCCACCAGGCGGCCCTGGGCGCTGGTGGCATCCAGCCCCAGCAGTACCTGGGCGGCGGGGTTCAGGTAGGTCAGGCGCCCGTGGGTGTCTGCGGTGATGACCCCGTCGCTGATCGATTGCAGCGTGGTTAGCAGGCGGTCCCGTTCGGCACCCGTGGCGGCCTCCGCGGCCCGCAGCGAGGTGACGTCCCAGGCCACGCCGAGTACGCCTGGGCGGCTGGATTCGCCATCGGTCAGCGGCATCCATGAGACGCGTAGATGGGTGTCACCAATACGGACCTCGTCGTCGAAGCTATCCCCCCTCAGAGCGCGTTCCACGGCATCGATCACGTTGGGCTGGTCGGCGTAGACTTCCCGGGCGTCGCGGCCCAGGACATCGCCTGGCTTTAATCCCAGGGTCCGGAGGCCGGCTCCCTCCGATAGCGTGAAGCAGCCTTCAGCATCTAGCGCGAACAGGATCAGCGGGGCATGGCGAATGGTCGCGCCCAGCTGGGTCTCCAGGCTCTTCAGCGCCTGCTCCGACTGACGCTCGCGGGTGATGTCGCGCACGGTCGCGAAGACCTCGAGCTCGCCGTCCGTGCGGATCGCGTTGATGTGCACCTCGGCCGGAAATTCGCCACCGTCACGGCGCCGGTAGCGGCTCTCGAAGTGCGCGGGGAGGCGCTGTTCGGGGTTGGAGTGGGCCTGGTCCACGTCGTCCTGAGTGGCCTGCAGGTCCAGCTCGGTGATGTGCACGCCGCCGGTCAGTTCGGCGCTGGTATAGCCCAGCAGTTCGCAGGCGGCGTAGTTGGCCGCGACGATCCCGCCCTTGCGGTCGAGGACCAGATGAGCCTCGGGCGCCTGTTCGAAGATCCGCTGATAGCGCGTGGTGTCCGGGTGATCGGGCATGGCGGCGGGCTGAACCTTTGGTGGCGGGCCGGGCCCCGCGTCGGGGCGTGATTCGGCACCGGAGTGTCGCCGGTTGCGTCGGCACTGGCAACCTTGGGAGGTGCGGATTTGCCTCTTCCGCGGCGGTTTCTGCTTGCCCGGCTTACCCGGGCGCTTGGGTGAGCCGGGACAGGTTTTCCGTGGACAGGGGCGCGCTGGGCGGGGGGTTGCGCAGTTGTTCGCGCGCCCAGGCGGCGTGTTCGCGCACCAGCTCGGAAGGGTGCTCGGCGCGGGCGGCCAGGGCTGCGTCCGCCTCGGGTGTGGCCGGACCGTTGCCGAGGGCCACAGCGAGGTTGCGTAGCCACTGCGCATGGCCGATTCGGCGAATGGCCATGCCCTCGGTGCGGGCGAGGAAGGTTGCCTCGTCCCAGGCGAACAGCTCGACCAGGCTGGCGCTATCCAGACCGTGGCGGGCGATGAAGTCGGGTTCCGCCGTGACCTCGGCAAAGCGGTTCCAGGGGCAGACCAGCTGGCAATCGTCGCAGCCGTAGATGCGGTTGCCGATCAGCGGGCGCAGGTCCTCGGGGATCGCACCCTTCAGTTCGATGGTCAGGTAGGAGATGCAGCGGCGGGCGTCCAGGTCGTATGGCCCGCGGAACGCCCGGGTCGGGCAGACATCGAGACAGGCGGTGCACTGGCCGCAGTGCTCGTCCACGGGTTCATCCAGTGGCAGTGGCAGGTCGGTAAACAACTCCCCGAGGAAGAACCAGGAGCCGCTCTCGCGCGCCAGCAGATTGGTGTTCTTGCCAATCCAGCCCAGCCCGGCGCGGGCGGCCAGGGCCTTTTCCAGGATTGGCGCGCTATCGGTGAAGGCGCGATAACCGAACGGCCCGACCTCCGCCTCGATCCGGCGCGCGAGGGTGGTCAGGCGCTTGCGCAGCAGCTTGTGGTAGTCGCGGCCCAGGGCATAGCGCGAGACATAGGCGTGATCGCGTTCGGCCAGCTGGATCGCCGGGCGCCGGGTGGCCGGCGGGAAGTAGTCCATGCGCACGCTGATGATGCGCTGCACGCCGGGCACCAGGGCATCCGGGGCGTGGCGCAGGGGGGCGCGGTCGGCCATCCAGTCCATGTCGCCGTGTGAGCCCTGGGCCAGCCAGTCGTCCAGATGCCGGCGATCCGCCTCGGGCACCTCGGCGGGGGCGATGCGCACGGCCTGGAAGCCGAGCTCGCGTCCCCAGTCGCGGATGCGTTCGGCAAGCTCGATGGATTGGCGTGGATCGAGGCGCTGAGGCACGATTTCGGCTTCCGCGACGGAGGTGATGGCGTGAATCATGAACCCGACCCACAAGCATTGACCAGCGCACTGTTCGATAACGCGGGCATGCGGGCCCTGGATGCCGCCGGCCTGGCCCTGCCGGGGATGGCTCCGGGCGAGCTGATGGAGCGTGCCGGGCAGGCCCTGTTGACGGTGGTGCGCCGCGACTGGCCGCAGGCCCGCCGCATCGGGATCCTGTGCGGGCCCGGCAACAACGGCGGGGACGGCTACGTGCTCGCGCGGCGGGCCGCCGAGGCCGGGCTGGAGGTCCGGGTTCATGGCGGCCCTTCGCGGGCGCGCCCCGAGTCCGATGGTCGCCAGGCCCATCGGCGCTGGCAGGCGGGCGGCGGCGAGGTCCATGCCCTGGAAAGTTTCGACCCGGCGGCCGCGGACCTGTGGGTGGATTGCCTGTTCGGGATCGGCCTGGAGCGGCCGCTGACCGATGCCTACGGCGCGGTGATCGAGTCGCTGAACGCGAGTGGGCGACCGGTGCTGGCGGCCGATGTGCCCTCGGGCGTGGATATCGATCGCGGCCGGGTCCTGGGGGAGGCGGTCCGGGCCAGTCACACCCTGACCATGATCGCCGACAAGCTGGGCCTGCATACCGGGGCCGCGGTCGACCGGGTTGGTCGGGTGGAGGTGGCCCCGCTCGATCTCCCTGCCTCGGTGACCCATGGCATCGCGCCGGTTGCGCGTCGGATCGGGCCAGCGGACTGGCGGCAGCGCCTGCCGGTGCGGCGCCCGGGGGTGCACAAGGGCGACTGTGGGCATGTGCTGATCGTGGGCGGCGCGCCCGGCTACTCGGGGGCCGCGCGGCTGGCGGCGACGGCCGCCCTGCGCGCCGGGGCCGGCCGTGTGACCCTGGCCACGCACCCCGAACACGCGGCCTGGGCGAACCTGGAACGACCCGAGTTGATGGTGCGTGGCGTGGCGGATGCCAGCGAGTTGCAGGCCCTGATGCGTCGCGTCGATGTCGTCGCGGTGGGGCCGGGATTGGGACAGGACGCCTGGGGTCGTGGCCTGTGGCTGGCGGTGGCGGATGCCGACCTGCCCCGGGTGGTGGATGCCGATGCCCTGAACCTGCTGGCCGAGGCCCCGCGCCGGGGCGAGGACTGGGTGCTGACCCCGCACCCAGGCGAGGCCGCCCGTCTGCAGGGGCAGGATGTGGCCACCATCGAGGCCGATCGCCCCGGGCAGGTGCGGGCGCTGGCCGCGCGCCTGGGTGGAGTGGTGTTGCTGAAGGGGGCGGGCACGCTGGTCGCCAGTTCGGGTGCGGAGCCGCTGGCCTGTGTCACCGGCGGCCACCCCGGTATGGCCACCGCCGGCAGCGGGGACGTGCTGACCGGCATCATCGCCGCGCTGCGCGGGCAGGGCGCGGATGCGCGCAGTGCCGCGGAGATCGGGGCCGCCTGGCACTGCGCCGCAGCCTGCATCGCGCGTGATCGTCTGGGCGGGGCGCGCGGGATGCTGGCCGGGGATCTGGCCGAAGCCCTGCCGGCCGCGGCTGGGGGTGGGGCATGACGGTAGCAGCGGCCCCTCTGATCCTCCCGCACCTGGAGGCAACCGAGGCGGCCGGGGCCGCGCTGGCGGCGCTCGACGCCCCGCATATCGTGTTCCTGGAGGGTGATTTGGGTGTCGGCAAGACCACCTGGGTTCGGGGTCTGCTGCGCCGGCTCGGGCATGAAGGCGCGGTCCGCAGTCCGACCTACACCCTGGTGGAGCCGTATGCGCTGGCGGGGCGCGAGGTCCTGCACTTCGACCTTTACCGCCTGGGTGATCCCGAAGAACTCGAGTACCTGGGGGTGCGCGAGGCCTTCGGGGGCGATGTCCTGTGGCTGGTGGAGTGGCCGGAGCGCGGTGCGGGCTGGCTGCCGGCGCCGGATCTGGTGGTGCGCCTGGCGCATCGCGAGGGCACAGCCGAAGGCCGGGAGCTGTGGCTGGAGGGGCCGCTGGCGGCGGCCTACCACCGGGTGCTTCGGGGCCAGGAGATCGTGACAGGGTGACACGCCGGGGCTGCCCCGGAGTTGGCCCGCCACGCGCACAATGCGCGATATCTCGCTCATAAAGAAAGAAAATTGCTATTGCTTTTCCAGAAAAAGCGTCCACAATGTAGTCAGAACCCCTGATTACAAAGGGAAACGCCGTGGGCCAATCAACATCGCCGGATCTGCGCCGCCGCCAGCTGCTGCGCGCCATGACTGCCCTCGGGCTGGTCGGGGTGCCTTTGCCGGCCCTGGCTCGCACGGACGTCCGGCGCGTGCGCATGTCCGTGGATGGCGGAACCACCCGTCTGGTCTTCGACATGGACGGCGAGGCGGAATACTCCATGTTCCACCTGCAGTCTCCCGACCGCCTGGTGGTGGATCTGGAGAACGCGCGGGCCGTGGAAGACCTGACCATCAGCGATAACCCGCGCTCGGCGATCAAGGCCGTGCGCCATGCCGCACGCAATGGCTCCGATCTGCGCGTGGTGTTCGACCTGCGCAAGCCGGTGGAGCCGAGCAGTTTCGTGCTGATGCCGGCACAGGGTGCGCCGCACCGCCTGGTCCTGGATCTGGCCAGCGGCGAGGCACCCGCCGCGCCGCGCTCGGCGGAGAACAACGGCTCCCGCCGTGGGCGCTCGCAGGAGGACCTGCGCGATGTCGTGGTCGCCATCGATGCCGGTCATGGTGGGCATGATCCGGGTGCCATCGGCCCCGCCGGCACCCGCGAGAAGGACGTGGTCCTGCAGATCTCGAAGCGTCTGGCCGAACGCGTGAACAGCGAGCACGGCATGAAGGCCGTGATGACCCGCAGTGGCGACTATTTCCTGCCCCTGCGCGAGCGCATCGAGCGGGCGCGCAAGGCGGACGCCGATATCTTCGTGTCCATCCACGCCGACGCGATCGCCAATCGCAGTGTCCAGGGTTCGTCGGTGTACATGCTGTCCGAGCGCGGGGCCTCCAGCGAGGCGGCGCGCTTCCTCGCCCAGCGCGAGAACCAGGCGGATCTGAGCCTGGGCGGGGTGCCGATCAACGGCAAGGACGATTCCCTGACCAACGTGCTGCTGGATCTGGCCCAGAGCGGGAGCCTGGAGGCCAGCAACACCCTGGCCGAGCGGATGATCGCGGAGCTCCACCGGGTGGGCAAGGTGCGCAAGCCGGAGGTAGAGCGCGCGAACTTTGCGGTCCTGCGCTCGCCGGACGTGCCGTCGGTCCTGGTCGAGGCGGCCTTCATCTCCAATCCCTCCGAGGAGCGCAAGCTGCGCAGCACGACCTTCCAGAACTCGCTGGCGGACGCCCTGCTGACCGGGTTGCGGTCGTACTTCTCCACCCATGCCCGTCCGGGCACGCTGATCGCCGACGGCCAGCCCGACCAGCACATCATCCGCCCGGGCGAGACCCTCTCCGGGATTGCCGATCGCTATCGCCTGTCGCTGGCGGACCTGCGTTCGGCCAACGATGTCCGCGACGACCGCATTTACGCCGGCCAGGTCCTGCGTATCCCCCGCGACTCCTGAGCCCGGCACCTCCGGGCAGCCCGTCACGTCTTGCAGGCGTTGTTCGGCCGCCGGCTAGGCACTCCGGCGCTGCCCCGGTTAGGCTAGGCACCCGGTTCTCGTCTCTCCCAGGTGTCGCGCGTGGCGATCGCAAAGCTCTCCGAACAACTGATCAATCAGATCGCCGCCGGCGAGGTGATCGAGCGTCCGGCCTCGGTGGTCAAGGAGCTGCTGGAGAACGCCCTGGATGCCGGGGCGACGCGGGTGGATGTGCGCCTGGAGCAGGGTGGCATTCGACTGATCCAGATCAGCGACAACGGCAGCGGGATTTATCGCGACGAGATGCCGCTGGCCCTGTCGCGCCATGCCACCAGCAAGATCGCCTGCATGGACGATCTCGAGGCGTTGCATACCCTGGGCTTTCGCGGCGAGGCCCTGCCCTCGATCGCCTCCGTCTCGCGGCTGTCGCTGACCTCCATGGTGGCGGACGAGCGCAACGGCTGGCGCCTGACCGGGGATGGCTCCGATATCTTCCGCGAGGCCGCCCCGGCGTCGCATCCGGTGGGCACGACCGTCGAGGTCCGCGACCTGTTCTTCAACGTCCCGGCGCGGCGCAAGTTCGTGCGTACCGAACGCACCGAATACAACCACTGCGAGAACGTCATCCGCACCCAGGCGGCCGCCTGTCCCGAGGTCGCCTTCAGCCTGCGCCACAATGACCGCGTCACCCTGGACCTGCCGGCGGCCGACGACCCCGGCGAGCGGGTGCGGGCGCTGCTGGGCGATGCCTTCCTGGAGCATGCGACCCCGGTGGACGAACAGCGCGCCGGGCTGGCGCTGTCCGGCTGGCTGGGCTCGCCGACCCAGTCGCGGGCGCAGCCCGATCAGCAGTTCTTCTTCGTCAACGGCCGCGCGATCCGCGACCGCGTGCTGGCGGCGGCCGTGCGCAAGGCCTATCAGGACGTGCTCTACCACGGGCGGCATCCGATGTTCGTGCTGGACCTGGAGCTGGATCCGACCCAGGTGGATGTGAACGCGCATCCGACCAAGCAGGAGGTGCGCTTTCGCGAGTCGCGCATGGTTCACGACTTCATCTTCCACAGCCTGCACAAGGCGCTTGCCGCGTTGCGTCCGGGGGATTCCGGGCATGCCGCGGCGGTACCCGACATGGGTGCGCCGGCCCCCTCCGGTCGCCCCATGCCCATGCCGGCGCAGGCGGATCGGCCGCTGTCCGGGCTGGGTGTGCCGGGTGCGGGCGGTGGGTATGCGCCCCCTCGCGAACCGCGACTTGAGCCGGTCGGGCGCGATCCAGGCTTTGGTGCGGCCTGGGCCGAGTTCCGCGGGACGTCTGCGGTGGCCGAGGTGCGGCCCGCCGCTTATGACACCCCGATGCCATCCGCCACGTCCGGTGCGCCCGCAGCGGACCCGGACGGCATGCCGCCCCTGGGGTTTGCCCTGGGGCAGGTAGCCGAGACCTTCATCCTGGCCGAGAGCCCCCGCGGCCTGATCGTGGTGGACATGCACGCGGCCCACGAGCGCATCACCTATGAACGTCTGAAGCGCGAATGGGAGGGGGCACGGGTGACCTCGCAGCCCCTGCTGGTGCCGGAGACCCTGGACGTCACCCCGGCCGAGGCCGAACTGGCCGAGGAACGCGCGGACCTGCTTGGGGAACTCGGCTTCGAGCTCGACCGCGCCGGCCCCGAGACCCTGACCCTGCGCGCGGCGCCTGCGTTGCTGCGTGGCCAGGACACCGCGCAGCTCGTGCGCGATGTCCTGGCGGACCTCGCGGCCGATGGCTACAGCCATCGGGCCGAGGGGGCGATGAACGCGGTACTGGGAACGATCGCCTGCCACGGTTCCGTGCGTTCGGGGCGACGCCTGACCCTGCCCGAGATGAACCAGTTGCTGCGCGACATGGAGGCCACCGAACGTTCCGGCCAGTGCAACCACGGGCGCCCGACCTGGGTGGAGCTGGACCACTCGGCGCTGGACCGGCTGTTCCTGCGAGGACGCTGATGGCCGGACTGGATGGGGACCGGCCGCCGGTCATCCTGCTGGCCGGTCCCACCGCGAGCGGCAAGACCGCGCTGTCGCTGGCGCTGGCCGAGGCCCTGGACGCGGAGATCGTCAGCGTGGATTCCGCGCTGGTCTATCGCGGCATGGACATCGGCACCGCCAAGCCGGACGCCGCCGAGCGTGCCCGCGCCCCGCATCACCTGCTGGATATCCGCGACCCGGAGGACACCTACAATGCCTCCGACTTTGCCCGCGATGCCCGCGCCGCGATCGATGCCATTCATGCCCGCGGCCGGGTCGCCCTGCTGGCGGGCGGCACGCTGCTCTACCTGCGCGCCCTGCTGGACGGCTTCGATCCGATCCCGCCGGTACCGGATGCGGTCCGCGAGTCCGTGCGTGCCCGTCTGGAACACGAGGGCGCCGTGGCCCTCCATGCCGAGCTGGCCACCGTGGACCCGGAGGCCGCCGCGCGCATCCACCCGAACGACCCGCAACGCATCCTGCGCGCCCTGGAGGTGTACGCGGCCAGTGGCCAGCCATTGTCGGGCTTCCAGAGTGGCGCGGCCGCGACGGTCCCGGCGGGCTGGGTGTCGCTGGCCCTGTGGCCGGCGGATCGCGAGCGCCTGCGTACCCGCATCGCCGACCGCTTCGATGCGATGCTGGAGGCCGGCTTCGTCGACGAACTGATGACCCTGACCCGTCGCCCCGGCCTGACCGCGGAGCACCCGTCGCAGCGGGCGGTGGGGTATCGCCAGGGCTGGCAGTGGCTGGCCGGCGAATGCGACTTTGCGACCTTTCGCGAGCGGGCCATCGCCGCGACTCGCCAGCTCGCAAAACGCCAGCTCACCGGGCTGCGGCGCTTCCCCCTGCATGCCCGGTTGAACGCCGAGAACGCGGATTTGTCGCAGGCTCTGCGGGCAATCCAGGCTGCACGGATGGCGGCCCCCGCAGCGGCGACGTCCGAATAACGCCCGGTGTACGCCTGGAGCGGCGCCGCGAAGCCGGTATGCTACGCTTCAACCTGACCGTGCGGCGGGCCGAACTCGAGCCGCCGGCGCGGGTCGCGAACCAATAATAACGATCAAGGAACGCACCGATGGCCAAAGGGCAAACGTTGCAGGAACCCTTCCTGAATGCGCTGCGTCGGGACCGGATCCCGGTCTCCATCTACCTGGTGAACGGGATCAAGCTGCAGGGGCAGATCGAATCCTTCGACCAGTTCGTGGTGCTGTTGCGCAGTACGGTCTCGCAGATGGTCTACAAGCACGCCATCTCCACGATCGTGCCGGCCCGTCAGGTGAACATGAATCTCGAGGGCGAGGCAGCGGCCCCCGCCTCCGCCGAGGCCGAGTCCTGAACATGAGTGGAGGTCTCTGCCAGCTTGTTTGAGCGTCCGGAGAGTGCCGGCGACGAGCGCGTCGGCAATGGTGCGGTCCTGGTCGCGCTGAATGTCGGGGACAACCCCGATATCGAGGCCCAGGTCCAGGAATTCGACGAGCTCGTGCGCTCCGCCGGGGCCGAGATCATGGCGGTGGTGCGCGGCTCGCGCGACCGGCCGCACCCCAAGCTGTTCGTCGGCGCCGGCAAGGCCGACGAGATCCGGGATGCGGTGGAGGCGTCGGGTGCCGACGTGGTGATCTTCAATCACGCCCTGTCGCCCAGCCAGGAACGCAACCTCGAGGCCCACCTGAAGGCCCGGGTGCTGGATCGCTCCGGCTTGATCCTCGATATCTTCGCCCAGCGCGCCCGCTCCCACGAGGGCAAGCTGCAGGTGGAGCTGGCCCAGTTGCGCCATATGTCCACGCGCCTGGTGCGTGGCTGGACCCACCTCGAGCGGCAAAAGGGCGGGATCGGCCTGCGCGGTCCGGGGGAAACCCAGCTGGAGACCGACCGCCGCCTGCTGGCCGGGCGCATCAAGCACATCGAGCGGCGTCTGGAGAAGGTTGAACGCACCCGCGAACAGGGCCGTCAGGCGCGCCTGCGCAACGAGATCCCCACGGTCTCGCTGGTGGGCTACACCAACGCCGGCAAGTCGACCCTGTTCAATCGCCTCACGCATTCCGACGTCTACCAGGCGGATCAGCTGTTCGCGACCCTGGACCCGACCCTGCGCCGTCTGGACCTGGCCCCGCACCAGTCGCTGATCCTGGCCGACACCGTGGGCTTCGTGCGCGATCTGCCGCACGAGCTGGTCGCCGCGTTCAAGGCGACCCTGACCGAGACCCGCGAGGCGGCGCTGCTGCTGCACGTGATCGACGCCGCCGACCCGGAGCGCGAGGCGCGCATCCGCCAGGTCGAGGAGGTGCTCGAGGAGATCGGCGCCGAGGACGTCCCCTGCTGGCGGGTGTACAACAAGATCGACCAGCTGGAGAACCCGGCCGAGGACCCGGACGACCGTTTCGGAATGGCGGACGATGCCTTCTGGCTGTCGGCGCATACCGGCGAGGGTGCGGAGCGCCTGGAGCAGCGTCTGGCCGAGACCTTCACCGAGTCCATGACCCAGGGCTGGGTCGAGCTCCCGGCCTCGGCCGGGCGCCTGCGCGCCCAGCTCTACGAGGAGAAGGCCGTGGAGGCCGAGCAGACCACGCCGGATGGGTCGATCCAGTTGCGCCTGCATGTGCCGAAGCGGCGTTTCGAGCAGCTCTTCCGGGCGGCCGGGCTGGACCCCGAAACCGTCCGCCTGCAATCGGAAGCACCGGGGGCGGCGGCCGCCGACCACTGAAGCCGGCCGCGGCTCTCTTGCGCACGAAAAAGGCCCCGGGTTCAACCGGGGCCTTTTTCGTGGCGTCGATGTCGTCGCGGTTCAGGCGTCGCTCTGGGCGATCGCCTCTCCGTCGGCGCTGGCCAGGTACAGGGTCAGGGTCTCTCCGGCTCGGATGCCGTCGCCGTTCAGCCCGTTCCAGCGCCGCAGGTCGCCGATGCTGACCTGGTGGCGGCGAGCGATGGTCGACAGCGAGTCGCCGGGGCGGACCTCGTACTCGACGCGCTGGCCGTCGGGCCCACGGTCGGGATCGGCGCGCACCACCTTCAGGGTGTCGCCCGGGCGGAGGATCGCGTCCGGGTCCAGGTCGTTGGCGGCGCGCAGGGCGCCGATGGACATGCCGGTGCGCTGACTGATGTGCCACAGGCTGTCGCCAGCCTGCACCTGATAGTCCTCCGCTAACTGGCTGTTGTCGCCGGCCACCTGCAGCGGAGCCTCTTCGCTCGGGGCGGAGGCCGGCAGGCGCAGGGTCTGACCGGCGCGGATCATGTCGTCGTCGAGGTTGTTCATGTCGCGCAGCACGGCGACGCGGGTGCCGGCGCGCTGGGCAATCTGGCCGAGGTTGTCGCCCGAGCGCACGGTGTATTCGCGGAACCGGAGCAGCGGTTCATCGTTGCGGGTCTCCAGTGCCGCCTCGAGGGTGGGCAGCGCCTCGCGCGGGACGAACAGGTGCTGGGCGCCGCCGGGGTGGGTGGCATGGCGGTGGTAGCCGGGGTTGAGCTGTTTGAGGGTCTCGGTATCCAGGTCGGCGAGCTCCGCGATTAGCGAGAAGTCCGCCTGCTGGCCGGGTTCGATCATCTCCAGCGCCGGTTCGTTGGCGATGGGCGCGATGGCGATGTTGTGGGCATCGGGGTCCAGGAACAGGTGGCGCAGGGCCAGCAGTCGCGGGATGTACGCGGTCGGCTCGGACGGCAGGTCCAGGCTCCAGTAGTCAGTGGGCTCGCCGCGGGCGGCATTGCGGTCGATCGCGCGCTGGATGTTGCCCTGGCCGTAGTTATAAGCGGCCAGGGCCAGGTACCAGTCGTCGAAGCGTCGATGCAGCGCCTGGAGGTAGTCCAGCGCGGCGAGGGTGGATTTGTAGACGTCGCGGCGGCCGTCGTACCAGTGATCGCGCGACAGATCGAAATAGTCGCCGGTGGCGGGCATGAACTGCCAGATCCCCGCCGCGCGGCTGCGCGAGGTCGCCTGGGCGACGAAGCCGCTCTCCACGATCGGCAGCAGCAGGAGCTCGGCGGGCATGTCGCGCGCCTCGATCTCGGACAGGATGAAGTAGGCGAACGGCTCCGCGCGCCGGGTGCTGTACTCGATGATCCGTGGATGGTCACGGTAGTGCCTGATATAGCGATCCACGCGTTCGTGGTCCAGCGCGTCGTTGAAGCCGAAGCCCAGGCGCGCGCGCTCCCACAGGTCGTCGGTCTCGGCGGCACGTTGCGCGGCGTCGCGCTGCTGGCGTTCCATCGCGGCCTGCACGTCCTCGGTCGTGCGCGGTTCCACGATCGGCCGATCCGCCGCCGAGGTGTCCAGCGTGCGCTCGGAGTCGTGTAGGCTACAGGCAGAGGCGAAGATCGCCGTCAGGCCGAGAATCAGGGCGGTGGTCAGTCGTGTGCGGAGGCGTGGTGTCATGGCGCTGGAGGATAAACCAGAGATGGGGGATCACCAAGACCCATTCCTGACTTGGTTGGCGCACTGGTATGCCCAGCCGCAGGGGCGGAGGGTCCGCGAGCGCTTTCTGGAACGCATTCGGCGCTATGGCGATCCGGGCCCCGGGGGGCTGGCGGTGGAGCTGGCGCCGGTGCCGATCCTGGAGGACAGCGATGCCCTGCAGGCCCCGCTGATCCGGATCGCCTCGGCGCGCCCGGCGCTGCGCATGGACCCCGAGGCCTGGCCGCTGGAGTCCGGCTGTGCCGGGCGCATCGTGCTCGCCCATCCCTGCGCCCAGAGCGAGCAACCGGCGGCGGTGGTGGCCGAGGCGGCCCGGGTGCTGGAGCCCGAGGGACGGGTGTTTCTGCTGGAAGGCAACCGCCTGCAACGCGGTGGGCGCAACGGGGTGCGCGCCTCGCCTCTGCCCGAAGGCCTGCGGCGGCGCCAATATCGCGAGTTGCTGGAGGCGGCGGATCTCGAGGTGCTGGATCAGTGGAGCCTGAGCCTGCTCCCACCGGGGCTGCCCGCCGCCTGGCAGAAACGCCTGGCCACCATGGATGCCTGGACCCTGCGCGGTCTGCCGCCGCTGGCCAGCATGATCCTGACCGTGGCCCACAAGCGGGTGAACATGCCCCTGCGTCCGGAGCCGCGTTTCCGCTTCGCCATGCCCAACCCCGCGATGCGTCCGGGGCTGGTATCCTCGCGCTCCTCTCATTCTGGAGCCCGCCGAACGCATGGCTGACGAACGCGTGTACATCTATACCGACGGGGCCTGCCGTGGAAACCCCGGGCCGGGCGGCTGGGGTGCGATCCTGCGCTTCGACGGGCGCGAGCGCGAGCTCTACGGGGCCGAGGCCGAGACGACCAATAACCGCATGGAGATGACCGCGGCCATCCGCGCGCTGGAGACCTTGAAGCGCCCCTGCAAGGTGGAGCTGGTCACGGATTCCAAGTACGTGAAGCAGGGCGTGACCGAGTGGATGCCGGGCTGGAAGCGGCGCAACTGGAAGTCCGCCAGCGGCTCCCCGGTGAAAAACCGTGATCTCTGGGAGGAACTGGATGCACAGGCCCAGCGCCACGATATCGAGTGGTACTGGGTACGGGGCCACAGCGGTCACCCGGAGAACGAGCGCGCCGACGAACTGGCCAATGCGGGCATTGATGCCCTGCTGGCCGGCGAACCGATCGAGAACTGAAGGAAACCACGATGCGCCAGATCGTGCTGGATACCGAGACCACGGGCCTGGACCCCTCCGACGGCCACCGCATTATCGAGATCGGCTGCCTGGAGCTGGACAACCGCCGCCCCACCGGGCGCAAGCTGCACGAGTTTCTGCAACCAGATCGCGAGATCGACGCCGGCGCGATCGCGGTGCACGGGATCACCAACGAGTTTCTGGCCGACAAGCCTCGATTTGCCGATGTCGTCGATGACTTTGTCGACTTCATTCGTGGGGCCGAACTGATCATTCACAACGCGCCCTTCGATGTCGGCTTCATCAACAACGAGCTGCGCCTGTTGGGCGATGTGGCGCCGGCGTCCGAGGTGGCCGAGGTCAGCACCGTGCTGGATTCGCTGGTGATGGCGCGGCGCATGCACCCGGGGGCGCGCAATTCCCTGGATGCCCTGTGCAAGCGCTACGAGGTGGACGGCTCCGGCCGCACCCTGCACGGGGCGCTGCTCGATGCCGAGCTGCTCGCGGATGTCTATCTGGCGATGACCGGCGGGCAGGTGGCGCTGACCCTGGATTCCGGAGGCGACGGCGATGCCGCGGCCGGCCCGGTCAAGGCGCGGCGCTCGGGCAAGCCGCTGCCGGTGATCGAGCCGACGCCCGAGGAGCAGGCGGCGCACGAGGCGCTGCTGCAGACCCTCGACGAGGCGGCCGGCGGCACCTGCCGCTGGCGCGCCAACGCTTGATCCTGGCGCCCGACGCGGGCTCTGCTTCTGCGTTTCGGTGCCTTCGGCCCGTCACCCTGCCTTGTTGTGGCTGGCCATAGTTCTTCCTTCGGTGTTTACGGTGGCTTTGCTCCGCTTACTGCCATGCGCTGTCTCGCCAGCGCGCCGCGAGGTACTTTCTTGCTTGCCCAAGAAAGTACCCAAAGAAGGGCACCCGGATTCCGCCCGGGAACCTTGCTCCAGGGCCCTCGGGCCGGCGGCGCTGAACTCGCTGCGCCTTCGGCTCCGCTCAGACATCCAGCGCCTTCTCCCGGCCCGAGAACCCTTCCGCAAGGGGCTCCATACGGGAGGGGAAAGTCAAAACAGACGGTGTTCCGACCTCGTGGCACAAAAGCAGGCACAGCCGCTCGAACACCCTCGGCGCCCGCTCCGCGGGCGCGGCACGCAACGGCCACAGGCCGAGCGTGCCGAAGATGCCGGAACAGCCTGCCTCCAACCAATGGCGCAGGCCTTCGGATCGCAATTGTCTTGACCTACCTCCCCGGGGTCGCGGCAGTCGGGCGTGTTTCTTAGGTACTTCTTTGCACGAGCAAAGAAGTACCTCGCGGTGCGCTCGCGAGAGAGCGCGTGGCAGGCGGCCAGACGAAGCCACCGTAAACACCGGCGGAGGGCGAACCAAGGCCAGCCACAGCCTGGCAGGCGACGGACCGAAGGCACCGTAAACGGCGAGTGACGGGGCAGGGACATCCGGCGCGAGCCGGAATAGGGATGATGGGCGGGGTGCTGTGGCGTTAGCCGTGCTTCAGGATCCGCGCCCGCTCGCGTTCCCAGTCCTTGTCCTTCTTGTCAGCGCGCTTGTCGTATTCCTTCTTGCCCTTGGCGAGGCCGATCTCGAGCTTGGCTCGCCCGCGCTTCCAGTACAGAGCCATGGGTACCAGGGTGTAGCCCTTGCGCTCCACCGCGCCGACCAGGCGGTTGATCTCCGCGCGATGCAGCAGCAGCTTGCGCGTGCGGCTGGGATCCGGATTGATATGGGTGGAGGCGGTCGGCAACGGGGTGATGTGGGCCCCGAACAGGAAGGCCTCGCCGTTGCGCAGCAGCACGTAGGCCTCGCTCAGCTGCGCGCGGCCCGCGCGCATCGACTTGACCTCCCAGCCCTCGAGCTCCATCCCCGCCTCCAGGCGGTCCTCGATGAAGAATTCGTGGCGCGCCTTGCGGTTGAGGGCGATGGTGCTGGACGGTTCCTTGGCTTGTTTCTTGTTCTTTCCCATAACCCGGGCAGTGTACTGCAGGCGGGCGGCCGAAGCAGTCCGAATGTCCGGGCGCGCGGGGTGAAAGTTGAGCCGGGCGACCCGCTGCCCCACAATTCCGGCGGACCCGGCGATGCGCTTGAGCGACCGGCCCCGGCCGATCCCGGGGGCGGCGGCCCACGGGAGCGCCTCCGTCTCCGTTCAACAAGGAGCCACTGATGCCAGCCACGACCTCGATCCACGGGCAATGGACGACCCGCCTGGCCTTCATTCTCGCGGCCACGGGTTCGGCTGTTGGCCTGGGCAACATCTGGCGTTTCCCCTATATCGCCGGTGAGAACGGGGGTGGCGCCTTTGTGCTGGTTTATCTCGGCTGCATCCTTTTGATCGGCCTGCCGGTGATGATGGCGGAGATCCTGCTGGGCCGGCGCGGGCGTCAGAGCCCGATCAACACCATGTCGGCGCTGGCGCGCGAGGAGGGCCTGACGCGCGCGTGGGGCATGATCGGCTGGATCGGGGTGCTGGCCGGATTTCTGATCCTGTCGTTCTACAGCGTGGTCGCGGGCTGGTCGCTGTCGTATGTCTTCAAATCGGGGACCGGCGGCTTTCTCGGGCTGGATGCGGATGGCTCGGAGTCGATGTTCGGCAACATGCTGGCGGACCCGGAGGCCCTGCTGGCCTGGCACACGATCTTCATGGTGATGACGGCGATGGTGGTCGCGCGTGGGGTGCAGTCCGGCCTGGAGAAGGCGGTGACCATTCTGATGCCGCTGCTGTTCGTGATGCTGGTGGTGATGGTCGGCTATGCGATGGTCGAGGGGCAGTTCCTCGCCGGACTGGAGTTCCTGCTGTATCCGGACTTCTCCGCGCTGTCCGCCAACGCGGTTCTGCTGGCGATGGGCCAGGCCTTCTTTACGCTCAGCCTGGGCATGGGCGCGATCATGATCTACGGCAGCTATCTGCAGAGCGATGCGTCCATCGCGCGCACCTCCGCGGCGGTGGTCGGGGCGGACACCCTGGTCGCGATCATGGCCGGGCTGGCGATCTTCCCCATCGTGCTCGGGGCCGGGCTGTCGGCGGAGCAGGGGCCGGGGCTGATCTTTGTGACCCTGCCGCTGGCCTTTGCCGACATGCCGGGCGGGCTGTATTTCGGCACCATGTTCTTCGTGTTGCTGGTGTTTGCGGCCTGGACCTCGGCGATCTCCATCATCGAGCCGGCGGTCGCCTTCCTGGTCGAGAACATGGGGCTGACCCGGGTGATGGCGACCGCGATGATCGCCATCGGGGCCTGGTTCCTCGGCATCGGCGCATTGCTGTCGCTGAACGTCTGGTCCGACTACACCCTGTTCGACATGGGCATCCTGGACCTGCTGGATTACGTGACGGCCAACATCCTGCTGCCGCTGGGTGGGTTCCTGATCGCGATCTTCGTGGGCTGGCGCATGACCGAGCGCTCGGTGCAGTCCGAGCTGCGCCTCAAGCACCCGGTCCTGTACCAGGTCTGGTACTTTCTGGTGCGTTTCGTCGCGCCGGTCGCGATCCTGTTTGTGTTCCTGCGCGCCGTGGAGTTGATCTGATGGCCTCGAAGATTCGCCGCTACGCGGACGTGCCCTACAGCCGTGAACAGATGTTCAATCTGGTGAATGACGTAGACGCCTATCCGCAGTTCCTGCCCGGCTGCCGCAGTGCCTCCGCGCGCCCGCGTGGCGAGCACGAGGTGGAGGGCACGATCGAGCTGGCCAAGGGGGCGCTGCACAAGTCGTTCACCACCCGGAACACGCTCAAGCGCCCGGAAAGCATCGACATGCGCCTGGTCTCCGGGCCGTTCCGACGCCTGCACGGGACCTGGAGCTTTACCGAGGTTGAGGGCGGCAAGACCCGCATCGCCCTGGAGCTGGAGTTCGAGTTTGCCAACCGGCTCATGGCCTTTGCGATTGGCCCGGTGTTCACTCAGATTGCCAATTCGCTGGTGGATGCCTTTGTCCAGCGCGCGCGCGAGGTCCACGGTGACGGATAGCCACGTGGCACCGGCCGCAGAGGGCGGCATGATCCGGGTGGAGATTGCCTACGCGCGGCCCGACCGGCAGGTGATCCTGCCGCTGGTGGTGCCGGAGGGCACGACGGTCGATACCGCGCTGCGCCAGTCGGAGATTGAACTGCAGTTCCCCGAGATCGATCTGGACAACGCCAAGGTCGGGATCTTCGGCAAGATCACCCGTAGGGACACCGTGCTGCGCCCACGCGACCGCATCGAGGTTTATCGCCCGCTGATCGCGGACCCGAAGGAGGTGCGGCGCCAGCGTGCCGACAAGGGGCGCAAGAAGAAGCCGGGCAAGGGTGACGCCGGCGCCGCCGACGACAAGCCGAAGGAGGCGCCGGCCGACAACGCGAAGGAGTAGCAGGGGCGTGCGGCGGAGGAATATGCCGCCGCACGCGGGTGTCAGTCGTTGTCTCTGTCTACCGGATGCTCGTCCAGCGCCACCGGCTGCGGGATGTCGGCATCCACATGGCTGACTACGCCGTTGTCGAAATGCACGGTCACTCGCTGGCGTTCGGTGGAGCCGAAGCCTGGACGGCGATAGTAGACGTAGTCCCAGCGGTCATCGGCCCGGAAGGCGGGCTCCAGCTGGGGCGACCCCATCAGGAAGCGGACCTGCTGCGGGGTCATGCCGGGCTGGATCTGGGCCACCTGTACGGGGTCGATCACATTGCCCTGCTGGACATCCAGACGGAACTGGTTGAGGCCACCGCAGGCGCTCAGCAGGCTTGCGGCCACGGCGATAGAAATGAGAATCTTGATCATCTGAGCGGGCGGTCCTCGGCGTCTGGTGGGCCGTGAACGCGCATGGTACACCAAAGCGTCCCGCCTCTCTCAAGCGGACGGGACCGGGAAAACGGGCAATGGAAACGAGTAATCTCAAGAAGGCCGGGCTCAAGGTCACGCTGCCGCGGATGAAGATCCTCGAGATCCTCGAGAACTCGGAAACCCGTCACCTGACGGCCGAGGCGATCTATCGCGAGCTGCTCGATTCCGGCGAGGAAATCGGTCTGGCCACGGTGTATCGCGTGCTGACGCAGTTCGAGGCGGCCGGGCTGGTCTGCCGCCTGCACCTGGAGGGCAACCAGGCGGTGTTCGAGCTGGAGCGGGGCGGGCACCATGACCATATCGTCTGCAACCAGTGCGGGCGGGTGGAGGAGTTCTTCGACGAGACCATCGAGCGGCGTCAGCGCGAGGTGGCGCAGCACCACGGCTTTGCCATCAAGGACCACGCGCTGGTCCTGTACGGCGACTGCACCGACAGCGCCTGCCCCCACCGCCCCGCCTGACCACGCGCTTCCCGTAGCCGCTGTCCCAGTCGCGCCCATGCGTCACACACGGCGTGTGATGCCTGCCCGCTTGCGGGCTATTGTTCGCCCAGGAGTGGCTGGTCCCGGTTCGGCGATCGGTGTTTACGGGGGCTTCGTCCGGCCGCCTGCCAGGCGCTGACTCGCCAGCGCCTGGCAGGCGGCCGGACGAAGGCACGTAAACACCAGAGGACAAACCATGGCCAGCCACAACCAGGCAGGCGGCGGACCGAAGCCAGCGAAAACACCAGAAGTCGAACCATGACCAGACTCAACCCGGCGGTTGATGGGCCGAGTCCGACCACTGGGGTAGGCGGTCGGGTGAAGCCTTGGTCAGGCGGGCGCGTCGAGCTGCGCCGCGAAATGCGCCGGCGCAAAGCCGTCCTGCTGGCGCAGGTAGTCGGCCAGTTGTGCCGCAAAGTCGGTCGGGACCGAGTCCCGCACGGCCGGTATCTCGCGCAGCTGGTCCCAGCGGGCCGCAAGGCGCGGAAAGGCCTCGGTCTCCCAGGGGCTGTCCGGATCCTCCAGCAGCGCATAGCGCATCAGGATCGGGGCCAGGGTGGCATCAATCAGCGAGAAGCCGGGCGCGGCCAGGCGGTCGTCTTGCGTCATCTGCTGTTCCAGGCGCTCCAGCCCGCGTGCGGCGGTGTGGCGCGCCAGCTCGAAGGCATCCTCGGTGGTCGCGGTCATCCAGTGGTACTGGGCAAAGGTCTGTTCCGAGAGGTACTCGATCCAGGCCCGGGTCCGCGCCTGTTCCAGCGGGTCGGTCGGCATCAGCGCGGGCGGGGTAATGGCATCGATATATTCGTTGATCACGGCCGACTCGAACAGCACCGTATCGTGGTCGACGATCAACAGCGGAACCTTGCCCAGGGGCGAGCGTTCGCGGAACCAGTCCGGCGGGTTGGCCAGATCGATCAGGCTCAGCTCGAACGGCGCCTCCTTGTATTTCAGTGTGATCACGCTACGCTGAACGAACGGACAGATGGCGAAACTGATCAGGTGCAGATGCGGCAGATTCATGGTGGTCTTCGGCGTCCGCAGGTGGGGCGGGGCCCCGATCCGGGTCGCCGGTTCCTCGCTATTAAAGGGGGCGCATTGTCTCCCCTCGTGATGTCGCGGGAAAGCCTTGGGCAAGGGTAGCGGCCACAACGGGGCGCCCGGCGCCGGGCTGCGGATCGACAAATGGCTTTGGGCCGCCCGTTTTTACAAGACGCGCGGCCTCGCCAGCGAGGCGGTCGGCGGCGGCAAGGTCCACGTGAACGGCGAGCGCTGCAAGCCGGCGCGTCGGGTGCACACCGGTGATCGCCTGACCATCCACCGCGGCCCGCAGGTCTGGGAGCTGGATGTGGTCCATTTGAGCGATCAGCGACGGCCGGCGCGCGAAGCCCAGGCGCTGTACACCGAGACCGAAGAAAGCCAGGCCCGGCGCGCGGCCGAAAGCGAACGCCGACGCAGCGAGCGCGCGGTCGCGGACAGCGCCCCCAGCCGGCGCCCGGACAAGCGCGCGCGGCGCAAGATCCGCCGCTTTATTCGCCAGGACGGCAGCGATAGGAGTGAATCCGAGTGAACAACCCCGAAGGCTCGAGTGGCCCGCCCGTCACACCCCGGCTGGCGGTGGATATGGTCATCCGCCACTCGGCGCAGCCCGGTCGTGTGCTGGTGATCGAGCGCCACAACCCCCCGCACGGCTGGGCCCTGCCGGGCGGCTTCGTCGACGTCGGTGAGTCCACCGAGGATGCCGCGGTACGCGAGGCGCGCGAAGAGACCGGGCTGGAGGTCGAGCTGGAGGCGTTGCTGGGGGTGTATTCCGACCCGCAGCGCGACCCGCGCGGGCACACCGTCAGCGCGGTCTACATCGCGCGGGGCCGGGGCGAGGCCAGGGCCGGGGATGACGCTGCCGACTGCGCCTGGCTGGACCCGGAAGACCCGGGCCAGGTGCTGGTCTTCGACCACCGACGCATCCTCGACGACTATCGGCGCTGGCGCCTGACCGGCGAAACCGCCGCCCCGCGTCCGGTACAAAAAACGGGATGAATCCGGCCAAGCTGTTACCATACGGCGCTTTCGACCACCGATACGGTATCGCGTGACAAAGGCTGACCCCGCAACCCCGTCCCGGCCCGACAGCGAGCTGCCGGAACCGCGCGTCTACGAGCGTGCGGAGCACGGCATCTCGCGCGCGGCGATCGACGACAACGCCCTGAAGGTGCTTTATCGGCTGCGCGAGGCCGGTTATCGCGCCTGCCTGGTGGGCGGCGGCGTGCGCGACCTGCTGCTGGGCCGCGAGCCGAAGGACTTCGATGTCGCCACCGACGCCACCCCCGAGCAGGTGCGTGGCCTGTTCCGCAACTGCCGCCTGATCGGGCGCCGCTTTCGCCTGGCGCATGTGCTCTTCGGACGCGAGATGATCGAGGTGGCGACCTTCCGCGCGCCGCATGACGACGAGTCCGAGGACGAAGGCCAGGTCGCGCTGAGCGAGGAAGGTCGTATCCTGCGCGACAATCGCTACGGCACCATCGAGCAGGATGCGGTGCGCCGCGACTTCACCATCAACGCCCTGTATTACGACATCGAGGATTTCTCGGTGCTGGATTACACCGGTGGGTTCGAGGACCTGCGCGCGGGCGAGCTGCGCCTGATCGGCGACGACGTCGAGACGCGCCTGCGCGAAGACCCCGTGCGTATGCTGCGTGCGGTTCGCTTCGCCGCCAAGCTGGGTCTGACCATCGCGCCGGAGGTCGAGGCCGGCATCCTTGATCTCGCCTCGCTGATGCAGACGGTAGCCCCGGCGCGGCTGTTCGACGAGGTGATCAAGCTGTTCCACAGCGGTGCGGCGGTCACCTGTCTGGACGAGCTGGAACGCCTCGGCCTGTTCGAGCCGATGTTCCCCGAGGCTGCGGCCTGCTTTGCCGATCCGGACGTCGGCCCCGAGCGCCGCCAGTTCCTGGTCGAGTCGCTGCTGAATACCGACAAGCGCATCAATGAGGGCCTGGGTGTGAACCCGGCGTTCCTCTACGCGGCCATCCTCTGGGCCCCGGTGCAGGTGGCCGCGGCCAAACGGATCGCGGCCGACGAACAGGAGATTCCGGCCTGGCAGCAGGCGATGGCCGAGGTGTTGGATCGTCAGGTAAAGACGGTGTCCATTCCCAAACGCTTCAGCCTGATCGTGCGCGAGATCTGGGAACTCCAGGCGCGGCTGGAGCGCCATCGTGGTGGCCGTGCGCTGCGCCTGCTGACGCATCCGCGCTTTCGCGCCGGTTATGACTTTCTCTGCCTGCGCGCCCGCGCCGGCGATGCCGACCCCGAGCTGTGTCGCTGGTGGACCGAGATCCAGGAGCTGGACGAGGACGCACAGAAGGCCATGGCGGGTGCCCAGGGCAAGGGTGTTCCCAAAGGGGATGGCAAGGCTGGAGCCAAGAGCAAGTCACGCCGTGGCGGCCGGCGCCGGCGTCGGGGACGCAAGGGCGGCGCCGGCGCGAGCGCCGATGCGGGCGCAAACCCGGAATCGGGGGGTGGCGGCGAATGAGCAGCGAGCCTGCCCGCGGCGTGCACGCGTTCATCGGGATCGGCGCCAACCTGGGTGACCCCGAGACGCAGGTGCGGGACTCCTTTGCCCGGCTGGCGCATGAGTTGCCGCAAACGCGTCTGATCGGGCGCTCGCGGCTGTTCCGTAACCCGCCGATGGGCCCGCAGGACCAGCCCGACTACGTGAACGCCGTGGCCCGTCTGCACACCCGGCTGGAGCCGCTGGACCTGCTGGCGGAGCTGCAGGCCATCGAGTGCGCCTGCGGGCGCGAGCGGGACGGTACCCGCTGGGGGCCGCGCCTGCTGGATCTGGACCTGCTGCTGTTCGGCGAGCAGTCGCTGGATCTGCCGGGACTGAAGGTGCCGCACGCCGGGATCGCCGAGCGCGACTTCGTGATCCTGCCGCTGCTGGAGCTGGCGCCGTCGCTGCAGATCCCGGGAGTGGGGTCGCTGGATCGGCTGGCGCAGCGCTTCGACGGTGCGAGCCTGATCCCGATCGCGGAACCGCAGGAGGCCGTGGCGACTGCGGAGGGACGCGGATGAGCCTTGCCGATTTCGATTTCATCGCGGTAGAGGGACCGATTGGGGTCGGCAAGTCCAGCCTGGCCAAGCGCCTGGCCGAGCACCTGCAGGCGGAGGGCATCTTCGAGGCCCCGGACGAGAACCCTTTCCTGGATCGCTTCTATCAGGAACCGGACAAGCACGCCCTGGCGACCCAGTTGCACTTCCTGGTGCAGCGCGTGCGCCAGCTGACGCCGCTGGCGCAGAAGGGCCTGTTCGAGCAGCGCCATGTGTCCGACTACCTGATGGACAAGGACCCGCTGTTCGCCGAGCTGAACCTGCATCCGGACGAGCTGGAGATCTACCGCGAGATGTTCCGGCATCTGCGCGGGGGGCTGCCGCGCCCGGACCTGGTGGTCTACCTGCAGGCGCCGGTGGAGGTGCTGCAGGAGCGCATCCGCCGCCGGGCGCGACCGTACGAACGTCACATCGAGGCCGGTTATCTGGAGCGCTTGAACGCGGCCTATGCGGAATTCTTCTATCATTTCGAAGGACCGGCGCTCGTGATTGTGAACGCCACCGAGATCGACTGGGTGAACAACCCGGCCGACTTTGACCAGCTGGTGCAGTTCCTGGAGCCGATCCAGGGCGGGCGGCACTACTTCAACCCGTTGCCGATCTCGCTTTGAGGCTGGCAAGCCGGACTGCCCGGGAGGCATGAGCATGCGTCCGATTACCGTGAATACCCTGGCCCAGCGCAAGCAGGCGGGCGAACCCATCGCTTGCCTCACGGCCTATGATGCAGCCTTCGCCGGGTTGCTGGATCGCTGTGGGGTCGACGTGATCCTGGTCGGCGATTCCCTGGGCATGGTGGTCCAGGGGCATGCGACCACCCTGCCAGTGACGCTGGAGGACATGGTCTACCATGTAGCCAACGTGGCCCGCGGCAGTGAGAACGCGCTGATCATGGCCGACATCCCGTTCCTTGGCGATGTCGATCCCGCTACCGCGCTGGTCCAGTCCGGGGCGCTCCTGCGCGCCGGGGCTCACATGGTCAAGGTGGAATGCGGCGCGATGGAGGTCCCCGTGGTCGAGCGCCTGGTCGCCGCCGGGATTCCCGTCTGTGCCCATCTGGGCCTGACCCCGCAGGCGGTGCACCGTCTCGGCGGGCACCGCGTGCAGGGGCGCGACCCGAAGGCTGCGGCGGAGCTGGAATCCCTGGCCGCCCAGCTGGAGAACGCCGGGGCCCAGGCCCTGCTGCTGGAGGGTATCCCCGAGAGCCTGGCCGATGTCATCGTGCGCAGTGCAGGGGTCCCGGTGATCGGGATTGGCGCCAGCCCGCGTTGCGATGGTCAAGTGCTTGTCTTGACCGACGTGATCGGCCTGACGCCCGAGCCGCCGCGCTTCGCGCGCGATTTCCTTGCCGAGGGCGGTTCCCTGGAGGGCGCCGTCCGCGGATACTGTGACGCGGTGCGGGCGCGAGCCTTCCCCGAATCCGGCGTGCATACCTTCAGTTAACTGCGTTTCCCAAAGGATGGATCCTGGCCCATGAGAATCCTGCGTGATCGGCCGCAACTGGTGGCCATGCATCGAGAGTGGTCCCGCAAGGGGCGCGGTACCGTGGCGCTGGTGCCCACGATGGGCAACCTCCACGAGGGCCATATGACCGTGATCCGGCATGCCCGGGCGCGGGCCCAGCGGGTGGTGGTGTCGATCTTCGTCAATCCACTGCAATTCGACCGCGCCGAGGATCTGGAGCGCTATCCGCGCACCCTCGACGAGGACGCCCGGCTGGCGACGAATGCCGGTGTGGACGCCTTGTTCTGTCCCAGTGAAGAGGACATGTACCCTGCCGACGGCCTGCCCCCGGTGCAGGTCGTGGTGCCGGTGCTTTCCGAGATCCTGGAGGGTGCCTATCGCCAGGGGCACTTTGAGGGCGTGGCCACCGTGGTGACCAAGCTGTTCAACCTGGTGCGCCCGGATCTGGCCCTGTTCGGCGAGAAGGATTACCAGCAGTTCAAGTTGATCGAGCGCATGGTGCAGGGGCTCGACATCCCCACCCGGGTGGAGGCAGTCCCGACCGTGCGCGAGCCGGACGGCCTGGCCTTCAGTTCACGCAACAGCCAGCTGTCGGAAGAGGCGCGGGCCGTGGCACCCGAGCTCAAGCGGGTGCTGGATGAGGTGGCGACCGTCTGCCGCACGGCCACCAAATTCGACGCCGACCGCATCGCCGAGGTGGAGGCCCGCGCCAGCGAGCGTCTGCGCGAGGCCGGCTTCGAGCCCGAATACCTCTCCATCCGCCGTGCGGAAGACCTGATGGAGCCGGCAACCGATGTGCCCCTGGCCGAGCAGGACCTGGTGGTCCTGGCCGCCGTCTGGCTGGAAGGCGTCCGCCTGATCGACAACGTCCGCACCCGTACCGACTGACGCTGCTTGTTTCGGCTACCCCGAAGTACAACGAAGAAATTCAAGAGTCATCCACAGAAGACGGGCAGGTTAAAGGGTGAGGGTGGTGCTGCAGGGCGCTGACAATCGGTAACGTTCTTGCTGGCCCCCGAACGCCGGGTCCTTTCTTTATTTTGCCACTCGTTCCGTCTTCCAGCCTGCCTGTAAATCGCCCTTGAATTTCTCCGTGTCTTCGCGCGCTTCACGGTGAAAAACCATCGACTCGAGAAGGCGCGTTTGCCGTATCCGCCGGGATCGCGGATAATTTTCCGCCCTTCCGAGGTTCAAGCCGGGAATTCGCCGTATGTTTGTCACTATGCTGAAAGGCAAGCTGCATCAGGGCCGGGTCACGCATTGCGAGCTGGAATACGAGGGCTCCTGTGCCATCGACACGCGTCTGCTGGACGCCGCCGGCATCCTGCCGTTCGAGCAGATCCAGATCTACAACGTCGACAACGGCGAGCGCTTTACCACCTACGCGATCGAGGGCGAGGCCGGCTCCGGGATCATTTCGGTCAACGGCGCGGCCGCACACAAGGCCGCGGTGGGCCATCGCGTGATCATCTGTGCCTATGGCCAGATGGAGGCCGCCGAGGCCCGCGAATTCACTCCCGACCTGGTCTATCTCGACGCCGGCAACCGCATCGTGCGCACCGGTAACGGCATTCCGGTCCAGGCCGCTTAAGAACACTCTCCTTCGCGCGCGCCTCCCGCAGTTGTCGGGCCGGGGCTGCGCCGCTATCCTCGACGCCCATGAATCTCCACGAATTCCAGGCCAAGGCGCGCTTTCGCGACGCCGGTATCCCCGTCCCCGAAGGTCAGGTGATCGACGCCGTCGAGCAGGTCTCCGGGGCCTGGCAGGCGCTGGGTGCCGAGCGCGCGCTGGTCAAGGCCCAGGTGCACTCCGGCGGCCGCGGCAAGGCCGGTGGCGTGGTGATGGCGGATTCCGCCGATGCTGCGCGCGAGGCGGCGCAAAAGCTGCTGGGTTCGCGCCTGGTGACCGGCCAGAGCGGCCCCGACGGACTGCCAGTGGACCAGCTTCTGCTGGAGCCGGCGGCGGACATCGCCCGCGAGTTCTATTTCGCGATGCTGGTGGATCGTTCGCGCGAGCGCCTGGCGCTGGTGGTCTCCGCCGAGGGCGGCATGGACATCGAGACCCTGGCGGCGGAGCGCCCCGAGGCCGTGGTGACCTTGCCGATCCATCCGGCCACCGGCGTGATGCCCTTCCACGGCCGCCGGGTCGCCGCCACCCTGGGCCTGTCCGGCGACGCGGCGAAGGCGATGGCGCAGCTGGTGACCAATGCCCATGCCCTGTTTCAGCAGCTCGACGCGCAGCTCCTCGAGATCAACCCGCTGGTGCTGACCCATGAGGATCAGCTGCTGGCGATCGACGCCAAACTGACCATCGACGACTCCGCGGCCTACCGCCAGAAGGCGCTGTTCGCGGAGCGTGACGTGCGCCAGCGCGACCCTGCCGAGGAGCAGGCACACGAGCACGACCTCAACTACATCCGCCTGGACGGCTCGATCGGCTGCATGGTCAACGGCGCCGGGCTGGCAATGGCGACCATGGACCTGATCCAGCACCACGGCGGCTCGCCGGCCAACTTCCTCGATGTGGGTGGCGGCACCACGGTGGAACGGGTGACCGCAGCGTTCAAGCTGATCCTGTCGGACCCATCGGTGAAGGCGGTGCTGGTGAATATCTTTGGCGGCATCGTGCGCTGCGACCTGATCGCCGAGGGCATTATCGCCGCGATCCGCGAGATCCAGGTTCAGGTACCGGTGGTGGTGCGCCTGGAGGGCACCAACGCCGAGCAGGGCCGCGCCGCGCTGGCCAACTCCGGCCTGGACGTGATCCCGGCCGCCGATCTGGACGCGGCGGCGCGCGCCGTGGTGGAGGCTGTGGCATGAGCATCCTCGTCGACCGCGACACCAAGGTGATCTGCCAGGGCTTCACCGGCAAGCAGGGCAGTTTTCACTCGGAGCAGGCCATCGCCTACGGCACGCGCCTGGTAGGGGGCGTGACCCCGGGCAAGGGCGGCCAGACCCACCTGGACCGGCCGGTGTTCGACACCGTCGCCGATGCCGTGGCGCAGACCGGCGCGAGCGTCAGCATGATCTACGTCCCGGCCCCGTTCGCGGCCGACGCGATCTGCGAGGCGGCGGATGCCGGGATCGAACTGGCCGTTTGCATCACCGAGGGCATCCCGGTCCAGGACATGGTGCGGGTCAAGCAGGTACTGGCCGGCAGCCCCACGCGCCTGATCGGCCCGAATTGCCCGGGCATCATCACCCCGGATGCCTGCAAGGTCGGGATCATGCCCGGCTATATCCACAGCCGCGGGCGCATCGGCATCATCTCGCGCTCGGGCACCCTGACCTACGAGGCGGTCAAGCAGACCTCGGACCTCGGGCTTGGTCAGAGCACCTGCGTGGGCATCGGCGGTGACCCGATCCAGGGCCTCGACTTTGTCGACTGCCTGCGCCTGTTCCGCGATGACCCGGAGACCGACGGCGTGCTGATGGTGGGCGAGATCGGCGGTGATGCCGAGGAACGCGCCGCACGTTACATCGCGGACGAATTCGACAAGCCGGTAGCCGCCTATATTGCCGGCGCCACGGCGCCCCCGGGGCGGCGCATGGGTCATGCCGGCGCGATCATCGCCGGTGGCCAGGGTACCGCGGAGCAGAAGATGACGGCCCTGCGCGAGGCCGGCGCGACCGTGGCGGAGAGCCCGGCCGAGCTGGGCGCCGCGATGCAGTCCGCGCTCGCCCGCCGCGCCTGAGTCGCCGATGACCCCTGACCAGCCTCTGCGTCTGGCCCTGGCCCAGATCAATCCGGTCGTGGGCGGGCTGGACGACAATCGCCACCAAATCCTCGAGGCTATCGAGCAGGCCCGTGCCGGTGGCGCCCGCGCGGTGGTTTTCCCCGAACTCGCGGTCACGGGCTATCCCCCCGAGGATCTGCTGCTGCGCCCGGCCTTCCTGCTGGGCGTGGAGCGCGCGGTGGTGGCGATCACCAGGGCGGCGCGGGATATCGACGTGATCCTGGGTGCCCCGGTGCAGGGAGATGGCGGCCTGATCAATGCGGCCCTGTGGCTGCGCGACGGGGCCTGTATCGCGCGCTACGCCAAGCAGGTTCTGCCTAACTATTCGGTATTCGACGAGCAGCGCTATTTCGTTGCTGGCGATGCCCCCTGCGTGGTCGAGCTGGATGGCTGGCAGATCGGGCTGACCGTCTGCGAGGACATCTGGCAGCCGGGTCCGGCCGCCGGGGCGCAGGCTGCCGGGGCCGAGATCCTGCTGAATCTCAACGCCTCGCCCTACCACCGCGGCAAGGCCGAGGAACGCCTGCAGGTGGTCGGGGCGCGGGTGGCCGAGACCGGCTGTCCGGTGGTCTACGTGAACCAGGTGGGCGGGCAGGACGAACTGGTGTTCGATGGCCGCTCGTTCGTGCACGACCCGGTCAACGGGGCCCGCGCCGTGCTGCCCGCCTGGGCCACCGGCCAGGGCCAGGTAGAGGCGAGTCGCAGTGCGCAGGGGCCGGTCCTGCGGTCCCGCGACGAGCACATGCACCTGTCCGCCTGCGGCATTCTTCCGACCCTGACCGACCCCGGCCCGGAACCGGACGAGGCGGACGCCCGTGACCTCTATCAGGCGCTGATGATCGGCATCCGTGACTACGTGAGCAAGAACGGCTTCCCGGGGGTATTGCTGGGCCTGTCTGGCGGCATCGACTCCGGCCTGACCGCGGCCTTGGCGGCGGATGCGCTGGGCCCGGCGGCGGTGACCGCCGTGATGATGCCCTATCGTTACACCGCCTCTATGAGCATCGAGGATGCGGAGGCGCAGGCGCGGCTTCTGGGCCTCGAATACCACGAGATCGCCATCGAGCCGATGGTGGAGAGCTTCATGGCCGGGCTGGGGGATGCCCTGGCGGCCTACCCGGCCGGGGCGGGGGATGTGACCGAACAGAACCTGCAGGCGCGCGCTCGCGGCGTGCTGCTGATGGCGCTGTCCAACCGCAGCGGCAAGCTGCTGCTGGCCACCGGCAACAAGTCCGAGATGGCGGTGGGCTATTCCACGCTGTACGGCGACATGAATGGCGGTTTCGCGCCACTGAAGGACGTCTCCAAGCAGTGGGTGTACCGCCTGGCACGCTGGCGCAACACGTGCGGCGCGGCGATCCCGCCGCGGGTGATCGAGCGCCCGCCCAGCGCCGAGCTGGCGCCGGACCAGCAGGATGCCGACTCGCTGCCGCCATACGATGTGCTGGACGCGATCCTCGAGGCCTTCGTTGAGCAGGAGCGGTCGGTCGCCGAGATCGTCGCCCAGGGCTTCGACCGCCCCACGGTGGAGCGCATCGCGCGCATGGTGTTCATCGCCGAGTACAAGCGCCGCCAGGCCGCGCCGGGGGTGCGGGTCAGCCCGCGCGCCTTCGGCCGCGACCGGCGCTACCCGATTACCTCGGGGTATCGTCCGGATTGAGCGATACGCGACGGCGGACGCGGGCACCGTCATTGCGAGGAGGCGAAGCCGACGCGGCACAAAAGCAGCGAAGCTGCGTTGAACGGCCGCAGGCCGGCCCGAAGGGCGAGCGTAGCGAGTAACCTCCGTCCGGAACCACCGATGTCCGCCTTGGCCGGCATCGGGGCCACCCACGGAGATCGCCACGGCGCTGCGCGCCTCGCAATGACGGGGGCCTCGGACCGCGCCGGGGCGGATCGGCCAGCGCAGCGCCGGGGGTTTGATACACTTCCAGATGTGAGACAAGCGCCCGCGCAGCGGGCTCAACCAAAGGGATTCGCATGAAGAAGATCGAGGCGATCATCAAGCCGTTCAAGCTGGAAGATGTCCGCGAGGCCCTGACCGAGATGGGTATTGCCGGCATGACCGCGACCGAGGTTCAGGGTTTCGGGCGCCAGAAGGGCCACACGGAACTCTACCGGGGCGCGGAATATGTGGTCGACTTCCTGCCCAAGGTGAAGCTGGAACTGGTGGTGGACGACGACCGTGTCGATCCCTGCATCGACGCGATCGTGAAGGCCTCGCGCACCGGCAAGATCGGGGACGGCAAGATCTTCGTGTCCGACATGTCGCGCGTGGTCCGCATCCGCACCGGCGAAGAGGGCAGCGAGGCCCTCTAGCAGGGCGGAGTTACGGGCATCGTCATTGCGAGGCCCCGCAGGGGCCGTGGCACAAAAGCAGCGAAGCTGCGTTGAACGGCCGCAGGCCGGCCCGAAGGGCGAGCGTAGCGAGTAACCTCCGTCCGGAACCACTGGATCCCGGCGCTCTGCGAACATCAAGAGGTTGCCCACGTCGGCTTCGCCTCCTCGCAATGATGGTGCCACCCCCAAGGTGGTGCGGGGCGCCGGCCGGGGATGGCTTTACGGTTGCGCCGCTTTCCCCGCTTAATTCGTCAGGAAGGGGATGCGGTCCATCACGCGCCACAGGCCGCGGCGTTCCTCGCCTTCCAGTTCCACCGGTTCGCCGGCGCGCACGGCGACGGCGGCATCCGGGTAGTTCAGTTCCAGCACCGTCATGGTGTTCTCGGCATGGTCTTCCAGGCCGAGTTCGGTGTAGGCGCGGTGCAGCACGGCCAGGGCCTTCGGCATCACCTCGGCCCCGGGATAGGTGGCCACCACGTTGCGCGCGCGCTGGGCCGCGGCGACCCAGGCGGTACGTTCCATGTAAAACTCTGCCACGCGCAGCTCGTAGGCGGCCAGTGCATTGCGGATGTAGAGCATGCGCTGGTAGGCGTCCGGGGCGTAGCGGCTGTCCGGGAATTCGCGGATCAGGCGGTCGAAGTCCTGGAAGGCCTGGTCGAAGGGTTCCGGGTCCATCTCGGCCGGGTCGCGCGGGAACAGGTTGGCGAGGAAGCCCTGCTGGCGGTTGAAGTTGATCAGCCCGCGCAGGTAGTACGCATAATCGAGGTTCGGATGCCGCGGATTCAGCTGCACGAAGCGGTCCACGGCCGCCAGGGCGGGCTCCGGCTCGCCGGCCTTGTAGTAGGCATAGGGAATCTCGATCTGCGCTTGCTGGGCGTAGCGCCCGAACGGGTAGCGCGCCTCGAGTTTTTCGTAGTATTCGACGGCCTGATCGTAATTGCCCTCGTTCAGGGCGTTCTTGGCCTCGCCGTAGAGCTGACTGGCGGACCAGCCGAGCGTGGGGTCTTCGCGCCCGGCGCAGCCGGCGACCACGAGCGCCACGAACAGAACGACGAGCAGGCGCGACAGGTGCGGGACAGAAATCACGGCGAGGCCTCACAGATGAACCAAAGTCCAAGGATTCTACAACATCAAGCCCCGGTGGCGACGAGCGGGAGGCCGCGCAATGAGTGAACCCCGTGAGGCCCATCTGCCGGAGGAGTCGGCTGGGCAGCGCCTGGATGCCGCGCTGGCGCAGCTGTTCCCCGAGTATTCGCGCAGCCAGTTGACCCAGTGGCTGAAGGAGGGCGCGCTGCGGGTGGACGGCGCCTCGCCGCGCCCGCGCACGTCGGTTCGAGGGGGTGAGCGGGTGGAACTGATCGCGCCGGATGCCCCGGTGCTGGCGGCGCAGCCCGAGGCCATAGCGCTGGATGTCCTGTACGAGGATGCGGCGGTGCTGGTGATCAACAAGCCGGCCGGGCTGGTGGCCCACCCGGCAGCCGGGCATCGCGACGGCACACTGGTCAATGCCCTGCTGCACCACGCGCCGGAACTGGCGCAGTTGCCGCGCGCGGGCGTGGTCCACCGCCTGGACAAGGACACCACCGGACTGATGGTGGTCGCGCGTACCCCGGAGGCGCAGACCGCCCTGGTGCGCCAGTTGCAGGCGCGCAGCGTGCACCGTGAGTACCGCGCGCTGGTCCAGGGTCGGGTGATCAGCGGTGCCACCATCGAGGAGCCGATCGGGCGCCACCCGGTGGATCGCAAGCGCCAGGCGGTGACCGGCGGTGGCAAGCCCGCGGTCACGCATTACCGCGTGGCCGAACGCTTCCCCGCCCATACCCTGCTGAACGTGCGTCTGGAGACCGGCCGCACCCACCAGATCCGCGTACACATGGCGCATATCCGCCACCCGATCGTGGGCGACCTGACCTACGGCGGACGCCCGCGGCCGGTCAAGGGCATGGGTGAGGCGGCCAAGGCCACGGTGGCGGCCTTCAAGCGTCAGGCCCTGCATGCGGCGCGCCTGGAGTTCGAGCACCCGACCAGCGGCGAACCCTGCGCGTTCGAGGCCCCGCTACCGGAGGACTTCGAGGGCCTGCTTGCAGCCCTGCGCGCCGATGCCCGGGAGACCGGTGATGCCTGAGACCCTGCCCCTGCTGGCGCCGTCCCCCGGCGAACTGCCGGCCGGCGTGCGCGCGGTCCAGACCACGCGGGTGGGCGGCGTCAGTGCCGGGCCCTGGGCCGCGCTGAACCTGGCGCTGCACACCGGCGATGACCCGGAACATGTGGCGGAGAATCGGCGTCGGCTGGAACAGTCTTTGGGGCTGGCCGCGCCGATCGCCTGGCCGCGCCAGGTCCACGGCACCGGCGTGACCAACGCCGACACCCTGCACGCGGCGCTGGAGGCCGGCGACGCGGCCGAGGCCGATGCGGTGGTCAGCAATCAGGCCGGGGTTGTCTGTGCGGTGCAGACCGCCGACTGCCTGCCGGTGGTGCTGGCGACCGCCGATGGCGCGGCAGTGGGGGTGGCGCATGCGGGCTGGCGCGGGCTGGCCGATGGGATGCTGGAGGCCAGCGTGGAGGCCCTGAAGACGCTGCGTCCGGGGATGCCGATCCAGGCCTGGATCGGGGCGGCCATTGGCCCCGCGGCCTTCGAGGTGGGCCCCGAGGTTCGCGAGGCCTTTGTCGCGCACGACCCGGAGGCCGTAGCCGCGTTCCGCCCCGGCGTCGAGGGGCGCCTGCTGGCGGATCTCTACCTGCTGGCCCGGCAGCGCCTACAGCGGGCCGGGGTGGCGCAGGTCGCCGGTGGCGGACGCTGCACCTTCAGCGAGGCGGATACCTTCTTTTCCTACCGCCGCGATGGCGAGACCGGCCGCATGGGCACGCTCGTCTGGGTTGCCCCCGGCCACCTGCGATAACCCCGGCGCTCGGTCCGGCGCGTGGGTTGCCCATGGAGATCGCTGCTTCGCTGCGCGCCTCGCGATGACGGTGCTTTTTCCTGCCCCCGTCATTGCGAGGCCCCGCAGGGGCCGTGGCGACCTCCGCGCGCAACCCCGACGTTCGTTCGTGACGGTGTTGGCGTTTGTCTGATGCGGGCGGTTGCGTCCGTCTATCCTTGAAGGTCGGGGGATTGTCCCCATCATTGGTGTCAGTTCACCCAGATTTGACCGAGGGGTTTCCCAATGCGAATGGATCGCCTGACGACCAAGTTCCAGTCCGCCATCGCGGATGCACAATCGCTCGCGGTAGGCCGCGATCACCAGTTCATCGAACCGGCCCACCTCCTGCTGGCCCTGCTGGACCAGGAGGGCGGTACCATCCGCCACGTGCTCGACCGCGCCGGCGCCAACGTGCGCCAGCTGCGCTCCGCGCTGGGCGAGGCGCTGGACCGCCTGCCCAGGGTGGAGGGTGCCGCGGGCGAGGTGCATGTCTCCAATGACCTGGGGCGCATGCTGAATGTCTGCGACAAGCTTGCCCAGGAGCGCAAGGACCAGTACATCCCCAGCGAGCTGTTCCTGCTCGCGGCGATCGCCGAGAAGGCCGGTGTGGGCGAGATGCTGCGCAACGCCGGCGCCAACAAGGACTCCCTGGAGAAGGCCGTGGAAGACATGCGCGGCGGTGCCCAGGTGGACGACCCGAACGCCGAGGAGAACCGCCAGGCGCTGGACAAGTACACCATCGACCTCACCGAGCGCGCCGAGCAGGGCAAGCTCGATCCGGTGATCGGGCGTGACGAGGAGATTCGCCGTTCGATCCAGGTCCTGCAGCGGCGCACCAAGAACAACCCGGTGCTGATCGGCGAACCCGGTGTCGGCAAGACCGCGATTGTCGAGGGCCTGGCCCAGCGCATCATCAACGGCGAGGTGCCCGAGGGCCTGAAGGACAAGCGCGTGCTTGCGCTGGATCTGGGCGCCTTGCTGGCCGGGGCCAAGTACCGCGGCGATTTCGAAGAGCGGCTGAAGTCCGTGCTCAAGGAGCTGTCGCAGGAAGAGGGTCGCGTGATCCTGTTCATCGACGAGATCCATACCCTGGTGGGCGCCGGCAAGGCCGAGGGCGCGATGGACGCCGGCAACATGCTCAAGCCGGCGCTGGCACGTGGCGAGCTGCACTGCATCGGCGCGACCACGCTGGACGAATACCGCCAGAACATCGAGAAGGACGCCGC
Source organism: Thioalkalivibrio sp. ALMg9 (assembly GCF_000380625.1). NCBI lineage: Bacteria > Pseudomonadati > Pseudomonadota > Gammaproteobacteria > Chromatiales > Ectothiorhodospiraceae > Thioalkalivibrio > Thioalkalivibrio sp. ALMg9. The sequence goes on from NZ_AQYC01000005.1 coordinate 39,114, forward strand.
GCTGGAACGCCGTTTCCAGAAGGTGGTGGTCGACGAGCCCACGCTGGAAGACACCATCGCTATCCTGCGCGGTCTGAAGGAGCGCTACGAGGTCCACCACGGGATCGAGATCACCGACCCGGCGATCGTCGCCGCGGCGCAGCTGTCGCAGCGTTACATCACCGATCGCCAGCTGCCGGACAAGGCGATCGACCTGATCGACGAGGCCAGCTCGCGGATCCGCATGGAGATCGACTCCAAGCCCGAGTCCATGGACCGCCTGGAGCGGCGCCTGATCCAGCTCAAGATCGAGCGCGAGGCGTTGAAGAAGGAATCCGACGACGCCTCGAAGAAGCGGCTGGATACCCTGGAGGGCGAGATCGATCGCCTGGGGCGCGAGCTCTCCGATCTGGAAGAGGTGTGGAAGTCCGAGAAGGCCTCGGTCTCCGGCGCCGCGCAATTGAAGGAAGAGCTCGAGCGCGCACGTACCGAGCTGGAGACCGCCCGCCGTGCCGGCGACCTGTCGCGCATGTCCGAGTTGCAGTACGGGCGCATCCCGGATCTGGAGAAGTCCCTCGCGATGGCCCACGAGATGGAGAGCCAGGAGACCCAGTTGCTGCGCACCAAGGTGACCGACGAGGAGGTCGCCGAGGTGGTTGCGCGCTGGACCGGCATCCCGGTCTCCAAGATGCTGGAGGGCGAGAAGGACAAGCTGCTGCGCATGGAAGAGGCCGTGGGTGATCGCGTGGTCGGCCAGACGGAAGCCGTGCGCGCGGTGGCCAACGCCATCCGCCGTTCGCGGGCGGGCCTGTCCGATCCGAACCGGCCGAATGGCTCGTTCCTGTTCCTCGGCCCGACCGGGGTCGGCAAGACGGAGCTGACCAAGGCGCTGGCGTCATTCCTGTTCGACACCGAAGAGTCCATGGTGCGCATCGACATGTCCGAGTTCATGGAGAAGCACTCGGTGGCGCGGTTGATCGGGGCGCCCCCGGGCTATGTCGGCTACGAGGAGGGCGGCTACCTGACCGAGGCCGTGCGCCGCAAGCCCTACTCCGTGATCCTGCTGGACGAGGTCGAGAAGGCGCATCCGGATGTCTTCAACGTGCTGCTGCAGGTGCTGGATGATGGTCGTCTGACGGACGGTCATGGTCGCACCGTGGACTTCCGCAACACGGTGATCGTGATGACTTCCAACCTCGGCTCGCAGCAGATCCAGGAGATGGCCGGTGAGGCGAACTACGATGCAATGAAGGCCGCGGTGATGGAGATCGTCGGGCAGCACTTCCGCCCCGAGTTCATCAACCGCGTGGATGATGTGGTGGTGTTCCACCCGCTGGAGCGCGAGCAGATCCGGGCGATTGCCGGCATCCAGCTGCAGTTCCTGCGCAAGCGTCTGGAGGAGCGCGATCTGGGGCTCACCATCACCGACGCCGCGCTCGATCACCTGGGCGCCGCCGGTTTCGACCCGGTGTACGGCGCGCGTCCACTCAAGCGGGCCATCCAGACGCAGATGGAAAACCCGCTGGCCCAGTCGCTGCTGTCCGGCGAATTCGGCCCCGGCGATACCATCGAGGTGGACCTGGCTGGCGACCAGCTTGCCTTTACCCGGGCTGCAGCTGCTGCCTGATCGGGATTTCGCTGTTCCGATCCAACAAGGCCCGCCCCGTGCGGGCCTTTTTTGGGTCCGGGAGCAGCTGCGGGCGAAGGGGCGGGCGGCCGTATCCGGCGGTGGGGACGGTGACGGGGTCAGTCGTCGTGGCTGGCGTGGGCGTCCACCGGTTCCTCGAAGGCGATGAACAGGATGCAGTCCTCGTCCGATGTGCAATGGGTGGTATGTGCCAGCCGGGCCGGTCCGTAGGCATAGGTGCCGGGTCGGAGCACGACCGGGTCCTGGTCGTCGTAGTCGACCTGCATCTCGCCGCTGACGAGCACCATGCGTTCGGCGCTGGTGTGCCAGTGGTGGGGCGCGGTGCTGTTGCCGGGGAGGAGGAAGAAGACGTCGGCATTGGGCTGCGCCGGGTCACCTTGCAGCACGGCGAGCCGGCAGCCATCCGGCATGAAGTCCGGGCACGGGCCCCATTCGAGATCGGGGGAATCGGGTTCGTGGATGAAGGCCGGGCCCTGGTCCGCCGTCGCGACCGTCCAGGCGGCGACCAGCGTGAGGGCGGCGGCGGCCGAGGCAAGGCGGGGTATGGCCCCGGTGGGCGGGATATCGCGTTTGAACATGGTGCACCTCCTGTGGGTCGGCTTTACCCGGCGCGCTCCGGGTGGGCGTGTCGTGGTGTGGCTGACCGGGCGGGTGTCCGTCCGGAGCGGCTTTTGCCTGTAAGTCTGGCTGGTTCACGTGGGGGTGGCTTCCAAGATCTTGCGGCAGGGGGGCGGATGTTGCGGTAGGTGGGCACCAGGCAGCGCCACGATTGCCGGCTCGCTACACTCGGGGTCTGGGAGCTGTCGGATAGGGATGTTCGGAATGGGTGTGTTGCGAGTGTGTGCGGTCCTGGTGGTGGTGATGGGGCTGGTGGGGTGTTCGCTGCTGGATGCGCGCGAGCAGCTGGCGCGGATGGGCGGGGCCTGTGTGATCAGCGGTACGGTAGGATCCAACCAAGGGGCGGATGGGTCGGAACGGACCGGGCCCTATGTGGTGGCGGTGTTCCGCGAGCCGGTCGCCGGCGCCGTTGTGCCCGAACCGGCAGACCACGTGGTGAGCGCGCGCGGCGGGAGCTGGTTTTTTGCCCTGGAGCCTGGTCGTTACAGCGTGCTGGCCTTCCGCGACGAGGATGGTGATCGCGCGCATCCGGCCGGCGCACCGGTCCAGCACGTCGCGCGCGGCGATGCGCTGGATTGTGGCCCTGGCGGACGGCTGACCGGGATCGATATCCGCGTGAACGGGAATGATCGCCTGGCGCACGCCATTCGCCTGCCGGATACGCGGGGTCCTGGGGACGGCGCGGCGCCGGACCCCGCGCCGCTTAGCCTGGGCCGGGTGACGGCCTACGGCGAGATTGCCCATCTGGAGGATCCGCGCTTCGCGACCGAGGTGGCGCGGGGCAGCCAGTGGCGGCCGCTGGATTTCGTGCTGTCGGGGTATGCCGGGGTGTACTTTCTTGAGCCATACGATCCCGCACGGACGCCCGTGCTGTTCGTGCACGGGATGAACGGCTCGCCGCGTGACTTCGCCGGGTTGCTGGAGGGGCTTGACCGAGAGCGTTACCAGCCATGGTTCTACTATTACGCCTCCGGGCTGCCGCTGCAGTCGGCCGCGGCGCATCTGGCACAGGTGGTCGAGGAGCTGGAGGTGCGCCACGGCGTCGAGTCACTGCCGGTGGTGGCACACAGCATGGGCGGGCTGATCGCGCGCGGCTTCCTGAACGAGCGCGCCCGGCGCGAGGCGGCGGCGACCGTGCCGGCGATGATCACCCTGTCCACCCCCTGGGCCGGACACGAACGCGCCCAGCGGGGTGTCGATCGTTCGCCGGTAGTCATTCCGGTATGGCGCGACATGGCCCCGGGCAGCGATTACCTGGAAGGCCTGTTCGCAGATGCCAACACGGAGGTGACCGAGCTGCACCTGCTGTTTGGCTACCAGCGCGGGGAGGGAGGCGCGCGCGCCACTGCGGACGGGGTGGTCACCCTCGCCAGCATGCTGCACCCGCCCGCGCAGCGCGAGGCGGCCTCGGTCTTCGGGGTGGCGACCACGCACGCCGGCATCCTGTCCCATCCATTGGTGCTGGAGCGAGTGGACGGGCTCTTGTCCGGCGTACAGGGGGACTGACTGGCGTCTGTGTTGGTGCGTGCCGCCGCGACGGCGCAATGGGATCGGCGTAGTCTGAAGGCATGCCTGTCGCCTGGACGTCCTCGGCAGGCCAGTCAACGGGGAGCGCGATGCAGTTGTTCGAGTGCGAGGTCTGTGGACAGGGGGTGTACTTCGACAACACCTTCTGTACCCGCTGCGGCCACCGGCTGGGATTCCTGCCGGACCGTCTGGAGGTCTCCGCCCTGGTGCCGGCGGGGGAGGCTGTGGGCGCCCGCGGGCGCCCGATCCCCGGTGGCCTGTGGCGGGTAGCGGACGAGCCGGACGGGCTGTTTTATCGCCAGTGCCGGCACTATGCGGTGGACGCGGTGTGCAACTGGATGGTGCCCTATGAGGAAGCCGAGCCTTTCTGTCGGGCCTGCCGCCTGAATCGCACCATCCCGGACCTCAGTGTGCCGGGCAATGCGCGGCTGTGGGAGCGTCTGGAGGCCGAGAAGCGACGCCTGGTATATGGCCTGTTGCGCCTGGGCCTGCCGGTGGTGCCGCGGAAAAGCGATCCTGGGGGGATTGCGTTTGATTTCCTGGCCGATCCGGCCCCGGAGTTCCGCGAGGGCGGTGGTGTGGTCACCGGTCATTCGCACGGGCTCATTACCATCAATATCGCCGAGGCCGATCCCGCGGTGCGCGAGCGCATGCGCGAGGCGATGGCCGAACCCTATCGCACCATTCTCGGCCACTTTCGCCATGAGTCCGCGCACTACTACTGGGATCGTCTGATTCGCGGTACCCACTGGCATGCCGATTTTCGCGAGCGTTTCGGCGACGAGCGCGCGGACTACGACGAGGCCCTGCGGCGCCATTACACCGGCGGTCCTCCGGCGGATTGGCAGGCCTCGTTCGTGTCCGCCTATGCCAGCTCCCACCCCTGGGAAGACTGGGCCGAGACCTGGGCCCACTATCTGCACATCGTGGATACGCTGGACACGGCCTCTGCCTACAACATGGACATTGAACCCGTCGCCGGACCGTCGGCGCGGCTGGGGGCACAGGGGAATCTGCCGGCTTTTGATGCCTATGCCACGGCGGACTTCGATCTGCTTCTGGAGCATTGGCTGCCGCTGGTCAGCGCCCTGAACAGCCTGAATCGCAGCATGGGTCATTCGCATGTCTACCCCTTCGTGCTGACCGCTACCGCGATCGCCAAGCTGGCGTTCGTGCATCAGGTCATTCAGGATTTCCGCATGGGCATCCGCGTACAACCGGCGGGCGCCACCGGCCCTTGATCTGCCGGCATGGATCGGCAAAGGTCCGGTCCTGAAATACATCCATCGCGCAAGCGAAAGGACGCGAGATGTACAACGTTGCCACCCGCGGCCCGTTCAAGGGGCTGAACCCGCGTGTTGCGCCGCTGGCGCTGATCCTCGTGGTGATCGTCGCCCTGCTGGGGGTTTATCGAACCGAGCAGCTGGGCGCGGTGGTGGGGGATGCGCGGGCCTTCGTGACGCCGCTGCTGGAATGGTATTACGTGGTGATCATGGCCTTCTTCCTGGTCATGGTGATCTGGCTCGGGGTGGGGCGCTACAAGGATGTGCGCCTGGGACGTGACGACGAAGTGCCCGAGTTCACCACGCTGTCGTGGCTGTCGATGCTGTTCGCCGCCGGCATGGGCGTGGGGTTGCTGTTCTGGGCGGTGGCCGAGCCGCTGTCGCATTACGGCGGCAACCCGTTTCTGGCCGAGAACGGCAACCAGGCGGCCGCCGCCGACATGTCGATGGTGCTGACGTATTTCCACTGGGGGCTGAATGCCTGGGGTGTGTTCGCGCTGCTGGCACTGATCCTGGCCTATTTCAGCTTCCGCAAGGGCCAGCCGCTGGCGCTGCGCTCGGCCCTGCACCCGCTGATCGGCAAGTACAGTCATACCTGGCCGGGCGATCTGGTGGATCTGCTCGCCATCGTGGCCACGGTCTTCGGGATCGCAACGACCCTGGGGCTGGGTATCCAGCAGCTGGAGGCCGGGTTGGCGCATACCGTGGGCCTCTCGCTGGAAGGGGATCGCGGTCTCCTGCTGCTGACGGCGCTGCTGACGGTGACTGCGATCGTGTCGGTGGTGGCCGGGATGCAGGCCGGGGTGCAGCGGGTCAGCCAGGCCAACCTGTGGCTCAGTGTCGCTCTGCTTGGGCTACTGCTGGTATGGGGTCCAACCCAGTACTTGCTGGCTTTGGTGGTGCAGTCCAGTGGCAGTTACATGCAGAACCTGCTGGGGCTGTCGCTGTACACCCATGCTCACCACCTGGACGAGTGGCACTCCGACTGGACGGTCTTCTACTGGGGCTGGTGGCTGGCCTGGGCGCCGTTCGTCGGGCTGTTCATCGCGCGCATCTCGCGCGGGCGTACCCTGCGCGAATTCGTCACGGGGGTGCTGTTGGTGCCGACCCTGATCACCTTCTTCTGGCTCGCACTGCTGGGCGGTACGGCCCTGCACGCCGAGGTCGAGGGCATCGCAAACATTGCCGATCAGGTGGCGGAGGATCTGACCATGGCGACCTTCGCCACCATGGAGACCCTGGAACCCTGGTTGATCGCGAAGAGCGGGGCCGTCCTGATTACGGTGCTGATCGCGACCTACCTGTTGACCTCGGCCAATGCCGGCATCGTGGTCATCAACACCCTGCTGGCCCATGGGTCCACCGAACACCGGGCGATTCACCTGATCCTGTGGGGCGCGATGATCGGGCTGGTGACCGGCGTGCTACTGCTGGCCGGCGGGCTGGAGGTCCTGCAGAACGCAGTCATCCTGGCCGCGCTGCCGTTCTCGCTGGTGATGCTGATGATGGTGGTGGGCCTGATGCGTGCCCTGGAAGACGAGCGCTATGCCCCACGCCCGGGCGAGCATACGGTCGCACCCAGCGAGCCGTGGACAATTCCGCCGGATCGCGTCCACGAGGACTTTGATATGGACGACGATGCCCCCGAGGCCCGTGACGAAGACGACGACCCTCGTCGCTCCTGACGGTCCCAGTTTTTCACCACGAAGCACACGAAGAAGGTCAAAAGCCTTTGCACCACAGAAGGCACAGAGAAAAGAAAGGAACGCGGTAACGCCTGGGTGGCGAAGGCGCCGTTCGATTCGCCTTGCCCTTCAACCCTGATTTTCTCCGTGCCCTCTGTGGTTCAAATCGCTCTTGAACTTACCTTCTTCGAGCCTTCGCGCGCTTCGTGTTGAACACACCAGGGAGGGAAAGGCCCGCGCATCTTGCGTTCACTTTCGGGGTGGCGGGGCTTGCCGTAGCCTGTGCGCAACGATTTCACGAACCGCGAGAGGAACCCCATGAGCGATACCCTGCAGTTGTCCGGCGAGTTGATTCAGAAGGTCCAGGATCTGCTGACCGAGGTGGACCCGAAGGCGCAGCAACCCATCGTGGCCGTGCAGTACCTGAGCGCGATCACCGGGTTCATGGTCGCGCAGATGCCGGAGTCGGTGAACGAGCGCAAGGAGTACCTCAAGCAGCTCTCCGAATTTACCGAGTCGGTGTTCGTGGACGTCGAGAGCCGCAAGCAGACCGCCCCGCCGCCGCAGGATGCCAGTGGCGTGTGGCGCCCCGGCGAGAACTGAGCGCCACGGGCCATGCCGTCGGGCGTGGCCGCAACCGGGGGCGGCGCAACCTCGGTGATCTTGCGAAGGCGGCGGTCAGTTGTTCCCGTCGCCTTTGTTTTTGTCCTTGCGCATCTGGCGCAGCATGGCTTCCTGTTCGTTGAAGCTGGGCATGCGGCGCTTGCCGCCGGCGTCGCGGGCCGGGTCGTTGCGACCGGCCAGGCCTGATTGCCCGGGCTTTTCGGCTTCCTTGATCTGCTGGTATTCGTCCAGTTCGCGGCGGGCGTCTTCGTCGCTGGTGTAGCGGCCACGGTAGTCCTGCGGTGGCTTGTGGCCCTTGCGCAGGAAGAGCTGCTTGCGTAGCTCCTTGTTGTAGTCGGTCACTCGGCGGTCAATCCACCACAGGTCCACCAGCGCCCATGACACGCCAATAATCAGCGGTAGCAACCACCAGGCGGCGGGGCCAAATCCGGCGAGGGCCAGGGTGGCCGCACTGAGTGCCAGGAAGCCGGCGCCGCCCAGCGGCTCGTGCAGGTAGAAGCGATGCAGCCCGAGCGGGAACAGGATCCACGCAGCGTAGGCCGCAGGGCGGGTGCGCATCTCGCGAGCGAGGCGGGCGTTGACCGCCTGCAGGCCGCCACCTTCCAGGTCCAGTTCCTTCCAGGCCTTGCTCATGCGGTTCTCCGTTGCGTTCGCGTGTGAGGGCCACGGTAGTCCGACCGGAGCGTACGGGCGATTGTGCGGGTGTCGCGCGGGGCTTTTGCGGACGCGGCTTCAGTCCTCTTCGCGGGTGGCGTCGCGTTCCAGCAGCCGGCGCACAGTGTCGTGCACCGGGCGGCCCTGATAGAGCACCGCGTGCACCTCGGCGCAGATCGGCATGTCCACTTCCAGTGCTTTCGCCCGCGCCACAGCGACCCGGGCGGTCTCTACGCCCTCCACCGACTGTCCCACCCGCGCGCGGGCGGTGTCGAGATCCAGGCCTTCGCCCAGCATCCGGCCCAGACGCCGGTTGCGCGACTGGTTGTCGGTGCAGGTGAGGATCATGTCCCCCAGTCCGGAGAGGCCGGTGAGGGTGGTCGGACGGGCGCCGACCGCCGCGCCGAAGCGCTGGATCTCGGCCAGCCCGCGGGTCATCAGTGCGGCGCGCGCATTGGCCCCGAACCCGGCGCCGTCGGCAATACCGGTGGCCACCGCGAGCACGTTCTTCAGCGCGCCGCCCAGTTCCACGCCGATCACGTCCGTATTGCGGTACAGGCGCAGCGAGCGCCCGTGCAGGGCCGTAACCAGGCAGTCCATGTGGCCCTCGTCGCTGGAGGCCACGGACAGCGCGGTCGGCTGCTCCTGCGCCACCTCGGCGGCGAAGGAGGGCCCGGAGATCAGAGCGGGCGGGCGCTCGGGCCCCAGTTCCTGTTCGGCAATCTCGTGCAGCCAGGCCCCGGTTGCCGTCTCCAGGCCCTTGGTGGCCCAGGCGACCACCTGGTCGCGTGCGAGGCGCGGGGCGATCCAGCGCAGGGTTTCGCGGAAGGCGCCGGAGGGGACTGCGATCAGGACCAGGTCGCGGCCCTCGATGGTCGCCGGGTCGGCGCTGACGCGCAGGTTGTCCGGGAGGCGCAGACCGGGAAGGTAGCGGGCGTTCTCGCGCTCGCGTTCCAGTTGCCGGGCCGTGGCGTCGTTGCGCACCCACAGGGCGACGTCGGCATGCAGGCGGGCCGCATGCACCGCCAGCGCCGTGCCCCAGCAGCCGCCTCCGAGGACCGCGATACGCATCGGTTGCGCCTCGCGTCAGGCCTGTTGCGTGGGCTCGGCCGGGTCGCCGCCGGCTTGCTGCTTCTGTTCCTGCAGGTGCTGGGCATACAGCGACTCGAAGTTGACCGGCTGTAGCAGGAGCTGCGGGAAGCCGCCCTTCAGTACCAGGTCGGCCACCGTTTCGCGGGCGAACGGGAACAGCACGTTGGGGCAGTAGGCACCCAGCAGGTGGTTGCGCTGATCCTCGGCAAAGTTGCGCAGGATGAACACGCCGGCCTGCTTGATTTCGACCAGATAGGCGGTCTTGCCGTCGGATTCGGTGGTCACGGTCAGGCCCAGTTCCACCTCGAAGGCGCCGGCGGCCTCGTCGATCGGACGTGCGTTGGTGTTCAGCTGGATGTTGGTCTCGCCCTTCCACTCGCGCATGAATACCTCGGGGGATTCCGGCGACTCGAAGGACAGGTCCTTGATGAAGACCTTCTGGATGGAGAAGTCGGGCCGGTCACTCTGTTCGGCCTGGGCCGCGCCGTTGCCGCTCTTCGGGGAATTCTTCTCTTCAGTCATGATGTTGTCTCGCAGTCGTCTGGAATCGGGGCATTGTAAGGGGGGTGAGCGGTGTTTTTCGGGGTCGCCTGGGCGATCCCGTTTGCCGCCCGTTGCCGGCGGCGGCGCGTGTTATCCGGAGGCGTTGTCGGTCGGGGCTTCGAGGCCGGCCTCGCTGGCCAGGCGCGCCAGTTCGCCGTTACTGTCCATCGCCTGCAGTTCGTCGAAGCCGCCGATGTGCGTATCGCCGAGAAAGATCTGCGGGACCGAGCTGCGGCCGGCGGCGCGCTGTTCCATCTCCGCGCGCAGACCGGGTTCGCGGTCGACGGCATACTCCGCGAACGGGTAGCCACGCTGATTGAGCAGGCGCCGCGCGAGCAGGCAGAATGGACAGCGCCCGCTGGAGTAGACCTCGAACTGCATTACTTCTTCTTGATGGGCATGTTGGCCGATTGCCAGGCCTGGATGCCGCCCTGCAGGTTGACTACGTCCTCGAACCCGGCCGCGGTCAGTTGCTGCGCGGCGCTAGCGGAGCGGTTGCCGCTGCGGCAGTACACCACCACCGGCTTGTCCTTGTATTTCTCGATGTCGCCCATGCGCTTTTTCAGGCTGCCGAGCGGGATATGCTTGGCGCCGCCGATGCGCCCGGAGGCGACTTCGTTGTCCTCGCGCACATCCAGCACCAGGGCGTCGTCCTGGTTGATCACGCGCACCGCCTCGACCGGGGAGAGCGAGCGATACTTGCGGTTCAGGCGTCGCAGTTCGACGAACAGGATCATCCCGATCACCGCCAGCAGGGCGCCGGTCAGGATGGGGTGGTTGGCGAGAAATTCGGGCAGGCGTTCAAGCATTCGGGAGACCGGATCGGAGGGGTGGGTGTCAGGAACTGCAGAAAACGTCCTGCATCATACCGATCAGGCGCAGGGTCCGGGAGTCCCCCACCCGGTAGTAGACCCGGTTGGCGTCCTTGCGCGTGGCAAGGATGCCCTTGTCGCGCAGGATGCCGAGATGCTGCGAGATGTTGCTCTGCGACGTCCCGACCTGATCGACGATTTCCTGTACGCTGATTTCGCGATCGCCGAGAATGCAGAGGATCTTCAGACGCAGCGGGTGGGACATGGCCTTGAGCGAGCGCGAGGCCCGCTCGATGTCTTCGTCCTGGGACATCAAACCGTCTTCGACGTACATTTCGTCTTCAACCGTTTCGTTGCTCACGGCATGCCTCTCTTGCTTGCGAGGGAAGGCCCTCGCAACTGGGTCAGAATATAAGAACCTAAACGTACCCCGATATGCGAATTTGCGCAATCTTGAGTCATCCAAGCGTTTCACGCGCCCTTTTGAGGTGCGGTGTGTTGCTCTGTCTTCTGTTGCCGGTCAGCGCCGTGGCGCTGGAACCGGAGGCGGAGCTGCGCGAGACGCGCGAGGCCATCCAGGACCTGGAGCGCAGCCAGGAAGAGCGCTACGCGGCCCTGCAGCAGCTGGAAGGGCTGCTCGCGGAGGCCGCTCGCGGGACCGAGGCCTCGCGCCAGGAGCTGCGCGAGCTGGCGCGGGCGCGTTCGCGTCAGGAGGCGGTGGTCGCCGACCAGGAGGACCGTGTGGACGAGGCCCGGGCGCAGCTGGAGGCAGAACGCCGCGCCGCGGCCCGCCTGGTGCGCGATCAGTGGCAGCGCGAACGCCATCCCGGACGCAGCGACGGTCAGGCCGCGGAGCACCGCCATCAGGCCGCGTTTGCCGCGCGCATCCGCGAGGCGCGCGAGCAGGCCCTGGTCGTGTTGCGCGACCGTATCGAGGCGCTGGAGACGGCGCGCGAGGAACTCGCGCGGGAGCGGGCGGTGCTGGCAGAACGGGAAGAGCAGGCCCGCGCGGCGGTCTCGGATCTGGAGCGCGAGGAGGCGCACCAGCGCCAGGCGATGGCGGAGCTGGAGGCGGCGATCGAGGACGAGTCGCTGGAACTGGAGCGCCTGGCGCGCAATGCCGAAACCCTGGAGGCGGTGATCGAGGAGGTCGAGGCACGCAGCGCGGCGCGTGCCGCGGCACCCCGCGAGGCCACCCCCGAACGGCCGGACGTCGGCTTCGTGGAATTGGAGGGCGAACTCCCGCGTCCGGCCGAAGGCCGCGTGATTCGCAGTTTCAACGAGTCCCGTGGTAGCCGCCTGCGTTCACGCTGGCGCGGCGCCGTGCTGGAGGTCGATAACGGCACTGCGGTACGCGCGGTGCACTTCGGCCGGGTGGTCTACGCCGACTGGATGCAGGGTTACGGCTTCCTGGTGATCGTTGATCATGGGGAGCGCTACCTGACGCTCTACTCCAATGTAGAGGAGATCCTGGTGGCGGAAGGCGAGACCGTGGGCGCCGGCGAGCAACTGGCCGTGGCGGGCGAGGGCAGCGAGGCGATCGCGCCCGGGCTTTACTTCGAGATCCGTCACAACGGCGGGCCATTGAACCCCGAAAGCTGGTGGCCCTCTCAGTAGAGGGAAAAAGATGGAATGCGCCCATGCCCCGGCAAAAGGCCGATCGGTGGCGTGCATTCAGGCAGCCGTCACATTGCGGGTGCTACCATCTTCACACGAATCACCTCAAGTGAACGAGGAAAGGTAATGAGCAAGTCTTGTCGCACCGGATACTCCCTGATCGTCGGACTGGTTGTCGGGGTCATGCTGAGTGTTTCGGTGGCCGTCTACGCCGACCGCGACAATGGCGCGCAATCCGCTTTGCCAGTAGAAGATCTGCAGCGCTTCACTGACGTATACATGCGCATCAAGCGCAATTACGTTACCGAGGTCGAAGACAAGGATCTCCTGGACAATGCGATCCAGGGGATGCTGTCCGGCCTTGACCAGCATTCGGCCTATCTGGACGAACAGGACTTCGAGGACATGCAGGTCGGGACCTCCGGCGAGTTTGGCGGTCTGGGCATCGAGGTTGGCATGGAAGACGGCTTCGTCAAGGTCATCGCGCCGATCGATGACACCCCGGCCAGCCGTGCCGGGGTCGAGGCCGGTGACCTGATCATTCGCCTGGATGGCGAATCGGTGAAGGGTATGTCCCTGTCCGACGCGGTCGCCAAGATGCGCGGCGAGAAAGGCTCGGACATCACCTTGACCATCCTGCGTGATGGCGAGGACCGCCCGAAAGAAATCACCATCACCCGCGACGTGATCCAGGTGCAGAGCGTGCGCTCCGAGATCCTGGAGGACGGCTTCGGCTACGTACGCATCAGCAATTTCCAGCAGCGCACGGCACGCGACCTGGTGCGGGCAATCGAAGACCTGCAGGAACAGGGCGAGCTGCAGGGGCTCGTGCTGGACCTGCGCAACAACCCCGGCGGCATCCTGACGGGCGCTGTGGGCGTCTCGGACGCCTTCCTCGAAGAAGGCCTGATCGTCTACACCGAAGGTCGGCTGGAGGATTCGCAGTTCCGCTACCAGGCCTCGCCGGGGGATGTTCTCAAGGGCGCGCCGATGGTCGTCCTCGTCAATCGCGGTTCTGCCTCCGCCTCCGAGATCGTGGCGGGTGCGCTGCAGGACCACAGGCGGGCCGTGGTTATGGGTCAGAACACCTTCGGCAAGGGTTCGGTGCAAACCATCCTGCCGCTGACCCAGAACACCGGGATCAAGCTGACCACCGCGCGTTACTTCACGCCTGATGGCCGTGCCATCAACGAGGACGGGATTGACCCGGACATCCGCCTGCAGCAGCTCGTGGTGCAGCGCTCCGACAGCGAAAATGGCGGTGCCCGCATGGGCCGTGACGGTCTGCCGGAATCTGTGGATGCGGATGAAGACAATGGCGAGACGTTGGCCGAGCGCGATTACGGTATGAACGAGGCGCTGAATCTCCTGAAGGGCCTGAACTTCTACAACCGCCGCTGAGCGCGGTGGACAGGGAGGATTGATGCCGAACGTACTGGTGCCCCTGGCCGCCGGGGCCGAGGAACTGGAGGCGGTCACGATCATCGACCTGCTGCGCCGGGCGCAATTCGAGGTCACCGTGGCCGGGCTAGAGCCCGGGCCGGTGACCTGTTCGCGGGGCACCGTCATCCAGCCGGATACCACGGTTGATCAGGTGCTGGATCGGTCCTTTGACCTGATCGTCCTGCCGGGTGGCCTGCCCGGCGCCAATCACCTGCGCGACGACGCCCGGGTGCAGGGTTTGCTGCGGGCGCAGGCCGAACGCGATGGCCACTTGGCCGCGATCTGCGCTGGGCCCAAGGCGCTGGCCGAGGCCGGGCTGCTGGAGGGCCGCACCGTGACGGCCTTCACCGGCGCGCTGGACGAGGCGGGAATCCCGTCCACCGGCGCCCCGGTGGAGATCGACGGGCGCCTGATCACCGGCCGTGGCCCGGGTGCCGCGATGGACTTCGCCCTGACCCTGATCGAACAGCTCGCCGGCCGCGAGGCCCGCGACGCCGTCGAGGGCCCGCTGCTAAGACCCTGATGGCCTTAGCCACGAAGCGCACGAAGACACGAAGAAAGTCAAAAGCGAGACCTTCAACGGGTAGGATGTGTTGAGCTATGCGAAACGCATCGGGGCCGGACCATTCCGCGAGGCCGATGCGATTCGCATAGCTCATCCGCATCCGACCCGCTGCAAAACGATCGTGGCCTTTCCGATGCGCTTCAAAAGATCCGATGGAGGTCGTCAACACCCGCTGTTTCCTGCGCGATAGCGCGTCGTCCCCGGACGGGGCGCCAACTCTGTGGTGGAAAGCTTACGACCTTCCTCGTGCGCTTCGTGGTGGATTCGCCCTTCGTTTTTGGGCTATCCCACGGTCGCGTAGCGGGTGGCGGTGCCCAGCCAGCGCTCGATCAAGGCGGCGGCGCGCGCCGGGTCCTTCTCGATGCGTGCGGCAAGGGTGGTGGCCTCGTCGAGCAGGTCCTGGTCGCGTGACCAGTCGGCGACGCGGAAGCTGCGATCGCCAGTCTGGCGCGTGCCCAGCAGTTCGCCCGGACCGCGCAGCTTGAGATCCACCTCCGCAATCTCGAAGCCGTCGTCGGTGCGGCGCATCGCCTCGAGGCGCTCGCGTGCGGTATCGCCCAGTGGCGGACGGTAAAGCAGCACGCAGGCCGAGGCGGCACTGCCGCGCCCGACCCGGCCGCGCAGCTGGTGCAGCTGCGACAGCCCCATGCGTTCGGCATTCTCGATGATCATCAGGCTGGCGTTGGGGACGTCGACGCCGACCTCGATCACGGTAGTCGCCACCAGCAGGTCGATCGCGCCCGCGCGGAAGCGCTCCATCACCGCATCGCGCTCGGGTCCCTTCATGCGTCCGTGGGCCAGTCCGATGGTCAGCTCCGGCAACGCCTCGCGCAGGCGTTCGGCGGTGGCCTCGGCCGATTCCGCCTCCAGTTGTTCCGATTCCTCCACCAGCGGGCAGACCCAGTAGGCCTGGGTGCCGGAGCCGCAGGCGGCGCGGATGCGTTCGATGACCTCGTCACGGCGCTCGTGGCTGATCAGCGCGGTGCGTACCGGGGTGCGCCCGGGCGGGCGTTCGTCGATGACCGAACTGGCCAGTTCCGCGTACAGGGCCATGGCCAGGGTGCGCGGGATCGGGGTGGCGGTCATGATCAGCTGATGCGGCATCCGGCCGTTGCCCTTGTCGCGCAGGGCCATGCGCTGGTGCACGCCGAAGCGGTGCTGCTCGTCGATGATTGCGAGCCCCAGATGATGAAACCGCACCTCCTCCTGGAACAGGGCGTGGGTCCCGATCGCGACCTGGCGCTGCCCGCTGGCCAGTTCCGCGAGCAGTTGGCCGCGCTCGCTGGCCGTCTGGCGCCCGCCCAGCCAGGCGATCGCGACGCCCAGTGGTTCCATCCACTGGGCAAGATTGCGCCCGTGCTGGCGGGCGAGTAGTTCGGTCGGGGCCATGAACGCCACCTGATAGCCGGCCTCTACCGCCGCCAGCGCGGCTGCGACCGCGACCAGGGTCTTGCCGGAGCCGACATCGCCCTGGACCAGACGATTCATCGGCTGCGGGCGCGCGAGGTCGGCCAGGATCTCTGCGGTAACACGCTCCTGTGCGCCGGTGGGTTCGAAGGGGAGCTGCCCGCGCAGTTGTTGCCACAGCGCCCCCGGGGGCTGGATGACCGGGGCGCTGCGTGTGTCCGCGGGCATCCGGCTCTGCTGCATGCGCGCGAGTTGGTGGGCGCAGAGCTCTTCCAGGGCCAGCCGTGTGCGCGCCGGGCTGCGGTTCTCCGGGGTGTCCAGGGCGGCCAGTGCGTCGGCCTGCGCCGGTGGGTGATGGAGCTGCTCGAGGGCGCTATGCAGGCCAGGCAGGCCCTGCCGGGGCAGTTCCGGAAGCAGGTCGGGCAGGGCCTGCATCCCCGGGAGGGCGTGCGCGACCAGCTGGCGCAGCAGCTTTTGCGACACACCCTCGGTGGTCGGGTAGATCGGGGTCAGGTGCGACTCCATCGCCGGCGGGCTATCGCCCACGGTCTGGATCTCCGGGTGCACGCACTCCAGTGCGCCGGGCATGCCGCGGGGCTCGCCGAAGGCGCGGATGCACGTGCCGGGGCTCAGGCGGCGCTGCTGGTTGGCCCCGAAGTGAAAGAACCGCAGCAGGACCTGGGCCTGGCCGTCGGCCAGGGTGACCACCAGCATGCGCCGGCGGCGGTGGACTACCTCGGAGTGGGTGACGTGCCCCTCGAACAGTGCAGCCAGCCCCGGACGCAGCGCGGCAATCGGCGTCAGGCGCGTGCGATCCTCGAAGCGCAGGGGCAGATGGAACAGCAGGTCCCCGGCCTGCTCCAGACCCAGACGCTCCAGTCTTTCCGCCACCGCCGGGCCGACACCCTTCAGCGCGGTCAGCGGGACCTGCAGCTCCACCGGTTGGGTTCGCGCAGCGCGATCAGTCGCGCGGGCACCAGGCGATGGCGTCCATTTCCACCTGGGCGCCCTTGGGCAGGGCGGCCACGCCGATCGCGGCACGTGCCGGGTAGGGCTCGTTGAAGACTTCGCTCATGATCTTGTTCACAAGCGGGAAGTGAGCCAGGTCGATCAGGAAGATGTTCAGTTTGGCGATATCGGCGGTGCTGGCTCCCGCCGCCTCCAGGACAGCCTGGAGGTTGGCGAACACCTGGCGGATCTGGTCCTCGATGCCGCCGTCGACCAGTTCCATGGTGGCCGGGTCCAGCGGGATCTGGCCGGACAGGTACAGGGTGTCGCCGGTACGCACGGCCTGCGAGTAGGGGCCGATGGCGGCCGGGGCGTTTTCGGTCTGGATGATCTCGCGCGACATGTGGACTCCTTGTACTGCCGGGTTGAATCTTGATAGGGCCGCGATTGCTGCATGCGGACCCGCCATTCTACTGATCAATCCGCACGCGTGTGCGGTTGGGGGGCTCGGCAGCCGTGCACGCGGACGGCTACACTGCGGGCCACATCCGTAACGACAAAAGGAAGCAGGCAATGACGGGATACGCACTGGCAAACGTGCTGCATGTACTGGCCGTGGTGATCTGGGTGGGCGGTATGTTCTTCGCCTACATGTTCCTGCGCCCGGTGGCCGGGCAGCAGCTCGAGGGGCCGGCGCGGCTGAAGCTCTGGGAGGGTGTGTTCGCGCGCTTCTTCCCCTGGGTCTGGGCCTCGGTCCTGGTGATCCTGGTGACCGGCTTCTACCTGATCTTCGGGGTGTTCGGCGGCATGGGTGATGTGCATCCCAGCGTGCACACCATGCTGCTGCTGGGCCTGATCATGATGGCGATCTTCGCCCATGTGTTCTTCGCCCCTTATCGGCGCATGCGCAAGGCCATTGCGGCAAACGATACCGAGGAAGGCCTGCGCCGGCTGGGGCAGATCCGCATCCTGGTCGGGATCAACACCGTCATCGGTCTGGTGACGATCGTGGTCGCTTCCGGCGGTCGCCTGCCGCTGTAGGAGGCACGCTACCTTCCTAGCCCCGGGTGCCATACCAGCCGGGGCCGAGCCGGCGGTTCCAGCAGCACGGCTGCGTTCTGGCCGAAGGCCTCCAGCCAGCGCGCCAGCAGGTCGTCGGGCAGGTCCGCGATGGCCAGGCCCGGTTCGTCCGGCCACTGGCCGCGCGGGTCGCGATTGCGGGCAGGCCATGCGCGCAGGCCGTGCTCGGCCACGGTCTGCTCCAGCCGGCGCTGGCGTTGGATGTTTTCACCCTCGGTGCTCGGGCGGCTGCCCGGGTTGCAGGCGGTGAACAGGACCAGGCGCTGCATGTCCCGCTCGGCCATCCAGGTCGTGACATCCTCCGCGGGCTGGTCGATGTACAGAACTCGGCTGCTGCCCTCGATCTCCAGGCAGTAGGCGGCGCTTAGGTAGGCCTTCTCCAGTGTCGCCAGCTGCGCTACGGGAGCGGGCGACTCCGCGTGCGCGGCAGACATCCGGTCGCCGTATTTGCTTGTATTGGTGGACATCTCGCGGCACCCTCCCCGCCTGGATCGTGCGGATGTGGTCGATCAAACAGGGGGAGCGGGATGCGCGTCAAGGATGCGACAGCGGTTTGTGGTGCCTCGTCGGGTGCGGGTGCGTCCATGGACCGGCCCGTCCCCGGCTGGGATTGAGACGCGATGGCCCCGCGTCCCTTCGTTCCCGGGCTGACCGGCGCCTTTGTTGTGGTGCTGCTGCTGGTCGCGGTGGTCGCCGTCGCCAGCTGGCTTCGGGTGCAGCAGCTGCAGTACGACGTCCAGGCCCTTACCGAGGAGTACGTGCAGAAGGTGGACCGCGTGCATCGCATGCGCAGCCTCGTGCGCGAGCGCATGCTGCGCGCCTCGCTCGTGATCAGTGCAGAGGACCCGGCCCTGCAGGATCGCTACCAGCGGGAGTTTCGCGAGCTGGCCGAGCGCTTCCTGGACGCCCGCGAGGGTGCGGAATTACTGGCTCGGACCCCTCGCGACGCTGCGCTGCTGGCCGAACTGCGTGCGCTGACCGCGACCGGTGCCCCGATCCTGTCCGAGCTCCTCGACATTGCCCTGGCGGGTGGGCGCAACGAGGCGCTGGCGATCCTGTATGCGGACGCGATGCCGGTGCAGGAGGATGTGCTGGAGCAGATGGAGGCCATCCTCGCGGCCTTCGAACGTGATAACGAGGAGGCGGTGGCGGCCATGGCGCAGCGCCATGAACAGGCGCAGCAGGTGATGCTGGTGGCCACCGTCCTGACCATGCTGATGATTGTGCTGATGTGGGTGCGGGTGCGCCGGAGGATCTGGCGTGATCACGCCGCCTTGCACAAGGAACTGGAGGGGCGCCAGCAGATCGAGGCGCGCCTGCGCGAGACGCAGGCCGGGCTGGAGGCGGCGGTGGCCCGGCGAACCGCGGCCCTGCAGGAGACTACCGAGCGCCTGGAAGAGGCCCAGCGGATTGCCGGGGCCGGTTACTGGGACTGGGATATTCGTGGTCTGCGGATGAACTGGTCCACGCATGTCTTCGATCTGTTCGGGCTCGACCCGCAAACCGATACCGCGGGATTCGAGGCCTACATGCGAGCCATCCATCCCGACGACCGTACGCGGGTGCGCCGCGCTACCAACGAGGCGCTGGATCACGAGGCCTATTACCGGGTGGATCACCGGGTGGTGCGCGCGGACGGCGGGCTGCGCCATGTGCGGGTCGAGGGCGAAATCGATCGGGACGCCCAAGGCCGCGCCGTGCAGGTCCTCGGGATGGTCCGTGACATCACCCGCGACAAGGCCTCCGAGGAGCGCCTGTGGCACCAGGCCCATCATGACTCCCTGACCGGCCTGCCCAATCGCAGTCTGCTGCAGGAGCATATTCAGCAGGCCCTGCGCCGGGCCCAGCGCGCCGGCACCGGCCTGGCCCTGGTGGTCTGCGATCTCGACGGCTTCAAACCCATCAACGATCGCCTGGGACACGATGCCGGCGACGTGATGCTCGTGACCGTGGCGCGGCGTCTGCGCGAGGGCGTGCGCGAGAGCGACGTGGTGGCCCGCGTGGGCGGCGACGAATTCGTGCTGCTGCTGGAGAATGTGCGTGATCCGGATGCGGTGACGGGGGTCGGACTCAAGCTGATCGAACGCTTCGAGGAGCCGGTGGAGGTGAATCGCGAGTCGGTTCGCGTCGGGCTCAGCATGGGGGCGGTGCTCTACCCCGAGGACGGGGACGATGTGGAGGCGTTGCTGCAGCGCGCCGACCGCGCGATGTACGTGGCAAAGGAGGAAGGCGGCAGCCGGATCGTGCTGTACCGGGAATGCCCCGGAGAGGAGCGCCGGCAAACGGATCTGTCCCTGCGCCGGCGCGGCGCGCTGGGTTGCGGGCTGGAAGACCCGGCCGCTCGCGACTGAATCGGCCGGCCTCGTCTACGGCCGATGCAGTCGCGCGACGAATTGTTCGTGCGTCAGCGGCGCGCTGAACAGGAAGCCCTGGAACCGGGTGCAGCCCAGGGCCAGGAGCTGCTCCCGCTGTTCCGGGTGCTCCACGCCCTCGGCGATGACGTCGAGCTCCATGTTGCGGGCAATGTCCACGATGTTTTCGATCAGGGTCCGGTCACCGCCGGCCAGCAGTTCCTTGACGAAGGATTTGTCGATCTTCAGCTCGTCCACCGGCAGGTCGCGCAGGTAGGCGAGCGAGGAATAGCCGGTCCCGAAGTCGTCCAGGGCGATGCGCATGCCCAGCCGGCGCAGCGCGCCCAGCTTGGTGATGGCGTCCGGCAGGTCGCGCAGCAGGCCGGACTCGGTGACCTCCAGGGTCAGGGCGTGGCCGTCCACCCCGTGTCGGCGCAGCCGCGCCTGGAACTGGTCGACGAAGTCCGGGCGCGCCAGTTGCCAGGGCGAGAGATTCAAGGCCAGGCGAGGTGGCTGCAGGTTCCCGGCCTGCCACTGCGACAGCTGCATCAGGGCGTGTTCCAGGACCCAGTTGCCGACCCCGTGGATCAGGCCGGTCTCCTCGGCGACCGGGATGAAGAGATCTGGCGGGACCTGGCCCATCTCCGGGTGCTGCCAGCGCAGCAGGGCCTCGGCTCCGATCAGGCGCTCGGCGGCATCGAACTGCGGCTGGTAGTGCAGGTCCAGCTCGTCACGTTCGGCCGCTTGTCGTAGCCCGTCCTCGATCTGCAGGCGGGCATGCGCCTCGTCCTGCAGTGCATGGCGGTAGAACTGCACGCCGCCGCGGCCGGCACGCTTGGCCTGGTACAGGGCGATATCGGCGTGGCGCAGGGCTTCTGCCGAGCTCTCGCCGGCGTCGGGATAGCATACGCAGCCGAGACTGGCGCCGACCCCGAAGGTGCGTTCACCGATGATGATCGGGCGCTGCAGGGCCTCCAGGATGCGCTCGGCGATTGCCTGCAGTTCCGGCTCCAGGGTCTCGCGTACCCGGGCGCACGGGGGCAGGACAACGGCGAACTCGTCGCCACCCAGGCGCACGATCAGCGCATCCTCGGGGGCATGGCTGCGCAGGCGGTCCGCCACCGCGCCCAGCACGGTGTCGCCTACCGCATGCCCCAGGGCGTCGTTGATGGTCTTGAAGTGGTCCAGGTCGATCAGGATCAGCCCGCCATGCAGGTGGCCGGCGGTGGCCTCCTCGATATGGCGGGTCAGGTCGTCGTGCAGGCGGGTGCGGTTGGCCAGCCCGGTCAGGGAGTCGTGGTAGGCCAGGGCATGGATGTGTTCCTCGGTGTGCAGGCGTTCCAGTTCCGCCCCTGCGCGGTCGGCCATGATCCCGAGGATCTCCATCGCCTTGTCGACATCCTCCACCGGATGTCGGTTGACCATGGCGATGTGCCCCAGCAGCGTGCCCTGGCTGTCCAGCAACGGGGCCCCCAGATAACTCTCGGCGTCCATCTCCACCAGCATCTCGTCGGCCGGAAAGCGCTGTTGTACGTCGCAGGGGTAGATACAGGTACCGATCTCCAGCACACGTTCGCAGGGGGTCTCGGCGAGGTCGTAGCGCAAGTTCTCCACGATCTGCCCCGCGGTGCACAGGGCGACGGTCTCCACCACGCCGGGTTTTTCCGGATCCTCGATGCCGATCAGGGCATAGTCGGCAGCGAACAGGTTGCTCAGCTTGAGAACCAGCTGCTGGAAGAACTCCTCGCGCGAGCGCGCCTGCAGCCCCTCGGCGATCAGGCGCAGGGCGTCCTCGCTGCGGTGCGCGGCGGTGATGTCCTCCTGCATCACGATCACGTCCTGTACCTCGCCGCGGGCATCCTGCAGTGGGTAGATGCAGCCCCGCAGCCAGCGCTCGGGGGTGATGAGCGGGGTGGTCTGGGTCGCCGGGTCGGGGTCGGCGGGTTCGGCCGACTGGTCGGGGCGGGCTGGTGGGGTGTAGGGCAGCGGGCCGATCTCGCGGTAGTGTCCGCGCAGGGCATCCTTGAGCGGTTCGTGGATGTGCCGGTCGATGGCATCCGGGCGGTCCAGAACGTTGCCGCCCGGCAGGGAGGCTTGTGCGCCGTGCATGGTTTCCCAGGCGGCGTTGCACTGGCGGATCTCGCCCTGCGGTGTGAGTACCTGGATGCCGACCGGGGATTGCTCCACCAGCGCCCGAAAACGGCTTTCCGAGTCACGCAGGCGTTCGCTGGTCTCGCGGTTCAGTACCAGGCTCATCATGACGACCATCACCACGTAGCCGAACGGCGCGAGCTGGGGCATCTCCAGTGCGCCCCCCCGGGCCAGGACGCCCTGCAAGGTGAACAGGACGAAGACCCCGATCCCGCCCAGCAGGAGCAGGGTGGTGGTCTGGCGATAGCGCCGGTAGTGCCGGATCAGTGTGGTGAGGGCGAAGCCCAGGACCAGAAAGACCGCGAGCACGCCAAAGCCGAACCAGGGGCTGATGGTACCCACTGCCAGGGCCACGGTTTCGCCCCAGGGGAGTTCCAGGGGGCGGAGTTCGTCGATCACCTGGTACTGCATGCTGTAGGGCTGCAGGGTGTTGACCACCCAGGTGATGACCAGCAGTACCAGAAGACCGGAGATCAGCCAGCGGGCGGAGGTGCGCGTATGGGCCGCGACGAAGGCGGCGAACAGCACGTAGAACGGTCCCAGCAGATAGACGTTCAGGGTGAGTGCGCGGGTATAGGCCTCGACGGTGCCGGCCTGGTAGGTCTGGGCCGATCCGACGGCAAGCACCGCCATCAGGCCGCACATCGCGGCGAACAGCCGGTGCTCGGTGCTCCGGGCACTTTGCCGGCTGTGCAGCAGGTGGCTGAGCGTGGCGTAGATCGCCAGCCCCGCTGCAAGGTAGAGCGATGGCGCAAGGATCCCGTTCATCGGTTCCCTGCGCTTGCGTCCCAGTGCCGTGCCATCCCTTGCCCCCCTGCGGTGAAGCGATGCGGGTCGGTGCCCGCGCTCGGTCCCTGCCGCTACAGTACAAAAGAACACGCGCGCGCGTCCCGGTTCGCGTGAGGGTCACCGCGGGGGTGGCTAACGGTCGGTCACAGATACGGCGTGAGCAGGCGCGCGGCCCCGTCGCGCAGTTGGGTCGCGAGCGGCCGGGCACGGACCTCCTCGAGCGTCAGGGGGTGCGACTGTGCGCGCAGCGCGTCGGTCCAGGTGGCCAGTTCCTGGCCCAGTCCGGCATCCAGGCATTCCAGGTTGAACTCGAAGTTAAGGCGCAGGCTGCGCGGGTCCCAGTTGGCGGAGCCAACCAGGGCCCACTCGCGGTCTACCAGCATCAGCTTGGCGTGGTTGAACGGTGGTGGTGTGAGCCACAGCCGGCAGCCGCGCTCCAGCAGTTCGGCCTGCTGCGGGCGGCTGGCCCACTCCACCAGGCGCAGGTTGCTCCGGGCGGGGATCAGGATGTCGACTTGCACCCCGCGCAGGGCCGCGGCCTTCAGCGCCCCGGTGAGCGCCACGTCGGGCAGGAAGTACGGGGTCACGATGGTGACCTGTTCGCGGGCTTCGGCCAGCGCCGACTGCAGGGTGAAGTTCAGGACCTCGAAGTCCTCGTCCGGGCCGTCCGGAAGGCCGCGGCAGGCGCGGGCGCCGGCGGGGTCTACGGACTGCGGAAGCCAGAGCGGCCCCTCCAGGCGTTCGCCGGTGGCGAATTGCCAGTCTTCCGCGAAGACCCGCTGCAACTGGGTGCAGGCCGGACCCCGCAGCTCGAAGTGGAGGTCGTGTATGGGGTGCGGACCCGGGTTGGTGTGGCTGTGGCCGCGGCGGATATTCATGCCGCCGGTGAAGGCGCGGGCGCCGTCGATCACCAGCATCTTGCGGTGATTGCGCAGGTTGAAGGCGGCCAGGCTGCTCGGCAGGTGTACCGGCATGAAGGCGGCGGCAGGCAGGCCCACCCGGCGCAGCTGGCGCAGGGTGTTGCGACGGCTGTAGCGCGCGCCGATGGCATCGATCAGGATGCGTACCTGCACGCCCCGGTCCTGTGCCTGCTGCAGGTGGGCGACGAAGCGCTCGCCCACGCGGTCATAGTCGAAGATGTACGTGGCCAGGCTGATGCTGTGACGGGACGCGTCGATCGCGGCCAGCATCTGCGCGTAGGCGCGATCGCCGTCGAACAGCGGTTCGATCGCGTTGCCACCGACCAGGCGGAACGGGCTCAGGCGGTCCCCGGAATGCAGCAGGCGCTGCCAGCGTTCCGGTGGCTCGGCCAGGCTGGTCCCGTCGGTGCTGGGGTCGGCGATCAGATAGCCCTCGCGCAGGGCGTGGGCCCGCCGGCGAATACGATTGACGCCGAACAGCCAGTAGAGCAGCGAGCCGGCCAGGGGCAGCAACACGATCAGCCCGACCCAGGCGATGACGGTCCCGGTATCGCGGCGTTGCAGCAGCGCGTGCACGACGCTCATCACCGCCAGGGCGAAGACGGCGATGGCGACGATACTGGCGGTCCAGCCTGTATCCGGCACGGACGGACTCCTTGTCGATGATGCGTTTTCCGACTGCACCCGTGGAACGCCGGGCGCGTGCCCGCTACAGTACGCGGGCCCGACCCGGCGTAAAACCCCGGCCCATCCACGTCCGCGAGACCGTCGATGACCGATATCGAGACCCCCAGCCTGTTCGCCAACAGCGGCGAGCAGCTGCCGCTGAAGGACTTCACCGAGAAGGCGTACCTGGACTACTCCATGTACGTGATCCTGGACCGTGCGCTGCCGCATATCGGCGACGGCCTGAAGCCCGTACAGCGGCGGATCATCTACGCGATGAGCGAGCTGGGGCTCTCCGCCACCGCCAAGTACAAGAAGTCCGCGCGCACCGTGGGCGACGTGCTCGGCAAGTTCCACCCGCACGGGGACTCGGCGTGCTACGAGGCGATGGTGCTGATGGCGCAGCCGTTCTCCTATCGCTATCCGTTCGTCGACGGGCAGGGCAACTGGGGTTCGCCGGATGATCCCAAGTCCTTTGCGGCGATGCGCTACACCGAGTCGCGCCTGTCGCGTTATGCGCAGCTGCTGCTTTCCGAACTGGGTCAGGGCACGGTGGACTGGGTGCCCAACTTCGATGGTGCGCTGGACGAGCCGAAGATGCTCCCGGCGCGGCTGCCGAATGTGCTGCTCAATGGGGGTTCCGGGATCGCGGTGGGTATGGCGACGGACATCCCGCCGCACAACCTGCGCGAGGTGGCCGCTGCCTGCGTGCACCTGCTGGAGCACCCGAAGGCAACGGTCGAGGAGTTGTGCGCGATCCTCCCGGCGCCGGATTTCCCCACCGAGGCCGAGATCATCTCCCCGCCGGCCGAGTTGCGAAAGGTCTACGAGACCGGCCAGGGCTCGATCCGGGCCCGGGCGCGCTACGAGCGCGAGGGCGACGACATCGTGGTGACCGCGCTGCCGCACCAGGTCTCCGGCGCCAAGCTGCTGGAGCAGATCGCCGCCCAGATCCGCGCGAAGAAGCTGCCGATGGTCGAGGACCTGCGCGACGAGTCCGACCACGAGCATCCGACGCGCCTGGTGATTACCCCGCGCTCGAACCGGGTGGACGTCGAGGGCCTGATGGCGCATCTGTTCGCGACCACGGATCTCGAGAAGACCTACCGCGTGAACATGAACGTGATCGGCCTCGATGGACGGCCGCGGGTGCGCGACCTGGCAGGGCTGCTCGGCGAGTGGCTGCAGTTCCGGATCGAGACGGTGCGCCGGCGCCTGCAATGGCGGCTGGAGAAGGTGCAGGCGCGGCTGCACGTGCTGGAAGGCCTGCTGATCGCCTACCTCAATATCGACGAGGTGATCGCGATCATCCGCGAACACGACCGGCCAAAGCCGGAATTGATGAGCCGGTTTGGCCTGAGCGATATCCAGGCCGAGGCGATCCTGGAGCTGAAACTGCGCCATCTGGCGAAGCTCGAGGAGATGAAGATCCGCGGCGAGCAGGACGAGCTCAGCCAGGAGCGCGACCAGCTGGAGAAGACGCTGGGCTCCGAGCGCCGCCTGCGCACCCTGGTCCGCCGCGAGATCGAGCAGGACGCGAAGGAGTATGGCGACGAGCGGCGCTCGCCGCTGGTCGAACGCGCGGCCGCGCAGGCGCTGGATGAATCGGCACTGGTGCCGACCGAGCCACTGACCATCGTGCTCTCGGAGAAGGGCTGGGCGCGCGCGGCCAAGGGCCACGATGTCGATCCCCGCGGGCTCAGCTACAAGGCCGGAGATGCCTTCCAGGCGGCGGTCATCGGGCGCAGCAACCAGCCGGTGGCGTTCATCGACTCCACCGGTCGCACCTACACCATTGCGGCCCACACGCTGCCGTCGGCGCGCGGCCAGGGCGAGCCGCTTTCCGGCCGGGTGAACCCGCCGGAGGGGGCGCGTTTTGTGGGCCTGGCCACCGGGGCGGAGGAAGACCGCTGGCTGCTGGGCTCGGATCACGGCTACGGCTTCATTGCCAAGCTGGGTGACCTGCTCGGCCGGCAGAAGGCAGGCAAGAACGTGCTGAGCGTACCGGCTGGCGCGGCCGTGCTGCAGCCGGCGCCGGTGCGCAACCCGCACGAGGATCACATCGCGGTGGTCACGACCCGCGGCTATCTGCTGGTGTTTCCGGCCGCGGGGCTGCCGGAACTGGCGCGCGGCAAAGGCAACAAGCTGATCGGCATCCCGTCCGCGGCGCTCAAGGATGGCTCCGAGCGGGTGCTCGGGGTGGCTGTGCTGGCGCCGCAGGACACCCTGGTCGTGCATGCGGGCAAGCGCTTCAAGGCACTGGCCCCGGCGGAATGGGCCGAGTACGTTGGCGAGCGCGCGCGTCGCGGGCGTCAGCTCCCGCGCGGCTATCAGAACGCGGACAGCCTGGAGGTGCGCCCGGCCTGAACCCGCGCGTACCTGTGTGGTCTGTGAACGCGGCGGTGCTTGAATTTGGCCGCTGCGCCCCGACTATCGGTTCATCCCGTCGAGTTTATTAATTGGAGTACAGGAAAGCTTCATGAAACGTATCGTGCTGTTTCTGGCGACCAACTTCGCCATCCTGATCGTCCTTAGCATCACTCTGCGCATCCTTGGGGTCGAGAGCATCCTGGACGACCAGGGGGTCAATCTCGACCTGACCGCGTTGCTGATTTTCGCCGCCGTGTTTGGCTTTGGTGGTTCGTTCATCTCGCTGGCCATCTCCAAGTGGATGGCGAAGAAGACGATGAAGGTCCACGTGATCGACAAGCCACGCAACGCCACCGAGCAGTGGCTGCTGGAGACGGTCACCCGTCAGGCCCGCGAGGCCGGAATCGGGATGCCGGAGGTCGGTATCTACGA
Organism: Thioalkalivibrio sp. ALMg9; assembly: GCF_000380625.1. NCBI lineage: Bacteria > Pseudomonadati > Pseudomonadota > Gammaproteobacteria > Chromatiales > Ectothiorhodospiraceae > Thioalkalivibrio > Thioalkalivibrio sp. ALMg9. Next base: position 66,318 of record NZ_AQYC01000005.1, read on the forward strand.
CTCGCCGGACCCGAACGCCTTCGCCACGGGCATGAGCAAGAACAATGCCCTGGTCGCGGTCAGCACGGGGTTGATGCAGAACATGGGGCAGGGCGAGGTCGAGGCCGTGCTGGGGCACGAGGTGGGCCACGTGGCCAATGGCGACATGGTGACCCTGGCGCTGATCCAGGGGGTGGTCAATACCTTCGTGATCTTCCTGTCGCGCGTGATCGGTCACTTTGTCGATCGCGTGATCTTCAAGAACGAGTCCGGTCACGGGCCGGCATTCTGGATCACCGCCATCGTGGCCGAGATCGTCCTCGCGATCCTGGCCTCCATCATCGTGTTCTGGTTCTCGCGTCAGCGCGAGTTCCGCGCCGACGAGGCGGGGGCTCGCTTTGCCAGCCGCGAGAAGATGATCGGGGCGCTGGAGTCGCTGGCGCGCGCCTCCGGTCGCCCGGTGGACATGCCGGACCAGATGGCCGCCTTTGGTATTCGCGGCGGCATGGCCCAGGGGCTGAAGAAGCTGTTCATGAGCCACCCGCCGATCGAGCAGCGCATCGCGGCGCTGCGCGCCAACGGCTGACCGCAAGCCTTTATGTGTACCAGGAGAGGGCCGCCCTTCGGGGCGGCCTTTTCCGTTTGCAGTGCCGGGGCGGCGGCCGGTCGGATCAGTAGTAGCGACCGCGTCCGGGTTCGCTGCCGGGGGCGGCGATGACGTCGTCGCCGACGAAGGGGTTGCTGCGGCGTTCTTCGCCGAAGGTCGACTCGGGACCATGACCGGGGACGAATCTGGTGTCGTCGCCCAGCGGCCAGAGCTTCCCGGTGATGGAGTCCAGCAGCTCGCGCCCGTTGCCGCGTGGAAAGTCGCTGCGGCCGATCGCGCCGTGGAACAGGACGTCACCGACCAGGGCGAGCCGGCCCTCGCGATCGTGGAAGACCACGTGGCCCGGGGTGTGGCCGGGAGAGTGCAGGACGTGGAGGGTGGCTTGCCCGAGCTCGACGGTGTCGCCATCTTCCAACCACTGATCGGGCACCAGTGGCTGGACCTCGGAGAAGCCGAAGATCTGCGCCTGCGCCGGGAGCTGGTCCAGCCAGAAGGCATCGTCGCGGTGCGGGCCGATGATCGGCGCGCCGGTACGTTTGGCCAGTTCGGCGGCCGCGCCCACGTGGTCCAGGTGGCCATGGGTCAGCAGGATCTTTTCCAGGTGGACGCCCTGATCCCGCGCGATCCGTTCCAGGGCCGCGGCATCCGCGCCGGGATCGACCCAGGCCGCCGCCCCGGTGACGTCGCACCAGATCAGAGTGGCGTTCTGGGCAAGCGGGGTGACAGGGTGGCTCAGATGGCGAAGCATAGCGGCGGGATCCGTGAACGAATTCGAATTTTGAAGGCTGGAGGCGCTGGATTGCGCGCACCCGGGAATAGAACCGTCGAGCGGGCGTCTTACGGGGTATGCAGGTCTTCAAGGGTACGTGATATGACGATGCGGTGAATCTGCGACCCCCTGCGCATTCACCACTTGACAAGAATATCGCCATATTAGAAGATTTGCATACGCTAATCGCTGTCCCCCCTGTCAGCGGTTGGTGGACTCCTCCATCCTCCTTTGGTGGTTTTCTTGGCGCGGGCCTCGACCCGCGCTTTTTTTTGCCTGCAATTCGCGTCATGCCGGCCGCCGTGTCTACCATGGTGGCCTTCGACGACGCTGCGAATCGCCCTTTATGACCCGACGCCTGAACAGTCTGCGCACCGCGGTGTTGTCGTTCGTGCTGCTGCCCCTGCTGCTGTTGATGGCCGCGGTGGTGGCGCTGGGTCTGCACGAATTTCAGACCCAGATGGAAAACCGGATGCAGGAGGACATCGAGCTGGTGGCGCGCTCCATCCGCCTGCCTGTGGCCGGTGCGATGCTGCAGGACGACGCGGCCGGTGTGCAGCAGTCGCTGGACTCCCTGTTCCAGATCGAGGAGGTGTTCGGGGTCTATGTCTACGATGCCGACGGCCGGATGGTGGCGGCCAGTGGCCCGCCCAGTCCGACCCTGCAGCGCCGTGGCGAGGCGCAGGTCATCAGCGAAACCGGGAGCCTCGGGGCTTTCGGCGAACATCAGGGGCGCGAGACCTTTTCGTTCTTTCTTCCGTTGTCCGATCCGGCCGGTCGCATCGTGGGGCTGTTGCAGGTGACGCGCGACGTCACACCGTTCCGGGCCTTCGTCGCGCAGCTCCAGTGGCAGGGTGGGTTGCTGATGCTGGGGATTAGCGGGCTGTTTCTGCTGGTGGTGCTGTTCGGGTACCACCGGGCGGTGGGGCGGCATGTGTCTCGGTTGATGGCCGCGATGCGCGCGATTGGCGAGGGTCAGCGTGGATTGCGGGCGCCGGAACAGGGACCGGCGGAGCTGCGCGGCCTGGCAGTCTCGATGAACCGCATGATGGAGCGTCGCGAGGCCTCGGAGGCCGAACTGGAGGCGCAACGCCTTGAGCAGGGACGGCTGGAGGAGAAGCTGCGGCACTCGGAGAAGCTGGCGGCGATCGGCCAGCTGGCGGCCGGCGTGGCACACGAACTGGGGACGCCGCTCGGGATTATCGCCGGTCGCGTGCAGCGCGCCATCCGGCACCTGCCGGAGGCGGATCCGGCGCGCACCGAGATGGAGGCGCTGAAGGCCGAGCTGGAGCGGGTGGAGACCATCGTGCGCCAGCTGCTGGACTTTGCCCGGCGCAATCCGTTGCAGGAACGCTCGCTGGGTCTCGCGCAGCTGGTTGGAGATCTGGTCGGGCGTGTGCGCGAGCGGCATGCCTCCGGCGGGGTGGAATTCCGGCTCGAAGGCCCCGAGTTGACCATCGCCGCGGACCGCCTGCGCTTGGGCCAGGCCCTGGAGAATCTGCTGGAGAATGCCGCGCAGGTCGCCGCCCGCGAGGTCCGGGTCCGCTGGCATGCCTCGTCCGACCGGGTCGAGCTGGTGGTGGCGGACGACGGCCCCACGGCCGGGCGAGGGATAGACGATGAGCAGGCCGAACGCCTGTTCGAGCCCTTCTTTACCACCAAGCCCACCGGCGAGGGGACCGGGCTCGGGCTGGCGGTGGCGCAGGTGGCGCTGGAGGACCACGGGGGTACGGTGATGCTGGATCGCAGTGTCGCGGGGGAGACCCGTTTTGTCGTGCATCTGCCGGTGTCAGCTGGCGCCCAGGAGGATTCGCTTCGATGAGCAGCAAGGCACAAGTCCCCGCAACGCCCCCGGAGTCGGTCCTGGTCGTGGAGGACGATCGCGGGCATCGCGAACTGCTGACCGAGGAGCTGACCGAGGCCGGCTACGCGGTTACGGCGGTTGCCAGTGCCGAGGATGCCGCGCGGGTGCTTGCGCAGCAGGCCTTCAGTCTGGTGGTGAGCGACCTGCGCCTGCCCGGCGCGGATGGCTTCCAGGTGCTCCAGGAGGCCCGCGCCCGGGTGCCGGCACCCGGGTTCATCATGCTCACGGGCTTTGGGACCATCGACCAGGCGGTGGCCGCGCTGAAGGCGGGGGCGGATGACTTCCTGACCAAGCCGGTGGATCTGGATCACCTGCGTCTGGCCGCCGACCGGGTGACCGAGGCGCGGCGTTTGAAGGACGAGGTGCGTCGCTTTCGTGAGGTCCTTGCGCAGGCCGATGGCTTTCACGGCATGCAGGGCCGCAGTCCGGCCATGCTGCAGTTGTTCGACCTGATTCGGCGGATCGCGGCCGCCGACGGCAGTGTCCTGATCACCGGCGAGTCCGGGACCGGCAAGGAACTGGTGGCGCGCGCGCTCCATGCGGAAAGCGAGCGGGCCGGTGGTCCGTTCGTGGCGATTAACTGCGCGGGCATCCCCGAGGCCCTGCTGGAGTCGGAGTTGCTGGGGCACGTGGCCGGTGCGTTCAGTGGGGCCAAGGGGGCTCGGCGCGGCCTGTTTACCGAGGCCGACGGCGGCACCCTGTTCCTGGACGAGATTGCCGAGATGCCGGTGGCCATGCAGAGCAAGCTGTTGCGTCTTCTGCAGGATGGTCGCGTGCGTCCGGTGGGCGCCAACGAGGAGATCGCGACCGATGTGCGTATCGTGGCGGCCACGCATCAGGATCTGCAGGCACATATTGCCGACGGTCGTTTCCGTGAGGATCTCTACTATCGCCTGGAGACCTTTCGTATCGAGATCCCGCCGCTGCGCGAGCGTGGCGATGACATCGAACGCCTGGCCCTGCAGTTCCTGCGTCAGCAGGCCCTGGCCCGCGACCTGCCCGAGCGTCGCCTGAGCCCGGAGGCCCTGCGTGCGCTGGTGCGGTATCCGTTCCCGGGGAACGTCCGCGAACTCGCGAGTCTGATGGAGCGTGCCGCCACCCTGGCGGCCGGCGAGGTCATCGAGACCCGTGATCTGCCGGAGCGCGTATTCGAGGCGCCCGCCGAGGATCCCGGCGGAACGACGGGCGACCGGGCGGAGGGGGCGACGCCGGTCCCGGGGATGGGCGACGACGGCCAGTGGCCGACCCTGGAGGAGCGCGAGCGCGACTACATTCGCAGGGTGCTGGAGCATGTGGACGGCAACAAGCAACGCGCTGCGCGGATCCTCGGCATCGGCCGCAAGACGCTGTACCGCAAACTCGGGGAATCCGACCCATCGTGACATCCTGACCCGGGTCGACCTGACCCATGTATCATTCTGACCCGGTTTACCGTTGGTGCGTTCCCCGGCCCTTTTGGGGTGATGAGAGCATAAGTCGCTGTTTAAAAGTGTTTTGTTTGTCTTTTTCCAATCTTGGCACGATGCCTGCTCCTCCTCGGGCAGCAATCGAGGAATCGGAACCGCAGTGACGGACCATTCCTCCTCACACGGTTGCAACGAAATCGGGCGTGCTGATGATCGACCTTGAGTCGTAGCCGGCTTCGCCCCGAGATCCGAACGATCCAAAGGAAAAGGAGCAACATGATGAATATGCGCAAGACGATGCTCGCGATGGCCCTGACCTCCCTGTTTGCCGTGGGTGGAGCCGCCTCCGCCCAGTACGGCGGTGCCGAAGGTGGCGCCGGTGGGGGTGACATGGGCGGTGCCCAGGGCGGCCAGCCGCCGGCTCAGGAAGGCGGTGCCGGTGGCGGTGCTCAGGGCGGCCAGCCACCTCAGGGTGGTGCCCAGGGTGGCGCGGCCCAGGGTGGCGCCCCGATGCAGGAAGCCCCCGAGGTGGATCTGAGCGAAGAAGACATCGACACTTTCGTAACCGCCTTCGTTGCGGTGCAGGAAGTGCGCGAAGACTTCGCCGACCGCCTGCAGAGTGCCGAGGACGAAACCGAGGCCCAGTCCATGCAGCAGGAAGCACAGGACGAAATGGTCAACGCGGTTGAAGACTCGGGCATGAGCGTCGAGGAATACAACGAAGTGGCCATGGCCCTGCAGAACGACCCCGAGTTGATGCAGGAAGTCCAGGAGCGCGCTGAAGCCCAGCTGTAACGGGCAGCGCAACCCCCCCCGGGCATTGCGCCCGGGGGGTTGCAGGGGCCGGCCTTCGGGGCGGCCCCTTGTTTGTGTCCGGGGCATGCACGCGAATGTTCTGCACATTGATCCGTGATTCCCCCGAGGGCGGACGCCTTCGCGTCTCGGGAATTGTCCCTGTAGCTTGAATTGGGCGGAGGGAAGCGTTATTCTTGCGCGCTTTCTGAATCGCCCCGACCTCGGAGCATCGAACATCATGAGTACCATTAGCGCCAAGCCGGCCGAAGTCGAACGCGACTGGTTTCTCGTCGACGCCGACGGCAAGACCCTCGGTCGACTCGCCACGGAAATCGCACATCGCCTGCGCGGGAAGCACAAGCCCGTGTACACGCCGCATGTCGATACCGGCGACTACATCGTCGTGATCAACGCGGAGAAGATCCGCGTCTCCGGCAACAAGGCCATGGACAAGAAGTACTTCCACCATTCCGGTTACCCGGGTGGCATCAAGGAAGCCAACTTCACCCAGATGATCGAGCGTCATCCGGAGAAGGTGCTGGAGCTTGCCGTCAAGGGCATGCTGCCGCGCAACCCGCTTGGCCGGGCCATGTTCAAGAAGCTCAAGGTCTACGCCGGTACCGAACACCGGCACACGGCCCAGCAGCCGCAGCCGCTCGAAGTCTGAGCCGCCAGAATCAGCAAGGGAATCGATCCGAATGGCTATCAATCAGTATTACGGCACCGGCCGCCGCAAGACCGCCTCGGCGCGCGTCTTCCTGCGTCCCGGCACGGGCAACATCACGGTTAACGAGAAGCCGCTGGACGACTTCTTCGGCCGCAAGACCTCGCGCATGGTGGTACGCCAGCCGCTGGAGGCGACCGAGTCGACCGGCAACTTTGACGTGATCGCGACCGTTGAAGGCGGTGGCGGCAACGGCCAGGCCGGCGCGATCCGTCTGGGTATTGCCCGCGCCCTGGTGCAGTACAACGAAGACATGCGCCCGTCGCTGCGTCGTGGTGGTCACCTGACCCGCGATGCCCGCGAGGTGGAGCGCAAGAAGATCGGCCTGCGCAAGGCCCGTCGTGCAACGCAGTACTCGAAGCGCTAAAATTCGCGTCGAGTTTCGGGCTGCACCCGACCCGGTTTACTGGGGGATCGTCTAGCGGTAGGACTGCGGACTCTGACTCCGCCAACCCAGGTTCGAATCCTGGTCCCCCAGCCATTCATGAAAGAAGGCCCCCTTGTGGGGCCTTTTTTCATGAATGGTTGGAAGATTTCAGGATGAGAACCTGCAAGGTTCGAGGGTGAGGCGTAGCCGAGCCGAACAGCGCCGTATGCGGCGCTGGCCCGAAGGGCGAGGCGCATGGCGCCGATTAATCCTGGTCCCCCAGCCAAGGCAGTGCGCCCCTCGAAGGGGCGCACTGCCATCCCCGGAGCCTGGCAACGATTCGGGCCAGAACGTTTCGGCACCGCCCCGCTGATTTGTGGACGCCGACCCTGCTTCCGGTCTCCCTGCCTTTAAATGGCCAGCCACCGCCGACCTTGGCGACCGGTCCCCGGTAGCCACAAACGCCCGGACCCCGGCATCCCGTCAACCTCGCTCCCGACTCCGCTACAATCCCTCGACAGTGATCGGGAAATGCAGGGAATTCTCCCGCCCTTTTTCCGTCCAATTCCGCAGAACCCGGCCGCACTGGGTCGGATCGATCAAAATGCCAGAGAAGAGAGGATTGACCATGTCGGTACCCGAGAATCCCTACGAGCCGGTCAGCGTGGATGTGACAGCCCACGAGGTCGAAGGGCTGGACACCTGGTACATGATCGGGATCTCCGGTATTCCGGATCCCGACAACGAGGGGCATACCTCGAATGCGGGGTTCGTCGTGACCGACGAGGGCGTGGTGGTATATGACGCCCTGGGGACGCCGCCACTTGGTTTCGAGATGATTCGCCGGATCCGCGAGGTGACCGACCAGCCGATCAAGTACGTGATCGCAGGTCATTATCACGCGGATCACATCTATGGCCTGCAGGCGTTCGCGGACCACACCGATGCCAAAATCATCGGGCAGGCGCGCGCGCGGGACTATCTGGGAGGCGCCGGTGCGGTGGCGCGGCTCGAGCAGCGCCGGGGCGTGCTGGCCCCATGGGTGGACGAGGACACCCAGATCATCCCGCCGGACGAATTCTTCGAGGACGAGTACACCATCCGTCTCGGCGGGAAGACCTTCCGGTGCGTGCACGCGGGGCCCGCACACTCGCCGGACGACATCATCATGGTGGTGGAGGAGACCGGCGTGGTGTTCGCCGGCGACATCGTGTTCGATGGCCGGATTCCGTTTCTGGGCGACGATGCGCTGGATTCGGAGAATTGGGTCAAGCGCCTGGAAGAGTTGATGGAGATGGACCTGAAGTTCCTGATTCCGGGGCATGGCGAGGCGACCGATCAGGCGGCCCGGGCGGTCAGGTTCACCCGCGACTACCTGGTGAAGCTGCGCGAGCACATGGCCGTGGCGGTCGAGAACATGGATTCCTTCGACGAGGCCTACTCCGCGATGGACTGGAGTGACTACGAAGACCTGCCGGCCTTCGAACAGACCAACCGCAGCAACGCCAACGCGGTCTATCTGGAAATGGAAGAGAAGCTCTTTTGAGATCCGTCCCTGGGGAAGCGCAGTCAGTGCTTCCCTTGCGGGCCCTTGATGTATCCCTGAACCCCACGAGCGAAAGGAATGATCGCCAATGACGCTGAATATCGAACCAGGCCTGCTAATGGCCATCCTGTCCCTGGTGGCGGGCATCCTGATCCTGATCCGGCCCCGCCTGCTGAACTACATCGTCGCGATCTATCTGATCGTTATCGGGGTGCTGGGTCTTCTGGCTTATTTCTAGGGAGATGCTCATGGGACGCCAGCGCGCACGCGTGAATCGATCAGCGTCTCCCTGGCGACGTAAAGGCCCCCCGGCACCGATAGTTTGGTGCCGAAAAGCATGGACCAACAGTGCGACTTCGTGCGCAGGGCGTGCGGACCCGTTACTCTTTTGCCACATTCTGATCGGGGGGCTACGCCTCAATGACCGCCGAACGCGTCCGAGAAATACCCTATAACTACACCTCATTCTCCGACCGCGAAATCGTTATCCGTTTCCTCGGTTCCGATACCTGGGACCTCCTCAACGAGCTGCGTGGGGAGCGTCGGACGGGCGTGTCCGCGCGCATGCTGTTCGAGGTTCTGGGGGACATGTGGGTGGTCACCCGAAACCCGTACATCCAGGACGATCTGCTGGAGGACAAGAAGCGCCGCAAGGCGCTGATCGACGCCATGCAGCATCGTCTGGGCCAGATCACGGCCCGGGCCGACGGCAACGAGAAGGCGCTTAAGCTGGGTCAGCGCGCGCAGGCGGCGGTGTCCGCCTTTGCGCAGGAGTTCACTGATACCGCCGCGCTGCGCGATCAGGTGCGCAAGCGCATGAAGGCCCTGACGCACAAGGACAACATCCAGTTCGGCGGCTTGGCGCGGGTCTCCCACGTGACCGATGCGACCGACTGGCGTGTGGAGCTCCCGTTCGTGGTGCTCACCCCGGATTCCGAGGAGGAGATGGGCCCGCTGGTTGCGGCCTGCATCGACCTCGGCCTGACTGTGATCCCGCGTGGCGGTGGCACCGGCTACACCGGCAGTGCCGTCCCCCTGTCCAAGCGCTCGGCGGTCATCAACACCGAGAAGCTGGAAGGTCTGGGCGAGGTCGAGCGCCGGCCCTTGCCGGGCGTGGAGCATGACGTACCGGTGGTGCGGGTAGAGGCCGGTGTGGTCACCAAGCGCGTCTCCGAGCTGGCCGATCGCAACGGCCTGGTGTTCGCGGTGGATCCGACCTCGCAGGACGCCTCCACCATCGGTGGCAACGTCGCGATGAACGCCGGCGGGAAGAAGGCCGTGCTGTGGGGCACCGCGCTGGACAACCTGGCCGCGTGGACCATGGTGACCCCCGAGGCGGAGTGGATGTATGTCGAGCGCCTCGACCACAACCTCGGCAAGATCCACGACGCCGAGGTTGTGCGCTTCCGCGTGAGCCGCTATCAGCCGGACGGCAAGACCCCGAAGGGCGAGCCCGAGATCCTGGAGATGCCGGGACAGAGCTTCCGCAAGCTGGGGCTGGGCAAGGACGTGACCGACAAGACCCTGATGGGCGTGCCGGGCATCCAGAAGGAAGGCTGCGACGGTCTGATTACTTCGGCCGAGTTCATCCTGCACCGGATGCCGGACAACATCCGCACCGTGTGTCTGGAGTTCTACGGGACCGATCTGCACCAGGCCGTGCCGGCGATCGTCGAGATCAAGGATGCGGTGGACGCCGAGGACGAAGTCCTGCTGGCGGGCCTGGAGCACCTCGACGAGCGCTACGTGCGGGCGGTGAAGTACACCCCGAAGGGCGCCCGTGGTGACCTGCCGAAGATGGTCCTGGTCGCCGACATTGTCTCCGACAACGAGGATGCCTTGGGCAAGCTGGCGGCCAGGATGGTGCGCGCGGCGAACGCCCGCAATGGCGAGGGTTTCGTTGCGGTCAGCCCCGAGGCGCGCAAGCGCTTCTGGGCGGATCGCGCCCGCACCGCGGCGATTGCTCACCACACCAACGCGTTCAAGATCAACGAGGACGTGGTGATCCCGCTGGAGCGCCTGGCGGAGTACACCGAGGGGATCGAGACCCTGAACGTGCGCGAGTCGCTGAAGAACAAGCTCCGGATGGTCGACGAGATGCAGGAGTGCATGCGCGGTGACCATCCGGAGCTGCGCGAGTTGCTGGACGACACCGGTGGCGAGGGCCAGCAGTGGTTCGAGGCCAAGCGCGAGCGTGCGGTGGAGGTCCTGGAGACGGTGAAGAAGCGCTGGGAGGCAATCTCGGACAACTTCTTCACCCAGGCCTCGGAATGTGACGAGCTGCTGGACGAGCCCGCTCGTGCGGATCGGCGCGACCATGACAAGCTGATCAATGTGCTGCTGCGGCGCAGCCTGCGCATCTCCTACCGCGCCGAGGTCGAGCGCCCGCTGTTCGAGATCTTTGGCGGGCACCAGCTGGAGCCGGTGCGCAAGCGGCTGACCGCGATCCACGACCGGGTACTGACCAGCCGCCTGTTTATCGCCCTGCACATGCACGCGGGCGATGGCAACGTGCACACCAACATCCCGGTCAATTCCAATGACTACCAGATGATGCACCAGGCCGAGCGCCTGGTGGATGAAGTGATGCGCCTGGCACGCGAGCTCAATGGGGTGATCTCCGGCGAGCACGGGATCGGGCTGACCAAGATGCAGTATCTCGAGCCCGAACGCATCGAGTCGTTCGCGAAGTACAAGAAGGACGTCGACCCGAATGGCGTGTTCAACGCCGGCAAGCTGCTGGTGGGCTCCGGGTTGTCCAATGCCTATACGCCGTCGCTGCGCCTGGTCAAGCAGGAGGCGTTGATCCTTGAACAAAGCGAGCTGGGCGATCTCAACGACGAGATCAAGGACTGCCTGCGTTGCGGCAAGTGCAAGCCGGTGTGCAACACGCACGTCCCGCGCGCCAATCTGCTGTACTCGCCGCGCAACAAGATCCTGGCGACTGGGTTGATCGTCGAGGCGTTCCTCTACGAGGAGCAGACCCGGCGCGGGCTGTCGCTGAATCACTTCGAGGAGATGAACGACGTCGCGGATCACTGCACGATCTGCCACAAGTGCCTGAATCCGTGTCCGGTCGACATCGACTTCGGCGACGTGACCATGCACATGCGTTCGATCCTGAACAAGAAGGGCAAGCGCAAGGCGACGCCGGCGACGATTATGTCCATGGCCTTCCTCAACGCCAAGGACCCGGCCACCATCAAGGGCATCCGCAAGGGTGCGATCCAGATGGGCTATGCCGCCCAGCGCCTGGGGCATTTCGCATTCAAGAAGCTGAACCTGACCGGGGAGGGCAAGACCCCGCGCTCGACCACCGGCAAGGCCCCGATGCACGAGCAGGTCGTGCACTTCGTGAAAAAGCCGATGCCCGCCGGGCTGCCGAGCCAGACCACCCGCCAGATGCTGGGGCTGGAGGATTCGCGCTACGTGCCGATCCTGCGCGACCCGGTGAAGACCGATCTGGATTCGGATGCGGTGTTCTACTTTCCCGGGTGCGGTTCCGAGCGCCTGTTCAGTCAGGTGGGCCTGGCCACCCTGGCCATGCTCTACGACGTCGGCGCGCAGACCGTGCTGCCGCCGGGCTACCTGTGCTGCGGGTATCCGCAGAATGCCGGTGGCGATTTCGAGAAGGGCCAGCAGATCAGTACCGAGAACCGGGTACTGTTCCATCGCCTCGCGACCACGCTCAACTACCTCGACATCAAGACCGTGGTGGTGTCCTGCGGCACCTGCATGGATCAGCTCCTGAAATACGAGTTCGAGCGGATCTTCCCGGGTTGCCGGTTGCTGGACATCCACGAGTACCTGATGGAGAAGGGCGTCCATCTCGAGGGGCTCGAGGGCGTGCAGTACATGTACCACGATCCCTGCCATTCGCCGATGAAGTCGCACAAGCCGACCGACGTCGCGGCCAAGCTGCTGGGTCAGGAGGTCCTGCAGTCCGACCGTTGCTGTGGCGAGGCCGGGACCTTCGCGATCAGCCGTCCGGATATCGCCACCCAGGTGCGCTTCCGCAAGCAGGAAGAGCTGCACAAGGGCATCAAGGAGCTGACCGGAGAGGAGAAGGCGAAGGACGGCAACGTGAAGATGCTGACCTCCTGCCCGGCCTGCCAGCAGGGCCTGGAGCGCTATCGCGAGGACACCGGGATGGATACCGACTACATCGTGGTGGAGATGGCCAACCGTCTGATGGGCGATGGCTGGCAGAAGGCCTTCATCGAACGGGCGCGCGAGGGCGGGATCGAGAAGGTCCTGCTGTAGGGCTGGCGAGCCGGCACAAGCGGGTGCTGCACATGGCCCGCCCGGGTTGGCTACAATCGGGGGCACCGGGCGGTCGCGACGGAATAAAGGATCGTCACGTCGCGTCGCCCCATCGGGCGTATGCAATGCCCGTCCAGGCCGCGGCAGTGTATGCGGCATGTCCACCCGTCCATGCAAGGGAGTTCGCATGACCTTTCGCTCTTTGAGTCCCCGTCTCGCCGTGATGGCCCTTTGTTTCGGGCTGGCGGCGGCCCCCGTCGTGGCCAGTGCCCAGGCCTTTGTCGAATTTCCCGGCCGCAGTCTTTACGAGCGATTCGGCGTGGATGCCGTGGACCTGTTCGATCTGCGGGGCCAGTTGTCGCGTTCCACGGTGATCGATGTCCGCCCGCGGCTGGAATACGACATCCTGCACATCGAGGGGGCCCATCATGTACCGCTGGGCGCCCCGGATTTCGAGGATCAGGTACGGGCCCTGGAAGACCAGCATGGCGGGCCCCTGGTGTTCTACTGCAACGGGCGCGAGAGCTACATGTCCTATCGCGCTGCCGCGCGGGCCAACGCGGCCGGGCTCGGCCCGACCCAGGCCTATGACGCCGGCGTCGCGGACTGGGCAGACCGCTACCCGGGGCTGGCCATGCTCCGCGGCGAGCCGATCGAGGACCCCGAGACCCAGCTCATCACGGACGAGGCCTTCGAGGCGCGGTTGCTGGATGCCGACACCTTCGCCCGTCGTGTTCGCAACGACGACAATGCGGTGGTGCTGGACGTGCGCGGCAACGAGGAGCGTGACGAGATCTCGCTGTTTGCCGGGCGCGAGATGTCGGCCCCGTTGGAGAACATCGATACGCTTAACCGCATCCTCGGCCAGGCCAACCGGGATGGTGATGCGCTGTTGATCTTTGACCAGGACGGTCAGCAGGTGCGCTGGTTGCAGTATCACCTGGAGGAACGCGGCATCGAGAACTACCACTTCCTGGAAGGCGGCCTGCAGCATTTCTACGACGAGGTGATGACGCGCTGATTGTCCGTCTCACCGCTTGCCTGCGTTAAAAAGGGCCGGGATCATACGATCCCGGCCCTTTTTTTGGAGCGGTATCAGCGACGAAACAGCGCCAGGAGGATCGTGATCCCCACGCTGACGATGATCATCGTGGTGAGTGGGAAGTAGAAGCGGGCGTTCTCGCGTTCGATCACGATGTCACCCGGGAGCCGGCCCCAGGGGATTTTTCCGAGCCACGGCCACAGCAGACCGATCAGGACGATCAGCCCGCCGATGATGATCAGCCATTTGCCCGTCGCGTTCACCGTGGCGGACTCGACCTGCTTAACCGGCGGTCATCTCCTCGACGCCCGAGGCGGAGCCCACCAGCATGACATCCGCCGAACGGCGGGCGAACAGTCCGTTGGTCACGACGCCGGCGATATGGTCCAGCTCGGATTCGAGCTCCACCGGGTTCATGATGCGCAGGTTGTGCACGTCGAGGATCACGTTGCCGTTGTCGGTCTTGAAGCCCTCGCGCAGTTCCGGGTTGCCGCCCAGCTTCGACAGGGCGCGGGCCACGTGGCTGCGCGCCATCGGGATGACCTCGATCGGTAGCGGGAAGGCGCCGAGATAGTCGACGACCTTGGTCTCGTCGACCACGCAGACGAAGGTCTTCGACGCCGCCGCGACGATCTTTTCGCGGGTCAGCGCGCCGCCGCCGCCCTTGGTCAGGTGCAGATGCCGGGTCGCCTCGTCGGCCCCGTCGACGTAGATCGGCAGCGGACCGGCGGAGTTCAGGTCCAGTACCTCGATACCGTGGCCGCGCAGGCGCTCGGCGCTGGCCTCGCTGGAGGCCACGGCGCCATCGATCTTGCCCTTGATGCCGGCCAGGGCGTCAATAAAGTAGTTCGCGGTGGAACCGGTGCCCACACCCACGATCCAGCCGCTCTCGATCCGTTCCAGCGCCGCCTCGGCGACCGCCTTTTTCATTTCGTCCTGATTCATCACCGTCTCCCGAATATTCTGTCCGTAACCCATTGAGGATACCGACTGCTCCGTCCCCGGGACAAGCGGAAGCGTTAAGGCCTCGCATGCTATCGTTTGGGGCATGAAATTCCCCTATCTCGAGAAGATCCTGACGGCGCGCGTCTACGATGTCGCGCGCGAGACGCCGCTGGACCCGATGCCGAATCTGTCGGAGCGCCTTGGCTCCACGTTGTGGCTGAAGCGCGAGGATCTGCAGCCGGTGTTCTCGTTCAAGCTGCGTGGCGCCTACAACAAGATCGCCCAGCTAACCCCGGAGCAGCGCGCAAAGGGCGTGGTCGCCGCCTCCGCCGGCAATCATGCGCAGGGGGTTGCGCTGGGGGCCAGTCACCTCGGCATCAAGGCCGTGATCGTGATGCCAGTGACCACGCCATCGATCAAGATCGACGCGGTGCGCCGGTTCGGTGGCAAGGCTGTGCTGCACGGCGACTCCTTCGACGAGGCGGCCGCCCACGCCCGCGAACTGGAACAGAAACACGGCTACACCTTCATCCATCCGTTCGACGATCCCGACGTGATCGCCGGGCAGGGCACGGTGGCGATGGAGCTATTGCGCCAGCACCCGGGCGAACTGGACGCGGTGTTCGTGTGCATCGGTGGCGGTGGCCTGGCGGCAGGCATGGCGGCCTACATAAAGCGCCTGCGTCCGGAGATCAAGGTCATCGGCGTGGAGCCGGATGATGCGCCCTCGATGTACAAGGCGCTGCAACAGAACCGCCGGGTCACCCTCAAGCAGGTCGGGATCTTTGCCGACGGTGCAGCAGTGCGTCAGGTCGGCAAGGAGACCTTCCGCCTGTGCCGCGATCTGGTCGACGAGGTCCTGCTGGTGGACACCGACTCCATTTGCGCGGCCATCAAGGACATCTTCGATGACACCCGCGTGGTGGCCGAGCCGGCCGGGGCCCTGGCGGTGGCCGGGATGAAGCAGTACATCCAGCGCGAAGGCCTGCAGGGCGCGAATCTGGCGGCGGTGCTCAGTGGCGCGAACATTAATTTCGATCGTTTGCGTCACGTGGCCGAGCGTGCCGAGATCGGCGAGCATCGCGAGGCCCTGTTTGCGGTCACCATCCCCGAGCGTCCGGGTAGCTTTCGCCAGTTTTGTCAGGCCATCGGCAAGCGCGGGGTCACCGAATTCAACTACCGCTACGCAGATGACGAGCAAGCCCAGGTCTTTGCTGGGATCAAGCTGGAAGGGGGCGATGCCGAGCGCCAGGAAATCCTGGCGGCCCTGGAGGAGGCAGGTTACGACGTTCTGGACATGACCGAGAACGAGGTGGCCAAGCTCCATCTGCGGCACATGGTCGGCGGCCACGGTGGCGAGGTCCGCAACGAACGGATCTACCGCTTCGAGTTTCCGGAGCGACCCGGCGCGCTGCTGAATTTCCTGACGCACATGGGCCAGACCTGGAACATCAGCCTGTTCCACTATCGCAACCATGGCGCCGCCTATGGCCGCGTGCTGGTCGGCATGCAGATCCCCGCCGAGGATCGGGCGCGGTTCCGCGAGTTTCTGAAGGAGGTCGGGTATCCATGGCACGAGGAGACCGGGAATCCGGCCTACTCCCTCTTCCTGCGCTGACCGCGTCTCGCCCGCCTCCCGGGAGCGGCTGGCCCCGGTTCGTCATCTGCTGTTTACGGTGGCTTCGTCCGGCGGCCTGCCGAGCGCTCTCTCGCAAGCGCACCGCGAGGTACTTCTTTGCTCGTGCAAAGAAGTACCCAAGAAACACGCCCGACTGCCGCGACCCCGGCCCGCTGCGCGGGCCGGGGTTTCCCTCGCTCCGAGGCTTTTCGCGGGCGGCGCTGAACTCGCTGCGCCTGCGGCTCCGCTCAGACATCCAGCGCCCCGTGTCTATTTAGAATCGTCCCGCGAAAACCCTCTCCACTCGGCGCGACGACAACGGGGAGGAAGGTCCAAACAACGGCGATCGCAGCGTTCTTGCCAGTGGATGATGGCTAGGTCTTTGGACATCTTCGGCACGCTCGGCCTGTGGCCGTTGCGTGTCGCGCCCGCGAAGCGGGCGCCGGGGGACGTAGGATGTGATGAGCGCAGCGAATCGCATCAGGGTTTCGCACGACGTGGGGAACGGTGCGTTTCGCTGCGCTCAACCGCACCCTACCGGATACCGTCGGTTTTGACCTTCGCCTCCCGTATGGAGCCCCTTGCGGAAGGGTTCTCGGGCCGGGAGAAGGCGCTGGATGTCTGAGCGAAGCGCAGCGTAGCGAGTTCAGCGCCGCCGGTCCGAGGGCCCTGGAGCAAGGTTCCCGGGCGGAATCCGGGTGCGCCTCGAAGGGTACTTTCTTGGGCAAGCAAGAAAGTACCTCGCGGCGCGCTGGCGAGACAGCGCACGGCAGTATGCGGACCGAAGCCACCGTAAACACCGAGTGATGAACCATGGCCAGCCACAACATGGCATATGCGGCCGGATGGAAGGCGGGTGCCTGGAAGGTGCTGCGCGGTAGCGGCCGGGTCAGGCGGGACAGGGCGTTTGCCAGGTCGTCACGCGGGTGGGATCGCCGTCCGTGTTGTCGAGGCGGGCGAGGGTCATGCGGTTGCCCCAGACGCAGCCGCTGTCCAGGGCCAGCCAGTCCGGTCCGACGCGATGTCCGAGGGCGGCCCAGTGGCCGAACGCGATCGGGTGGCCGGCGGCCGCGCGGCCGGGTACCTGGAACCAGGGGGTGAGGCCGGATGGGGCCTCTTCCGGCGGGCCATTGCCGGCGAATTCCAGCGCCCCATCGGAGGTGATGTAGCGCATGCGGGTGAAGGCGTTGATGGTGTAGCGGGAGCGGTCGTAGCCGTCGAGATCGGGGCTCCACAGTGTCGGTTCATCGCCGTACATGACCTCGAACAGCGCCTGACGGCGGGCGGGGTCGCGTAGATCGGCCTCCACGCGCTGTGCCTCGGTCTGCGCTGTGCCCGGGTCCCAGGCCGGCGGGAGGCCCGCATGCACCAGCGTCCAGCCGCTGGCCGTGTCGGAATGCAGTAGCGGGCGCCGCGCCAGCCAGTCCAGCAGGTCGGCGGCGTCCGGGGCGTCCAGCACCGGGCGCAGGGTGTCCTTGCCGCCGGGGGGGCGCACGCCTTCCGCGGTGGCCAGCAGGTGCAGGTCGTGGTTGCCCAGTACCGCGGTCGCGGCATCCCCCAGCGCCCGGACCCGGCGCAGGCAGCCGAGCGAGTCCGGGCCACGGTTGACCAGGTCGCCGACCAGCCATAGATGGTCGGCCGCCGGGTCGAAGCGCACCTGCTCCAGCAGGCGTTCCAGCGGGTCCAGGCAGCCCTGGAGGTCGCCGACGACGTACAGTGCCATCGGGCCGCCTAGTGCAGCGTGCGCGGGACGGATAGCGTGAACGGCGGGATCGGCGCGTCGAAGGTGTTGCCGCGTTCGTCGCGCATGCCGTAGCTGCCTTCCATGGTGCCTACCGGGGTCTCGATCACCGTGCCACTGGTGTACTCGAAACTGTCACCGGGCTCGATGCTGGGCTGTTCCCCGATCACGCCCTCGCCGCGGACCTCCTGCGTCTGGTCGCGGCCATCGCGGATGATCCAGTGGCGGTTGAGCAGTTGCACGGTCAGCGCCCCCGCGTTGCGGATCACCACGTGATAGGCGAAGACATAGCGGTCGTCATCGGGTTCCGACTGGTCTTCCACATAGGCAGTGGAGACCTCGATCTCGATGGTGTGGGCTTCGGTGTCGTGCTCTTGGGGCTGGTTCATGCGGTTGCGGCTCCAGATTCGTGAGCGGGAAACGCCCGTGCGCGGGGCAGGCCCGGCATCAGGGTTTCACGGACCGGCTGGCGTAAACGGCAGCGCCGAGCAGGCCCGGTTCGGGGTGCATGATAAGGGCCACGGGCAATTGCTCAAGCAAGTGGGTCATCGGTGGGCGATTACGGAAGGTGCTACGAAAGCGTGGTCCGCGGAACGTCTCGAGCCAGCGCGGGGCGATGCCACCGGCCAGGAAGACCCCCCCGGTGGGGAGTGCGGTCAGGGCCATGTCCGCCAGTTGCCCGGCGTAGATGCCGACGAAGCGATCGATGACGGCTTGAGCCGAGGGGTGCCCGGCGAGCGCCAGTTCGCCAATCGCCGCGGCGGGTTCGGCGGTCTCCAGGGCCTGCGCCAATTCGGGGTCAGGCTGGCGATCGAGCTCGAAATGCCCGATGCGGGCGATCCCGCGACCGCTGAGTAGATGCTCGCGTGTGCAGTATCCCAGTTCGCGGGCCACGAAATCGCCCAGTGCGGCCTCCTCCGCCCCGCTGGGCGAGAAGCGCGCGTGGCCGCCCTCGCCGGGAAAGATGGTGGCGGCGCCGGGCGGGCCCACCAGACAGGTGCCGAGCCCGGTACCGGCGCCCGCGACCAGGCGCAGGCCGGCGGGATCGTGCGCTCCTTCCTGCAGGGTTTCGCAGTCCTGTGGCTGCAGGGCGTCGAGGCTCGCGCCGATGGCGGCAAAGTCATTCAACAGGGTGACGGGCAGCCCTAGGTGATCCGCGAGCGTGGTGGTGTCCAGCGCCGTCCAGGGCAGGTTCGTGACGCGCGCCCGGCCGTGATGCACGGGGCCGGCCACCGCCAGACCCGCCGCAGCAAAGGTATCCACTGTCGCAACCTCGGTGCGCCAGCGTTCGAGGATGCTGGCCAGGTCGGGGTGTTCGCGGCTGCGGTAGCGCTCGCCCTCGTGCAAAGACCACCCGTCCGCATCGCGGTGGGCGCGGGCAACGCGGGTATTGGTCCCGCCAACATCGGCAACGATCAGGTCCATGGGCCCATGGTAGCGGATCGCGGCCGCCGGCTGTTCAGGGGGTGGCGGGGTGGAGGCGTCGAGCCAGGGCCTCGAAGCCGGTGATGTCGATGTTCTCCGGGCGCTCGCCCGGATCCAGGCCGGCGGCCTCGAGATCGGCGATCTCGGCCAGGCCGGAGAGACCGCGGCGCAGGGTCTTGCGGCGGCTGGAGAATGCCTGGTTGACCACCCGTGCGAAGGTTGGGTACAGCGTCGCCGCGACGCGCGGTTCGGCCAGGGGCGTGATGCGCACGACGCTGGAGTAGACCTTGGGTGGGGGGTGGAAGGCCCCGGGGGGCACGGTGAACAGGGCGGTCGCCTCGGCGCGGGCGGCCAGCATCACCGTCAGGCGCCCGTAGCGCTTGCTGCCGGGGGCGGCGGTCATGCGCTCCACGACCTCGCGTTGCAGCAGGAAGTGCATGTCGCGGATCGTGCCGACCTGATCCAGCAGGTGGAACATCAACGGGGTGGAGATGTTGTAGGGCAGATTGCCGACCACACGCCAGCCCCGCTCGGGCAACGCGCCGAGGTCGGATAGCTGCATCTGCAGGGCGTCGCCCACGTGCAGATCCAGGCGTTCTGAGGGGAAGCCGGCGCGCAGGCCGGCCGCCAGGTCGCGGTCGATCTCCACCGCGACCAGATGCTCCAGGCGCTCCAGCAGGGCGGCCGTCAGGGCGCCACGGCCAGGACCGATCTCCAGCACGGCATCGCCGGGTTGCGGGGCGATCGCCGCGACGATGCGCGCGAGGATGCCGGCATCGTGGAGGAAGTTCTGGCCGAAACGCTTGCGGATCGGCGACGAGGTCTTGATTCGGGTCATGCCCTGGGGGTGCTCCGGCGTTCGGCGGCTCGCGCCGCGAGGGTTTCGGCCAGGCGTTCGGCGGCCTGGAAGCTGCCGACCTCGGCGCGCCCGGTGCCGGCCAGATCCAGTGCCGTGCCGTGGTCCACCGAGGTGCGGATGAAGGGCAGGCCCAGGGTGACATTGATGGCGCTGCCGAAGCCGGCATGCTTGAGCACCGGCAGTCCTTGATCGTGGTACATGGCGAGCACGGCGTCGACGCCGTGCAGGGCGCGCGGGGTGAATGCGGTGTCGGCCGGGAGTGGCCCGCGCAGACGCATGCCGGCCTCCCGCAGGCGGTCCAGGGTGGGGGTGATGATCTCGATCTCCTCGCGTCCGAGGACACCATCCTCGCCGGCATGCGGGTTCAGCCCGCAGACGGCGATCACCGGGTCGGCGATACCGAAGTCGCGCTGCAGGTCGTGATGCAGGACGCGGGTCACGGCCTCCAGGCGGTCTGCGGTGATGGCGTCGGGGACTGCGCGCAGTGGCAGGTGGGTGGTGACCAGCGCGACCCGCAGGCCCTCGGTGGCCAGCATCATCACCGGCATCGGCGCGCCTGCACGCTCGGCCAGCCACTCGGTGTGACCACTGAAGGCGATCCCGGCGCGGTTGATTACGCCCTTGTGCACCGGACCGGTGACCATCGCCTCGAAGGTGCCGTCGAGGCAGCCGGCGGCGGCCGTGGCCAGCAACGCCAGCACGTGCTCGGCGTTGGCCGGGTCCAGGGTGCCGGCGACCACCGGGGTTGCCACCGGTACGGGCAGGATCTCCAGGGTGTGGGCCGGGGTGACCGCGCGCGGGCGTTCCGGGTCGAAGTGGATCAGGCGCAGGGACTCGCCGAGCTGGCGGGCACGGGCCTCGAGGACGTCCGGGTCGGCGATGGCGACGCGCTGCGCGTGGCCGCGCTGCCGGGCCATGGCGATCAGGAGATCGGGCCCGATGCCGGCGGGGTCGCCGGCGGTCAGGGCCAGGCGCGGGACCGCGTGGGCCCCGCGCGGATCAGGAGCCGAAGCCGTCGACCCGGTATTCGACATAGGCCTCGTCCCGCAGGCGGCGCAGCCACAACTCGAGTTCTTCCTCGCGCTTGCGGTTTTGCAGGATCTCGCGGGCACGGGCCCGGATCTGTTCGCGCGAGGTGTCGACCTCGCGGCGTTCCAGGACCTCGATGATGTGCCAGCCGAACTGGCTCTCCACCGGTTCGCTGACCACGCCCGGTTCCAGGGCGTCCATGGCCTCCTCGAAGCCGGGCACCAGTTCGCCCGGGCTGACCCAGCCGAGGGCGCCGCCCTGGGCGGCCGAGCCGGGGTCGTCCGAGTTGGCGCGTGCCAGGTCCTCGAAGCTCGCGCCCTCGCGGATGCGGTTGTATAGCGACTGCGCCTGGCGGCGGGCGTCCTCGTCGCTGCGCACCTGGTCCGGGCTGATCAGGATGTGGCGCACGCGGGTCTGCTGCACGCGGGTCTGGTCGCCGCCCTCGCGGTCCAGCAGTTTCATGATGTGGAAGCCGCCGGGCGAGCGCAGGACCTCGCTGATCTCGCCTGTGCGCATCAGCACCGCTTCGCGGGCGAACATGCCGGGGATTTCGCCGGCCGAGCGCCAGCCGAGGTCGCCGCCTTCCAGGGCCTGAGGGCCTTGGGACTCGCTGATCGCGACGGTGGCGAAGTCCTCGCCCTCGCGCACGCGCTGGCGCAGCGCTTCGGCCTTCTCGCGTGCCTCGGCGATCTGGCTGGCATCGGCGCCCTGGGGCAGGGGGACCATGATCTGCGCGATGCGATAGC
Organism: Thioalkalivibrio sp. ALMg9; assembly: GCF_000380625.1. Taxonomy (NCBI): domain Bacteria; kingdom Pseudomonadati; phylum Pseudomonadota; class Gammaproteobacteria; order Chromatiales; family Ectothiorhodospiraceae; genus Thioalkalivibrio; species Thioalkalivibrio sp. ALMg9. Next base: position 88,043 of record NZ_AQYC01000005.1, read on the forward strand.
GCACGCCGCGGTCGATCGCACCGCTCTCGGAGGCGATCAGGTCGGCGATCTCCGGGTCGGAGACGCGGATGCGCTGATCGACCTGGCGGCGCTGCAGCTGGTTCACGGTCAGTTCGTGGCGGATCTGTTCGCGAAAGGCGTTGAAGTCCACCCCGTCCTGCATCAGGGCCTGACGCAGTTGCGGCAGGGTCATGCGGTTCTCGCGGGCGATGTTCTCCATCGCGCGGTTCAGAGTCATCTCGTCGATGTTGATGCCGACGCGCTCGGCCTCCTGCAGCTGCACGCGCTCGACGATCAGGCGCTCCATGACCTGACGCGCCAGGGTGTCCTGATCCGGCGGGCGAGTGCCGCGCTCGACCATCTGCTGGGCGATCAGGTTCATGCGTTCCACCAGTTCGCGCTGGGTGATCACGTCGTCGCCCACCACGGCCAGGATGCGGTCGGTGAAGCGGTCGCCCTCCGGGGTAATGGGGGTGGCCGGGGCCCCGCTGTCGCGGGCGGCCCCGGGGGTGACCGGGGCCTCGACCGCGCCCTGCGAGAGGTCGCCGGCCGCGGGCCCGGTCGTCTGGGCCATCGCCGGCAGGCCGAGGCCGTAGACCAGGGCGGCCAGCAGCGGCAGCAGGGCGCGGGCCTTGCCGCGGCGGCGTTGTTCAGGGACGTGCGTCATATCCGGCAATACCCTCGCGCAATAGCGAATCCACGCCGGAATCGAACCGTGCCAGGCCGTCCAGCGTGAGTTGGAAGTAGATCGAGTTGTCGTAGGTCTCGTCGAAGGAGAGCGCGCGGCGTGCGACCACGCGGATACCATAGCAGCAACTACGATACTGAAGCCCGGCCAGAAGTTCGAGATCGCGTTCCTCTTGCAGGCTGTAGTTCCAGCGCCCGATGGCGTCGATGCGCTCGGTGACCGGCCACATCACGGAGATATCGGTCTGGTCGATGGAGCGGGCGCCGGCCTCGCGCTGGCGGTAGCCGACGTTGATCCGGGCGCGTTCGCGCGGGCTGTAGCCGACCGAGACCGCCGCCAGGGTGGTCTCGCCGGCATCCTGGTTGTAGAGGATGGATCCGCGGCCGTCCCAGGCATCGCCGATGCGGACCCGGCCTTCCAGTGCCAGGTCGGAGGTGGAGGCGTCCAGTACCGGGGCGTTGGGGTTGCGCCGGACCTCGCGGTCTTCCAGATAGTGGATCTGGCCGGCGGACAGGCTCAGGCGTTCAAGCCCGGTCTGCTGGTCGAAGATGCGCGTGGTCAGGGCGGTGGTGACCTGATGGGTGTCGCCCACCCGGTCGGCGCCGACGAAGCGGTCGAGGCTGAACAGGTTGTCGAAGCTGAAATCGGCCTCGCCGGTATCGAAGATCGGGATGTCATTCTGGTCGCGAAAGGGCACATAGCCGTAGAAGATGCGCGGTTCCAGGGTCTGCAGCCGTCGCCCGTCCGCGATTGGGCGCTCGAAGATCAGTCCGGTGTCGATGGAGGCCCGCGGCACGGTGCGGCTGATCGATTCCGGACGGTCGTCCTGGCCGCGGCGGTCCAGCTCGTAGCGGGTGTGACGGATGCCGACGGCGGGTTCGAAGAAGAAGCCGCCGGTGTCATGGCGCCAGCGCACCTCGGGGTTCAGGTCGAGGCGGGTGCCCAGCGGGCGCCCGGACTGATCCTCGCTGCGCTCGAAGCGCACCAGTTCGGTGTCGAGGTCCCAGGACAGGCCGTGGCCTAGGTATTCCCCCGCCTCCAGGGTGATCTGCGGTAGGCGCTGGTAGGGCTCGCCGGCTTCGCTCAGATCGGGGTCGACGATCTGGTAATCCTCGATGCGCGTGCGCAGGCGGTAGGCCGGCTGGTTCCAGGTCAGGTCGGCGGAGCGCCGCAGATAAGGGGTGGAACCGGCGTAGCGGTCCGAGTTGCCGAAATCGAAGAAGTATTCGCGGTCGGACACATCCGCGGCGTCGAGGCGCAGGTTCAGATTGGAGGTAATCCGGGTCTGATGGCGCCACTGGGCGAAGTGGCGGTCTTCGCCGGTCTCGCGGTCATCCGGCAGGTAGCGGACGTCGAGCACACCATGGTGCCGGGGCTGCAGATAGCGGAACTCGGTGCCCAGCATTACTCCGCGGTCGGCCATGATGCGCGGGGTAAAGGTCGCGTCGTAGTTGGGCGCGATGTTCCAGTACCAGGGCGTCGCGAGATCGAACCCGGTGCGCCCGCCGGTACCCACACTGGGCAGCAGGAAGCCGCTCTTGCGGCGATCATCCAGCGGGAAGTTGATGTACGGGGTGTAGGCGATGGGCACGCCCTTGAAACGGATCGTCGCGTTGCGGGCCACGCCGACGCCGCTTTCGCGGTCGAGCTCCAGGTCGCCGGTGCGCAGCCACCAGGAGTCGTTGCCCACCGGGCAGGTGGTGTATTCGGCGTCCTCGAAGTCGTGGCGGTGCGGGGCGTGCTGGATGCCGCGTTCGGCGCTGCCGCGGGCCGGGATGGACTGCACCAGGAAATCGATTCTGCGGAACTCGCCGCTCTCCGCGTCCAGGCGATATTCGCCGCCCTCGGTGTGCAGCAGCAGGTCGCCGTCGAACAGCCGGGTGTCGCCCTCGGTGCGCGCAGTGCCGGAGGCGCGGTCGTATTCGAGGAAGTCGGTATCCAGGCGTCGCCCGGCCTCGAACAGGTGCACGTTGCCCGTGGCCGAGATGCGTTCGCCGTCGCGGCGGACGTGATCGGCGTCAATCTCGGTCAGGCCGCCCTCGAGGGTGCGCAGCTCGGGCCATTCGATCCCCGGGGCAAACGCGCATCCCGACGGGCGTTCGTCGGCGGGAACGGTTACGGGGATCAGGCCGGCGGCCGCCAAGCCCAGGCTCACCGCGACCTGCCGCGCGATCGGGTGACGGCGAGGCGCGGAGCTGGCGGGCCGGCGGCTCATCCCGAATTCAGGACAGCAGCTGGCGGATCTCGTCGAAGATCAGCTCGATGTCGCGGGTGCCGTTGATGTGCTTGAGCAGGCCATGACCGTCGTAGTACTCGATCAGCGGCTGGGTCTGCTCCTCGTAGACCTTGAGGCGGTTGACCACGGTCTCTTCGTTGTCGTCCGCGCGGTGGACCAGGTCACCGCCGCACAGGTCGCACACGCCTTCCTTTTGTGGCGGGAAGGTATGGGTGTTGAACACTGCGCCACAGTCGCCGCAGGAGACACGCCCGGTCAGGCGCTGCTTGAGTTCCTCGAACGGGACGTCGATCTGGATCGCGCGGTCGAGCGGCGACTCGATGTCGGCCAGCATGGTATCCAGGGCCTCGGCCTGGGCGACGTTGCGCGGGAAGCCGTCGAGGATGAACCCCTTCTGCGCATCGGGTTCCTGCAGGCGATCGCGGATCAGCCCCAGCACCAGGTCGTCGGGGACCAGCTGGCCGGCATCCATCGCGCTCTTGGCCTGCTTGCCGAGTTCTGTCTCGGCGGCGACGGCGGCACGCAGCAGGTCGCCGGTGGAGATCTGGGGGATGCCGAAGGTGGCGACCATCTTCTTGGCCTGGGTGCCCTTGCCGGAACCGGGGGCGCCCATCAGGACGATACGCATAGCTGACTCCTGCCGGGTGCCGCGCCGAACCGCAGGACTAGCCGGGAACGGGGGCGGCACGGTGAATGGCGGTGGCGAAACGGGGCTGGTCACTGAAGACGCAAACCGTTTCCCGAGCGCGGTCTTATACCGCCTGAAGGTGCTTGCCCGCAACCGTTGGGGCCGCTGGCCGGGTGCCCTTGAGGTGCGTGTCCCCTGTATAATGCCCGGCTAGCCAAACAAACTTTTTGGGAAGCAAGCATGGACATGAACCAGATCGAAGCCGGCAAGGATCTCCCCAATGACGTCAACGTCGTGATCGAGATCCCCGCCCACGGGCAGCCCGTCAAATACGAGATCGACAAGGACAGCGGGGCCCTGATGGTTGATCGCTTCATGACGGTCGCGATGTTCTATCCGTGCAACTACGGGTTTGTTCCGCACACCCTGTCGGAAGACGGCGATCCGGTGGATGTGCTGGTGGTCACCCCGGTGCCGCTGATGCCGGGTTCGGTGGTGCGTTCGCGTCCGATCGGCGTGTTGCAGATGACCGACGAGGCGGGTGTGGACGCCAAGATCCTGGCCGTGCCGGTGACCAAACTGCATCCGCAGTACGAAAAGTATCAGGGACCGGAGGACGTGGGTCAGGAACTGCTGGACTCGATCAAGCATTTCTTCGAGCACTACAAGGAGCTGGAGAAGGGCAAGTGGGTCAAGGTCGAGGGCTGGGCGGACGCCGAGGCGGCCAAGGCGGAAATTGTTGCCAGCTACAAGCGTTTCCAGAAGAGCAAGATCTGACGTCGCCACCCGCTGCATGCAGCGAGAGGCCAGCGCCGGGCCGCCCCCTTGGGGCGGTCCGGTCTTTGCGTGGGCGGTGGTCAGCGGGGATCACGGCCCCGTGACCCCCTGAAATGGCGGAACGCGACGCCTACGGCGAGGAACAGCAGGACCGCGAACGCTTTGCCGTGCGCATCCTGCTGGCGCTGGTGATCCTGGGGGTCATTCTGCTGGCACTGGGCTGGCGGCTTTCGGGCCTGCAGGTCGGTGCGCACACGCACTTCACCACGCTCTCGGAGAACAACCGCCTACGGGTGGAACCGATTGCCCCCACTCGAGGGGTGATCCGCGACCGCAATGGCGTGCTTCTGGCGGGCAATCGCGCCTCCTATCAACTGGAGGTCACGGTCGAGCAGGCCGGCGATCTCGATTCCCTGCTCGCTCGCCTGCGCGGTTACGTGGAGCTAAGCGAGGCGGACGTCGAGCGGTTCCAGCGCGGGGTGCGTCAGCGGCGGCCGTTCCAGCCGGTGTTGCTGAAGGCCGGCCTGGACGACGAGACGGTGGCGCGGATTGCGGTTTCGCGCCACGAGCTGCCCGGGGTGGAGATCGAGGCGCGGCCGCTGCGGTTCTATCCGCTGGGGTCCAAGTTCTCGCATGCGGTCGGCTATGTCGGGCGCATCAACCAGCAGGACCTGCAGCGGGTCGACGGGCGTGCCTATGCCGGCACTTCGCATATCGGCAAGAGCGGCGTCGAGCGCTACTACGAGGATCTGCTGCACGGGCGGCCGGGCTATCGCCAGGTGGAGGTGAACGCCCAGGGGCGCGTGATCCGCGAACTCTCGGTGACCCCGCCGCAACCGGGCACGGACCTGACCCTGACCCTGGACGTCAACCTGCAGCAGGCGGCCTATCGGGCGTTGGCCGGGCGGGACGGGGCCATCGTGGCCGTGGATCCGAATAATGGCGAGGTGCTTGCGCTGGTCAGCGCCCCCGGTTTTGATCCCGAGTCGTTCGTCCACGGGATCTCGCAGGCCGACTTTGCCGCGGTGCGTGACGACTATCGCCGGCCTCTGTTCAACCGCGCCCTGAGTGGCCAGTACCCGCCGGGTTCGACGATCAAGCCGCTGGTGGGTCTGGCGGCCCTGGACGAAGAGGTGACCACCGCCGAGCGCGAGATGTTCGCCCGCGGGTATTTCCAGCTCCCGGGGCATGAGCGGCGCTATCGCGACTGGCGTCGCGAGGGGCATGGTCGCGTGGACATGTCGCGCGCCATCGCGGTGTCGTCGGACGTCTATTTCTACGACCTGGCCCACACCATGGGGATCGACCGCATGGTCCCGATTCTGGGGGCCTTCGGGATCGGGCAGCGGACCGGGATCGATTCCACCGGGGAGCGCCCGGGCATCCTGCCCAGCCGCAACTGGAAGCGGGCCACGCATGACCAGGTGTGGTTTCCCGGCGAGACCCTGATCACCGCGATCGGTCAGGGCTACATGCTGTCGACCCCCCTGCAGATGGCCGACTTCACTGCGGCCCTTGCGGCCCGTGGCGAGCGCTATCAGCCGCACCTGCTGCGCGCCATGGACAACGGAGTGGGCGAACCCGAATATCGCTTACCCCTGCTGCGGGATCCGGTAACGGTCGACGAGAAACACTGGGACGCCATCCATGGCTCGCTGGTGGAGGCCGTGAACGCGCGTCATGGCACCGCCTGGGGTAGCGTCGGCAGTACACGGCCGGAGTACACCATCGCCGGCAAGACCGGTACCTCGCAGGTGTTCAGCCTGGGCGAGGACGAGGAATACGACGAGGAGGAACTGGCACGGCGCCTGTGGGACCATGCCCTGTTCGTCGGATATGCCCCGGCCGAGGATCCGCGCATCGCGGTGGCGGTGCTGGTGGAGCACGGCGGTTCCGGTGGCCGGGTGGCGGCGCCGGTGGCCCGCGAGGTGATGGATGCCTATCTGCTGGAGGGGGCGGGCATGACGATCGATGTCCCGGAGGACGAATGATCAGCGTGACCGGCCGCGAGATGTCCGTTAGTCAGTGGGCGCTGCGCAGCCTGCGCCTGGACAGCGTGCTGCTGGTGCTGCTGTCCATCCTGCTGCTGCTGGGGCTGGCGATACTGTTCAGCGCCACCGGCGAGAGCGTGGTCGCCCTGGAGCGACAGGTCATGCGGATCGGCCTGGGGGTGGTCGCCATGCTGCTGGTCGCCCAGGTGTCCATGCATGCCCTGCGCGCGATCTCGCCATGGCTCTTTGTAGCCGGTGTCCTGCTGTTGCTGGCGGTGATGTGGGTCGGGGATGTTGGCAAGGGCGCGCAGCGCTGGCTGGATCTCGGCTTCATGCGCTTCCAGCCTTCGGAGATCATGAAGCTCGCGGTGCCGATGATGGTGGCCTGGTACCTGTCCCAGCGGGATGGTCGTCCGCGCTTCCGAGACCTGGTGGTGACCGCGGCGCTGATCCTGGCGCCGGTCTATCTGATCATGCAGCAACCGGACCTGGGCACCTCGATGCTGGTCGGGGCCGCCGGGTTCCTGGTGATCTTCCTTGCGGGGCTGGGCTGGCGCTGGTTCGTTGGGCTTGGGGTCACGGCGGCCGCCGCCATCCCGATCCTGTGGTCGCAGATGCTGGATTATCAGCGCCAGCGGGTGCTGACGCTGTTCAACCCGGAGTCCGATCCGCTGGGCGCCGGTTATCACATCATCCAGTCGAAGATCGCCATCGGGTCCGGCGGGCTGTATGGCAAGGGCTGGCTAAACGGGACCCAGTCGCAACTGGAGTTTCTGCCCGAGCGTTCCACCGACTTCATTTTTGCGGTCTACGCCGAGGAATTCGGCTTTATCGGTGTCGCGCTGTTGCTGCTGCTGTATTTTGCGATTGTTGCGCGCGGGCTCTGGATCGCCGCGCTGGCACAGGATCGCTACGCCCGGTTGCTGGGCGGGAGTATCAGCCTGACCTTTGCGGTCTACATGGTGGTCAATATCGGCATGGTGACCGGCCTGTTGCCGGTGGTCGGCGTGCCGCTGCCCCTCGTCAGTTACGGGGGTACTTCGCTGGTGACCCTTATGGTCGCCTTCGGTATTCTCATGAGCATAGCCTCCCAGAAACGCCTGGTGAATCGATGAGCCTGAACTTGCGCCCCGTGTGGGCCCGCATTGTCCGCCCGACCCTGTTACGGACGGGGCTGGTCCTGTCCCTGGCTGCCGTGTCCCTCCCGGTCGCGGCCGAAAGCGAATTCCGTGCCGGCGATCCGCCGTATCTCGAGCGCGACGAGGTGCAGGCGTTCATCGACGAACAGGTGGAGGCCGGCCGCGACCGCGAGGCGCTGGAGGCGATGTTTGCCGCCGCCGACCCCCAGCAGCGCATCCTCGACCTGATCTCCAGCCCGGCCGAGGCGCGGCCGTGGAAGGACTATCGTCCGATCTTCATCACCGACGAGCGCATCGAGCGCGGTCGCGACTTCATGGAAGAACACGGCCGCTGGCTCAAGCGCGCCGAGGATCGCTTTAGTGTGGAGCCGAAGATCATCGCCTCCATTATCGGGGTCGAGACCTACTATGGCCGCAACACTGGCGGCTTCCGCGTGTTCGATGCCCTGGTGACCCTGGGCTTCGACTACCCGCCGCGGTCGGATTTCTTCCGCCGCGAGCTGGGTGAATTCCTGACCCTGGTGGACGAGGAAGGCCTGGATCCGCGCGAGACGCGCGGATCCTACGCTGGGGCCATGGGGCGCGGTCAGTTCATCTCGTCCAGCTACCGCCACTACGCGGTGGACTTCGACGGCTCCGGTCAGCGTGACCTGTTGAACTCCTGGCCGGACGCGATCGGCTCGGTGGCCAACTACTTTCGCGAGCACCACTGGAACCATGGCGAGCCGGTGGTGGCGAAGGCGCGGGTCGAGGGGGATGCCCACGAGGCCCTGATCAGTCGCAACTATCAGGCTCGCTTCGGTCTCGACGAACTGGCCGAGCACGGCATTTATCCCGACGAGGCCGTGGGCGAGGATGGCGAGTATTCCTTCATTCGTCTCGAGGGTGATGACGGTTACGAGTACTACCTTGGATATCCGAACTTCTACGTGATTACCCGCTATAACCGGAGCCCGCTGTATGCGATGGCCGTGCACCAACTTGCCGAGGCACTGGCCGACTAGTCCGGCCTCCGGGCCTGCGCCCGGGGCGCTCCTGCTGGGGTTTGTGTTGCTGGCGCTGGCTGGCTGTTCCGGTACCCCGGAGCGCGACCCGCGCCCGCTGGGTGATGCCGCCTATGACAGTTACCCCGATGCGGCCGACGTGCCGCAGGACCTGGCCCTGATCCCGGAACCGGAGCCGCGCAACGAGCCGCCCAGCCGCTATGGCAACCCGTCGGAATACGAGGTGTTCGGGCAGCGTTATCGCACCCTGCGGACCAGTGACGGCTTCGAGGAAGAGGGCATTGCCTCCTGGTACGGCACAAAATTCCACGGCCGGCGTACGTCCAGCGGCGAGCCCTATGACATGTATGCGATGACGGCGGCACACAAGTCTCTGCCGCTGCCAAGCTATGTCGAGGTCACCAACCTGGAGAACAACAAGCAGGTGGTGGTGCGGGTGAATGATCGCGGGCCATTTGTGGATGGGCGCATCATCGACCTTTCCTACGCTGCGGCCCATCGCATCGACATGACCGATGCCGGTGTGGCTCGGGTGCGTGTACGCTCGGTGGGGCCGGGTGATACTGGGCCCGACGACCGAGTTGCGGCCGCGCCGGCAGCGGGGCCCGTCGTCGATGTGGCCGCCGTGACCTCGCCGGAACGGGGGGGCGAGCGAGCCCCCGAACCGGTACCGGAGACAGCAGACTCCGGGGTGCCCGCCGCCGGGTCCAGCGGCGAGGGCGCCGGGGGCGGGCGTTTTGTCCAGGTCGGGGCGTTTTCCGAGCGCCAGTCCGCCGAACGGGTGCGCGAAGATCTGCGCGCTCTGGGTTTCGACCCGGTTCGTATCTCCACCCTGGGGCGGGACAGCGGTGCGGAACTCCATCGCGTGCGGATTGGCCCGCTGGAGGATGGCGATGAGGTCCGTGCGATCACGGATCGCCTGCAGGGTGCGGCGCACGTTGATTACCGCGTGGTCGAGAACGCCCAGTAAAGGCTCTGCCGCTGTTGTTTTTCCGGCCCGTCCCGGGCCCCACTCTGCTATCGTAGACCGGTCCTTAAGGAGGTCCTTCCCTGTCATGACTCTGTCCGTCCGCATTCCCTTTTTGCCGTTTCTGGTGGCCTGCCTGCTCGCGATGCTGGTGCTTGCTCCGGTGCACGCGCAGGAACAGCAACTGCCCGTGGCCGGGGATGGGGCGATCACCCCCAGCGGGATCCCGCGCCCGCCATCGGATGTGACGGCGGGGAGTTATGCGCTGATGGACTTCGACTCCGGTCTGATGCTGGCCAGTCGCGAGCCGCAAGTGGAGCGCGAACCGGCCAGCCTGACCAAGGTGATGACTGCCTACGTGGTGTTCGGCGAGATCACCGAGGGCCGCATGGCGCTGGACGATATGGTCACGGTGAGCGAGCGTGCCTGGCGCACCGGGATGACCGGGGCATCGCGGATGTTCATCGAGGTCGGCGAGGAGGTCGCGGTCGAGGATCTGTTGCGTGGCATGATTGTCCAGTCCGGGAACGATGCCTCTACCGCTCTGGCCGAGCATGTGGCCGGCTCCGAAGGGGCCTTTGTCGACATGATGAACTCCCAGGCTCGTGAGCTGGGGATGCGCCAGTCCTATTTTGCCAACCCGCATGGCCTGCCTTCCGAGGAGTCGCAGTACACCACTGCGCAGGATATGGTGCTGCTGGCGCGGGCGCTCATTCGCGATTTCCCGGATCTCTATGGCTACTACAGCGAGCGGTCCTTCGAGTACAACGACATCTCCCAGAGCAACCGCAATATGCTCCTGTGGCGCGATTCCGGCTTTGATGGGCTGAAGACCGGCTGGACCTCGAGCGCCGGGTACAACCTGGTGTCGTCGGCCAAGCGCAATGATCGTCGCCTGGTGGCCGCGGTGATGGGCATCGAGGCGGCCGACCATCAGCAGGGCGGGACCCGCCGTGCGAACGAATCCCAGGCGCTGGTGAACTGGGGTATGCGTTTCACCGCGACCCGCAAGTTGTTCGAAGGGGCGCACGAACTGGGAACGCCACGGGTCTACCGCGGGGCGGATACCGAGGTCGCCGTGGGGCTGGCCGAGGACTTCTGGGTGATGGTTCCGCCGGGGCGTGAGGACGACCTGGACGCCTCGATGGAGGTGCACCAGCCGTTGGAGGCACCGCTGGCGGCGGGTGACCCGGTCGGTGAGGTGGTCGTGCGCCTGGATGGCGAAGTGATCCGTACCCAGCCACTGGTTGCGTTGCACACGGTGGAGCAAGGTGGCCTCGTGCGCCGCCTGTGGGATGGGGCAGCGCTGGGTATCCAGGCGGCCTGGCCGTTCTGACACGCAGGCCGCGCGTGAGTATTGCCTACTTCAACGGGGACTATCTGCCGCTGGACCAGGTGCGGATCTCGCCGCTGGACCGAGGTTTCCTGTTCGGGGATTCGGTCTACGAAGTGATTCCCAGCTACGCGGGCGAATTCTTCATGCTCCCCGCGCATCTCGAGCGCCTGGATCGGTCCCTCGCAGCCATTCGCATCTCCAACCCCTTTGATGCGGGGCAGTGGACTGCGCTTCTGGAAGATCTGCTGGCGCGCAATGCCGATCCCGCTACCCCGGATCTGGGGGTGTACCTGCAGGTGACCCGCGGCGTGGCCCCGCGCGATCATGCCTTCCCGCTGGATGCCCGGCCGACGGTCCTCGCGATGGTGAGCCCGATCCGTCCTCTGCCGGAGACGGTGCGCACGGAGGGTGTGGCGGCCGTGACCGCCGAGGATCGCCGCTGGGGCCACTGCGACATCAAGGCGACCACGCTGCTGGCCAATGTCCTGAACCGCCAGGCCGCGGTCGAGCAGGGTGCGGTCGAGGCGATCCTGCTGCGTGATGGACAGCTCACCGAGGGTGCGGCCAGCAACGTCCTCGTGGTCCTCGACGGCCGTCTGGTGACGCCGCCACTTGCGCCTTCGGTGCTGCCCGGGGTGACGCGGTCACGGGTTCTCGATCTGGCGCGCGAGTTGGGCTATCCGGTGGAGGAGTGCGCGGTAAGCGAGCCGGAGCTGGCACGGGCCGAGGAGATCTGGCTGACCAGTTCGACCCGCGAGATCCTCCCGGTCACGCGCCTCAATGACCGGGTCGTGGGTGCGGGACATCCTGGTCCGGTCTGGAAGGCCCTCCATGCGGCCTATCAGGCTGCCAAGCCGGGTGCGCCCGTGAGTGAGCCAATGCAGTCCGGAGGTGCCGCATGAGTGACCGCGAGACCCTGATCGAATTTCCCTGCCGGTTCCCGGTGAAGGTGATGGGGGATGCCCATCCAGAGTTGATGGAGGCCGTAGAGGGTTGCGTGGCCGAACACCTGGATGCCGATGACGCGGTGATCGAGCAACGGGCCTCGCGCGCCGGCCGTTACGTCGGCATCACCATCACCTTTACCGCGACGAGCCAGGCACAACTGGACGCCTTCTACCGCTCCCTTGGCCGCTGCGACCGGGTGCGCATGATCCTGTGACACCGGCCCCGGTCGAGGTGCGCGAGCTGGGGCTGCAGCCCTACGTTCCGGTATGGCAGGCGATGCAGTTGCATGGGCGCGAACGCGCGGTCGATGCCCCTGATGCCCTGTGGTGCGTGCAGCACCCCCCGGTCTTCACCCAGGGGCGCAATGGCCGTCCGGAACACCTGCTGGATCCCGGGGCCGTGCCGGTGGTGGCGATCGACCGCGGTGGTCAGGTCACCTACCACGGGCCCGGGCAACTGGTGATCTACACGCTGCTCGATTTGAAGCGGCTCGGGATCGGCGTGCGGCGTCTGGTGGAGTGTCTGGAACAGGCCATCATCGAGACGCTCTCCCAATGGGGTATCGAGGCCGAACGTCGGGCCAACGCGCCCGGGGTCTATGTAGGGCAGGCGAAGATTGCGGCCCTCGGCTTGCGCGTGCGCCACGCCCGCAGCATCCATGGCCTTGCCCTGAACGTGGCACCGGTGCTGGCGCCGTTTGCGCGCATCAACCCCTGTGGTTATGCGGGCCTGCCGACGACCTCCATACAGGCGCTGCTGGGCAAGTCAGTCGCTATCGACCGTGTTCGCGACGCGCTCCTGGCGAATCTCGCCGCACAGCTATTCTCGGACCGGGATTCTCCATTCCTGCATGAGCCGGCGCTGCCAGCCGAGCTGGTGCGGGTCCAGGCCCTGGGGCGTTGCCCGGCGCCGTAACACGTCGCCCGGCCTTCCCAAGGCTGGGTTGTGGCTGGTCCCGGTTCGTCCTCCGGTGTTTACGTGCCTTCGTCCGGTCGCCTGCCGAGCGCTGACTCGCCAGCGCGCCGCGAGGTACTTTCTTGCTTGCCCAAGAAAGTACCCAAAGAAGGGCACCCGGATTTCGCCCGGGAACCTCGCTCCGGACGCGCTGGACCGGCGGCGCTGAACTCGCTACGCTGCGCTTCGCTCAGACATCCAGCGCCTTCTTCCGGCCCATCACGCCCTCCACGAGGGGCTCCATACGGGAGGCGAAGATCAAAACCGACCGTATCCCCACGCTTCCGCCTAACCATAGGCATTGCCGCCAGAAAGTCCCTGGCGCCCGCCTTGCGGGCGCGGCACGCAACGGCCACAGGCCGAGCGTGCCGAAGATGTCCAAAGACCTAGCCATCATCCACTGGCAAGCACGCGGGGATAGCCGTTGTTTGGACCTGCCTCCCCGTTGTCGTCGCGCCGAGTGGAGAGGCTTTTCGTGGGACGATTCTAAATAGACACGAGGCGCTGGATGTCTGAGCGGAGCCGAAGGTGTAGCGAGTTCAGCGCCGCCCGCGAAAAGCCTCGGAGCGAGGGAAACCCCGGCCCGCGAAGCGGGCCGGGGTCGCGGCAGTCGGGCGTGTTTCTTGGGTACTTCTTTGCACGAGCAAAGAAGCCAGTTTTTGATCGACAACGGGCGCGGTGCGCTCGCGAGAGAGCGCCTGGCAGGCGGTGGACCGGAGGCACCGTAAGCACCGGATGCCGAGCGGGCCAGGTTCGCGATGCAGGGCTGGATGGGCCGGTGGCACGGGCCACCGGGGCCGGGACGGGTCAGGCGGTTTCGAGGCCCTGGGCCTGGAGGTCGGCGTGGTAGGACGAGCGGACCATCGGGCCGCTGGCCACCTGCTTGAAGCCCATCTCGCGGGCGCGGTCGCCGAGCTCGTCGAACTCCTCGGGGGAGAGGAAGCGCGTCACCGGCAGGTGATGGCGCGACGGCTGCAGGTACTGGCCCAGGGTCAGCATGTCGCAGCCGTGGTCGCGCAGATCCTGCAGGACCTCCAGCAGTTCTTCACGGGTCTCGCCGAGCCCCAGCATCAGGCCCGACTTTGTCGGCACGCCAGGGTGCTGTTCCCGGAACTGCCGGAGCAGCTCCAGCGACCAGGCGTAGTCGGCGCCCGGGCGGGCTTCGCGGTACAGGCGCGGGACCGTCTCCAGGTTGTGGTTGAACACGTCCGGCGGGGCCTGCTGCATGATTTCGAGCGCGCGATCCATGCGACCGCGAAAATCCGGTACGAGGATTTCGATTTTCATGCCCGGATTCAGGGAGCGCACCTCGCGGATGCAGTCGACAAAGTGCCCGGCACCCCCGTCGCGCAGGTCGTCGCGGTCCACCGAGGTGATCACGACGTACTTGAGGCCAAGCGCCTGGATGGTCTCGGCCAGGTGACGGGGCTCGTCCGCGTCCAGGGCCTCGGGGCGGCCGTGGGCGACGTCGCAGAACGGGCAGCGGCGGGTGCAGATGTCGCCCATGATCATGAAGGTGGCGGTGCCGTGGGCGAAGCATTCGCCGAGGTTCGGGCAGCTGGCCTCCTCGCAGACGGTGTGCAGTTTCTGCTCGCGCAGGATGCCCTTGATGCGCTGTACCTCGGGCCGTGCCTGGCTTTGCGCGCGGATCCACTTGGGCTTGCGCTGGGGCTTCTCGGTGGGATGGATCTTGACCGGGATGCGCGCGACCTTGTCGGCGGCGCGCTGTTTTTCACCGGGCTGGGGGCGGATTCGAGTGTCCATGGACCTTCCCTGAATTTCGTGGCGGCCGGGTTGTGCGGCCGGCGTGGGGCGATCGGGCGTGCTCAGGCAACCTCGCGGATCAGCGCCTCGACTTCCTGCCTAGCCGTCTCGATGGCGGGCAGGTTGCCGTCCTCGTCCAGGATAAAGCCGAGGCGTTCCACTGCCCGCAGGTCGGTGAGCGGGATGCGGTCGGCGAGCAGGTCGTCTTCGGCATCCCGCGGGCATGCGGCGCGGGCGATTCGCACGATGTCGGTCAGGGCGTGAGCCTCCGGGTTTTCCGGGCCGCCGGAATCGCGAATGGCCTCTATGATATCGGATGCCAGGTCCCATTGCTGGGCAACCAGTTCGCCGATCAGGCCTTCCAGTCGGAACAGTACGCGTTCCACTTCCCCGGGTGTTCGATCCGGATGGGTGCGGGCGACCTCGGCGATGACCGGCAAGGCCCCGACGCGGTGCAGGAGTCCGGCGAGCAACGCACTCTGTGGATCGGCGGCCTCGCACTGGTCGGCCAGCACGCAACTGACCGCGGCAATGCGTGCGGAGCGCCGCCACAGGCGTTCCAGCAGTTCGTGGTAGGGGTTGTCACGATGGATGAAGACCTGGTGCATCGCCAGGGCCATCACCAACTGGCGGGTGCGTTCCAGTCCAAGCCGGGCGACGGCATCCTGAAGGCGCGAGACGACACGGCGGCTGCCCATGGCCGGGCTGTTGGCCACACTCAGCAGGCGGCCGGCTACACTCGGATCTTCCTCGATGATCCGGGTGGCCTCGGCGATGGAGACATCCGGATCCTTCAGGGCCCGCTGCAGGTGCAGGGCAACCTCGGGGAGCTGGGGCAGGGCCAGTTCCCCGGAGTAGGCATGGGTGTAGATGCTGCTGAACAGTTCGCCCTCGAGATCGGATAGCTCGATCTCGCTGACCTCGACGCTGTCCTGGCCGCCGCCGTCGATCAGGGTTTCATAGACCTTGCGATCAAGCATGGCGAGGGTCGAGCGAGTCGCGGCGATGGCATGGCTGTGGTAGTCGTGCGTATCGAATAGGGGGTTCAGCGCTTCGCTGCTGTCGCCTTTCAACATGACCGAATTGCGCCCGCTGGCCAGGATCATGCGGCCTTCCAGCAGGAAGATCATGCTGCGGAATTCGTCGCGTGCATGCAGCTTGAAGCCCGGATCCACCGTCATGGTCCGGGCGTGTTGCAGTAGCTTGTCGCGGGCCCGGTCGCTCAGCTCGGAAAACGGGCGCAGCTGGGGGAGGCGTTGCTCGATCACCGCGGTTCAGGCGTTGAACATGGCGCGGAGTTCTGCCAGATCCTCGGCGCGCTCTTCCAGGAACGCGATCGGCTCGCCGGGTGGGGGCGGGGTGATCCCGAGGACCTCGAAGGCCGCGACATCGGTGGCATCGGGCACGGCCTCGCCTTCGGCGCGGCGGGTGGCCCATTCCGCGACCAGGGCGATGCTGGCGTAGTCCGGTTCGCTGGCGCGATAGCCCCAGTCTCCGGCGTGTTCAGCGACCGTTACCAGGTCGCCGCCCAGATCCCAGTAGTTGATTACCAGGACGCCGGCGAGATTGCTCAGGCGCCGCACCAGCGATTGCACGCGCTCGCGGTCGGGATGGTCCTCGCGCAGTTCCACGAACTGGATGATCGGGACCGCGCCGATCCCGGCGACCAGCCCGGCCAGCAGTGCCCGCTCGCGGTCCAGCTGCTTCAGCGAGTCCGCGATCAGGTAGCTGTAGGCCGATTGCAGGGCGCCGTGTTTCCAGCTGGACTCCATCGCGTCGCGGGTCGAGGCGTGCTTGGCCTTGAAGGCCTGACGCAGGGCCATGTTCATCGCCAGCATGCGGGTGTTGCGAAAGCCCAGGCGGTTGACTGCGTCGCGCACGGACTGGATCTGCTTGGCGGCGCGAAACAGCGGGCTGTTGGTGGCGTGCAGCAGCGCACCGGCGATCGTCCCGTCGCGCTGGATGACCTCGGTGAGCTTGTCCAGGTCGGCATCCGGATCGTTAGTCAGTTCCTGAATGCGCAGCGCGATCTCCGGCATGGTCGGCAATTCCAGCCGATTGCTGGTGATCAGGTCGTAGAGCTCGCCGAAGAAGGCACCCTCGGTGTCGTCCAGGTCGGTGTCGTGCACTACGAGCGAGGCACTGTGGGCCTTCTTCAGCGCCGCTGTGGGGATCTCCAGCAACTGACAGGTCTTCTCGGTAATGAGGAAGTCCTGCTGCCCGATGTTCTGGTCGAACATCTGCAGGGGGCTGTCCGGATCGGTCGACTCCAGGGTGATGCGGGCCGGACTGCCGCCGCTGACGCGGACCAGCTGGCCGCGTACCAGGAACAGGTAGCGATCCTCGACCTCCTGCGGGCGCAGGCGCCGCCCGGCGTCCAGCTCCCGGGCCAGGCAGGCCGCGGCCAGTTCGCCGCGGGCTTGCTCCGACAGGCTGGAGGTCAGGTCCAAGTCCTGAAGCAGGGCATCAATGCTGGTGCTATCCATGGGGCGGTTCCCGATCCGTGCTGTGCCAATCCGTTCCCGCGCTGCAGCGCCGCGTGGCGGGCCGCGGGGCGTACCCGCCACGCGGGTTACTCGACTGGCGCCAGTGTAGCATCCGATCTGGTGGCGGGAAGCGCTGACGCCGCCCCACGGCAGGCGAAGCGCGGTCGGTCGGCGGCGTCGATCAGGTCATGGGCTTGCAGAAAGCCCCGCGCATCGGCGGCATCCTCGCGGAACCAGGCGGCGGTATTTCCCAGGCGGAAGCTGTAGCCCCAGGCGTCCATGTCTCGCATCAGCCGGTCGCGGCCGACGCCGGGGATCTCGTCGGCCAGCAGGATCTGCAGATAACATACGCCGCACTCCTCCAGGTCGTCGCCGCCCGCATTGGTATGCAGGGCGGCGCGCCGTCCTGCGTCCATGCAGATGACATGTCCGGCCTCATGCAGGGCCGAGTGGATGGGGGTGTCGGGACGCACATGCACGTCATGGCCGACGATCCCGGCCTCGGGTTCGCCCCACCAGCTGCCGGGCAGCGGCGCCTGGGCCGGGTGCGCGACCAGGCGCAGGCCGTAGCGGGCGAACAGGGTCACGAGCGCGTCCTGCAGGGCCGGGTCGCCACAGGTCTGGATCGCGGGGTTGTTCATGTGTCGGAGTCGTCGGGCAGGGCCGTGGTGCGCTTGCGGCTGCGCCGTGGGCATTCCTCGGGGTGCTCGCGGCACCAGGTGTCGACCCGCTCGGTGAGGTCGTCCTGAAAGCACAGCAAATAGAACCGCGCCTGCTCGCGGTTGGCGATGGCGGGCCGCCCCAGGGTGTCCACCACGCCGGTGCGCAACGCCGCGATGATCGCGTTGGCGGCCTTCTTCTGCGGCCAGGCGGTAATCTGCTCCCAGGCCTCGGGCGTGAAATACAGGCGCAGGAGGTCGGGGCGGGTGGTCAGCAGCATGCGCGTGACGTTGCGCAGGGTGGTCTCGGCCTCGCCCCAGTCGTGTACCAGGCCGCCCTCCAGCAGGCGTTCGATCTCCTCGCGACCCTTGGGCGACAGCATCGGCACGCGCGCTGAACGCCTCAGGCGCTCGGGGCATCCTCGGGGGTGAAGGCGCGGATGGACAGGGCGTGGAGTTCGCCGGAGTCGATCTGCTCGCGTACGGTGGCGTAGACGGTCTGATGTTTCTTGACCGCGTTCATGCCAGCAAACTGTGGGCTGACGACCAGGGCCTCGAACTTGCCCTCGCCTCCGGTAACCTCGACCTTCTCGGCCGACGGCAGGCCGGCGCGAATGAGTTCGGCCACTTGATTGGCATCCATGATGAGTCCCTTGATTGGTGCGTATTGGTCAGCCGCGGATGATAGCCGGGCGATGGGCCCGACAGAAGTTCCCCCACGCGGGGAACTCGTTCCCGCGGCACGGGTTCGTAGGAAAACACCTGCATGGATTGTCGGGCTGGTTTGGGTTGTTCCGGGTTGGCTGCGCTAGCATCAGGTCACTAACGTTCGGCCCGCCGGGCCATGGAGGCAATCGCAATGATCTTCAAGCAACTGTTCGAGGACGAGTCGTCCACCTATACCTATCTTCTGAGCTGCCCGGATACCGGTAAGACCGCATTGATCGACCCGGTCATCGAAACCGTCGACCGCGACATGCGCGTGTTGCAGGAGATGGGCCTGAGCCTCGATTACGTCATCGAGACCCATATCCATGCCGACCACATCACCGGCGCCCGGATGCTGCGCGAAAAGACCGGCTGCAAGCTGGGCGGGCCGGCGATGGACGAACTGCCGTGTCGCGATTTCGGCCTGCGCGAGGGCGAGCCCTTCCAGGTGGGCAACCTGGTGGTCAACCCGCTCTATACCCCGGGACACACGGATGCGCACCACGCCTACCTGATGGATCACGTGGGCCTGAAAATGCTGTTCTCCGGCGACGCCCTGCTGATCGAGGCCTGTGGCCGCACCGATTTCCAGTCGGGGGATGCCAAGACGCTCTATCACTCGATTCACGACAAGTTCTTCACCCTGCCGGACGAGACCCTGGTGTATCCCGCGCACGATTACGAAGAGCGCCAGATCACCACCATCGGCCAGGAGAAGATGCGCAACCCGCGCCTGGGCAAAGGCAAGCCGGAGGCGGAGTTCGTGAAAATCATGGACGAGATGGACCTGCCGTACCCGAAGAAGATCGACTGGGCCCTGCCGGGCAACGAGGGTTGCGGGATCTGCCCCGACAACCTGCCGGACGAGAAGAGGCGCCTCTGCGAGACCGATCAGCAGGGTTAGTTCGACCCCTTCCGGTGGCCCCGCCAGGAGCTACCGGTTCCGAATGTTCATCCGGTGGGCGGTTTTTACCGCCTGCCGGACCCCGTACACTCCCGCGATGACCGAACACACACCCGTTGACGTGCCGGGTCCGCTGGACCGCCTGCGGGCGATCATGGCGCGGCTGCGTGATCCCGAATCCGGCTGTGCCTGGGACCGGGCGCAGACGGCCGGGACTATCGTCCCGTTCACCCTGGAAGAGGCCTATGAACTGGCCGACGTGATCGCGCGCGATCAGGGCGAGGCCGCGGATACCCGCGAGTTGCGCGATGAGCTGGGCGACCTGCTGTTCCAGGTCGTGTTCCAGGCGCGCATCGCCGAGGAGGCCGGGCGCTTCGATCTGGATGATGTAGCGCGCGCGATCGGCGACAAGCTGGTGCGCCGGCATCCGCACGTGTTTGCCGATGTCGAGCATGCCTCGGATGCGGAGCGCGAGGCGGCCTGGGAGGAGGACAAGGCCCGGGAGCGTGCCGATCGTGCCCAGACCAGCGCCATGGACGACATCCCGCTGGCTCTGCCGGCCCTGTCGCGGGCGGTGAAGAGCCAGCGCCGCGCCGCCCGGCTCGGTTTTGACTGGGACGATCCGGCGCCGGTGGTCGCCAAGATCCACGAGGAGCTGGCCGAGGTGCAGGAGGCCGTGGATCAGGGCGAGGCCGAGGCGCGCATCGCCGAGGAGGTCGGCGACGTGCTGTTTGCCGTCAGTAACTGGGCGCGCCACCTGGGTGTGGATCCGGAGGGGGCGCTACGCGGAAGTACGCGCAAGTTCGAGGCCCGCTTCCGGCATATGGAGGCCCTGGCCGCCGCGTGCGGCGAGACCCTGGGGGCGCTGGATTTCGCGGCCCAGGAGACCCTTTATCAGGAGGCGCGGCGCCGCGAGCGCCAGCCTTACGACGAATCCGAGACCAAGGACCCGAGATGAGCGACGCCGTCGAACTGCCCGACCATTTCCTGCCGGCCCGGATCGAGTCGATCGAGCAGGTTACCCCGTTGATCAAGGTGTTCACCCTGGCCGCGGACCCGCAGCGCTTTACCAGCAAGGCCGGCCAGTGGCTGGATCTGGTGATCCCGCAACCCGAGGGCAAGCCCTTCGTCGGTGGTTATTCGGTCGTGTCCGCGCCGCGCGCGGATGGCCGCTTGCAACTGGCCATCAAGTACGCTGACCACCACCACGCGACGCATCACCTGCACGCGGTCGCGCAGGAAGGCGACACCGTGTACATCACGCCGGGACAGGGCAGTTTCTTCTTCGAGCCCGGCATGGCAAGGAATGTCGTGCTGCTGGGGGCCGGCATCGGCGTGACGCCGCTGTTCGGCATCCTGCGCGCGATTCATGCCGACATGCCCGAGGTCTATGCGCATCTGGTGTACAGCGTGGCGCACCAGGACGAGGTGCTGTTCCCGCAGGAGCTGGAGGCGATGGCCAAGGCGCCGAATATCGACGTCAGCCTGACCGTGACCCGCGAGGCCGAGGACTGGCTGGGCCACACCGGACGTATCAGCCATCGGCTGCTGGAGTCGCTCGATCTGCCGCGCGATGCGCTGTTTTACTTCTGTGGCTCGCGCGAGTTCATCGAGGACATGGCCACCCTGCTGGCGGAATGGGGCATCCCCGAGGCGCAGCTGAAATACGAGAAGTGGTGGTAACGCGCCGCGTGTCTAGCTGAACCCGTCATTGCGAGTCGCCGCAGGCGACGTGGCAATCGATGTGCTCGGCCACCTGATCCCAGCGCTTTGCCAGCGTGGGGTGGGTTACTCGCTCCGCTCGCCCTTCGGGCCGGCCTGCGGCCGTTCAACGCAGCTTCGCTGCTTTTGTGCTTCGTCGCTGCGCTCCTCGCAATGACGGGAGGGAAGGCAGGCGCGGTGCTCGAACCCAGAAGGATTACGGCCGGCGGGTGTCGCCCGGGCGCAGGGCGTTTTCGGGGGCGAGGATGGTCGGCTGGCCGTCCAGGGCCGGGTCGGTGTCCGGGTAGTCGCGGATGAAGTGCAGCCCGCGGCTTTCCTTGCGCGACAGGGCACTCTTCACGATGATCTCGGCGACCATGGCCAAGTTGCGCAGTTCCAGCAGGTCCGGGGAGATGCGGAAGTGGCTGTAATACTCGTGAATCTCTTCCTGCAGGATGCGGATGCGCCGCTCGGCGCGGTGCAGGCGTTCGCGTGCGCGCACGATCCCGACGTAGTCCCACATCAGCCGGCGCAGCTCGTCCCAGTCGTGGGCGACCACCACCTCCTCCTGTGACTCGGTCACTCGGGACTCGTCCCAGGCCGGCGGCACGGGGAGATTCTCGGGGGCGGGCAAATCGGTCTGCGACAGGATGTGGTCGGCCGCGGCACGGGCATACACCAGGCACTCCAGGAGCGAGTTGCTGGCCATACGGTTCGCGCCGTGAAGACCTGTGTAGGAGGCCTCGCCGGCGGCGTACAGCCCCGGCAGGTCGGTCTGGCCGAAGTGGTTCACCATCACGCCGCCGCAGGTGTAGTGCGCGGCCGGCACCACCGGCAGCGGCTCGCGGGTCATGTCGAAGCCGAATTCCAGGCAGCGCTCGTGAATGGTGGGGAAGTGTTCGCGGATGAACTCGGCCGGTTTGTGGCTGATGTCGAGGTTCACGTGGTCGATGCCGAGGCGCTTCATCTCGTGGTCGACGGCGCGGGCGACGATGTCGCGCGGGGCCAGTTCGGCGCGCTCGTCGAAGCGCGGCATGAAGCGTTCGCCGTTTGGCAGGAGCAGGACACCACCCTCGCCGCGGACCGCCTCGGAGATCAGGAACGACTTGGCCCGCGGATGGAACAGGCAGGTCGGGTGGAACTGCATGAACTCCATGTTGGCGATGCGGCACCCGGCGCGCCAGGCCATCGCGATGCCGTCGCCGGTGGAGCCGTCCGGATTGGAGCTATAGAGGTAGACCTTGCTGGCGCCGCCGGTTGCAAGGATCACGGTCGGGGCGAGGATGGTCTCCACCTCACGGGTCTTGGCGTCCTGCACGTAGGCGCCAACCACGCGGCGGGTGCCGTCCACTGGTTGGGTGATCAGGTCCACGGCCACGTGGCGTTCGAACACCTCGATGCTGCCCTGGCCCGAGGCGCTGCGCACCAGGGCCTCTTCGATGGCTCGCCCGGTGGCATCGGCGGCGTGCGCGACGCGCCGGGCGCTGTGCCCGCCCTCGCGGGTCAGGTGCAGCCGGCTGCGGCCCTCGAGCGGCTCGCGGGTGAACGGCACGCCGAGGTTGAGTAGCCAGTGGATCGCCTCGGGGCCCGCCGCCACGGTGCGGCGCACGGCGTCCGGGTCACACAGGCCCGCGCCCGCGTCCAGGGTGTCCTGAATGTGGGCATCGAAGGAGTCGGTGCGGTCGAGGACTGCCGAGATTCCGCCTTGGGCATAGCGGGTAGAACCCTCGTCCACCGGGCCCTTGCTGATCACGGTGACGCGACGGTGCGGGGCCAGATGCAGGGCTGCGGAGAGCCCCGCCGCGCCGCTTCCAATCACGAGGACGTCCGCCAGGCGCGGTTGTTGTACTGTCCCCATGGGTCAGGTAACGTGCTGCGCTTGTTGCCAGAGCGAATTGTGGCCCTTGCGCAACAGTGTTGTGCGCAAAGCGAACTTAATGCGAGTCAGGCGGTCCATGCAACATAGAATACCGGAGACTGGCGTGTTGGCGGGAGTCCCCGCATGAGCGAGAAGGCTTCCGACGAGGCCCTGGTCAAGCGAGTTCAGAAGGGCGACAAGGCGGCCTTCGACGTCTTGGTGCTGAAGTACCAGCACAAGATCGTCAACCTGGTTGGGCGTTATGTCCATGACCATGCAGCGGCCCTGGACGTGTCTCAGGAGGCCTTTATTAAGGCCTACAAGGGGCTGGCGAACTTTCGCGGCGAGAGTGCGTTCTATACGTGGCTCTACCGCATCGCCATCAATACGGCCAAGAATCACCTTGTCTCCCAGGGACGGCGGCGGCCCGAGGCCGAAATCGATGCGCAGGACGCGGAACAGATGGGCGGTGACTCCGCCCTGAAGGACAGTGCAACCCCGGAGGGGGAGCTGTTGTCCGAAGAGATTGAAGGGGCGGTGCGTCGCACCATCGAGGAACTGCCCGACGACCTTCGGATGGCCATCACACTGCGCGAGATCGAGGGACTGAGTTACGAGGAAATCGCGCAGACGATGGGATGCCCGATCGGCACGGTCCGGTCGCGTATCTTTCGGGCCCGCGAGGCCATCGACCGGACCTTGCGTCCTTTGTTAGACAACAACTGAACGAGTAGCGACATGACAGAGCAAGTCTCAAAGAATGAACGTCTTTCGGCCCTGGTGGACGGAGAAACGGATGACTTCGAGACGCGTCGCCTGATGGATGAACTGGTCAAGTCCGAAGAGGACCGCGGTCAGTGGGAACGCTATCACCTGATCGGCGATAGTCTGCGCGGCGGGATGCGCCGCACGGCCCCCGCGAACTTCATGGACGGTGTCCATGCGGCCCTGGCCGACGAGGCGCCGCTGTCGGCTGCCCACAAGCCGGCGCAGCCGCGCTGGCTGAAGCCGGTTGCGGGCACTGGTGTGGCCGCCGCGGTCGCGATGGTGACCCTTGTCGGGATGCAGATGCTGGGGCCCGACACGGGCACGCAGGAGGCCGCTCCGGTCGCCAGCGAGACCCGTACCCCGGCACAGGTCGCCGATGGCGTGCAGCGGGCCAGTACCTCCGACGTCGAGGCCCCGGCCGCCGGACGCGAGTCGCTGGACCCACGCTTTGCCCGCTACCTCGAAAATCACGCGGAACTGACCGGGCCGGGTTCTACCGCCCTGGGCCGGGTTCGTTACTCGGTGAGTGACGAGTAACGCGTGATGCGCCGCGGCCTACCGTTCGTCCTGGTTGCCGCCACTGCACTTTGCTGTGTTCCGTTGCCGGTTCTGGCCGGGGATCAATCCCCGGCAGACTGGCTGCAGCGGATGACCAGTAGCCTGCATTCGGAGAGTTACCAGGGAACTTTCGTGCTCCAGCGGGATGACCGACTGGACGCCATTCGTGTGGTGCACGCCGCCGAGAACGGTGGCTACCGCGAGCGCCTGGAAACCCTGACCGGAAGCCACCGCGAGATCCTGCGGTCGGTCGACCGTCTGAGCGCGTTGAAGGGAGCCCGGGCCGCAGCCGGCGAAGGTGGTGGAGGGGCCCCGCACTGGCCGGCCGGAGCGCCAGTCTTCCTGCTCGAACATCACGATCACTACGCCCTGGAAGACATGGGCGTGGACCGTGTCGCCGGACTCGAGTGCCGCATGATCCTAGCGCGTGCCCGCGATATGCTGCGTTACAGCCATCGCTACTGCCTGCACACCGCGACCGCGCTCCCCTTGCTCAGCGAACTGTACGACGGTCACGGGGCGCTGCTTGAGCGCCTGGCCTTTACCGATCTTGAGCATCTTGACGAGGTCGCGGAAACCGCCCTCGAGGCGACCCGCGAGGACGCCGAGCATGTCGAGGTGCGAGCCGACCATGGGCACAAGAAGCCCGACTGGGACGAGCAGACCGGCATGGACGGCTGGAGCTTTGCCAAACTGCCGGATGGCTTTTCCGCGATTGCCGCGTCCGAACGCCGTGTCGGAGACGACCAGGCTAGCCTGCGTCATTTCGTGTTGAGCGACGGTCTGGCCTCGGTCTCGGTCTATATCGAGAAGGCCAGCGGCGAGCAGATGTTCGAGGGCACGACACGTGCCGGGGCCACGCACGGGGCCGCGCGTTCGATCGCGGGGCACCAGGTCACTGCGGTGGGCGATGTCCCGCAGGCGACGGTGCGGGGCGTGCTGGACGCCGTGGTGCATCACCCCGGCAATTGAATCGCCACATGGGCTCGCAAGCATGAGTGAATGGATCCGCGAACAGGGAACCGTGCTCTCGGTGGAGGGCTACGCGGCGCGTGTGCGTATCGAGCGCCGTTCGACCTGCGGCAGTTGTTCGGCCCGGACGGGCTGCGGCAGCGGCGTCCTGTCCGAGGTGCTGGGCCGCAAGGCAGTGGAGGTGTCCATCGGCCATCCCGGCTCGCTGCAGCCGGGAGATACCGTGACCCTGGGTATTCGCGATCAGGCGCTGGTTTCGGGGGCCCTGGCGATGTACCTGTTGCCGCTCGCCGGCCTGGTGGCGGCGCCGGCACTGCTGATGCTGGTCGTGCCCGGACTCGGAGAGGGCTTTCACTTGCTGGCCGGGGCCCTGGGGTTCGCGGGCGGGCTGCTCGGCGTGCGCGCCTGGCTGCGCCGGCGCGCCCCGGATCTGGCGCCGGTGCTGCTGGAGCGCCATCCGGCCACGGGAACCCACCGCGCTGCGGCACCCATGGCTGCGCCCCGGCCCTGAATCTTCGCGCCGGTCGCCGGGAACTTGTGGCCGGGCCGGCTTTCTAGAGCCATGAACCTACGACTTCCCAATGCGGGCTGGATGATGATGAAACCGATGCAATGGGCACTGGTGGCCCTGACCTTTCTCGCCCTGTCGCTGCCGGCCTCGGCGCGCATGCTGCCGGACTTCGTGCCGCTGGCGGAGGAGCACAGCCCGGCGGTGGTGAATATCGCGACCACCCGCGAGCGCGAGAACCCGCATCGCAGTCAGATGCCGGACTTCGAGGGCTCGCCCTTCGAGGACCTGTTCGAACGTTTCTTTGGGGGCCCCGGGGGCGAAGGCCCGCGCGGGCCTGAGCGCTTCGAGCGCAACTCGCTGGGTTCCGGGTTCATCTATACCGAAGATGGCTACATCATCACCGCGAACCATGTGGTGGAGGGCGCCTCGGAGGTTGTCGTGCACCTGTCCGACCGGCGCGTGTTCGACGCCGAGATCGTTGGCAAGGACCCGCAGAGTGATGTGGCCCTGCTCAAGATTGACGCCGAGAACCTGCCCACTCTGAAACTCGGCTCCTCGTCCGATCTGAAGGTTGGCGAATGGGTGCTGGCGATCGGTTCGCCGTTCGGCTTCGATCACTCGGTGACCGCCGGCATCGTCAGTGCCAAGGGGCGCAGCCTCCCGAGCGAGAATTACGTGCCGTTCATTCAGACCGATGTGGCCATCAACCCGGGCAACTCCGGCGGGCCGCTGCTGAACCTGGATGGCGAGGTGATTGGCGTCAACGCGCAGATCTACAGCCGGACCGGCGGTTTCATGGGGCTGTCCTTTGCCGTACCGATCGAGATGGTGGGCGACGTGGTACAGCAGTTGCGCGAGCACGGCGAGGTGACGCGTGGCTGGCTGGGTGTGCTGATCCAGGAAGTGACCCGCGAGCTGGCCGACTCCTTCGGCATGGACAAGCCGGCCGGGGCGCTGGTCTCGCGCGTGCAGCCGGACAGTCCGGCGCAGAAGGCCGGCTTTGAAACCGGGGACGTGATCCTGTCGTTCAACGGCATCGAGGTGCCGAACTCGTCCGCGCTGCCGCCGATTGTCGGGCGCACGCCGGTGGGCGCCGAGGCCGAGGTCGAGGTGCGCCGTGGTGACGAGACTCGCACCATCATCGTCGAGATCGAGCGTCTGCCGGAGGATATCTCCGCCCAGCGCGGGGGGCCGCAGCGTGAGGCCCCGGAGCGGACCGAGCCGCAAAGCCTGTTGGGGATGGTCCTGGAGCCGCTGGATGCCGAGCGTGCCGCAGAGCTGGACGTCGATGGCGGCCTGGTGGTCCGGGACGTCACCGACAATCCGGCGCGCTCGGCCGGGGTGCGCTCCGGCGACGTGATCGTCCAGTTTGGCGGCCATGCGGTCGACTCGGTGGAGACCCTGGAGAAGCGGATCGAAGAGGTGGGTGAGCGGCGCACGGTGCCGGTACTGGTGTACCGTGGTGGCAATCCGACCTATATCGCCCTGCGCGTTCCGCGGGACTGAAACCGCCTCGTGCTGCGCTCGCGCGGGTCCAACGGCGCGGGTGCTGCGGGGCAGCAATGGAGAACGGGAGGGCTGCCGGCGGGTTCGGCAGCCCTCCCAATCGTTTCTGGATGACCGAACTGACCCTTTATCATCGCGAGAGCTGCGGTCTCTGCCATGACATGCTGGCCGAGATCATGGCCCTCAAAAGCCGTTATACTTTCGCGCTTACGGTCGTCGACATCGACGAGCACCCGGACCTGCAGGCGCGTTTCAACGTCAAGGTCCCGGTGCTCGCGGTCGACGACGACATTCTCTGCTGCCATTTCCTCGACCGAAAGGCACTGCTGGACCTACTGGCCCCTGCATGACCGAAACCCGCCTTACCCGCAATTTCTCCATCATCGCGCACATCGACCATGGCAAGTCCACGCTGGCGGACCGCCTGATCCAGGGTTGCAACGGCCTGACCGAGCGCGAGATGTCGGAGCAGGTGCTGGACTCGATGGATCTGGAGCGCGAGCGCGGAATCACCATCAAGGCGCAGAGCGTGTCGCTGTTCTATGACGCCCAGGATGGTCAGCGCTACCAGCTGAACCTCATCGACACCCCGGGGCACGTGGATTTCTCCTACGAGGTGTCGCGCTCGCTGTTCGCCTGCGAAGGCGCACTGCTGGTGGTCGATGCGTCGCAGGGGGTGGAGGCGCAAAGCGTCGCGAACTGCTACACCGCGCTCGACCAGGGCCTGGAGGTCGTTCCGGTCCTGAACAAGATCGACTTGCCGGCCGCCGAGCCGGATCGGGTGGCGGCCGAGATCGAGGATGTGATCGGTATCGAGGCCACCGACGCCCTGCGAGTCTCCGCGAAGACCGGCGAGGGGATGGCCGAACTGCTGGAAGAGATCGTGCGTCGTATCCCGCCGCCGGAGGGCGATTCCGAGGCTGCACCCAAGGCGCTGGTGATCGACTCCTGGTACGACAACTACCTGGGCGTGGTCGCGCTGGTGCGGGTGAAGGCCGGACGCTTCCGCGCCGGGCAGAAGATCAAGGCGATGTCGGTCGGGCGTGCCCACGAGGTCAGCCGGGTGGGGGTGTTCACGCCCAAGCCGGTGGATCGCGCGACCCTGGAGGTTGGCGATGTCGGCTATCTGATCGCGACCATCAAGGACATCTCCGGGGCCAAGGTCGGGGATACCTTTACGGACTTCAACAACCCGGCCTCCGAACCCGTTCCGGGCTTCCAGGAGGTTCAGCCGCGGGTGTTTGCCGGGCTGTTCCCGGTCAGTGCAGAGGACTTCAACGACCTGCGCGATGCCCTGGACAAGTTGCGCCTGAACGATGCCGCGTTGTCCTTCGAGCCGGAGACCTCGCAGGCGCTGGGCTTCGGCTTTCGCTGCGGTTTCCTCGGCATGCTGCACATGGAGATCGTGCAGGAGCGTCTGGAGCGTGAATACGACCTCGACCTGATCACCACCGCGCCCACCGTGGTCTACGAGGTGGAAAGAAGCGACGGCGAGGTGGTCATGGTGCACAACCCCTCGGAGCTGCCCCCGAACAACGAGATCGGCGAGATCCGCGAGCCGATCATCGAGGCCAATATCCTGGTCCCGCAGGAGTATGTCGGCGCGGTGATCACGCTGTGCGTGGAAAAGCGCGGGTCGCAGACCAAGATGCAGTACCTGGGGCGCCAGGTGCAGCTGGCCTACGAGTTGCCGATGTCCGAGGTGATGCTGGACTTCTTCGATCGGTTGAAGTCCGCGACCCGTGGCTATGCGTCGTTCGACTATCAGCCGCTGCGGTTCGAGGCGGCGCCGCTGGTACGTGTGGATATCCTGATCAACGGCGACCGGGTGGATGCGCTGTCGGCAATCGTGCATCGCGACCACGCCGAGTCGCGCGGGCGCCAGATCATTGAGCGCATGGCGAAGATCATCCCGCGTCAGATGTACGAGGTGGCGATCCAGGCAGCGATCGGGTCGAAGATCATCGCGCGCTCCACGGTCAAGGCGATGCGCAAGAACGTGCTGGCCAAGTGCTACGGCGGGGATGTCTCGCGCAAGCGCAAGCTGCTGGAAAAGCAGAAGGCGGGCAAGAAACGCATGAAGTCGATCGGCCGGGTGGATGTCCCGCAGGAAGCCTTCCTCGCGGTGCTGTCGGTAGACGACGACAAGAAGTAACAACCAGGCCTGCGGCCCGGACGGGTCGCAGGGCGATCCCCGGCGGGCCGGGAACAGAGGACACGGCATGGCAAATCTCGAACTGATCCTGGTGCTGGCAACCGCCGTGACCGGCCTGATCTGGCTGGGCTGGGTGATCCTGCGGCGGCGTCGGAGCCCCGAGCGCCAGCGCGAAATGCCCTGGTTCGTCGACTACTCGCGCTCGTTCTTCCCGGTCCTGCTGATCGTGCTGATCCTGCGCTCGTTCGTGGCCGAGCCCTTTCGCATTCCCTCGGGTTCGATGATGCCCACCCTGCTGGTGGGCGACTTCATCATGGTCAGCAAGTTTTCCTACGGCATTCGTCTGCCGGTGACGCGCACCAAGATTCTCGACACCGGGGAACCGGAGCGGGGCGAGGTGGTGGTGTTCAAGTATCCGCGCAAGCCGACCGAGGACTACATCAAGCGTGTGATCGGCCTGCCGGGCGACACCATCGCGTTCCGCGACCGCGTCCTGTACGTGAATGGGGAGCCGCAGTCGGCCGAGCGCGTCGGGACCTTCGAGGGCGAGGGCTCGGGGCAGGTGATGTCGGGTGCCTCGATCTTCGAGGAGACCCTGGACGGGCGCACCTATAACACCCTGATGCGCGAGCAGCAGGCCAGCCTGGATGGATCGGTCACCGTGCCCGACGGGCACTACTTCATGGTCGGTGACAACCGCGATAATTCCAACGACAGCCGATCCTGGGGTTTTGTCGCCGAGGAGCATCTGGTTGGGCGTGCCCTCTTCATCTGGCTGCATTGGGATTACAATGAAGGCCATCGGGACTTTTCCCGGATCGGCCAGGCGATTCGCTAGTAGCCCCGCGGGGGCGGGCAAACAGGGACGGGGTATTCATGCAACATTCCAGACACTCGATGCAGGGCGCGGGCGCGATCACCATTCTCGCGCTGATCTTCCTGGCGCTGCTGGTCGGTACCTTCGTGATCAAGATGGGCACGCAGTACACCCAGTTCCTCACCGTGCGCTCGATCATGCAGGACGTCGCCACCCAGGCCGGCGCGGCAGAGAAGAGCGAACGCGAACTGTGGCGCGAGATCAACCGCCGCTTCCAGATCAATTCCGTATACGACGGGATCGGCGAGGAGGACTTCAGCGTGACCGAGAATGGCGCCAGCCGCCAGCTGCACCTGCAGTACGAGGTGCGCCGCGAATTCCTCGGCAATGTGGACGTGGTGGCGCGCTTCTCGAACAGCGAGACGCTGGCCCCCTGATGGGGTCGGCGTCGGTTCCTTGCATGCTTTGTCGGGTGGGTTCGTGAGCCGGGATTTTCGCAGTCTGCTGCCCGCGGCCGTGCGCGACGGCGACGGGATTGACCAGGCGTTGACCCACCGCAGCGCCGGCGGGCGCAATAATGAGCGCCTGGAGTTCCTGGGTGACGCCGTCCTTGGGCTGGTGATCGCCGACGCCCTGTACGAGAAGCTCCCGGATGCCCCGGAAGGGGATCTCACCCGCCTGCGTGCGGCGCTGGTCAATCGCGAGTCGCTGGCGGATCTGGCTCGGGAGACCGGCCTCGAGGGCACGCTGAACCTGGGGCAGGGCGAGCGCAAGAGTGGCGGCCAACGCCGCGACTCCATCCTGGCCGATGCGGTGGAGGCCCTGATCGGGGTGACCTACCGCGAGGCCGGGATGGAGGCCGCGCGCGACTTTACCCTGGCGCTGTATGTCGAGCGCCTGAACGATCTCCCGTCGGCTGAATCGCTGAAGGACCCCAAGACCCGGCTGCAGGAACAACTGCAGGGCCGCAATGCGGATCTGCCGGTCTACGAGGTGCTGGAGGTGGTCGGCCCCGATCACAAGCGCCAGTTCACCGTGGCGGTCCACCTGCCCACCCAGGGCTGGGGCCAACGTGGCCAGGGCTCCTCGCGCCGTCGCGCCGAACAGGCCGCGGCCGAGGCGGCCCTGAAACGCCTGCAACAGGTACAGGAACAATGAGTGAAACCGTAGTCCCCGAACCCGCCACCACGCACTGCGGGCTGGTCGCACTGATTGGCCGGCCCAACGTGGGCAAGACCACGCTGATGAACCGCCTGGTTGGGGAGAAGCTGGCGGCGACGACCCGCCGGCCGCATACCACGCGCAATCGCATCCTCGGCATCGTGACCGAGGGGCAGGACCAGGTCGTACTGATGGATACCCCGGGGATCGATACCGAGCGTACCCAGCTGGTGAACCGGGTCCTCAATCGCACGGCCAGCCAGGCGCTGGCGGATGCCGATCTGGTCTGCTTCATCGTCGAGGCTGGAGAGTTCGGCCCCGGCGACGAGCGCATCGAGGAGACCATCCGTCATTCCGGGCGTCCGGCACTCCTGGTGATCAACAAGGTGGACCAGTGTCGGGAGAAGGAAGAGCTGCTGCCGTTCATCGAGGCCCGCGCCGCGGCCTTCGGCTATGTCGGCGTGGTACCGCTTTCGGCGAAGACCGGATCCAACCTGGACGGTCTGATTGCGGAGATTCGGGCGCATATCCCGGAGGGACCGTTCCTGTACGACCCGGATCAGCTCTCGGATCGCCCGCAGCGCTTTCGTGCCGAAGAGATGATCCGCGAGTCCATGCTGGAGCATCTGGGGCAGGAAGTCCCGTACTCGGTGGCGGTGCGCGTGGAGGAATGGGCGGACGAGCCGCGCACCACTCACATTGATGCCGTGATCCTAGTCGAGCGCGACAGCCAGAAGGGCATCGTGATCGGCAAGGGCGGGCAGCGACTCAAGCGCATCGGCCAGGCCGCACGCGTCCAGTTGGAGGCGCTGCTGGAGCGCAAGGTGATGCTGCGCCTGACCGTGCGTGTCGAGGCCGACTGGACCCGCAACCCGCGCGCCCTGCGTGACCTCGGGATCGAAGAATCGCGGTGAGCGCGACCGCCGGGCTCACCCAGGGGGTGGTCCTGCACGCCCGCCCGCTACGCGAGAACAGCCGGGTGCTCGACCTGCTCACCGCCGAGGCCGGGCGCCTGTCGGCAGTGGTGCGCGGCAAGGCCGGATCGGTGCAGCCCTTCGTGCTGCTGGATCTCGCCTGGCGTGGGCGCGGCGAGCTGCCGACGCTGAATGTGGCCGAGCAGCAGCGGGTCTTCCCGCTGACCGGGCGGGCCCTGGTCTGCGGGCTGTACCTGAACGAACTGATCCTGCGCCTGTACCCACGCGACGCACCGATCCCGGAGGCCCTCCCGGCGCTGTTATCCGCTTATGCCCGGCTGGCCGCCCGCGAGCGCGCCGATACGGTCCTGCGCCGCGCGGAATGGGCCCTGCTCGCACCACTCGATTCCGGGCTCGAACACGTGGACCCGGCCGAGCTGGACCCCGATGCCTGGTACCGCTACGACCCGGAGGCGGGGGTCGAGCGTGTGGCCGCCGGTCGCAGCGAGGCGATCCCCGGTGTCGCGCTGCAGGCGCTGGCCAGCGCCTGCGACGTGCCGGATAATCAGGCCCGCGTCAGCCGCGACTTCATGCGTCGGCTGATCGACACCCATCTGGCCGGGCGGCCGCTGCGGACCCGGGGTCTGCTGTAGTGGCCCGGACCGCAGCCATACAAGGGCATCGCATCATGTCGCATCCTGCTCCGCTGAAGCTCGGGGTCAATCTCGACCATATCGCCACCATCCGCCAGGCGCGGCATACGCCGTACCCGGACCTGATGCAGGCCGTGCGCCTGGCCGAGGCCAGCGGGGCGGATTCGATCACCCTGCATCTGCGCGAGGACCGGCGCCACATTCAGGATGACGACGTGTTCGGGATCAAGCCGCGGCTGAAGGTCCCGATGAACCTGGAGATGGCCGCCACCGAGGGGATGCAGGCGATCGCCCTGAAGCTGCGCCCGGAGGCCTGTTGTATCGTGCCGGAGAAGCGCGAGGAGCTGACCACCGAGGGCGGCCTGGATGCCTTGGGCCAGCTGGAGCGTTTGCGCGCGTTTGTTGCGCCGCTGACCGCCGCCGGGATCGAGGTCTCGCTGTTCGTGGAGCCGGATGTGCGCCAGCTGGAGGCCGCCGTGGCCATCGGCGCCCCGGTGGTGGAGTTGCATACCGGTGCTTATGCGAATGCCCGCGATGTCGCCGAGCGCGAGCGGCTCCTGGGCGGGATCAACGAGGCCGCTGCGGCCGGCCGGGCCATGGGGCTGGTCATCAACGCGGGGCACGGGCTGGACTATGACAACGTGCGGCCGATTGCTGCCAACCCGGTGTTTCACGAGCTGAACATTGGGCATTCGATCGTGGCCCGGGCCCTGTTCACCGGCCTGCCCGAGGCGGTCAGCCATATGCGCGGCCTGATGGATGCCGCGCGCCAGGGTCTGCCGCCCGGTCAGTACCCGGTTTGAGCGCCGGATGATCCTGGGCATCGGAACCGATCTGGTGCAGGTCGCGCGCATGCAGGGCATGTGGGAGCGCCACGGTGCGCGCCTGGCGGAACGTATCCTGCACCCGCTGGAGCGCGCGGACCTGCCGCCCGAACACCCGGCCGGTTTTCTCGCCCGGCGCTTCGCCGCCAAGGAGGCCCTGTCCAAGGCGCTCGGCTGCGGCATCGGGGCGGATATGGCACTGGCCGAGGCCGGCGTGACCCATGATGCCCGTGGTCGGCCGGAGTTCGTGCTGGAGGGGCGTGCCCGCGCCACGGCCGAGCGTCTGGGCGCCGGGACCATCCATCTCAGCATCAGCGACGAGCGCGATTACGCCCAGGCGTTTGTCGTGATTGAGGCCGAGCCGGCCGGTATGGGCCCCGAGTAACCCCCATTTCCCTCCGGGCGTGGTTGCCCGCCCGGAGGCGCCTCCCTAGAATGTGACCCCTTATGCCCGCCGGTCTCCATGGATTCCGCGTCGGGCGCAGCCCTGAGCGAGCGACGGAGTCCACTCCATGCCCTGGAACGAACCGGGAAACAACAACCGCGACCCCTGGAGTGGGGGTGGTGGCGGCCAGCGCGGTAGCGGTGGCGGCGGAGGCGGTAACCAGCCGCCCGATCTCGAAGAAATGATGCGCAAGCTGTCGCGTCAGC
This sequence comes from Thioalkalivibrio sp. ALMg9, assembly GCF_000380625.1. NCBI lineage: Bacteria > Pseudomonadati > Pseudomonadota > Gammaproteobacteria > Chromatiales > Ectothiorhodospiraceae > Thioalkalivibrio > Thioalkalivibrio sp. ALMg9. The sequence continues at coordinate 122,281 of NZ_AQYC01000005.1, forward strand.
TGAACGGCATCTTCGGCGGGGGCGGCAGTGGCGGCTCCGGCGGTTCCGGAAGCGGCGGCATGGGGCGCGGCACGCAGGCCCTGGTCAGCCTCGGCCTGATCATTGCCGTGGTTGTCTGGCTGGCCTCCGGATTCCATATCATCTCGGAAGGCGAGCGCGGCGTCGTGCTGCGTTTCGGCGAATTCCAGCAAGTGAAAAACCCGGGGCCGGGCTGGCACCTGCCGTACCCGATCGAGCGCGTCGAGATCGAGAATGTCGACAACGTGCGTACGCTCTCCCACCGTGCGCTGATCGTGACCGGTGACGAGAACATCATTGATGTCGACATCGCGGTGCAGTACCGCGTCCTCGATCTGGTCGACTACCTGTTCAACGTGCGCGACCCCGACACCACCGTGAACCAGGTGATGGAGTCGGCGATCCGCGAGCGTATCGGCAAGAACAACCTGGACTTCATCCTCGGCGAGGGGCGTGGCGAGATCGCATCCTCCTCGCGAGTGGTGATGCAGGAAAACCTCGATTCCTATGGCGCGGGCATTATCGTGACGGCCGTGTCCATGCAGCAGGCGCAGCCGCCGGAGCCGGTGCAGGAGGCCTTTGCCGACGCGATTCGTGCCCGCGAGGACGAGGTGCGTTTCCGCAACGAGGCCGAGGCCTACGCCAACGGTGTGATTCCGCGGGCACGCGGTCAGGCCGCCCGTATCATCGAGGAGGCCGAGGGTTACCGGGACCAGGTGATCGCGCGCGCCGAGGGTGACGCCTCGCGCTTCGATCAGTTGCTGGCCGAATACCAGCAGGCGCCGGACGTAACCCGCGACCGCCTGTACCTCGAGGCCGTCGAGGCCGTGCTGCAGGATTCCCGCAAGGTAATGCTGGATGTGGGCAGCAGTAACAACCTGATGATGTTGCCGCTGGATCAACTGTTCCAGGGGCAGCGCTCCACCACTAATTCCGGTGACACGCCAACACCGCGGCCGCTGGATACCAGCCGCAGCACGTTCGGCAACAGTGGCACGGGCACGAACCGACTGGGCGATCGCAGCCCGGCCGCCCAGCGTTCGCGGGAGGTTCGCTAATGTTTCGCATCGTCGGTATTGCCGTAGTCGTGCTCGGGATCGTGGTCGCGCTGTCGACCTACACCGTCGACGAGCGTGACCGCGTGATCAAGTTCGCCCTCGGGGAGATCCGGGAGGTCGACCCGGCCCCTGGGCTGCACTTCAAGTTCCCGCTGATCCAGAACGTCGAGAAGTTCGACGCCCGGATCATGACGCTGAATATCCCGCCGGACCGGTTCCTGACCTCCGAGGCGAAGAACATCATTGTCGACTTCTACGCCAAGTGGCGGATCGACGATGTCGGTCAGTTCTACCGTGCCACCCGTGGTGACGAGCGTCTGGCCGAAGAGCGCCTGGCCCAGATCCTGCGCGACGGGATGCGTAACGAGTTTGCACGCTTCGAGTTGCAGGACGTGGTCGCTGGCGAACGCCTGACGATCATGGGTGCGGTGCGCCAGACTGCGTTGGAGACCGCGCAGGAGCTGGGGATCGACCTGGTTGATGTCCGCATCCGCCGCATGGACCTGCCGGAAGAGGTGTCCGAGTCGGTATACGAGCGCATGCGCGCCGAGCGTCAGCGGGTCGCCCAGGACTTCCGCGCCCGCGGTCAGGAAGAGGCCGAGCGCATCCGCTCGCGCGCCGACCGTGAACGCACGGTCATCCTGGCGAACGCCTATCGGGACTCGGAAGAGATCCGCGGTGGCGGTGATGCGATCGCCACCGAGACCCTCGGGCGCTCGTTTGGCGAGGATCAGGAATTCTTCCGCTTCTATCGAAGCCTGATCGCCTACCGCAATAGCATGAGTGGCGAGAACAGCACCTTCATCCTGGAACCGAACTCCGAGTTCTTCCAGTTCTTCAACGCCCCCGGTGGCGAACGCCCGGCGCCGTTGCCGACCCGGTAAAGGAGGGGCGGAGGCGGTCCGCCGTGGCCGCCTCGAAGGTGGCCGTTTGCAACGGGCCCGGAAGATTCCGGGCCCGATTTTTGCCGGGCCGCCACTCGGGCGTGGCGGATCACAGCACAAGAGCAGGGACGAGATGACCGATATCAACCGCTGGTTGCTGCCGGACGGGCTGGAGGAGGCCCTTCCGGATGCTGCGCGCCGTCTGGAGGACCTCCGCCGGCGCGTGCTGGACCAGTTCGACACCTGGGGCTATGACCTGGTGATGCCGCCGCTGGCGGAGTATCTGGAGTCCCTGTTGACTGGTGCCGGGCACGCGCTGGATTTGCAGACCTTCAAGCTGACGGATCAGCTCACTGGCCGCATGATGGGCGTGCGCGCAGACCTGACCCCGCAAGTGGCGCGGATCGATGCTCACCGTCTGCGTGTCCAGGGCCCGAATCGGCTTTGTTACGTGGGCAGTGCGCTGCGTACCCGTGCAGATGAATGGTCGGGTTCACGCAGTCCGCTTCAGGCCGGGGCCGAGCTGTTTGGCCATGACGGGATCGATAGTGATCTCGAGATTATCCGGTTGATGCTGGCGACCCTGGCCGCCTGCGGAGTGGAACGTCCTAGCATGGATCTCGGCCACGTCGGGATCTATCGTGCCCTGGCGCAGGATGCGGGTCTGGATGCGAGCCAGGAGCAGGAATTTTTCGATCAACTCCAGCGCAAGAGCGTGCCCGAGATCGAACAGACCCTCGCGGCCTGGCAGGCCGGCGGCATGGATCCGGCGGCCTGTGCGCGGCTGCGCTCCCTGGTGGATCTGAATGGCGACGCCACGGTACTCGACGCTGCCCGTCGCGCCCTGGCCGGTGCACCCGCCGAGGTGGCGGTGGCGCTGGATCACCTGCAGGCTGTGGTCGCACGGCTTGAGGCGAGCGAGCCGGGCCTGGACCTGCACCTGGACCTGGCCGAGTTGCGCGGCTATGCCTATCACACCGGTCTGGTGTTCGCGGCCTTCGTGCCCGGGTCCGGCCAGGCGATCGCGCGCGGTGGCCGTTATAACGAGATCGGTCGCGTCTTCGGCCGCGCACGGGCGGCCACCGGTTTCAGCACCGATTTGCGCGCCTTCGTGCGCCGCGAGGCCGGGGCGCCGATGACGCCTCGTCAGACGGTGCTGGCACCGGCCACCGGCGATGTGGCGCTGGAGGCGGCCATTGCGGATCTCCGTGCCCGCGGCGTGCGCGTAGTGCGCGAGCTGGAAGGCCAGGACAACGAAGTACCCGGGGGCGCGCGGCTCGAGCCGCGCGCCGGGGAATGGACAGTAGTGGAGCATTGATGGCGATGGGACGTTTTGTAGTCGTACTGGGCAGCCAGTGGGGTGACGAGGGCAAGGGCAAGATTGTCGATCGTCTGACCGAGGATGCCGCGGCCGTCGTGCGCTTCCAGGGCGGGCACAATGCCGGGCATACCCTAGTGATCGATGGCGAGAAGACCGTGCTCCACCTGATCCCGTCGGGCATCCTGCGGGAGGGCGTGGAATGCATGATCGGCAATGGCGTGGTGCTCTCGCCCGAGGCTCTGATCACCGAGATGGAAGAGCTGGAGGCCAAGGGTGTGCCGGTGGCAGACCGTCTGCGCCTGTCGGATGCCTGCCAGCTGATCCTGCCCTACCATGTAGCCCTCGACCTGGCGCGCGAAAAGGCCCGTGGCAAGGCCGCGATCGGGACCACCGGGCGCGGCATTGGCCCCGCCTACGAGGACAAGGTTGCGCGCCGGGGCCTGCGCCTGGACGACCTGTTCCACCGCGAACGCCTGGCGGCCAAGCTGGGCGAGGTGATGGACTATCACAACTTCGCGCTGAAGCATTACTTCAAGGCCGCGACCATCGACCAGCAAGAGGTCTTGGAGCAGTGCCTGGCGCACGCCGAGCGCCTGCAGCCGATGGTCACCGACGTGGCGGGCCGCCTGCACAAGCTGCGCGAGCAGGGCAAGGACGTCATGTTCGAGGGGGCCCAGGGCACGCTGCTGGACATCGACCACGGCACCTATCCGTTCGTGACTTCGTCGAATACCACCGCGGGTGGTGCGTCCACCGGGTCGGGTGTGGGGCCGCGCGACCTCGACTACGTGCTGGGGATCACCAAGGCCTACACGACCCGGGTGGGCGCCGGACCGTTCCCGACCGAGCTGTTCGACAACATGGGTGAACACCTGGCGCGGCAGGGCAATGAGTTCGGTTCCACCACGGGGCGCGCACGGCGCTGCGGCTGGTTCGATGCCGTCGCGCTGAAGCGAGCAGTCAAGGTGAACAGCATCAGCGGATTGTGCATGACCAAGCTGGATGTGCTGGATGGCCTGGAGAACGTGCAGATCTGCGTGGGCTACAACTGCGATGGCGAGACCCGCGAGGCGCCGCCGTCCGGCGCCGAGGCCTATGCGGCCTGCACGCCGATCTACGAGGAGATGCCGGGGTGGACGGAATCCACGGTCGGGATCCGCGAGTATGACCAGTTGCCGGCTAATGCCCGCGCCTATCTGGAGCGTCTGAGCGAGGTGGTCGGGGTGCCGGTCGACATGGTCTCCACGGGGCCCGATCGTGACGAGACCCTGGTGTTGCGCGACCCGTTCGACAGCTGATTGCGTGTCTCCCTGGGCACGTCGGGGCGCGCACCACCGTGCGGGCTCCGGCGAGCCGAGTGGCGGAGCAGGTGGGATTCGCCACGCAGAAAATCCGCCACCCTCACGGGTGTCGCTTCGCGTATAACAGGGATTCGAATACAGCTGAAAAATGGTGCCGAGGAGAGGACTTGAACCTCCACGGGGTTACCCCCACTAGCACCTGAAGCTAGCGCGTCTACCAATTCCGCCACCTCGGCACGAGGGACGACACACAATGAGGAAACCGTGTGTCCTGCGCTTCAGGAGCGCGCAATATAGTGCGCGGCTGGGGGGCTGTCAACGCCCCGGAGCGGGAATGTTTCCCTCCGGTGTGGTCGGCAGGGGCGCGCAAACGCGTCCCCTGCGCAACAAAATTCCGCATGCCTCATAATGGGCGCTTTGCGCGCCCAGCCGGATTCCCGGCGAGGGGCTGCCCATTGCAACATCCACAGAGTTCACTGAATGCCAAGACAACGTCGCAAGACCCCCGCCGATCCCAATTTCGAGCGCGAGGCGCAGAAATACGACAACCCCATCCCCAGTCGCGAGTTCATCCTCGGGCTTCTGCAGGAAGCCGACAATCCGTTGTCCTACGACGAGATCGCGGAACGTCTGAAGATCGACGACGACGATCGCCTCGAGGCCCTGCGCCGCCGCCTGAAGGCGATGGAGCGCGATGGGCAGGCCCTTTGCAACCGTCGCGGTGCCTATCTGCCGGTCAACCAGGAAGACCTGATCCGCGGGCGCGTGATCGGTCACCCGGATGGTTTCGGTTTCCTGGTGCCGGACGAGCAGGACGACGACCTGTTCCTGTCGCCGAAGCAGATGCGCGGGGTATTTCATGGCGACCGGGTTCTGGCCCGGGTCATGGGCGTGGATCGTCGCGGCCGCCGCGAGGGCGGGATTGTCGAGGTCCTGGAGCACAACACCACCCAGGTGGTCGGGCGTCTGAAGATCGAGGACGGTGTCGGCATCCTGACCCCGGACAACAAGCGCATCACCCACGACATCCTGGTGCCGCCGGACGGCCTGGGCGAGGCGGAGGACGACCAGATCGTGGTCGTGCGCATCCGTGAATCCGCTTCGCGCACGGCGCGCCTGCGTGGGGACGTGCAGGAAGTCCTGGGCGAGCACATGGCGCCGGGTATGGAGATCGACATCGCGATCCGCGCTCACGCCCTGCCGCACGAGTGGCCGGACGAGGTCACCGCGGCGGCCGACGAGCTGGGCGCCGAGGTGGCCGAGGCAGACAAGAAGGATCGCCTGGACCTGCGCGAGAAGCCGTTCGTCACGATCGATGGCGACGACGCCCGCGACTTCGACGACGCCCTGTACTGCGAGCCGGAAGGCAAGGGCTGGCGGCTGTGGGTTGCGATCGCCGACGTGTCGCACTACGTCCAGCGCGACGCCGCGCTGGATCGCGAGGCGCGCACGCGCGGCACCTCGGTGTACTTCCCGAACAACGTGATCCCGATGTTGCCGGAGGCCCTGTCCAACGGTCTGTGCTCGCTGAATCCGAACGTGGACCGGTTGAGCATGATCTGCGAGATGGAGATCGGTGCGCGCGGGGCGCTGAAGAGCTATCGCTTCCACGAGGGACTGATCCGTTCGCACGCCCGCCTGATCTACGAGGACGTGGCCGCGATGCTCGACGGCGACGCGGCGCAGCGCGAGCAGAACGCGCATGTGATGCCGAACCTGGAGACCCTGCACCAGGCCTTCAAGGCCCTGCACGCGGCGCGCAATCGCCGGGGCGCGATCGATTTCGACACCACCGAAACCAAGATCGTCTTTGGCGAGGACCGCAAGATCGAGAAGATCGTGCCGACGGTGCGCAATGATGCGCATCGCCTGGTCGAGGAGTGCATGATCATGGCCAACGTGGCCGCCGCGCGCTTCCTCAAGAAGCACAAGGTGCCGGCGCTGTACCGCATCCATGATCAGCCGCCGTCGGACAAGATCGATGACCTGCGCGACTTCCTCAATGGCGCGGGTCTGAGCCTGGGCGGTGGTGACGAGCCGAGCCCCGCCGACTACACCGAAGTCCTGAAGGCAGCGCGCCAGCGCACCGACCAGCAGCTGATCCAGACCGTGCTGCTGCGTTCGTTGAGCCAGGCCGTGTATGCCCCGGAGCTCGATGGCCACTTTGGTCTGGCGCTGGACGACTACGCGCACTTCACCTCGCCGATCCGCCGCTATCCGGACCTGCTGGTGCATCGCGGTATTCGCCATGTGCTGCGCAAGGGCAGTGGCAAGGCCTTCCCGTACTCGCATGGCGACATGGAGCAGTTGGGTGAGCATTGCTCGATGGCCGAGCGACGCGCCGACGACGCGACCCGCGACGCGGTGGCCTGGCTGAAGGCCGAGTACATGCAGGACAAGGTCGGCGAGACATTCCCCGGCGTGGTCTCCGGAGTCACCGGGTTCGGTCTGTTCGTGGAGATCAAGGACGTCTACATCGAGGGCCTGGTGCACGTGACCGGCCTCGACAACGACTTCTACCACTTTGACCCGGCACGCCACAGCCTGACCGGCGAACGCGGTGGCCGGGTGTTCCGTATCGGCGACGAGCTCCAGGTGCAGGTGGCCCGGGTGAGCCTGGATGATCGCAAGATCGATCTGGCCCTGGCCCAGGAAGCGGGCCAGCCGAGTCCCGCCGCTCCGCCGCCGAAAAAGCGCAGCCGTCGTAGCAAGCGCCGCAAGGATGTTGATGCGGCGCCGGTCGAGGCCGCCGCCGAACCAACCGCAGCAGCGCCCGAGCCTGAGGCAAAACCCACAGCAGCCGGGCCGGGAGCGCCCGCGGCCGACGATGATGCCCCGGCGCCGAAGAAGAAACGCCGCCGTCGTGGTGGCCGCCGCCGTGGGGCCGCCGGTGGCGACACGAGCCCTGCTGCCGAGCCGAGCCCGGCGAAAGAACCGAGCTCGGAGAAAGAGCCGAGCCCAGGGAATGAGGCGAGCCCGGGGAATGAGGCGAGCCCGGGGAATGAAGCAAGCCCGGGGAATGAGGCGAGCCCGGGAAATGAGGCGAGCCCGGGAAATGAGGCGAGCCCGGGAAATGAGGCGAGCCCGGGGAATGAAGCAAGCCCTGGGAATGAACGGACCCGGGGCAGCGGACGTGGCCGGGGCAACGCACGCCGCCCGCGGAACGCGCCGGATGAAGGCAACAGCGATGCCCCGGAACCGGGCAACGAGGCGGTTCCGCCGCCGCGCCCCGAGGCCGACAAGGACGGAAATACCATTGTCGAGCCGAGTGCGGATCGCCCGGCCAAGGCCAAGGAATCCTCTGGGTCCGGACGTGGCCGCAGCCGTCGTCGACGTCCGTCCTCGTCCTGAGGCGCCGGGTGAACCCGCGTCTGTTCCCCCGCTTGCTCGGGGGCTGCTCAGACGGTGTCCGCCGGGGCGTTGACCCGTGGCGGGATCGCCGTGGCGGAGGTCCGCGATGAGCAAGGGGGGCAAGGGTAGTCGCGCCGAGACCTTTGGTGGCATCCACGCAGTGGCCGCCGTGTTGCAGCGGGCCCCGGAGCGGGTCAAGCGACTGCAGTTGGCGCCCGACCCCATCGAACCCGCCCTGGAGCGCCTGCGAGCGCAGGCGCAGTCGCGGGGTATCTCGATCGAGCGGGTAGGCCGCGAGCGGCTCGATCAACAGCTTCCGGGGTTCCAGAACCAGGGTGTGGTCGTGCACTGCACGCCGCGCCCGCTGCTGGACGAAAAGGCCCTGATCACCCGGGTGCGCGATGGCCTGGATCTGCTGCTGGTGCTCGACGGGGTGACCGACCCGCACAATCTCGGGGCCTGCCTGCGGACCGCGGATGCGGCCGGGGCCGGGGCGGTGGTCATGCCGCGCCATCACAGCGCCGCATTGACCCCCGCCGCCATCAAGGTGGCGTCCGGGGCCGCCGAGACCGTGCCGGTGGTGACGGTCGGCAATCTCGCGCGGACGCTGGCAACCCTGAAGGATGCCGGGATGTGGACCGTAGGCCTGGCCGGGGAGGGGGGTGAGAGCCTCTATGACCTGGACCTGCGCCCGCCGACCGCGATCGTCATGGGGGCCGAGGGCGAGGGCCTGCGGCGTCTGACCCGGGAGGCCTGTGACCACCTCGCGGCCCTGCCGATGCAGGGCGCGGTGGAGAGTCTCAACGTCTCCGTCGCCACCGGCGTCACCCTGTTCGAGGCGGTCCGTCAGCGCCGCGAAGGTCCGCCGGCTGGTTCTGCGTAGCCGGTAGCCTTCCGAGGGGCGGTGCAACCCCCTGTTTCGCCGGCTCCCTGCTTGTTGTTGGCGCTCGCTTCGGTTATCGTGTCGCGCCTTTCTGCCCTGCGGCTGCGTCCGCTGGGCCGAACCCTTGCCTCACCGCATTTGACGGGAGGCTGATACCCGCAAGGAGTTCCCGATGCGTCATTACGAAGTTGTATTCCTGGTCCACCCGGACCAGAGCGAGCAGGTCCCGGCGATGATCGAGCGCTACAAGGGCCTGGTCGAAGGTCATGAAGGCAAGATCCACCGCCTGGAAGACTGGGGCCGCCGTCAGCTGGCCTACCCGATCCAGAAGCTGGTGAAGGCCCACTACGTGCTCATGAACATCGAGGCCTCGGAAGAGGCGATGGAAGAGCTCGCCAGTGCCTTCCGGTTCAACGATGCCGTGCTGCGCCACCTGGCAATGCGCATGGAAGAGGCCGTGACCGAGATCTCCCCGCTGGCCAAGGGCCAGGAAGAGGAGAGTGGCAAGGGCCGTCGCCGCGAGCGTGACGACGAGGGCGGCGAAGGCGCCTCCGACGACTCGGCTTCCGCCGAGTAAATCCCGCCCGTTCGTTGACCGAATCATTGAAGGAGATCTGACATGGCCCGTTTTCCGCGTCGCCGCAAGTATTGCAAGTTCACCGCCGAAGGCATCGAGTACATCGATTACAAGGACCTGAATCTGTTGAAGGGTTTTGTGACCGAGACCGGCAAGATCGTACCCAGCCGTGTCACCGGCACCAGCGCGAAGTATCAGCGCCAGCTGGCCACGGCGGTGAAGCGTGCGCGCTTCCTGGCCCTGCTGCCGTACAGCGATAACCACTAAGTCCCGCACCGGTTCGCCGGGGCCGTCGCCATGCGCGTACTGGCCGAATTTGCGATGAAAAGCCGGAGCCGCGCCGTAGGCGCGGTTTCCGCCTTTGGCGTGGCGGGCCTGTTCCTGCCTCCGGTGGCGCTGCTCAGCAGTGCGCTGATCGCCCTCGTGGGGCTGCGCATCGGCCTGCGCCAGGCACTCCTGGTGATGGTGCTTTCCGCAGTGGTGCTCGGGGTGGCGATGTTTGTCCTGATCCCGGAGGCCCCGCTGTTCGCGGGGGTGGTTGCCGGGGTGGTGCAATGGGCGCCAGTGGCGCTGCTCGCCGAGCTGCTGCGGCGCACGATCTCGTGGCGCATGACGCTGCAGGTCGCCGCCGCGGTCGCCGGGGTCGGCGTGCTGGCCGTGCACCTGCTGGTGCCGGATCTCGAGTCCACCTGGGCCGAGGCGGGCATGGCCCTGCTGGGGCCTCTGGTCGAGGGCAGCGACACCGGGCCACAGGAGTTGGAGGCGGGGCTGCGCCGCGCGGCGCCGTACCTGACCGGGCTCTTGGCCGGGATCCTGCTGCTGAGCCTGACGCTGGCCGTGCTGCTGGGTCGCTACTGGCAGGCACTGCTGTACAACCCGGGGGCGTTCGGCGAGGAGTTCCGGGGGCTGCAGTTCGGGCGGATGCTGAGTGCCGTCACGCTGTTGCTGGCCGGTATCGGGCATCTGGGCCCGGTCCCGGTGGCCACGGAGTTGGCGTTCATCCTGGCGGTACTGTTCTTCCTGCAGGGGATCGCGCTGATGCACGCGCTGACCTTCCGGCAGGGGATGAGCAGTTTCTGGCTGGTGGGGATGTACGTGCTCCTGGCCCTGGCCATGCCGCAGATGTTTCTGCTGCTGGCCACCATCGGGGTGATCGACGCCTGGGCGGATATCCGCTCGCGACTGGGCCCCGGTTCCGCGCAGGGCGGGCAGGACAGTGACAACAATCCGTGAGACCGGTCCGAGACCGGTGTAGAATGCGCCCCTTCGGGGGCTGATCAAACGTTACAGGAATACCAAAGATGGAAGTCATTCTGCTGGAAAAGATCGATAACCTGGGCACCCTGGGCGACCGCGTCAACGTGCGTCCGGGCTTTGCGCGCAACTTCCTGCTGCCGCAGGGCAAGGCCAAGTTTGCCACCGCCGAGAACATCGCCGAATTCGAGGCGCGTCGCGCCGAACTGGAAAAGGCGGCGGCCGAGGCCCTGGCTGCGGCCGAGGCCCGCAAGGAAAAGCTGGACGCAACCGTGCTCGAGATCACCGCGAAGTCCGGTGGCGAAGGCAAGCTGTTCGGCTCCATCGGCCCGGCGGACATCGCCGACGCGCTGACCGCCAAGGGTACCGAAGTCGAAAAGCGCGAAGTGCGCATGCCGGAAGGTCCGCTGCGCACCACCGGTGAATTCGAGATCGGCCTGCACCTGCACTCGGACGTGGACGTCGACATCCGCGTCGTCGTGATCGGCGAAGAGTGATCCGCCGGATGTCGGGAGGGTGGCCCCACCGGGTCGCTGATACCCGGCACATGGGCGGGTTCGTCGCATGAACTCGCCCATGATCCCGAACCCGCGGGTCCCCCCGCATTCCGAGGAGGCCGAGCAGGCGGTCCTCGGAGGGTTGATGCTGGATAACGCTGCCTGGGACCGGGTGGCGGACCGCATCACTGCAGACGACTTCTACCGCCATGATCACCGCCTGATCTTCCGGGCGGTGTCCGCGTTGGCGGATCGTAATGCCCCGTTCGACATGGTCACCGTGTCGGAGCAGCTGGATCGCACGACCGAGCTGGAATCGGCCGGGGGCATGGCCTATCTCGGACGGCTGGCCGCCGAGACGCCGAGTGCGGCCAACATCGTGGCCTATGCGGATATCGTCCGCGAGCGCTCTATCCTGCGTTCGCTGATCTCGGTAGGTACCGAGATTGCCGATTCCGCCTATACCCCGGACGGCCGCGGTTCCAAGGAACTGCTGGACGTGGCGGAGCAGAAGGTCTTCCGCATCGCCGAGCAGGGTGCGCGCGGGGCTCAGGGCTTTCGCGGGATGAAGCCACTGCTGACGGCGGCGGTGGACCAGATCGAGTATCTCTACGAAAGCCAGAATCCAATCACCGGGATTGCCACCGGTTACCAGGATCTGGATGCCCTGACCTCGGGGCTGAATCCGGGCGATCTGGTGATCGTGGCCGGGCGGCCTTCGATGGGCAAGACCTCGTTCGCGATGAACATTGCCGAGTATGTGGCGATGAAGAACTCCGAGCCGGTCGCGATTTTCTCCATGGAGATGCCGGGTGAGCAGCTGGCCATTCGCCTGCTGTCCTCGATGGGGCGGATCAACCAGCAGAAGCTGCGCTCCGGACGCTTGGAGGATGGCGACTGGCCGCGCCTGACCAGCGCGGTGCAGATGCTGTCCGAGGCCCCGCTGTACATCGACGATACGCCGGCGCTCTCGCCCACCGAGCTGCGAGCACGGACCCGGCGGTTGATGCGCGAACACAAGGGCCTGGGCCTGATCGTGGTCGACTACCTGCAGCTGATGCAATCCCCCGGCAGCAGCGAGAATCGCGCCAACGAGATCTCGGATATCTCGCGTGGCTTGAAGGCCCTGGCGAAGGAGCTGAGTGTGCCGATGATCGCGTTGTCGCAGCTCAACCGTTCGCTGGAACAGCGTCCGAACAAGCGCCCGGTGATGTCCGACCTGCGCGAGTCCGGGGCCATTGAACAGGATGCGGACATCATCGCCTTCGTTTATCGCGACGAGGTCTACAACGACGAGTCGCCCGACAAGGGCACGGCGGAGATCATTATCGCCAAGCAGCGTAATGGTCCCATCGGGACCGTGCGCCTGACCTTCCACGGGCAGTTCACCCGTTTCGAGAACTACGCCCCCGACGTCTACGGCGAGATCGGCCACTAGGCACGCCGTGAGACGCGCGGCCAGCATCCACCTTCATCCCGAGGCGCTCCGACACAACCTGGGTGTGGCGCGCCGCTTGGCGCCGGGCGTTCCGATGTGGTCGGTCATCAAGGCCGAGGGCTACGGCCATGGTCTGCTGTGGGCGGCCGAGGCCCTTGCGCAGACGAGCGATGGTTTGGCGGTCTCTCAGATCGGCGAGGCCCGCGCCTTGCGCGCTGCCGGCTTCGGCGGCCCACTCCTCGTGTTGCAGGGGCCGCGCGACGTCTCCGAGGCGCGTGCCTGTACCGAGTTCGACCTGCAGCCCGTGCTGCACGACGCGACGCAGCTTGACTATCTCGACGCCGCTGGCGTGGTGCTTCCCGTGGTCTGGGTCAAACTCAACACCGGCATGAATCGCCTGGGGTTCGCACCGCAGGTGGCAAAGCGCGTCGCCACGCGTTTGCAGGCCGCCGGACACGGGTGCGGTGGCCTGCACTGGATGACGCACCTGGCGTGCGCCGACGAGCCCGGGCATCCGCAGAATGCTTGCCAGCTGGAACAATTCGGCGCGACGGTTTCCGCTTTCCCGGGGCTCCGTAGCGTGGCCAATTCGGCGGCCCTGTTCGCCGGCTGGGGCAAGGGCAGCGCGTCGGCGGCGCCCGGCGATTACTGGGCACGCCCCGGCATCATGCTCTACGGCGCGCATCCGGCCTCGGTCCCCGTCGAGCATCTCCCGGAGGGCCCGGACGGCGATCTGCGCCCGGCGATGACCGTGCGCGCCCCGATCATCGCCACCCAGCCTCTCGAGCCTGGCAGTACGGTGGGCTATGGCGCGACCTGGACCGCCGCCGCTCCGGGCCGTGCCGGGATCGTGGCAATGGGATATGCCGATGGCTACCCGCGGCATGCCCCGTCGGGCACGCCGATCCTTGTGCAGGACCGGCTCTGCCCGCTGATCGGACGTGTCTCCATGGACATGCTGGCGGTGGACCTGTCCGGGTTGCCGGAGGTGCAGGTCGGTGCCATGGCGACGTTGTGGGGCGAGGGCCTGCCGGTGGAGCGGGTCGCCCGCGCGGCGGGCACCATCAGCTACGACGTGCTCACGCGCGTGGCGGACCGGCTGCAGCCCGGAAACTGACGGAAACGCCGGGTACACTGTCCGGTCAGCAATCCGTGGCCCGAGAGACCCCAATGACCGATTTCGATCCCAGCGAATACGACCCGCAGACCGTCGCCATCCGCTATGGCTACCAGCGCACGCCCGAGGGCGAGCACTCCGAGGCGATCTTCCCGACCTCGAGCTTCGTGTTCGGCTCGGCCGCGGAGGCCGCCGCGCGCTTCGGTGGCGAGGTCCCGGGCAATATCTATTCGCGCTTCACCAACCCCACCGTGCGCACCTTCCAGGACCGCCTGGCCGCGCTGGAAGGCGGCGAGTCCTGCGTGGCGACCGCCTCCGGGATGTCCGCGATCCTGGCGACCATGATGGGCCTGCTGAAGGCGGGCGATCACGTGGTTTGTTCGCGCTCGGTGTTCGGGACCACCACCGTGCTGTTCAACAACTACCTGGCGCGTTTCGGCGTCGAGGTGACCTACGTCGAGCTGTCGAACCTCGAGGCCTGGGAACAGGCGACGCAGTCGAACACGCGGCTGTACTTCTGCGAGACGCCATCGAACCCGCTGGGCGAGGTGGTGGACATCCGTGCGCTGGCCGACATCGCCCATCGCCGCGACGTGCTGCTCGCGGTGGACAACTGTTTCTGCACGCCGATCCTGCAGCGCCCGCTGGATCTGGGCGCCGATATCATTATCCACTCGGCGACCAAATTCCTTGACGGCCAGGGCCGCTGCCTCGGCGGTGCCGTGGTGGGCGACGCCGAGCGGGTGGGCAAGGAGGTCTACGGCTTCCTGCGCACCGCGGGTCCGACGTTGTCGCCGTTCAACGCCTGGGTGTTCCTGAAGGGGCTGGAGACGCTGCCCCTGCGCATGCGCGCGCACAGCGATAACGCGCTCAATCTGGCGCAGTGGCTCCAATCCCACCCCGCGGTCACGGCCGTGCATTACCCCGGCCTCGAAGATCACCCGCAGCACGGGATCGCGAAGCAGCAACAAAGCGGCTTCGGCGGGGTGCTGAGCTTCGAGGTCGCCGGCGGGCGCGACGCCGCCTGGTCGGTGATCGACGCCACGCAGTTCCTGTCGATCACCGCGAACCTGGGGGATGCCAAGACCACCATTACCCATCCAGCCACCACCACCCACGGTCGCGTGGACCCGGAGAAGCGCGAGGCCCAGGGTATTACCGAGGCCCTGGTGCGGGTCGCGGTCGGGCTCGAGGCCGTCGCCGACATCCAGCGCGATCTGGCGCGCGGCCTCGACGCCCTGGGCTGAGACGGGTATGTCGGCTTCCAGCGGGGAGGCCCGTTCGCAGCCGCGCCGGCGGCGCCCGCGCTGGCGCGTCCTGCTGACTGTGGTCATTGCGTTCCACCTGCTGGGCTTCCTGTCCTCGCTGGATGCGCTGATGTCCACCCGCACATCGCAGGGCGCGGTGGCCTGGATCGTTTCACTCAACACCGTGCCGTATGTGGCTGTCCCGGCCTACTGGGTGTTCGGCGCCAGTGAGTTTCGCGGCTATGTCGTGGCGCGCCGCGACGAGGACTCCAGCCTGGCCCGGGCCCTGCAGCCGAAGACCGAGGAGCTGTGGTCGCACCAGTACCTCGCAGAGGAACCCAGCAAGCACCTGGACGGCGTCCAGCAGCTCGCCCGCTGGCCGTTTCTCCACGGCAACGAGGTCGAGCTGCTGGTGGACGGCGAGGCGACCTTCGACAGCATCTTCCGGGGGATCGAGCAGGCCGAACGCTACCTGCTGGTGCAGTTCTATATCGTGCGTGACGACGCGATCGGGCGCGAACTCCAGCGCCGGCTGGTGGAGCGTGCCGAGGCCGGTATCGAGGTCTATTTCCTGTATGACGAGATCGGGAGCTACCGCCTGCCCGGATCCTATCTGGATACCCTGCGCGAGGCCGGTGTGCACGTGCAGCACTTTCACTCCACCCGCGGACGCGGCAATCGCTTCCAGCTGAACTTCCGCAATCATCGCAAGATCGTGGTCGCCGATGGCGAACAGGCCTGGGTCGGCGGGCTGAACGTGGGCGACGAGTACCTGGGCCGCGATCCGGCAATCGGTGCCTGGCGCGACACCCACCTGCGTATTGCGGGGCCGTCCGCCCTCGCGTTGCAGTCGGTGTTCCTGGAGGACTGGCACTGGGCCACCGAGGCGGTCCCGGAGCTGGAATGGAAGCCGGCGACCATGGCGGAGGACGGGGTCCCGGTACTGATCCTTCCCTCCGGTCCGGCCGATGAATTCGAGACCGCCAGCCTGATGATGCAGCAGGCGATCCACGCGGCGGACCGGCGCATCTGGATCGCCAGCCCGTACTTCGTGCCCGACGAGGGCGTGCAGGGCATGCTCAAGCTGGCCGCCTTGAGCGGCGTCGACGTGCGCGTGCTGATTCCCGAGGTCACCGACAACCCGCTGACCACGCATGCGGCCTACGCCTTCCTGGGGCCGCTGCTGGACGCCGGCGTGCGCATCTATCGTTACGAGGACGGCTTCCTGCACGGCAAGGCGTTCGTGGTGGACGACATGGGCGCGGCCGTGGGTACGGTGAACCTGGACAACCGTTCCTTCCGGCTGAACTTCGAGGTCACGGCACTGGTGCTGGACCCGGCCTTCGCGCGCGAGACGGCGCGCATGTTCGAGGCCGACTTCGCCCGTTCCCGCGAGATGACTCCGCAGGACGTGAACGATCTCCCGCTCTGGCGCCGCGTGGCCGCGCGTGCCGCCTACCTGCTGGCGCCGGTGCTGTAATGTTGTTGTGCTTCCCTGCTTGATCTATCTCATGTGACCGGTCCGCGACGCTGCTAGACTTGTAAAAAGAATGCTCTTTCGAGGCCTGCCCGTGTCGCGAGCCCTGTCCCATCTGCTGACTCTGCTGATTGCCGCCGCGCTGTTGCTGGCGCCGATCGCCGGTGCGGGCATGATGCATGGGGATCACGGGGCGGCAATCGCCACGCCGGGCCACTGTCCGGATCAAGGCGCCACCTCGCCCTCGGAACCCCTGCCCTTGGACCCCGCGGTTCAGGCGGACTTCTCGGGCTGCGAGATGCCGTGCGCGGTTTGCGGTATCTGCGGGGCCTCCGCCTTGCCTTCCTCCGTGACCAAGCCGGTCACTGCATCGCTGTCCCGCCCCGTTCCGGGGGCCGTGGCCATGGGTCCCGGCGCCCGTTCGGGCCCGGATCTGCGTCCCCCTCTCTGAGTCCTCCCTGGCCGGGCGTCCGCCCGGCCCCGGGCGATTGCGGATCGCCCCCTCGATACGCGAAACCGCGTATCGCCGTTGAATTTAAGTCCTTGGGAGGACTCCATCATGATGAATGAACAAGGTTTTGGCTGGCTGGGCGGTATGGGTCTGGGCGGAGGCCTGATCGGGCTTCTGGTCCTGGTACTGCTGATCCTCGCGATCGCCGCGTTGATCAAGTATTTGTTCGGTGGTCGGTAAGGAGTCACGCGATGACGACGTCAGAAACGAAGCCGGCGACCGCCCGCGAGGCGGTGGTCATCGTCCCCGGCATGGGGTCGGACCACTGCGGGGGCATCGTGCGCTCGGCGCTGGAAAAGACCCCGGGGGTGACCTCGGTGGGGACCAATATCGCCCGGCACCGGGTGACGGTGGGGTATGACCCCGACCAGGTCGACCCGCAGGGGCTGCGCGCCGCGGTGGAGGGCGCCGGCTACGACGTCGCACAGGTCGAGAGCGAGGCCGGGGGTTCCGGTTCGGTGCGGCTGGTGGTGCCGGGCATGGGTTCGGATCACTGCGCCGGCATCGTGCGCGCGGCGATCGAGAAGCTCGCCGGGATCGAGACGGTGCGCACCAACATCTCCGACCACCGCGTGACGGTGGAGGTGACGCCGGACGGGCCCGATGGCGAGGCCCTGCGCGCGGCTGTGGAGGGGGCCGGCTACGACGTGGCGGCGGTGGAGACCGACGACGCCGCCAGCGAGGCGGACGACGCGGCGATCGACGCCGCCTACGTGAAGCAGGCCTGGAACCGTCTGTGGTTCGCGATGGTGCCGACCATCGCGATCATGGTCCTGATGATGCCGCACATGTTCTGGCAGCCGATCCCCGGCTATCTGTTGATCATCGCGTTGCTGGCCTTCCCGGTGGTGTTCCTGGCGGGGGGCGCGGCCACGCATCGGTCCGCCTGGCGTTCGCTGAAAAGCGGCAACCTGAACATGGACGTGCTGATCTCCATGGGCTCGCTGCCGCCCTACCTGATCGGGCTGGTTGGTTTCGTCTATCCGATGACCTCGTTCATCGAGATGGCCGCGACCATCATGGCCTTCCATATGCTCGGGCGCTATCTGGAGTATCGCGCGAAGGGCGAGGCCTCCTCGGCGATCCGCAAGTTGCTGGACCTGGGTGCGAAGACCGCCCGGGTCGAGCGTGATGGCGAGGAGGTCGAGGTGTCGGTCAAGTCGCTCCAGGTGGGCGACGTGATGATCGTGCGCCCGGGCGAGAAGGTGCCGACCGATGGCGAGGTGGTGGCCGGCGAAAGCACCGTGGACGAGTCCATTGCCACCGGCGAGTCGGTCCCGGTGGACAAGGGCGAGGGCGACACCGTCCTCGGCGCCACCCTGAATCAGCAGGGCCGGCTGAAGGTGCGTGCGACCCGCGTCGGGGCCGATACCTTCCTGTCGCAGGTGATCCGCCTGGTCAACGAGGCGCAGGGCTCGCGCGTGCCGGTGCAGGAACTGGCGGACCGCATCACCGCACGCTTCGTGCCGGCGGTGCTGGTGATTGCCCTGGCCGCGTTTGCGGCCTGGCTGGCGTTCTCCGGGGCGCTGCAGCCGATCCTGGTCTGGGGCGAGGGCTTCCTGCCCTGGGTCGATTCCGAACGCCCGCCGCTGGTGCTGGCGATCCTGGCGGCGATCGCCGTGCTGGTCATTGCCTGCCCCTGTGCGCTGGGGCTGGCCACGCCCACCGCGCTGATGGTCGGGTCCGGCATGGGGGCCGAGCGCGGCGTGCTGATCCGCTCGGGCTCCGCGATCCAGACGCTCAAGGACATTGCGGTGATCGTGCTCGACAAGACCGGCACCATTACCCGGGGGAAGCCGGCATTGACCGACGTTATCGCGGCCGAAGGCTTTGACGAGTCCCGGGTGCTGCGGGCGGCGGCGGCCGTCGAGGCCGGTTCCGCACACCCGCTGGCCGATGCCATCGTGCAAGGGGCGCGCGACAGGGAGCTGGAGGTCGCCGAGGTCGAGCAGTTCCAGTCGCATACCGCACGTGGAGTGGAGGCCCACCTGGACGGCGAGCGGGTGCTGGTGGGCAGCCAGCGCCTGCTGGAGGAGCAGGGCCTGGATCCATCGGCCCTGCTGGATTCCCTGCGGGAACTGGAGGATGCCGGCAAGACCGCGATGCTGGTGGCCATCGGCGACCGGCCGGCCGGCGTTGTCGCGGTCGCCGATACGCTCAAGGAAGAGTCGCAGGCCGCGATCGAACAACTGCATGGTCTCGGCATCCGCTGCGTGATGGTCACCGGCGACAACGAGCGCACTGCGAATGCCGTGGCCGCTCAGGTGGGGATCGACGAGGTACGCGCCGGGGTGCTGCCGGAGGGCAAGGTCGAGGCCATTCGCGAGTTGCAAAAGGAGTACGGCGAGCACGTGGCGATGGTCGGCGACGGCATCAACGATGCCCCGGCCCTGCAGCAGGCGAATGTCGGGATTGCGATCGGGGCTGGTGCGGATGTGGCCATCGAGGCGGCCGACGTGACCCTGGTACGCGGAGAATTGACCAAGGTCGTGGAGGCCGTGCAACTGTCGCGGCTGACCTTCCGCAAGATCGTGCAGAACCTGTTCTGGGCCTGGGGCTACAACAGCGCCGCGATCCCGATCGCCGCGGCCGGGCTGCTGCACCCGATGATCGGTGTGGTCGCGATGACCGCCAGCTCGCTCTCGGTGATCGGCAATTCCATTCTGCTGCGCCGGAGCATGCCGGCATCCCGTACTGGAGAAAAGCAATGATGAAACGACGTCAGTTTCTGGGGCTGGCCGCGGCGCTTCCCGTCATCACCACATTCGGCGGTTGGAGCCTGTTCAACCACGCGGTGTCTGCCCCCCGGCTCGACAACGCCCTGTTTCTGCCCGGCGCGGACGGCCCGTTTGCGGTGCTCGCACCCAACAAGCCGTTCACCCTGGTCGCGGAGCAGGGGTGGCTGCCGGTGCCGGGGCGCGAGGAGACCCCGTTCCTCTGGTACCGGACGCAGATGAACGGCCATGAATATCAGAATCCGATCCTCTTGTTGCGCACCGGCGATGAACTGGACGTGACCCTGGACAACCAGCTCGACGAGGGCACGATCATCCACTGGCATGGCCTGCATGTTCCGGGTCGGGTGGACGGGCATCCGATGCAGACGGTCGACCCCGGTGAGCAGTACGAATACCGGTTTAAAGTGACCAACCGTGGCGGTACCTACTGGTATCACACCCATGCCCATCACCGGACCGCGCGCCAGGCCCACCAGGGGCTGGCGAGCTTCCTGCTGGTGAGCGACGACGACAACGAGGCGCTGAACGAGGCGCTGGGGCTGGGGCTGGGCACGACCGACCTGCCGCTGGTACTGCAGGACAAGCGCTTCGACCGGCTCGGCCATCTGGTGTACCGGCCGAACCCGATGCAGGGGATGATGGGCTATCTCGGCGACGAGGTGCTGGTGAACATGACACCGTCGGCGACCCATGAAGTGGCGCGGCGCCTGCATCGCCTGCGCCTGCTGAACGGATCGACCGCCAGGATCTACCGCCTGGCCCTGCGAGTGGACGGCGAGGCGGTCCCGTTCCGGGTGATTGGCACGGACGCGGGCCTGCTGGACTCGCCCCGGGAGGCCCACGAGGCCTTCCTGTCGCCGGGAGAACGCCTGGAGGTCCTGGTCGACTTCGCCGCGTTTGCCGGAGGCGACCGGGTCGAGCTGCACAGCCTGGAATTCGACCCGATGGCCGGTGGCGGCATGATGGGAGGCGGTATGGGCGGCGGTATGGGTCGCATGATGGGTGGCAATATGCACGACGGCGATCCGCTGGCGCTGCTCGAGTTCGTGGTCCGCGAGGGCGAGGCGGTCACCGCCGATGTGCCCGAGCGCCTGTCGCGGATCGAGCCCATCGACGTGACCAATGCAACTGAACGCGACATCCGCCTGGACATGGCGCGGATGCAGTGGCGCATCAACGGAGAAACCTACGATCCGGACCGGGTGCCGATCGAGGTGGATGCCAACACCCAAGAGGTGTGGGCGATCCGCAATGCGGACCGCAGCATGCCGCATCCGATGCATATCCATGGCTTTTCGTTCCAGGTGCTGTCACGCTCCGGGGGCCCGGATTTCGTACGCGAACAGGCCGTGAACGAACAAGGGCTGACCGTCGCGGACCTGGGCTGGAAGGACACGGTCCTGCTGTGGCCGGGCGAGACGGTGCGCATCGCGATCGACTTCACCCATCACTACGCTGGTGATCAGCTCTACGTGTTCCACTGTCATAATCTGGAGCACGAGGACAACGACATGATGGTGAACGTGCGCGTCCGGGCCTGACCGTGCGTAGCGACAGAGGGATGCCATGAGCGAAAGACCGCGGCCGCACCCGGCCGTCTACCGCGCGGCCGAGGCCGCCCTGCGCGAGCGCGACCCGGAGGCCAAGTGCGAGCGTGTGCTGGAGCTGGCGCGCGCCTGGTGGGCGGATGAGCTGGAGGGCGCGAATGCCCCCGCGCCGGCACGCATGGAGGTGCCGGGGCGGCCGGAGCGGCCGGTGCTGGTGCATCCGAAGGAGCTGCCGCGGCGTGGACTGAATACCACTGCCGGTCGGGTCGCGCTGGTGCATGCGGTGGCGCACATCGAGTTCAATGCGATCAACCTGGCGCTGGATGCCGTGTACCGCTTCCGCGACATGCCGGCGCCGTTCGTCAGCGACTGGCTGCAGGTCGCGGCGGAGGAGGCGCGGCACTTCCGGCTGCTGCGGGCGCGCCTGCACGAGCTGGGTGCGGACTACGGCGACCTGCCCGCCCACAACGGCTTGTGGGAGGCGGCGCTGGCGACCGACCACGACGTGATGGTGCGCATGGCACTGGTGCCGCGGGTGCTGGAGGCGCGGGGCTTGGACGTGACTCCGGGCATGATCCAGCGGCTGGAAGCGGCGGGCGATACCGACACCGTGGCCCTCCTGGAGATCATCCAGCGCGAGGAGGTGGCGCACGTGGCGATCGGTACGCACTGGTTCCGCGAACTGGCCCGGGCACGCGGTCTCGATCCCGAACCGCTGTTCCTCGACCTGCTGGCCGAATACATGCCCGGCCGCGTGCGCCCACCATTCGCGCACGCGGCACGCCGCGCCGCCGGCTTCACCGAATCCGAGATGGCCCAACTGGAGGCTCAGGCCGCCCCGGCCTCGCTGTAGGATGCCGATGAGCGCAGCGAATCGCATCAATACCGAGCGTTCTCTTGCGCACTAAGGCTGGCCCTGGTTCGTCCTCCGGTATTTACGGTGCCTTCGGTCCGCCGCCTGCCACGCGCTCTCTCGCGAGCGCGCCGCGAGGTACTTTCTTGCTTGCCCAAGAAAGTACCCAAAGAAGGGCACCCGGATTTCGCCCGGGAACCTCGCTCCGGACGCGCTGGGCCGGCGGCGCTGAACTCGCTGCGCCTGCGGCTCCGCTCAGACATCCAGCGCCTTCTCCCGGCCCATCACGCCCTCCGCGAGGGGCTTCATACGGGAGGAGAAGGTCAAAACAGACGGTATCCCGTAGGGTGCGGTTGAGCGCAGCGAAACGCACCATCTCCCACGCCGTGCGAAACCCTGATGCGATTCGCTACGCTCATCCGCATCCTACCCCCTGGCGCCCGCTACGCGGGCGCGGCACGCCATGGCCGCAGGCCGAGCGTGCCCAGATGCCGGAACAGCCTGCCTCCATCCAATGGCACAGGCCTTCGGACCGCCGTTGTCTTGACCTTCCTCCCCGTTGTCGTCGCGCCGAGTGGAGAGGCTTTTCGCGGGAGAAAAGGCGCTGGATGTCTGAGCGAAGCGCAGCGTAGCGAGTTCAGCGCCGCCCGCGAAAAGCCTCGGAGCGAGGGAAACCCCGGCCCGCTGCGCGGGCCGGGGTCGCGGCAGTCGGGCGTGTTTCTTGGGTACTTCTTTGCACGAGCAAAGAAGTACCTCGCGGTGCGCTCGCGAGAGAGCGCCTGGCAGGCGGTCAGACGAAGGC
Source organism: Thioalkalivibrio sp. ALMg9 (assembly GCF_000380625.1). NCBI lineage: Bacteria > Pseudomonadati > Pseudomonadota > Gammaproteobacteria > Chromatiales > Ectothiorhodospiraceae > Thioalkalivibrio > Thioalkalivibrio sp. ALMg9. The sequence continues at coordinate 145,155 of NZ_AQYC01000005.1, forward strand.
ACGTAAACACCGGATGCCGATCCAGGACCAGCCTCAATATGCGGGGCTATCGATGCGTCGAAACGATTCGCTGTGCTCATCGGGACCCTGCGGGCTTTCTGTCAGGGCTTGGTGGGGGCGTTCGCGGGCAAGCCCGCTCCCACAACACTCGTTGTGGCGGATTCGATCAGGTGCAGAGGAGGTGTTCGGGGTAGGGCGAGCCGTCGAGTTGGCGCAGGACGGGGCCCGTCGCGTCGATCTCCAGGTATCCCGGGTGTTCGTCCCAGGCGGGCAGGACGCAGCGCTGGCGTGGCTGGCCGTCGACGGTCAGCTCGTGGATCGCCGGGCGGTGGGTGTGGCCGTGGATCATCAGCGGGACGTCGGTGTCGCGGAAGGTGTCGGCGACTGTCTCCGGATTGACGTCCATGATCGCGGCGGCCTTCATCTGACCCTTGTCGCGGCTGGCGGCGCGCATGGCCTCGGCCTGGCGGATGCGTTCTTCCAGCGGATGGGCGAGAAACGCCCGTTGCCATTCCCCACTGCGTACTTGCTGACGAAACGCCATGTGCTCGGTGTCGTCGGTGCACAGGGAGTCACCGTGCAGGAGTACGGCAGGTCCGCAGGGCAGTGCCGCATGCAGGGGGTCGGGAGCCAGCTGCATCCCCGCGCGCGCGGCGTAGGCCTCGCCCACGAGAAAATCCCGATTGCCATGGATAAAGGCAACCGGGATGTCCAGGGTCTTCAGGCCTGCGGCGAGCCGTTCGGCAGCGGGAAAGCCGGCGTCGTCGCCGACCCAGTACTCGAACAGGTCGCCGAGGATGTACAGGGAGGAGGCCGCGCGCGCCGGCCCTTCGAGGAAGGCGAGCGTGGCCTCGAGCAGGGGGCCGGGTTCGCGATCCAGATGCAGGTCGGAGATGACCAGGGCCGGCGCGCGGGCACTCACGAAGAGGTTAGTCCTCGACGCGCTTGACGCTTTCCATCACGACCGGCTCCTGCGGTACGTCCTGGTGCATGCCGGCGCGGCCGGTGGGAAGGGCCTCGATCTTGCGCACCACGTCCATGCCCTCGGAGACCTTGCCGAACACGGCATAGCCCCAGCCCTGCGCGTTCGGGGCCGTGTGGTTCAGGAAGTCGTTGTCGTTCACGTTGATGAAGAACTGGGCGGTGGCGGAATGCGGGTCCTGGGTACGCGCCATGGAGATCGCACCGACCTCGTTCTTCAGACCATTGTCCGCTTCGTTGCGGATAGGCTCGCCCGCGGACTTCTGGTTCATATCCTTGTCGAAGCCGCCGCCCTGGACCATGAAGCCCGGGATCACGCGGTGAAAGATCGTGCCGTCGAAGAAGCCGTCATCCACGTAGGAGAGGAAGTTGGCGACCGTCTCCGGGGCGGCTTCGGCGTTGAGTTCCAGCACGATGCGGCCGTGGTTGGTTTCGATTGCGACCTGCGGATGGGTGTCGGCCATGAGGGCTCCTGATGTGAAGAGGGTGATCAGCAGGGTGGCCAGCACGACGCCGAGCCGGGTGCGGATGCGTTGCATTGGACTGACCTCCGGAAGATAAGACCGGCAATGGTACCCGCCACCGGCAGGGCCTGCCAGCATGCCGGAAGTGTGTGTGGGCGTGAGGGCGAAGCGCTGGTGAGCCGGTGGACGCTCCGCTACCATGCGCGCGATGACGAACTCGATAATCCGCACCCGCTTTGCCCCCAGTCCCACCGGCCTGTTGCACCTGGGCAATGTACGCACGGCGCTGTTCAGCGCGCTGCGGGCCCGTTCGCGCGGAGGGCATTTCCTGTTGCGCATCGAGGACACCGACGCCGAGCGCTCGCGCCCGGAGTTCGTCGACGCGCTGCAGCGCGATCTGCGCTGGCTCGGGCTGGACTGGGACGAAGGCTTTGGCGCCGGGGGCGATGCCGGCCCCTACGCGCAGTCCGAGCGCGGCGAACTCTACGCGGGCTATTACCGCCAGCTGATCGATCAGGGACTCGCCTATCCCTGTTTCTGCTCGCCGGCAGAACTGGAGCGCGGACGCAAGCGCATGCGTGCGCAGGGCAAGCCGCCGCGCTATCCCGGGACCTGCGCCCATCTGAGTGCGGAGGAGGTCGGCCGGCGCGAGGCCGAGGGGCAAAAGCCCACGCTGCGTTTTCGTGTGCCACTGGGCCGGACCATCCGCTTCGAGGACGGGGTGCGTGGGCCGGTCAGCTTCCGTACCGACGAGATCGGTGATTTCGTGATTCGCCGATCCGATGGCACGCCGGCCTTTTTCTTCTCCAACGCGATCGATGATGCCCTGATGGGCGTGACCGACGTGGTGCGCGGCGAGGACCATATCGCCAACACGCCGCGGCAGATGCTGCTGCTGGAGGCGCTGGGCCTCGCGGCACCCGCGTATCACCACCTGCCGCTGGTGATGGGGCAGGACGGGGCGCCGCTGTCCAAGCGCAATGGTTCCGCGAGCGTCGAGGAGTTGCGGACGAAGGGCTATCTGCCGGTCGCGATCCTGAACCACCTGGCGCGTCTTGGGCATCGCTACGAGAGCGATGCCCTGCTGTCGCCCACGGAGCTGGCGGCCGGATTCAGCCCCGAGCGTATTGGTCACAGCGCGGCGCGGCATGATCCGCAGCAGCTGGATCACTGGCAGTCAGAGGCCCTGCGCAGCCTTTCGGATGCCGAGATGCAGGCCTACCTGGAGGCGGCGGGGGTGCTGGAGGCGGTGGCCGCCGAGCAGCGCCCGGCGCTGGCGCGGCTGCTGCGCGACAACATCACCCGCGCCGAGGAGGCGCCACTGTGGGTGGCGGCGTTCGCCGCCGATCCGGCGCCGTACAGCGCGGCCGCGCGCGAGGAACTGACGGCCGCCGGCGCGGAGTTCTTTAGCGCGGGGCTGGAGGCGCTGGATGCGGCCGAGGATTTTCCCGCCCTGGCCAAGGCGGTGGGGCAGGCCACCGAACGCAAGGGGCGCAAGCTGTTCATGCCGTTGCGGGCGGCGTTGTCCGGGCAGACCTTTGGGCCGGAGCTGCCGCGTATCTGGGAGTATCTGGGGCGCGAACGCGTGCGTCTGCGGCTGGAGGCCGCGCGTCGTCACGCAGCGGGCTGAACCCGCGAGAAGCAAGCGCCCGCCCGCAGGCGGGCGCTGGACGCCATCGTTCAGGCCGCTTCGTGGGTCCCGAAGGCGCGGGCGCGCAGGGTGTTGTCCAGCAGCATCGCCACGGTCATCGGGCCGACCCCGCCCGGCACGGGCGTGATCCAGGCGGCCTTCTCGGCGGCGGCGTCGAACTCCACGTCGCCGGTCAGGGTACCGTCGTCGCGGCGGTTGATGCCGATGTCGATCACCGTGGCGCCGGGCTTGATCCAGTCACCCTTGACCAGGCCGGGCTTGCCGACCGCTGCGACCACGATGTCGGAGTGCCGTGCAATGGCGGCGGTATCCGGGGTGAAGCGATGGCAGATGGTCGGGGTCGCACCGGCCAGCAGCAGTTCCAGGGCCATGGGTCGGCCGACGATATTGGAGGCGCCGATCACGCAGGCCGTGCGGCCCTTGAACGGTTCCTCGATATGCCGCAGCAGCTGGATGACACCCCAGGGGGTGCAGGGGCGCAGGCGCGGCACGCGCGCCACCAGGCGGCCGACGTTGTACGGGTGGAAGCCGTCCACGTCCTTGGCCGGGGAGATGCGCTCGATCACCGTCTCGGGGTCAATGTGATCCGGCAGCGGCAGCTGGACCAGGATGCCGTCGATGGTGCGGTCGGCATTGAGCTGGTCGATCAGCGCCAGCAGATCGGTCTGCGGCGTGCCCGCGGGCAGGTCATAGGAGTGGGAGACCACGCCCACCTGTTCGCAGGCCTTGCGCTTGTTGCGCACATAGACCTCGGAGGCCGGGTTGGTCCCGACCAGCACCACGGCGAGGCCCGGCGGACGCAGGTCGCGGGCGGTCATGGATTCGATCTCGGTCGCGATTCTTGCGCGGTGGGTCTGGCCAATCGCGCGTCCGTCGATGATCTGGGCCGTCATGGGGTCTCGCCTCCGGGGGAACGCCCGCGATCTTCCCATGGCGGGCGCGGGGGCTCAAGCGATTTGCCGGGCGGATGCGGCATGCGGCGTGGAGCACCGCTGGATCCGCGCAGCCATCGCGCGCGGCGTGTTTTCTAAAGGGCCACCGAGAGCCCGCTGGTGGGCGCGCTGGCCTCGCAGCGGTTGCGCCCGTCCTGTTTGGCGCGATAGAGCGCGTCGTCGGCGCGGGCAATCAGGGTCTCGGCGGTGTCCCTGGATTTCGGGTTCGCGTCGCGGCTGGCGATGCCGACGCTGACCGTGACCGTCAGGGTATCCGGTGCGCAGGGCGGGGCGGCCTGGTGCCCGGTCAGGGTGATCGGGTGGCCGGATATGGCTTCGCGCAGCTTCTCGCCCAGCGCCATCGCTGCCTTGAGGTCGGTATGCGGGGCGACGACGACGAACTCCTCCCCGCCGAAGCGCGCGGCAAGGTCGGAGCGCCGCAGGACTTGCTGCATGCGTTCGGCGAGGGTCGTCAGGATGTAGTCCCCGATCAGGTGGCCCAGGCGGTCATTGATCGGCTTGAACTGGTCGATATCCAGCATCACGACGGACAATGGCTGGCCGTAGCGCCGGGCGCGGGATACTTCCTCGTCCAGCCGGCGATCCATGTGCCGGCGGTTGAACAGGCCGGTCAGCGGGTCGGTGATGGATTCGTGTTCCAGCCGCGTAATGTGGCGGATCTTCTCCACCGAGCTGTGGGTCAGACCGACCACGGTGCAGACGAAACACCCCCCGAGGAGGAAGATGGCCGGCACCAGGAGGTCGGGCAGGCCCTCGTAGAGCCCCCAGTTCAGCGGGATGTAGCCGAAGTAGCCGAGGGTAAAGACCGGGACCAGAAAGAACATCATCTTCCAGCCGGTACGGACCCGGCTCTCGGGGAGCTCGCGCAGCAGCCGGGCGAGTGTCCATTGGGCATACAGGAGGCCGCTTGCCCCCAATACAATGGCTGTGTTGGCTACCCAGTCGAGCATCCGTCCCCTCCGCGCTCGCGACCCTGCGAACGTCCCGAGCCGACGTTAGCACGGAGCCGCGCCCGAGGGGAGGGCATTGCAGGCGAAACCTGTTGATGAATGTTGACCGCGAACCCCTCGCGGGGCTACCATCCTGCGCTCGCTGTGTAGGCCCTTTAGCGGGGACGGCTCGACGGGGTATAGCGCAGTCTGGTAGCGCGCCTGCTTTGGGAGCAGGATGTCGGGGGTTCGAATCCCTCTACCCCGACCATGGCTCCCGGCCACGGTTTTCCGGCAGGCTCGGATCAGGCGCCATGGCCTCAATGCTCGGCGGTAACGCGCTCGTAGCTCAACCGGATAGAGCATCGGCCTTCTAAGCCGACGGTTGCAGGTTCGAGTCCTGCCGGGCGCGCCAGGGCCGCCCTTCGCGCAAGTAGCTGTACAGTGACACGGTGGTGACCGTAGCTCAGTTGGTAGAGTCCCGGATTGTGACTCCGGTTGTCGTGGGTTCGAGTCCCATCGGTCACCCCACCCCCTTTTTTGTTCCGGGGGCCGTTAGCTCAATTGGTAGAGCAGTGGACTCTTAATCCATTGGTTGTAGGTTCGATTCCTACACGGCCCACCATTTCTTTCCAGACCCTTGCATACCTTGGTGGCGCTCGATTTGATCGGGCTCGAAGCCGTGTGGGTGCGTATGGGGCATGAGCCCGCGTTTCGTGGCTGCTCTCTCTTCTTCCGTCTGATCTGTGTCTCCTTGAGGTGCCCGTCGCGGCGATCCCCCTGTGGGATGCGGAAGGTATTCTCCGGCTCTTTCGGAGGGACGTCCGGATAGCGTGACGACGCCCTCAGTCGCGTCCCCTACAGCGTGATTCCCCCCCCAGATGTCCGGTGATTGCACTGGTAGCCTCCCTTCTCGCTTGCGGCGAACGGCGACATGAAAACGTCGTTGTTCTGCCTCGTGATCCGATCGATGACACGAAGGGAGGCCATACGATGGCGCTACTGGATCGTAGTCTTGAAAACCTGCTGCAGCTGCCGCGTGGCGCGAAGCAGGGGTTGATGGTGCTGGCAGACAGCACGATGCTGCCCCTTGCCCTGTGGCTGGCGTTTGTAATCCGCACCGGGCAGCCGCTTCCGGCCATGATGGTCGAGGCCTGGTGGCTTTTCCCGCTGGTTTCGGCGGTCGGTATTCTGGTGTTTGCCCGGCTGGGGCTCTACCGGACGGTAGTGCGCTTCATGGGGGCTCGGGCGTTCAAGGCCGTGATCGTCGGTGTGCTGGCGCTCGCGGTGATGATCTGGGCGTCCACCGAATTGACGCAGACACCCGGCTTCTTCGGAGCGATTTCGGTGAACTTTGCCCTGTTGGCCTTTGCCCTGGTGGCGGCCGGGAGATCTCTGGTGCGTAGCTGGTATCAGGCGGTCTCCGATGCGCGATCGGGGAGTGAGCGCGTGGTGGTCTTCGGTGCTGGCGAGGCGGGTATTCAGCTGGCGTCCGGGTTGCAGTCCAGTGGACGCTTCCGCGTGATGGCGTTCATCGACGAGGATCCGGCGGTCCAGGGGCGTGCCATTGACGATATCCCGGTATGCGGGCCCGCGGCCCTGGAGACTCTTGTGGACCAGTGCGGGGTCGCGCGCGTGTTGCTGGCCGTTCCATCGGCGAGTCGAGCCGATCGCCGGCGTATCCTCGAATGGCTGGAACCGTATCCGTTGCATGTGCAGTCGGTGCCATCGCTGGAGGCGGTGGTGTCGGGGCAGGCACCGCTGGATCAACTGGAGGATCTCGATATCGCGGATCTCCTTGGGCGCGATCCGGTGCCGCCCAACGAGGCCCTGCTGGCCCGAAGCATCCGGGGGCGTGTAGTGATGGTGACCGGTGCCGGTGGTTCGATCGGTTCGGAGTTGTGTCGGCGCATCCTCAGCCTTGAGCCGGCCGCGTTGGTGCTTTTTGAACGTAACGAGTTCGCGCTCTACCGGATCGAGCAGGAACTCGCGGAGCGTCGTTCCGGCATGCAGACGGAGGTGGCGGTGCACGCCGTGCTCGGATCGGTCGCGAACCGCGCGCGGGTCGCCGAGGTCCTGCGCGAGCACGGTGTGCAGACGCTCTATCATGCCGCCGCCTACAAGCATGTGCCGCTGGTTGAAGGCAACCTGCTCGAGGGCCTGCGCAACAACACGCTGGGTACGGCTGTGGTAGCCGATGCAGCGATCAGCGCGGGAGTCGAGCGCTTTATCCTGATCAGCACCGACAAGGCCGTGCGTCCGACCAACATCATGGGTGCAAGCAAGCGCCTGGCCGAGATGGTCCTGCAGGATCGGGCGCGGCGCCAGAATGCGACGGTCTTCAGCATGGTGCGGTTTGGCAATGTGCTGGGTTCGTCCGGTTCCGTGGTCCCGCTATTCCACCGGCAGATACGCGAAGGGGGGCCGGTGACGGTCACCCACCCCGAGATTACCCGTTACTTCATGTCCATTCCGGAGGCGGCCGAGCTGGTGATTCAGGCCGGCGCGATGGCCGAGGGTGGCGAGGTCTATGTCCTCGACATGGGGGAACCGGTCCGGATCATCGACCTGGCCCGGCGCATGATTCGCCTGCATGGCCATCAGGTGCGCGAGGACGAGGCCGTCGGGGGAGAAGGCATCGCCATTACCTGTACGGGCCTGCGTCCCGGCGAAAAGCTCTATGAGGAGCTGCTGATCGGAGATAACGTGGAGGCGACGCCTCACGCCAAGATCATGCGCGCCCGCGAGACCTGTGTGGCGGCGGATGTACTCGCCCAGGCATTGCAAGCGTTGAAGCAGGCCGACCACGAGCGGGATGCCCGGGTCGCGTTCGAGACACTGCGCCGGGTCGTGGATGGGTACAAGCCCGGGAGCGAGGAAGAGGCAACGCACAGTGCCCCGGCACCGTCCCGCCCGCCACGACCGGTTCCGGCTCCGGTGCGCCCTGCAGTGGTGACCTATGCGCGAACGGCCGCGCCCGCTTCGCGGTAGGTGATGCGGTGGATCACAGTCCGGTGGTCGTGCACCTCGCATACCGTCGTGGATGACTCGCGGCCTTCGGTGCGGTCACGCGGGTTGCCAATGCACTGGCGTCGGCACCTCCGTACCTTTCCAGTGCCATGTCCGTACCGCTTGCCGGTCCGCGGATGTGGCTCGGGAAGTAACGCCCGGGTGGCTTCGCGGGCGGGCTGTCGCCAGTCACCTTTCCGCCCCATTTTGGCCACGGTGCGCAAGGTGAGAGGCCCTGTGGTGGCGCGATATAGCGTGGTGGCAGGCCGAGCGGATCCATTCGGGGGGGGCGCGTTGGCGCCCGATTCTTTCCAGGACCGGGTCTTTCCAGGACCAGGCGCGGCGTCCCGGCAAGTGGGGTCGACTCTTCCGCGGCCGTGCGGATGGATCCACGCCCCCCTGGGGGGGGCGAGTGATGTTCTCCGGGCCCGCATACTTGCAGGAAGGGAAGTGCGAGAGAAACGAGCAGGGCTCTTGCGGAGCCGCGTTTTGTCGGGCGGCAGTCAGTAGCCGGCGGCGGGATCGACCGGCGTGATCGGGGCGTGGCCCTGTTCAAGCGCGCGGGCGTTGCGCACGAAGATCTCGAGGGCGCGCTCCATATAGTGCGGCGAGGTTCCCGAGACGTGTGGAGTGACGAGGACATTCTCCCGGTTCCACAGGGACGAGCCCGCGGGCAGGGGCTGCTCCTCGAAGACATCCAGTGCGGCGCCGCGCAAGTGGCCCGTGTCCAGGGCCTGGGTCAGGGCCCGCTGATCCACCACGCCGCCACGCGATATGTCCACCAGAACCGCGCCGGGCTTCAGGTGCTGCAACTGGGGCTCGGCGACCAGGTGGTGAGTGCCCGGCGTGAGGGGCAGGCAGACGACCAGGTAGTCCACTTCGGATAGACGTTTTTCCACAGCGTCCAGCGGGATGACCTCGCTGGCATGGTCATGGGCCCGCGGGTTGCGCTGGACGCCGATCACACGCATGTCGAACGCCTGGGCGCGGCGGGCTACCAGCGCGCCGATGTGCCCCATGCCGAGTACCATGACGGTGCGTCCGGTCAGTTCCCCAAGCCAGCTGCGCTCCCAGCGTTTCTGGCGGCTTTGCTCGTTGAAACGATCGAAGTGCTTGGCGAAGTAGAGCATGGCGCCGATCGCATACTCGCTCATCGGGGCACCATGGACGCCGCTGCTCTTGGTCATCATCAGGCCATCCTTGGGGAAGGGCATGTCCCAGATTCGCTCCACCCCGGCGGACAGGAAATGGATCCACTGATAGCGCGACAGGCGGTTCAGGGCCTCGGGCAGCCAGGGCAGCGTGGGGGCGATGACCGCGTCGACCTCAAGCCCCTCGGGAACGGCGTCGGGCCCCCCGGCGAAGGTCAGCGCGGTGTTGGGAAATGCCTCGCACAGGCGGCTTTCGATGAGGCCCTGTTGTTGCCGCAGGACGTCAGGCTTCTGCAGGAACAGCGTCCGGCTCAGGCGCATGCCCGACTCCGGTTGTGCAGCCGGGCCGCCAGCCGGAAGATGCGGCTGCGGACCTCGTCGCGGTTCTCCCCCAGCTGTTCCGGCGTCGCCGCGCGAAACCGTTGTTCCGCCGCTTGCAGGCGTCCCAGTTCGCCGCGCAGGCGCGCGGCCCCGGTGGCCGGGTCTTCCTGACTGACGACCTCGCGGAATGCGCGCGAGAGGATCACCCATTCGGAGCCGAGGCGGACATGCTCGCCCAGAATGGATTCCGCCGGGATCTCGCCTTTGCCCACGGCCCCGACGCCTCCAAACCCGAACGCGACGCCGGCCTCGCGGCACAGTGCCGCAGGGGCCTCGAGCATGCCGCCGGCCAGGGGTTCGAACAGGAAATCGAGCCCGGTGGCCAGGCTGAGGTCATTCAGGCCGATGTGAATCTGGTCGTCGGGCCCCAGCAGCGGCAGGTAGGAGGGGAGCCGGATCAGTGCCTGGGGTGTCTCGACCAGCAGAGCGACCGGCACTTGTCCGCCCACTGCGTCGAGGAAGAGCGCGACCTCGTCGATGTGGGTGAACATCGGCAGCATCAGCCGGTCGGCGCCGGCTTCGATCGCCTGGCGGACTTCGGAGGGCGTTTGCGATGCCGGGGGGTTGATGCGAACCATCAATTCGGCGCTCGTCAACGCGCCGGCAATGCGGCGCACATCCTCGAGCGTGTGGCGCGCCTTGTGCGTGTCCATATGGCCCTGACGCTCGGCCTTCCCGCGGACTTCCATATCGACAAAGATGCGCGCGATCCCGGCTGCCTCAGCTTGTCGGGCGACGTTGGCGGAGGCGGTGATGAACATGTGTTTCAGGGTCGAGTTCATTTCGTGTCCCCTTGCTGTCGGTTACGCAACGAATCGCGATAGGTACGCCAGTTGATGCCGGCCTCGCCGTACACCCCCTGGCCGGTCAGGACTACGTAAATGGTCCGCAGGATTAATCCCAAGTCATACAGCAGGTGATGCTGCGCGGCGTACTCGGTATCGGCCTCGAGCTGCTGGATCCAGCCCAGGGTGCGGCGACCGCGGACCTGGGCCAGGCCGGTCAGGCCGGGCCGCACGGAAAAACGGGAGGCGTAGGAAGGCGGGACGACCTCCACCTGCTCCGGCAGGATGGGGCGGGGGCCGACCACGCTCATGTCGCCACGCAGGATATTCCAGAGCTGTGGCAGTTCATCGAGACTGCTGGCGCGCAGCAGCCGGCCTGCACGCGTGATGCGCGGATCGATCCCGGTACTGACGACCTGCTCGTGGTGCTGGTCGATGGTGTCCGGGTCGCGATCCACCATGGTGCGGAACTTGAGCACCCGGAAAGGCTGGCCATGGAGGCCAATACGTCGCTGGCGGAACAGGACCGGGCCCGGGCTGTCGAGGCGGATTGCCGCGGCGATCAGAAACAGGACCGGTGCCAGCAGGATCAGGGCCCCCATGCTGGACAGGACGTCGAACAGTCGTTTGAGAGTCGCGTTCATGTGAGCTCCATGGACCGAAGAATCACGCGATTGACCTGTCCAACCTCGTATTTCGCTTCCACCCGCTCACGCGAGGCCCCGGCCATCCGGGGTAACAGTTCCGGCTGATCCAGAAACCGTTGCATGGCCTCGGCCAGGGGCGCAGTGGTTCGGGGCGGGACGAGAAAGCCGTTCTCGCCATCCAGGACGGTTTCACGGCAGCCAGGGGCATCCGTGGTGATGATCGGGCGCCCCACGCTCATCGCCTCCAGCACCGAGCGGGGCGTGCCTTCTCGGTAGGAGGGCAGGACGAAGACCGAGGCCTTCTCGAGCCAGGGCCGAACATCGGTAACGCCGCCTGCGAACTCGACGATGCCCTCGCGCTTCCAGGCCTCGACCTGCTCTGCCGGGATCGAGTGGGGCAGGTCCGGGTTGTGGGGACCGACGACGACGAACCGGGCGCTGGGGGATTGCTGGTGGACCTGGCGCGCCGCCTCCACGAATTCGAGGATGCCCTTTTCGGTCAACAGGCGACCGACAAACAGGAACAGTGGGTCGCCCTCGGGCAGGGGCTGCCGCGCGAAGCGCTCCACATCCACGCCGGATCCGTTGATGCGGACCACCCGTTGGGTGTCGGGCAAAACCCCGCGGTCGAGGAAATCCTGCAGGTCATCCGGATTCTGGAAGAACACGCGATCGCAACGAGCGAGTGCCGTTCGGTACAGACGCGAACTGATGGTCCGCAACACCCGTGTCCGCCAGGACTCGGTCGTGAAGGCATGCCCCAGGCCGGTGATCATGGCGTATACCCGCGGAACGCCGGCCCAGTGTGCAGCCAGGGAGCCGTACACGACGGGCTTGACGGTGTAGCTGAACACCGCCTCCGGGCGCAGCCGCCGAATCAGCCGCGCCAGGGACATTGTGGTCCGCAGGTCTTCGACCGGGTTGACTCCGGTCCGGCCCAGGTCGAAGGGGTAGATCGGGATACCCAGGTCCTCGACCTCGGGTAGATAGTCCTTGCGCGGGACTGCCGCGGCCACGCCATGCCCTCGCGCCTGAATCTCGCGGATCAGATCACCGCGGTTGGCGATCAGCGAGCGGGCGTTGGCGGCCACGATCAGCAGATCGACGCTGCAGCGTTCGCGTACCGCGCCTTGACGGGCGGTCTCGGCAGCACTGGAGGTGTTGCCGCGCAGGGGCGATACGATTCGGCGATGCTCGGTTTCCTGCATGCGTTGCGCTCCTGTCTCGAGGGTGCTTCGCCCCCCTCCGGGGTGGCGGCGTTCAGGCACCTCGTAAGTCCGTGTGCATGAGGGCAAAAGGTAAACAAGACAATGGTTTATAGCCATCTTTCCGGGGGCTCAAAGTGTGCGAGACACCCCGAAAAGACAGCGCGAACCAAGAGGGATTGAGCGTTTATAGACGCAGGTCACTCGCCTCCGGCGGGAGCACGGATTTGACGTCGAAGATCACCGCGCGCTCGCGTGCGAACTTCTGTACGCCCTGCGGGCCCAGTTCCACGAACTCCCAGTGCGGGACGGCGAGGACGATTGCATCGTAACGAGACGGCTCCGGGGTATCGGACAGGAGGTCCAGGCCGTACTCGTGATGGGCCTCGGCTGCGTCCACCCAGGGGTCCCAGATGTCGACGTTGGCGTTATAACCGTGCAGGTCATGGACGATGTCCACCACGCGCGTGTTGCGCAGATCCGGACAGTTCTCCTTGAAGGCGAGACCCATGATCAGGATGCGCGAACCCACGACCGGGAACCCCTTGCGGATCATTGCCTTGATGGTGCGGTCCGCGATATGCCCCCCCATGCCGTCGTTGGTGCGGCGTCCGGCGAGGATCATCTCCGGGTGGTAGTCGACGGCCTGCGCCTTGTGCGTCAGGTAGTACGGATCTACGCCAATGCAATGCCCGCCCACCAGGCCGGGCCGGAACGGCAGGAAATTCCACTTGGTCCCGGCCGCGGCCAGTACCGCCTCGGTATCCAGGTCCAGGCGCTCGAACAGCATGGCGAGTTCGTTGATCAGCCCGATATTCACGTCGCGCTGGGTGTTCTCGATGACCTTGGCCGCCTCGGCGACACGGATGCTGGCCGCCGGATGGGTGCCTGCGCGGATGATGCGGGTGTAGAGCGCGTTGACGAAGGCGGCGACCTCGGGGGTGGAGCCGGAGGTGACCTTGACGATGTCGGGGATACGGTGTTCCTTGTCGCCGGGGTTGACCCGTTCCGGGCTGTAGCCGAGGAAGAAATCCCGATTGAGTTCCAGCCCCGACTCGGCAGCCAGCACGGGGGCGCAGTCCTCCTCCGTGGCTCCGGGGTAGACCGTGGACTCGTAGATCACCACGTCGCCCGGCTTCAGCACGCCCCCCACCGTGTGGCTGGCGGCCAGTAGCGGGCCCAGATCGGGGCAGCGATGCGCATCAATCGGGGTCGGCACCGTCACGATGAACACATTGCATTCCCGCAGCCGCTCCCTGTCTGCGGTCAGCTCCAGATGTTCGGCGCCGGCGAGTTCCTCGCGCGAGACTTCGCGCGTGCGGTCATGCCCCCCGCGCAGTTCCTCGACCCGACCCGTATCGATGTCGAAGCCCAGCGTGGGCAGGACCCGTCCGAACTCGGCCGCCAGAGGCAGGCCGACATAACCCAGACCAATAATGGCCAGACGCGGGGCGTCCGGTGCCGCAAATTCCGCCATCTTTCAATCTCCTGTGTGAATGTTGGTAGGGGCCCCGGGAGTGGGGCGGGTGCGCGTGGGGTGCGCGGCAAATCAGGGCGAGGCACGCCGCGGGTGCGGCAGGCTTGTATCGGAAGATTCGGGTGGATCGGTGACATTGTCGGTCGTCGCTGCACGCCTCCCGGTGAGCCGTTGCAGGCGTTCCCAGCGCCATACGCGGCGGCCGGCCAGGCCCGCGGCCAGGGCAATCAGAATTCCGAGGAATTTCGCGCGGTGGCGGGCGGCGGTACCGAAGTTGCTGGTGCCCCAGGCGAAAATGATCGTGAGCACGACGAACATCACCACCAGCAGTCGGAAGTCCTTGCGTTGCCACCAGTGGTGGCGATAAACCGCCAGCAGCAGCACCAGGGACAAGTAGAACAAGCCCTCCAGCATGCCGATCAGGTGAACCGGGGAGCGCACCTCCCACAGCGGGGGGCCGAACAGCAGATAGCCCATGCGGACCGGCGTCAGGACCAGCGCCTGAAGATCATTGGAGGGAATGAGAAAAGACGGATAGGCGGCGCCGCCACGCGCGCTGCGCTCGGCCCGCTGGTCCAGGGTCTCGGTCTGCTCCATGACATCGCCTAGCTGACCAATGGAGGAGAAACGCATGTCGTCCATCACCAGGAAGCCCAGGACACCGGCCGCGCCGAGCAGGATGCCGCCGAACAGCAGGCCTGGGCGCATGCGGCCCAGGTCCGAGGCGCGCAGAAACTCCTTGATCGACCAGCCGACCAGCACGACCGCAATGCCGGCGATCGCAAACACCGCGGCGCCATGCACGATCGCCGAGGCCAGCAAGACCCCCACCGCCGCCACCAGAAAAACGCTGCGCTGGCTTTGCACCCAGCGCACCAGCCAGAGCACCCCGAGCAGGAAGAAGGCGGTGAACCAGACCTCGCGCAACGGCACGGCGGCGTTCACGATCAGGATGGGGAACAGCGCGGCGATCCAGGCGGCGCGCACCGCCGCCTGGCGGTCCCAGAGCTGTTCGGCGATGCGCGCGATCAGGTAGACCGTCAGCATGCCCAGGGCGATATTCACGGCCTGGAAGGCGAGGGGCGCGCGGTCGACGCAGGCATAGATGTTCGCGATCAGCCAGCTGTGCAGGTAGGAACTGCCCATGCTGAAGTGATCCCCGAGATTGCCGCAGCCGCTTTGGGCCCAGAACCAGGCGCGGCGTTCGAAGCTGATCGCATCGGCGCCGCCCTGGGGCAACGGGAACAGGAAACGCTGCACCAGGGCGGCGCCGATGCGGGCAAGGAGGGCCGCCAGCAGTGGCCACAGATAGCCCTCCCGGGTGCGGCCCGTCCACAGCACGGCGACCAGCACGATGATCAGGAAGCTGCCCGACAGAAGCAGTTCCATGAAGGTGAACGGGATCGCGGTATAGCTCATGGCGAGACGGACGCGGTGCCTGCCAGGGCATCCTGGAACAGGGCCTGATAGCGCGCGCTCACGGCATCGAGGGCGTAATGCGATTGCATGCGTGCACGAGCCTTGCCCCCGAGACCGCGCAGGCGTTCACGGCCCTGGCCAACGGCGTAGCGAATGGCGTCGGCCAGGTCCGGCGGCTTTGGGCTTGCGGAGACAAAACCGGTCTCTCCGACCACGATGGCTGCATCGCCGATGTCCGTGACCACGGCGGGGACGCCGCAGGCCATTGCCTCGCCTACGACGTTGGGGAAGCCCTCGCCCCAGCGCGATGGCAGCACCAGCAAATCCAGGCCTGGATAGAGGGCCTCGGGTTCGGGGGTCGGAGGCAGCAGTGTTACGTGCCGGGCCATCCCGTGCTCGCGCATGGCCAGGGCCAGGGGATTGTCGTCTGCGGAGACCCCGGTGCCGACCATCACGCAGTGCACGTCCACCCCGGACTGGACCAGTTGCGCCAGGGCGGCCACCAGTCCGGCATGGTTCTTCATCGGATGGGCGCGGCCCACCATGCCCAGCAACCAGGTTTCCGCACCAATGCCCAGCTGCGCGCGCAGGCCACGGGGCGCCTCGGGTTCGGGGCAGAAACGCCCCAGATCAAAGCCGTTGGGCAGCACCACGCGACCGCTGGACGCAAAACCCAGGGCCTCGTGCTGCGCGGCCGCGGCCGCACTGTTGTAGACGATGCGCGCCGGATGCCGCGACAGCCACGCCCCGGTCCGGATCACCCAGCGGGTTCCGCGTTTCTCGTGTGCCAGGTCGTGCACCGAGTGGCGTACATTCCAGAACACCGGACCGCGGTGTCCAAGGCGCCGGGTGAGCGAGGCGGCAAGGTTGCCGTGGTACATCCAGCCCATGACGCCATCCGGCTGATAGGCGTCCAGTGTCCGGCGCAATGCCGCGATCCATCCCACCGAGAGCGGGCTGCGCAGTCCTCCGGAATACACCGGGATGCCGTGCGCGCGGATGGTCCCGGCCATTACGCCGGGCTCCTTGAGTGCGAAGACCGCCCCGGTATCCGGCGCGGCCCGTAGCAGGTTCCCTAGCTGGCGTTCCGCTCCGCCCTGGCCGAGCCCATTGATCACATGCAGGATCTTCACCGCCGATTCTCCCGCAATTCGCTGATGACATGCAGGTGCTTCCCGCTGGCCGAGGGCGGAATCGTGCCCACGCGTTCGATATCGAGCCGGGTGCTCGCGCCCAGTTGCTGGTGGATGGCGGGTTCCAGTCGCTCGCGCAGGGACTGCTCGCGCTCGCTGTCGGACCTGTTGTCTGCAGGGATCAGCCGCAGGCGGAGGTGATCCTCCGCGTGCTGTACCCACTGGTACTGCCCGATCCAGTCTTCCGGGTACAGAAGCTGGCGCAGCCAGCCGCCGAATACGACTGCACCGTTGGCGCCGCGTAGGTGATCGGTCACGCGCCCCCATACACCCTCCAGCAGGGGCCACTCACGGCCACAGTCGCAGGTCTCCCTCGACCAGCTGGCCAGGTCGCCGATCGCGTAGCGCAGTAGGGGCATGCTGTGATTCGTGAGCGAGGTGACCACGACGCGACCCGGGGTGCCGGGGGGTGCCGGCCGGCCCTCGTCGTCGAGGATCTCGAGGAACTGTGTCAGGGGGTTCACGTGCAGGCCTCGGTGGCGTTCGCATTCGCAGGCCATGTCGCCCACCTCCCGCGAGCCGTAGCGGTTGAACACAGGGGCGGAGAAGGCCTCCTCGATGGTGTCGCGCATATCGGGAAAGAGGGTTCCGGCCGAACTCAGCACGCTGCCGATACCCTGAATGCGGATCCCCCGGCGCAGGGCGTGCCGGGCGAGTTCGTGGCCGCTCTCCGCGTAGACCTGGAGCTGCGCGGGCGGTGCCGCGCGCAGCTGCTCCAGGTGTGCATCCATCGTGGCCGGATCCATGCAGTAGGCGTTCAGAAGGGTGCGATTCTTCATCCGCTCGGCCAGTCGGCGCACGCCGCGCCCGGCGGTCAGGTCGCGTGAAGCGGCCCAGAGCACGGCCTTGCGGTGTCCCGGCCGGTAGCCGGTCCAGGCGTCGAACAGGGCCTTGGTGGCGCGGCCCCAGCGGCGGTAGGCGGTGTCCTGGTAGAACGTTGCGGGCTCGCCGGTCGACCCGCCGGAGGTGTTGCGCCGCAGTCCGGGGCGTGGCCGCTCGGAACACAGGCGCTCGCCTTCGCGGCGGATGGTGTGCTTGTCGAGAATGGGCAGTGACAGCAGGGCCGCAACCGGATCAGTCGCGATCACGTTCACCGGTGGCAACAGGTCGCGGTAGTACGGGACCTCGTCTCGCGCCTGCATCAAGAGACGGGCCAGTCGTTCGGCCTGCAGGCGTTGCAGGGCAGGGAGTGAGAGCCGCTCGGCGCGGCGCAACGCGGCATATTCGCGCGGGCCGGACAGCCAGGGAAGGAGGGCACCAAAGGCGAGGGACATGGCGTTCGCGTCTCAGGCGCCGGCGGTGCGCATCAAACGCAGGCTGGAGCGTGCCCGGCGTGCGAGCTCCAGGAGTGGCCCCAGGCGCGAATACTGGATTGCCCGGTTCGACTCGCGCGAGAAGCGGCAAGGCTGGCAGTGACCACAGGGCCGGCCCAGGATCGGCGAGTGGCAGAACCAGGATTGTTCGAGCAGGGGCAGGAAGCCCTTGGCCTCGGCATCGAACTTCATCGCCTCCTTGGTTACCGACAGCAGCGGGAAGCGGTAGTACTGGAACAGCTCCCAGGCGAAGTCGTCCTCGCGAAAGCGGTAATCGCCGCACTGCGGATTGCGGAACAAGCGTTCCTGCAACTCGGTTCCGGCCTCGTGACCGGTCAGCGACAGTTCGAGGTCACGCAGGCCCTCCTGTGCGCACAGTCGTGCCAGCCAGTCGTACTGGGTACCCACATGCACCTCGCTGGCCAGGCGCTGATAAAGCGTGGTGATGTCCGGGTTCGCGAGGATGTCGTCGCGCAGGTAGACCCGGACCGGCGCGACCCGCCCGCGGGCTTCCGGGCGGGACTCCAGCCCTGCCCGGATGGTGGCCATGGCGCGCAGCTCGTGGACATAGGACTTGCGTCGCGGGTCCAGGACATAAATCGGTTGGACCCGGTGCTGGCGGTGCAGCGCCAGGTCCAGAAGGCGGTAGCTGGAGTCCCAGCCACCGGTCCACAGCAGTTTGATCGTGTGCATGACGTCCTCGTGATTGCGGCTGGCTGGGTTAGCGCGGATAGCCCTGTGGGACCGAGGGCAGCAACGGGCCAAAACAGGACTCGTTGCGCGACCAGGCCACTTGCTCCGCATTCCATTCCAGGATCACGGGCTTGCCGTCGGCCTGGATGCAGACGTCCCAGCCGATGAAGCGCAGATAGGGGATGCGGCGGTGGGCGTTCAGGCAGAGCTCGCGCACGGCGCCGAAGTTGGGGATCCGCAGGCCTTTGACGTCAGTGCCACTGTCCGGGTGGACCGAACCGATGCTGACGCAGACCGGGTCGCGCAGGTGGCCATCCAGCCAGCCTCCGCCGTCCACGCCGACGAAATAGCCGCCGGTGGAGACGTTGTCGGTGCGCTGTCCTTCGCGCCCGAGGCGCAGAAAGTGGTTCAGGATGCGCAGCTCGCCGGATTCGGGATCGAGGAAGGTCAGGACCCGCAGGGTGTTCACCGAACTGGCATTGATTTTCGCGATATCGGCGTGCTGCTCGATCAGGGGCTGCACGATGCAGTTGCCGGGAATCCGGGAGAGTTCCTCGGCGACGCGGTCGGCGGGCGCAAAGGTCACGCCGAGGCCCTGACGCCCCTCGTCGGGCTTGAGGACGTAGCTCTTGTCGTCTTCGAGACGGGCGAGGGCGGCAGCCAGCGGTTCCGGTGTGCCCCGGGCGTCCAGATACTGGCCACCCACGCGCACGAAGATGGGCGGTACGACGCTGTCCGGGAACAGGCGGGAGTCCATCGTCTTGAGTCCGCTCAGGCGGCGGATGTCCTGGCGGTTCCACAACGGATTGAGGTGTTCGGTGTAGTAGTCGTCGCCGATCCAGCCCTCGATGAACTCGCGGCGGACCTCGGTGTAGGCCGCCAGCCATGGCCACCAGGAATCGCTGCCGTAGGTTTGAGCGGCGTAACGCTTGATCTGTTGTAGGACCGGGCGCGTCACCACCGATTCGCCGTGCGCGCGGATCAGCTTTTCGCGCCACTGGATCGCGATCTTGCGCGACTTCTGCAGGTGGCGCAGGTGCACCGCACGCGCAAGGGTGCGCGCGAGGCGTCCGCTGTTCTTGATCTGCAGGGGCTGGGATTGAACGTGTGTCACGGGCATTTCCTCGGTTTGCATCGGCACGCCGGCTTCAGCAGTGGGTGCCGGAGGGCGCAGCGTCGGTAATCGACTGGACCGGAGACTCGGTCGTCCCGGGTTCGGTGACCAGGTCGTCGAAGCGGCCCACTGACGTGAACGAGCCGCGCTCCAGATGGGCGACCTGATCGCAGGCCCGCACGGTGCTCAGACGGTGGGCAATCAGGATGATGGTCTTGCTCTGCGCCAGGGACTCGATCGCCTCCATCACAGCGCGCTCGGTGGTGGTGTCGAGGGCGCTGGTGGCCTCGTCGAATACCAGGACATCGGGGTCGTGGTAGAGGGCGCGGGCGATGCCGATGCGCTGGCGTTGACCGCCGCTCAGGCGCACGCCGCGCTCGCCGACCATGGTGACGTACTGCTCCGCCATGTCCTGGACGATGAAGTCGTGGACCTGCGCCATGCGGGCGCAGCGTTCCACCCGGTCGTGGTCGATTTGTGCGGCCGGGATACCCAGCGCGATGTTTTCGGCCACGGTCGAATCCGTCAGGAAGATGTCCTGGGGCACATAGCCCAGGGACTGTTGCCACGCGCGCAGGTTGGCATCCGTGACGGGCTGGCCATCCACCAGGATGGCGCCCTGGGTCGGCCGTAGCAGGCCCAGAAGCACGTCCACCAGGGTCGTCTTGCCGGACCCGGTGGTGCCGATGATGCCCACCGAGCTGCCAACCGGGATTTCCAGATCAATGGACTGCAGGGCGGGCTGGTGGGCGCCCGGGTAGGTGTAGTCGATGCCCTTGAGCTGGATGGTCTGGCGTGGGACCAACGGCTGCGGTGCACGTCGATGCAGCTCCGCGAGGGCCTCGCGTTCACGCAGGTCGGCGGTCACGCTTTCCACCGCCGCAGCGCCGAAGCGCAGTTTGGCGAGGCCGGCGTAGATGTGCTGCGCGGCGGGCAACAGGCGATAGCCGGCAAAGGCATACAAGCCGATGATCGGGAGGATCTCGCCGAGGGAATCGGTACCCGTTCCGCCCTGGGTGTGCAACAGGATCAGGGTCAGCGCGATGATGCCGCCGAAGCCGATCGCCTCGATGAGGAATTTGGGGACCTGGGCGATGGTCTGGTTGGTGGCCTGGTGCCGGGCCTGGCGCTTGGACGGCGCGTCGAAGCGCGACAGGTAGGCGTGCTCGCGGCCCAGTAGCTTGATGTCCTTGATGCCGCCTAGGGCCTCGCCGGCGGCGGTGAAGCGCTCCTTGTTGGCGCGCGAACGATCGCGCCCGATGCGTCCGAGCAGGCCGCGCACGAACACAAAGATCGTGCCGTACACGCCGCCAATGACGACCGCGACTCCCAGCGCCAGCCACGGGTCGACGATGACGAGCAGCGCCGCGATGGCGAGGGTGACCACCAGGTAGGCCACCATGGTGATCCCGGGGCGGAAGACATTGAGTACCAGCTGGTCGACCTCCGAGAGGATGCTTTTGGCCATGTCGCCGCTGTGGCGATTCAGGAAAAATGCATACGGCTGGCGCAGGTAGGTCTCCAGGAGTCGCTTGCCGAGGCTGTGGCGGCGCATCTCGATGAAGCGGTTCATCGCAAAGTGCGTGAGTGTGCGAAACACCGCCGAGAACAGGATCAGTGCGAAGGCTGCGGCGCCCAGGGCAAAGATGAACTGGTCCACCGAGGTGAAGCCCAGCCCGGTGTAGAGCTGGTTGAGCACGGGGTTGGTGTGGACCAGTTCGGGGTTTCCAAGCACGGACAAGAACGGCATGACCGACGCCACGCCGGCGGTTTCCAGTATCGCCATCACCATCACCATGCCGAGCACCAGGGCGCCCCGCCGTCTCTCGGCCGGGGTGAGCAGTTGCAGGGTCTTGCGGTAGATGCCCATCAGGCGGCCGCCCGGTAATACCCCAGGTACCAGTCCACGAAACGGGCGATGCCATCCTCGACGGTGGTGGTTGGTTCGTAGCCGGTATCGGCGCGCAGGGCCTCGACGTCGGCGTAGGTATCCGGCACGTCCCCCGGCTGCAGCGGCAGCAGGTGCTTCTGGGCCTTGCGACCCAGGCAGTCCTCCAGCACCTCGATGTAGTGCATCAGCTCCACCGGACGGTGCGCGCCGATGTTGTACAGGCGATAGGGCGCGGAACTGCTCGCGGAGTCCGGGGCCGCGCCACTCCACTCGGGGTTCGGGGCCGCGGGCCGATCCAGGGTGTGGATCACGCCCTCGACGATGTCGTCGATATAGGTGAAGTCGCGCCGGTGGTGGCCGTAGTTGAAGACGTCGATCGGCTCGCCCGCCAGGATCTTCTGCGTGAACAAGAACAGCGCCATATCCGGGCGGCCCCAGGGGCCGTAGACAGTGAAGAAGCGCAGCCCGGTCACCGGCAGATCGTAGAGATGGCTGTAGGTATGCGCCATCAGCTCGTTGGCCTTCTTGCTGGCGGCGTACAGGCTCAGCGGGTGATCGACGTTGTCGTGCACCGAGAACGGCATGGTGGTGTTGGCGCCGTAGACCGAGCTGGAGCTGGCGTAGACCAGGTGCTCGACGCCGTTATGCCGGCAGCCCTCCAGGATGTTGCCGAAACCGACCAGGTTGGTGTCGACATAGGCCGCCGGGTTCTCCAGCGAATAGCGCACGCCGGCCTGGGCCGCCAGGTTCACCACCCGCTGCGGCCGGTGCTCGCGGAACA
>NZ_AQYC01000006.1:0-304728 GCF_000380625.1 Thioalkalivibrio sp. ALMg9
CTTGTATGTTTAACCCCGGCAGGCCTAGAAAGGGTCTGTCGGGGTGGAGGGACGAGGCCGGCATCTGGCCTGTGGCACAGACGGTAGGAGAATTCGTCCCACCCCTCACCTTAAACGCCGATAAGGAATCGATCGGCACGGGACCGACGATAGATGGCAAGCCAGCGTTCGGTGAGGCCCCGACAGACAACTCCAAGCTAGCTCGGGAGGTGTGATGATGGCAACGCATCGGATCGGGGTCGATGTCGGCAAGGCCGAGTTGTGGATCAGCATCGACGGTGAAACCGCACAGCCGTGTCCCAACGAGCTCCCGGCGATCCGCCGGTGGGTCCGTGGCTTGGAGGGTCCGGCCGACTTTGCCCTGGAAGCCACCAACGACTATCACTTGGCCCTGGCGCTGGAGGCTCATCATCAGGGCCACCGGGTGTATCTGATTAATGGCTATCGCCTCAATCGCTACCGCGAGAGCATCGGTGGCCGGGCCAAGACCGATGCCGGGGATGCTCGGCTTCTGGTGCGTTATCTGCAACGCGAACAGGACGAACTGCGCCCCTGGACACCGCCACCCGAGGGCTACCGGACCCTGCAAAAGCTGCTGCGCCGGCGTGCCACGCTGGTGCGGGCACGGGTCATGCTGGAGCAGAGCCTGCGAGGCGTACCCGAACTGCAGTCCAATCTGAAGGATCTGCTCCGGGAGATCGGTCGGCTGGACGCTGTCCTCCAGCGTGTGCTGCGCGAGACGGTCGGTCGCGCCGGCTGGTCGGATCACGCCCGACGCTGCCAGCAGATCGAGGGTGTGGGCCCGCTCACCGCCACCGGCTTGACGATGGCGTTCCATCGCGGCGCCTTCCGCAGCGGTGATGCGTTCGTTGCCTTCCTGGGGTTGGATGTCCGCATACGCGACTCCGGCACGAAACGGGGGCAGCGCAAACTCACCAAACAGGGCGATCCAGAGTTGCGACGGCTGCTCTATCTGGCCGCGATGCAGGCCAAGTCGAAAGCCGCCTGGAGCGACTACTACCAGCGCTGCCTGGACCGTGGCCTGGCGACGACCCAGGCACTGAACGCCTTGGCTCGAAAGCTGGCCCGCGTCGCCTTCGCCCTGATGAAAAATCAGACCGATTACCAACCTAAGATCCCTTGTGGAGAGACATAGAATCTCCTACACGTCGGCACCCCCGGAGCCGAGCCCCTTCGGTGATCGGGCCGTGGCCAAGCCCATCGGCCCGAGCTTCCTCCCTGCGGAGGTAACCGCAGGCGCGGGCGGAGGCTTCGCGAGCAAGCTCGCTCCCACAGGGGGCTTCCCACCTGTTGCATGACCTATTGCCTGGCGACGACCTCGCCGGTGAGTTGGGTGCCGGCGGCAAGGGTGGAGTAGATGGTGCCCTTCTGCACGTTGCGGTGCAGCAGCTCGACCATTTCCTCATCGGCATCGGTGCCGACTTCGACGCGATACTCGATCTTCGCGATGGCCGGTGGGTCGTCCTGGCGCCAGCCGCGCAACTGGATGGAGATGCTGTCCACCTCCATACGCAGCATCGGCAGGGCGCGCTGGATGCCGCGCACCATGCAGGCACCGAGTGACGCCAGCAAAAGCTCCGGCGGACTCAGGGCATCGTCGCGCCCGTCCATGTCGGTGTCCAGGGTGACCTCGGCCTGCTTGGCGTGTGCCAGGCTGCCGTGCGCGTCCACCCGTTCGACGTTCAGCTGATACTCGAGCATGTCATCTCCATCCCGCAGCCGGATCGCAATGCGCGACCCGGCGCCTGGATATCAGTTACTGCCGAGGATGCGCTCGATCACCGCCTGCGGTTCCTGGTAGCCGGACATCTGTTGTCCGCTCTCCGTGATCAGTGCCGGGGTGCCGCGCAGCCCAAGTTGCTGGCCCATGGCCATGTGCTGATCCTGCGGCGTGGCGCAGCTGCCGTCGATGTCGTTCAGCTTGTCGCCTTCCTTGGCACGGTCCATCGCGTCTTCGCGGTCATCCGCGCACCAGATGCGATCCATGATCTCCGGAGAATCGCGACCGAGGACCGGGAACATCAGGTAGCGCACCTTGATGCCAGCCGCCAGATACTCCGGCAGGTCCTGGTGGATTTCGCGGCAGTAGGGGCAGTTCGGGTCGGTGAAGATGTTCAGCACACCGCGAGTGTCACCGTTCGGCGAGTAGGTCACCAGCTCACTGTCGCCGATGGCGGCGAACATGTCGGCGCGCACCCCGCTGAGCGCGGCCTGGGTCAGGTTCTCGCGGGTGTCCAGATCGACCAGGTTGCCCTGAATCAGATAGCGGCCGTCCCCGGACACATAGAGGATATCGGTGCCGTAGCGCACCTCGTAGATGCCAGCCATCGGGGTCTCCCGGATGCTGTCGGCCTCGGCATCCGGAATCACCCGGGCCATGGTTTCCTCGATGGCATCGGTCGCCATGACCGGGGTGCTGAACACGGCCAGGGCCGCGGCAAGGGGAAGAACGCGTTTCAGGAGCATGGATTCTCTCGTGTCAGTACAGAAAACAGAGCCAGTCTAGCAGCCCCCACGCGGGGAACCTGCGAAAGCTGGCAAGAGTGCGTAATAGACGTCAGCCGCGGGGATGATGTTCCGCATGCAGGCTTTGCAGACGGGCGCGTGCGACGTGGGTATAGATTTGCGTGGTCGAGAGGCTGCTGTGGCCCAGCAGCATCTGCACCACGCGCAGGTCCGCCCCGTGATCGAGCAGGTGGGTCGCGAAGGCGTGGCGCAGGGTATGCGGCGACAATGGCGATTCGATGCCGGCACTCCTTGCATGAGCCTTGATACGGTACCAGAAGGCCTGGCGCGTCAGCCCGCGCCCGCGGCGGGTGACAAACACCGCCTCGCAGGGCGGGTGGCCATCCATCAGGTCCGGCCGCGCCTCGCGCTGGAAACGGGCCAGCCAGTGCGCCGCCTCCTCGCCCAGCGGCACCAGGCGTTCCTTGTCGCCCTTGCCGGTGATGCGCACCACACCCTGACGGCTGTTCACCTCCGACTGCTCCAGGCCCACCAGTTCCGACACGCGCAGGCCAGTGGCGTACATCAGCTCCAGCATCGCGCGGTCGCGCAGGCCCACCGCGGTCTCGAGGTCGGGCGCCTGCAACAGGGCGTCCACCTGGGCCTCGGACAGGCTGGCCGGCAACGGGCGTCCGGCGCGGGGCGATTCGATCCCGGCACTGGGGTCATCCTCGCGCTCGCCCTGATAGACCCGATAGCGATAGAAACGCCGGATGCTGGACAGCGCCCGGGTAATGGACTTCGGCCGGGCCCCGGCCTGCATGCGCGCGCTGATGTACCCCAGCAGGTCGGGCGCCCCGGCGGTCTCCAGGTCCACGCCCCTGGGCTCCAGCCAGTGCGCCAGGCCCTCCAGGTCGCGGCGGTACGCCGCCAGGGTGTGATCGGAGAGCCCCTCGACCGCCCAGAGCTCGTCCAGGAAACGATCGAGGGGCGACGAGGTCGTCTCGGCGCTGGTCACGCGTTACGGCTGGCCGCCCCCGGGATTGCCCGGATTGCCCGGTGCCCCCGGGGTCTCGGCGCGGAATTTTCCGGCCAGGCTCTCGAACACCTTGGTCAGTTCCAGCGGCAGCGGGAAGAAGATGCTGTTGGCGGTGCCGTTGGTCGACATGTCGGCCATGGTCTGCAGGTAGCGCAGCTGCAGCGCAGCCGGGCTCGCCTCCATCTTCTGCGCGGCCTGCACCAGCTTCTCGGCCGCCTGCAATTCGCCCTCGGCGTGGATGACCTTGGCGCGGCGTTCGCGCTCGGCCTCGGCCTGGCGGGCGATCGCACGGATCATCGAGTCGTCCAGGTCGACGTGCTTGATCTCGACGTTGGTGACCTTGATGCCCCAGGCGTCGGTCTGCGAGTCGAGGATCTCCTGGATGTCGTTGTTCAGCTTGTCGCGCTCGGAGAGCATTTCATCGAGATCATGCTTGCCGAGGACCGAGCGCAATGTGGTCTGCGCGAGCTGGCTGGTCGCGGCGTAGTAGTCCTCCACCTGGATCACCGACTTGGCCGAATCCACCACGCGGAAGTACAGCACCGCGTTGACCCGTACCGTCACGTTGTCCTGGGAGATCACGTCCTGACTGGGCACATCGAGGGTGATGATGCGCAGGTCGATCCGCACGATCTGCTGGATGCCCGGGATGACGATGATCAGGCCCGGACCCTTGACTGCCTGGAACCGCCCCAGAAAGAAGATGACGCCACGCTCGTACTCGCGCAGCACCTTGATCGACATCACGATGATGGCGATCAGGATGACTAGCGGAACGACAAAGAAACCGAGATCGTTCATGTCCTGCTCCTTCTACGTTGTGAGTACTGCACCGACCGGTCAGCCGGTCGGTGCAGTGCCCGGGGTGTCCTCTTCGGTCGCGGGTTCGACCTGCAACTTGAGTCCGTCGATGGCGGTCACCCGCACCTTCTGCCCCTCGCGCACGGGTGCCGAGGTCTCCGCGTTCCACTGCTCGCTGTGGACCCAGACCCGGCCACTGCGTTCAAAGTCCTCGCGCGCCTCGCCAAGCATGCCGATCATCTCTTCATGGCCGGTGGCGGGCTTCTTGCCCCGCAGACTGAACAGACGCCCCAGCACCCAGACCGACAGGATGCCGATGGCGATGGCCGTGCCGATCACCAGCGGCAGGGCCACATTCAGGTTGGGGTCGTCCCACAGAATGATCGAACCGGTTGTAAACGCCACGATTCCTCCTATGCCCAGGGCCCCGAAACTGGGCACAAAGGCCTCCGCGACCATAAAGATCATCCCCAGCAGCATCAGCGCCAGACCCGCATAGTTCACCGGCATCACCTGCAGCGCGAAGAACGCCAGGATCAGCGCGATCGAGCCAATCACGCCGGGATAGATCGCGCCCGGATTGGCCAGCTCGAAGATGATGCCGTAGATCCCCAGCAGCATCAGGATATAGGCAATGTTCGGGTTGGTGATCACGGACAGCAACTGGGTGCGCCAGTCCGGGTCCATGCGCACGATCTCCAGTCCCTCGGTGGAGAGTGTGCGCTCACCGTCGTGCATGCGCACGGTATGCCCGTCGATCTGGGCGAGCAGGTCGTCCAGGTTGTCCGCCACAAAGTCGATGACGTTCTGCTCCAGCGCCGCGGAGGCGGTCAGGTTGGAACCCTCGCGTACCGTCTCCTCCGCCCAGTCGGCGTTGCGATCATAACGCTCGGCCAGACCGCGGATGTACGAGACCGCGTCCTCCAGCACCTTCCGCCCCATCGCGTCGTCGCCACGCCGCGGGGCCGCCTCGTCCTCCAGCAGCTCTTCCTCGCTGGCCGGCTCCACCTCGCCGTCAGGCGCTCCGTTTTCGCCCGCTGGCGCCTCGTCCGCATCGTCGTCGCTGCGTTCGTCGCCACGGGCCTCGTCGGCGTCCTCGCCCGCTTCCGGCGGATCCATGCCCGGGAGCCCACCGCCCCCCATCTGCACCGGCGTGGCCGACCCCAGATTGGTGGCCGGGGTCATGGCCGCAACATGCGACCCATAGAGCATGTAGGTCCCGGCACTGGCCGCGCGCGAGCCGGCCGGGTGGACATACGTCACCACCGGCACGTCCGATTGCAGGATGTTCTTGATGATGCTGCGCATACTGGAATCCAGTCCGCCGGGGGTATCCAGCATCAGGATCAGGATCTCGGCGTCTTCCGCCTCCGCGCGTTCAATGCCGCGACGGATGTAATCGCCGGTGGCCGGGCCGATGGCGTCCTCCACGGTCAGCATCAGGCCGTGGCGATCCCCGGTATCGGCCATACTCGCCGCGACCAGCCAGCCCGCACCGAGCACCAGCAAGGCCAGCCACAACAGATGTCGCCAGGGGCGCCATCCGCCCTGTCCCGCGTTGCGCCCGAATGGAACCCGCATGGGCTTCCTCTCCCGTCAGGATGGATTCGTCGTACACTGCGTGCGCACACGCGACAGCCGACACCACCACGATAAACCAAAGCCCGGACCGGCGCCGAACCCGCAGACCCGCATGGAAACGCAGGCAATGCAGACCCCGCCCGAAACCCTCACCGCCGTGATCCTGGCCGGCGGCCAGGGCCGCCGCATGGGCGGGTGCAACAAGGGCTGGGTCGAGTACCACGGGCGCCCGCTGATCGAACACGCGATCGAGCGCCTGCAGCCCCAGGCCGCACAGCTGGCCATCAGCAGCAATACCGATATCGACCGCTATCGGGCGCTGGGGTTTCCCTGTCTGTGCGATCGGCACCCGGATTACCGCGGCCCGCTGGCCGGGATCGCGGCGGCCTTCGCAGCCTTCCCCGGCCAGAACCTCCTGTGCGCCCCGGTGGACGCCCCGCATTGCCCGCGGGATCTCGGCGAACGCCTGCAACAGGCCGTGGACCGGGAACACGCCCCGGCCGCGGTCGCCCACGACGGCGAACGGCTGCAGCCGCTGTTCGCGCTGCTGCGCCCGACCCTGGCGCAGGCCCTGCTGGACGACCTGGAGCGCGGGTCCCTGGCCGCGGGACGCTGGTTTCGCGACATGGGGGCAATCCCCGTCGATTTCTCCGATCAGCCGCAGGCGTTCGCCAACATCAACACACCGGATGACCTGGGGAGGGACTGATCATGATCGCTATACTTTCGATCCCGAACCGCAGTGCCCGGGAACGACGCCCATGACCCAGCCGACCATCCCCTCGCCCCTGCCCCGCATCGCCTTCGCCGCCTGGAGCGGCAGCGGCAAGACCACCCTGCTCAAGGGCGTGATCCCGGCCCTGCGCGCCCGCGGCCTGCGCCCGGCAATGATCAAGCACGCCCACCACGAGTTCGACGTGGACAAGCCGGGCAAGGACAGCTTTGAGCTGCGCCACTCAGGGGCGGACCAGATGCTGGTCGCCTCCGGGCGGCGCTACGCCCTGATGGTGGAGACGCCGGAGACCGACGACGGCCGCGTGCCGGATCTGGACATGCTGTGCGCGCGGCTGGACCCGCGACGCTCCGACCTGATCCTGGTCGAGGGCTTCAAGCAGTGGGACCTGCCGAAGATCGAGGTGCACCGCCCGTCGGTCGGCAAGCCGCCGCTGTACCGCGAGGTCGCCGGGGTGATCGCGGTGGCCACCGATGCCCCGACCCTGGACTTCGACGGCCCACTGCTGCCGGTCAACGACCCCGACGCGGTGGCCGCCTTCATCATCGACTACCTGAATATCCATCCCTGAAGCGGAGACATCCCATGCCCGAGGCTGCCCCCGGTTGCGACGAATTCGACCCCAGCGCCAAGACCCTGGAACAGGCCCGTGCCGCGATCCTGGAGGCCTGCCGGACGATCACCCAGAGCGAACAGGTCACGCTGGAAGAGGCCCTCGGGCGCACCCTGGCCCAGCCGATTCACGCACGCATCGACGTGCCACCGGCGGCGGTCTCGGCCATGGATGGCTACGCCCTGCGCGCCGCGGACGCAACGGACGGGGCCTGTCTCGCACTGGTGGGCACATCAGCGGCCGGGCATCCCTGGGATGGCGAGCTGCAGCCCGGCCAGTGCCTGCGCATCCTGACCGGCGCGGTCGTCCCGGCCGGGGCCGAACTGGTCATCATGCAGGAGCAGGTGCAGCGGGACGGGGAATCGATCACCCTGCAAAACGGCGGCCTGACAACGGGACACAACATCCGTGGACCGGGCAGTGACACCGCCGCCGGCAGCCCGCTATATGCTTCCGGGCAGCGCATCGGCGCCGCCGAGATCGGGGTCCTGGCCAGTCAGGGTATCGCCCGGGTAAGCGTGCTGCGCCGGCCGCGCGTGGCCTTCTTCTCGACCGGGGACGAACTGGTCCCCGTCGATCAACCGCTGGGCCCGGGACAGATCCACGACAGCAACCGCCACACCCTGCGCGCGCTGCTGAGCGCCTATCCGGTGGAGGTACTGGACTACGGCGTGATCCGCGACACCGAGGCGGAGGTCTCACGAGCCCTGACCCGGGCCGGTGCGGACGCGGACATGATCATCACCACCGGGGGCGTCTCGGTGGGCGATGCCGATCACGTGACCCGCGTACTGCAGGCCTCGGGACAAGTCGGTTTCTGGAAGCTGGCGATCAAGCCCGGACGGCCACTGGCATTCGGACAGTTCGGCCGCGCGCATTTCTTCGGCCTGCCCGGCAACCCGGTGGCGGTGATGACCACCTTCGCCCTGCTGGTGCGCCCGGCCTTGCTGCAGCTGGCCGGGCGCGACGCGACCGAGCCGCAGACCCTGAACGCCCGCCTGCTGGAGGATCTGTACAAGACCCCGGGCCGCAAGGACTTCCAGCGCGCGTTACTCGAGACTGACGACCGCGGCTGGGTGGTCCGCGCAGCCGGCGGCCAGGGCTCGCACCAGCTGCGCGCGATGAGCGAGGCCAACGCCTACGTGGTTTTGCCCCGCGAGTCCAGCGGGGCCCGGGCGGGGGACTGGGTGGAGGTGCTGCCGTTCCGGGAGATCTTCCCGGAGGTGTGACCCGGGTTGCCGCCCGCGCTCAGGGGGACTGGACGAGCGCGGCGAATTCCCGCTCCAGCAGGGCCTCGTCACCCAGGTTGAGCTCGACCAGGCGCCGCAGGTGCGAGGCGGATTCGAGCGGCATCGCCTCGATCTCCACGCCCAGCCACAGGCCTTCGTGCCAGCACACGCGGCCCTCGACGGTGATGCGCGCCTCGCCGCTGAGCGGGATATCGACGCTGACCTCGTCCCCATCGGCCAGGACCGGAAGATCCGCGCCCTCCAGCAGCACCCCCTTCAGGGAGATATCCTCCACGCGAACCGCGCAGTCCCCGCCGTCGGTGAGCAGGGTAGCCGGAAATTCCAGAGGGATACGTTGAAAGCGTCGCTCCATACGGCAAGACTACGCCCACTCCGCGCCTGCGGCCAAATCCAGAACCATCCGGGAATCCCATGACCGAAACCGCCGCCTCGTCCGTCGACGGCCAGCCGACCAGCCTGCTCCGCCGCCTGGCCGCCATCGTCTACGATGCCCTGCTGCTGGTAGCGATCTGGATGGTCCTTGGCCTGCTGGTGGTTGTCCTCGGCAATACCACCGGGCTGTACTCGCCGCGTGTGCACTTCGTGCTCAACCTGATCGTGGCCTGGGGCTTCTTCTACTGGTTCTGGACCCGCACCGGACAGACACTTGGCATGCAGGCCTGGAACATCCAGCTGCGCACCGAGGGGGGCCACGCGGTCAATGCCTGGCAGGCCACCCTGCGCTACCTGGTCGCGGTGGCCCAGTGGCTAGTAATCCTGATGGCGATCTGGGCGGTGCGCGAGCACGGCGCCGTGGCAATCACCGTGGTCACGGCGGCGGCGCTGTTCGCGCTCGGCCTGTCGCAGTTCCACCCGCGCCGCTGGATGCTGCACGACTGGCTCTCCAGCACCGAACTGGTACGCATCCAGGGTCTCGCCAAGCCGCGCTGGAAACAGAACCGCAAGAGCTGATCCCGAGCCGGTTTTTTATTTCACCACGAAGCACACGAAGACGGGCAAGGTCAAAAGCCGTCCTGATGAGCGATCACGTTCAACCAGCCGCCGGATCGTAGGGGCGTAGGATGGGATGAGCGCAGCGAATCCCATCAAGGAACGGGCACAACGCGGGAAATGGTGCGTTTCGCTGCGCTCAACAGCACCCTACCGCGGCGGAAGGAGCCTGCCTTTGGGAGAACGTTCCCTGCAATGGGCTGAAGCTCGTTGCTAATTGAACAACCCTCAGGGGGCGAGCCAGAGGCCGAGGTCGTCCAGGGCCTCGGCAATCTCGTCGGCGATGCGACGGTAACCACGGGCGTTGGGGTGCACGGGGTCGGCACGCAGGTCGCGCTCGGACAACACGCCGGAGAGCACGCCCTCGATCAGGGCCACCTGTTCCTCGCGGGCGAGTTCGCGATAGATCGGATCGTCCCGCAGGCGCCCGGTGGCGGCCCCCAGGGCCGAGGCCCGCGGCACCCCCAGCAGCAATGGCTGGGCCCCGTGTTCATGCACCGCTGCCACCAGGGCGCGCAAATCCTCCTTGACCGCGGCGGGATCGCGCTGGCGCAGAAAGTCGTTGCCGCCCAGCCAGATCAGCACCAGGTCCGGCTGGTGTTCGCGCAGGCTGGGCTCCAGGCGCCCGCGGGCGCTATTGGCGCGGTCGCCCGGCACCCCGTCGTTGATGAGCGTCCAGCCGGTGATCGCCGCCAGCCGCGCCGGATAGTCCTCGCCCGAGCCCGCCCCGGTCCCGTGGGTCACGCTGTCGCCGAAGGCGAGCACCGTGGCCTGGCGCGGGAGTGGCTCGAAGTCGCCCGGGCCCGCGCCACCACAGGCCGCCAGAAGGGCCGCCAGCAGGATCAGGAACCCGCCGCGCAGCCAGCCCCTCATGTCTGACGCCCCATGCGTTGCAGCGCCACCAGCGCAAGGATCAGGAACAGCACCACCGGCAGGCTCGCCGCAACCACCGGGGGCAGGTTGTAGACCAGCCCCAGATGGGTCATCGCGCGCATCACGATGGCGAACGACACGCCGATGGCGATGCCGATGAACAGGCGCCGCCCGGCACCACCCTCGCGCTGCGAGCCGAACAGGAACGGGATCGCCAGCAGCAGCATCACGAAGGTGCTGGCCGGCAGGGTCAGTCGCTGCCAGAACGCGACCTCGTAGGGGGCCGAGTCCAGGCGATTTTCCTGCAGGTAGTCGATATAGCGCGCCAGGTTCTGCGCCGCCATCTGGCTCGGCTCGACCACCAGTACGTCGAAGTACTCCGGCGCGATCAGGCGCTCGATGGTCTCCTCCTCCAGGCGTTCGGCCTCGACGCGCTCCAGCGACAACCGCGAACGCTCCACGCCCTGCAGCCGCCAGGCCCCGTCCTCGTACTGCGCGCTCTGGGCGCGCGTGATCTCGCGCGGCTCGCGGTTCGCATCCACCTCGATGATGCGTACGCCGATCAGGCGATTGCCCGGCAGCACCGCATCCGCCTGCACCATGCGCTGGCCATCGCGCGCCCACAGGCCGATCGGGCTCACGCTCAGTTGCTCATCGAAGGCGCTCGCCTTCAGGTTCTGCGCGCGGCTCTCGGCGGCCGGGGCGAAGAATTCGCCGACCACCACCATCACCACCACGACCACCAGCCCGGCCTGCATCACCCAGCCGATGAAGCGCCCAAGCGTCATCCCAGCGGCTCGCATCGCGGTCAGCTCGCTGTTGGCGGCCAGATTGCCCAGCCACAGCAGTCCGCCCAGCAGCGCCGCCGGGGGCAGCATGTCGTACATCCGCCGCGGCAGGGTCAGCGCCACATACAGCAGCGCCTCGGTCAGGCCATAGTTGCCACGCCCGGTGTCACGCAGCTCGTCAATCAGCGCGAAGACCGCATCCAGCGCCACCAGCAGGACCACGGCCAGCGCCGTCCCGATCAGGACCTGACGCATGATGTAGCGACCCAGCACGGTCGTCACGAAGCCACCTCGTCACGCTCGACGCGGCGAGGGCCGCCACCCGCGCCCCGGCCAAGGCCCAGCATGCCCTTGCGCCAGGCCAGCCACAGCCAGAGAACCAGCATCAGGCCGTGCGTCCACCAAAGCCCCAGGGCCAGTGGCGTGCGGCCGTCCGCCAGCTGCCCCTGCCCCAGGATCAGGAAGTTCGCGTACAGCACGTAGACCCCGATGGCCGCCGGGATGCGGGCATAACGCCCGGAACGGGGCGGCACCTGGGCCAGCGGCAGTGCAATCAGGGTCAGCACCAGGATGGACAGTGGCATCGCAATGCGCCATTCGAGCTCCGCACGGTGTTCCGGCCGATCACGCTCCGCCCACAGTTGGAGCGTCGACATCGCGTTCAGCGAGCGCCGCCCGGCCCCGGCATCCGGTTCGGTGATCTGGGTCCGCAGTCGCTCGAACTCGAGCATGCGGAAGCTGCCCTCGCCCGGCACGCCGACATGGCGATAGCCGTTCTCGAGGATCAGGAAGCCACTGCCCTCGGCCCCCGGATCGGGGATCGCCCGCTCGGCTACGGTCACCTGCGCCTCGCCGTCGACCTCGCGGTAGATGAACACCTCCAGCAGGGCCTCGCGGTCCTCGCTCAAGCGCTCGGCGAAGAAGACCTGCTCGCCAACCCGCGAGCGCAGGAAGCGCCCGGGCGTGATGCCGACCAGGTCGGAGCGTGTCTCGGCGAGGTCGCGCAGTTGATCGATCTGGGCCTCGGTGCGTGGCACCACCAGCGTCATCAGCACCAGCAACAGCAGCGTGGCTGGCGCAGCCACCCAGAACAGCGCGCGATAAAACGCGGCGAAGGACATGCCGCTGGCCTGCAGCGCCACCAGCTCGCTGTCGCGCTGCAACCGGCCCAGCACCAGCATGAAGGCCAGGAACAGCGCCACCGGCCAAAGGAAGACAATGCCCTTGAACGCGCCGAAGGCGACCATGCCCGGCAGGAAATCCACGGGGATACTGCCCTCGGCGACATCGCGCAGCACCCGCCCCAATACACCGCCGATGATCACCAGCAACAGCACGACGGTGACCGCGGTCTGCGTGACCAGCAGTTCGCGGGCGATAAAACGCTCGGCGCGGCGCAGGATCATGCGCGCATTACCCCGCGGCCCGCGCGGCGCGTGGTCGGACGCCGCTTGGCGCTGGTACCATGATCGAACTCATTTTCGGGAGGCATTCATGCAATTCTCCGTCACCACCTCGACCCTCGACAAACCCCGCGCCGGCATCCGCGCCGCCGGGATCGTCCACAAACGCAAGCCGGCCGCGGGCGCCACCGCCCTGGATGCCGCGCGCGACGGCGAGATCACCGCCCTGCTGAAGGCCGGCGAGATGGACGGCGAGGCCGGCAGCCAACTGCTGCTGCCCGGCGGTGGGGGCCCAGGCAATCAAGGGAAGGGTAGCGCACTCCTGATCGGCCTGGGTGCGAAGAAGGACTTCGACGCCCGCGCCGCACGCAAGGCGGCGCAGACGCTGGCGGCCGCCCTGGTCGAACGCCCCGCCACCAGCGCGGTGATCGCGGTGGCGGACTTCCAGCCGCGCGGCAAGGACATTGCCTGGACGGTGCACACCCTGGTTGCGGCGATCGCGGACGCCGCCTACCGCTTCACCCCGTTCAAGGGCAAGGAGAAGACCCCGCCGGTGAAGCTGGAGAAGATCCAGCTCAGCGTGGAGCGCGACGAGGCCGAGACGGCCAACAAGGCCTGCAGCGAGGCCGCGGCGATCGCCACCGGCGTCAATCGTGCCAAGGACCTGGGCAACACCCCGCCGAATGTCTGCTACCCGGAGAGCCTGGCCGACACCGCCCGCGAACTGGCCAAGCAGCACAAGAAACTGAAGGCGACGGTGCTCGACGAGAAGGACCTGGAGAAGCTCGGCGCCGGCGCGATCCTGGCCGTGGGCAAGGGCTCCGAGCGCCCGCCACGGCTGATCGCGATGGAGTACTCCGGCGGCAACAAGGGTGACGCCCCGGTGGTGCTGGTGGGCAAGGGCATCACCTTCGACACCGGCGGCATCTCGCTCAAGCCCGGCGCCGAGATGGACGAGATGAAGTACGACATGTGCGGCGCGGCCAGCGTGTTTGGCGTGATCGAGGCTTGCTGCGAACTGGGCC
Source organism: Thioalkalivibrio sp. ALMg9 (assembly GCF_000380625.1). Lineage (NCBI taxonomy): Bacteria > Pseudomonadati > Pseudomonadota > Gammaproteobacteria > Chromatiales > Ectothiorhodospiraceae > Thioalkalivibrio > Thioalkalivibrio sp. ALMg9. Next base: position 13,563 of record NZ_AQYC01000006.1, read on the forward strand.
TGCCGATCAACGTGGTCGGTGTGGTCACCAGCGCCGAGAACATGCCCGACGGCCGCGCGACGCGCCCGGGCGACATCATCACCACCCTGTCCGGACAGACAGTGGAGATCCTGAACACCGACGCCGAGGGCCGCCTGGTCCTGGCCGACGCGCTGACCTGGGTCGAGCGCTACAAGCCAAAGGCGGTGATCGACATCGCCACCCTGACCGGCGCCTGCATCATCGCACTGGGCCACCAGGGCGCGGCCGTGCTCGGCAACAACGAGCGCCTGGCCAAGGGCCTGCTGGCTGCTGGCGAAGAGAGCGGGGATCGCGCCTGGCAGCTCCCGCTGTGGCCGGAATACCAAGAACAGCTGAAGAGCAATTTCGCCGACATGGCCAACATCGGCGGGCGCCCGGCCGGCACCATCACCGCCGCCTGCTTCCTGTCGCGCTATACCGAGGACTACACCTGGGCGCATGTCGACATCGCCGGCGTGGCCTGGAAGAGCGGCAAGGAAAAGGGCGCGACCGGGCGGCCGGTCCCGATGCTGATGCGCTACCTGCTCGACCAGGCCTGATCCGGGGCTTGCGGGCATGACCCACGTCAGCTTCTACCTGCTCAAGGACCCGGCCCCGGAGGCACGCCTGCGCTTCGTCTGTCGGCTGGCGAAGAAGGCCAGCGGCCAGGGCCACCGCGTGCATATCCATACCGGCTCACCGGAACTGACGCGCACCCTGGATGAATGGCTGTGGACCTTCGAGGACACCGCCTTCGTCCCGCACAGCACCGATGTGCGCGACACGGACGTCGCGGTTTCCCTGCACGAGGCGCATGCCCCGCCGGATCGCTGCGACGTGCTGATCAACCTCGCCCCCGAGGTCCCGGAGTACTGCGGGCGTTTCGAACGGGTCGCCGACATCGTCGGTGGCGACGAGACGGGGCGCGAGGCCGGCCGTAGCCGCTACCGCTTCTTCAAGGAGCGCGGCTACCCACTGGAACACCACACTATCCAGTAAGGGCGGGCTGCGGAGACGCGGATCAGACGCGCGGCGGCGGGTCGGGGATCTCGCGCAGCCAGGCCTCCAGCTCGAACAGGGGCAGCCCGACCACATTGGTGTAGGAGCCCTCGATCCACGCGACAAAGGCCGCGCCGCGGCCCTGGATGGCGTAGGCGCCGGCCTTGCCGCGCGGTTCGCCGGTCGCCCAGTAGGTCTCGATGTCGGCCGGGCTCAGCTCGCGCAGGCGTACCCGGGTCGTCACGTGACGGGCGCGCATGGCCTCGCCGGGGCGCCACAGGGCCATGCCGGACACGACCCGGTGCTCGCGCCCGGACAGCCGCCCGAGCATGGCGGCGGCGTCGGCGAAATCCGCGGGCTTGCCCAGTGCGTCGGCATCCACGGCGACCACGGTGTCGGCCGCCAGCACCCACTGGCCGGAGGCCAGGCGATCGCGCGCCGCCTCCGCCTTGGCGACGGCCAGGCGCTCGACCAGGGCCTCCGGCGTCTCGCCCGGCTGCGCGCTCTCGTCCACGTCCATCGGCGCCACCTCGAAGGCAAGCTGGACCTGCTCCAACAGTTCCCGCCGACGCGGCGAGGCGGAGGCGAGCAACAGCGGCGGCGTCAGGCTCATGCGGGACTCAGGCGCGGTGATAGGGATGGTTGTTCAATAGCGACCAGGCGCGGTAGAGCTGCTCGGCGACCAGCACCCGCACCAGCATGTGCGGGAAGGTCAGCGGCGACAGCGACCAGGCCCACTCGGCGCGGGCACGCACGGCCTCGTCCAGCCCGGCGGCGCCCCCGATCACCAGCGCAACGTCACGCCCATCGGTCTGCCAACCTTCCAGGCGCTTCGCCACGCCCCTGGTGTCGACGGCCTTGCCGCGCTCGTCCAGCAGGATCACGCGGGCACCCTCGGGGATCGCCTTCAACAGGATCTCGCCCTCGCGGCGCAGGAGCGTGGTGGTATCCATGGACTTCGCGCCGGAAGGCCCCGGAAGGGCCTGCAGGTTCAGCTCCAGTTCGCGCGGCAGGCGCCCGGCGTATTCGGCGAAGCCATCCGCCACCCAGTCGGGCATGCGCTTGCCGATCGCGATCAGGTCCAGGCGCATCGGGCGAAGCCTCGCTCGGCGTTCAGCGCCGCAGGCGCCGGACCCGCTCCAGGCTGGGGTCCTCGGGGGCGGCCTTTTCGGTGTCCGCGGCCTCCTCCGCCATCCAGAGCTTCTCCAGGTTGTAGAAGTCGCGGGTCTCCGGGAGCATCACGTGGACGATCACATCGTTCAGGTCCACCAGCACCCACTCCTGGCTCTCCTGACCCTCGACCCCCAAGGGCGGGATGCCGGCCTGCTTGGCCTCGGTGGCCACCGACTCGGCGGTGGACTGCACGTGACGCCCGGAGGTCCCGGAGGCGATCACCATGAAATCCGTCAGCGTGGTCTTGCCACGCACGTCGATGGTGCGGATGTTCTGTGCCTTCATGTCGTCCAGAGCGGTGGTCACCAGCTCCAGGAGTTGTTCGCTGTTCATTGTGTCGGTCATGTCCCGTGATTGCGGTTCGACCCGGCCCGGTACAGACCGTGGTCCTGGATGTAGCGATTGACGGCCCCGGGGAGCAGGAAGCGCGGGCTGCGCCCGGCCTGCAGCTCGTCCCGGATGGCGGTGGCGGAGATGTCGAGCTGGGTCACCGGCTGGAAGTAGACCAGTCCCCCGGGCGCCTTGCGCAGCGCCGCCGGGTCGTGCGTCGCGGCGTTCCCCAGCCAGCCGCCCAGATCGTGGGAGGCCGGGCTGCCGGGGCGGTGCGAGACCACGATATGCGCCAGCTCGAAGATCTGCTGCCAGCGGTTCCACGATGGCAGCCCGGCGAAGGCGTCCATGCCCATGATCAGCACCAACGGCGCGTCCGGCCCCAGCTCCTCGCGGAAACTGAGCAGGGTATCCACGGTGTAGGACGGCCCCTGACGATCCAGCTCGCGACGGTCGGCGACGAATCCCGGTACGTCCGCAATCGCCTGCTCCACCATCGCCAGGCGGTCGTCGCTGCCGGTTCCGGGGCTCGCACGATGCGGCGGTACGTGGCAGGGGATGAAGTGCACGCGCTCCAGCCCCAGGTGCTGCTGGATCTCCAGCGCCGGGCGCAGGTGGCCGAAGTGGATCGGGTCGAAGGTGCCGCCGAGGATCCCGATCACGCGGGGATCGCCCCAGGGAGACGCTGATTCAATCGCGCGTCTCCCTTAGCCACGTACATGGCCGTCGCCGAACACCACGTACTTGAGCGTGGTCAGCCCGTGCAGGCCCACCGGGCCCCGGGCATGCAACTTGTCGGTGGAGATGCCGATCTCCGCGCCCAGGCCGTACTCGAAGCCGTCGGCGAAGCGGGTGGAGGCATTCACCATGACCGAGCTGGAGTCCACCGCGCGCAGGAAACGCCGGGCGCGGGTGTAGTCCTCGGTCACGATGCTGTCGGTGTGGTGCGAGCCATAGGTATTGATGTGATCGATCGCCATATCGAGGTCGTCGACCACGCGGATCGCGAGGATCGGCCCCAGGTATTCGGCCACCCAGTCGTCCTCGGTGGCCTCCGCGATGTCGGCGAGGATGGCGCGGGTCCGCGCGCAGCCGCGCAGGCTCACCTGGTGCTCGCCCAGGACCGTGGCCAGGCGCGGCAGGAAGGCCTCGGCCTGGTCCGCGTGCACCAGCAGCGTCTCCATGGTGTTGCAGGTGCCGTAGCGCTGGGTCTTCGCGTTCACCGCGACGGCCAGCGCCTTGTCGGCATCCGCACCGCCATCCACGTACACGTGGCAGACGCCGTCCAGGTGCTTGATCACCGGGATCTGCGACTCGTTGCTGACGCGCTCGATCAGGCCCTTGCCGCCGCGCGGGACGATCACGTCGACGTACTGCGGCATGCGCAGCAGCGCGCCGACCGCCGCGCGGTCGGTGGTCGGCACCACCTGCACCGCCTCGCGCGGCAACCCCGCCTGCTCCAGCCCGGCCTGGATAATCGCGGCCAGGGCCTGATTGGAATGCAGCGACTCGGAGCCGCCACGCAGGATCGCCGCATTGCCGGACTTCAGGCACAGCGCGGCGGCGTCGATGGTCACGTTCGGCCGCGACTCGTAGATGATCCCGATCACGCCCAGCGGTACGCGCATCTGGCCGACCTGGATACCGCTCGGCTGGTAGGCCATGTCGGAGATCGTGCCCACCGGGTCGGGCAGCCCGGCTACCTGGCGGCAGCCCTCGATCATGGTATCGATGCGGGCATCGGTCAGCGCCAGGCGATCCAGCATCGCGGCGTCCAGGCCGCGCTCGCGCCCGGCCTCCAGGTCACGGCTGTTGGCCTCATTCAGCTCGGCGCGGCGCGCGGCGATGCCCTCGGCGATCGCATGCAGTGCGGCGTTCTTCGCCCCCGGCTCGGCCTCGGCCATGCGCCGCGATGCGGCGCGCGCAGCGCGGCCGAGCGCCTCGACCTGGGCGACCACGCCGCTGGTAGCGGCGGATTCAGTGGGGTTCACGGCAGCGTTCATGCAGTCAGACTCGTTGAGAATTCAGTGCGGGTTCGGGTCGGGTCAGCGGCCGCCCCGCCATACGGGCCACCAAGTCTAGCAACCCCTGCCGGGCATTGCCGTTTTCCTGACCCTTGATGACCCGATCCACGCGCGCGGCCTCGCCCAGCAGGCCCCGCGCCGCGCTCAGGTCCAGGCGCGACATTGCCTGGCGCAGGGCCTTCTGGCCGTCGCCAAAGCTGCCCTGGAACGCCTCGCGGTCGGGCGCACCGGCGGCCTTGCGCTCCATCGCCTGCACCAGCAGCCGGCATTCGCGCGCCAGCGCCCACAGGATCAGCGGCTCGGCCTGGCCCTCGTCCAGCAGCCCCTCCAGCATGCGCAGGGCGTGGCGGACATCACCGCGCAGCGCGGTCGGGGCCAGGGCAAACAGCTCGAAGCGGGCGGAATCCGTGGTGGCCTCCGCCAGCACGGTCTCGTCGATCTCGGTCACGCCGGCCAGTGCCAGCTTCTCGATCTCCTGGCGCGCGGCCAGCAGGTTGCCCTCCACCCGCGCGACCAGCAACGCCAGCGCCGGGTCGGTGATGCGCAGACCGTTCCTCTGCAGCCGCGCACGGATCCAGCTACCCAGCTGGGCCGGCGGCACCGGGCGCGCGTGGATCACCACCGCACGGTTCTCCAGGGCCTTGAACCAGGCCGCCCGCCGCATGTCGCGATCCGGCCGCGGCAACTGCAGCAGCAGAACCAGGTCAGCCTGCGGGTCGCCGGCGTAGGCCTTCAGGTGGTCGCCACCGGTCTTGCCCGGCTTGCCGGTCGCCAGGCGCACGTCCAGCACCGTGCGCTCGGCAAACAGCGACCGGTCGCGGATCGCGGCCTCGAACGGGCCCCAGTCCGATTGCGCGGTCAGGTCCAGCACCGTGCGCTCCAGGAAGCCCTGCTCGCGGGCGGCAGCGCGGATCGCATCGGCCGCCTCGATCGCCTGCAACGGCTCCTCGGCCAGCAACAGGTAGATCGGCGCGAGCCCGCGCGCCAGATCCTGCTCCAGGCGGGCGATATCCAGCGCCATTACGGGGCCGGGTCCTCCGCGGCTTCGCGCAGGCTGCCGTCCGGCTCGATCAGGGCGGCAATCCGGCGCTGCAGCTGGCTGACGATGTCGCGGTCCATCGCCTCGCGCAGGGTGGATTCGCGCTCGCCCCGGCTGAGCACCGCGGTGCCATCGAACAGATAGATGCGCGAGGCGCGCATTGGCCCCAGGTCGACCGCCTCGCCGTCCACCGGGCGCAGGCGCGCGTCGACCGTGCGCACCAGTTCGTACTCGGACACCCGCGCGGCCTCGGTCACCGACAGCGTGCGGCGCTGATCGTTGACCGAACGGATCTCCAGGATCGCACCCTGGCCCTCCGGGCGCTGGCGCACGACGTCCACGCCCGAGGAGCCCAGGGTCACGGCCAGTTCGCGGTACAGCGAGTCGCGCGCATTGATGCCCGTGATCTGCACCGGATTCAGTGTCTCCGGCCACTCGCTACCGCCACGCAGCTGAAAGCCGCAGGCGGCCAGCGCGGCCACCAGGACCAGTACCAGACCCGCGCGCAAAAGGGCGCTCATTGCGGCTTCACCACGAAATTGACCAGACGGCCGGGAACGACAATCACCTTGATCACATCCTGCCCCTCGATATGGCGCTGCACGTTCTCGTCGTTGCGCGCAACGGTCTCGATCGCGTCCTTGTCGGCCCCGGACGGGACCGCGATCTCGGCACGGCGCTTGCCGTTCACCTGCACCGCCAGGGTCTCCTGCGCGGCCTGGCGTGCGGCCTCGTCGACCTGCGGCCATTGCGTGGCGGCCACCAGCTCGTCGTGACCCAGGGTCCGCCACAGCGTTTCGGTCACGTGCGGGATGATCGGGGCCAGCATGCGCACGATGCCCTCCAGCGCCTCCTGGCGCACGGCCGGGGCCCCGGCGGCGTCCTGCGGGAACTTGCCGAGGTCGTTCAGCAGTTCCATGTTCGCGGCCACCGCGGTGTTGAAGGTCTGGCGCCGGCCGATGTCGTCAGTGACCTTGGCGATGGTGTCGTGCAGCTTGCGCCGCAGCTCGCGCCCGGCATCGTCCAGCGCGTCCGTGTCCAGCGCCCCGGGCGACTCGCCGCCCACATGCTCGTGCACCGCGCGCCACAGCCGCTTGATGAAGCGATGCGCGCCCTCCACGCCGGAGTCGGACCATTCCAGCGACAGGTCCGGGGGTGCGGCGAACATGGTGAACAGCCGCGCGGTATCGGCGCCGAAGCGCTCGATCAGGGCCTGCGGGTCCACGCCGTTGTTCTTCGACTTGGACATCTTCTCCATGCCGCCGACCACGACCGGCGCCCCGTCCTCGCGGTGGCGCGCGGCCTTCACCGAACCGTCCTCGGCGCGCTCCAGTTCGACATCCGCCGGGTTGATCCAGTCCTTCCCGCCGTCAGCACGCTCGCGATAGAAGGTCGGTGCGATCACCATGCCCTGGGTCAGCAAGCGGGTGAACGGCTCGTCGGAGGCCAGCAGGCCCTCGTCGCGCAGCAGCTTGTGGAAGAAGCGCGCGTACAACAGGTGCAGCACCGCGTGCTCGATGCCGCCGACATACTGGTCGACCGGCAGCCAGTGGTCGGCGCGTGCATCCAGCATGGCTGTGCCGTTGTCGGCGCAGGCGTAGCGGGCGAAGTACCAGCTGGATTCGAAGAAGGTGTCGAAGGTATCGGTCTCGCGCCGCGCCGGTTGGCCGCATTCCGGGCACGGGGTCTCGAAGAATTCGGGCATGCGCGCCAGCGGCGAGCCGGCGCCGTCCGGGATCACGTCCTCGGGCAGGCGCACCGGCAGGTCGGCTTCCGGCACCGGCACCGCCCCGCAGGCCTCGCAGTGGATCACCGGGATCGGGCAACCCCAGTAGCGCTGGCGCGAGATGCCCCAGTCGCGCAGGCGGTAGTTGCGCCGGCGCCGGCCGATGCCGGTCTGCTCCAAGTGCTCGGCGATCGCTGCCTTGGCCGCCTCCGATGCCTGGCCGTCGAAATCACCGGAGTTCACCAGCACGCCGGCCTCGGTGAACGCGGCCTGCTGCACATCGACCGTGGCGCCATCCGCCGGGGCGATCACCTGGCGGATCGGCAGGCCATATTTCGTCGCGAACTCGTGGTCGCGCTCGTCATGCGCGGGCACGGCCATCACCGCGCCGGTGCCGTATTCCATCAGCACGAAGTTGGCGACCCAGACCGGGACATCCTCGCCGGTCAGCGGGTGGCGGGCGGTGAAGCCCAGCGCGCGGCCCTTCTTCTCCATCGTGGCCAGGTCCGCCTCGGCCACCCCGCCCTGCGCGCAATCCGCGACAAACGCGGCCAGCTCGGCGTCCTGCTCCGCCAGCGCCTGCACCCGTGGGTGCTCCGGCGCCAGCGCCATGTAGGAGACGCCGAACAGGGTATCCGGGCGCGTGGTGTAGACAGCCAGCGCCTCGCCACCGTCCACCGCGAACTCGAGTTCCACGCCCTCGGAACGCCCGATCCAGTTGCGCTGCATGGTGCGCACCTGGTCCGGCCAGCCGTCCAGCGCGTCCAGGGCCTCCAGCAGCTCGTCGGCGTAGTCGGTGATGCGCAGGAACCACTGCGGCATCTCGCGGCGCTCGACGACCGCCCCGGAGCGCCAGCCACGGCCCTCGATCACCTGTTCGTTGGCGAGCACGGTCTGGTCCACCGGGTCCCAGTTCACGGTCGCCTTCTTGCGATAGACCAGGCCTTTCTTCAGCAGGCGCACGAACAGCCACTGTTCCCAGCGGTAGTAATCGGCGTCGCAGGTGGCGAACTCGCGCGACCAGTCGTAGGCAAAGCCCAGGCGCTTGAGCTGGGTGCGCATCTGCTCGATGTTCTGGCGGGTCCAGGCCGCCGGCGGCACGTGGTTCTGCATCGCCGCGTTCTCGGCCGGCAGGCCAAAGGCGTCCCAGCCCATCGGCTGCAGCACGCTGCGCCCCTGCATGCGCTGGAAGCGCGCGATCACGTCGCCGATGGTGTAGTTGCGCACATGCCCCATGTGCAGCTTGCCCGAGGGGTACGGGAACATGGACAGGCAGTAGAACGGCTCGCCGGCGGCATCCTCGCGCGCACGGAAGCAGTCGGCCTCCTCCCACTGGCGCTGCACCTGCGCCTCGATCATCTCCGGGGAATACTGCTCCTGCATGTGGCCCACCTGCCCTGTGTGTTCGCGTGAAACAAAGAACTGCGCAGAATACCAGTCGCCCCCACCCCCTCCAAGCGGCTGGGATACGGCCCGGCCACCCCTCGCCACACGTCTTCGATGTGATATCCGTCACGCAACTCCGGGAACAGTACCCCTACCTGACTGCCACAAGACCTACATTCAAAGAAAGCGGTTGGCAAAACGTTCCAAGGAGGCAGGTTATGAGCGAAGAGAAAGACGTGGTCCCCATGCTCCAGCGCGCCTATCCCGAGGACTTGGGGGAAACGGTCCCCGAACACACGCCGGAGACGGATTCCCCGGCCATCCGCGAGATCGCGACGGAGGACCTGGGCACCTGGCTCGGCAAGGGCTGGCGGGACCTCTGGCAGATGCCAGTGGCCCTGGTGCACGGCCTGGTGATCACCCTGGCCGCGCTGATCCTGCTGGGCCTGTCCTGGAATCAGCCATGGATGGCCTTCTCGCTTCTGGCCGGCATCCTGCTCCTCGGACCCGTACTCGCCGTCGGTGTGAACTACCTCGCGCTGCAGAAAGAGCGCGGCGAGCCGGGCGGTTCCGGCCTCGGCTGGCTGGGGCCGATGGGTGGCTCGATCTGGGCCTTTGCCGCGCTGCTGGCCATCCTGTTCGTGATCTGGGCCAGCTTTGTGTGGATGTGGATCGCGGTGCTCAACATCGGCGAAATCGCGGTCATGGGGCAGTTGCATCACCTGGTGGGCGCGATGCTCAGCAGCGGCGCCGGCATTATCTCGCTGGTCGGGGTGGTGGTGGCCGCCATCGTCTTCGGCCTCGCGGTATTCGCCCTCAGCCTGGTCACGATCCCGGCCCTGCTGGATCACCGGATACGCGATGATGCCCCGCAAAAGAGCCTGATCGAATCGATCGGGGTCAGCCTGAAGGCCTTCAGCCACAACCCGGGTACGCTGATCCTGTGGGGCCTGATCATCACCGCGCTGTTCATGGTCTCGGTGGCGACTGCGCTGCTGGCGCTGATCGTGATCTTCCCCTGGCTGGGCTTTGCCATGTGGCACGGCTACCGGGATCTGGTCGACGCCCGTTAATCCCCAGCGACGCCCCACGCGATGGGTCCGACCCCGCGTCGGGCCCATGCCAATCCACCTCGCGCTCCATCTCGGGTCGGCGGACGGAAGCTCCGGGGGACACCAATTGATGCCCCCTCAGGCATCCTCCCCGGAGGGGCCGCCCGGCGTGGCTTCCGCATCGTCATCGCGGGACCCGCGCCGATGGCTCAAACGCGCAAACGCCGCCAGGCGATCGGCGACCACGCGGTTGAAGCTGCCCGCCGGGAACCCCCCCCACGCGCCGCGTTCACCCGCCGTCATCCCGGTCAGGAGCTCGATGGCCTCGTCCACCGTGGCTACGGGGTAGACATGGAATCGTCCCTCCGCGATCGCCTCGCGGACGTCGTGGCGCAGCATCAGGTTCTCGACATTACTCCCCGGCAACAGCACACCGTGACCATCCAGTTCGCCGGCCTCGCGACAGACGTCGAAGAAGCCCTCGATCTTCTCGTTGACCCCACCCACGGCCTGGACCTCGCCATGCTGGTTGAGCGAGCCGGTAACCGCCAGCGACTGGCGCAACGGGATCCGCGCGATCGCCGACAACAACGCGCAGGTCTCGGCCACCGAGGCGGAATCCCCCTCGATGTCGCCATACGACTGCTCGAAGGCCAGGCTGGCGGACAGCGAGAGCTCGCTGTCCTCGGCATAGTGGCTGGCGATGAACCGGGACAGGATCATCACCGCCTTGCTGTGCACCGGGCCACCCAGCTTGGCCTCGCGTTCGATGTCGACCACATGGCCCTTGCCCGAGCGCGCGGTCGCGGTGATCCGGATTGGCCGCCCGAACATCGCGTCGCCCAGCTGCAGCAGCGACAGCCCGTTGACCTGGGCAATCTGCGCCCCGCTGGTGGCGATCAGCACCACCCCGCGACGGATCTGCTCCAGGCTGCGGCGCTGTAGCCGCGCACCGCGCTCCTGGCGTTCCCGGATGGCCTGTTCGACATGCCCGGCGCCGACGACGTCCGCGCCGGCCTTCCTCGCCCAGTGGTCGGCCTCCAGCAGCAGGTCGCGCAGGGTGCGATCGTGGGCCGACAGCTTGCACTGGTCGCCGGCCAGACGGCTGGCATGCTCGATCACGCGCGCCACCGCCTCGCGGTTCAGCGGCCGTAGTTCGACACGCCGCGCCATCGTGGCCAGCATGCGCGCATACAGCACATGACTGGCGTCGCTGCGGTCCAAGTCGTCCTCGAAGTCGGCCTCGACCTTGAACAACTCAAGGAAGTCCGGATCGAACGCGGACAGCAGGTAGTACAACAGGCGATCACCGATCAGCACCACCTTCGGGGTCACCGGAATGGGATCCGGCTCCAGCCCCACCGCACTCACCAGCCCGAACAGGCGCTCCAGGGACTCGATGCGGATCTCGCCGGAAAACAGGACCCGTTTGAGGCTCTCCCAGGCCAGCGGCTGCGTCAGCACACGCCGGGCATCCACGATCAGATAACCGCCACTGGCCCGGTGCAGGGCCCCGGCGCGCACCAGCGAGAAATCGGTAACCAGGGCCCCCTCGTGCACCTGGTGCTCGATCAGGCCGGTCAAGTGCTGATGATTCGGCAGGTCCTCGTAGATCACCGGGGCGCCCCGCGTGTCCGCGTGATCCACCAGCAGGTTGATCCGAAACCGTTCCAGCAGCCCCTCGGGCGGGGCATGGCTACGGCCGCCGCGAAACGCCTCCGCGTGTCTCACCACCTCGTCGAGGATCGCCTCCAGATGCTCGACCACCGCCGGCCGGTGCGACCATTTCTCCTTCAACTCGTGGATCGGACCGCCCAGGGCCCATTGCAGCATCTCCGCATTCAGGGCCCGAATCTTCTCCTGCAGCTCCTTGCGCAGGCGAGGCACCTGGTGCATGACCTGCTGCAACTTCTCCTGCAGCTCCTCGACCTTCTCGTCGATGCGCCCGCGTTCCTCCTCGGACAGTGCGTCGTATTCCTCCGGCTTGAGGATCTCCCCATCGCGCATCGGCGCGAACGAGAAGGTGTGTGGCGCGCTGATCAGGGCAATGTCGTGCGCCTCGGCCTCTTCCTGCACCTTGCGCGCGCCCTCGGTCTGGGCCTCTTCAGACGCCTCCTTCAGCTCCTGCAGGCGCCGCTGGTATTCCTCGCTCTCGAACGCGGCCGGGATACTGGCATGCAGGTCTTCGATCAGACGGTCCAGGTCCGCCTGAAGGGTCCGGCCCTCGCCGGCCGCCAGCCGAATGGCCCGCGGACACTCCGGCTGGTCAAAGTTGAACACGTAGCCCCAGTCCGGCGGGGCAGACTCGTCGGCCGCGCGGCGCTCCAGAAAGCGTCGCACCAGGTCGTGCCGCCCGCTGCCTGCCGGCCCCAGCACGAACAGGTTGAAACCATTGCCACGCATCGACGCACCGAATTCGAGCGCACGCAGCACGCGTTCCTGGCCACAGGGCAACTCGAGCGCCTCCAGCGTCTCGGTGGTCTCGAAATCCAGATGCTCTGGCGGGCACCGCTGATAGACCTGCTCCGCGGTCAGGGATGCGGGTCGCGTCATATCCGTCTCCACTGTTGTTAGCCCCTACCTTGCGGGAGATGCAGCTCAATATGCACCCCCTGATTGCCGGTAACCAACGAAACCCGCTCCCGTGACGCTGGTGCGGCCCGGCCATCGTGCTACCTTGGACGCATTGACCATCCGAAACGTCCCCGAGCGGGACACACAGCCACATATCGATCAGCGAGGAGCAGCGCATGAGCGACAAACCCAGGGATACGGCCCCGGAACACGACCAGGAACGCGAGCACCGGTTGAGCGATGCCTACCACCGCATGCTGAACGAGGTCACCGAGGATCTCGAAAAGCTGGAGGACAAGACCAGCAAGGCGATCACCGAGGCTCTGGAGAACGCCCGCGACCGCGTGCAGAAGGCCAGTGACCTGACCCGCGAAGAGGCTCACGAGGTGATGGACTACCTGCGCCGCGACCTGCAGGATCTGGGCGCCTACCTCGACAACCGCAGCTCCGACTGGCGTGGCTGGCTACAGATCGATCTGGGTCTGATCGAGGCCAGCATCAAGAACGCCCTGGAACGCATCGCGGACCGCACCCGGATCGAGATCACCGAACTGACCGCGCGCGCCCAGGTGATGGGCGAGTGGCACACCGGCGAGATCACCGGCCCCGGCGAACTGCTCTGCAAGCAATGCGGCCATCCCGTGCACATGACGAAGGTCGGCCGCATCCCGCCGTGCTCCAACTGCCACAACACGACGTTCCGTCGCGGCCCCGGCGGGACCGAGGCCGAATAACCCGTCAGCGTCGGCGGCGACGGCCGACCGCGGCACCGGCAACCACCAGCACCAGCGCGGCCAGCACGGCCGGCCCCGCCCCGGTGGCGGTTGCCGGCGTCACGCCGTGGCGAGGCTGCAGCGTGCCCGTGACTACCTCGCGGGTGAAGATCCCCGAACGCTCGAGTATCCGGCCATCGGCATCAATCAGGGCCGAGATGCCGGTATTGGTTGCCCGGATCATCGGGCGCCCGGTCTCCACCGCCCGTACCCGGGCAATCTGCAGATGCTGGGCCGGGGCGAGGCTGTCGCCAAACCAGGCGTCGTTGGAGACGTTGACCAGGAAGCCGGCCTCCGGCAGCGCGGCGCGGATGTGGCGCGAATATGCCGCTTCGTAGCAGATGCTGACCCCGGCGGTCTGACCGGCCACCCGCATACGCCCGTCGCCGGTGCCCGGGGAAAGGTCGGACATCGGGATCGCCAGCAACCGGTCCAGCCAGTCGAGCTGGCCGCGCAACGGGATGTACTCGCCGAAGGGGACCAGCTGGCGCTTGTTGTAGCCGGCCCCGGTGGTCACGTTGACCACCGAGTTATACACATGGCGTCCGGCCGACGCATGGTCGAAGACCCCAGTCACCAGTTCGCTGTCATGCTCCGCCAGCGACTGGGCGAGCTGCCCGAGTGGCTGCTGGACCTCGACATAGAACGCCGGGATCGCGGTCTCCGGCCAGACCACCAGGTCCACCTCACCCGCCTCGCGGGTCAGTTCCTCGTAGACCCCCAGCGAATACTCGATGCCATCGGCATCCCACTTGCGCGCCTGATCGATGTTGCCCTGGACCATGGCCACCGAGATCGTCTCGCCGCCCGGCTCCACCCAGCGCGCGAGCCCCAGCGACAACGAGGCGATCACCAGTGCCCCCACCAGGCCCGCGCCCAGCCAGCGCTGCCGGGTCAGAAACACCAGGACCAGCGCCACGGCCAGCAGGGCCACCACCAGCCCCGCCCCCAGCTCGCCGACCAGCGGCAGCCAGGGCTGTAGCGGCGTGTCGAGCACGGTGTGGCCGAACAGCAGCCAGGGGAAGCCGGAGAACAGCCAGGAACGCGCCAGCTCCATCAGCACCAGGCCACCGGCCAGCGCCAGCAAGCCGGCCGGACGCCCCAGTGGCAGGAAGCGCGCCGCCAATCCGGCCAGCAACGCCGGATAGCCCGCCAGGGCCAGTACGAATAGCACGGTAATCAGCGAGGCGACCACCAGTGGCGCCTGCCCGAACACCAACAGGCTATTGAAGATCCAGCTCACCCCCATCCCGAAGAATCCGAGGCCGAAGGCATAGCCCGTCCACGCGGCGCGGCGCGGTCGGGCACCCGGCAACAGGGCGAACCACACGGCCAGGGCCAACGGGGCGGCCAGGAACCAGCCAACCGGGGCAAAGGCCAGGGTTGCACCCGCCCCGGCCAGCAGGGCAACGAGCCCGGAGGCCCAGGGCGGCAGGCGTTCGACAAGGGTCTGCATGCCGATCAGGGGATGTGGCGGTCGTCCGGCTCCCGGGCCGGACCATCGAACGGCTGCGAGCCTTCACCGGTGGCAGCCTGCATGTCCGGCTCCGGCAGGCGCATCTCCAGCAGGTGCAGGCGCCGGTTGTCAGCGCGCAGGACGCGGAACTGCATACCATCCACGACGATCTGTTCGCCACGACGCGGGACATGCCCGAAATGCGACAGCACCAGGCCCCCGATGGTGTCGAAGTCGTCCTCGCTGTAGGCGGTCTGGAAGTAGGCGTTGAACTCCTCCATCGGGGTCAGCGCCTTGATGGTGTAACGCCCGCCGGGGTGCTGCATGATCTGGGTCAGGTAGTCCTCGACATCGTGCTCGTCCTCGATCTCGCCGACGATCTGCTCCAGAACGTCCTCGATGGTCACCAGGCCGGCCACGCCGCCATACTCGTCCACCACGATCGCCATGTGGTTGCGGCTCAGGCGAAATTCCTTCAGCAACACGTTCAGACGCTTGCTCTCCGGCACGAACACCGCCGGGCGCAGGATTTCCTGCATATCGAAGGCGGCATCGTCCGGCTCGCCAAAGAAGCGCAGCAGGTCCTTGGCCAGCAGGACGCCGACCACCTCGTCGCGGTGATCCCCCACCACCGGCAGGCGCGAATGCGCGGAAGCGACCACGTCCGGGAGGAACTCGGAGAGCCCGGCGTCGCGGCGCACCACTTCCATCTGCGCGCGCGGGATCATGATGTCGCGCACCTGCATGTCCGCGACGTTGAGCACCCCCTCCAGCATGGTCAGGGCCTCGGGATCGACCAGCTCGCGGGCGTGGGCACCGCGCAGGCACTCGATCAGCTCGTGTCGGGTCGCCGGCTCGCGGCGCGGGCGCAGGATCTCGCCGGCGCGGATCAGCCAGCGCCGCCAGATGGGTTGTTCGTCGGGTTCGGGGTCAGGCATCGGGGGCGGTTCCGGCAGGATGCGGCGACAGGACGCGGGCCGGAGGGTCGGCATCGTAGGGGTTGGGATAGCCTAACCCGGCCAGGATCGAGGACTCAATTGCCTCCATCCGCGCGGCCTCGTCCGGCGTCTGGTGATCCATGCCCTGCAGGTGCAACATCCCGTGCACCACCATGTGGTGGTAATGGGCCGCCAGCGTCTTGCCCTGTTCCGCCGCCTCGCGCGCCAGCACCGGCACGCACAGGACGACATCACCGAGATAGGCGCTCGCCTCGGGCGGCAAGCCCGGCGGCAGCGCCGGCGCCGGGAATGACAGCACATTGGTCGCGTAGTCGCGTCCCCGGAAGGTGTGATTCAGCGACTGTCCCTCCTCGGCCTCCACCAGGCGCAGAGTGACTGTGGCCGCGCCCGCCCCGCGCCAGGCGGCGCGGGCCGCCCGGTGCAAGGTGGTGGGGCCGGGCAGACCGGCACGCGGAACAGCGTATTGCACCGCGATTTCAAGCGCCATCGGCACCCCGCCCGGAACCGGGCTCCGACTCCCCAGTCGGCTTGCCAGACGCATGGTCGTGGGCCTCGTAGGCCTCGACGATGCGCTGCACCAGCGGGTGGCGCACCACGTCACCGGCCTGGAAACGGGTGATATGCACCCCCTCCACGCCCTGCAGGATCTGCATCGCGTGCTTGAGGCCCGATCCCTGCCCCCGCGGCAGGTCAACCTGGGTGATGTCGCCGTTGACCACCGCAGTGGAGCCGAAGCCGATGCGGGTCAGGAACATCTTCATCTGCTCGAGGGTGGTGTTCTGCGCCTCGTCGAGGATGATGAAGGCCTCGTTCAGGGTGCGCCCGCGCATGTAGGCCAGCGGCGCGACTTCGATCACCTGGCGTTCCATCAAGCGTGCGGTCTGATCGAAGCCCATCAGTTCGTACAGGGCGTCGTACATCGGCCGCAGGTAAGGGTCGATCTTCTGCGCCAGATCGCCGGGCAAAAAGCCCAGGCGCTCGCCGGCCTCCACCGCCGGACGCACGAGCACCAGGCGCTGCACGCGGTCCTGCTCCAGTGCGGCGACCGCGGCGGCCACCGCAAGGTAGGTCTTGCCGGTCCCGGCCGGGCCGATGCCAAAACTGAGATCGTGCCGCGCGATCGCGGACAGGTATTTCGCCTGACGCGGGCCGCGACCACGGATCACCGCGCGTTTGAGCCGCAACGCGGGATCGTCGCCCGTGCCCTCGGGCTCCGCCAGCCCCTCAACATGGGCGGTCTGCAGCGCGGTATGCACCTGCTCCAGGCTGACCGGTTCTTCCTGCGCCATCCGGTGCAGGTCGTGGATCAAGGCCCCGGCCGCCTTCACGGCACCGCCCGGCCCGGTGAGATTGAAGCGCGGCCCGCGATTGTGCACCGCCACGCCCAGGCGTGACTCGATCAGGCGCAGGTGGGCATCCAGCGGCCCGGAGATCCGCGCGAGCGTCTCCTGGTCACCAGGCTCCAGGGTGAAATCCAGACGATTGGCCATGCTTCGGTTTCCCTAGGCGCCGACGGCAGCGGGCATTGTCCGCTCCACCGTACGCCCGCGCAGGGAATGTGCCAGGGCCTCGGTAATCTCGACCGGGATCAACTGCCCGATCAGGCCGGGGTCCCCGGCGAAGTTGACGATGCGGTTGTTCGCCGTGCGCGCGGCCAGTTCGCCGGGGTTGCGCTTGGCCGGACCCTCCACCAGTACCGGCTCGATGTTGCCCACCATGGACTCGTTTCGCGCGCGGCCGTTCTGCTCGATCAGGGCCTGCAACTCGGCCAGACGGGCCTTCTTGGTCGCCATCGGCACGTCATCCGGCAGCGATGCGGCCGGGGTGCCCGGGCGCGCGCTGTAGATAAAGCTGAAGGAGAAATCAAAATGCAGCTCCTCGATCAGCTTCATCGTCGCGGCGTGGTCGGCGTCGGTCTCGCCGGGGAAGCCGACGATGAAGTCCGAGGAGAGATCCAGGTCCGGGCGCGCCTCGCGCAGGCGGCGGATCTTGGACTTGTATTCCAGGATCGTGTGGCCGCGCTTCATCTGCGCCAGGATGCGGTCGGAGCCGCTTTGCACCGGCAGGTGCAGGTGACTGACCAGCTTCGGTTCGTCGGCAAAGGCCTGGATCAGCGAATCGGAAAACTCCACCGGGTGCGAGGTAGTGAAGCGGATACGTTCGATCCCGTCGACCGCCGCGACATAGTGGATCAGCAGGGCCAGGTCCGCAGTGTCGCCGTCATCCATCGGCCCGCGGTAGGCATTCACGTTCTGCCCCAGCAGGTTGATCTCCCTGACCCCCTGCGCGGCCAGCGCGACCACCTCGGCAATCACGTCGTCGAACGGGCGGCTGATCTCGTCGCCGCGCGTATAGGGCACCACGCAGAAGCTGCAGTACTTGGAGCAGCCTTCCATCACCGAGACGAACGCACTCGGACCGTCGGCCTTCGGCTCCGGCAGGCGGTCGAATTTCTCGATCTCGGGGAAGGAGATATCCACCACCGGGGCGCGCTCACGGCGCACCGACTGGATCATCGCCGGCAGGCGATGCAGGGTCTGCGGGCCGAATACCAGATCCACGTACGGGGCCCGGGCGCGCAGGGCATCGCCCTCCTGACTGGCAACACAACCGCCCACACCGATGATCACCTCCGGCCGGCGTTCCTTGATCTGCCGCCAGCGCCCCAGTAGCGAGAAGACCTTCTCCTGCGCCTTCTCGCGAATGGAGCAGGTGTTCATCAGCAGCAGGTCGGCCTGCTCCGGATCATCGGTACGCTCCGCCCCGTGCAGCTCACGCAGTGCGTCGAGCATGCGATCGGAGTCGTACTCGTTCATCTGACAGCCGTGCGTCTGGATGTAGACCTTGCGGATCATGCTCTCGGTACTTCGCTAGTGGGTGAACAGTGACTTATGTGTTTTCTAGAAAGGGACGTCGTCGTCATCGAAGCCGCCGCCGGAGGCCGGCGCGTTGCTGCGGTTGCCGCCTTGCTGGCCACCGCCGCCGTAGGCATTGCCGCCGCCATAACCCGGGTCCTGGTCGAAACCGCCACCACCGCCGCCACTGCCACCGCGACCGCCGATCAGCTGCATCTCGTTGGCCACGACCTCGGTGCTGTAACGATCGTTACCGGATTGGTCCTGCCATTTGCGGGTCTGGATCTTGCCTTCGACATAGACCTGCGAGCCCTTGGACAGGTACTGCGCGGCGATATCCGCCAGGCGCCCGAACATCACCACCCGGTGCCATTCGGTGTTTTCGCGCTTCTCGCCGGAGTTCTTGTCGGTCCACTGCTCCGACGTCGCCAGACGCAGATTGGTGACGGTAACCCCGTTCGGGGTCTCGCGCTTTTCCGGGTCGGCCCCGAGGTTGCCGAGCAGGATGACTTTGTTGACGCCGCGGGCCATGGGGCCTCCTTGTGTCCAGCATGGAGAAACAGATTCGGTAGTGTAGCAGCCCACCCCGGCCGCGACAGTGCACCGGTCCGGGATGTGGACAGATTCGCGCGGCCAGTCGGGGAGGCATTGCGCGCGTTCTACGCGCCTGGCTTGCGCGCCAACCAGGCTGTCAGCTCGGGGGTGTCCGGGCCTCCTGGCTCCACCTTCAGGTACAAGGAACCGGCATCCGGTGACAGGTCCGCCTCGTGCACGCCGGGCCATGCGGCAAGCGCCCGCAGCAGTTCCGCGTCACGACCGGACCAGTGGTCGGGTACCGCGACCACCCGGTTCGACCGGTAGCGCGGATGCATCCCGCGGGCGATCCACCACCAGGCCAGCAGCAACGGCACCCCGGCAAGGAACACCCCGACCGGCCCGACCAGTGTCAGCAGGACACCTCCCAGCACGCCGCCGGCGAAGATCCCAAGGAACTGCGCGGTGGCAAAGCCGCCCATCGCCGTGCCCTTGTGGGCGACCGGCGCCACGCGCGCAACCAGCGACGGCAGTCCCGCCTCAAGCAGGTTGAAGGCGGCAAAGAACAGGACCATCAGCGCCGCCAGCGTCCACAGACCGCCGCCGTCGAGCACCAGCAGGGCCAGCAGGATCTGCACCCCGGCCAGCAGGGCGATCGCCCCGCGCAGCACGCTGTGCACGCGCCGGCGGCGCTCGCCGAAGATGATCCCCGGGAGCATCAGCGCGAACCCCGCCAGCAGCACCGGCACATAGAACTTCCAGTGGCTGGCACCCGCTAGCCCGAGCGTCTCCACCAGCAGCACCGGGATAACCAGAAAGTTCGCGGCCAGGACCAGGTGCAGCACGAAGATGCCGAGGTTCAGGCGCAACAGGTCCGGGGCGCGCAGCACGCGGGGCAGTGCCGACCAGACCGGCACCATGTCCGGGTGTGCCCGCGCCCGTGCCGGGGTTGGCACCCAAAGGAACAGGATCACGATCGCAACCAGCCCGAGCAATGCCGACAGGCCGAAGATCCCGGACAATCCCGCCGCCTGGTCCACCACCGGGCCCAGGGCCATCGCTGCGGTGAAGGTCAGGCCGATGGTCAGCCCGATCACGGCGAGGGCCCGCATACGCCGTTCCTCGCCGACCAGGTCCGCTGTCAGGGCCAGGATCACCGCTGCCACCGCACCCGCCCCCTGCAGGGCACGCCCGAGGATGATGCCGTGGATGGTCTCGGCGACCGCGGCGAGCACACTGCCAGCAACGAACAGCAACAGCCCGGCGAGGATCAGCGGCTTGCGGCCGACCCGGTCCGACAAGAGACCGAACGGGATCTGCAGCACGGCCTGGGTGAGTCCGTAGATCCCGAGCGCCAGGCCCATCAGCAGCGGGGTTGCGCCGGGGATACGGTCGGCATGCAGCATGAACACCGGCAGGACCATGAACAGGCCGGCCATGCGCACGCCATAAATCGCCGCCAGCCCAGTGGTGGCGCGCAGCTCGCGGGGATTCATGGCGTCCGGGACCGACGCAGGCAAGAAGAACTCTTCATGTCCGGGGAGTTTACCGGCAAGCGCGGCGGGGAAACCATGGCGAGCGCGGCCCGGGTGTTACCATGGATGGTTTGCGGCGCCCCAATGGAAACACTGATCCGTGTTTTCGCTAGCGCGCCGCGCGACGTAACCCAGTGGAGTCGATCCAGCCCCATGGACAGCATCAGCATTCGCGGCGCCCGCACCCATAACCTGAAGAACGTGGACCTCGACCTGCCGCGCGAACGGCTGATCGTGATTACCGGCGTTTCCGGTTCGGGCAAATCCTCGCTGGCCTTCGACACCCTGTTCGCCGAGGGCCAGCGCCGCTACGTGGAGAGCCTGTCGACCTACGCCCGGCAGTTCCTGTCGATGATGGAAAAGCCCGACGTCGACCAGATCGAGGGTCTGTCGCCGGCGATCTCCATCGAGCAGAAGAGTACCTCGCACAACCCGCGCTCCACCGTCGGGACCATCACCGAGATCTACGACTACCTGCGCCTGCTGTTCGCGCGCGCCGGCGAGCCGCGCTGCCCGGAACACGGCGAGACCCTGGCCGCCCAGACCATCTCGCAGATGGTCGACCAGGTACTCGATCTGCCAGAGGGCGACAAGGTCATGCTGTTGTCGCCGGTGGTCCGCGGCCGCAAGGGCGAACACCACAAGATGCTCGAGGCGATGCGCTCCCAGGGCTACCTGCGCGCGCGTATCAATGGCGAGATCCACGACCTCGACGCCCTGCCGGCGCTGGACCCCAAGCGCAAGCACAACATCGAGATCGTGATCGACCGCTTCCGCGTGCGCGAGGACCTGCGCCAGCGCCTGGCCGAGTCCTTCGAAACCGCCACCGAACTGGCCGATGGCCTGGCGCTGATCGCGTGGATGGACGAGCCGGAACGCGAGCCGATGATCTTCTCGGCGCGCTACGCCTGTCCGATTTGCGGCTATGCCCTGCGCGAGCTGGAGCCCCGGCTGTTCTCGTTCAACAACCCGGCAGGCGCCTGCCCCACCTGCGACGGCCTCGGTGTGCACCAGTTCTTCGACCCCGAACGGGTCGTGTCGCAGCCCGAGCTAAGCCTTGGTGGCGGGGCCGTACGGGGCTGGGATCGGCGCAACGCCTGGTACTTCAGCCTACTGACCAGTCTCGCCCGGCATTACGACTTCGACGTGGAGGCCCCCTGGCAGGAATTGCCGGCCGAGGTCCGCGCGGTGGTCCTGCATGGTTCGGGCACGGAGAAGGTCAAGCTGTCGACCCCGGCCGCCAACGGCCAACTGCGCACCGACGAACGCGTGTTCGAGGGTGTGATCCCGAACCTGGAGCGGCGCTACCGCGAGACCGACTCCGCGGCAGTGCGCGAGGAACTGGGCCGCTACCAGGCGGAACAGCCCTGCCCCGACTGCCACGGCACGCGCCTCAACTCGGCGGCGCGCAACGTCTTTGTCAGCGACATGACCCTGCCCGAGGTCACGCACATGAGCGTGGCCAACGCGCAGGCCTTTTTCGACGACCTCCGCCTGCCGGGACGCTTCGCCCAGATCGCCGAGAAGATCGTGCGCGAGATCTCCGCGCGCCTGGGGTTCCTCAACGATGTCGGCCTCGACTACCTGACCCTGGACCGCTCCGCCGACACGCTTTCCGGCGGCGAGGCCCAGCGTATCCGCCTCGCCTCGCAGATCGGCTCGGCCCTGGTCGGGGTGATGTACATCCTCGACGAGCCATCAATCGGACTGCACCAGCGCGACAACGCACGCCTGCTGAAGACCCTGAGCCACCTGCGCGACCTCGGCAACACCGTCATCGTGGTGGAGCATGACGAGGATGCCATCCGCCAAGCCGATTATGTGGTGGACATCGGCCCCGGCGCGGGTCGCCACGGCGGCCACATTGTGGCGTCGGGCACCCCGGAGGCGGTCGCGAATCATCCCGATTCCCTCACCGGCGCATACCTGCGCGGCACCCGCTGCATCCCGGTGCCGGACCAGCGGACCCAGCCCGACCCGGAGCGCGAGATCCGCGTAATCGGCGCGCGTGGCAACAACCTGAAGGGCGGTGATTTCGCCTTCCCCACCGGGCTGTTCACCTGCGTGACCGGGGTCTCGGGCTCCGGCAAGTCCACCCTGGTCAACAACACCCTGTACCCGGCCGTCGCCACCGCCCTCCATGGCGGGCGCCACCACATCGAGGACCACGACCGCATCGACGGGATGGAGTTGATCGACAAAGTGGTCGACATCGACCAGAGCCCGATCGGGCGTACCCCGCGCTCCAACCCGGCCACCTATACCGGCCTGTTTACGCCCATACGCGAACTGTTTGCCGCAACCGGCGAGGCCCGCTCGCGCGGCTACAAGCCCGGGCGCTTCTCGTTCAACGTCCGTGGCGGGCGCTGCGAGGCCTGCCAGGGCGATGGCGTGATCAAGGTGGAAATGCACTTCCTCCCGGACGTCTTCGTCCCCTGCGACGTCTGCAAGGGGCATCGCTATAACCGCGAGACCCTGGACGTGCGCTACAAGGGCAAGAATATCCACGAAGTCCTGGAGATGACCGTCGAAGAGGCCCTCGACTTCTTCCAGCCGGTACCGGTGATCCACCGCAAGCTCGAGATGCTGATGGAGGTGGGCCTGTCCTACATCCAGCTGGGACAGAATGCCACCACCCTTTCCGGTGGCGAGGCCCAGCGCATCAAGCTCGCCCGGGAGCTCTCCAAGCGCGATACCGGTCGTACGCTCTACATCCTCGACGAGCCGACCACCGGCCTGCATTTCGAGGATATCGCCCAGCTCCTGCGCGTGCTCCACCGCCTCCGCGACCATGGCAATACCATCGTCGTGATCGAGCACAACCTCGACGTCATCAAGACCGCCGACTGGCTGATCGATATCGGCCCCGAAGGCGGCAGCGGCGGCGGTGAACTCCTCGTGGCAGGCGCCCCCGAAGCGGTGGCCGCCACCGCCCACAGCCACACCGGGCAGTTCCTTGCACCGCTGCTCCCCGCCGCAAGCTCTTCCCACGCCGCCAACGGTTAACGACCCGCGGCCTTTTCCATCTCCACGGGCTGCGCGCCTGCGCACCGTCCCCACAGACCGCGCTTCCCTCTCTCTTTCTAAATTCGCGGTTACCCAGACGCAAGAAAGCCGGCGCAAGGCCGGCTTTCCGAGCGCCCAACCTGCGAGCGCGATTTCCTCTGGCGACGGACCCTCAGGCGGCTTCGCCTTCTCCGGCATCCAGTTCCGGACGATCCACGAGTTCAACGTAGGCCATCGGGGCATTATCACCCGCGCGGTTGCCGCACTTCAGGATCCGCAGGTAGCCACCGGGCCGCGCCTGGTAGCGCGGACCCAGTTCGGCGAACAGCTTGCCCACAATCTCCTTGTCACGAAGACGGGCAAACGCCAGCCGACGACCGTGAACGCTGTCTTCCTTGGCCAGCGTGATCAGCGGTTCGGCGACGCGACGCAGCTCTTTCGCCTTGGGCAGCGTGGTCTTGATCAGTTCGTGCCGGAACAGGGCCACGGACATGGCCTGAAACGTGGCCTTGCGGTGCGAGCTGTTGCGGCCCAGCTGACGGCCGGAATGACGATGACGCATGAGAGGCTTCCTCTAAAAAACGATGGGCGCGGGGCGCCGTGATTACTCGTTGTCGTCGCGCAGACCCGGCGGCGGCCAGTTCTCGAGACGCATGCCGAGCGACAGCCCGTGGGTCGCCAGCGTGTCCTTGATTTCAGTCAGCGATTTCTTACCAAGGTTCGGCGCACGCAGCAGCTCGACCTCGGTGCGCTGGACGAGATCCCCAATGTAGTACAGGTTCTCGGCCTTCAGGCAGTTGGCCGAACGCACCGTCAGTTCCAGCTCGTCCACCGGACGCAGCAGCACCGGGTCGATCGCGCCACCCACGGCACCCGCCACTTCGGCCGACTCTTCTTGCAAGTCCACGAACGGCGCCAGCTGGCCCTGAAGGATCGTCGCGGCTTGACGCACGGCGTCATCCGGGGCGATCGCACCATTGGTTTCGAGCTCGAGCACCAGGCGATCCATATCGGTCCGCTGGGCCAGACGCGCGCTTTCGACGCGATAGGACACGCGGCGAATCGGGCTGAAGCTGGCGTCCAGCAACAGTCGACCAATACCCGTGTCATCCCCACCCTCGGCTTGCCGACGCGTGCTGACGGGTTCGTACCCGCGACCCGCGCGCGCCGTCAGAGTGATGTCCAGATCCACGTTCTTGGTGATCGTCGCGATCACGTGTTCCGGGTTCACCACCTCGACGTCATGGTCGACCTGAATGTCGCCGGCCGTCACCACGCTCGGACCCTTCTTCCTCAGGGTCAGCGTGGACTCGTCGCGGCTGTGCATACGCAGCGCAACACCCTTCAGGTTCAGCAGGATGTCGACGACATCTTCCTGTACCCCTTCGATGGTGGTGTACTCGTGCAGCACGCCTTCAATCCGGGCCTCGACAATGGCGGCACCCGGGATGGACGACAGCAACACACGTCGCAGGGCATTGCCCAGGGTGTGGCCGAAGCCGCGTTCCAGCGGCTCGAGGGCGACCTTGGCCTGATTCCGATTCTCGGCCTCGACCTCGATCTGCTGTTTCTTGACCAGTTCGTTCGACTGCATTGTGACTCCTGGCGCCAGGCCGAAAAACGATTACTTCGAGTACAGCTCGACGACGAGCGACTCGTTGATGTCCGCAGGCAGATCGGAACGATCCGGGATCGCCTTGAACGTACCCTCGAACTTGCTGGTGTCCACTTCGATCCAGCTCGGGAACCCGGTCTGCTCGGCCAGCGTCATCGAGTCCTGGATGCGCACCTGCTTGCGCGCCTTCTCCCGGACCGTAACCACGTCGGACGGCTGCACCTGGTAGGCCGCGATGTTGACCACCTGGCCGTTCACCTGGATCGCTCGATGCGCAACCAGCTGGCGCGCTTCGGAGCGGGTGGAGCCGAAGCCCATGCGGTACACCACGTTATCCAGACGACCTTCCAGCAGCTTCAGCAGGTTCTCACCCGTCGAGCCCTTGCGCTGAGCGGCCTTCTTGTAATAGTTGCGGAACTGCTTTTCCAGCACGCCGTAGATGCGGCGAAGCTTCTGCTTCTCGCGCAGCTGCACGGCGTAGTCCGACAGGCGAGTACGGCGTTCACCGTGCTGACCCGGCGGCTTGTCGAGCTTGCACTTTGTTTCCAGCGCACGGACCCCACTCTTCAGGCCCAGGTCCACGCCTTCACGGCGACTCAACTTGCATTTCGGTCCAATGTAACGAGCCATTCTTCAACTCCAGCCTTAAACGCGGCGTTTCTTGGGCGGCCGGCAGCCGTTGTGAGGGATCGGGGTTACATCACTGATATTCGTGATCTTGAACCCGGCATTGTTCAGCGCACGTACCGCCGACTCGCGACCCGGACCCGGGCCCCGCACCATCACGTCGAGATTCTTCACGCCGTGTTCGGCCGCAGTCGTCCCGGCGCGCTCGGCCGCGATCTGCGCGGCGAACGGCGTCGACTTGCGGGAACCACGGAAGCCCGAACCACCGGAGGTGGCCCAGCTGATCGTGTTCCCCTGCCGGTCGGTGATCGTGATGATCGTGTTGTTGAACGTGGCGTACACATGAGCCACGCCCTCGGCGATGTTTTTGCGGACCTTTTTCTTGGTCCGTGTTTGCGCTTGTGCCATGTACCTGAGATCCCAGTCTGATTACTTGCGAATCGGGCGACGCGGGCCCTTTCGGGTGCGTGCATTCGTCTGCGTCTGCTGACCGCGCAGCGGCAGGCCGCGACGGTGGCGCACGCCACGGTAGCAGCCCAGATCCATCAATCGCTTGATGTTCATGCTGACTTCCCGGCGCAGATCCCCTTCCACGGGGATCTTGTCGATCTGGGCGCGCAGAGCATCCACTTCGGCATCCGTCAGATCCCGCACCTTGATGTCCCGACGCACACCCGCCCCATCGCAGATCAGGCCGGCCCGAGTCGGGCCAATGCCATAGATCGCGGTCAGCGCGATTACCGTGTGCTTCTGGTCAGGAATATTGATTCCAGCGACGCGAGCCATCCAACTTCTCCATCAAAATCCGGCAAAGCCGGCTATAGTAGCAATGATTATGCGTTACGCCAAGCTTCAGCCCTGACGCTGCTTGTGGCGGGCGTCGGAACAGATCACCCGGACCACGCCATTACGCCGAATGACTTTGCAGTTCCGGCACATCGGCTTTACAGATGCACGTACCTTCATGGTCTTTCTCCTGGTCTAGCGGATCCCGGTCCCGCCGAAACCCTTCAGATTCGCTTTCTTCATCAAGCCTTCGTACTGGTGGGACACCAGATGCGACTGCAACTGCGCCATGAAATCCATCACCACGATCACGATGATCAGAAGCGAGGTCCCGCCAAAGTAGAAGGGCACGTTCCAATACAGGATCAGAAACTCCGGCAGCAGGCACACTGCGGTGATGTACACCGCCCCCACCGCCGTCAGTCGAGTCATGACCCCGTCAATGAATCTTTCGGTCTGGACACCTGGCCGGATCCCCGGAATGAAGGCGCCCTGCTTCTTCAGATTTTCCGCCGTATCGCGTGAGTTGAACACCAGCGCGGTATAGAAGAAGCAGAAGAAAATAATCGCGGCCGCATAGAACATCACGTACAGCGGCTGTCCCGGCGCCAGCGTCGTCGAGATCTCGCGCAGCCAGTCCATCCCTTCAGCCTGGCCGAACCATTGCCCCAACGTCGACGGGAACAGAATGATACTCGATGCGAAGATCGGCGGGATCACCCCGGCCATGTTCAGCTTCAGCGGCAGGTGCGAGGACTGGCCACCGACCATCTTCCTTCCCACCTGGCGCTTGGCGTAATTGATCGTCACCCGGCGTTGTCCGCGCTCGACGAACACCACGAAGGCGGTCACCGCCAGGGCCAAGACGATCAGAATCACCACGAATGCTGCCGCCAGTTCTCCGGTGCGGGCCAACTCCAGGGTTCCGCCAATCGCGCCCGGAAGCCCTGCGACGATACCGGCGAAGATGATGATCGAGATCCCGTTGCCAATGCCGCGTTCCGTAATCTGCTCACCCAGCCACATCAGGAACAGCGTCCCCGTCACCAGCGAGACCACCACGGTGAAGATAAAGATCGGGCCCGGGTTCAGGGCCATCGGCATCCCCTGGATGGTCTGACCATTCAAGGCAATCCCGATCCCGATACTCTGGAACAGCGCGAGCGCCACGGTCCCGTAGCGCGTGTACTGCGTAATCTTGCGACGTCCCTGTTCGCCCTCTTTCTTCAACTGCTGGAGCGCCGGAACGGTCGCGGCCAGAAGCTGCATGATGATGGCGGCCGAGATGTACGGCATCACCCCCAGGGCGAAGATCGACAGGCGCTCCAGCGCCCCCCCGGAAAACATGTTGAACATGTCCAGGATGGTCCCGCTTTGCTGTTCGAAGAACTGCGAGACGGCCACCGGGTTGATACCGGGCACCGGAATGAATGTACCGATCCGGTACACCACCAGGGCACCCAGAACGAACAGCAGGCGTTGGCGTAACTCGGTAAAACCGGTGAGCCCGCCACCGGAACGTGCTGTCGCTCCACGTGCCATTATTTAGGCCTCAACGCTCCCGCCAGCGGCTTCGATCGCCGCCCGCGCGCCCTTGGTGACGCCCACGCCCTTCACGGCACAGGCCTTCGAGACTTCACCGGAGGCGAAGATCTTGGCGCTCTGCGCATCGCTGCGCACGACGCCCGCAGCCTTCAGGGTGTCCAGGGTCACGTCGCCGTCGACCTTGGCCAGTTCGCTGAGACGCACTTCGGCCGAATACTGTTGCTTGCGCGAGCGGAAGCCCACCTTGGGCAGGCGACGCTGCAGCGGCATCTGGCCGCCTTCGAACCCGACCTTCGTGTAACCACCCGAGCGAGACTTCTGGCCCTTGTGGCCGCGGCCGCCGGTCTTGCCCAGACCGGAGCCAATCCCCCGACCGACGCGCTTGGCCGGCTTGCGGGCACCGTCGGGGCTGGAAATGTTATTCAGTCGCATGATTAGACTTCCTCTACCTTCAGCAGGTACGAGACCTTCTTGACCATGCCCATGTTCTCGGGCGTGGCCTCGATGATCGCGCTGCTGTGGGTCTTGCGCAGCCCGAGTCCACGCACGCACGCCTTGTGCGTGGCGATACGGCCGGCGGTGCTGCGTACCAGTGTCAGTTTCAGCTTGCTCATGGCTTAGCTCTTCACTTCGTCGACGGACTTGCCGCGCTTGGCCGCAACCCGTTCCGGCGAGTTCACCATGGTGAGCCCGTCGATGGTCGCCTGCACGACGTTGATGGGGTTGCGCGAACCGACACACTTTGCCAGCACGTTACGCACGCCCGCTACTTCGAGCACTGCGCGCATCGCGCCCCCGGCGATGATCCCGGTACCCTCAGAAGCCGGCTGCATGTAGACGTTGGCCGCGCCATGATGACCGTTCACCGCATAGTGCAGCGTGCCTTCGTTCAGCGACACATTGCGCATTTCCATGCGCGCCTGCTGCATTGCCTTCTGAATGGCCGCCGGCACTTCGCGCGCCTTCGCGTACCCGTATCCAACTCGTCCCTCGCCATCACCGACGACGGTCAGTGCGGCAAACCGGAACTGCCGGCCGCCCTTGACCACCTTCGCAACGCGGTTGACGCCAATCAGCTTTTCCTGGAGGCCGTCCTGCGCTTCGCTTACATCGTTACGTGCCATTTCTCTCTCCGCTCGATCGCGTTTGACTAGAACTGCAGGCCGCTTTCACGGGCGGCGTCGGCAAGTGCCTTCACCCGTCCGTGATAACGAAAACCCGCGCGGTCAAACGCGACCTGTTCGATCCCTGCTTTGCGCGCACGCTCCGCGATGGCCTGGCCCACGCGGGCGGCGGCCTCGGCGTTGCCGGTGGAACCCCCGGCATTCTTCAGATCCTTCTCCACGGTCGACGCCGCGGCAAGCACCGCGTCGCCCGAGGGGGCAATGATCTGCGCGTACATGTGGCGCGGCGTCCGGTGGATACAGAGACGATGCACCCCCAGCTCACGGATCTTGAACCGTGCGCGCCGCGCCCTCTTAAGTCTGGCCTCTTTCTTGTCCACTGGTGCCTACCTACTTCTTCTTGGCTTCTTTGCGCACGATGCGCTCGTCTTTGTACTTCACGCCCTTGCCCTTGTAGGGCTCCGGCGGGCGGAAGGCGCGAATATTCGCTGCCACCTGGCCCACCTTCTGGCGATCCGTTCCCTTGACCACGACCTCGGTCGGGGTCGGTGTCTCCACCGTCACGCCTTCCGGAATGTCGAAGTCGATCGGATGCGAGTACCCGAGCGTCAGGTTCAGCTTCGCGCCCTGCATTTGGGCGCGATAGCCGACGCCGACCAACTCCAGCGCCCGGACGAACCCTTCGCTCACCCCGTGGACATGATTGCCCAGGAGTGCCCGAATAGTACCCGCCAACGCGACATTCTTCGCGTTCTCCGTGGCCTTCACTCGAACCACCCCGTCCTCGACGGTAACGATCACGGCCTCGGGGCAGGTGAGCTGTAGCTCGCCCTTCGGACCCTTGATCTTGATCTCGCTTTCCGACTGCTCGACGGAGACGCCGTTCGGCAGCTTGATCGGCAGATTTGCAATGCGCGACATGGCTGATTCCTCAGTAAATCTTGCAGAGGACTTCGCCGCCCTGGCCTGCGGCCCGGGCAGCGCGGTCACTCATGACACCCTGTGGCGTGGAGACCACGGCAACCCCGAGACCGGCGTTAATTCGCGGCAGCTCGTCCTTGCCGCGATAAATCCGCAGGCCCGGACGCGAGATGCGCTCGACGGTCTCGATGACCGGCCGTCCCTCGAAGTACTTCAGCTTCACCACCAGTTTCTTCTGGGCAACTTCACCCTCGACCTGGATGTCGCCTACGAAACCCTCATCGGCGAAGACCTTAAGGATACGCTCCTTGGCCTTGCTGAAAGGAATGGCCACCTGCTCCTTGTTCGCACGCTGGGCGTTGCGAACACGGGTGAGCATGTCGGAAATCGGATCGGTCATCATCGGTTCAAATCTCCTTACCAGCTCGCCTTGCGCAGGCCCGGAATCTCGCCCTTCATGGCGTGTTCGCGCAGCTTGTTGCGCCCCAGGCCAAACCGGCGGTAGTACCCTTTCGGCCGACCAGTGACGCCGCACCGGTTCGTCTGCCGGACGCGCGCGGAATCACGCGGCAGCTTTTGCAGCGCATGCATGGCTGCCAGGCGTTCTTCGGACGACTTGGTCTCGTCGACCAGGATCGCCTTCAGTTCGGCCCGCTTGGCCGCGTACTTGTTGACCAGTCGCTCGCGCTTTTTCTCGCGTTCGAGCATCGATGTCTTTGCCATGTGCGCCTACCTCGGTTACTGCCGGAACGGGAATCGGAAGGCCTCCAAAAGGGCCTTGGCTTCCGCGTCCGTTCTTGCACTGGTGGTAATCGTGATGTCCATGCCGCGCAATTTGTCGACACGGTCGTAATCGATCTCCGGGAAGATGATCTGTTCTTTGATGCCCATGCTGTAGTTGCCACGGCCATCGAAGGCTTTCGCGGAAAACCCGCGGAAGTCCCGCACGCGCGGCAGCGCTACGCTGATCAGGCGATCCAGGAACTCGTACATCTGCCGCCGGCGCAAGGTGACCTTGCAGCCGATCGGATAGTCATCGCGGATCTTGAACCCGGCGATCGACTTGCGCGCCTTGGTCACGACCGGCTTCTGCCCGGCAATGGCCGTCATGTCGCTGACCGCGTGCTCGATCACCTTCTTGTCCGCGACGGCATCACCCAGACCCATATTCAGGGTCACCTTGGTGACACGCGGGATTTCCATCACGTTGGCATAGCTGAACTGCTCGCGCAGGGCCTGCTTCACCGTGGATTCGTATTCTTCTCTCAAGCGTTCCATAAAACCGTCCGTCCCGCGTTATGCGTCCACGACTTCGCCGTTCGAGCGGAAGACCCGCACCTTACGGCCGTCTTCCAGGGTCTTGAACGACACGCGATCACCCTTGTCGGTTGCTGGGTTGAAGACCATCACGTTGGACACATCGATCGGCATTTCCTTCTCGATGATCCCACCGCCGACGCCCTGTTGCGGGTTCGGCTTCTGATGCTTCTTCACCATGTTGATGTTCTGAACCAGAACCTTGCCATCGAGGACCTTGATAATGGTGCCCCGGCGACCCTTGTCCTTGCCAGAAATCACGACGACATCGTCGCCTTTGCGAATCTTGTTCATCACGTCCTCACAGCACTTCCGGGGCGAGGGAGATAATCTTCATGTACTTCTCCCCTCGCAGTTCACGCGTCACCGGCCCGAAGATACGGGTGCCGATCGGCTGATGCTGGTTGTTCAGCAGGACCGCGGCGTTGCGGTCGAAGCGGATCAGCGATCCATCCGCACGGCGCACGCCCGCGGCCGTGCGCACCACGACGGCGTCATAGACATCGCCCTTCTTCACCTTGCCACGCGGGATCGCATCCTTGACGCTCACCTTGATGACGTCGCCCACCCGGGCGTACCGGCGGTGCGACCCGCCCAGCACCTTGATGCACTGGATGCGTCGGGCACCGCTGTTATCGGCGGCCTCGAGCACGGTCTGCATTTGAATCATGACTTATCTCCTGGCAGCCGATTCAGAGAGCGTCCTGCCCGACCACTTCGATCAGGGCATGATGCTTCTGCTTGGAAATCGGCCGGCATTCACGGATACGAACCCGATCGCCCATGCGCGATACATTTTCTTCGTCATGGACGTGCAGTTTCGTGCTGCGACGAATGAACTTCCCGTACAGCGGATGACGGACGCGACGCTCGACAAGAACCGTGCGGGTCTTGTCCGTCTTGTCGCTAATCACGCGCCCGACGACGGAACGCTGAGTCCTGGAACCTTCTTCGGTCATTGTCTTAACCTGCCCTTCTACGTTCATTCATCAGCGTCTTGATCTGCGCGATCTCGCGCCGCACCTTGCCGACACGATCCGGGCGCGCAAGCTGCCCGACCGACTTCTGCATGCGGAGGCCGAACTGTTCCTTGTAGAGCGCTTCCAGCTCCTGGTCCAGATCGCCGTCCGACTTCTTTCTGAGCTCTTCTGCTTTCATCACATCACCTGCCGACGGGTAAACACCGTCTTGACCGGGAGCTTGGCGGCGGCCAGACGCATTGCCTCACGCGCAACGTCTTCATGCACACCTTCCATCTCGTAGAGCACGCGGCCGGGCTGAATCTTGCAGACCCAGTACTCGACACCGCCCTTGCCCTTGCCCATGCGCACTTCAAGCGGCTTCTTGGTGACCGGGACGTCCGGGAACACCCGGATCCAGATCTTCCCGCCACGCTTGATGTGACGCACCATCGCACGCCGCGCCGCCTCGATCTGGCGCGCGGTAATGCGACCGCGTTCCACGGCCTGAAGGCCGTACTCGCCGAAGCTGACCTTGGCGCCGGTGGAGGCCATGCCCCGGTTCCGGCCCTTGAACTGCTTGCGGAATTTGGTTCTTTTTGGCTGCAACATGGTCTATGTCCTAGCTCGCGTTGGCCGCAGCGCGCGTCCCTTCGACCGGTTCCAGGCCGAAAACTTCGCCCTTGAAGATCCACACCTTGACGCCGATGATCCCGTAGGTCGTACGCGCCTCGGCGAAACCGTAATCGATGTCCGCACGCAGGGTGTGCAGCGGTACGCGGCCTTCGCGGTACCACTCGGAACGCGCGATCTCGGCGCCATTGAGGCGACCGGCCACGTGCACCTTGATGCCCTGAGCACCCAGGCGCATCGCGTTACCCACGGCGCGCTTCATCGCACGACGGAACATGATGCGGCGTTCAAGCTGCTGGGCGATGCCTTCCGCGACCAGCTGGGCTTCGATCTCGGGCTTGCGCACCTCTTCGATATTGATCTTGACGTTGCCCTGCTCCAGGCCCGTCTCGGCTGCCACTTCGCGGCGCAGCTTCTCGATGTCCTCGCCCTTCTTGCCAATCACAATCCCCGGACGTGCCGTGTGAATCGTGATGTGCGCGGCCTTGGCGGGACGCTCGATGGTAATTCGGCTGACCGACGCGTGGGCAAGTTTCTTCTGCAGAAACGTGCGCAGCTTGATGTCGTTGTTCAGCGTTTCACCAAACTCGCGACCGTCCGCGTACCAGGTCGCCGACCACGGGCGAGAAATGCCCAGCCGGATGCCGGTTGGATGTACTTTCTGACCCATGGTTAGTTCGCTCCCTTCTCGCTCACGCCCACTACAATGTGGCTAGTGCGCTTCATGATGCGGTTGCCGCGACCCTTGGCTCGCGCCTGCATGCGCTTGAGAACCGGGCCTTCGTCGATCTGGATGCGCGAGATGCGCAGCTCGTCGATGTCTGCACCGTCATTGTTCTCCGCATTGGCAATCGCGGACTCCAGCACCTTTTTTACAATCGCTGCCGGCTTTTTGGGGCTGAAAGTCAACTCGTTCAGAGCCTCTTCCACCCGCATACCACGAACCTGGTCGGCGACCAGCCGCGTCTTCTGCGGCGAGATGCGCGCGTAGCGCAGTTTTGCAATCGTCTCCATCGTTCGTCCTCAGCGCGACTTCTTGTTGGCGATGTGACCCTTGAAGGTCCGCGTCAACGCAAACTCGCCCAGCTTGTGGCCGACCATGTTTTCGTTGACCAGCACCGGAATATGCTGACGCCCGTTGTGTACCGCGAGGGTGAGACCCACCATCTGCGGGATGATCATCGAGCGGCGCGACCAGGTCTTGATCGGACGCCGATCGTTCTTCTCGAGCGCCTCATCCACCTTCTTGCGAAGGTGATGATCGACGAACGGGCCTTTCTTCAGTGAACGCGGCATGCTGGCACTCCGTTACTTCTTGCGCCGACGCACGATCATGCCGTCGGTACGTTTGTTGTTGCGGGTCTTGTAACCCTTGGTCGGGCGGCCCCACGGGGTCACCGGGTGACGCCCGAAGTTGCGACCTTCACCACCACCATGCGGGTGGTCGACCGGGTTCATCGCGGTGCCACGCACGGTTGGGCGGACACCCATCCAGCGTTTGGCACCGGCCTTCCCGAATTTCTTGAGGCTGTGCTCGCTGTGACCGACTTCGCCGATCGTGGCCCGGCACTCGGACTGGATGCGGCGCATCTCACCGGAGCGCAGGCGAATCGTCGCGTGCGCGCCTTCACGTGCCACGACCTGGGCCGAGGCACCGGCGGACCGCGCAATCTGCGCTCCCTTCCCCGGCTTCATCTCGATGCAGTGAATCACCGTGCCCACCGGAATAGAGCGCAGCGGCATCGCGTTACCCACGCGAATCGGGGCCTGCGAGCCGCTAGTCACGGCATCACCCTGCTTCAGCCCGCGGGGCGCAATAATGTACCGGCGTTCGCCGTCAGAGTACAGTACTAACGCCAAATGAGCGCTGCGGTTCGGATCATACTCCAGCCGCTCGACCTTGCCGGGCACGCCGTCCTTGTTCCGCTTGAAGTCAACGATGCGGTAGCGCTGCTTGTGGCCACCACCGACGTGCCGCGTGGTAATGCGGCCAGCGTTGTTGCGGCCGCCCGAGCGAGTCTGCTTTTCGAGCAGCGCCGCGTGCGGCGCCCCCTTGTGCAGACCCTCGCCGCGGATCTTCACCGCGTGACGGCGCCCGGCAGAGGTCGGATTGGTCTTGATAATCGCCATGACTAGACCTGTTCTCCTTCACCCATGTCGATGCTCTCGCCTTCCGCGAGGGCCACATAGGCCTTTTTCCAGTGGTTGCGACGCCCGAACATGCGACCGAAGCGCTTGTTCTTGCCCTGCTGGTTCAATGTGCGCACGTGCTCCACCCGAACCTCGAACAGCTTCTCGATCGCGGCCTTGATCTCGGCCTTGTCCGCATCCGGCAGCACACGGAACACGTATTGCCCCACTTCGCCGGCGTTGGTCGACTTCTCCGACACCACCGGACCCTGAATAATCTGCATCAGACGCGAATTCATGCCAGCCACTCCTCAAGCTTGCGGATGGCGCCTTCCGTAATCACGACCGTATCGGCCCCGACCAGGTTGGCGGGATTGACACCGCTCACATCGATCACATCCACGTGCGGGACGTTGCTCAACGCACGTTCGGTCATCGCGTCATCCTCGGCCAGCACCACCAGCCCCCGCTCCAGGCCGAGCTCACCGAGCTTGGCAATGCCGTCACGGGTCTTGCCCGACTCGACGGCGAATGCAGCGACCACTTTCAGGCGATCCTGCCGCAGCAGTTCGGAGAGGATGGACGCCATAGCGGCGCGGTACATCTTCTTGTTCAGCTTCTGCGAGAAATCCTGAGTGCGCGCAGCGAACACCTTGCCGCCACCCGTCCACAGCGGGCTGCGAATCGTACCAGCGCGAGCGCGCCCAGTCCCTTTCTGGCGGAACGGCTTGATGCCGCCGCCACTGACCTGGGCCCGGGTCTTCTGGGCACGGGTCCCGCTGCGGGCGCCGGCCAGCTGAGCGACGACGCTCTGATGCACCAGCGGTTCATTGAAATCCCGCTCAAAGCAGGTGGCGGACAGCTCCACGCTGGCCCCGGTATCGGCAGTCGTAACTTGCATTGTTTTAACCCTTCGCCTTCACGGCCGGACGAATCATCACGTCGGTACTCGGCGCGCCCGGCACGGCACCCTGAACCAGGACCAGGCTGCGATCAGCGTCGACGCGCACCACCTTGAGGTTCTGGATGGTTTTGCGCTCGGCGCCCATGTGCCCGGCCATCTTCTTGCCCTTGAACACACGGCCCGGGCTCTGGTTCTGACCAATGGAACCCGGAGCGCGATGCGCCAGCGAGTTGCCATGGGTCGCATCCTGGGTGCGGAAGTTGTGACGCTTCACGGCACCCTGGAAACCCTTACCCTTGCTCTGAGCGGTCACATCCACGATCTGCCCCTCCTCGAACCGGTCGACGGTGATTGCATCACCGGCAGCCAGGCCTTCGAGGTCGGTCTCGTCGACGCGAAACTCCCACAGACCGCGCCCGGGCTCCACCGACGCCGCGGCGTAGTGCCCGGCCTCCGGCTTGCTTACCCGGGACGGCTTGCGCGAGCCCGCCGTCACCTGGACCGCGTTGTAGCCGTCGCCTTCGGTGCGCTTGATCTGGACCACGCGATTGTTGTCCACCTGTAGCACCGTAACCGGCACAGAGACGCCATCGTCCGTAAAGACGCGCGACATGCCGAGCTTGCGACCGATGAGTCCAAGAGCCATTACAAAACCCCTTCCGTATCAGACGGCGCTAACAAGCGCCCTAAAGCCGTGGCCCGGCGAAAATTCCGCCGGGCC
Source organism: Thioalkalivibrio sp. ALMg9 (assembly GCF_000380625.1). NCBI lineage: Bacteria > Pseudomonadati > Pseudomonadota > Gammaproteobacteria > Chromatiales > Ectothiorhodospiraceae > Thioalkalivibrio > Thioalkalivibrio sp. ALMg9. The sequence continues at coordinate 50,266 of NZ_AQYC01000006.1, forward strand.
ACGGAAAGCCCAATAGTATGGCAGAAAATTTAACGTTAGTTAAGCCTGATCTGAACATTTACGCCTGCAGCCAGATCCAGCTTCATCAGGGCATCCACGGTCTTGTCGGTCGGATCGAGGATATCCATCAGTCGCTTGTGCGTGCGCAGCTCGTACTGGTCCCGCGCGTCCTTGTTGACGTGCGGCGAAACCAGGACGGTATACGCCTCGCTCTTGGTCGGCAGGGGGATCGGGCCCTTGACTCGGGCACCGGTCCGCTTCGCAGTCTCGACGATCTCGGCCGCGGAACGGTCGATCAGTCGATGATCAAAGGCCTTCAGACGAATTCGAATGCGCTGGTTAGCCATCTGGTTCACTCAATAATCTTGGAGACGACGCCGGCGCCCACAGTGCGGCCGCCTTCGCGGATCGCAAAGCGCAGACCGTCTTCCATCGCGATCGGATTGATCAGGGACACCGTCATCTTCACGTTGTCACCCGGCATCACCATCTCGGTGCCTTCCGGAAGCTCCACCGAGCCCGTCACGTCCGTCGTGCGGAAGTAGAACTGCGGACGGTACCCGTTGAAGAACGGCGTGTGACGACCGCCCTCTTCCTTGCCCAGGATGTACACCTCGGCTTCGAAGTGCGTGTGCGGGGTAATCGAACCCGGCTTGCACAGCACCTGACCACGCTGGACGTCGTCACGCTTGGTGCCACGCAGCAGAATGCCGACGTTGTCGCCCGCTTCGCCCTGATCCAGCAGCTTGCGGAACATCTCGACACCGGTGACGGTAGTCTTCTGCGTGTCGCGAATACCGACGATCTCGATCTCTTCGCCCACCTTCACCACGCCGCGCTCGATACGACCGGTCACCACGGTGCCGCGACCGGAGATCGAGAACACATCTTCCACCGGCATCAGGTACGCGCCGTCCACGGCACGCTCCGGCTCCGGAATCCAGGTGTCCATCGCCTCGACCAGCTTGTAGATCGCCGGGGCGCCTACTTCGCTCTCGTCACCTTCCAGCGCCTTCAGCGCGGAACCGGTGATGACCGGGGTGTCGTCACCCGGGAAATCGTACGAGGACAGCAGGTCGCGTACTTCCATCTCGACCAGCTCCAGCAGCTCCGGATCATCGACCATGTCGGCCTTGTTCAGGAACACCACGATGTACGGAACACCGACCTGACGCGCCAGCAGGATGTGCTCGCGGGTCTGCGGCATCGGGCCATCGGCCGCCGAAACCACCAGGATCGCGCCATCCATCTGCGCCGCACCCGTGATCATGTTCTTCACGTAGTCCGCGTGACCGGGGCAATCGACGTGCGCATAGTGACGAAGGTCGGATTCGTACTCGACGTGCGCGGTCGCAATCGTAATACCGCGCGCCTTCTCTTCCGGCGCGTTGTCGATCTGGTCAAACGCACGGGCTTCACTACCGTACTTCTTGCCCAGCACCGCCGTCATCGCCGCCGTCAGCGTCGTTTTCCCATGGTCCACATGACCAATCGTACCCACATTCACATGCGGCTTCTTACGCTCGAACTTTTCCTTGGACATCTCTCGCTTCCCCGGATCGTGACGCTAAAACTCAACAGCGACGCAGGTTGTACGCTGACATTAATATGGAGCTCATGACCGGATTCGAACCGGTGACCTCTTCCTTACCAAGGAAGTGCTCTACCGACTGAGCTACATGAGCCGAACTACCGCCAGGGCCTCGCCCGACATCGTGCGGGCCAAATCTGGAGCGGGTGATGGGGATCGAACCCACATCATCAGCTTGGAAGGCTGAGGTTCTACCATTGAACTACACCCGCAGAACCCTGGCTTGCCGCACCACCGTCCGCTTCTGGCCGCTGGCTTGAAAAACCCGATGGTGGAGGGAGGAGGATTCGAACCTCCGAAGGCTGAGCCAGCAGATTTACAGTCTGCCCCCGTTGACCGCTTGGGTATCCCTCCTCGATCAAGCCGCGTATTCTGAACCAGCGCGAAGCACAGCGTCAAGCACCCGCCGAATTACCCCTCAAGGGGGGCGAACTACAGCCTTGTCATTTGCAGGGTTGATTCCTATGATCGGAGCTCAGCAAGGGGCTCTCGCTGCCTGGCAGCGCGTTTCCCTTCCGCCGCGGACGCACGTAGAGTGTGGCCCATCACTAGGTTTGTATACGCAGAGGCCCATGGCGAATACCACTACGGCACCGCGGCTACCCGGGCTGGCGAAACGCCTGGTCGAAGCCGGCCTGATCGCGGAGGACATCGCCTCCCAGCTGGTCGAGGAAGCCCAGTCCCAGCAGACGCCGCTGATGACCCTGCTTGCCAGCAAGGGCCAGGTGGCGGAAGCCCGCCTGGTCGAGGCCGCCGCCGAGGAGTTCGGGCTCCCGGTATTCGACCTGGGGAGCTTCGATGCGGAACTGCTGCCCAAGGATCACCTCAACGAGAAGCTGATCCAGAAGCACCATGCCCTGCCACTGATGGCACGCGGCAATCGCCTCTACATCGGCGTGTCCGACCCGACCAACCTCGGTGCCACCGACGAGTTCAAGTTCGCCACCGGCATGCCCGTCGAGGCCGTCCTGGTCGAGCCACACAAGCTCGACCGCCTGATCGACACGGCACTGAGTGCCGCCTCGTCGCTGATGGACGACCTTGGCGACGACGGCCTCGACGGGCTGGCCATCGAATCCGGCGGGGAGGATGACAAGGATTCCTCCGACACCGCCGAGGGCGCGGATGACGCCCCGGTGGTGCGTTTCGTCAACAAGGTCCTGATGGACGCCATCAATCGCAAGGCGTCGGATATCCACCTCGAGCCCTTCGAGAAGGACTTCCGCGTGCGCTTCCGCATTGACGGGGTGCTGCACGAGGTCGCCCACCCACCCAATTCCCTGGCGCCGCGCATCACTGCGCGCGTCAAGGTGATGTCGCGCATGGACATCGCCGAACGCCGCGTGCCGCAGGACGGGCGCATCAAGCTGAAGCTGTCGCGTACACGCGCGATCGATTTTCGTGTCTCGTCCCTGCCGACGCTTTACGGCGAGAAGATCGTGATGCGCATCCTCGATCCCAGCAGCGCGGCGATGGGCATCGATCAGCTGGGGTACGAGGAACATCAGAAGGAAGCCTACCTCAAGGCGCTCAGCCGCCCGTACGGCATGATCCTGGTCACCGGCCCCACCGGGTCGGGGAAGACCGTATCGCTGTACACCGGGCTCGGCATCCTGAACACCGCCGACCGCAACATCTCCACTGCGGAAGACCCGTCGGAAATCAACATGCCCGGGGTCAACCAGGTCAACATCAACCCGAAGGTGGGTCTGACCTTTGCCAGCGCGCTGCGCGCGTTCCTGCGCCAGGACCCGGACGTGATCATGGTCGGGGAAATCCGCGACCTGGAAACCGCCGAGATCTCCATCAAGGCGGCCCAGACCGGTCACCTTGTGCTTTCCACGCTGCATACCAACGACGCTCCGCAGACGCTCACCCGTCTGGCCAACATGGGCGTGCCACCGTACAACATCGCCTCCTCGATCCTGCTGATCATTGCCCAGCGGCTGGCGCGGCGGTTGTGCCCGAACTGCAAGGAACCGGAAAAGCTCCCGGAAGAGGCGCTGCGCAAGGAAGGCTTTACCGACGCCGACATCCAGACCGGTGTGGTCTCCTATCGCGCGGTGGGCTGCGACCAATGCACCAACGGCTACAAGGGCCGGCTGGGGATCTACCAGGTCATGCCCATCAGCGACGACATGCAGCGCGGCATCCTGGAGGGCTACAACTCCATGCAGCTCGCGGAACAAGCGGAAAAGGAAGGCATCGAGGACCTGCGACGTGCCGGCCTCGTGAAAGTAATGGCGGGGCTGACCAGCCTCGAGGAAGTCAATCGCGTGACCAAGGACTAGTGCCGCAACCGGCACGGGTCACCAGCTACAGGGGGACAGGGGGATGGCCGACTCCGGGACGATCTACACCTGGGAAGGACTGAACAAGAACGGCGCCCGGATCAAGGGCGAGACTCCGGCCGACAACGAGGCCACGGCCCGTGCCGAGCTGCGCAAGAATGGCATCAACGTCATCAAGATCCGCAAGAAGCCAAAGTCGCTTCTCTCCGGCGGAAAGAAGAAGGTCGTCCCCGCGGACATCGCCTACTTCCTGCGCCAGATGACCACGATGCTGGAGTCCGGCGTGCCACTGGTGCAGGCCTTCGAGATCGTCGGCCGCGGGAACGAGAAGCCCGCGATGCGCGATCTGGTCCTGAAACTGAAAGCAGACGTCGAGGGCGGCGAGACGTTTGCCCAGGCCCTGTCCAAGCACCCGAGACATTTCGACGACCTAGTCACCAATCTGGTCGAGGCCGGCGAGCAGGCGGGGACACTCGAGACCCTGCTGGACAAGGTCGCCACCTACAAGGAAAAGACCGAGGCCCTGAAGGGCAAGATCAAGAAGGCCCTGTTCTATCCGGCCGCGGTGGTCGTGGTGGCCATCGTGGTGACCGCGATCCTGCTGATCTACGTGGTCCCGCAGTTCGAGGCCCTGTTTACCGGCTTCGGTGCCGACCTCCCGGTATTCACCCGCATGGTGGTCGACCTCTCGGAGTTCACCCAGAGCTGGTGGTGGGCTATCCTCGGGGTCATGGTCGCCATCGGGTTCGTCTTCGTTCAGGCCCGGCGGCGGCTGCCACGCTTCGCCCGTTTCCTCGACATCATGGTCCTCAAGGCCCCGGCTTTTGGCCCGATCCTGCGCAAGGCCGCCATCGCCCGCTTTGCGCGAACGCTGTCGACCATGTTCTCCGCCGGGGTGCCGCTGGTGGATGCCCTGACCTCGGTCTCCGGCGCCACCGGCAACGCCGTCTACCGAGAAGCCACCCTGCGCATGCGCGACGAGACCGAGGCCGGCGGCCAATTGCAGTGGTCCATGCGCAATACCGCCGTGTTCCCCAACATGGTGGTGCAGATGGTCGCGATTGGCGAGGAATCCGGCTCGCTGGATTCGATGCTGTCGAAAGTCGCGGATTTCTACGAGGAAGAGGTCGACAACGCCGTGGACAGCCTGTCCAGCCTGCTGGAACCGCTGATCATGGTGGTCCTCGGCGTGCTGGTCGGCGGCCTGGTCATCGCCATGTACCTGCCCATCTTCCAGATGGGTCAGGTGATCTAGGGGATGCTGGCCGAGATCGGAGCCCAACTGGGCGGCTGGGCACTGCCGGTTGCCGGGGTGTTCGGGCTGCTGATCGGCAGCTTCCTGAACGTGGTGATCGCGCGCCTCCCGGTGATGCTGGAACGCGAGTGGGAGACCGAGGCGCGCGCGATCCTCGAGCACGAGCCGAACGACGAGCGCGTGCGATTCGACCTGATCCGCCCGCGCTCGCGCTGCCCGCAATGCCAGCGCCCGATCCGGGCGCTGGAAAATGTACCCATTCTCAGCTTCCTGTTCCTGCGCGGTCGCTGCCCCGGGTGTGGCACCCGCATCAGCTGGCAGTATCCCGCAGTGGAGGCACTCACCGCGCTGCTCTTCGTGGTAACGGTCTGGCACCTCGGGCCCGGTAGCGCCGGGCTGCTGGCGCTGGTCTTCACGGCCGTACTGATCGCCGCCTCCGGGATCGATGCCCGCACGACGCTACTCCCCGATCAGCTCACCCTGCCGCTGTTGTGGCTCGGACTGCTGGTCAACATCCCCGGTACCTTCACCGACCTGCAATCCGCCGTGATCGGTGCTGCGGCCGGTTACCTGACCTTGTGGTTGATCTTCCACGGCTTCCGCCTGCTGACCGGCAAGGAGGGCATGGGCTTCGGTGACTTCAAACTGCTGGCGGCGCTGGGCGCGTGGCTCGGCTGGCAGGCGCTGCCGGTCATCCTGCTACTGGCCTCACTGGTCGGCGCGGTGGTCGGGATCGCGCTGATCCTGCTGCGCGGGCGCGATCGCAACATCCCGATCCCGTTCGGACCCTTTCTCGCCGCCGCCGGGTGGCTCGCCCTGATCTGGGGCGACGAGCTACTGGCCCTCTACTTCCCGCAAGGGTTTTAGGCGGACGTCATGCTGCGGGTCGGACTCACCGGGGGGATCGGCTGCGGCAAGAGTCGCGTTGCAGGGCTCTTCGCCAGCCTCGGGGCACCGGTACTGGATGCCGACACCCTGAACCGCGAGCTCCAGACGCCGGGACACGATCTCTACGCGGCCATCGTGGCCCGCTTTGGCCCCGGCATACTCGATGCCCGTGGCCACTTGGACCGCGGCGCCTTGCGCACCCGGATCTTTGCCGACCCGGCCGAACGCCAGGCCCTGGAGGCACTGGTTCATCCGGCGGTGGAGGCCGCTATCGAACAACGCCTCGCCGCGCTACCAGAGACCACACCCTATGCCGTGATCGTGGTGCCCCTGCTGTTCGAGGCCGGCTGGGAGGCGCGTTTCGATCACGTCATCGTGGTCCATTGCGAGCCCAGCGAACAGATCGCACGCGTAACCCAGCGGGATGGCCGCAGCAGCGCCGAGGTAGAGGCCATCCTCGAGGTCCAGATGAACCCGGACGAGCGCCGCCGACGCGGGGACAGCGAGATCCTCAATACCGAACAGACGTCGGATGCCGAACTGGCGAACCAGGTAGCAGAACGCGACACTGCCCTGCGCGAGCTGGCCACCACCATCCGCTCGCGGGTGGAAAAACGCCCCCCGAATAGCTGATACTGCGGAAGTTCCTGGACCAGCATGCGCCTCCAGTCCTCCTGCCCAACGGGTCCGCCGTGAGCCAATCCCTGACCTTTGAACAACCGCTGCATGAACGTGTACGCCTCCTGCTGCGGCTGGAGGCCCTGAACGCACGCTTCGGGGATGCACTGGAGTCCGGGCGGGCCTTCGATCATCACGAGGCCCTGGTCTCGCTGGTGGACATCTATGCCCTGGTCACCCGGGTAGACATCAAGCGCGAACTGATGGGCGAGATCGAGCGCCAGACGGTCAACCTGACCCGACTGGCCAACCAGCCGGGCATCGATGCCGATCGCTTTCGCGAGACCATGGATGCACAGAAGCGATTGCACGATGCGCTGGAGGAACAGGCCGGCGCGCTCGATCACCGCGTCCGTGGCAGCGAGTTTTTCTCCAGCGTGCGCCAGCGCATGGCCCTGCCCGGCGGGGCCTTCGACTTCGACCTGCCGATCTACCACTACTGGCTGGCCCAGCCGAATCAGGCGCGCACCGAACTTCTGCTGGAATGGTTCCAACCGCTGAACACCGTGGCCGAGGCGACCGCCCAGGTACTGCGCTACATGCGCCACTCGGGCACCGCGGAGCCGGTGACGGCCGAGGACGGGTACTTCGAGCGCAATCTCGATACCGCCCACGCGTGGCAACTGATCCGGGTGACGGTAGACCCCGCGCTGGGGGTCTACCCGGAAATCAGCGGCGGGCGCCAGCGCTTTACTGTGCGTTTCTTCGCCCCCGGCGATTTCCGCGAACGCCCCGCACCGGCCCATGTCGACGTGCCGTTCCGGCTCTGCTGCTGCGCGATCTGAGGGAGGGCCGTGGGCGCCTGGGAGGCCCGGATTCAGCCCAGCAAGCCACGAATGGCCGCAATACCCTGCGCACCGGCCGCCCGCGCCCGGGGCAGGCTGACGGCAGACATCCCGCCGAGCGCATAGACCGGCAGCGCCGCACCCCGCACCCAGTCCGCGAAATGCCCCCAGCCCAGCGCCTCGGCACCGGGATGCGTCGCGGTCGCCTGCACCGGCCCCAGCACCACGAAATCCAGCCCCAGGGCCGCCGCCCGCTCGAGACCGGCACGGTCGTGAACCGAGGCGGCCACCCAGCCAGCGGACGCCGGACGCGCATCCAGCTCGCGCCAACGCCGCTCGGGCAGATGCAACCCCACCCGCGGAAAATCCGCCAGCCAATCCGGTGGCGCATTCGCCAGGACCGGGATGCCCAGGGCATCGGCGGGCCCTGTGATCGCCGCGAGAAAGTCGCAATAGTCGACCCGGCCCAAGTCCGGCGCACGCACCTGAACCATGTCAGCCTGGCCCGCACGCAGGGCCTCGGTTACTCGGCCGGCGATGGCAGCGGCCTGCGCGGCGTCGTCCGGTGACGGTGTGATCAGATAACGCTCGGGCAGGCGCAAGACGTTGAGCATCGCGCGATTCGCCGCCGGGAAATCCTCGGGGTCCAGGTCCACCGGGGCACGCCACTCCATAGGCTGGGCCTCGCGACCACGGGGCGCACCCGACCAAACCGTGACGCGGAACACATGCAGACGAACCGCGCGCTCCCCATAGTCGTGCTCGATCGTCAGGCACTGCACCGCCGAATCGACGCCAACGCCAAGCTCCTCGTCGAGTTCACGCTGCAGAGCCACCGCGGGGGATTCACGGCTCTCGACCTTGCCCCCGGGAAACTCCCACAGCCCGGCCAGGTGTTGCGCGTTCCTGCGACGCGTAACCAGCACGCGACCCTGGTTGTCGCGGATCAGTCCGATCGCGACCTCGACCGGAGGGGAAGACGCCGGCTCAGGACCGGTATTCGGCATTGATGCGCACGTACTCGTGGGAGAAGTCGCAGGTGTACTTGCGCGTCCGTGCGTCACCCCGGCCCAGGTCGATCCGGATGTGGATCTCCTCGGCGTCGAAGGCACGCTGGCCGTCGGCCTCGGCGTATTCCGGGGCACGCCCGCCGTCGCGGACAATCTCGACGTCATTCACACGGATCGCCACGCGCTCGATCTCCAGATCCGGCACCCCGGCGCGCCCCACGGCCGCGAGGATGCGGCCCCAATTGGGGTCGGAGGCGAACAGCGCAGTCTTGACCAGCGGGGACAGCGCGACGGTCTCGGCGACCTGCGCCGCCTCCTCACGCGACCGCGCACCCACCACCTCGACGGTCACGAACTTGGTGGCACCCTCGCCATCCCGGACGATCGCCTGGGCCAGCTCCAGGCAGACCGCGTCCAGAGCCGCGGCAAAGGCGACCCGATCGTCCGCTGTGACGAGCCCCGCCCCACTCGCGCCACTGGCCATCACCACCACGGCGTCGTTTGTGGAGGTATCCCCGTCCACGGTGATCGCGTTGAAGCTGTCGCGATTGGCCTCGCGCAGCAGACCGTCCAGCGCCTGCGCCTCGATGGCAAGGTCGGTCCCGATAAACGCCAGCATGGTCGCCATATCGGGGTGGATCATCCCCGAACCTTTGGCGATACCGGTCAGGGTCACCTCGCCCTGCGACAGTGCGACCCGACGGCTGACACCCTTGAGCACGGTGTCAGTGGTCATGATCGCGCGTCCCGCCTGCATCCAGGCATTGGGCGCCAGGCCCGCGTGCAGCACGGGCAGCGCCGCGATGATGCGTTCCACCGGCAGCGGCTCGCCAATCACCCCGGTGGAAAATGGCAGGACTGCCTCCGCCGGGTCGCCCGTAACCGCGGCCAGGGCCTCGCAGCAAGCGCGCGCGGCGGCGAGCCCGAGCTCGCCGGTCCCGGCATTGGCATTACCGGCGTTGATCAGCAGCCAGCGTGCCCCGCCCGCTGCCTGGTGCTCCGCGGCAACCACGACCGGCGCGGCGCGAAAGGCATTGTTGGTATAAAGCGCCGCAACGGTCGCGTCGGGGCCGGCATCGATCAACACCAGATCGTCGCGCCCGGGATAGCGAATCCCTGCCGCGACCGCGGCCACGCGAATCCCCGGTACCGGTTGCAGCGCCTCCGGGGCGTTCAATCCTACGGCCATGGGCTCAGTGTCTCCCTACAGCTTGCCGTGGCAATGCTTGAATTTCTTGCCCGAACCACACCAGCAGGGCTCGTTGCGGCCCAGCTTGGGCTCGTCGCGTCGGTAGGGGGCCTCGCCGCTCGCAACCGGTTCGCGCGGCTCGGCGTCACCTTCGGCTCCAGCCTTCAGGGGGCTGTCGGGGTTCTGGTGCTGGAACTGCAGATCATCCTCGGCGGGGGCCGCCTTCTTCGGCTGCAATGCCTCGACCTCCTCCGGTGAGCGCAATTGCATGCGCAGCAGGAACTTCACCACGTCGTGCTTGATGCGTTCCAGCAGGGACTGGAACATCGCGAAGGCTTCCTTCTTGTACTCCTGCTTCGGGTTGCGCTGGGCGTAGCCACGCAGGCCAATGCCCTGGCGCAGGTAGTCCATCGCCGCCAGGTGTTCCTTCCACTGGCTGTCCAGGACCTGCAGCATCACGTCGCGCTGCAGGCGGTTCATGGTCTCGTCACCCAGCTGCTCGCGCTTCCGGGTCAGCAGCGCGCGGGCATGCCCGATGATCCGCTCGCGCAACGGCTCCTCGTGCAGGTCGTCCTCGTCGTCCAGCCACTGCTGGACCGGAAGGTCGAGCCCGAACTCGCCGTTCAGGGCCTGCTGCAGGCCCTGGATGTCCCATTCGTCCTCGATCGATCCCGGCGGCATGTACGGGTTGATCAGGGCGTTGACCACATCCTCCACCAAGGTGTCGATGGTTTCGCTGATGTCCTCGGTGGTCAGCAATTCAGCACGCTGGTCGTAGATCACCCGGCGCTGATCATTGGCGACGTCGTCGTATTCCAGCAGCTGCTTGCGGATATCGAAGTTGTGCGCCTCGACCTTGCGCTGCGCATTCTCGATGGCGCGCGAGACCCAGGCGTTCTCGATCGCCTCGCCCTCCTTCATGCCCAGACGCTGCATCAGACTGCGCACACGCTCGGATGCAAACACCCGCATCAGGTTGTCTTCCAGCGACAGGAAGAAGCGGCTGGAGCCCGCGTCACCCTGGCGGCCGGAGCGCCCGCGCAACTGGTTGTCGATCCGTCGCGACTCATGGCGTTCGGAGCCAATGATGTGCAGACCACCGGCCTCGATCACCGTGTCATGACGGGCCTGCCAGTCGGCCCGGATTGCCTCCTGCTGGGCGCTGTCGTCCGGGTCGACTTCGGCCAGTTCGGCATCCAGCGCCCCCCCCAGCACGATATCGGTACCACGCCCGGCCATGTTGGTTGCCAGCGTCACCGCCTTCGGGCGACCCGCCTGGGCGATGATCGCGGCCTCGCGCTCGTGCTGCTTGGCGTTCAGCACCTCGAACGAGATCCCGGTCTTCTTCAGCGCTTCAGCCAGCCGCTCGGAACTCTCCACCGAGGCCGTCCCCACCAGGACCGGTTGACCGCGATCCACGCACCACTGGATCTCCTTGATGATGGCGGTGTACTTCTCCTCCTGGGTCAGGAAGACCAGGTCCTGCATGTCGTCGCGCACCAGCGGCTTGTTGCCGGGGATCACGACCACTTCCAGGCCATAGATGGTCTGGAACTCGTAGGCCTCGGTATCGGCCGTACCGGTCATGCCTGCGAGCTTCTCGTACAGGCGGAAATAGTTCTGGAAGGTGATCGACGCCAGCGTCTGGTTCTCGCGCTGGATCGGAACCCCTTCCTTGGCCTCGATCGCCTGGTGCAGTCCCTCCGACCAGCGCCGGCCACCCATGATGCGGCCGGTAAACTCGTCGATGATCTGGACCTTGTTGTCGCGCACCAGGTAGTCGACATCGCGGTGGAACAGCGCGTGGGCACGCAGGGCCGCATTCAGGTGATGCAGTACCGCGATGCTCGCAGAGTCGTACAGGGTCTGGTACTCCTCCAGCAAGCCGGCCTGGCGCAGGAGTTCCTCGGCCTTCTCGTGACCCTCCTCGCTGAGGAAGACCTGCTTGGCCTTCTCGTCGACGAAGTAGTCACCCTCGCTCTCTTCGTCTTCCTGACGGGTCAGCTGGGCCGGGATGGTGTTCAGCCGCTCGTAGAGCTCGGAGCTGTCGCCGCTGGGGCCGGAGATGATCAGCGGGGTCCGCGCCTCGTCGATGAGGATGGAGTCGACCTCGTCGACCACCGCAAAGTTGAGTGCGCGCTGCACGCGCTGATCGGCCGAGAAGGCCATGTTGTCGCGCAGATAGTCGAAGCCGAACTCGTTGTTCGTGCCATAGGTAATATCGGCGGCATAGGCCTCCCGCCGGGTCGCCGGACGCATCTGATCGAACCCGCCTTCTTCTGCGTGGTACTCCGGGTCAAAGAGATAGGAGGCGGAATCCACCCCCAGACCGCCGGAGCTATTCACCACTCCGACCGTCAGACCCAGTGCGTCGTACAGCCGCCCCATCCAGGCCGCATCGCGGCGGGCCAGGTAGTCGTTCACCGTCACCACATGCACGCCGTCGCCGGTCAATGCATTGAGATAGGCGGGCAGGGTCGCGACCAGGGTCTTGCCCTCACCCGTGCGCATCTCGGCGATGCGACCGTCGTTGAGAACCATACCGCCGATCAACTGGACGTCGAAGTGGCGCAGCCCCAGGACCTGGGCACTCATCGCGCGACAGACCGCGAAGGCCTCCGGCAGGAGCTTCTCCAGATTCTCGCCCTCGCCCAGGCGGCGCTGGAATTCCTGTGTCTTGTGACGCAGCTCGTCCTGCGACAACGCCTCGGTGGAGTCGGCCAGGGCATTGATGCGCTCGACCGCGCGGGTGTAGCGCTTGAGGATGCGATCGTTGCGACTACCGAAAATCTTCTGTACGAGCTGCTTGACCATGGGGATCCGAAAGGGTTGGCTGAAACCCGGCTAGGATAAACGATCCGTCAGGGAAACGCTGTGGCCAAGAGACGCGCAGCCGGTCATGCCCCTGCGGGGCCGAGAAGGACCGCGGAGGGTCAGTCCCGATCCTGGAGAAAATGATAGGGATTCAGGGCCTGGCCGGCGTCGACCACCTCGTAGTGCAGGTGGGTATCGGTCGCGCGACCGGTGCGCCCCATCTTCGCGATCACCTCGCCAGCCTCCACGCGCTGCCCGGGCTCGACCAGGATTTCCGCGTTGTGTGCGTAGCGCGTATTCAAGCCGCCGCCGTGCGCGATCTCGACGAGCTTGCCGTAGCTGCTCCGGCGGCCCGCGAATACGACCAGACCACCGCCCGCGGCGCGGATGTCCGAGCCTGGCCGCCCGGCAAAATCCATCCCCGAGTGGAAGCGGCGGTTCCCGGTGAACGGGTCTTCGCGATAACCAAACGCCGAGCTAATCCAGGCGTCATCCTCCACCGGGCGAAACTGCGGGGACAGCGCCTCGCGAGCCGCCTCCTGGCGTAGCTCGGAACCTACCGTCTCTACGGCGGCGCTGCGACGACCCAGAAGGTGTTCCAGCGCCAGCAAGCGGTCATGGATCTCCAGCGGAGAACCCGGTCCGTCCAGCAGCGGGCCGCCCTGGCCGCCAACTTCCGGCTCCAGTGCGGCCACGTCCAGCCCCAGGGAGTCGCCAACCGAGCGGAGGCGCAGATCCACCCGCGTCAGCTGGCGTTCCAGCGCGACCACACGGTCAACCAGGTAGTTCAAACCTTCACGTGCTGCCTCGCGTTCGGCCGTCTCCACCACGATCGGATCCAGCGTGTTTGCGACCGGGATCCTGACCACCTCGCGCTGGCTTTGCCCCGCCAGGTAGGCGGTCACAACCGCCGCCACCACCAGCAGCGCGAGCAGGGTGCCCGCCAGCGCCACGCCCCACAACGGAAGACGTGCACAAAGACCATCCGGACGTAGTACGATCAGCTGCATGCGATTCCTCTCACTCCTTCCGCCGCGGACTGCCGGAGTCCCTCGATGACGCCGCAGCGGATTACCCGCTTCATCGCCCGCGACTTTTCCGCGCACTCCAGCCGCGACCGCGGCGTGGAACGCGCCCTCGAGGGACTGGTCGGCAACGCCCTGCAGGCTGGCCGACTGGCGTTCACCCTGCGCGAAGACACCCTGGTCGCCATCTGCGCGAACCGCGGGCTGGCCACCGAACTGCGTTTCCAGCAGCGCGAACTGCTCAAGACCTTGCGTGCCGCGGGCTTCGAGGGCATCGAACAGATACGTATCCGGCTGACCAACACCCCACGCCCCCCCCAGCCCACCACGCGACTGGAGCGCCGCGAGATCCCGGACGCGGCCCGCCGCATCCTGGCCGATACCGCCAGCAGCATCCAGGACCCCGGGCTGGCCGGCGCCCTCGAACGCCTCGCCCGGGCGGCCAGGCCGTCACCGAAGCGCGACTGACCTACCTCACCCTGGAACATGTGTTCCAGGGTGAGGTCAGCCCGCTGGAGTCGGTGCCAGCTGACCGAAGGAGATCGGCAGGCGTTCGCTCGGGTCCTCGAAGGTCACCTTCTCCCAGGCGGTCTCGTCGGCCAGGAGCTGACGGATCAGCTGGTTGTTCAGCGCATGCCCGGACTTGTGGCCAGTGAACGCACCGATCAGGCTGTGACCGAGCAGGTACAGGTCCCCGACGACGTCGAGGATCTTGTGCTTGACCAGTTCGTTGTCGTAACGCAGCCCGTTTTCGTTGAGGATCTTGTAGTCATCGAGGACCACGGCGTTGTCCAGGCTGCCGCCCAGCGCCAGCTGATTCGCCCGCAGGGCCTCGATGTCGCGCATGAACCCGAAGGTCCGGGCACGCGAGACCTCCTTCACAAAGGAGGTGGACGAGAAGTCCAGCTCTGCGCGCTGGCTTCCGTCGGTAAACATCGGGTGTTCGAAATCGATACAGAAACCGACCTTGAACCCCTCGTAAGGATCAAAGCGCACCCACTTGTCGTCCTCGCGGACTTCCACGCTGCGCTTGACCCGAATGAATTCCTTGGGCGCGTCCTGCTCCTTCAGCCCGGCGGACTGCAGCAGAAACACGAAGGGACCGGCACTGCCGTCCATGATGGGCACCTCGGCGGCGCTCACATCGACATGCAGGTTGTCGATTCCCAATCCGGCAATGGCCGAGAGCAAATGCTCCACGGTCGAAACCCGGACGTCTCCATTGACCAGCGTGGTGGACAGCCGCGTGTCGCCGACATTGTCGGCACAGGCGCGAATCTCCACGGACGGATCAAGATCGCAGCGATGGAACACAATCCCGGTATTCACCGGAGCCGGACGCAGGGTCAGCACCACCTTTTCTCCGGTATGCAGTCCCACTCCGGTCGCCCGAATGCTGTTCTTGAGCGTTCTTTGCCTGATCAACGAATTGAGCCTCTCTCTTCCAGGAGAGCGCATAAGGGGAGCCCGGGCCCTCCCGGGCTCCTCATGCACACAACGATTACAGCATTATTGCAGGATTCCGCTCGCCCTGCATGTACAGCCGTTCTCAGTCGGCTTGTTTACGCAGGAAGGCCGGAATATCCAGCACATCAATGCCTTGCTGCTGATTGTAGTCGACCGCAAGGTTGTCACCGCCGCGCCGCTTGACGGTCGGCTGGTCGAGGTCGACTTCGACATCGGAGCCGACGGCCCTCTTCGGCTGGGCATCGACCACTCGCACCTGCGGCCGTTCGGACTGCGTCGCTGGCGCGCCAAGCCCCGTGGCCACCAGGGTCACCCGCAGCTCGTCGGTCATCTCGGGGTCGATGACCGTCCCAACCACGACATTGGCATCTTCCGAGGCCAGGGCCTTCACCGCCTCGCCGACTTCCTCGAACTCGCCGATCCCGACATCCATGCCACCGGTCACGTTCACCAGGATGCCGCGGGCACCGGAGATATCGATGTCCTCCAGCAAGGGGCTGGCGATCGCCGCTTCGGCGGCCTCGCGCGCACGATCCTCGCCGGTGCCGGTGCCGGTGCCCATCATCGCCATGCCCATCTCGCGCATCACATTGCGCACGTCGGCAAAGTCGACGTTGATCAGACCCGGACGGGTGATCAGCTCGGCGATGCCCTGCACCGCGCCGAACAGCACGTCGTTGGCAGCCTTGAAGGCATCCAGCAACGTGGTGTTCTTGCCCAGCACCGTCAGCAGCTTCTCGTTGGGGATGGTAATCAGGGAATCGACCTGTTCGGTCAGCGCCTTGATCCCGGACATCGCGACCTGCATGCGGCGCTTGCCCTCGAACGGGAACGGCTTGGTGACCACCGCGACCGTCAGGATGTTCATCTCCTTGGCGATCTGCGCCACCACCGGGGCGGCACCGGTACCCGTACCACCGCCCATGCCGGCGGTGATGAAGACCATGTCGGCGCCCTGCAACAGATCCTGGATGCGTTCACGGTCCTCCAGTGCAGCCTCGCGACCGACCGACGGATCCGCCCCGGCCCCCAGGCCCTTGGTGATGTCGCCGCCCAGTTGCAGCAGCGTCTTGGAATCCAGGCTCTTCAGAGCCTGGGCATCGGTGTTGGCACAGATGAAATCGACGCCTTCCAGCTGCGAGTTGACCATGTGCTGCACGGCGTTGCCGCCGCCGCCCCCAACGCCGACGACCTTGATCGTCGCGTTCTGGCTATAGGTGTCCATCAGTTCGAACGTCATGATTGCGTCCTCTCGTTGCGTGTGTAGTACATAAACTTCTGTTTACCTGCGTCATGGCCGGAGAGCGGTCCGGCCTCCTAAAATTCCGGGGCCCCGATCATCAGAACTGTCCGGAAAACCAGCGCTTCATGCGCGCCCATACGCCCTGGAACCCGCTGCTCACGGGCCGGGCCTCCTGCTCCGCGCGCGACTCGCGGGCGTAGAGCAACAGCCCCACCCCCGTCGCGTGGATCGGATTCTTCACAACATCCAGGAGCCCGGTGACGCGTTGCGGCACCCCCAGGCGTACGGGCATGTGAAAGACCTCTTCGGCGAGGTCCACCACACCTTCCATTCGGGACGAGCCACCGGTGAGCACCACTCCGGCGGCAATCATTTCTTCGGTGCCGCTGCGGCGCAGTTCCGCTTGCACCAGCTGCAACAATTCCTCGTAGCGAGGCTCGACCACGGAGGCGAGCGTCTGGCGCGACAACCTGCGTGCGGCACGATCGCCGACACCGGGCACCTCGATGCTCTCGCTCGGATCGGCCAGCGAGCGCAGCGCGCAGGCGTACTTGATCTTGAGTTCTTCGGCGTACTGGGTCGGGGTGCGTAGCGCGACCGCGATGTCGTTGGTGACCTGATCGCCGGCGATCGGGATGACTGCGGTGTGCATGATCGCGCCGTGGGCAAACACCGCGATGTCCGTGGTGCCACCGCCGACGTCCACCAGACACACGCCCAGGTCCTTCTCGTCCTCGCTCAGGACCGAGTAACTGGAGGCGAGCTGCTCGAGGATGATGTCGTCCACCCGCAGTCCGCAGCGCTCCACGCACTTGACGATGTTCTGCGCGGCGGAGACCGCCCCGGTCACCAGGTGCACCTTGGCCTCCAGCCGCACCCCGGACATCCCGATCGGCTCGCGGATGCCCTCCTGCTCGTCGATGATGTATTCCTGCGGCAGCACGTGGAGGATGCGCTGGTCGGCCGGGATGGCGATGGCGCGCGCGGCGTCGATCACCCGGTCCACGTCGCCAGCGACCACCTCGCCGTCCTTGATCGCGACCACCCCGGTGGAGTTGTAGCTCTTGATGTGCGAGCCGGCGATCCCGGTATACACCGAGTGGATCTCGCAACCGGCCATCAGCTCGGCCTCCTCCACCGCGCGCTGGATCGACTGGACGGTGGACTCGATGTTCACGACCACGCCCTTCTTCAACCCGCGCGAGGGCGAGGAACCGATGCCGATGATCTCGATCTCGCCTTCCTCGGTCAGCTCCCCGACCACCGCCTCGATCTTCGAGGTGCCGACGTCCAGGCCGACGATCAGACCGGGTTCCGACTTCTTTGCCATCATCTTTCTGCGTCCTGTCGTTCGTGTCATCGGGCGTTCCCCGCACCGTCTTCCGCCGCATCCGCCCAGGCCACGGCCAGCCCGTGGGGGTAACGCAGGTCGATCCGTTCCACCGGGGCCTCGCGATAGTCGCGAATCGCCGGGGCCGCGCGGACCAGTTGCCCCAGTCGTGCCAGATCGGCATCGCGCCCCATCAGCACGCGTACGCCGTCCGCCAGGTGGATGGTCCAGTCGTGGCGTTCTCCCTCTTCGAGACCGGCGACCTCGAGCCCGGCATCGGCCAGGCGTGCGGAGACCTCCAGGTAGCGATGCATCAGCACCACCTGGCGCCCGTCGGTCCCGGCGAGTGCCGGCAGGCCCTCCCAGTCATCCAGCGCCACCGGGCCAAACAGGCGCCCGTGGCGATCGACCAGATGGTCCTCGCCCCACTGCGCCACCGGCACCGGCTCGTGAATCTCCACCACCAGGGTGTCCGGCCACTGACGCCGCAGGCGCACCGCGTCCACCCACGGCTGTCCCTCAAGCGCAACGCGCAGGCGCTCGAGCTCGACACCGATGAAGCCCGGCGCATGGGTCCGGACCATCTCGTGCACCGCTGCGACATCCGCATGCTGCGGATTGCCGGTCACCTCGACATGCTCGATCGGCAACCAGGCATCCGGGTCGAACTGCAACCAGGCCAGCGCGCCCAGCACCAGCACCGCGGCCAGCCCCATGCCCGACATCAGGCGCAGCCCCGGGCCAGCCATCCGGCGCAGCGGCGACGGTCCCCGCGCCTGCGGGCGGCGCGCGGGTCGCGTTGTGCGGCGTGCGTTCAACGCAGTCCTCCACACTCGAAACTGGAATCGAGGATGCGCAGGCACAGCTCGTCGAAGTCGATGCCCGCCTGCGCGGCGGCCTTGGGCACCAGCGAGTGGTCGGTCATGCCCGGGATCGTGTTCACCTCGATCAGGAAGTTCTCGCCATGTTCGTCCTGCAGGATGTCCACTCGTCCCCAGCCGCAACCCTCCAGCGTCGCGAAGGCGGCGATGGCCATGGACTGCAACTCCAGCAACGCGCTGGAATCCAGCGGCGGCGGGCAGATGTAGCCGGTATCGTCGGCCTCGTACTTGGCGTGGTAATCGTAGAAACCGCCCGGGGTGCGAATCTCCACCACCGGCAACGGCTCGTTGCCGAGGATCGCGACGGTGTACTCGCGTCCGCTGATCCACTGCTCCGCGAACACCTGCCCCGGCTGCAGCCGCGCGGCCTCGAAGGCGGCCGGCAGATCGGCCACCCGATCCACCCGTGTGATCCCCAGGCTGGAGCCGCCGCGCGCGGGCTTCACGATCAATGGCAGGCCCAGTGCATCGGCCACCGCGTCGGGGTCGAACCCCGGCGTGAGCAGACGATAGGGGGCGCTCGGCAGATTGCTCCCCGCCCACAGCCGCTTGCAGGCCAGCTTGTCCATGCCCAATGCGGAACCGAGCACGCCGGTCCCGGTGTAAGGCATGCCCGCCATGTCCAGACAGCCCTGCAGGGTCCCGTCCTCGCCGCACTCCCCGTGGAGCACGATGAAGACGCGGTCGAAGTTCTCCAGGGCCAGGCAGCGAGCCGTCTCGCGGGTCAGGTCCAGGGGATGGGCATCGACACCCTGGCGCTGCAGTGCCGCCAGCACCGCCTGACCACTGTGCAGCGAGACTTCGCGCTCGCCAGACCAGCCACCCATCAGGACCGCGACACGGCCATAATCTTGTGCACTTCGCTTGCTCATGCCGTTCCCTCGCTTGCCTCGTGCGTAGCCCCTGGCCGACCCAGGACCCGGACCTCGGGCTCCAGGTGCACCCCGAACTGCCGCTGCACCTCGTCCTGGGCATGACGCAGCAACCATTCGATATCGGCGGCGCGCGCGCTGCCGTCGTGGGTGATGAAATTCGCGTGCTTGGGGGAGATCTCCGCCGCCCCGTGGCGCAGTCCCTTCAGACCGGCGGCCTCGAGCAGGCGCGCGGCGTGATCGCCCTCCGGGTTGCGGAACACCGACCCGCAGGACGGCAACCCCAACGGCTGCTTCGCGGATCGTTCGCGCAGCAACTCGCGGATGCGCCGGGTCCCGACGTCAGGGTCACCCGCGGCCAGCTGCAACACGCAGCCGGTGAACCACTCCGCCTCGGGGCCGTGGACACTGCGGTAACCGATCGTGTAGTCCGCGGGAGTGCGGGTATGCAGTTCGCCGCGCGCATCTACCGTGGAGACCGCCTCCACCAGCGGCCAGATCTCGCCACCCCAGGCGCCGGCGTTCATCCGCAGCGCGCCGCCCACGGTCCCGGGGATGCCGGCCAGGAACTCGGCCCCGACCAGCCCCTCGCGGGCCCCGAAACGCGCGGCCTGGGCGCAGGCCAACCCCGCCCCAAGCAGCAGGCGATCGCCGTCCAGGCGCCGGCGTTCGTTCAGCACTCCGGAAAGATGCACGACCAGGCCGTCCAGCCCGCCGTCACGAATGAGGACGTTGCTGCCCAGGCCGAGGAAGGTCACGGGCATCTGCGGCGCGTGGGTAGCGTGATCGCGCAGGGCAGCGACCAGGTCGTCAAGGTCCGCCGGCTGGAACAGCCAGTCGGCCGGGCCGCCTACGCGCCAGGAGGTCAGCCCGGCCAGCGGAACCTGCGCCTGCAACCGGCCACGCGTTGCCTGCGCGAACGGAGTCATCGACGAGTCCACAACGCGGGCGGCCATCATGATTCCTCCTCGCCGGCGGTCCCCAGCTGCTGCGGGAGCAGCCCGGCCAGACGGCCAATATCGCCGGCACCCTGGGCGAGCACGACATCGTCCGGCCGCAGCATCCCCGCGAGCACACCGATCACATCCTCTGCGCGCTCGACAAACACCGGCTCCACCCGCCCGCGCAGACGAATGGCGCGCGCCAGGCTGCGGCCATCGGCGCTGGGGATCGGGTCCTCCCCGGCGGCATACACCTCGAGCAGGATCAGGACATCGGTCTCGGACAGGGCCTCGGCGAAGTCCTCGAACAGATCACGCGTGCGGGTATAACGATGCGGCTGGAAGATGGTGATCCGGCGGCGGCCCGGCCAGGCATCGCGCGCGGCCGCCTGAGTGGCAGCAATCTCGCGCGGGTGATGGCCATAGTCGTCGACCAGGGTCAGGGCCCCCTGTGCGGTCCGCAGCTCCTGCACCTGGAAGCGCCGCCCAATACCCTGGAAGCGCGCCAGCGCGGCCTGGATCGCCTCGGGGGCGACCTCCAGCTCGTGCGCGACAGCCGCCGCCGCCAGGGCATTGAGCACGTTGTGGCGCCCGGGCAGGTTCAGCGTCACCGGGAACGCAGCCTGACCGGGCAACGCGAGGTCGAAGTACATGCGCACGCCTTCCTGGCGCACATTCAGGGCGCGCACGTCGGCGTCCTGTTCGATGCCGTAGGTCAGGCGCGGGCGCTCCAGTTCCGGGTACAGATCACGCACCTGCGGGTCGTCGGCGCACAACACGGCAATGCCGTAGAACGGCAGGTGGTGCAGGAATTCCAGGAAGGTCGCGCGCAGCTGGCCGAAGTCGTTGCCATAGGTCCCCAGGTGATCCGCATCGATATTGGTCACGATGCTGATCATCGGCTGCAGATGCAGGAACGAGGCGTCACTCTCGTCGGCCTCGGCCACCAGATAGTCCCCGGCGCCGAGATTCGAGTGGCTCGCCGTGCTGTTCAGGCGTCCGCCAATCACAAACGTCGGGTCCATCCCGGCCTCCGCCAGCACACTGGCGACCAGGCTGGTGGTCGTGGTCTTGCCATGGGTCCCGGCGACCGCGATGCCATAGCGAAAGCGCATCAGTTCGGCCAGCATCTCGG
Organism: Thioalkalivibrio sp. ALMg9; assembly: GCF_000380625.1. Taxonomy (NCBI): domain Bacteria; kingdom Pseudomonadati; phylum Pseudomonadota; class Gammaproteobacteria; order Chromatiales; family Ectothiorhodospiraceae; genus Thioalkalivibrio; species Thioalkalivibrio sp. ALMg9. Next base: position 71,661 of record NZ_AQYC01000006.1, read on the forward strand.
CGCGGCGCACGATCGGGATGCCGCGCCGACGCGCCTCCTGGACCTCGGGGTTGCTCGGATTGATCGCACTGGAAACCACCAGCACGTCGGCATCGGCCACGTTCGATTCGGTATGGGCCGCCACCACCGGGATGCCCATGCCCTTCAGGCGTTCGACCATCGCCGACTGCCCGAGATCGGATCCCGAGACCTGATATCCCAGTTGATGCAGGACCTCGGCGATCCCGCTCATGCCGGATCCCCCGATCCCCACACAATGGATCCGGCGGATACGACGCATCGCATGGCGTGGCAGGCGCGGGGCGTTCATGACGATCCCTCCCGGCGGACGCCCGCCATTTCCATGCAGGCATCGGCCAGGCGCCGTGCGGTGTCGGGGCGGGCCTGTGCGCGGGCCAGCAGGGCACGCGAGCGCAGGGCCTCGCGGTCCAGCGGGGCGACCAGCTCGTAGACCCGCTGAGCGTCCAGCTCGGCATCCGCGACCCGCCAGGCGGCACCGGATTGCACCAGGGCCTCGGCATTCGCGGTTTGATGATCGTCCACCGCATGTGGATAGGGCACGAAGATCGCCGGCACGCCGGCCGCGGCCACCTCGGCCACGGTGAGCGCGCCGGCGCGGCAGATCACCAGGTCCGCCCAGGCATAGGCCGCGGCCATGTCTTCGATAAAGGCGCTGATCTCCGCCTCCAGACCTGCCTCCGCATAGGCGGCCTGGGCCTCGTCGAGGGTGCGCTCGCCCGCCTGGTGACGGATGTTCAGCGGCTGCTCCACGGCCACGCGCGCCAGCCCGGCGGGCAGCGTGCGGTTGAGCGACCGGGCGCCCAGGCTGCCGCCCAGGACGAGGAGGTTCAGGGCGCCCTCGCGCTCGTCGAAGCGCGCCTCCGGCGCCGGGAGTTCCGCAATCGCGGCGCGCACCGGGTTGCCCACCACCGTGACCGCCACCCGCTCGGGGAAGCTGTGCTCGAAGCCGGCATAGACCCGGTCCGCCACCTTCGCCAGCCAGCGATTGGTCAGACCGGCCACAGCGTTCTGTTCGTGGATTGCCAGCGGCCGGCCCATGGCGGCCGCCATTAGTCCCCCGGGGCCGGCGGCAAACCCACCAAAGCCAATCACGGCATCCGGGCGCAGACGCGTCATCAGACCCAGGGCGGCCCACAGCGAAATGCCGAGCCGCCAGGGTGCGAGTGCTAGCCCGACCAGGCCCTTGCCGCGGATGCCGGCGATTGGAAGCGTATGCAGCTCGATCCCGGCCGCCGGCACCAGCCGCGATTCCACGCCGCGGGCCGTGCCCAGCCAGCGCACCTCGGCACCGCGTTCCCGCAGCAGGGTGGCCACTGCCAGGCCCGGGAACACATGGCCCCCGGTGCCGCCGGCCATGATCAGGATGCGCGGGGCCCTCATGCGGCACCCCCACGCCGGCGGCGCGCCGGGGGTGCGGCGCGCGGGGCCGGCACCTGGGCCTCGCGGTACACGCGCATCACCAGGCCGATAGCCGCCAGCGAGACGATCAGCGAACTGCCGCCGTAACTGAGAAACGGCAGGGTCAGGCCCTTGGTCGGAAGCAGCCCCATGTTCACCGCGAGGTTCAGGAACGCCTGCAGGCCCATCCAGATGGCCACGCCAAAGGCCAGATGCGAGCCGAAGGCGTGCCCTGCGCGCTCGGCGTACAAACCGATCTGAATGCAGCGCCAGACCAGGACTCCGAACAGCGCGATGAGGGCCACCACACCGACGAAGCCGAACTCCTCGGCAAACACCGCGAACAGGAAGTCGTTGTGCGCCTCGGGGAGGTAAAAGAGCTTCTGCACACTGTTGCCGAGCCCGGCCCCGAACCAGCCGCCGGAACCGATCGCGATCAGCGACTGGGTCAGCTGGAAACCGGTGGCGAATGGATCCTGCCAGGGATCGAGGAAGGCCGTCAGGCGCGCCACGCGGTAAGGCGCCGCGACCGCGACGACCGCCATCCCCGCCGCGATGGTGCCCGCCAGCGCGGCGAACTGCCAAAGCTTCGCACCGGCCAGAAACAGCATGCCCATGCCAATCGCCAGCATGATCGCGGCGCCGCCGAAGTCCGGCTGCAGCAACAGCAGGATGGTGCCCACCCCAAGAACGATCAGCGGGCGGATAAAACCGAGGAAGTGCAAGCGGAGCGTCGAATAGTGACGCACGATGTAGCCGGCGAGGTACATCACCACCAGCAGCTTCACCATCTCGGCGACCTGCAGGTTGAACATCCCCAGCGGGATCCAGCGGGTCGCACCGTTGACCGTGCGCCCGACGCCCGGGATCAGCACTGCGATCAGCAACGCCATCACCAGGATCAGCAGCCACGGCCCGGCGCGTTCCCAGCGCGCCAGCGGGACCACCCAGAGGAAGGTCGCCACCGCAAGCCCGATGGCGGCGAAGATGACCTGGCGCTGGAAGAAGTGCCAGGTGTTGCCGAAATAACGCTCGCCCAGCCCCATGGAGGCGGACGCGACCATCACCAGGCCGATGCCCAGCAGGATCGCCGCGACGGCCAGCAGGGGCAGGTCCACGTGGTCGCGCAGGCCGGCGACCAGGCCGCGATCCGGGAGTCCGAGGCGGGTGCTGGAGATACTCATGCTGCCAGCTCCCGGACCGCGTGCGCGAAGTGGTCGCCGCGCGCCTGATAGTTCGGGTACATGTCCAGGCTGGCGCAACCGGGCGACAGCAGGACGGTATCCCCCGGTTCCGCCCAGGCAGCGGCCTGCGCAACCGCGGCGGCCATGTCGTCCACGCGCTGGACCGGAACCACGGAGGCCAGGGCACGGGCGATCATTGGCGCGTCCTCGCCGAGCAACACCACACCACGGACCTTGCCCGGGACGTAATCGGCCAGCGGCGTAAAGTCCTGCCCCTTGCCCTGCCCGCCCGCAATCAGCACCAGCGGCCCGGGCGTACCGCGCAGGGCCGCCAGGGTCGCGCCGACATTGGTGCCCTTGGAGTCATTGATATAGGCGACACCGCCCACTTCGGCAATCCACTGCGAGCGATGCGGCAGACCAGCGAAGTCGGCCAGGGCCGCCATGGCGCGTGCGCGCGGCTCGCCCGCCTCCAGCCACGGCCAGACCAGGGCAAGCGCGGCCAGGGCGTTGGCCCAGTTGTGCTGCCCGCGCAGACGCAGATGGCCGGTCGAGAGAAGGACCTGGTCACCGCGCACCAGGTCCGGAGCATCCGCGCTGGACGGGCGCACCCCGAAATCGTCCGGGCCGGCCGGCGCATCGAGACCGAAGGAGATCACCTTCAGACCCGGCGGCAGGGCGATCTCGCGCAGCCAGGCGTCCTCGCGGTTCAACACACCACGCCCGGCGCGATCCAGGATGCGGGCCTTGGCACGCACATACGCATCCAGATCGGCGTAGCGATCCAGGTGATCAGGCGAGATATTCAGGATGGCGGCGGCCGCTGGCGCCAACATGTCGCTGCGCTCCAGCTGGAAACTGGACAGCTCCAGCACGTACAGGTCCGGGGCCTGCTCCAGCAGGTCCAGCGCCGGGGTGCCGTAGTTACCACCCACCGCCACCCGCAGGCCGGCGGCGCGCAGCAACTCGCCGACCAGCGCGGTCACCGTGCTCTTTCCGTTGGAGCCGGTAATCGCGATGACTGGGGCGCCCGCCTGCTCGGCGAACAGGTCGATGTCTCCGGTCAGGCGGGCACCGGCGGCACGCGCCCGTTGCAGGACCGGGTGCTCCAGTGCGACCCCGGGCGAGACGATGATGCGGGCAAAGCCCGCGGCGTCCAGTCGATCCAGCGGCCCGACCCAGGCATCGGCCAGCCAGGCCTTGGCACCCTCGGTCTCCAGCGCGGCCGGCGCCACGCGGGTATCGGTGATCGCGAACGGCTCACCCTGCGCACGCAGGAAGCGGGCAACCGACACGCCGGTCGCCCCCAGGCCCACGATCAGGTTGTTGTCGCCGGTTCGCGTCATGGGATCAGCGCACCTTCAGGGTCGCGAGACCGACAAGGACGAACACCACGGTCAGGATCCAGAAACGCACGATCACGCGCGGCTCCGGCCAGCCCTTGAGTTCGAAGTGGTGGTGCAGCGGCGCCATGCGGAAGATCCGCCGCCCAGTGAGTTTGAAAGAGGCGACCTGGAGCATCACCGAAAGCGTCTCCAGCACGAAGATGCCACCCATGATCAGCAACACGATCTCCTGACGGGTGATGATCGCCAGCATGCCCAGGGCCGCGCCCAGCGCGAGCGCCCCGACGTCGCCCATGAAGACCTGCGCCGGGTAGGTGTTGAACCACAGGAATCCCAGCCCGGCGCCGACCAGGGCGGAGGTAAAGATCACCACCTCGCCCACGCCGGGTACCGCCGGAATACCGAGATAGTCGGCGAATACCGCATGGCCCGCCGCGTAGGCGAACACGCCCAGGGCGCCGGCCACCAGCACCGCCGGCATGATCGCCAGGCCATCCAGCCCATCGGTCAGGTTCACGGCATTGGAGGACCCCACGACCACCAGCCAGACCAGCGGGATGAACAGCCAGCCCAGGCTGAACTGGATGTCCTTGAACACCGGCAGGTAGAAGGTGGTCTCCACCGGCCCCTGCGCGGTGTACATGATCACCCCCGCGGCGACCAGGGCGAACAGCGTCTGCCACAGGAGCTTGGCGCGCGCCGAGAGGCCCTTGCTGTTGCCGTAGCGCAGCTTCAGGTAGTCATCCCAGCCACCCACGGCGCCGAACGCCAGGGTGGTCAGCAGCACGAGCCAGACGAAGCGGTTGGTCAGATCGCTCCACAGCAGGGTCGCCGCCGCCACTGCCACCAGAATCAGGGCACCACCCATGGTCGGCGTGCCGGCCTTGGTCAAGTGCGACTCGGGACCGTCATCGCGGATCTGCTGGCCGACATTGCCGACCGTCAGGCGGCGGATCATCGCCGGCCCGATCAACAGCGCGATCGCCAATGCGGTAACCACCCCGAGGATGGCGCGAACGGTCAGGTACTGAAAGACCGTGAAGCCGGAATAGAACAGGCTCAGGTATTCAGTCAGCGCGAACAGCATTCGCCACCTCCGGCGCTGACGAGGCCAGGTCCAGCCCCTCGATGATCTGTTCCATGTGCTGGCTGCGCGAGCCCTTTACCAGGACCGTGGTGCCCTCCCCCAGGAGGTCCTCCAGGCGCGAGCGCAGCGCGGCGTGGTCGGCAAACCACTCGCCGCCGTCGCCAAAGCCCTCGGCGCTGTCGCGCGCGGCCTCGCCCAGCGCCAGGCAGTGTTCGATACCCACCGCGCGGGCCAGGTGCCCGGTTTCCCGGTGCAACGCCGGCGTGGCGGCGCCCAGTTCACCCATGGCACCCAGCACCAGGATGCGCCGACCGGGCATCGCCGCCAGCACCTCGAGCCCGGCCCGCAGCGAGTCCGGATTGGCGTTGTAGCTGTCGTCCCAAATCCGCGCGCCGCTGACGTGCCACAGCTCCTGCAGACGGCCGCGCACCGGCTTCCAGCGGGTGAGCCCGTCGACGATTCGGTCAATCCCGATACCGACCGCGTTCGCCGCGGCCGCGGCCGCCACGGCATTGGCTGCGACGTGGCGACCGGGGCCGGCCAGGCGCAGATCGCGGACGGCCCCGAGGATGGATAGACGCAGCCGGTCCGGGGCCTGCCACATGCCTTCCACCTCGCCGCCACCCTCCAGCGAGAAGCGCTGGCAGTGGTGATGCTCGTTCAGCGACAGCCAGTAGTCGGCAAACGGATCATCCAGATTGATGACCGCGGTGCCGCCCTGGGCCGGGAGACCGGAGTAGATCTCGGCCTTGGCATGGGCGACGCCCTCCAGGCTGCCGAAGCCCTCGAGATGGGCGCGACCGGCATTGGTGATCATGGCGACCTGCGGTTCGACCCAGCGCGCCATGCGCCCGATCTCACCGGCATGATTGGCGCCCAGTTCGATGACCGCGTAGTCGACGTCACAGGGCATCGCCAGCAATGTCAGCGGCGCGCCGATCTCGTTATTCAGGTTGCCCGCGGTGGCATGCACCGACCCCACCCCCTCAAGGATGCAGCGGAGCATCTCCTTGGTCGTGGTCTTGCCATTGGAGCCGGTCAGGGCAATCACCCGCGCGCGGCTCTGGCGCCGCCAATGGCGGCCCAGGCGGCCCAGGGCCTCGCGGGTATCGGCCACGATGATCTGCGGCTGTGGCACATCGAGCGCCCGCTCCACCAGCAGCACGGCCGCCGGCAGGTCGGCACCGACCTGTGCGTGGGCATCGAAATTCGGCCCCTTCAACGCGATGAACAGCGCTCCCGGGCGCGGCTCGCGAGTGTCCGTAAACACGCCCTCGAAGGCCGTGTCGGGCACCCCTTGCAGGCGCCCATGGACCGCCTCGGCCAATTCCTGGCTGGTCATTCGAATCATTGTCCCTCCCCCCTGATCGCGCGGTCCTGGCCACGCCTGTCCTGCGGGTGCCGGCACGCCCGGGCCTGCACCTGTTCGCGGTCGCTGAACGGATAGCGCTGACCGCGGATCTCCTGGGTCGTCTCGTGACCCTTACCGGCCACCAGCACCACATCCCCGGCAACGGCCTCGGCCAGCGCACTGGCAATCGCCGTTGCGCGATCGCCAATCTCGTGGCATTCGGCGGAATCGGCGCAGCCGGCAAGGATCTCGGCGCGGATCTCGGCCGGGTCTTCTCCGCGCGGGTTGTCATCGGTCACAAAGATCACGTCGGCCTCCCGGCAGGCCACCTGGCCCATTGCCGGGCGCTTGCCTCGATCGCGGTCGCCGCCGCAGCCGAACACCACACTCAGGCGCCCGCGTACATGGGGTCGAAGCGCCTGCAATGCAGCCTCCAGGGCCTGGGTAGTATGTGCGTAATCGACCACCGCCAAGGCCCCGTTAGCGAGCGGGAAGCGCTCCATGCGGCCGGGCACGCCGGGGAGTTCGGCGACTGCCGCGATCGCCTCCTCGCGCTCTACCCCGAGGCCCTGCAGGGTGGCGAGGGTCGCCAGCAGATTGCCGACCTGGAACAGGCCGAACAGGGTGGAACGAACCGGATAGGCCCGGCCGTCGGCCTCGAGGGTGAAACGCAGCCCTTCGGCTGTGGCCTCTACGTCTCGGGCGCGCAGATCGGCGGGTGCACCCAGTGCACTGTAGGTCAGGGCCTGAACGCCCGCCGGCAGATGCTGCACAACCTGGCGTCCAAAGGCATCATCGATATTCAGGACCGCCGTTTGCAGGCCAGGCCAGACAAACAGCCGCGCCTTGGCTGCCGCATACGCCTCCTGACTACCGTGGAAATCGAGGTGATCGGAGCTCAGTCGGGTGAGCACCCCGACGCTGATCGGGGCTCCGGCGAGGCGCCCTTGTGCCAAACCGTGCGAGGAGGCCTCCAGCGCCACGGCACCACAACCGGCCGCGGCCAGCTCGGCCAGGTGGCGATGCAGGTCCAGTACGCCCGGGGTCGTGTGTCCGGTATCCACCAGGTGGCCCGGTCGCCCGACGCCGAGCGTGCCGATCAGACCGGTGGGCCGACCCAGGGTCTCCAGGGCCATCGCGATCAGGTGCGTGACCGAGGTCTTGCCGTCGGTACCGGTCACCGCCACCAGCGGGGCCGCCTCCGGCCAGCTACCGAACAATCCGCGCGCCATCTGCGGCAGCCGTTCCCGCAGGCCCGGCACATGGAGCATCGGCACAGCAGGGAATGTTTCCGGGGTTCCGGCCTCGTCCCACAGGATCACGCCGGCACCCCGTGCCACGGCATCGGCAGCATGCGCCAGCCCATGGCCGTGCGTGCCGGCCAGGGCCACAAAGGCTGTGCCGGGCGCGACCCGGCGGCTATCCTGAACCAGGTCGGCGACCGGCAAGTCCGCCAGGCCGGGGCGCAGGAGACCGGCCGGCAACAAGTCGCCCAGCACCGGTCCCGCCCCGCCTCGGGTATCACGGGCGGCCATCATGTCGTCCCCTCGTGATCCGCGGCCAGGCGCATGGGGACCTCCGGCATCGCGTCCGGGCGCACGTTGAACATGCGCAGGGCCGAACCGACGACATTACGGAACACCGGCGCGGCGACCGCCCCACCGTAGTAGACGCCGGCATCCGGCTCGTCGATCACCACGGCCATGACAAAACGCGGATCGGAGGCCGGGGCCAGGCCGACGAAACTCGAAAAATAGCGGTCCTCGGTATAACCGCCCGGACCGCTCTTGCGGCTGGTGCCGGTCTTGCCGGCCACGCGGTAACCGTCGATCGCCGCCTGACGCGCGGTGCCCTCGGTACCGATCACATGTTCCATCATTGCCAGCACCTGGCGGGCAGTACGCGGAGTCATCACCTGCGCCGACTCGCGCAGATCGTCGGCGGTGCGCACCAGACGCACCGGCACCCGCTCGCCGTCATTGGCAAAGGCGGTGTAGGAGGCCGCCATCTGCAACGGCGACAGCGACAGCCCGTAGCCATAACCGAGCGTGGCCTGTTCGACCTCGCGCCAGGTGGTGAAATCGCGCAGACGCCCCGTGGCCTCGCCCGGGAAATGGGTACCCAGCGCCTGCCCGAAGCCCGCCTGATGCAGGGTCTTCCAGAAACGATCCGCGGGGGTATCCAAAGCCAGCTGTGTGGCCCCGACATTGCTCGAACGGGCGATCAGGGTGGTGAGGTCGATCGTCCCGTAGTCGCGCAGGTCGCGCACGGTCAGGCGCCCCACCCGCATGGTGCCGGGGCCGGTCTCCAGCGTGGTGTTGGCATCCACCACACCGGCATCCAGGGCGGCCGCCACGGTAAACGGCTTCAGCACCGACCCGGGCTCCATGGTATCGGTGATGGCCCGGTTGCGGGCGCGATCGGAACGGATAGCACCGCGATTGTTCGGGTTGAATCCGGGCTGATTGACCAGCGCCAGGATCTCGCCGCTGCGGGCGTCCAGAAGGACAGCGGAGCCGCCACGGGCATTGTGTTCGGCGACCGCGGTCTTCAGTTCGCGGTACGCCAGATACTGTAGGCGCTGATCCAGAGTCAGGGCCAGGGTGTTGCCGTCACGCGCGGGGCGGATACTGGCGACATCACGGATGCTGCGGCCATAGCGATCGCGCAGCACCCGCTTGGCGCCCGGATGACCGGACAACCACTGGTCAAAGGCCAGTTCCACGCCCTCCTGGCCCTGATCGTCGATATTGGTATAGCCCAGCACATGCGAGGTGGCCTCGCCATGCGGGTAATAACGCCGGAATTCGCGGGTCAGGCCGACGCCCTGGATGCGCAGGGCCGCTACGCGCTCGGCCTGATCCGGCAACATTTGGCGACGCAGGTAGATGAATTCGCGCGAGGCACGCGCCTCGATACGCTCCGCCAGCCAGTCCGGCTCCACCTCCAACGCCGCGGCCAAATCCGGCCAGCGCTCGCGCTGGCCCATCAAGTCCTGCGGGTTGGCCCAGGCGGTCTGTACCGGGGCCGAAATGGCCAGGGGTTCGCCGTGACGGTCGGTAATCATTCCGCGGTTCGCGGACTCGGTCAGGGTGCGCACCTGGCGCTGCTCGCCCTGCTTGGTCAGGAAGTCGCGCTCCAGGACCTGCAGATCGACGGCGCGCAACAGCAACGCGGCGCTCGCGACGGCGAACACGGCGATCACGACCTTCAGACGGCCACCACTGATCTGCCGCTTCAGCGCGCCCACGAGCTACCCCCGATCACCACGATGCGATCCGAATCGGGCTGAATCATGTCGAGACGCTCGCGCGCCTGCTCCTCGACCCGGCCCTGGGTCGCCCAGGTCGATTGCTCGATCTGCAACTGCGTCCACTCGAGATTCAGGACATCGCGCTGGCTCAATGCCTGCTGCTGGTCGATAAAGGCCTGGCGCGACTCATGCTTGGCCGCCACCACCCCAACCGCCGAGGCAAACACCCCGGTTGCCAGCGCCACCGCCAGGAGCCCGCGCGCAACCATCAGAGCCGCTCCCCGACACGCAGCACGGCCGAGCGCGAACGCGGATTGATGCGCTGCTCCTCGCGATCGGCATGGATCGGCTTGCCGACCGGGCGCAGCTTGCGCTCCGGCTCCTCCGGCATCACCGGAAGGCCGCGCGGCAGGCGCACGCTGGACACCGGCTTGCGCAGGGCCTGCTTTACCAGTCGGTCTTCCAGTGAATGGAAGCTGATCACCACCAGCCGCGCACCAGGCGGGAGCACATCGGGGATCGTCGCCAGCCACTGCTCCAGCTCGGACAGCTCCGCGTTCACGAAGATGCGCAGCGCCTGGAAGGTTCGAGTGGCCGGGTGCTTTCCGGGCTCGCGTTTCGGGACCGCCCGGCGAACGATTTCGGCCAGTTCGCCGGTGCGGCTAAGGGGTGCCTCGGTGCGTGCAGCCACAATGGCCCGGGCAATGCGCCGCGAGTGGCGCTCCTCGCCGTATTGATAGATCACATTCGCGATCTCGGTCTCGTCGGCCCGCGCCAGCCACTCCGCCGCGCTCTCGCCGCTGTTCGGATCCATGCGCATGTCCAGCGGGCCGTCATGCTGAAAACTGAATCCGCGCTCGGGCGTATCCAGCTGGGGCGAGGACACGCCCAGGTCCAGAAAGACGCCGTCCGGACCCCGGTCCGGCGACCGCCGTTCCAGCGTGGCGGCCATGGTCGAGAACGGCGCGGCCTCGAAGGCAAAACGCGGATCATCGGCAAAGGAGGCGGCCGCCGTGGCGGCCTCCGGATCGCGATCCATGGCCAGCAGCCGGCCGTCCGGGCCCAGGCGATCCAGGATCGCCCGGCTGTGCCCACCGCGGCCGAAGGTGCCATCGACGTAAAAGCCGTCAGCGCGCACGGCCAGGCCCTCCAGCACCGCGTCGCGCAGCACCGGGATGTGGGAGACGGCTTCCATGTCCGTCACAACGCGATGGACTCGAGCGCTTCATCATCCACGTCACCCCCCAGCACCTGGGCGCAGGTCTCCTCCCAGGCGGCCTCGCCCCAGATCTCGAACTTCTTGCCCTGGCCCAGCAGCACCACCCGCTTTTCCAGGCCGGCGTACTGACGCAGGGGCGGGGGCAGCAACAGGCGGCCGCTGCCGTCCAGCTCGCACTCGGTGGCATGGCCCACCAGCAGGCGCTGCAGATTGCGCACCTTGGGATTCATGTTGGGGCGGGACATCAGGTTCTGCTCAATGCGCTCCCACTCGGGGAACGGGTACAAGAGCAGGCAGCGGGAGGGATCAACCGTGATCACCAGCTGACTGTTGCAGCTCGCAGCGAGGTCGTCGCGATACCGCGCCGGCATGGCCAGGCGGCCCTTCGCATCCAGATTGAGCTGGCTAACGCCTCGAAACATCGCTGATAACGGTGGTTACCCACCTTTCCCCACTTTGACCCACTTTCCGACACTATAGGTACGGGCATCCTCCAGAGTCAAGAAAATCGACCCCGAAAAACGAAAAATAAGCGTTGAATCACAGAGACTTAGCGCATCCACCCCGAGGCGGACGAAAGAGCGGGGAGAAGGGTATTAAAAGCCTCGCGTTGAGGCTCAAACTTAATGCATCACCTTACAAGTTTGCCGCACACACAGCCGTGTACGCGCAGACCGGGGCGGCCGCGGGGGCTTGATCGTGGGAAAAAGTGGGAGCCGGCCGTAAGCCGGGTTCTGTCGAGGACAGTCATTCATCTGGGACGTCCGTCACCGGACGCCTCGAGCAGCCTACCCGGGTGCGATGCGGGCCACACCATGCACCCCTATTTGGCCTTGCTCCGGACGGGGTTTACCCTGCCACGAACTGTTACCAGTCGCGCGGTGCGCTCTTACCGCACCATTTCACCCTTACCTGTACCCGGCGAACCGGGCCATCGGCGGTATGTTTTCTGCGGCACTTTCCGTCGGCTCGCGCCGCCCAGGCGTTACCTGGCGTCCTGCCCTATGGAGCCCGGACTTTCCTCCACATCCGAGGATGCAGCGACTGCCTGGCCGACTCCCGCGCTCCTTGTACGCCGCCGCGTGCGCGAACGCAAGCCTTTTCAACGGCCTGCCCCAAGGGCCTCCGTCCACAACGAAGCACACCAAGACACGAAGGACGTCAAGAGCAGCCCCCAGGAAGAGGGGACGATCGGAAGGCAATCAATTCAACGAACGACAGGGTTATCGCCACGATGCCGGAACGCAGCCAGCCATCCCCGCCAACAATGATTATTTCCGTTCTTCCAAACCTTCCTGCCGATGGCTTCTGACCTTGATCCGCTGCGTGTCTGCGCACGCTTCATTGCGGACCCAAACCGTCCTATCCTCCGGCGTCCTTGAGGGCGAGGGCGCGGGCGTAGACGCGGTTACGCGGCAGGTCGGTGGCATCGGAGAGCAGGCGGGCAGCGCGCTTGAGGGGGAGTTCGTGCAGCAGTGCCGCGAGCAGGCGCTCGTGCTCGTCGGACAGGGGCATGTCGGCCTCGCCCCCCGTGTCAGGCGCGGGCGCCGGCCCCAGGATCAGCACGAACTCGCCGCGGGTGCGGTTGCTGTCGGCATCCAGCCAGGCCGGCAGTTCGCCGGCGGGGCCGCGATAGTGTTCCTCGAACTGCTTGGTCAACTCCCGCGCCAGGAAGACCTCCCGCCCCGGTGCCAGCTGCGCCAGGTTGGCGGCGGCCGCGCGAACACGGTGCGACGATTCGAACAGAATGGTGGTGACCGGCTGGACCAGCAATGCCTCCAGCCGCCGTTGGCGCGCCCCGGCGGCATGCGGCAGGAAGCCCTCGAAGCAGAAGCGGTCGGACGGCAGCCCGGCAACCGCCAGCGCAGCCAGAGGCGCACTGGGACCCGGTACGGCGCGCACATCCAACCCGGCCTCGCGCGCCGCCCTCACCAGCCGAAAACCCGGGTCCGACACCAGCGGCGTGCCGGCATCGGAAATCAGCGCGACGGACTCCCCCGCCCTCAGCGCCTCCAGCAGCGAGGGAATACGCTCTGCCTCGTTATGCTCGTGCAGGCTGACCAGCGGCGTGTGCACGCCCAGATGCGCCAGCAGCCCGGCGCTGTGTCGCGTATCCTCCGCCGCAATGCGCTGCACCCGACCGAGGACCTCGCCCGCCCGCGGGCTCATATCTCCAAGATTACCAATCGGGGTAGCCACCACCCACAACGTGCCCCAGTTCGTTGACACGGCCTGATGCGCTTTCAATACTGACTCCTCATTCGCTGACGAACCGCTATCGTGACCCGAATCCCCGAACGCGCCGGGCATACCCGGCCCCTGTCCCGTCTTGCCCTGTTGCTGCTGGCCACGGCCATCGTGGTGGGCTGTGCCACGCCGCGCCCGGATCCGGAGCCGACCCCGGACGCCGAGGTGCGGCCGGACCTGGCCGAACTGCCTCCCGAGGTGCGCGCCAGCCTGCTGCTGAGCGAGGCCCGCTCGCGGCCGGAGCCCGACCTGGTGCGCCGCGCCATCGAGGCCGTGCTGGCGCTCGATCCCGCGACGCCGGACCAGCTGGACCGGGCCGAAGCCCTGTGGGCCGAGCTTCCCGACGCCGAGCGGGACACCCAGGAAGCCCGCCTTCTAGGCGCGCGACTCGCAGCAGCGCAACGGGATTGGGAGCTCGCCCGCGAACGACTGGGTGCAGACGACCCGGACGACCCCACGCGATCCCCGGAGGTCTATCGCCAGGGGCTTGCCCTGCACGCCCGGATGCTGGAACAGGAGAGCCAATGGTATCAGGCCCTGGACACCCGGCTGCGCCTGGACCGCCTGCTGATCATGGAGCCCGACACACACGCCGAGAATCAGCAGCGCATATGGGGGCTGCTCGCAGCCCTGCGCCCGGCCCAGCGCGACCGGATCGTGGGCAACCACCCACCGGATGGGGATGCCTGGGTCAGCCTGTTCCGACTGCTGCGGGCCGCCGATACCGAGGAACAGGCGCACCTGGCCGCCGGATTGTGGCGCGAGCGCCATCCCGCGCATCCGGCCAACAGCCTGCTGCCGGAACTCGTCGCCAGCCACCCGCTGGTCGCGGACGCGCCTGGGGACACCCTGGTGCTGCTGCCACTGTCGGGCGACCTGGCCGCACTGGGCAACGCCATACTCGACGGAATCACCCGCGCCTACTACGCGGAGGGTGGCGGCAACGGCCGGCTGATCGTGCGCGACACGCGCGGCGAGCCGGACGGCGCGGCCGCCCTGTACCGGCGTGGCGTGGACTCCGGCGTCGCGCGCATCATCGGTCCGCTGCGGCGTGAGTCGGTAAGCCAGGTGGCCGCTAGCGATCAGACCCTCCCGACCATCCTGCTGAACCGCACGGAAGTCTCGACCCCCAGCGAACTCACAACGCTGGCCTTGAATCCGGAAGAGGATGCCCGTGCGGTGGCCGACCGGGCGGCCCGCGCCGGCTGGCATCACCCGCTGGTGCTCCTGCCGGAAGGGGCCTTCGGCGATCGCGTGGCAAGTGCCTTCCGGGCGGCATTGGCCGACGAGGACCGGCGCCCGCGAGACGTCATTCGCATCCAGCCCAGCGCCGGGGAGCTGAACGCTACCATTGGCAACGCACTCGGCATCCAGCAGAGCGAGGCGCGCATTCGCGATGTGGCACGCCGGACCGGGCTGGAACTGGAAGGCGACCCTCAGGTGCGCGCGGATGTGGACCACATCTTCATTGCCGGCACGGCGCCGCAAGTTCGGCGCATCGTGCCGCATCTCCATTTCCACCGGGCCAGCCAGCTCCCGATGATGGCCACGCCCCATGTCTATTCCGGACGCCCGGATGCCAATCGCGACGCCGATCTCAACGGGATCGTGTTCCCCGATACCCCCCGGCTGTTCGACCGGGTGAGCCCCCTGGCGAACGACGAACAAACGCGCGACGAGGCACTCCCCCGGTTCGTCGCCCTGGGCATGGACGCGATGCGCCTGAGCCTGCGCCAGGACGGGATTCGCAACGCCCCCCATCATCAGCTAACCGGCGGCGCTGGCACCTGGAGCCTGAACCCCTTCAACCACGAGTGGGTGAGAGAACCGGCCTGGGCGCGCTTCGAGGGCGGCGAGCCCCGACGCATCGACGTACACCCCGGAGAATCCTGAGTGTTTCGCCCGGGTGCCTCGGGGCAGGCCGCCGAGAAGCGAGCCGCGGACCACCTGGAGGCACACGGGCTGCAGATCCGTGCGCGTAACGTCCGCCGCCCTTACGGCGAGCTCGACCTGGTCGCACTCGAGGACGATACCCTGGTGCTGGTGGAAGTACGCAAGCGCAGCCACCCGGGCTTTGGGGGCGGCGCGGAGAGCATCGACCGGCGCAAGCGTGAACGCCTGTTGCGGGTGGCCGAGGCGTACCTGCAGGAAAGCGCCTGGAACGGCCCGGTCCGCTTTGATGTGATGACCCTGGATGGCCAGGACCGGATCGAGTGGCTGCAGGACGCCATCCAGGCATCCACCCCGTGAGCGCCCACCGATGATCCCTCTGGCTCGCGAACTGGAACAGCTCCTGGCGCCCGGCGATCGTCTGCTCGATCCCGCGGACTGCTGGACCTACGGTGCCGACAACTCGAAGCTGCATGCGGTGCCCGACGCCGTCGCCTTCCCACGGGACGCCGATATGGTGCGCGAGCTGGTGCGCCTTTGCCGGCGCCTCGGCGTGGCCCTGACCAGCCGCGGACGCGGCACCGGCACCACCGGTGCCGCGGTCCCGGACCATGGCGGCCTGGTGGTGTCATTCGAGCACATGAACCGCATCCTGGAGGTGGATCCGGACAATCGCTGGCTGATCGCGGAGCCGGGCGCCACCAACGGCGAGATCCAGCAGGCGGCAGGCGCCACGGGCTTCTTCTGGCCGCCGGACCCCACCAGTAGCGCCTATTGCACGCTCGGTGGGAATCTCGCCTATAACTCCGCCGGCCCGCACGCGGTCAAGTACGGCACCCCGCGTGACAACACCCTGGGCCTGTCCGGCGTGGCCGGAACCGGCGAGGCATTCCGCACCGGCGTCCATACCACCAAGGGCGTGGTGGGCTACGACCTCACCCGTCTGCTGATCGGATCCGAAGGGACCCTGGCCGTGCTCACCGAGGCCACCTTGCGCCTGACACCCAAGCCGGAGGCGACTCGTCTGATCCAGGCGGTCTACCGTGACGTCGGCGCCGCAGCCCGGGCCGTATCCCGGCTGATGGCGCGCGCCGAGGTCCCGTCGGCGCTGGAGTTCATGGACCATTCCGCGATCACGATGATCCGCGCCTACTCGCCGGATTGCCCCCTGCCCGCCGCTGCCGGCGCGATCCTGATGATCGAGACCGATGGCACCGAGGCCGGCATCGAGGCCACCACCGCCGGCATCCGGCGCGCGGCCGAGGGCGAAGGTTGCGTGCAGACCCTCAGCGCCGACACCCCGGAAGAGGCCCAGGCGCTCTGGGCCGTGCGCAAGGCCCTGTCACCGGCGTTACGCACGGTGGCGCCGAAAAAGATCAACGAAGACGTGGTCGTGCCGGTCTCGCGCATTCCCGACCTGATTGCCGGGCTCGACCGGCTGGCCACGGAACACGCGATCAAGATCGTGAACTTCGGCCATGCCGGCAACGGCAACATTCATCTAAACCTGCTGGTGAACCCGGATGACCCGGCGGAACTCGCGGCGGCGGAGCGTTGCCTGGACGGCGTCTTCACCCTGGTGTTGTCGCTGGGCGGGACGCTCTCGGGCGAACATGGCATCGGGCTGGTGAAGCGACCGTATATCAGCCGGGAACTGGACCCGGTGGCACTGGGACTGATGGCCGGCATCAAGCGAACGTTCGACCCGGACAACATCCTGAACCCGGGCAAGGCGCCCGGACCCGCCTAGCTAGGTACCGGGCAAGGGAATCCCCTCCCCAGCAGGGACCGGAAAAGAAAAGGGCCCCGGAAGGGGCCCTACTTCACGACCTTCAGTGCCGGACCCTTGCGCTTCGGGGCCGGCGAATCCTCCCCGCCCCCGTCATCACCAGAACCATCCGGAGGCGTGCCCGGACCGTCGTCGTCGGGGCCGGGCCCCGGCTCGCTGCCGAACATCATCCCCTGACCGTTCTCGCGCGCGTAGACTGCGAGCACCGCTTGCATCGGCACAAAGACATCCATCGGGCTGCCCGCGAACCGGGCCGAGAAGGCCACCGCCTCGTCACCGATGTTCAGGGCCTGCACTGCGGTCGGACCGACATTGAGCGTGATCTTGCCCTGGTCGACGAACGCCTCCGGAACGATCACCCCTTCGACTGTCGCGTCGACCAGGAGATGCGGCGTGAAGCCGTTATCCGTAACCCACTCCCACAGAGCCCGGAGCAGATAGGGGCGCGACGAAGTCACAGGCGCAGCTCGCGCTCGGCCTCGGTCAGACTCACCTGGAACGATTCACGCTTGCAGACGCGATCGGCATATTCCTGAATCGCCTGCGGCAACGCCGTCAGATCGATGCCTACGGCGGGAAGCCGCCACATCACCGGGGCGATGGCGCAGTCCACAATCGAGAACTCGTCGCTCAGGAAATACGGCTTGAGCTCGAAGATCTCGGCCGAGCTGACCAGGCTTTCGCGCAGGATCTTGCGCGCCTTGGTCAAGCCGGAGCCGGAGGCCTGGTTGACGGCATCGAGACCCTCGTACCAGTCACGCTCCACGCGATAAAGCGCCAGCCGCGCGGCCGCCCGCGAGACCGGATCCACCGGCATCAGCGGCGGATGCGGAAAGCGTTCATCCAGGTACTCGGTGATGACGTGCGTGCCGTACAGGGCCAGGTCGCGATCCACCAGGGTCGGGACCTCGTTGTACGGGTTCAGGTCGGAGAGATCCTCGGGCAGTTCATCGGGCCCGAGATTGACGACATCCACGGCGATGTCCTTCTCCGCAAGGATGATGCGCACCCGGTGGCAACGCACGCAGTCGTGAGCAGAAAACAGGGTCATAACGGAACGACGGTTGGCGACCAGCGCCATGGCTTTCTCCCTAGCCCGGCCGAACGGTTTCCGGTGCCGGGCAGACGGTCAATAACACCGGCGCGCGATCATCCCTGATCGGCGCGCCGGTTACGGTTCATGCCGCCTAGTGTACGTCTTTCCAGTACTCCTTTTTCAAGAAGTAGGCGAGAATCGTGAAGATCCCGAGGAAAATCAGTACGTACAGGCCAATTCGCTGACGGTCCAGCTGCATCGGCTCACCCATGTACGAGAGATAGGTCACGATGTCGCGCACGGCACGATCGTACTCGCTGGGCGTCATCTGACCGGAGCGCACCAGTTCGAGACGCTCGTTACCATCCTCGTCGACGACCTTTTCCTGCCAGCCCTGCAGTTCCCACAGCACGTGGGGCATGCCGACGTTGGAGAACACCTCGTTGTTCGCGCCCAGCGGGCGCGACTCGTCGATGTAGAAGCTCTTCAGAAAGGTATAGACCCAGTCCTCGCCATTGATGCGCGTGGTCATGGTCAGGTCCGGCGGGACCACACCAAAGGCCTCTTCGCCATAGTCTTCGCTCATGGCGTTGGTCATCAGCGAACCGACGCCAACGGGATCACCGGCCTCGTCGGTGATGAAGATAAAGTTCTCCTCCACCTGCTGCTCGGTCAGGCCGATATCGCGACCCACGCGGTTGTAGCGCATGTACTCGGTCGAGTGACAGGCCATGCAGTAGTTCATGAACAGGTTGGCACCGCGCTGCAACGAGGCCTCGTTGGTCACGTCGATGTTGGCCTTTTCCAGGTCACCGTCGTACCCGGCCGCCGAGGCGGCCGGGACGGTGAACAAAGCCGCAGCGGCCAGGAATGTAGTTGCAATCAGCGTTTTCATTACGAAGTCACCCTTTCCGGAACGGCACGGTCACGGCCCAGGCCACGTGCGAAGGCAGGGACCACCATGGTCACGAACAGATACACGGTCGGAATCAGCCAGGACCACATCAGCAGGCCCGCGCTATCGGGGTCGAAGCGCAGGATGTCGTAGAAGGAGTAGATACCCACCACCACGGCAAACGCGATCAGGCTAAAGACCATGGACCGTTCCTTGCTGAGGAACCACAGCACGAAGAAGAACGCGAAGTAGACCGTGGAGAAGCGCAAGCTCATCTCGCTGACCTCGCTGGTTGCCTGCTGCAGGCCCAGCCATCCGAGGATCACGAAGGCCACCACGAACACCGCCAGGTTGAACTTGGCCGCGAACGAGCGATAGCGCATCGACAGGACCGGGTTGCGATCCAGCCAAGGGATGAAGAACAGCATCACCACTGCGGCGCCCATCGCCATCACACCCAGGAACGGATCCGGCACCGAACGCAGGACCGAGTACATTGAGGTGAAGTACCAGACCGGCGGAATCAGGTCCGGGGTCACCAGCGGATCGGCCGGGATCATGTTGTCGGCCTTCAGGAACAGACCACCACCGGTCGGGAAGAAGAACATGATCACGGCGAAGACCATCAGGAACACGCCGACGCCCACCAGGTCCTTCACGGAGTAGTAGGGGTGGAACGGGATGCCATCCTTCGGGATGCCATTCTCGTCCTTGTGGTCCTTGATGTTGATGCCGTCCGGGTTGTTGGAACCCACTTCGTGCAGCGCGATGATGTGCGCGGCCACCAGCATGATCAGCACCAGCGGCAGGGCAATCACGTGCAGTGCGAAAAAGCGGTTCAGCGTGGCGTCGGACAGCAGGAAGTCACCGCGAATCCAGGTCACCAGGTCCGGCCCGATGTACGGGATCGTCTGGAACAGGTTCACGATGACCTGCGCGCCCCAGTAGGACATCTGACCCCACGGCAGCAGGTAGCCGGCGAAGGCCTCGGCCATCAGTACCAGGTAGATCAGCACACCGAAGATCCAGATCAGCTCGCGCGGCTTCTTGTAGGAGCCGTACAGCAATGCCCGGAACATGTGCAGATAGACGACCACGAAGAACATCGAGGCGCCAGTGGAGTGCATATAGCGGATCAGCCAGCCCCACTCCACATCGCGCATGATGTACTCGACCGACGCAAACGCGAGTTCGGCGTCGGGCTTGTAGAACATGGTCAGGAAGATGCCGGAGACCACCTGGATGACCAGCACCAGCAGGGCCAGGGAACCAAAGAAGTACCAGAAGTTGAAGTTCTTCGGTGCGTAGTACTGCGCCAGATGCTCGTTCCACATCTGGGAGAGCGGGAAGCGGGCGTCCACCCAGCCCAGCACACCGCCCTGGATCTTGGTATCAGGATTGCTGGCCATCAGATCGCCTCCCCGTCTTCATCTTCACCAATGACTAGCAAGGTATCGTTCCGATACATGTGCCGCGGGATCACCAGATTGGTCGCCGCGGGCATGTTGCGGTACACGCGACCGGCCAGGTCGAAGCGCGAACCGTGGCAACCGCACAGCCAGCCGCCCTGCCAGTCGGAACCCATCTCGGGATCACCGATCTCCGGACGGTAGGTCGGCGAGCAGCCCAGATGGGTGCAGATACCGATGACGACCAGGATCTCGGGGTCGCGCGAACGATACTCGTTCTGCGCATATGCCGGCTGCTGGCTTTCCACTTCGGAGTCGGGATCGCGCAGGCGATCGGCCACCTCGGCCAAACCGGCAACCATCTCGTCGGTGCGCCGCACTACCCAGATCGGCTGGCCACGCCACTCGACGCTGACACGCTGACCCGGCTCGACAGCGGCCACGTCGAACTCGACAGGGGCCCCGGCTGCCTGAGCGCGCGCGCTGGGCTGCAAGGACGCCAGGAACGGGGCCGCGACTGCGGCGACCCCGGCTCCGCCTACGACGGATGTCGCGGCGACGAGGAACCGGCGACGGCCTCGGTTTACGCCTTGGTTTGCCATGTTTGTCTCTCCAAACAACGTGTTGAAATCGTGTTCCCGCGGCCGCAAAGGAAGGCGCGGCTGGCACGCGAAGGGGCTTGCCGCACGCGCGAATACCCATCTGGGCGGGCTGTAAAATGCGATAGAATTCCCGAACACGCTAATAAGGTCAAGTAGATTGCCGCCATAAGACCGAGCATTGCACTCGGTCTCACGCCCCCGAAAACCTTATAAGCAGTTGATTATAAATTTGCTTGTTCCGGGCGCTGCCAACGCCCCGAAACCGCACATTCTGCACCACAATCTCGCAGCGCGCGGCCCGTGGGGGCGACATCGCTCAGGCGGGATTGTCGATCTCGATGAACTCGTGCTCGAGGCCGAAACGCTCCCCGCACCACTGCCCCAGGGCCAGGGCCCCGTAACGTTCGGTCGCATGGTGCCCGGCGGCGAAGTAATGCACCCCAAGCTCGCGCGCCTCGTGGGTGGTCTGTTCCGAGATCTCGCCACTGACATAGGCATCCACCCCCAGGGCCGCCGCCTCGGTCAGTAGCGACTGCGCCCCGCCGGTACACCAGGCGATGCGCCGGATCGGGTGATCGCCGGCCTCCACGCACAGGGCCTCGCGCCCCAGCACATTGCTGATGTGCGCCTGCATGTCCGGCGCCGACAGCGGTCGGGCGGGGGTTCCGATCTGGCCGACACCGTCCTCGCGCAATACGCCGTCGATCGCGAACCCCAGGCGTCCCGCCAGCTGGGTATTGTTGCCGAGTGCCGGATGGGCATCCAGCGGCAGATGGTAGGCCACCAGATTGATGTCATGCGCAAGCAACTGCCGCAGGCGCTCCCGCTTCATGCCGGTCACCTCCTGCGGCTCGCCCTTCCAGAAGTAGCCATGGTGTACCAGGATCAGGTCGGCCCCGGTCTCCACGGCCGCCTCCACCAGCGCCAGCGAGGCGGTCACCCCGCTGACGATCCGGCGGATCTCGCGCCGTCCCTCGACCTGCAGCCCGTTTGGACAGTAGTCGCGGAAGCGCTCCGGTTCGAGTTCCGCATTGAGTGCCTGCATCAGTTCGTCGCGATCGACCACGGCGGGATCCCCTGTTGAGCGATGATTCGGTATATTCGGCATATGGTGAATTTCTCCCGCTTCCTGCTGCAAGCTGCGCTGACCGGCATCGCCCTGGCGGTGGTGATCGCGGTGTTCTTCCCCGAGATCCTCGGCCGCGGCGACCCGGGTGCCGAGCTGCGGGTCGCCGAGCCGGTGGCTGCGCCTGCCGCAACCGGCGCGCCGGCCAGCTATGCCGACGGCGTACGCCGCGCCGCACCCGCGGTGGTCAACATCATGACCTCGCGTACCATCGACCGCCCATCCGGCTTCGGCCTGCACGAGTTCTTTGGCCAGCAACTGCCACCGGGCGAACAGGAACAGTCCAGCCTCGGCTCCGGGGTCATCATGACCGATCAGGGGCACGTACTCACCAATCACCACGTGATCGAGGAGGCCGATGCCATCGCCATCGTGCTGCCCGGCGGCGAGGCCCATCCCGCCGAGATCATCGGCATCGACGCGGACACCGACCTCGCCGTGCTGCGCGTGCGGGTGCCGAATCTGGCCGTGGCCACGGTGGGTCACTCCAGCGACCTGCAGGTGGGTGACGTGGTCCTGGCCATTGGCAATCCGTTCGGGGTCGGCCAGACCGTGACCCAGGGCATTGTCTCCGCCACCGGACGCAACCAGCTCGGCATCAACACCTTCGAGGACTTCATTCAGACCGACGCGGCCATCAACCCGGGCAACTCCGGCGGCGCGCTGATCAATGCCCGCGGCGAGGTCATCGGCATCAACACGGCGATCTTCTCGCGCTCCGGCGGCTCCCACGGCATCGGCTTCGCGATCCCTGTGGACCTGGCGCGCAGCGTGATGACCGACATCATCGAACAGGGCTTTGTCGCCCGCGGCTGGCTGGGAATCGAGGTCCAGGCGATGAACCGCGAACTGGCCGAATCCTTCGGCCTGGATGCCCCGCGCGGCGTACTGGTGGCGGGCATCCTGCGCGAAGGCCCTGCCGAAGACGCCGGCATCCGCCCGGGGGACGTCATCACCCACCTCGACGACAGCAGCGTGAACACCCCGCGCGAGGCCCTCAACGCGATCGCCCGCACCGCGCCGGGCGCAACCCTGGACATCCGCATCCAGCGTGAGGGCGAGGACATCGAACTCTCGGCGACTGTCGTCCAGCGCCCGATCTAGGCAACACCCACCCGGGGTCTTTCTCAGCCGTTGGCCGGCGAGCTGACCGTGGTCAGCACCGCGGTCAGCAGCAGGATCAACGCCACCAGGGCGCCCTCCAGCGCAATGCTGCGCCGCAGACGCCGCGGTGCTCCCGCTTCGCCGCGCTCGAAGGCCGGTACCAGCCGCCACTTGTTCGCGGCCGCCAGCAGCAGGAGCAGTGCGACGATCAGCACCTTGCCGATCAGGAACTGGCCATAGCCGGTGGTCAGCAACGGCATGATGCCACCCAGCAACCACCAGGCGAGAACCAGCCCCGCCAGCACCAGCAGCCCGACCCCGATCATCGCGACCTGCCCGAAACGAGCGAGGATGCGCGCGGCATCGGCAGCCTCGGGTGGGTGCCCGGCCAGCCGGTACAGCGGCGCCAGCGACGCAACCCAGAAGGCGGCTGCCAGCAGATGCACGATCAGCAAGCCGGCCAACAGAAAACGAGGCTCGCCCACGGTATGCCCCACCTGCACAAAGGCGAACATCACCAACAGTACCCCGGCCAGGCTCAGGCCATAGCCCACCCCCGGCAGACGCCGGGCATCCAGCAGGATCGCCTGGACCAGTAGCAGGCCCGTCACCGCGAGGATCAAGCGGGTGCCCTGCGCGCCCTCGAACACGATCCCCAGCAGCATGGGGTCCATCGCGGAGGCGATAGTGCCGCCCCCGAGATACCCGGCCTGCAACAGCCACTGCAGCATGGCCAGGGCGATTGCCACCCAGGCCGCGACCGCCCCCGTCCGGGCGAGCACCCGGCGGTCCGGATCGGGGAGCCCCGGAAACGCCAGGCGAAACAGCACCGCCCCGGTCGCCAGCAGGGCCCCGAGGTAGAACCCGGCCATCACGAGAATCATCGCAACGGTCCAGGCCTCCACCCCGGCGAGTGCCGACATCCAGGCCATGGATCAGTCCTCTACCGTGAAGCGGAAACCGTCGGACATCATGTGCCCGTCGCGTGCCAGACCGCGCCAGCGCACCTGATAGCTACCGGCCGGAAGCGGCTCCGCAGGCTCCACGAAGTAGCGCTCGGTCGGCTCGTTGCCCGGCCGATTCGCCATCCTCACACGGCCGTTGGGGCCGGTCACGTCGAACTGAGTAATGCGCATCGCGCCATCGAACTCGATGCCGATCTCCTCCGGCGAGCCCTGCACGGTGGCGCCGTCCTCCGGCGTGCTGCCCAAATCGCCCTCATGGGCCAGCAGCGGCATGGCCAGGGCCAGCAGCAGGGCCGCCAGGGCGGCTCGGGTGGTGTTGTGAATCGTATTCTTGGTCTGCATGTCGTGTCCTCTTGCTGTTTAGCCGTGTAGCAAACGTTGTTTGAAACAGGTGTGGGTAACACGGAGGGTCCGAATGGACCCTCCGGCCGGTTCCATACCGGAGACTAGTGGTCGTGACCTCCATGCCCCCCGTGACCGCCATGGCCGTTCGCGTCGCGGCTGGGGGTCGGCAGCGCATCCGAGCCCTCGCCGGCCAGCTTGCCGCGGCGAACCGGATTGCCGAAGTCCGGGTCATCGCTGACCATCCAGGCGACCTCGCCCTCCGGATGCCAGTACCAGCCCGGGTCACGGAAGTCGCCCGGCTCCAGGTCGTCACGGACCTTGATCAGGGTGAACATCCCGCCCATGCCGATGCTGCCGAAGGGCCCCTGTCCCATGGCCATCGCCAGGGTGTTCTCCGGGCCGGTCATGTGACCGCTGTCGGTATGTTCCTGGTGATCGGCCATGCCGTGCTCGCCCATCGCCATGTAACCGGGGAGGATCGAGCGGATCTCCTCCTCGATACCGGACTGATCCACGCCTAGCGGGTTGGCAATGCCGTGGCCCATCGGGTTCATGGTGTGATGCGACATGTGGCAGTGGAACGCCCAGTCGCCCGGCGGTGCGACGAACTCGATATCGCGGGTCTGGCCGACTGCCACGATCTCGGTGGTCTCCTTGCGCCACTGGCTGCGTGGCCAGCGCCCGCCATCGGAGCCGGTCACCTCGAACGACACCCCGTGCACGTGCATCGGGTGGTTCCACATCGACAGATTGCCCATGCGGATACGCACCCGCTCGCCGGACTTCGCCACCAGCGAGTCGATGGCCGGGAACACCTTCGAGTTCATCGACCACAGGTCAAAGTCCACCATGATCGACGGATCCGGCGTGCGCGTACCGGGATGCAGTCCCCAGTTGTGCAACAGGATCGCGTAGTCGCGGTCCACCGGCTCGATCTCGCCATCCCTCGGGTGGATGATGAACATGCCCATCATCCCCATCGCCATCTGCACCATCTCGTCGGCATGCGGGTGGTACATGTGCGTGCCGTGCTGGTTCAACTCGAACTCGTAGACGAAGGTCTCGCCCGGGTGGATCGGCGGCTGGGTCACGCCCTTCACCCCGTCCATGCCCGAGGGCAGGTGGATGCCGTGCCAGTGCACCGAGGTGTACTCGGGCAGCCGGTTGGTCACGTAGATGCGGACACGATCGCCCTCCACCGCCTCGATGGTCGGCCCGGGGGTGGTGCCGTTGTAGCCCCAGCACTTGGCCACCGAACCGGGCGCGAATTCGTGCTCGATCTCCTCGGCCACCAGGTGAAACTCCTTCACCCCGTCGTTCATCTGGTACGGCAGCGTCCAGCCATTGGGCGTGTGCACCGGCATGTAGCCCTGCTCGGTGCGTTCGCCCGGCGTGTGATCGCCCTGGTTGTGGTGCTCGTGGCCGGTTTCGGCCATCACCCGTGTCAGGGTGGTCGCCGGCAGCAGGGCGCTGGCGGCAATCAGAAAGTTACGGCGTTTCATCAGTGATGCCCTCCATGCCCGTGGTTGGAATGCTCAGGGGTGTCGTGATCTCCGTGATCCATGCCGGAATGACCCTCGTGACCCTCGTGACCCTCGTGACCCTCGTGACCCTCGTGACCCTCGTGACCCTCGTGGCCTTCGTGGCCTTCGTGGCCTTCGTGGCCTTCGTGGCCTTCGTGGCCTTCGCCATGATCCACCCCGTCATGGGCCCCGTGATCCATACCGGAATGACCTTCATCGCCGTCATGATCCATGGCGCCAGGGGCACCGTGATCCATCGCGCCGTGATCGCCATGCCCCATGGACCCGTGGTCCATGGGCGCCGGGTCGTGCTCCAGCTGCGCGGTGTCGAACTTGCCGGCACTGCCCGGTTCGCCGCCCGGCAATTCACCGGCGACGGAATGCGCCAGCGCCGCACGCGCCTGCCAGTAGTCACCCAGGGCCGCGACCGCCTTCTGCCAGTCCGCCAGCTCCTCCTGCTTGATCGCGAGCAGGTCGAACACATCGTCGAACATGAAGTTCACGCGCTCCTGCAGCCGCTCGGTCGCCAACTCGCGAGCCGGCAGCAGGTCGTCCTGCAGCACGCCGAAACGGTTGCGGTGGTGGGTCAGACGCTCGAAGTGCTGGTGCACGTCATTGGTAATCACCTGCACCAGCGATGCGCGGCGGGCCTCGCCGTCCGCCAGCCGGGCCTCGGCGCGGGCAATGCCGGACTGGTTCTGGTTGAAGATCGGCAGCGTGAACGAGATACCTCCACCCCACAGGCGGGTCCCGTCGCCCTCGCGCTCGAACTCCAACCCCGGCTCGATATCACCCATCCAGCGATACCGTCGTACCAGGGCCACACCCTCGGTCAGCCCTTCCAGGGCATGATCCAGCGCGCGCAGGTCCAAGCGCTGTTCTAGGGCCTGATCCACCAGGGCCTGGCGCTCCTCGACCTCTGCCAGCGGCAGCGGCAGCGCGGTCGGCAACTCCCAGTCATGGACCTGTCCGGGCAGGCCCATCAAATGCGCAAGGCGCAGCCGCGCCTCGCGCTCGCGCTGTCGGGCATCCTCGAGCTTAAGCCGTGACTCGGCCGCCCGGATGCGCAGGTGGGCGCGCTGCAGGTCCGAGATATTGCCGGCGTCATAGAAGCGCTCGCCCAAACGTGCGCCCAGATCCGCGGCCCGGCTCTCCAGACGTTGCACCTCGGCACGCTGGCGCGCGGCCACCGCGTCATACCAGGCGCGTTCGGTGTCACTGGCCAACGCGACCATCCCCTCGGCCAGTTGCAGACGGGTGGATTCCCAGTGGGACTGCGCCATCTCCTGGCGCGAGCCGCGCATCAGCAGCCCGGAGATCCCCCAGGCCAGGCCAACGCCGTACTCGTTGCCACCGCCACCCTCGGGGCGCATGACCGACAGCGACAGCGATGGATTGGAAAACTGGGAGGCCTCGACCACGTCGGCCGCAGTCAGATCCAGCTTGGCATAAGCCTGCTGCATGCGCGGGTTGCGCCAGATGGCCTGGTGAATGGCCTCGTCGAGCGTCAGCTCGCCGGAGGGTCGGGGCATCTCCGACTCGGGCAGGTCGATCCCCTGCACCGAGAGGTCCTCCATCAGATCGGACCGGTCCAGCTCGGGCGCGGTAACCGCACAACCGGCGAGAAACAGTACCGACACCACGGGGAGCAGCAATCGGGTTGCTCGCATCGTGAAAATCTCCTTGATTCCGTACTCGATTCCGAACCGCGCGCAAGCGCACGACACGGCCTTTCTACCCGCTGCCGGGGGGCACCCAGGCAGCACACGGGCAGGAACCGGCCAAACGGCCGGCATTACGGGATCAGGAGAGGATTGGAGGGCGGTGCAACGCGACCGCGGAAGGACCGCTCTGGAAAGAATGCAGGCTTGCGCCCTGCGCCACTGTCGTCAGGACAACCATGCCTGTGATGGACGGCATGCCCTGACAATGGCTGCAGGCGGCGCAGGCAGCCAGACAGGCCGCGTCCACGCAATCGGCATGCACGAGCAGCTCGCTGACCTGGGAGTGTCCCGACGAAGACGCATGGTCCGAACCATGATGCGGCGACGCGGCGTGGCCCGCCCGGTCGCCATGCGCATGGTGGTGATGGGCAGCGTCGTGCCCGTGATCGTGCACCCCGTGCTCGGCATCGCCCTTGGACTGGGCGCCATGCATCGTGTGCCCAGCGTGACCGTCTTCCATTCCCACGGCCGCCGCCAGCGCCGGCAGGCCGGCAATCGCCAGCACCAGCATCCAGCACAGCAGTCGGTAGAAGACTCGCTTCACGTCGGTCCGAACCTCGTCTCGAGGGGCGTCGCGCCCCCTATAACCTGACATCAACCTACCACAACCCACAGCCCCCGTAGGGAGCGTGCTTGCACGCGAAGCCCCAGCCAAAGCCGGACGCGGGCAGGGGCTTCGCGTGCAAGCACGCTCCTGCATTCACCCCCAACACCCGATCGGCTACGGGCCCAACACCCGATCGGCTACGGGGCCAGCGCGCGTTCGATCACGTCGCGCAGATCGCGCGAGACTTCGAGTGCGGCCAGACGCTCGAGTTCCGCTCGCATCAATTCACTGCGCACGGTGTCGACCTTGCGCCAGCGGGTCAGCGGCTGGGCCAGGCGTGCGGCGGTCTGCGGGTTCATCGCGTCCAGCTTCTCGACGAAGCCGCCCATGCGGCGGTAGCCCTCGCCGTCGTCCTGGTGGAAGTGGCGTTCGTTGCGCGCCATGAACGGCCCCAGCACCGCGCGCACGCGGTTCGGGTTGGTCCAGCGAAAGCCGGGGTGCTCAAGCAGCGCGTCCAGGCGCTCGAAACCGCCGGCGACCTGGCTGCCCGCCTGCAGCCCGAAGTACTTGTCCAGCACCAGCGGGTCGTCGCGGTAGCGCTTTTCGAAGTCCGCCAGCAGCACCTGGCGCGCCTCGTGGTCCAGTTCGTTGACCGCGTTCAGTGCGCCCATGCGCATGGTCTGGCTGCGCGCCTTCTGGTACTGCGCCAGGGCCTCCGGCACCGCGGCCTGGTCGCGCGCGGCGACGCGCAGCGCCAGCAG
This sequence comes from Thioalkalivibrio sp. ALMg9, assembly GCF_000380625.1. Lineage (NCBI taxonomy): Bacteria > Pseudomonadati > Pseudomonadota > Gammaproteobacteria > Chromatiales > Ectothiorhodospiraceae > Thioalkalivibrio > Thioalkalivibrio sp. ALMg9. The sequence continues at coordinate 100,483 of NZ_AQYC01000006.1, forward strand.
CCGGTTGCGCAGCTGGCGCCGGCCCATGGCCTCGGCGGTGAACGCACCGTCGTCGACGTCATCCAGCTTCGGCTGGATCTGCTGCATCGCCTCGGTCAGCGGCATGTACAGGCGCTTCTCCAGGTCGTCGCGCTCGTTGCGCAGGCGCACCGGGTCCACGCGCTCGAACAGCTCGGCCAGCTCGCGGGTCGGCGGCAGCTGCAGGATGGTCGCCAACAGCACCGGCTCGATCGCCTCGTCGCGCAACAGCGCCGCCAGGGCATGCTCGATCGCCGCCTCCAACGCGGTGTCGGCGGCATCGTGCTCGATGCGTGACCGGATCGCGCGGCGGAACAGCGTCTGCGCCGCCTCCCAGCGGGCAAAGGCGTCGTCGTCATAGGCCAGCAGGTGGGCCAGCTCGTCCACGCCCTGGTTGGCGTTCAGGATCACCGGGGCGGAGAAGCCGCGCAGCCAGGAGATCGCGGCTGGCGAGTCGGACAGCGCTTCGAAACGGAAGGTCTGCTCGCCCTCGCTGAGCTCCAGCACCCACTCGTCCTGCACCTCGCCACCCTTCTGGTGGGCCGTGATGCGCCGTCCTTTCGCATCCAGAAAGGCCACCCGCATCGGGATCACCACAGGCTCCTTGTGCTCCTGCCCTGGAGTTGGCGGCGTCTCCTGCGTGAGCGTGATGCGCGCCTGGCCACCGGGGCCGTCAAACGACGTCGCGGCCGTTACCCGCGGGGTGCCGGCCTGGGTGTACCAGCGCTTGAATGGCGTCAGGTTGCGCCCACTGACCTCGGCCATCACCGCCACGAAGTCGTCAGTGGTCACCGCCTGACCGTCGAAGCGCTCGAAGTAGACATCCAGTCCGCGGCGGAAGGTCTCGCGCCCGATCAGGGTGCGCAGCATGCGGATCAGCTCCGCACCCTTTTCGTACACGGTCAGGGTGTAGAAGTTGTTGATCTCGGCGTAGTGATCCGGGCGCACCGGGTGCGCCAGCGGGCCGGCATCCTCCGGGAACTGGAAGGCTCGCAGCATGGCCACGTCGTCGATGCGCTTCACGCCGAACAGGGTGCAGTCGGTGGTGAATTCCTGGTCGCGGAAGACCGTGAGCCCCTCCTTCAGCGACAGCTGGAACCAGTCGCGGCAGGTCACGCGGTTGCCCGACCAGTTGTGGAAGTACTCGTGGGCGATCACCGACTCGATGGCGACGAAGTCGTCGTCGGTGGCGGTATCGGGGCTGGCCAGCACGTACTTGGCGTTGAACAGGTTCAACCCCTTGTTCTCCATCGCCCCCATGTTGAAGTCGTCCACCGCGACGATCATGTACACATCCAGATCGTATTCGCGGCCGAAGGCCTCCTCATCAAAGCGCATGGCGCGCTTCAGCGAGGCCAGCGCGTGATCGCAGCGATCGGCGTTGTGTGCCTCCACGTACAGCTCGAGCTGAACCTCGCGCCCGGACATCGTGGTGAAGGTGTCGCGCTGGCAGGCCAGATCCCCCGCGACCAGCGCGAACAGGTACGACGGCTTGAGGAACGGGTCCTCCCACACGGCGTAATGCCGGCCACCGTCCAGCTCGCCGGCCTCCACCCGGTTACCGTTCGCCAGCAGTACCGGGTATTGCACCCGGTCCGCCTCCAGGCGCACGCGATAGGTTGTCAGTACGTCCGGACGATCGGGGAAGAACGTGATGCGGCGAAATCCCTCCGGCTCGCACTGGGTGCAGAGGTTGCCGCTGGAGGCGTACAACCCCTCCAGCGCGGTGTTCTGATCCGGGTGGCAGCGGCTGACGATCTCCAGCCGCGCGGCCTCCGGCAGGCCGTGGAGCAGCAGCCCCTCGGCGTCCTGTTCCAGCAAACCCTCGGCCGGCTTGGCGCCGTCCACCGTGAACGAGACCAGCTCCACGCCATCGCCATACAGGCGCAGCGGCGCATCCGGCTCCACCGCCTCCGGGTTGCGCCGCACCGCCATGCGCGTCGTCACCTCGGTGGCTGCCGCCGCCAGATCAAAGTCCAGCTCCAGGCTCTCCACCACAAACGCCGGCGGCTGATAGTCGTTCAGATAAACCGCCAGGGGGCTCGCATCACGCATTCCAAACTCCAAATCAAAAGCTCTGCACAAGGTTTAACACGCCGCCGCGGCCTCAGCCCCAAACCCGGACCACAACCCCGCCATTGCAACGCCGGGGTTCCTCACAGAGATCGCCACGTCGCTCCGCTCCTCGCGATGACGCCGCTCCTTACCCCCGTCATTGCGAGGCGCCGAAGGCGACGAAACAATCTCCTGAAGCTCGCGAAGCGTCGGGTTCGAGAGCTCCAGTGGTCTCGGACGGAGATGACTCGCTGCGTTCGCCCTTCGGGCCGGCCTGCGGCCGTTCAACGCGCTTCGCGCTTTTGTGCCACGGCGCCGGCGGCCCCTCGCAATAACAGCCCCGGGAACTGGCACCACGCGTCCAATCCGTTAGCATACCGCGCATGGAATGGATCGATATCTGCTTTAACCTCACCCACGAATCCTTCAACAAGGAACGCGACGAGGTCCTCGAGCGCGCCCGCGAGGCCGGCGTGTCCTGGATGCTGATCACCGGTGCCGACGCCCACCAGAGTGAAAAGTGCCTGGAGATCGCAGACCGCTATCCGGACTGCTGCCGCGCCACCCTGGGCGTGCATCCACATCTCGCCAAACAGTGGACCGACGCGATCGCCGCCCGGTTCAGTGACCTCGCCCGCGCGGACGCCAACGTGGTCGCCATGGGCGAGATGGGTCTGGACTACAACCGGGACCACTCGCCGCGCCCGCAGCAGCGCAGCGCCTTCGAGGCCCAGCTGGAGCTGGCCGCCGACCTCGGCCTGCCGGTGTTCCTGCACGAACGCGACGCCCACCACGACTTCGCCCAGATCCTGCGCCGCTGGCGCGACAAGGTGCCGGCGGCCGTGGTGCACTGCTTCACCGGCGAGGCCGACGCCCTGGCCGAATACCTCGACCTCGACTGCCACATCGGCATCACCGGCTGGGTCTGCGACGAACGCCGCGGCCACCACCTGCACCCGCTGGTCCCGCGCATCCCGCGCGGCCGCCTGATGATCGAAACGGATGCGCCCTACCTCCTGCCGCGCAGCCTGCCCAAGGGCACCGGCAAGAAGATCGGCAACGGCCGGCGCAATGAGCCCGCCTTCCTCCCCCACATCGGCGAATACGTGGCCAAGCTGCGCGACGAGCCAAGCGAAGACCTCGCCGTCCACACCACCGCCACCGCCCGCGCCTTCTATAACCTCCCCGAAACCGCCGGTGTCTGAAACACCGGACAACGACCCGACGCCACGGGTGGCGCTGGTCACCGGCGCCGCGCGCGGGATCGGCCTCGGCATCACCGGGCGTCTGGTACGGGATGGGTGGCAGGTGGTGCTGGCCGACCTCGACGGCCCCGAATGCGAACAGGCCGCCGCGCGCATCGGCCCCGCGGCCCGGGCGATGACGCTGGATGTCCGCGACGAGGACCAGGTCCGCGAAGCCATTCGGCGCACGGAGGAATGGCACGGCGGCCTCGATGCGCTGGTCAACAACGCCGGCATCAGCGACCCGCACTCCGGGCCACTGGAAGAACTGGACCTGGCCGACTGGCAGCGCTGGCTGGACACCAACCTCACCGGTGCCTTCCTGCTTGGCAAGCATGCCCTGCCGCTGCTGCGCCACCGCCATGGGGCCATCGTGAACATCAGCTCGACTCGCGCCCTGCAGTCGGAGCCACACACCGAGGCCTACGCCGCCAGCAAGGGCGGCCTCGACGCCTTCACCCACGCCCTGGCCATCAGCGCCGGGCCGGACGTCCGCGTGAACGCCATCCGCCCCGGCTGGATCGACGCCCGCAGCCCCGACCAGCAACAGGCCGAGCCCCTGTCCGCACAGGACCACGCCCAGCACCCGGCCGGGCGCGTCGGCCAGCCCGCCGACATCGCCGCCCTCACCGCCTTCCTGCTCGGCCCCGACGCCGGCTTCGTCACCGGCCAGACCTGGACCGTCGACGGCGGCATGACCCGCCGCATGATCTATACCGAATGAGCCGATCCATGAACGGGAAAGGCCGGCCCAAAGGCGGAAACGAAAACGCCCCGGAACGACCAGCGTTCCAGGGCGTTGATGTCCTCCCAGTGAATCAGCCGGGAGGCGATCGCGTCAGTCGAAGGTACGCGAGCGGAGGATCTCCGGGCGCAGGAAGTCCTTCTCGCCGGTGTTGTCGTGATCGCCCAGCAAGTGCCCGTCCACCTCGCGCACGGTCCCGTAGAGGGTGCGCCCGTGGAAATTGGCGTGCTTTTCGCGGGTCTCGTGGACATCACCGGTGTAGCGCGGGTCCTGCGGGCGTTCGTGACTGTTCATGTAGAACGCCACATCCCAGGCCTCCTGGTCGCTGAGCGAGTTCGGCTGGCCCAGCGGCATGTTGTGCTTGATGAAGGCCGCCGAGGTATTGATCCGCGACATCCCGGCACCCCAGTTGTAGGAACCATCTCCCCACAACGGCGGGAAGACCACCTGGCCGTCCTGCTTCAACCCCTGACCGTCCTCTGCGTGGCAGATCGCGCAGCTCTGGGCATAGACCTCCTTGCCGCGCTCGTAGTTAGGCTCCTGTTCCGGCTCGGCCACCGATCCATAGCCACGCCCGTAGATCTCCTGGTCCGGGTAGACCGGCGCACCCTTGGCCAGCCACTGCATGTAGGTAGTGATGGCCAGCATCGTGTCGCTGCCGTACTCCGGCGGATTGCCATTCATCGAGTAGGTGAAGCAACCCACCACGCGTTCCTCGAGGCTGTTCACCTGCCAGTTCTTGCCGCGGTAGTCCGGCAGCGTGATCGCGGCCGGCCACAAAGCGGCACTGAACGGCTGGCGCCCGGCATCCATATGGCAGCTGGCACAATTCATGTCATTGAACACATGCTGTCCGCGCAGTTGCTGGGTATCGACGAACAGGTCATGACCGCGCCGGACCACGTCCTTGAGTTCGGGACTCATGGCGGCATCCTCGAGATCCTGAAGCGTCGGCGGGATATGGACGAGCTGGCCCTCCTCCGGCTCGGCATAACCGAGGGCGAACAGGGGCTTGTATTCGTCCCAGGCAGCGCTCGCGGCACCGGCCAGCAGGACGGCCGCGCCCGTCGTCAGCGTGAGCTTGCGAATCTTCATTCCGTATCCCCTTGTGCCGACGTGACACGTTGACGGGCCAGCCAGGCCGAGACGGCCCGGATGTCCTCATCGCTCATGCGCTTGGCGATCGCCGCCATCAGGCCCTGCGGATCGTTGTCGCGCTCGCCCTCCTGCCACTGACGCAGTTGACCGGCGATATAGCCGGCATGCTGACTCGCGATGCCCGGGAACACATCACCGGCCCCGGCATTGCCCGGGCCGTGGCAGCTCTGGCAGCTGACGATGTACTGGTTCCAGTCCCCACGCCGCGCCAGCTCCTCGCCGCGCGCCAGGGTGGCGTCATCCACGTCGTCGCCCCCCTCGGCCTGGGTAACCGGAAGCTGCGCGTAGTACGCAGCGACATCGGCTACAGCCTGATCATCCAGCATATTGGCGAACGCGGCCATGGTGCTGTTCTGGCGGCGGCCTTCCTGGTAATCCTTCAGTTGCCGCGCGATATAGCCTGCGGACAGACCGGCCAGACGCGGCCAGGATTCGCCTCCCGGAACGTTCTGCCCGGAGCCATCGGCCTGATGGCAGGAAACGCAGGTCTGCGTCAGACCCTCCCCGCGCTGCGGATCACCTTCGAGGCCATCGACGGCCAGTGCCGGCGTCCCCGCGAGGCCGAGACCGAGAAGGAGAGCCAACCCTCCGGCAAGCTGTTTCTTTTTCATATGTGCTGTCCTTGGTCATGAGCCGCTATGCGCCGAAAGAGGAGTCACCGAACGGTCACCCCGATCATCGGGCGGACCCCGGAATAACAACTAAAGAATATTCTCAATTCAGCATAAAGGATACGTCCTGCGGTTAGAGACAGCCGGGTTCTTGATGCAGATCAAACCTCTCCCACACAGGGACCTACGCCAAGGCGTAGATGGGGCAGCACATCCCTGGCTACTGGCCTGGCTACTGGCTGAACTAGCGCCGAATCGCGCCAGTGCCGGCAAGGGCTCCAAAGTGACGTGGTACCTGCGAACCGGAACCATGCCGTAGCATGACCCGTCTGATCGCAACTGGAACAGGGAGACAGAGCATGAAGACTTCGGTGATTCTGACGGTGATCGGGCCGGACCGGCCGGGGCTGGTCAGCGCGGTGGCGGCGCGGGCGCGGGCGGCGGGCGGCAACTGGCTGGAGAGCCGCATGACGCAGCTGGCCGGTCAGTTTGCCGGGGTCGTGCTGCTGGAGGCCGAGGCGGATGCCGCGGACCAGCTGGAGGCCGCACTGCGCGAGCTGGAGGGGGACGGTCTACAGGTCCAGATCCAGCGCGGGAGTGAGCTTCCGGCACCGCCCTGGCACCGGGTGATGCTCGATCTGGTCGGACACGACCGGCCGGGGATCGTGCAGGACATCACCGCCATCCTCTCGCGCCACGGCGTCAGCGTGGAAACCCTGGATACGGCCTGCAAACCGGGCTCAATGACCGGCGAACCAATGTTCCACGCGCAGGCGCAGCTCGGCGTCCCCGAGGACCTGGATCTGGACACCCTGCAGGACGCCCTCGAGGCACTGGCCAACGAACTGATGGTCGACCTCGAACTCCACGACCCGCAACACGAGCCGCCCGGGGCCGCAGCCTGACCTGGAATCCGAGCAAGCTCGATACCCCTCGCCCGTAACGAGCGCGCCGGAAAGCCGCATCAGGGGGCGGCGCGGTGGCGGCGAGCGGCGTCGAGGCGGCGGACGAAGTCCTGCATCAGGGTGGTGTAGAGCGTCTCGCCGAGGACCTTGTCCTCGATGCCGGCGTCGAGGTTGGGATTGTCGTTCACCTCGATCACCATCACGCCGCGCGGGGTCTGCTTGAGGTCGACACCGTAGAGGCCGTCGCCGATCAGGTTGGCGGCCTTCACTGCCGTCTTGACCACCGCCGCGGGCACGTCGGCCAGGGCCTGGGTGCGAAAACCGCCTTCGCGCGGGCCGCCCTTGGCGTCGTGGTTGACGATCTGCCAGTGCTTGCGCGACATCAGGTATTGCGAGGCGTACAGCGGCTGGCGGTTGAGCACGCCGATGCGCCAGTCGAATTCGGTGTAGACGAACTCCTGGGCGAGGATCAGATCGCTCTCCTTGAGCAGGCGCCGGGCGATGGATTCCAGCTCGCCGCGGTCGTTCGCCTTGAATACGCCGCGCGAGAAGCTGCCGTCCGGGATCTTGAGCACCACGGGATAGCCGATCGACTCCTCCGCGCGCAGGATGGTCTCGCGGTTGAGGATCACCGTCTTCGGTGTGGGCACGCGATGGGCGGCCAGGCGTTCGGCCAGATAGACCTTGTTGGTACAGCGCAGGATGGAGTCGGCATCGTCGATCACCACCATGCCCTCGGCCTCGGCCTTGCGCGCGAAGCGGTAGGTGTAGTGGTCGATCGCGGTGGTCTCGCGGATGAACAGGGCATCGAACTCCGCCAGCCGCGGCAGGTCGCGCGCCTGGATCAGCTCGACATCCATCCCCTGCTCCTGTCCAGCGCGGACGAAGCGCTTGAGCGTCGCCGGCGTGGACGGGGCCAGGGCCTCGTCCAGGTTGTGCAGGATAGCCAGCTCGTAGCGTGCGCTGCGGGCCTCGCGCCGGCGGCGCCAGGGCTTGGAGAGGTAGCGCTCCAGGGCGGCAAAGAAGGCCGGCTCCTGCTCGGGCTCGAGCGCGTTGAGCGCGAACGGGCGCAGGGCTTGGATCTGCCACCGCCCCTGCAGCCGGAACTCCACCCGGAACATCGGCGCGGGGAACAGGGCGAACAGCTGCCCGGCGATCTCCTGCAGCGCCGGCTCGGCGCACTGGCCGAACAGCACGGTCAGTTCCAGCCGTTCCGGATGCGTGCCCTGGCGGCTGCGCCCCAGTACGCGCGCCACACGTTCATCCAGTTCTTCGGTGTCCAGGCTGTAGATCGACTTGCGCGACAGGTCCTGCAGGGTGCGCACGCTGGGGATCACCCGATGCCCGCGCGCCTCCGCCAGCAGCGAGCCGTAGTAGCCGGCCGACAGGTAGCGTTGGCTGCGGCACAGGTTGATCACCCGCAGGTTGGCGGGATCGTCGACGGCCGGGCCGCGCAGGTAGTCGTCGATGGCCATCACCGGCAGGTCGGGGAAGTGCGGCTTCCAGTCCGCCCGGCGCTCGACCAGGATGCGATGCTCAGGCATGCGCCACCCCTGGCGTCTTGCGTGGGCCGACGATCACCGCCGCCTGCAACCCCGCGCGCCCATAGCGCGCCATGCGCTCGAAGTCCGCGCGCGCGATCGGCATGTTTACCGAATCCAGCGCGCGCTCGCCCTGCTCGGTATCCACGAACGGGTCGTGCACGTAGACAAAACGCTCGTCGAACCCGGTGACCGTGACCCAGTGCGGGAAGCGCTCGGTGTACAGCCGCACGCTGCTGATCAGCACCACCGGCACCCCGCCCTCGGCAGAGCGTGCCGCCAGCTGGGCCACGTTCACCGGACCGTGCACCACGGGGACCCCGAGCTGCTCCAGCTCCTCGATCATCTCTTCCTGCACCAGCTGCATGACTTCCTTTTTCTCCACGCTGCGCACCGAATCGGCAAACGCCACGCCACGATCGCGCACCAGCAGTTCCACCTCGAACCCGCGATGGGCGGCCGCCAGCGCCAGCCCGTAGGGACCGCAACCGCCGTGGCCGGAGGTCATGAATATGGTGGTGGCGTCACGCCACAGGCGCAGCTCCAGGCGCCGGTCCAGCTTCAGGTCCGGGTCGATGGCGCGCATCGCCATCATCAGCGCGGCCGGGCCGCAGGTGAACTCCAGCGTCTGCGCGTAGTACGGTGCGCGCACCAGCGCCGGATCGGGACCGGGCGCCAGCGACTTCTGCAGCCGCAGCGCATCCATGTGGTCCTCGTAGTAGTCGTCGATGGTGCCGAAATCGCGATACCCCAGCCCACGGAACAATGCCTGACTGGCCGCGTTGTCACGCCGCACCTCCAGGCGCAGATCGGTCCGGCCGTGCTCCCGCGCCACATCCTCCGCCGCCTCCACCAGGCGCCGCCCCAGACCCTGGCCACGTGCGCGCTCGCTGACCGCGATCGAGTACAGCCGCGCCAGCGACGTACCCCGGCTGAACAGCAGCATCACGTAGCCGAGCAGCCCCTCACCGCCGGGCCCCTCCGCCACCAGCGTGGCCGCATGCCCGCGCGTGAGGAGGTAGCGAAACTGCCGCCGCGAGATGCGATCGACCTCGAACGCCGCCTGTTCCAGCGCCACCAGCGCCTCCAGATCCTCGAGCGTGGCGGGACGGATCGGGGGCGATTCGACTGCGGGCGCGACCCGTTGCTTGACGTGCTGGCTCACGCTCCTCTCCCGGCGGCTGCCCGATCTCCATCGTAGCGCAACCACCGCGTGCGAATAGCGCGTTGCAACGGGAATGCTTGCCGAGGTCGCGGCCGCTACAAACCCAGCGCGCCGGCCAGCTCGTCCAGGTCCCGGATGGTAGCGGTGGGTTCCCCGCCCCAGGGATCGAACAGCCCCTGCCCCGCCCGGTCGAGCCAGGCCGTGCGCATACCCGCGGCCTGCGCGCCGATCACGTCAAACGGGTTGCCCGAGATCAGCCAGGCAGCCATCGGCAATACATTCGCCCGCTGGAGGAAATGCCGGTACACCCGTGGATCGGGCTTGAAACAGCCGATCTCGTCCACGCTGACGACATCCTCGAAGCGATCGTCCAGACCGGCGTGGCGCAGCAGCTCATCCACCGTCTCGGCCCTGCCGTTGCTGAATGCGAACAGGCGGTGGCCGTCCGCGCGCAGGCGATCCAGGGCCGGAGCCGCATCGGTAAAGGCGGGGAGCTGGCGATAGCGCAGCAACAACGCCACCTCCTGCTCAGGGTCGAGCTCGATATCCAACGCCTGGCAGCAATAGCGCAGCGCCTGCTCGGTACAGGTATCGAAGTCCGCATACGCCCCCATCAGCCCACGCCGGAAGGTGTATTCGAGCTGCTTCTCGCGCCAGGCACGCGCCAGCACAGGTGCCTGTTCGCCAAACCAGCCCTCCAGCGTCGCAGCAACGCCCTGGGGATCGATCAACGTCCCATAGATATCGAACGCCAGCGTCTGCCCCATACGCCCTCCGTAATCTCTATCGGCTGTTCACGGCGGCGCGGCAGTCCGCCCGGACAACCTCCGACAAGTCACTCACTCTTCCAGAGACTGCGCGTTTCAATGGACTGCAGGGACCGGAGCACTCCGGCCGGGCACCGGTCCAGCATCCCCCAACTGCAGCAGCCGATCCACCGGGATATACGAACGACCGGCCATCCGTGGCAGGTCCGCCTCGTCCAGGGCCGGGTCCACGTGTTCAAGGGCTCGCCATACGAGCTCCGAACAATAGAGCGCAGAGTCGTCTTCCAGACGGAACTGGGTGTCAAAGGGCGTCCCACGCGCCAGCTGCCCGGCCAGCCAGTCTCCGACGCGCCGGCGTTGTGCGGCGTCCAGGCCCGTGCGCACCAGCTGCGTGGCTTGTGGGCCCGCGCTGAAGGTCTCCAGCGAGTCGGCACGAATCTCGCCCCCGGCCGGCGAGCCGTCCATGTGAACGACCCTCACAGTTTCACCCTCACGGAGGATCACCCCGGCATGGCTCCAGCGCGGATCCGACTCCGAGAACCGCCGCGCCAGAAAGGCCCAGGCGCCATTGCCGGCGCGCAGGACGATATCGCCCGTAACGGGCGTCATGTCCGCACCGCGGGGGACTTCCGCCTGTACAGCCACCGGCACCGCCAGCCATAACCCCAGCAAGACCGCCAGGAGAGCCTGCAGGATTACATGCCGGTGTTGCACTGCTTGCCGGCAATCATCAGCTCTTCCATGACCTCGGCATCGACCGCCTGCTCGACCTCCCTCATGGTCGCACCGCCATCCTGCATCAGCTCAACCAATTGGGCGTATTGATTCCGGTCGAGGTTGTTGTCGAGACGCTCGGCCGCACACGTGCAGCCCTCCGTATCTCCCGAGTTCTCGATACAGGCCGTTTCAAAGTCCGCCCGCGGCGAAGAACAACCAGCCAGTGTGATCAACAGCATCCCCAGGAGGCTCGTACCGGCCATCCGCATCACTGAAATCGTCATCATGCTTCCCTGTCACGAAAATGAGCGCGGGAGTATACCCCTCCCGAAAGGGGTGTTTGCCCGAAGGCCGGCAACGCCCGTCGCGCGGACGGCGGATCTGGACATGGCGGCGCATCAAGGCAGACTAGTGGCTTGTGCATAACACACCATCATTCGTGGGAGCCGGGACATGAGCATGCAGGAACAGATCACCGCCAAGCTGGAGGAGCGCTTTGCGCCCGAGCACCTGGAAGTCGTGAACGAGAGCCACATGCACAACGTGCCGCCGGGTTCGGAGTCGCACTTCAAGGTGACCGTGGTATCCGAGGCCTTTCGCGATCAGAAGCTGATTGCGCGGCACCGGCTGGTGAACCAGGCCCTGGTCGACGAGCTGGCCGGGGGCATCCACGCGCTGGCGCTGCACACCCTGGACCCGGACCAGTGGTTCGAGCGCGCCGGAAAGGTCGCGGATTCCCCGCCCTGCATGGGCGGCGACGGCGGCGCGAAGGCCTGAGGTCTTGTCGGTCACTGCCACCCCCACGGCCCACTCGGCCGTGGACGCCATTCTGCGCGCGCGGCTGGAATCCCCCGGGCTGATGGACCTGCTCGGCCAGATCGAGGCGAGCCTGAACGCGGCGGCCTCGCACCCGCCGCTCGCGGGTGTCTCCGAGCACCTGGGCCCGGACCGCCATATCGTACTCTGGCTCATCGACGGCTTTGCCGCCCGTTACCGCCGCCACACGCCGCTGTTGGGCGCGGACCACGTGACCGATCTGGAGACTGTGTTTCCCAGCACTACGGCCACCGCGATCACCAGCATCCTGACCGGCCGCCACCCCGCACGGCATGGCCTGCTCGGCTGGCATACCCGCCTGGCGGCCGCCGAACGCACCCTTACGGTACTGATGGGCCAGGAGCGCGGCGCCGACGACCACCCGGCCACGCTCGGCTACCGCGAGCTGACCGGCCGCGTGCAGCCCGACCGCCTGGGCGACCGGCTTGACTGCGGCATGACCTTCATCGGCCCGGAATGGATCGGCGGCACACCCTACAACCGCATGATGAACCGCGGTGCCGACTTCATCGGCTTCGAGGACCTCTCCGAGCTGCCGACGCGGGTGGCCGCGCATGTGAACGCGACGCCGGGACCCCACTTCACCTACGTCTACTGGTCGGAGCTGGACCATCTGGGCCACGAGTACGGCCCGGACAGCCCGGAGGTGGAGCGCCACCTGAAACAGCTGGACCTGGCCTACACCGCCACCTGCGCGCAGATCCAGCGCCCCGAGAGCGTGTTCCTGACCACCGCCGACCACGGCATGCGCACGGTCGAACGCCGCCTGGACCTCCGCGAGCATCCAGCGGTACAGGCCTGCCTGCGCCACCGTCTGACCGGCGAGCCACGCGCCGCCCTCGCCCACATCCGAACCGGACAGCACGCTGACTTCCTGCAGGCACTGGAGCGGGCGTTCGGTGACGATGTCCTGGCCATCCCGCAGGCCGAGTGGCTGGGCCACGGGACCCTCGGCCCCGAGCCGCAACACCCGGAACTGCGCGCGCGGGCCGGCGACTACCTGTTGCTACCGGTCGAGGACGCCTACCTGGTGGACCCGCCGGCCGACGACGAGGGGCCGTTCTTCGTTGGCGCCCACGGCGGCCTGTCCCCGGAGGAACGGCATATTCCCCTGTTTCTTCGGAATATCGGCCAGTCGCGGTAAACTGCCGGGTTCTGTGTCGGTCAAACCGACTGGCGCTGGCTAAACAAGACTGTCCCGAGACCCCATGAACGACACCACCGACCAGACCTACAACAACGCCGCCCAGCACCTGATCGAGCTGGCCAACCGCCTGGCGGATGACGGCCAGGCCGACGAGACCGGTGATGTTGCCGACGGCCTGCTGGCCGGTGCGATCCACTTCTGGCTGTACAGCCGCCAGCCCTGCGGCGACCCGTTGTGCGAGGACTGCGCCCCGTTCGCGGATGCCGAGAGCCGGCTGGCCATGCTGCACGAGCTGATCGACGAGCTGGCGCGCGACAGCGACTACTTCCATTCCACCACCGACAGCACCGTCGGCCACGCCTGACCCGCCAGCTCGGGGCCCCAGCCGATGCCGGTCACGCCCTTTCGCCCCGCGACCGACACTTGGTTTCGCGAGGCCTTCGAGCAGGCCACTCCCATCCAGTCCCGCGGCTGGCCCGCGATCCGGGCCAGCCACCACTGTCTGCTGATCGCCCCGACCGGTAGCGGCAAGACCCTTGCCGCGTTCCTGAGTGCAATCGACCGCCTGACCGGCGAGCCGGCCCCGGAACCCCGCACCGGCTACTCGGTGCTCTACATCTCGCCCCTGAAGGCACTGGCCACCGACATCGAGCGCAACCTGCGCGCCCCGCTGACCGGCATCACGCGGACCGCCGCGCGCCTGGGCGACGAGTCGGCCCGCGAACCCGTGGTGCACATCCGCACCGGCGACACCCCGCAGGCCGAGCGCCGCGCCCAGGCGCGCGAACCCGGCGACATCCTGGTGACGACGCCGGAGTCGCTCTACCTGCTGCTGGGCTCGAAGGCCGCGGAGAACCTCGAATCCGTCCATACGGTAATCATCGACGAGGTGCACGCCCTGGCCGGGAACAAGCGCGGCGCGCACCTGGCCCTGTCGCTGGAACGCCTGGCCGAGTGCTGCGGCCACGACCCGCAACGCATCGGGCTCTCCGCGACCGTGCATCCGATGGAGGTCGCGCGAGGCTTCCTCGGCGGCGACCGCGAGGTGGAGGTGATCGACGCCGCCGAGGCCCCACGCCTGGATCTCGAGATCCTCGCCCCGGAGGAGCCGCCAGCGGCACACGCACCTCCCACCCTCGAAGCGTCCGAAGGCGCGGACACCATCCCGTCCGGCTCCATCCTCGGCGCGGTCTACGGCCAGGGCACCGGACCACTCCCGGGCGGGGGCGGCGACCGCGCCGCGCGCCTGGAGCCGCGCCTGCTGGCGGCGATCCTGGAACACCGCTCGACCATCGTGTTCGTCAACAGTCGCGGGCTGTGCGAACGCCTGGTCCAGCGCATCAACGACGCCTGGCGCGAACAGCATCCCGAGGACGCCAAAAAGCCCGAAGACCTGGTCGCCGCTCACCACGGCAGCGTCTCCCACGAGCGCCGCGCGGAGATCGAGGGGCGACTGAAGACCGGGCGCCTGCGCGGCATCGTCGCCACCAGCTCGCTGGAACTGGGCATCGACATGGGTGCGGTGGACCTGGTGATCATGGTCGAATCGCCCGGCTCGGTTGCCCGCGGCCTGCAACGCGCCGGACGCGCCGGGCACGGGGTCGGCCAGGTCTCGCGCTCGCTGCTGCTGCCGCGCTTTCGCGGCGACCTGCTGGAATGCGCGGTGATCGGCGAGCGCATGCAGGTCGGCGCGCTGGAACCAATCCATGCCCCGCACAACCCGCTGGACGTGCTCGCCCAGCAGCTCGTCGCGATGGTCTGCGAACGCCCGCGCACGGTGGACGAGCTGCACGCGTTGGTGCGCCGCGCCGCACCCTGGCGCGAGCTATCGCGCCCGCTGCTGGAGGCGACCCTGGATATGCTCTCCGGCCACTACCCCAGCACCGACTTCGCCGACCTGCGCCCGTGGCTCGCCTGGGACCGCGCGCGCGACGAGCTGACCCCGCGCCGGGGCGCGGCGCTGGCCGCGCGCCTGAACGCCGGCACCATCCCCGACCGCGGCCTGTACGGCGTGCATGTCGGCGAGGGCGGCCCGCGCATCGGCGAGCTGGACGAGGAGATGGTGTTCGAGCTGAAGACCGGCGAGAACGTGACCCTGGGCGCCAGCACCTGGCACGTGGAGGCGATCACCCGCGACCGCGTGCTGGTCTCCCCCGCCCCCGGCGAGGTCGGCAAGCTGCCCTTCTGGCATGGCGACGGCCCCGGCCGCCCAATCGAACTCGGGCGCGCAATCGGCGCCGCCACCGAACGCCTCGCGCGCATGGACCGCGCCGAACGCGCGACCTGGCTCAAGGAGCATGCCCCGCTGTCGGAGGCGGCGGTCGAGACCCTCGGCGACTACATCGACGAACAGCGCGAGGCCACCGGGCAGCTCCCGTCGGACAAGCGCATCGTGGTCGAGCGCTTCCGCGACGAGGTCGGCGACTGGCGCGTGTGCATCCTGACCCCATTCGGCGCCCGCGTGCACGCCCCCTGGGCGCTGGCCCTGCAGGGCGCGCTGACCAGCACCTCTGGCTTCGAGGTGCAGGTGATGTACACCGATGACGGCATCGTGCTGCGCCTGGCGGACAGCGAGGACCTGCCCGAGCTGGACAGCCTGTTCCCCGACCCGGAGGAACTGGAGGAGACGGTCACCCGCGAGCTGGGACACTCCACCCTGTTCGCCAGCGCCTTCCGCGAGAATGCGGCCCGCGCCCTGCTTCTGGTGCGCAACCGCCCGGGCCAGCGCACGCCGCTGTGGGCCCAGCGCCTGAAGTCGCAGCAGCTGCTCGCGTCGGTGCGCGAGTACGCGAGCTTCCCGGTGGTGCTGGAGACCTACCGCCAGGTGCTGGCCGACGTGTTCGATCTGGACGCCCTGCGCGGGATCCTGCGGGGGGTGCAGGAGCGCCACATCCGCGTGCACGAGGTGGAAACGCCACGGGCCTCGCCGTTCGCGCGCAGCCTGGTATTCGCCTACGTCGCCGCCTACATCTACGAGCAGGACGCGCCGATGGCCGAACGCAAGGCGCAGGCGCTCACGCTCGATCGCGGGATGCTGGCCGAGCTGCTGGGCCAGGCCGAGCTGCGCGAGCTGATCGACCCCGATGCCCTGGCCGAGCTGGAGGCCGAGCTGGCGCACACCACCGAGGCGACACAGGTCCGCGACGCCGACGAGCTGCATGACCTTCTGCGCCGGGCGGGCGACCTGATGCGGGAGGAGATCGAAGCCGCAGCGGACGAAAACCCCGCACCCTGGCTACAGACCCTGGCCGACGGGCTGCGTGCGGTCGAGGTCCGAATCGCCGGCGAGCCGCGCTGGATCGCGGCCGAGGACGCTGCCCTCTTTCGCGACGCGCTCGGGGTCGTGCCACCACCCGGCCTGCCCGCCGGTTTCCTCGAGCCGCCGCAACGCCCGCTGGAACAGCTGCTGCGCCGCTACGCCCGCACCCATGGGCCATTCCGCGTCGAGGAGCTGGGCGTTCGCTACGGCCTCGCGCCCGGCGCGCTGCTCCCGGCGCTGGAGGCGCTAGAGAGTGCCGGCGTGCTGCTGCGCGGCGAGATCCGCCCGCAGGGCCAGGGCGAGGACTGGTGCGAGCTGGACATCCTGCGCCGGCTGAAGCGCCGCACCCTGGCCCGCCTGCGCGACGAGGCGGCGGCGGTGGACGCCCGCGCGCTGGGCCGCTTCCTGCCCGCCTGGCAGGGCCTGAGCGAGCCCGGGTCGGGCATCGGCACCCTGCGCGAGGTGCTCACGCAGCTCGAAGGCGTCGCCCTGCCCTGGTCGGCCTGGACCGCCCATGTGCTGCCGATGCGGGTGCGCGACTTCTCGCTGGACGCGCTGGACCGCATCACCGCCTCCGGCGAGTTCGTCTGGGTGGGCAGCGGCGCGCTGGGCCAGCGCGACGGGCGCATCCGCTTTCTGCGCCGCGAACAGGCGATGGTGCTGCTGGAACCGGACACGCCCGAGGCGGAGACAGCGGCCACCGATGACCCGTTAGCACGGGCGATCCTGGAGGCCCTGGACCGGCGCGGCGCCTGCTTCTACATGGAGCTGGAACGCGCAGCGCGCGAGGCGCAGCCCGCCGCCCGCCAGGACATGATCGAGGCCGCGATCTGGGATCGGGTCTGGGCCGGGCAGATCACCAACGACACCTTTGCCCCGCTGCGCAGCCTGGGCCAGCGCAAGAGCTCCGCGCGCGGCCGGCGGCGCCCGGGCCAGGGCCTGGCCGGCGGACGCTGGTCACGGGTGGCCGACCTGATCGACCCCGGCGTGTCGCTGACGGAACGCGCCCGCGAACAGGCCGAAAACCTGCTGGCGCGCTACGGCGTAGTCAGCCGCGAGATGGCCCGCGCCGAGGGGCTGCCAGGCGGCTTCGGCCGCGTGTACCCCGTCTACCGTGCGATGGAGGACGCCGGCAAGCTGCGCCGCGGCCACTTCGTCGAGGGCCTGACCGGCGCCCAGTTCGCCCGCGCCGGCGCGGTGGACCGCCTGCGCGCGCTGGAACGCGCGGCCGACGACACCCCCGAGCCGCAGTGGCTGGCCAGCGTCGACCCGGCCAATCCCTGGGGCCAGCTCCTGCCCTGGCCACAGCCGCCGGAGGCCGCCGAGGGCCGCCTGCGCCGCGTGGCCGGGGCCCTGGTCGCGCTGGCCGGCGGCCAGCCGCTGCTCTATCTCGCCGCCTCCGGCCGCCAGCTGTTCGTCTGGGAGACGATCCCCGGCATCGACACTGCGGAGGAACACGCGGCCCTCGTCACGGAGGCTGTCCGCCAGCTCGCCGGCAGCCGCTGGCTGCCCAAACGCCGCGGCATCACCATCGAGAGCATCAACGGCCAACCCGCCCGCCAGTCCCCATTTGCCGCCGCCCTGCGTGCCTGCGGTGCCATGGGCGAGGTCCGTGGCCTGCGTCTGGAACCGCCCGCCGGCTGCCGCTGAGACGCCGCACCGGGAAAGGGCCAGGAAAGGCTTTTCACCGCAGAGGGCACGGGAGGCCACGGAAAAATGCGCGGGGCTGTCAGGGGGTACCGCCGCTCTTGCGCACCGGCCCGGCAGCGCCCCCTTGTCATCCCGGAAACCGCGCAGCGGTTATCCGGGATCTTCGCGTTGTGGCCCGGCCGAACGTGGGGGGCAGGACTTGCGTCGGAAATCCCGGCTCTTCGCTTCCCTGCGCTGCGGCCGGGATGACCTCCGGTTTACCAGTTTCGGGAAAGGGTGAACGAAAACCGGGCCTGGCACCCCACCTTCACCCGATCTCGCCGCGTCTTCCGCGAGGGCAAGACCCCTTTACGATGCGCTTAGGCCGTTCCGGAAACCACTCCGCGCATTTCTCCATGCCCTCTGTGGTGCAACCAAAAGGCGTGGCGCCGGAAAAAACGTCAGGCGGCGAGGGCCTGCCCGAGCGCGGCGAGGAAGGCGTCGTTTTCGTCGGGGCGACCGACGGTCACGCGCAGACAGTCCGCGAGAAGCGGATGCGCCCGGCCGACGTCCTTGATCAGGATGCCAGCGTCGCGCAGGGCGGCGAAGGTCGCATGCCCCGCCCCGGCGCGTACCCGGAACAGGATGAAATTCGCCTGGCTGGGGAAGACCTGCTCGACCCCCGTCGTCGCGGTCAGACGCTCGCTCAGGCGGTCGCGTTCCTCGACGATTCCGCGCGCCTGCGCGTCCAGCGCCTCGCGGTGCTCCAGGGCGAAGGCCACCGAGCGCTGGGTCAGGGTGTTGATGTTGTATGGCAGACGCAGGCGATCCAGCGCATCGATCCAGGCCGGCGTGCCCGCCAGATAGCCAAGTCGCGCGCCGGCCAGCCCCAGCTTGGAGACCGTGCGCATCACCATCAGGCCGTCATCCTCTCCGACGCGCGGAAGGAAGCTGTGCGCCGCGAACGGGGCGTAGGCCTCGTCGACCACCGTGACACCGGGGTTCTCGTCGACGATGGCCTCTACCGTCGCGGCATCGTCCAGCGTCCCGGTCGGATTGTTCGGGTAGGCGAGGAACACCAGCGCCGGGTTGGACTCGGCCAGCGCCGCGCGCATCGTCTCGAGGTCCAGGGTGAAGTCCGCGTTCAGGGGGACACCGATGAACGGCACCCCCAGCGCTCGGGCCAGCACGCCATACATCACGAAGGTCGGCTCCGGCGCCAGCACCGGACGCCCGGAACCCGCCACCGCCGTGATCAGGATCTGGATGAGTTCGTCGGAGCCATTGCCGAACAACAGTCCGGCGGCCTCGGGCACGCCGTGGGCGGCGCGCACCTGAGCGGCCAGACCCAGTGCCTGGGCGTCGGGATAGCGGTTCAGCTGCGGATCACGCAGGGCCGCCAGCCAGGCGTCTTCCAGCTCCCCCGGCCAGGGATGCGGGTTTTCCATCGCGTCCAGCTTGATCAGGCCGGTCGCGTCGGCCACCTGGTAGGCCGGCTGCGCCAGCACCTCCGGGCGCATCAGGGCGTCCGGGGTCCGGGTCGCGCGGGCGGTCATCGACTGCGCAGTTCGGCGGAGCGCGCGTGGGCGGTCAGGCCCTCGCCGTGGGCCAGCGCCGCGGCGGTCTCGCCCAGCTTGGCCGCACCTTCGGCCGAGCAGTGGATGATGCTCGAACGCTTCTGGAAGTCGTACACGCCCAGCGGCGAGGAGAAGCGCGCGGTACGCGAGGTCGGCAGCACGTGGTTGGGGCCAGCGCAGTAGTCGCCCAGGGCCTCGGAGGTATAGCGGCCCATGAAGATCGCGCCGGCGTGGCGCAGCCCGGCATCCAGCATCGCCTGCGGGTCGGCCACCGACAGCTCCAGGTGCTCCGGGGCGATGCGGTTGGCGACCGCGACGGCCTCGGCCGAGTCGCGCACCTTCACCAGCGCGCCGCGCTTGTCGAGGCTGGTGCGGATGATCTCGGCGCGCGGCATCTCCTCCAGCAGGCGGTCCATGGCCTCGGCCACGCGATCCAGGAACGCATCGTCCCAGGACAGCAGGATGGACTGGGCCTGCTCGTCGTGCTCGGCCTGGGAGAACAGGTCGGCCGCGATCCAGTCGGGGTCGGTCTCGCCGTCGCAGACCACCAGGATCTCGGACGGACCGGCGATCATGTCGATGCCGACGGTGCCGAACACCTCGCGCTTGGCCGCAGCCACGAAGATATTGCCGGGACCAACGATCTTGTCCACCGCCGGGATCGTCTGGGTGCCATAGGCCAACGCGGCCACGGCCTGGGCGCCCCCCACGGTAAACACGCGATCCACGCCGGCCACGGCGGCTGCGGCCAGCACCAGATCGTTCAGCTCACCGCCCGGGGCGGGCACGACCATGACCAGCAACTCGACGCCGGCGACCTTGGCCGGGATGGCGTTCATCAGCACGGAGGACGGATAGGCCGCCTTGCCCCCGGGGACGTACAGGCCCACCGAGTCCAGCGCGGTCACGCGCTGGCCGAGAACGGTGCCGTCCTCGTCGGTGAAATCCCAGTCCCGCATGAGCTGGTGCTCGGCATAGCGACGGATGCGTGCGCTGGCCATCTCCAGGGCCTTGCGCTGCTCCGCCGGGATCGACTCCAGGGCGGCCTGCAAGCGGTCGTGGGGGATCTCAAGATCGGAGACTGCGGCACGGTCGAGCCGGTCGAACTTGGCGGTGTAGCGCAACACCGCGGCATCGCCCTCGGTGCGCACCGCGCCAAGGATCTCGTCCACCGCGTCCCGCACGCCGGTGTCGGCAACGGATTCCCAGGACAGCAGGTTCTCCAGGGCCTGATCGAAATCGGGCTGCTGGGTATCGAGTCGGGCAATGGATGGCATGTCGGGCTCCTCGTTCAGGCGGGTACGGCAGCCTTGCGGCGCGCGCGCACGGCATCGGCCAGCAGGCGCAGGGTGGCCTCGCTGTCGTCCCAGCCCATGCAGGCATCGGTGATGCTCTGGCCATATTGCAGCGGCTTGCCGGGCAGGATGTCCTGGCGACCACCGGTCAGGTGGCTCTCCAGCATCACGCCCATAATGCGCCGATCGCCGCCGGCAATCTGTTCGCCCAGCACACGCGCGACCTCGATCTGCTGCTTCGGGTCCTTGCGGCTGTTGGCGTGACTGCAGTCCACCATC
Source organism: Thioalkalivibrio sp. ALMg9 (assembly GCF_000380625.1). NCBI lineage: Bacteria > Pseudomonadati > Pseudomonadota > Gammaproteobacteria > Chromatiales > Ectothiorhodospiraceae > Thioalkalivibrio > Thioalkalivibrio sp. ALMg9. The sequence continues at coordinate 121,432 of NZ_AQYC01000006.1, forward strand.
ACCGACTCCGGCAGCTCGGCCATGCGCAGTTCCTTGCAGGCCTCTTCGATGCTCGCGGCGTCGTAGTTCGGCTGCTTCCCGCCGCGCAGGATGATGTGGCAGTCGTCGTTGCCGGTGGTGGAGAAGATTGCCGAGCGGCCCGACTTGGTCACCGACAGGAAGTGATGCGGGCGCGAGGCAGAACGGATCGCGTCGATCGCCACGCGCAGGCTGCCATCGGTCGAGTTCTTGAAGCCCACCGGGCAGGACAGACCGGAGGCCAGCTCGCGGTGCACCTGGCTTTCGGTGGTGCGCGCACCAATCGCACCCCAGGCGACCAGGTCCGCGATGTACTGCGGGCTGATCAGGTCGAGGTATTCCGTCGCCGCCGGCATGCCCTTCACCGCCAGATCGCGCAGCAGTCCGCGCGCCACGCGCAGGCCCTTGTTGATATGGAAGCTGCCATCCAGATCGGGGTCATTGATCAGACCCTTCCAGCCGACCGTGGTACGCGGCTTTTCGAAGTACACCCGCATCACGATATGCAGCGCGTCGGAGAGTTCTTCGCGCAGGGTCTTCAGGTGATCGGCATAGTCCAGCGCGGCGTCCACGTCGTGGATCGAGCAGGGGCCGACGATCACCTGCAGGCGGTCATCCTCGCCGCGCAGGATGCGATGGCAGGCCTGGCGGGCCTCGAACACGGTGTTGGCCGCCGCATCGGTGATCGGCAGTTCATCGCGTACGGTGTCCGGGGCGGACACCTCCTGGATTTCGCGGATTCGCAGGTCGTCGGTATCGGCGGTCATGGGGTTCTCGATTACGTCGTCGCGGGGGTGACGGCCTCCCGCAGGCCCTCGATGAGATTTTGAATGGTTCTATGTCGCATCTTCATGGCTGCCTGGTTCACGATCAACCGGGAACTAATGGGGGTAATCAGTTCCAGCGGTTCCAGGCCGTTGGCCTTGAGGGTGTTGCCGGTATCCACCAGGTCGACGATGTAGTCGGCCAGGCCCACCAGCGGTGCCAGTTCCATCGAGCCGTAGAGCTTGATGATATCGACCTGGCGGCCCTGCTGGGCAAAGTAGTTCTGCGTGATGTTCACAAACTTGGTGGCGATGCGCAGGCGTTGCTGCGGGTCCGGTTGCTGGCCCGGGCGCCCCGCCAGCATCAGACGACACTCGGCGATATGCAGATCCAGCGGTTCGTACAGCCCGGCCGCGCCGTGTTCCATCAGCACGTCCTTGCCGGCCACGCCGATGGACGCCGCGCCGTGCTGCACGTAGGTGGGCACGTCGGTCGCGCGCACCACCACGATCTTCACGTCCTCGCGGTTGGTGTCGAGGATCAGCTTGCGCGTCTCGTCCGGATCCTCCAGCAGCTCGATCCCGGCGCTGGAAAGCAGCGGCAGGGTGTCCTTGAGGATGCGGCCCTTGGACAGGGCGATGGTCAGGGCGTTGGGATCCATCATGGGTCAGGCGTTCGTCCGGTTCCGTGTGAGTCGCAGCTTCAGACCGGCTCGCGACGAATGGTCGCGCCGATCTGGCTCAGTTTTTCCTCGATGCATTCGTAGCCGCGATCGATGTGGTAGATGCGGTCCACCTCGGTCTCGCCCTCGGCCACCAGGCCGGCGATGATCAGGCTCGCCGAGGCACGCAGGTCAGTCGCCATCACCGGCGCACCGACCAGTTTTTCCACGCCCTCGACGATCGCGGTATTGCCCTCGATGGTAATGTGCGCGCCCATGCGCTGCAGCTCCAGCGCATGCATGAAGCGATTCTCGAACACCGTCTCGACTACCGATCCGGTGCCCTCGGCCACGGTGTTCAGCACCATCATCTGCGCCTGCATGTCGGTCGGGAAGGCCGGGAACGGCGCGGTGCGCAGGTTCACCGCTTTCGGTCGGCGGCCCTCCATATCCAGCTCGATCCAGTCCGGCCCGGTCTCGATGCGAGCGCCGGCCTCGACCAGCTTGGCCAGCACCGCGTCCAGCAGCTCCGGGCGGGTATTGCGGCAGCGCACGCGCCCACGGGTGACCGCGGCGGCGACCAGGAAGGTGCCGGTCTCGATACGGTCCGGCATCACATCGTATTCGCAGCCGTGCAGGCGCTCCACGCCCTGCACCCGAATGGTGTCGGTGCCGGCCCCCTGGATCTTCGCGCCCATCGCGGTCAGGCAGTCCGCCAGATCGATGACCTCTGGCTCGCGCGCGGCGTTCTCGATCAGGGTCTCGCCCTCGGCCAGGGTGGCGGCCATCAACAGGTTCTCGGTACCGGTTACCGTCACCTGGTCGAAGACCACGCGCGCGCCCTTCAGGCGATCCGCGCGAGCGTGGATGTAGCCGCCTTCGACCTCGATCTCGGCCCCCAAGGCCTCAAGACCCCGCAGGTGCAGGTTCACCGGACGCGAACCGATGGCACAGCCACCCGGCAGGGAAACCTCGGCCTCGCCGAAGCGGGCCAGCAGCGGCCCCAGCACCAGGATGGAGGCGCGCATGGTCTTGACCAGGTCGTACGGGGCGACGCACTGGGTCAGCGTGGTCGGGTCGACCTCGATGCGCATGCGCTCGTTAACCGTAAGGCTGACGCCCATGCGGCCGAGCAGTTCCATGGTGGTGGTCACGTCCTGCAGATGCGGGACGTTGCCAATGGTCATCGGCCCGTCCGCCAGCAAGGTGGCGGACAGGATCGGCAACACGGCGTTCTTGGCCCCGGAGATCCAGACCTGACCCTCGAGTCGGCGACCTCCGGTAATGATCAGTTTGTCCATGGGATGCCCGGATTGACCGCCGAACCGACCGTGGTTCGGCGAAACGCGCCATGATAACGAATCCGCGCCGGGCTCGCCCGTTCGCCCGCCGCCGGCACGACTCAGGCGACGGAACGGGCGGCGGAGTCGGTGATAATCGACTCCAGGTCGTACAACTCCAGTAACGGGCGCAACCCCTCGGGGAGGGGCTCGAAGACCAGGGTGCGGCCCTGCTCGCGGGCGCGACGCCAGAGGATGACCAGGAACGCCACGCCGGCGCTGTCGATACGACCCGCCTGCGTCAGGTCCACCCGAGCGTGTTCCGGGAGATGCGCCGTCAGCCCGCGGGCCCGTGCCTCCAGCCCGGCCACCGTCGCGAAGGTCAGTGGCCCGTTGACGACCAGACCGCCTTCATCCGCCCGGATCTGTGCGTCGCTCACCGGTCCGCGGCGCCGTTGTCGGGGGTCACGTCGCCCACGGCATCCTCGATCAACGCCTCGTCGCCATCTTCCAGGCGCTCGATCAGCGCCTCCAGGCCATCGCGGTTAATCTCCTCGTTAAAGCGAGTGCGGAAGTTGCCGACGAAGCTGAGCCCCTCGGCCTCGACGTCGAAGACCTTCCATTCGCCGTTCACCGGACGCAGACGGTAGTTGACCTGGATGTTCGACTGGCCGGAGCCCATCACCACCTCGGTGGCGACCACGGCCATGCGCTCGTCCTGGCGCGAGCGCCGCTCGATGACGCGCACGTCCTTGTCCAGATGATCGGCCAGTTGCACCCCGTAGGCCTGCAGCAGCGTGTTCTTGAAGGCCTCGGCGAAGCGGTCTTGCTGCTCGCTGCTGGCATCGCGCCAGTGACGTGCCAGGACCAGGCGGGCCATCCCGTTGACATCCACGCCGGGCAGGATCTCCTCCTCGATCACGCCAATCACGAAGTCAGGATCTTCCTGCGCACGCGCCTCGTTTGCCCGCAGCTTCTCGTAGACCGCGTCGATCGACTGCTTGATGAGCTCGGCGGGGTTTTCTTCGGCCTGGGCGGGAGCCGCCAGGATCAGGACCAGCAGCGCCAGCGGCAGGATCAGGATTCGTTCATGCAACCATTTCATGTCTCTTGCTCCCGGTTTGGGTAGATCAGTCACTACCCATGTTGGTCATGAAGCGACCGATGAGGTTCTCCAGCACCAGTGCCGACTGGGTGAACATCAGCTCGTCGCCTTCCTGCAGGGTGTCGTAGTCACCACCCGGCTCCAGCGCGATGTACTGTTCGCCCAACAGCCCCGCGGTGTGGATGGCGGCCTGGGTGTCCATCGGCAGGTAGTCGTACTCCGAGCGGATCGCCAGGGTCACCTCGGCGCGAAAGCGTTCCGGATCGTAACGGATATCCGCCACTCGCCCGATGCGCACACCCGACACCGTGACCGGGGCACGCGTCTTGAGCCCCCCGATGTTGTCGAAGTATCCGCTCACCGTATAGGTGTCACGGTCGTGGTAGTCGGTCACGTTGCTCACCTGCACCGCCAGGTAGAACAGCGCCCCGATACCCAGGAGCACGAAGACACCGACCGCCAGTTCGAAGAAACGTACCTTCATTATTGCCACCTGTCCTGGGTAAACACTGTTTGGTCAGCCCGCGCCGAACATCAGCCCGGTCAGGATGAAATCGAGGCCCAGCACCGCGAGCGACGACACCACCACCGTCTGGGTCGTGGCGCGCGAGATGCCCTCGGACGTCGGCTGCGCATTGAAGCCCTGGAACACCGCGATCCAGGTCACCACGAAGCCGAACACGATGCTCTTGATCACGCCGGAGAGCACATCCTCGTTCCAGTCGGTCACCGACTGCATCTGCGAGAAATAGGCGCCGCTGTCCACGCCCAGCAGCCCCACCCCGACGAGGTAGCCGCCCATCACGCCCACGGCGCTGAAGATCGCGGCCAGCAGCGGCATGGAGAGGAACCCGGCCACAAAGCGTGGCGCGAAGATCCGGCGATAGGGGTTCACCGCCATCATCTCCATCGCCGAGAGCTGTTCGGTCGTCTTCATCAGCCCCAGTTCCGCGGTCAGCGCGGAGCCGGCGCGCCCGGCGAACAGCAGCGCGGTGACCACCGGCCCCAGTTCGCGTACCAGCGACAGCGCAACCACCCCGCCCAGGGCCTCGGCCGCGCCGAAGTTCACCAGCGTGATGTAGCCCTGGTACGCCAGCACCATGCCGACAAACAGCCCGGACACGACGATAATCAGCAGCGAGCGCACCCCCACCGAATACACCTGAACAAGCGTCAGGCCGAAGCGGCGAAAGACGATATCCAGGCTCGCCAGCATCCGGATCAGGAAGATGAACGCCCGGCCGAACACCGTCAGGGCATTGATCGTGGTCCGACCCAGCGCGGCAATCGAATCAGTCATCGCGGCGCTCCCCCTGCCCCAGCAGGTCATCGCGGTAGGACGCGCCCGGGTAATGAAACGGCACCGGCCCGTCCGGGCGACCCTGCAGGAACTGCGCGCTCCAGTCGGAAGCGCGCGCCTCCAGTTCGTCCGGCGGCCCGGCATCCACTACCCGGCCATCGGCGATCAGCACCACCTGATCGGAGATCGCCATCGCCTCGGTCACGTCATGCGAGACCAGCACGCTGGTAAGCCCCAGGCTTTGATTGGTCCGGCGGATCAGGCTGACGATCTGGCCCATGGTGATCGGATCGAGCCCGGTGAACGGCTCGTCGTACAGGATCAGGTCCGGGTCCAGCGCAATGGCGCGCGCCAGCGCGACGCGCCGCGCCATGCCACCGGACAGGGTGGCCGGGTCCAGGTCGCGCGCCGCGCGCAGGCCCACCGCCTCCAGCTTCAGCAGCACCAGCGCGTGCAGCACGTCCTCCGGCAGATCCGTGTGCTCGCGCAGCGGGAAGGCGACGTTCTCGAATACCGAAAGATCCGTCAGCAGCGCACCGCTCTGGAACAACATGCCCATGCGCTTGCGCAGCGCGTACAGCCGCCGGGTGGAGAGCCTCGCCACCTCCTGGCCATCCACCCAGATGCGGCCCTTGTCCGGACGCAACTGACCGCCGACCAGGCGCAGCAGCGTGGTCTTGCCACTGCCGCTGGGCCCCATCACGGTCGTCACCTGCCCGCGCGGGATGCGCATCGACAGGTCATCGAAAATCATCTTGCGCCCGCGCCGGAAGCACAGGTTCTCGATCACGATATGCGGACTGTCTTCCACTGCCGGGTCAGCCACGCGCGCTCCTCGCCCTTAAGGAAACACTGATTAATGTACACGCTCGCGCTCGAGCCGCTTTTGCGTGCGAACAAAGCGCGGTGACCGCCGTGCAGTCATTCTGCACAAGGGAACCGCAACGCCGTGCGCACGCCCGTTTTTGATGACAACGGGCGGCCGAGCCCCTTCGGGGTTGGCACCCCAGGTTCCCCGATCCTGCGTTGCGGCCCGAATCGGTCAAAAACGGGCCGGTAGAACCACTACCGGCTGCGCGCCGCGCCTTGGCTCGGAAAACCTGGGGTACCAACGCGAGTGTGTACATCAATCAGTGTTTCCTTAGGCCCACAGAACCCCGAAGTCTGGGCGCAGGCCGGGAGACCGTCAAACGGGCGGGCGCGGTGCTCATCCCAATCCCAGCAATGCGGCGATGGTGCGGAAATCCGACAGCCGCTCCGGACGCGCGCGCAGGAACACCGGGGTCTCGCCGCTGCCACCGGCCTGCCCGAGGGCCTCCACCAGCGCGCGCCAGCCCGGCGCATCCAGCCCTGCCTCGGGGTTGACCTGCCAGGCCCCGCCCCCGGCAAGCGCCGCCGATTTCGGCGCCGGGGCGGGATGAAACCAGGCCGCCTCGGCGCGCGCGATCACCCGCTCCTCGCCGGCGCCGTACACCATCAGGCGCCCCAGTCCGGCCGCCTCCAGCGCCGCGCGGATCGCCTGCACCTGCGCCGGCCCCATCGGCCCCGGCGCCACCGCCTGCAGGCCGTCGCCGACAGCCTCGGCCAGCGCGCGCGCCCGCGTCGCACCCGTCTCGAGGCCCAGCTCCACCGGCCAGTCCAGTGTCAGCCGCAGCGCGGGTGGCACGGCCTCGGCCCAGTCGCCGAAGGCCGGCGCCCCGGCCTCGGTCCACACCGGGGCGGGCAGCAACAAACGGCTGTGGTAATGGGTGTAGTACTCCAGCTGCCAGTCCTGCGGCAGGTCCTCGGGGAAGAAGTCGTCCCACCAGTCCTCTCCGGGGCCCGCCACCCCGGCGGCCTGCAATACCGGCGCTTCCTGATCCTGCGACATGCCTCAACCTCCACGACGTAACCGCAGCTTTGCGCGGATTGCTTGTATCACCTGCGAGCGCGCGGCACAGTTGGCGCCATGCGTTTCGACCTGTTCCACGAGCTCTCGGTACCGGACTTCCTGCAGACCTCCGAAGCGGAGGTGCTGGAGAACACCCTGCGCCTGTGGGAGCGCGCCGATCATCTCGGCTTCGGCACCGCCTGGCTGGTGGAGCACCACCTGATGCCGGAGTTTTCCCACTCCACCGCGCCGGACCTGGTGCTGGCCGCGGCCAGCCAGCGCACCAAACGCCTGCGCCTGGGCCTGGGCGTAGTGCCGCTGCCCTACCACCATCCGCTGCGAGTGGCGCAGCGCGTCGGCATGCTCGACCAGCTCTCCGGCGGGCGCCTGGATCTGGGCATCGGGCGCGGCTTCTCGCCGCGCGAATATGCCACATTCGGGGCCGAGATGAGCGAGTCCCGCGCGCGGGTCGATGCCGGGCTGGATGCGCTGCGCCAGGCCTTCGCCACCGGCCGCATCACCCAGGACGGGCCGTTCCATCACCTGGACGACGTGCCCGTGATGCCGCGCCCGGTACAGGCCCCGCACCCGCCGATCTGGACCGCCGCGGTCAGCCCGGAGTCCTTCACCTGGGCGGCGCAGCAGGGTATCGGCGCGCTGGCCGGGCCATTCAAGCCCTGGCAGATGATCCGCGAGGACATCCGCCTGTACCACGAGGCCTGGGACGCGACACGCACGGACATCGCCCACCCGCCCCGGGTCGGCATGACGCTTGGGGTCCTGTGCCTGCCGGACGGCAAGCGCGCGCGGCGCGAGGCCAAGCCGGCCTTCGAGTGGTTCTACCGCCACATGTTCCAGCAGACCCTGCCGGTGCTGGAACGCCTGATCGAGGGCTACGACTATTACCGCTCGCTCGGCCGCTTCCGCCACCTGGTCAAGGCCGGGATCAACCTGAAGGTCCTCGACATGCTGGGCATGACGCTCGTCGGCACCCCCGCCGAATGCCGTGAACGCATCGAGGGCCTGCGCGCGGCCGGGGTCGACCAGGTCCTGCTGGCCTTCGGCGCCGGGGCTGTTCCGCATGCGCTGGCCGAGGAGTCCATGGACTGCTTCGCGGAAGAGGTCATGCCCGCGTTTGCCGACCCCGCCCCGACCACCGTCGCCCGCACCGCAACCTGAGCGAAACACGGATGCACGTCGCCGTGACCGGCGCCGCCGGGCGCCTGGGGCAAGTCCTGCTGCCCGCCCTGGCACACGAGCCGACGATTGAACACATCCTCGCCCTGGACCGGGCCGCGCCAGCGCTGCCTCCCCCCGAGAACGGCACCGTTATCGAGGCCCGGGTACTCGACCTGGCGCAGCTCCAGCCGGACGACCTGGCCGGGGTGGACACGCTGGTGCACCTCGCCTTTCAGTTGATGGGCGGTCACGGGGGACGCCGCCGGCATGACCGCACCTGGGTCCGCCAGCAGAATGTGGCCCTGAGCCAGCAGGTGTTCCACGCGGCGGTGACCGCCGGTGTGCGCCACATCGTGTTCCTGTCCAGCGCGGCGGTCTACGGCCCCTGGCCGGACAGCCCGCAGCCGCTCCGTGAGGACCATCCCACCCGGCCGCGCTTCCCCTATGCCGAAGACAAGGTCGCCGTGGAGCAGGCCCTACTCGCGCTCGCCCGGGAACACCCCGAGTGCCAGGTGACCCTCCTGCGCCCGCCCGCGATCGTCGGCCCGAACGCCCACCCGCTGTTGCTGCAGATCGCCCGCGGGCGGCTGTATCCCGCCGGAGGCGAACAGCCAGTGCAGATCCTGTGGGAGGACGATGCCGCCGCCGCGATCGTGCGCAGCATCACAACTCGCACCGCGGGGATCTTCAACCTGGGGGCCGAACCTGCCTGGTCGCTACGGGCGATGGCGCGCCACCAGCGGCGCTGGGGGATCCCGGTGCCACTGCGGCTGATCCGCACCCTGCACCCGCTGGCCTGGCGCCTGACCGCCCGCGCCGGGGACCCCGGCTGGGTCCGCGGGCTGGACGGCCCGCTGGTACTGGACTGCACCCGCGCCCGCGAGCAGCTCGGCTGGACACCGCAGGTGACCACCGCCGGGTGTCTGGACCGCCTGCGCTGCTGAAACCACTACCCAATCGGCTACAATCCCGGGCCTGACCCTCCCCGGACCCGACTGTCCATGGTGCTACCCGTTGTCGCCATCATCGGCGGCCTGATCCTGCTGACCTGGAGTGCCGACCGCTTCGTGTTCGGCGCCTCGGCCCTGGCCCGCGGCCTGGGCGTCAGCCCGCTGATCATCGGCCTGACCATCGTCGCCTTCGGGACCTCGGCACCGGAGATCGTGGTCTCGGTCCTCGCCAGCCTGCAGGGCAACCCGGGGCTGGCGGTGGGCAACGCGATCGGCTCGAACATCGCCAACATCGCGCTGGTGCTGGGGACCGCGACCCTGGTCGCGCCGCTGGCGATCGGGCGCGGCATGGTTCGGCGCGAACTGCCGATCCTCCTGCTGGTCAGCTTCGGCGTGCTGCTCCTGCTGGTGGATGGCGAACTGGGCCGGCTGGAGGGCATCGCGCTGCTGGCCGGTCTGGTCCTGTTCACTGCCTGGATGGCCATCAGCGCCCGGCGCGCACGCCCGGCCCCCCATGACGACACCCCCGAGGTGGTGCGCGGCATGGTCGAGACGATCCCAGAGGGCGACCGACTGGGGCCCGCGATCGCCTGGCTCGTGTTCGGGCTGCTGCTCCTGCTGGCGAGCAGCCAGGCCCTGGTCTGGGGGGCCGTCGAGATCGCCGAACAACTGGGGGTCAGCGACCTGGTCATCGGGCTGACCATTGTCGCGGTGGGCACCAGCCTGCCGGAGCTGGCGACCTCGGTGGTCGCCGCCTTCCGCCGCGAGGCCGGGCTGGCGATCGGGAATGTAGTCGGCTCCAATCTGTTCAACTTGCTCGCGGTACTGGCCGTTCCGGCCCTGATCACGCCGCTGGCAATCGACGCCGATGTGCTGACGCGCGACTATCCGGTGATGCTGGCATTGACCGTGGCCCTGTTCCTGATCGCGCTGGGCCGCCGCGGACAGATCCGGCGCTGGCAGGGCGCCCTTCTCCTCATCGCCTTCGCAAGCTACCTTGTCTATTTGGGAATCACGGCAACCGCATGAACTTCAACCCCGAAACGACCCGCAAGCTCGCCCTGGCCGTCCTCAATGACGAGGCCGAGGCCGTACGCAACCTCGCCCGGCGCATCGACGACCGCTTCCTCGAGGCCTGCCGCTGCATCCTCGCGTGCAAGGGCCGCGTGATCGTCACCGGCATGGGCAAGTCCGGGCACATCGGCAGCAAGCTGGCCGCGACCCTGGCCTCCACCGGCACGCCGGCCTTCTTCGTGCATCCGGGCGAGGCCAGTCACGGCGATCTCGGCATGATCACCCGCGAGGACGTGGTCATCGCGCTGTCGAACTCCGGCGAGACCGACGAGATCATCACCATCCTGCCGCTGATCCGGCGCCTGGGCGTACCGCTGATCGCGATGACCGGCAACCCCGGCTCGCGCCTCGGCGCGGATGCCACCGTACACCTGGATGTCAGCGTCGAGCGCGAGGCGTGCCCGCTGGGCCTGGCTCCCACCTCCAGCACCACCGCCGCGCTGGCGATGGGCGATGCCCTGGCCGTCGCGGTGTTGGATGCACGCGGCTTTACCGCCAACGACTTTGCCCGCTCGCACCCCGGCGGCCGCCTTGGCCGGCGCCTGCTGGTGCATGTCGCCGACATCATGCATACCGGAGGCGCGATCCCGCGCATCACCCCGGACGCCCCACTCAAGGACGCCCTGTTCGAGATCACCCGCAAGGGTCTGGGGCTGGTGATCATCACCGACGGTGACGATCGCATCCAGGGCGTGTTCACCGATGGCGACCTGCGGCGCACCCTGGATGCCGGGCACAGCCTGGACGGCCTGACCATCGGCGAGGCCATGACCACCGGCGGCCACACCGCGCAGCCCGACTGGCTGGCGGTGGAGGCCCTGGAGGCCATGGAGAGCCGGCGCATCAACGCCCTGCCCGTCACCGACGCCGAAAACCGCCTGGTGGGCGTGATCAACATGCACGACCTGCTGCGCGCCGGGGTGGCGTGATGAACCTGGATGCCACCACTCTGCGCACCCACCAGCAGGCCGTTCGCCTGCTGATCCTGGACGTGGACGGCGTGCTGACCGACGGCAGCCTGTTCCTGGGCGACGGCGGCGAGCAGTACAAGGCCTTCAACAGCCGCGACGGCCACGGTATCCGTCTGGCCCTGGACGGCGGGATCGAGATCGCCATCCTGACCGGGCGCACCTCCGGGGTCGTCGAGCACCGCATGCGCGACCTGGGAGTGGAGCATCTGATCCAGGGCCGCCGCGACAAGGGCGAAGCCCTGCACGAACTGCTGCAGCGCACCGGTCACGACCCCGCCGAAGCGGCCTTCATGGGCGACGACATCGTGGATCTTCCAGCGATGCAGCGGGTCGGGCTCGGGATCGCGGTCGGCGACGCCCACCCGCTGGTGCGCCAGCATGCCCAGTGGGTGACCGAAGCCCATGGTGGGCGCGGGGCCGTGCGCGAGGCCTGCGAGGGCCTGCTGGCCGCGCAGGACCGGCTCGACGCGCTGTTCGAGACCTACCTGAACGGATGAGCCGCAGGATTCGCAGCCGACTCGGATGGACCCTGGCCGTGCTCGCATTCGCGACCGTGCCCCTGGCGCAGGCTGAGGTAAGCCCGCCCGAGGGCGAGGTCACGCTGCAGATTGACGGCTTCACCCTGCATGCCACCGGCGACGACGGCGAACTGAGCCATCGTCTGCGCGGCACCCGCCTGCGCGAGTTTGGACGTGACGGCCCCCAGTGGGTGGACGACCCGGACCTCGACCTGTTCGCCGAAGGCGGTATCGAATGGCGCTGGACTGCCCCCGCCGCGCTGCATCAACCGGCCGCCGCGACCCTGGACCTGGTGGGCCCCACCCACGGCGTACAGCCGCCCCGCGGCGAACGCGTGGAGACCCTCATCGATTCGCGGGATGTTCGCGTCGCCACCGACACCATGGTCGCCACTTCGGATGCCCTTTCCACCCTGAACCAGCCGGGCCTGTTCCAGCGCGGCACCGGTCTGCGCGTGGACTCGCGAGGGGATACCATAGAGTTGTTCCATGACGTGTACTCGCTCTACAGCGAGACGAGCGAGGAGGATCCCGCGCATGACCCCGAATCCCCATAGCCTTCGCCACCGTCCGGGCCAACCGGGTGCCCGCGTGGCGGCGCTCCTGCTGCTCGTGCTGCTGGCCACGCCCGCGTTCGCCCAGCAGGGCTCGGGCCCGGCGCTGCCGGTGGAGATCACTGCCGACCGCGCGGAGATGGACGAACGCCAGGGGCTGGGGACCTACACCGGCGACGTGATCGTGATCCGCGGCGACATGACCCTGGAGGCCGACAAGGTCTACGTGCGCACCCGCGATCGCCGCCCCTACGAGATGGAGGCCCACGGCGAGCCGGCACGCCTGGAATCACCCGATCCGGAAACCGGAGAGATGCGCATTGCCACCGCCCTGCGCATCGACTACCTGCTGAACGAAGACCGCATGATCCTCACCGACCAGGCCCATGTGATCACCACCAGCGAGGAGGCGCGCGGCAAGCGCATCACCTACGACCTGACGACCGACGTGATCGAGGCCGAACGCGGCGAAGGCGACAGCGAGCGCGTGCGCATCACCATCCAGCCGCGCGACGACGAATGAACGCCACCGCCCCCAGCCCATCCGCCACACCGGCACAAACCAACGACCGCCTGATCGGACGCGAGCTGACCAAGCGCTACGGCCAGCGCACGGTGCTGGACCAGGTGGACGTCGACCTCGCGCCCGGCGAGGTGGTCGGCCTGCTGGGCCCGAACGGGGCCGGCAAGACCACCTGCTTCTACAGCCTGGTCGGGCTGATCCGCCCCAATACCGGACGCATCACCCTGGGCGAACGCGATATCACCCGCGCCCCCATCCATGTGCGCGCGCGCGCCGGCCTCGGCTACCTGCCGCAGGAGGCCTCGATCTTTCGCCGCCTGAGCGTGTGGGACAACCTCCAGGCCGTGCTCGAGCTGCGCCCCGGACTCGATCGCCACGAGCGCCGGCGCATTGGCGATGCGCTGATCGAGGAGTTCCAGCTCGAGACCGTGCGCCACAGCCCGGGCATCGCGCTGTCCGGTGGGGAACGGCGCCGGGCCGAGATCGCCCGCGCCCTCGCCGGGGATCCGCGCTTCATCTGTCTGGACGAGCCCTTCGCCGGGGTGGACCCGATCTCGGTGGGCGACATCCAGGACGTGATTCGGCATCTCGCCCAGCGCGGCATCGGCGTACTGATCTCCGATCACAACGTGCGCGAGACCCTCGGCATCTGCCACAGGGCCTATATTCTAAGCGAAGGCCGCCTGCTGGCCGCCGGGACACCGGACGAGCTGCTGGCCGATCCCCAGGTGCGCCGGGTCTATCTCGGCGAGAACTTCCGCCTGTGAAAGCGCCCCATATGCGGCCCGGTCGGTGCACAAACCACAAGGCAGGCTTTAAGATTCCATCAATGCCAACCCTCGCCCCGCATACCCGATGCTGAAACCCGGCCTGAATCTGCAGCTGGGTCAAACGCTGACCATGACCCCGCAACTGCAGCAGGCGATCCGCCTGTTGCAGCTGTCCACGCTCGAGCTCCAGGTGGAGATCCAGCAGGCGCTGGAGAGCAACCCCATGCTCGAACAGGTCGAGGACGAAGATGCCGAGGCCGACACCGAGCGCCTGAACCAGGACGGCGAGCTGGTGGAAGGCGATCGCATGGAGGCCACCACCACCAGCGACGACGTGATCCCCGAGGAACTGACGACCGACAGCCGCTGGGACGACATCTACGAGCCGGCCCCGACGCCCAACAAGGGCGTGGATGACCGCGACCCGCTGGAAAACACCAGCGACGACGACGGTGAGGGCCTGCAGGATCACCTGCTGTGGCAGCTGCATCTGAGCCATCTGACACCGCGCGACCAGCGCATCGGGGCGGCCCTGATTGACGCCATCAGCCCCGACGGCTATCTCGAGGGTGACCTGGAAACCCTGGCCGAGACCATCAGCCGAGGCGAGGATGAAACCGTCGGCGTCGACGAGGTCGAGGCAGTGCTCCACTGGATTCAGCAGTGCGACCCGCTGGGGGTCGGCGCGCGCAACCTGCGGGAGTGCCTGGAGATCCAGCTACGCGAACTGGCCCCGGACGCCCCGGCCCGCGAGGCCGCACGGGCGATCCTGGAACACGGCATGGACAGCCTGGGCAAGCGCGACTACAAGGCCCTGCAGCGCCAGTCCGGCGTACGCGACCCGGACGAACTGGCCCGCGCACTGGATCTGATCCGCACCCTGAACCCGCGCCCCGGCGCACAGATCAGCTCCGCCACCTCGGAATACGTGGTCCCGGATGTCTACGTGCGCCACACCACCGAGGGCTGGCGCGTGGAGCTGAATCCGGAGATCGCACCGCGCATCCGCATCAACGACCTCTACGCCGGCATGGTGCGCCAGGTCTCGGATGCCCGCGACAGCGCCTTTATGCGCGATCAGCTGCAGGAGGCACGCTGGTTCCTGAAGAGCCTGCACAGCCGCAACGACACACTGCTGCGGGTCGCCGAGGCGATCGTCCACCGCCAGCAGGGCTTTCTCGAGCATGGCGACGTCGCGATGCAGCCATTGATCCTGCGCGACATTGCCGAGACCCTGGAGATGCACGAATCGACCATCTCGCGGGTTACCACGCAGAAATACATGCACACCCCGCGCGGGGTCTTCGAGTTCAAGTATTTCTTCTCCAGCCATGTCGGCACGAACGATGGCGGCGAGTGTTCCGCCACCGCCATCCGTGCCATGATTCGCGAATTGATTGGCGACGAACCCCCGAACAAGCCGCTCAGCGATGCCCGGCTCGCCCAGGTCCTGTCGGACCGGGGCATCAACGTAGCGCGCCGCACCGTGGCCAAGTACCGCGAGGCGATGCACATCCCTTCATCCAGCGAACGCCGGCAGATGGCCTCGATGCCCACCGGCAGCAAGTAACCAAGGAGTCCTGACCATGCAGATCAACCTGACCGGCCACCACGTGGACATCACCGACGCCCTGCGCGACTACGTCAACGAGAAATTCGCGAAGCTGGAGCGCCACTTCGACAAGGTCATCGACGTCCACGTCGTGCTGACCCACGAGAAGACCCGGAATCAGCACAACCAGGCCGAAGCGAATCTCCAGGTCAGCGGCAATCACATCCACGCCGAGGCCTCTCACGAGGACATGTATGCCGCGATCGACGCGCTGATCGACAAAGTCGACCGTCAGCTGATCAAGCACAAGGAAAAGGTCAAGGACCACCACCGCGCCGAAGGTGCCCAGCGCAACCGCGAGCAGGCCTCCTGATCCATGACGATTGCCGAGTTGATCACCTCCGAGCGCATTGGCCTGCAACCCGAGTGCTCCAGCCAGAAACGGGCCCTGGAGGCCCTGGCGGACCTCCTCGCCGGCGGAGGTGACGGCACGGGACCGGGGAGCAACGCGATCTTCGAGGCCTTGTCCGCGCGCGAAAAACTCGGATCCACCGGTCTCGGCCATGGGGTTGCGATTCCCCATGGCCGCCTGGCCGATCTCGAGGCGCCGCGCGTGGCCGTGCTGCGCCTGGAAAAGGGCGTCGACTTCGACGCCATGGATCACGAGCCGGTCGATATCCTGATCGCACTGCTGGTCCCGGAGGCCGCCACCGGCGACCATCTCGACCTGCTGGCCCAGCTCGCCCGCGGCCTGTCGCAGCCAGACACCATCGGAGCGCTGCGCCGGGCCGGGGACGCGGCGGCCCTGGAACAGGAACTCGTGCGCCGCTTCAGCGAGGACTAAGCCCGTGGAACCCGCCTCCAGCCGCGATTCCGGCGCGCAGCGTCTGCCATGAACGAGGCGCTGGGAGAAGGCGGGATCGCCCGCGACATCAACGTGGAGAGCCTGATCCAGGCCATGGGAAACCGCCTGGATCTTCGCTTCGTGCACGGCGAACATGCAGCACCCGACCGCAAGCTGGTCGGCGACGACGGGGACGACCTGCCGCTGGCCGGCCATCTCAACCTGATCCGGCCCAACCGCATCCAGATCATCGGCGACTTCGAGGCCCGCTACATCTCCAGCCTCAGCGCCACCCAGTGCAACGACCTGATCCTGGAGATGGCCCGCACCGGGACCACCGCGGTGATCTTCGCCGAGGACACCTGTCCGTTCTCGGAGATGCCCGACGCCCCGCAGGAGGCGCTGCCGCTGATCCTGTGCTCCAGCACCAGCAGCCACGAGATTATCTCGCTGCTGCGCTATTTCCTGCAGCAGCGCCTGGCCCATTTCGAGGTGCGCCACGGCGTGTTCATGGAGATCCTCGGGATCGGGGTGCTGATCAGCGGCGCCTCCAGCGTCGGCAAGAGCGAGGTCGCACTGGAACTGATCTCGCGCGGGCATCGCCTGATCGCCGACGATGCCCCCGAATTCGCGCGCATTGCGCCCGACATCGTGCGCGGCCACTGCCCGGCCCTGCTCCAGGACCTGCTCGAGGTGCGCGGTCTTGGGGTGCTCAACATCCGCGCCATGTACGGCGATTCCGCGATCAAGGGCGGCAAGTACCTGCGCCTGATCATCGACCTACGCGATCATGGCGAACCCTCGCCGGTCCCCGATGACCGGCTGAACGGGCGCCGCGGCGAGATCGATATCCTCGGCCTGCGCGTCCCCTTGATCAGCCTGCCGATCGCGCCGGGGCGTAACATCGCGGTGATGATCGAGGCGGCCGTGCGCAACCACATGCTGCACATGCAGGGCTATATCGCTGGCGACGACCTGCGCGCACGCCAGCGCCGCCAGATGAGCGGCGAGACGGAGGAGCCGCCCTACCATCGCGCGGTGCCCGCCACTACGGTCCCCAACCCGGACCCGGAGGGCTGAATCGGCCATGCGCCTGCTAATCGTCAGTGGCCTGTCCGGGTCCGGCAAGACCGTGGCCCTGCACACCCTAGAGGATGCCGGCTACTTCTGCGTCGACAACCTCCCGCTGCCGCTGCTGCCGGACCTGATCGATCAGGTCCGGCAGGGCCACTACGACACCGAGACCGACCGCCATCTGGCCGTGGGCGTGGATGTGCGCAGCGGCCTGGAGGCCCTGGAGGGGTTCTCCGATCTCCTGGCGCAACTACGGGCGGACGGGGTGCAGGTGGAGGTCCTGTTCCTGCAGGCGGCCAGCGAGGTGCTGCTGCGGCGCTACCACCTGACCCGCCGGCGCCACCCGCTGGCGCGCGACGGCGTGCCACTGGTCGAGGCCATCGACCGCGAACGCGAGTGGCTGGGCCATGTGGCCGCGGAGGCCGACCTGACGGTCGACACCTCGCGCCTGTCGATGCACGATCTGGCCCGCACCCTGCGCGACCGCATAGGCGAGCGCGGGGAACACGAACTATCCCTGCAGTTCCAGTCTTTCGGCTTCAAACACGGCGCGCCGCTGGATTCCGACTTCGTGTTCGACGTGCGCTGCTTGCCCAATCCGCACTACGAAAGCGATCTGGCCGCCCTGACCGGTCGCGACCCGCCCGTGTGCGAGTTCCTTGAGCGGCACGCGGAGGTCGCGGCCATGTTCGACAGCATCCAGGGATTCCTGTCCCAGTGGCTGCCGCGCCTGCTGGACGATCACCGCAGCTACATAACCGTCTCCATCGGTTGTACCGGCGGGCAACACCGCTCGGTGTATCTGGTGGAGCGGCTTGCGGAGGCGTGGCAGGATCGGGAACATGTTACTGTTAGCACCCGTCACCGCGAGCTGGGGAAACAGTAACCACTGGACGCGGGACGAGGGCCTTCTGGAACCCGCAATCGGAGCAGATCCATGGGCGTTGGTCTCATTCTGATCACGCATCAAAACCTGGGCGATACCCTGCTGCAGACCGCGCAGAGCATGCTCGGGGGCCTGCCCGAGGACTGCGAGTCCATGGCGATGTCCCAGAACGACGACCCCGACGAGGTCCTGGCCCGCGCCCGCGAGCGCCTGGCGACCCTCGACAGCGGCTCGGGGGTGCTCGTTCTGACCGACATGTTTGGCTCCACGCCTTCCAACGTGGCGATTCGTGTCGCCCGGGGTGCAAATGCCCGCGTGATCGCCGGCGCCAACCTGCCGATGCTCATCCGCGTGCTCAACTATCAACACCTCCCCCTGACCGAACTGGTCAACAAGGCCCTTTCGGGCGGCCATGACGGGATTCTCCTCTGCGATCAGGAGTGCAGCGATGCCGCAGCGCGTAGTCCCCATCGTTAATCGCCTGGGGATGCACGCGCGCGCCGCGGCCAAGTTCGTCAGCCTGGCCAGCAAATTCGCCGCGGACGTCTCCGTCTCCCGCAACCAGCAGGAGGTGAATGGCAAGAGCATCATGGGCGTGATGATGCTGGCCGCCGCCCAGGGCAGCGAGATCACCATTGAGGCCGAAGGCAAGGATGCGCCGGAGGCGCTGGATGCACTCGCAGAGTTGGTCGCCGATCGTTTCGGCGAAGAGGCCTGAACCTCCGAGTCCCGCCCGCACCGGTCAACAACCACCATCCCCCTGCGGGGGCTATCCGGGCCACGCTCCCGGCTCGGAGCCCGCGTTAGCCAGCCCGTCCAGGCCGACCTGCTCGAGCTTGCGCTCCGCCAGGCGCACAGCGACCGTCAGGGCCTGCTCCGGGGGCTCCCCGGAGACCAGCGCGTGGATCAACCCGGCATTGAAGGTATCCCCTGCCCCCACGCTGTCGACCACCCGCAGTCCGGGCGTCGCTTCACAATGGTGGATCACGCCCCCCGCGGCCACCCAGGCCCCTTCGGCCCCGGCGGTCACGGTCAGGATGCGATCCGGGAAGCGCTCGGAAAGCTGCTCCAGCGCAGCCTCGGGAGTGCCCGCCACGCTCGCCGCCCAGTCGCGCGAGAGCATCAGGACATCGGCATAGTCCAGGCATGCGTCGAGCCCCGGCCGGGGCTTCTCCAGCTCCAGCGACACCGGCTGGTCAAAGATGCTCTCGCGCACCGCGCGCAGGATGGACGCAAGGGCCTCCGGGTTACGCCCCTCGAAGTGCAACCAGTCATATTCCGGCCAGGGTACGCCCGCGAGATCCTCCACCCCGAGTTCGGGCAGGTCGCGGTGATGAACGATGGTGCGACTTCCCGTCTCCCTGGAGCGAAGAATATGGGAGGTCGGCGTCGCTCCGGGCCGGCGTACGCAGTGACGAACATCCAGTCCGTGGCCCTCCAGGGACGCGCTCAAGGCATCCCCGGCCGCACCCTTGGCGATGACTGCGGCCAGGCCCGGGCGGTGGCCGAACTGCGCCAGGATCGTTGCCGTGTTGGTCGCGTTGCCTCCAGGCTGGGTGGTGCTGGCGAGCGCCCGGACCTCGTCGTCCTCGGCCGGGAAGGCTGCAACATCGAGGGTGTGGTCGAGCGTGACAATGCCAGTCGCGAGGATACGTGCCATACGGGCTCCCGTGATGAAGGAGCGCCATTCTGGCGGGTCGCGCCCATTACGTCATCTCGCATATTCGTCATCCGCGGATGCTCCTGCGACAATAACCCCTCTGTCTCAGGAGGCCCCGACCGGTATGGCCACGTTCCCTTCTCCCGAATCCACCGAAGCCGCCTTTTACGCGGCCTTTCAGGCAGGCGATGCACAAGGCATGCGCGAAATCTGGCACGACAGTGCCGAGTGTGTCTGCATCCACCCAGGTGGCGAGCGCCTGCAGGGAACGGACATCATCCTGGAAAGCTGGGACGACATCCTGCCGAGGATGCGCGGGGTGATCGTACACCGAACCCAGGTGACGGCCATCCCGGGCGAAGACCTCGTCCTCCACGTATTGCGCGAAAACCTGTATGTCCAGGGTGAGCGGCGCGGCGTCATGCTGGCGACCAATGGCTACCGCCATGATGGGGAAAGCTGGCGCATGGTGCTCCACCACGCCAGCCCGGACCCGGAACCCACGCCGGAATGGCCCACCGGGGGCGTGCACTGATGGCGACGGATGCCGATCGCTGCGTCGAGGCGTATTACGCCGCCTTTCGTGCCGCCGATATCGAACAGATGATGCGCCTCTGGGGCGAGCGTCCCGACATCGTCTGCATCCACCCGGGCAGCCCGCGCGCCCACCGGGGCGTGGCAGAGGTGATGGAGAGCTGGCTACTGGTCTTCGCGCGTGAACTGAATATCGGGATCGAACCGAAGATCGTGGGGCGCCACGAGACCGGGGAGATCATCAGCCTGGTCATCGAGGAGGCGATCACGCGACCGGGCGACGTCGCGCCCACCGGGACGATCCTGATCAGCCAGACCTGGCGCTGGCTGGACACGGGCTGGCGCCTGCTGTTTCACCACGCCTCGCACGGGCGCCGCTCACCGCCATCGCAGGACGGCATGTTCGTCCCCGATGGCGGCGGCAACACCCGCCACTGACGAGCAGTGGGATCGACCACGAAGCGCATGAACGCACGAAGAAGGTCCAAAGCGAGTGCACCACGGAGCACCTAGAGAAGGGCGTTCGGGGCAGGTGTGTTCCGAGGCAAAAGGATCCGCGAACGGTATGGATGCGTGTCGTGAAGCGCCTGAACAACCGGAAACTGCCTCGCTGTGCTCCGCCGTCCTCGGGGGGTTCAAAAAATCACGTGACCACCGCCACCAGGCGTCCGGCAGATCGATGGAGCCCAGGACCTTCCACTGCCCGTTGACCCCATTAGAATCACGCATGGGGCCGCAACCGGCCACTGTGGATGACTCGCGCCCTTGCTTGGTGTCTTCGTGCGCTTAATGGTTACCAACTAGCCTTCGGAGCGCGGCTGGCAAAGATCCGGGCGCTGCACCTGCAGGGCCGCGCATACGCCCTTGACCGCGTCGCGCACCCGCCGCCCCTTGCCCTCCAGCGTAAGGTCCGCGACCTCCTGATAGAGCGGATCGCGGACCACGAACAACTCCTGAAGGCGGGCCTTCGGGTCCGCCGCCTCCGCGATCAGCGGGCGCTTGCGGTTACGACGGGTACGCCGGAACTGCTCCTCCACCGGCACTCGCAGGTAGATCACGAACTGGTCGCGCAGGAGCTCGCGGTTTTCCGGGCGTTCGACGATCCCGCCCCCGGTGGCAATCACCGCCCCCTCCTGTTCAAGAAGCGACCCCAGCATCGCCGTCTCGCGCTTGCGAAAACCGCCCTCGCCCTCGAACTCGAAGATGGTCGGGATATCGACACCGGTACGCCGTTGGATCTCCTGATCGGTATCGAAGAACGGCCGACGCAGCAGCCCCGCGAGGCCGCGCCCGATTGTGCTCTTGCCGGCCCCCATCGGGCCTACCAGTACGATGTTCTGCATGGGCGCCAAGGCTACTGGCTGGGCCACCCAAAGAAAAGCCGGGGACAGGCCCCGGCTTTCGAGATCGAACCCATCGGGGGCAAGCCCCGACGCTACACCTTGCGCTCAGTCGAGTACGCGCGGCGTCACGAAGATCAACAATTCCGCTTTGGAATTCTCCGTGGAGCGGTTGCGGAACAGGTTTCCGAGGAACGGGATATCCCCGAAGAACGGCACCTTCTCGAGGTTGGTGCGGCTGTCGATCTCGTACACACCGCCCAGGACCACGGTCTCGCCGTTGCCGACGAAGACCTGGGTCTCCACCTCGCGCTTGTTGATCCCCGGCACCCCAAGGATCACACGCTGGCTGGGCTCGTCCTTTGTCACCTTGATGTCGAGGATCACGTTGCCGTTCGGCGTGATCTGCGGCGTCACTTCCGTCGACAGTACGGCCTCGATGAACTGGGTCGAAGTCGCGCCGGATGCAGTGGCTTCCTGGAACGGGATTTCTTCACCTTGCTTGATCGTCGCCGTCTGGCCATTGGCCGTGATCACACGCGGGCTGGAGATGATCTCGCCGCGGCCTTCAACCTGCAGCGCGGACAGTTCCAGGTCGAGCAACACGCCACTGCGCAGGATGCTCAGCCCCGCCTGCCCGGCATTGCCACCGGCCGGCAGCGAGCTATTCAGGCGGTCTCCGATAGCGATGCCACCAATGCCCCCCGTGGTGGCATCCCGAGCCGCATCCGCGCCCTCGATAGACCCGGCACCACCAACCCGGGTTCGGCGGTCACCCCGCGTCCCGGAGATCCCAAAACGGGCGCCCAGCTCACGGTTGAAGGTATCCTCCGCGATCACGATGCGGGTCTCGATCAGGACCTGTTGCACCGGGACGTCCAGTGTGGAGACCAGGCGACGGACGTCCTCGATCCGGCTCTGGGTATCCTGCACCAGGAGGGTGTTGGTGCGCGTGTCGATGGTGATGCTGCCACGCTCCGAGAGGAATTCGCCGCCATCACCGCCGCGAATCAGGGACGCGATCTGCTCGGCCTGGGCGAAATTGATCTGCACGAACTCCGTGCGCAGGGGCTCCAGCTCCTGTCGATCGCGCTGAGCCTCCATCTCCAGGCGTTCACGCGCCGCGATCTCTTCGCTGGGGGCGACGTACAGGACATTGCCGTCCATTCGCTTGTCGAGCCCGCGGGCACGCAGGATGATATCCAGCGCCTGGTCCCAGGGGACGTTGTTCAGGCGCAGGGTGATGTTGCCCCCCACCGTGTCACTGACCACGATGTTCAGATCGGTGAAATCCGCCAGCAACTGCAGAACGGAGCGCACCTCGATGTCCTGGAAATTCAGGGACAGGCGCTCGCCGGCGTACTCCTCTTCCTCGCGGGCGCGGGCCTGGCGTTCGGCCTCGGAAATCGGGGCGACCTCGAGGACGAACTGGCGATCACTCTGGTAGGAAATGATCTCGTACTCGCCGCGCGCCTCGATCTCCATGCGTACACGATTGCGCTCGGCGACGGTGTCGATGGTATGCACCGGGGTGGCGAAATCGACCACGTCGAGGCGACGTTCCAGCGACTCGTCGACCATGGCGCGCGGGAAGGTCATCTCGATGCGGCCGGCCTGCTCGCGAACGTTGATCTCGGCACCAGAGCGGGAGAGATCCACCTCGACGCGACCTTCGCCCTCGCTGCCCCGCCGGAAATCGATACCCGTGATCTCCATGGGTCGGGCGCTGCGGGTCGTGGCGGCGGGTTCACCCGCACGATCCACGACCTGCTGGGTGCGTGCATCCGCCTCGGAAACCCCGCGGCCCAGCGTAAGGATGAGATTATTGCCCTCGACTCGAGTCTGGTACTCGGAGGCCTGAGTCAGGTTCAGCACCACGCGGGTGCGGTTGCCCGCCTCGACCGTGCTCGCCCGCAGCACCGGGCCCACATTCAGGTCCGTCTCGCGCCGCGGCAATGCATTGCCGACATTGGGCAGATCCAACGCGATGCGCGGCGGTGAATCAATCGCAAAGGCGCGAATATCGGAGGGCGGCGTCTCCGAGAAACGCAGGTTCACCTGCACCCGGTCACCGCTCAGACTGCCGGCCCGGATCTCTTCCAGTTCGGTGGCAGCCACCCCCTGGGACACCATGAACAGCAGGCCCGCAACGACCGTGCCTGCGAAAGCGCGCATGGAAGAACCCATGTTGAATCCCCTGTTGGTTGTGCCGACCTTGCGGCGAATGCTCGTCATCATCTTCTTCTCCCCCCCAACCGCTAGTCGGTCAGCGCCACCGAGTTTTCACGTTCCACGTGACCGCCGAAGGCATCCGGCACGATCTCGACCAGCCGGATCTGGGTCGGCGTGATCTCGATGATCTCCCCGTGGTTCTGGCCCATATAGTTGCCCGCAGTGACGCGCTGAACCCCTCGATCCGGGGTCCGGACCAGGGCGTAGCGCACGCCATGCTGCTCCAGCGACCCGACCATCCGCAGCGAATCCAGCGGAAAGCCCTCGAGGAACTCGCGCGGGCGGTCAGGATCAATCTCGGCGTCTCCTGGCTGCCCCTCGGCCGCGGCGAGCTCCGGCTGGGCGATTACCGACGAGTCGAAAGGCGACCGGGCATGCCCCGGATAGAGATAGGGCTCGTGCGGCTCCAGGGTGGGGATCGGCTCGATCCCGCTCCCCGGGCGCTCCTTGACCTCGGCGATGTACTGCTCGAGGTCACGGTTGTCCTGAGTACAGCCCGACAGCAGGATCCCGCCCATCAGGACCATGGCCAGTCCGGGCCATACCGCTCGCATGGAAGAATGCCTCATCAGTTCTCCTCCAGGTAGCGATAGGTGCGGGCGACCGCATCCATCAGCAGGTCGTTGTCGGAATCGCCCGGGCGGATATGCATGTTGTGCATGGTGACCACGCGCGGCAGGGCCGAGACACCGCTGACGAACTCCGCGAGATCCTCGTAATCGCCCCGGACGCGCAAACGGATCGGAACCTCGGCGTAGAAGTCGCGCCGGTTCTCGCCACGCGGCTCGAACAGCTCGATCTCGAGACCCGCCTGCAACCCTGTCTGCGAGACATCGACCAGCAGGCTGGGGATCTCGGCACTACTGGGCAGCAGCTCGAGCAGCGAGGCGAACATGCGCTCCATCTCCTCCAGCTGGTCCTCGTAGGCCTGGAGGTTGGCAGCCCGCTGCTGCTTGTCCTCGAACTCGCCGCGCAGCTGCAGTTCGCGGCTCTCCGCGCGCTCGAGCTCTGTCCGCTGATCGCCGATGAAGAGGTAATAGGACAGGCCGAGGATGGCCAGGACAATCACGACCAGGATCAGGCCCTTCACGCCCCAGGAGGCTTCCCCGATGTTGTTGAAATCGACCTGCTTGAGTTCATTGAGATCCATCAGGAATCCCCCTCTGCGGCATCCGGCCGGGTCTGTGTGGCATCCAGTCGGAAGTCACGCACCTGGAGGCGACCCTCCTCGCGGGTCTCGATAATCTGCAGATTGGAACTGCCCAGCCAGGGCGACCCATCGATCCGGCGCATCAACGCGGAGATCCGGGTGTTGGACTCGGAGCGCCCGACCAGGCGCACATTCTCGCCTTCCTGGCGGACCTCGTTGAGGTAGGTACCATCGGGCAGGGTCTCGACCAGCTGATCGAAGAGATGCACGGCCTCGGGCCGCTGCGCCTGCAGGGTCTGGATGACTTCCATTCGGGCAATAAGGGCCTCGCGCTGTTCGTCGAGATCGCGGATCCGGGCAATCTGACGATCCAGTTCGCGGATCTCGCTTTCCAGCATCTGGTTGCGCGACTGCTGGTGGTCGATCAACGCGCCGATAAAACTATAGCCAACGAAGGCAAGAAGGACGCCGACCACCGCGGCGCCACCAACCGCGGCGAAGAACTGCTTGCGCCGCTGTTCGCGTGCCTTCTCGCGCCAGGGAAGGAGGTTGATATAAATCATGACGCATACCCCCGCACGGCCAGGCCACAGGCCGTCATCAGCGCCGGGGCATCATTGGCAAAACGTTCCTGGTTGACCCTTTTGGCCAACGCCATCCCGCGGAACGGGTTCGCGATCGATACCGGCGTGCCGGCGGCCTCCTCGAGCAGTTCGTCCACGCCCGGGATGGCCGCACAGCCGCCACCCAGGAGGATGTGATCGATGGTGTCCTGCGGGCGGGTCACGTAGAAGTACTGCAGCAGCCGCTGGATCTGGTCGACCATGGTCTGCTTGAAGGGCTCGAGGATGGAGCTTGCGTAGTCGGTCGGCAGGTCGCCACTCATCTTGGCGGAACCGGCCTCCTGATAGTTCATGCTGTAGCGCCGCATGATTTCCTCGGTGAGCATGCGGCCGCCGAAATTCTGCTCGCGGGTGTAAACCACGCCCTCGTCCTGACTGACGACATACACGGCAGTCACCGAAGAACCGACATCCACGACCGCCACGATCGGCTTGCTCTCGCGGTCGGGGACCTGCTCCATCAAGCGCTCGGCGGTATGCTCGATCGCGTATGCCTCGACGTCGATCAGCTCGGGGGTCAACTTGGCCGCCTCGGCAATGGCCACGCGCGAGTCCACGTTCTCGCGGCGCGAAGCGACCACGAGGACATCGACCATCTCGGGGTTCTTCTCGTTCTTGCCGAGGACCTGGAAATCCAGGTTGACCTCTTCAAGCGTGTAGGGGATGTACTGATCCGCCTCCACGAAGACCTGGCCCTCGAGTTCCGCATCGCCCAGCGCGGCCGACATCTGGATGGTCTTGGTGATCACGGCGGAGGACGGCACAGCCATCGCGCAGTGCTTGAGGCGGGTGCCGGAGCGCTTGACCGCCCGGGCGAGGGCATTACCCACGGCCTCGGTGTCCTGACAGACCTTGTCGACCATCACCCCATCGGGCAGCGGTTCGACCGCGAAGGCCTCGACCCGATAGCCCTTACCCTGTCGCGTCAGCTCCAGCACCTTGACGGCTGCCGAGCTGATATCCACGCCCAGGACCCCTTGTTTGGATTTTCCGAGACTCAGCACACATCCCCCTGTATACCCCGACGAAAGTAACTGGTAGCGTTACAATCACGTATGCTAGCTGGTTCACAATATACACCGCGACTTCAGGGTTGCAAGTCGCTTTGAAAGCGACTTCTCATCTTGGCCTCACTTTTTTTGCTGTCATGAATCCGCTCCTTAAGATTATTACGGCGCTGCTGGCCCTGATTCTGGCAGCCGGAATCGGCCTGTCCATCGCGGCGGCCGCTCTCTATGTTTACTACGCGCCGAGCCTCCCGGAGGCCGACGCCGTACGCGATGTGCGCCTGCAGACTCCACTGCAGGTCCGCAGTGCGGATGGCCGCCTTATGGGTGAGTTCGCGGAAGAACGGCGCATTCCCGTCCCGATCGACGCGATCCCGCAGCAAGTCCGCGATGCCTTTATTGCGGCGGAAGACGAGCGCTTCTATGACCATCCGGGTGTGGATGTCATGGGCCTTGCCCGCGCCGGACTGAATGTGATCTCCACCGGCGGCGAGCGCAGCCAGGGCGGCAGCACCATCACCATGCAGCTCGCGCGCAATATCTTCCTGACGCGCGAGCGGACCTACGAACGCAAGTTGCGCGAGATCTTCCTGGCCATCCGCCTGGAACAGGAACTCGAGAAGGATGAAATCCTCGAGCTATATTTGAACAAGATCTATCTGGGACAGCGCGCCTACGGGATCGAGGCGGCCTCGCGGGTATATTTCGGCCGCTCGCTGGATGCGCTGGAACTGGACGAGATTGCCACGCTCGCCGCCCTGCCCAAGGCGCCATCGACCACCAACCCGGTAAGCAACCCGCAACGGGCCGAGATCCGCCGCAACTACGTACTGCGGCGGATGCTGGAGACCGGCGTGATCGACGAGGATGCCTATACCTCCGCCATCGAGCGCCCGGTGCTGTCGGAACGCCACACCACAGCCACCGAGATTGATGCCCACTGGGTCGCCGAAATGGCGCGCCAGATGGTCGTGAACCTGTGGGGTGACGACGCCTACCGTCGCGGCCTGCAGGTGCACACGACGATCGACTCCCGCCAGCAGGAAGCGGCCAACCAGGCGCTGCGCGAAGGATTGCTGGAATATGACGAGCGTCACGGTTTTCGCGGTCCCGAAATGCGGCTTCCCGGCAATACCCTGGAGGACGCCGAGGCACGCGAGCGCGCGCTGATGGCCATTGGCGTGCACGGAAGGCTGCTGTTCCCGGCCGTCGTCCTGGGGCAGGGCGACGCCGGGGTACTGCGCGTCGACGGCGGCCGCATTGGCGAACTGGAAGTCCTGCCGGAAGACCGCGAATGGGCCGGATCACCGGCGCTCGAACGCGGCGACGTGATCCGTATACGTCCCTATACCGACGGCCGCTGGCGCCTGGCGCAAAAGCCGGAAGTCACCGGCGCCGTGATCGCCCAGGCCCCTCAGGACGGCGCCATCCTGGCACTGGCCGGCGGGTTCGACTTCTTTGAGAACCGCTACGACCGCACGACCCAGGCGCAACGCCAGCCAGGATCCGCGTTCAAGCCGCTGGTCTATGCCCTGGCCCTGCGCGAGGGCCACCGGCCCGAAGGGACCGTGATCGACGCGCCGATGGTCTTCAACGACCCCGCCCTGGGGGCCGAATGGCGCCCGCAGAACTACTCGCGGCGCTTCCACGGCGAGACCACCCTGCGCGAGGCACTTGCGAATTCCCGCAACCTGGCCTCCATTCGCCTGCTCGACCGCCTGGGCACCGGAAACGTACACCAGGAACTGACGCGCTTCGGTCTGGACCTCGAAAGGCAGCCGAACAACCTGTCCATGGTCCTGGGTACCGGCTCCCTCACCCCGCTGCAGCTGAACAATGCCTATGGCGTGTTCGCCAGCGGCGGCCGCCTGAACAGCCCCTGGATCATCGCCCGCATCGAGACGGCGGACGGCGAGACCCTGTACGAGGCACCGACCGAACGAGCCTGCCCGGCGCCCTGCACAAACCCGAAGGGCCAGGATCTGCCGCTGGTCGCCAGCAGTGGCCCGTTGCAGTACACCGATCCGGTACCGGTCCTGGATCCCGGTGTCGCCTGGCAGATGAGCGACATGCTGCGCAGCGTCATCACATCCGGAACCGGACGGCGGGCCATGGAACTGGGCCGGTCCGACCTGGCCGGCAAGACCGGGACCACCAATGACTACCGCGATGCCTGGTTCGCCGGGTTCAACGCGGAGCTGGTCGCAACCGCCTGGATCGGCTTCGACGACAACCGCGAGCTGGGCCGACGCGAAAGTGGCGGTCGCGCGGCCCTGCCAATCTGGACCCGCTTCATGGGCAGCGTGCTGGCCGACCAGCCGGAACGGCCGGTGGAGCGCCCCAACGACCTGGTGCGGGTCGCCATCCTGCCGAACGGCCAGCGCGCCCCCAGCGACGACGCCCCGGGCGCGCGCAACCAGTGGCTGCTACCCCACCAGATCCCGGAACGCGGACACGTCATTCCGGGGAACGGCGAGAACGGCAGCAGCGGGAACCAGCAACCCGAACTGGTCTTTTAAATGGCCAGCCCCTCGCGCGCGCGCCAGGAGCTGGCCCAGGAAGCCGCTCGCATCATGCTCGACGACGGCATCCGGGACTTCGGCCTGGCCAAGCGGAAAGCCGCGGAACACCTGGGCGTGGACGCCCGACACGACATGCCCGGCAACCTGGAGATCCAGGACGCCGCCATCGAACGCAGCCGGCTGTTTGCCAGCCCCGCCAGCCGCGCCGCCTACCGCGGCCGCCTGGAAGCGGCGCTGGTCGTGATGGAACGCCTAGAGCACCTGGAACCGCGGCTGGTCGGCCCGCTCCTGCAAGGGCTAGTGGAATCACAACCGCTGATCAACCTGCATGCCTTCGCCGAGACAGTGGAAGAGGTCATCCTGGAGATGGGGGATCGGGGGATTCACTGCGAGACCGGCGAGCGCCGTTACCGCAGCCGGCAGGGGCGCGAACAGCGCATCCCCTTCCTCGCCTTCCGCGGACCGGACGACACCGATGTTGAGCTCACGGTATTCGCGCTGGACGGCCTGCGCCAGGCGCCACCGTCGCCGGTGGACGGGCGCCCGATGCAACGCGCAACCCGCGCGGACGTGGAGAGGATGCTGGCGGAGGCCGGCGCCGAAGAGGCGGCGGCCACGGCGGAATAATAACCGGGCCGTACGCTCGCGCCGGGCGGACTAACGTCGGTAGTTGGTGACGGTGTCCACCATCGCGGCCACCCGCTCCGGATCGATCCCCGGATGAATGCCGTGGCCAAGATTGAAGACATGACCCGTGTCGCGGTCGAAACCATCCAGCACCCGCTGGGTCTCTTCGCGGACTACCGCCTCGGGTGCGTACAGCACCGACGGATCGAGGTTGCCCTGCAGCGCAACGCGATCGCCGACCCGCCGGCTGGCCTCGGCGATCTCGATGGTCCAGTCCAGCCCCAGGGCATCCGCTCCGGTATCCGCCATCATTTCCAGCCAGGCGCCGCCACCCTTGGTGAACAGCGTCACCGGGACGCGGCGGCCATCGTTTTCACGGATCAGCCCGTCGACGATGCGCTGCATGTACGCCAGCGAGAACTCGCGATAGGCCCGCGGAGTAAGCGAACCGCCCCAAGTGTCGAAGATCATCACCGACTGGGCGCCGGCGCGGATCTGCGCGTTCAGATAATCGGTCACCGCGGTGGCGACCTTTTGCAGCAGGGCGTGCATCGCCTGCGGCTCGCCGTACATCAGACGCTTGGTCTCGGCGAAGTCGCGCGAGCCCTGGCCCTCGACCATGTAGGTCGCCAGGGTCCATGGGCTGCCGGCAAAACCAATCAGCGGGACCTGGCCGTCCAGCTCGCGGCGGATCAGGCGCACCGCGTCCATCACGTAGCGTAGCTCCTGCTCCGGGTCCGGCACTGGCAGGTTCTCGATTGCCTCCAGCGTACGCACCGGCTCGCGGAAACGTGGGCCCTCGCCCGTCTCGAAATACAGACCCAGCCCCATCGCGTCGGGGATGGTGAGGATGTCGGAGAACAGGATCGCCGCATCGAGAGGAAACCGGCGCAGTGGCTGCATGGTGACTTCGCAGGCCAGCTCCGGGTTCTGGCACAGGCTCATGAAGCTGCCGGCCTGGGCGCGGGTCTCGCGATACTCCGGCAGGTAGCGCCCGGCCTGGCGCATGATCCAGATCGGCGGACGCTCCACCGGTTCGCGCAGCTGGGCTCGCAGCAGGAGGTCGTTCTTCAGGTTCTGGGACATCGAAAGGCTCAAACGCCGAGGTATTCAAGGATGCCTTCGGCGGCCTCGCGGCCCTCGAAGACGGCGGTGACCACCAGATCGGAGCCGCGCACCATGTCGCCGCCCGCAAAGACCTTCGGGTTGCCGGTCTGGAAGGCATGCTTGCCCGCGGTCTGCACGCGGCCGCCCTCGTCGATGCCGATCTTGTAGTCGGCAAACCAGTCGGAGGGAGACGGACGGAAGCCAAAGGCGATCAGCACCCGGTCGGCCGGGATTACGTGTTCGGAGCCGGGGACCGGCTCGGGACGGCGGCGGCCACGTTCGTCCGGGGCGCCCATCTGGGTACGCACGACCTTCACGCCCTCGACCTTGCCGTCGCCGACGATCTCCACCGGCTGCACGTTGAACTCGAAATGCACGCCCTCTTCGCGCGCATGCACCACTTCCTTGCGCGAACCGGGCATGTTGTCTTCGTCGCGGCGGTAGGCGCAGGTCACCGATGCCGCGCCCTGGCGGATCGAGGTGCGGTTGCAGTCCATCGCGGTGTCGCCGCCACCCAGCACGACCACCCGCTGGTCGGCCATGTCGATGAACTCGTGGCCTTCTTCCTGCGGCCAGTTCATCACCTGGCGGATATTGGAGATCAGGAACGGCAGGGCGGGATAAACGCCCGGCAGGTCCTCGCCGGGGAAGCCGCCCTGCATCGCGGTGTAGGTGCCCATGCCGAGGAACACGGCGTCGTATTCCTCCAGCAGCGCATCCATCGCGATGTCGCGGCCGATCTCGATATTCAGACGGAATTCGACGCCCATGCCCTCGAGGATCTCGCGGCGAGTGCGGATCACGTGCTTTTCCAGCTTGAACGGCGGGATGCCGAAGGTCAGCAGGCCGCCGATCTCCGGATAGCGGTCATACACCACCGCCTGCACGCCATTGCGCGCCAGGATGTCCGCGCAGCCCAATCCCGCGGGCCCGGCGCCGATCACCGCGACACGCTTGCCGGTCGGGGTGACATCCGACAGATCCGGGCGCCAGCCGGCCTTCAGGGCCTCGTCGGTGATGTACTTCTCGACCGAGCCGATGGTGACCGCGCCGAAGCCGTCGTTCAGGGTGCAGGCCCCCTCGCACAGACGATCCTGCGGGCATACGCGGCCACAGACTTCGGGCAACGAGTTGGTCTTGTGCGAAAGCTCGGCGGCCGCGAACAGATTGCCTTCCTCCACCAGCTTCAACCAATTGGGGATGAAGTTGTGGACCGGGCACTTCCATTCGCAATAGGGATTGCCACAGGCCAGGCAACGGCCGGCCTGCTGACCGGCCGTGGCGGGATCGAACTGACCAATGATCTCGCCGAATTCGTGGATCCGGATCTCGGCGGGAGTCTTCTGGGGGTCCTGGCGCGGGAGGTCCAGGAACTGCATCGGATTGGAAGCCATGGAACACTCGCTCCGACGAAATCGGGATAGGGGCCGCGATGGGCCCGGGGAGTTCGGCCGGGATCCGGCCCGTAGTCAGCCCTGCAGGGCGGCGCGGACCTTCTGGCTCACCTGGCCCATGTCCGCACGCCCGAAGACCCGGGGTTTCAGCACCCCCATGACGCGGCCCATGTCACCCGGGGCACTGGCTCCGGTCTCGGCAATCGCCTCGCTCACCAACTGGTCCAGCGCGGCGGCGTCCAGCGGCTCGGGCATGTATTCCTCGATGATGACGACCTCGGCGGCCTCGCGCTCGGCGAGGTCTTCGCGACCGCCCTTCTGATACTGATCGATGGAATCACGCCGCTGCTTGAGCATGCGATTGAGGATCGCCAGCACGGCGTCGTCGTCGGCCTCGCGCCGCTCGTCCACCTCGAACTGCGATACCTCGGCCTGAATCATGCGCAATGCAGCCAGGCGGTCCTTGGCCCGGGCCCGCATGGCCTGCTTGACGTCATCCTGCAACCGGGCCTTGAGCGACATCTTTGGGTCCTCGGGTCCGGGCAGCCACCCGGACGGGGTTCAGTACAAACGCACCCGACGAGTCATGTCGCGGGAATTCTTCTTCAGCTGACGCTTCACCGCGGCAGCGGCCTTGCGCTTGCGCTCGGTGGTCGGCTTCTCGTAGTACTCACGGCGGCGGACTTCCGCGACCACGCCGGCTTTCTCGCAGGTGCGCTTGAAACGGCGCAGGGCGACCTCGAAGGGCTCGTTCTCACGAATTCGTACGTGCGGCATACAATCTCCGAAACGGATGCAGGATCATCTCGATCAAAAATAACAAAACCGGCCGCCAAACACTCCGGGCGACCATGCAGAACTCCCTATGGTAATCCAACCGGCGCCAATTGCAAAAGTCCGTGAAGCGATCCGCACCATGCGGAATGCCCGGCTTACGCCGCCGTCGGCCCGCACGCTATGATGACGGGCATGGAAAGTCTCAACGTAGAACTGGGCGAACGCGGCTACCCGATCCACATCGGGCCGGGCATGCTGGGCGAACCGGAGCGGCTCCGGCCGGCGCTGCACGGCCGGCGCGTCGCCGTGGTGACCAACACCACGGTCGGGCCGCTGTATGGCGACGCCCTGCGCCGGAACCTCGCCGCCTGCGACAGCAGCAGCGACCCGCTATGGATCGAACTGCCCGACGGCGAACAGCACAAGACCCTCGCGACGGTAGAGACCATCCTGACCCGGCTGCTGGAGGCGCGCCTGGATCGCGGCAGCCGCATCGTCGCCCTGGGCGGCGGGGTGGTCGGGGATATCGCCGGGTTTGCCGCCGCGATCTACCAGCGCGGTATCGACTTCGTTCAGGTCCCAACCACCCTGCTCGCCCAGGTCGACTCCTCGGTTGGCGGCAAGACCGGTGTCAATCACCCGCTGGGCAAGAACATGATCGGCGCCTTCCATCAACCACGCGCCGTCGTCATCGACACCGACACGCTGAAGACCCTGCCCCAGCGCGAGCTACAGGCGGGCCTGGCCGAGGTGATCAAGTACGGCCTGATCCGCGACGCCGAGTTCTTCGCCTGGCTGGAGGAACACATCGACGCCCTGCGCGCACTGGAACCCGAGCCACTGGCCTTCGCGATCCGTCGCTCCTGCGCCTGCAAGGCCGAGATCGTCGCCGCCGACGAGCGCGAGGGCGGCATTCGCGCCCTGCTCAACCTGGGCCACACCTTCGGCCACGCGATCGAGGCCGGCATGGGCTACGGCGCCTGGCTGCATGGCGAGGCCGTGGGCACCGGGATGGCCATGGCCGCACGCATGTCCGAACGCATGGGCTGGCTGGATACCGCTGGTCGTGAACGCGCCGAGGCCCTGATCCAGCGCGCCGGCCTGGCCCTGGAACCGCCGGGGGCGGTGACCCCGGACCGCTTCCGCGAGCTGATGGCGATCGACAAGAAGGTGGCCAGCGGCCGCCTGCGCCTGGTACTGCTGCGCGGCATTGGCGAAGCCGTCCTCACCGACGCGTTCGATCAGGACGCCCTGGACGACACCCTGCACGAGCATGCCCGTGTCGCCTGAAACCATGGCCACCCCCAGCGCGGCCGCACCGGGCCTGGCGCCCTACGCCTGCGACCCCGCACGTTCGCGCGGCCGCGCCCAGGCCGAGGCCGCGCCGCGTCACCGCAGCGATTTCCAGCGCGACCGCGACCGCATCGTGCATTCCAGCGCCTTTCGCCGGCTGGAGTACAAGACCCAGGTCTTCATCAGCCACGAGGGCGACCTGTTCCGCAACCGCCTGACCCACTCGCTGGAGGTCGCGCAGATCGGGCGCTCCATCGCGCGCGCCCTGCAGCTGAACGAGGACCTGACCGAGGCCGTCGCGCTGGCGCACGATCTCGGTCACACCCCGTTCGGACATGCCGGGCAGCACGCACTGAATGCCTGCATGCGCGAACACGGCGGCTTCGAGCACAATCTGCAGTCGCTGCGCATCGTCGACCTGCTGGAGCGCCACTACGCCGATTTCGACGGCCTCAACCTCACCTACGAGACCCGCGAGGGCATCCTCAAGCACTGCGCACCCGAGAAGGCGCGCCAGCTGGGCGAGATCGGGGTGCGTTTCCTGCAGAAGGAACAGCCGAGCCTCGAGGCTCAGCTCGCGAACGTCGCCGACGAAATCGCCTACAACAATCACGACGTCGATGACGGCCTGCGCTCCGGGCTGCTCACCATGGACCGCCTCGCCGAGGTCACCCTGTTCCGCGACTGCCGCGAAACGGTCCAGGCCCGGTATCCGAACCTGGACCCCCGTCGCATCCAGCACGAGACCGTCCGGCGCATGATCGACGCCCTGGTCGGCGACCTGATCGAGACCAGCCAGGCCGCGATCGACCACCAGCGCCCGCAAACCCCCGACGACGTGCGCCGCGCCGGCGAGGCACTGATCCGCTTCAGCCCGCAGATGGCGGAACAGGCGCGCGAGCTCAAGGGCTTCCTGCGCGAGAACCTCTACCATCACCACCAGGTCCACGGGGTAATGCACAAGGCCCGCCAGCTGATCCACGATCTGTTTGCCGCGTTCGAGTCGGAGCCACGCCTGATGCCCGAGCACTACCAGCGGCATGCCGACGAGATGGCCACCCACGACGCGCACGGGCCGCAACGCGCCATCGCCGACTACATCGCCGGCATGACCGACCGCCACGCCATCCGTGAACACCACCGCCTGTTCGACCTGGGCACGCTGACCTGAAAAGGAATTCGATGGCGCTTTCCGAACAATGCCTGGAACACCTCGGCCTGCACGCGCCGCCGTTTGACGACGCGCCCGACGAGACCTTCATCTACAGCGACCCGCTGCTAGATGGCCTGCTCGAGTCCGCGCGGGCTGCCCTGAACGGCCCCGGCGCAGTCGTGCTGATGACCGGCGAGAACGGTTCCGGCCGCAGCCTCCAGCTGATGCGACTGCTGGCGATGCTGCCCGACCCGTTCGAGCTGATCGCCTTCCGTGCGCGCATCAACACCCAGTTCGAGTCGGTGGACAACACCATCCGCAATTACCTGCGCTCGCAGAACGCGGACGACCCCGATCGCCCTCTGACCGAACTCCTCGGCGACCGCGTCGCCGAAGGCGTCGACCCGGTTATCGCGATGGATGACGCGCACCTGGTCGGCACCGACATCGTCAACAACCTGATGCGCATGCGCAGCGAGATCCTTGCCAGGCAGGGCCGCGCCCCGCGCATCATCCTGGTCGGTTCCAGTGGGCTACTGCGCCGCCGCCTTTACCTGCCCGACCCCTCCGACGAGGACCAGGTCACTCGCGTCAGCCTGCGCGCGTTCAACCTGGAGCAGACCGCGGCCTACCTGCGCCACCGCCTGCAGGCCGCGGGCCTGGCCGACCCCGATCGCCTGCTGGATGCAGACGCCATCCATCACCTGCAGACCACCAGTCAGGGCCTGCCCGGCAACCTCAACCGCGAAGCCAACAGCTTCCTCGAACGCCAGTGCCGCAGCGAGCGCCGGACCGGTGCCGCAGCCACAGCCGCCGGCAGCACTGCCCCGGGGGTGGCCGCGGGCGAGGCGGCCGAGACAGACACCGACATCGAACCGCAAGACGGGGAGCCCGCGCTCACCCCCTCCACCCGCGAGGCCGAGCCGGCGAGCGAAACGCCCCCGGAGACGACCATCCGCGCCAGCCGCGACCCGGACGACGACCGCTTCACCCCGGCGGCCGAGGCTCTTGCCGCGTCCACTCCGCGACCCGACCCGCCCCGCGAGACAGCCCCCGAGGCGCCGCCGGGCGAGCCGGGCGGCATCGACGCCGATCACCGCATCCCGGAGCCGCCGGCGGCGGAGAACGTCGCCTTCTGGAACCAGCGCTGGTTCGTCCCGGCGGTAGCCATCACCGTGGCCTTGGGCATCGCCGCCCCGGTCGCCTGGCAACTGCTGGAGACGGAATCCGCGCCGACCGATAGCGAGATCATCGAACTACCCCTGCCCGAGCCGCGCATCACCGAGGCCGAGCCGGAACCCGCGCCCGAGGGGCCGACAGCCACCACCGACGACGAGGTCGTCGTGGCCGACCCACTGGACCTGCCCCCTCCGGCCGAAGCCGAACCGACCGAGCGGGAGACAGCCACCCAGGACCCGGCCGCGGACGAGCCCGAACCCGAGACGGCGGCGGAACCCGCGGAGACGGCGCCCGCATCCGAACCGCCGGCCGAGCCAGAAAGCACTCCGGAGCCGGAGCCTGAACCGGCACCCGAGCCCACGCCCGAGCCGGAACCCGCCACCGAAGAGCCGGCCGCAGAGGATGCCGACACCGAGCGCCTGCGCAACGACCGCGCCTGGCTGAACGACCAGGACGGAGGCGCCACGACCATCCAGCTGCTGGCCGCGCCGAACATGGGGGCCGCACGGGCCTATGCCGATCAGCACGACCTGGGCGGGATCCGCTATATCCCAACGCGCGTCAACAACCGCGAATTCGTGGTCATCCTGGCCGGGGTCTTCCCCGACCGGGCCGCCGCCCAGCGCGCCGCGGAGGACCTGCCCGCCGCCGTGCGCCGCGACGAACCCTGGATCCGCTCCATCGGCTCGGTCCAGAACGTCACCCGCGACTGATCCCCGCGCTGCTTGGTCACCACGAAGCGCACGAAGAAGCAAAAAGCGGTTCGGCACAGAGCACACAGAGAAAGGCAAAATCTTTCCTGATTAGCAACGAGAGTCAGCCAGTCACGGGGATCATCCGGGCCTTTTTGGAATGTCACCCTCCCCTGCACTGCCATCCCGGCCGGAGCGAAGCGAAGAGCCGGGATCCCCCCGTCGGGGCAACCCCAGCCGCCGAGATCCTGGATAACCGCTACCCGGTTTCCGGGATGACGAAGCAGGAGGCGCATGGAGCCCGGGGCGCGTGCCGCTGCGCTCCAGGGCCACCTTCGGCCGCCGGGTGCTGTACACACCCGGGCCCGCACGGTCCTTGGACCTGGCTGACCCTCGTGGCGAATCAGGAAATCTTTGGATGGCTGGTGGGCGAAAGCGCAGGTAGCTCGATGCGCTTTGCCCCTGACCCCGAATTGCTCCGTGAACTCCGTGCCCTGTGTGGTTTATAACGCTTTTGAAGTTGCCCTCCTTCAGGCCTTCGCGGGCTTCGTGGTGAACCGCCCCACCACGACTTAACCTGCGTCGATGTCGTGTCTTCTTGACCGGCCCCGGTTTGCCGGGAGAATGACGGTTCGGCTATATTCCTGCGCCTTTTTCCGTGTTCTTTTTCCAGGGACGGCCCTGACCAACGTACCGCGCCCGCGTACGGCCCCGCGCGCTGCGACCGGAGTTGACCAATGCGACAGAACCAACTGAACGGCACCCTCTACCGCCCCGAATTCGAGCGCGACAACTGCGGCTTCGGCCTCATTGCGCACATGGACGGCGTAGCCAGCCACTGGGTGGTCGACACCGCGATCAAGGCCCTGGAACGCATGACCCACCGCGGCGCGATCGCCGCCGACGGCAAGACCGGTGACGGCTGCGGCCTCCTGATGAAGACCCCCGAGGCCTTCCTGCGCACCCTCGCCTCCGAGTCGAAGATTGAACTGGCCGAGCGCTTCGCCGCCGGCATCGTGTTCATCAACCCGGCAAAGATCGCCGAAACCCGCGCCGCCGTGGAGAGCGCCATCGAGCGCGGCCCGCTCGGGCTTGCCGGCTGGCGCGAGGTGCCGGTCAATCCGGAAGACGCCTGCGGCGCCGAGGCGATGAAGAGCCAGCCGCACATCCTGCAGGTGTTCATCAATGCCCCGGCGGAGATGGACGCGGCCGACTTCGAACGCGCGCTGTTCGTGGTGCGCCGCCGCGCCGAGATCGCGATGGGCGACGACCCGGTGTTCTACGTGCCCAGCCTGTCGGCGCAGGTGCTCTCCTACAAGGGTCTGGTGATGCCGGCCAACCTGCCGGTGTTCTACCCGGACCTGAAGCGCCCGGAACTGGAGACGGCAATCTGCGTGTTCCACCAGCGCTTCTCCACCAACACCTTCCCGCAGTGGGGCCTGGCGCAGCCGTTCCGCTTCCTCGCCCACAACGGCGAGATCAACACCGTGCAGGGCAACCGCAACTGGGCGATCGCGCGCCAGCACAAGTTCGCCACCGAGAAGCTGCCGGAGCTGGCCGAGCTGGAACCGCTGGTCAACCTGGAGGGCTCCGACTCGCAGAGCCTGGACAACATGCTGGAGGTGCTGCTGGCCGGCGGTATGGATCTGTTCCGCGCAATGCGCCTGCTGGTCCCGCCGGCGTGGCAGAACGTCGCGCACATGGACTCCGACCTGCGCGCGTTCTACGAATACAACTCCATGCACATGGAGCCCTGGGACGGCCCGGCCGGCATCGTGCTGACCGATGGCCGCTACGCCGCCTGCACCCTGGACCGCAACGGCCTGCGCCCGGCGCGCTACGTGATTACCAGGGACCGCCACATCACCCTGGCCTCGGAGATCGGCGTGTATGACTACGCCCCCGGGGACGTGGTCGCCAAGGGGCGCCTGAAGCCCGGCCAGATGCTCGCCGTGGACACCGAGTCCGGCGAGCTGCTGCAGCCCGAGGACGTCGACCGCATCAACCGCACCCGCCAGCCCTACCGCCAGTGGCTGCGCGCGCACGTGAAGCACCTGAAGAGCCAGCTGGACGACAACCAGCTGTTCTCTGGCGAGCCGATGCCGCCCGAGCGCCTGGAGACCTACGAGAAACTGTTCGACGTGACCTTCGAGGAACGCGACCAGATCCTGCGCGTGCTGGCCGAGGCCGGGCAGGAGGCCGTGGGCTCCATGGGCGACGACACCCCGTTCGCAGTGCTCTCCAGCCACACCCGTTCGCTGTTCGACTACTTCCGCCAGCAATTCGCCCAGGTGACCAACCCGGCGATCGACCCGCTGCGCGAAAGCATCGTGATGTCACTGGAGACCTGCTTCGGCCGCGAACAGAACCTGTTCGAGGAGACCCCGGACCACGCCCACCGCCTGGTGTCCGACTCCCCCGTGCTGTCCGAGGCCAAGTTCCGCGAGCTGTGCAACCAGACCGAGGACGCCTTCCGCGTCGAGCGCATGGACCTCAACTACGACGTCCATTCCGGCTCGCTGGAGGACGCCGTGAAGGCCCTGACCGAGCACGCGGTCGAGGCCGTGCGCGACGGTGCCGTGGTGCTGGTCCTGTCGGATCGCGGCATCGACCCGGAACGCCGCCCGATCCCGGCCGCGCTGGCCGTGGGCGCGGTTCACCATGCCCTGATCGGCGCCAAGCTGCGCACCGACGCGAACATCGTTGCCGAAACCGCCACCGTGCGTGATCCGCACCACTTCGCGGTGCTGCTGGGCTACGGCGCCACCGCGATCTATCCGTACCTGGCCTACTCCGCGCTGCACGGCATGTGCCAATCCGGCGAGATCCCGAACGCGGACCCGCTGACCCTGGCGCAGAACTATCGCCGCGGCATCAACAAGGGCCTGTTCAAGATCCTGTCCAAGATGGGCATCTCCACCATTGCCAGCTACCGCGGCGCGCAGCTGTTCGAGATCGTCGGCCTGTCCGACGAAATCGTGGAGACCTGCTTCAAGGGCACCACCAGCCGCATCCAGGGCACCCGCTTCGCCGACATTCAGGCGGATCTGGAGACGCTGTCGAAGCGTGCCTGGAACCCGCGCAAGAGCGCCGGCCAGGGCGGTCTGCTGAAATACGTCCACGGGGGCGAGTACCACGCCTACAACCCGGACGTGATCCAGACCCTGCACCGCGCGGTGCAGTCCGGCGACTACGGGATCTACAAGGAATACGCGGACCTGGTGAACGAACGCCCGGTGACCGTGCTGCGCGACCTGCTCAAGGTGCGCGACGACATCGAGCCGATCGAGCTTGACGCGGTCGAGCCCGAGGCCGACATCCTGCCGCGCTTCGACTCCGCCGGCATGAGCCTGGGCGCGCTGTCGCCGGAGGCCCACGAGGCCCTGGCCACCGCGATGAACCGCCTCGGTGGACGCTCCAACTCCGGCGAGGGCGGCGAGGCCGTCTCCCGCTACGGCACCGAGCGCATGTCCAAGATCAAGCAGGTGGCCTCCGGCCGCTTCGGCGTGACCCCGCACTATCTGGTCAACGCCGAAGTCCTGCAGATCAAGGTCGCCCAGGGCGCCAAGCCCGGCGAGGGCGGCCAGCTGCCGGGGCACAAGGTCAACAAGATGATCGCGGAGCTGCGCTTCTCGAATGCCGGCGTGGCCCTGATCTCGCCGCCGCCGCACCACGACATCTACTCCATCGAGGACCTGGCGCAGCTGATCTTCGACCTCAAGCAGGTCAACCCGGATGCGCTGGTCTCGGTGAAGCTGGTCTCCGAGGCCGGGGTCGGCACCATCGCCGCCGGCGTGGCCAAGGCCTACGCCGACCTGATCACCATCTCTGGCTATGACGGCGGCACTGGCGCCAGCCCGCTGACCTCGGTGAAGTACGCCGGCACCCCGTGGGAGCTGGGCCTGTCCGAGACCCACGCGACCCTGCGCGGCAACGACCTGCGCGACAAGGTACGCCTGCAGACCGACGGTGGCCTGAAGACCGGCCTGGACGTCATCAAGGCGGCCATCCTGGGCGCCGAGAGCTTCGGCTTCGGCACCGGCCCGATGGTCGCGCTGGGCTGCAAGTACCTGCGCATCTGCCACCTGAACAACTGTGCAACGGGTGTGGCCACGCAGGACAAGGTGCTGCGCATGAACCACTTCATCGGGCTGCCCGAGATGGTCATGCACTACTTCCAGTTCGTCGCCCGCGAGACCCGCGAATGGATGGCGAAGCTGGGCGTGCGCAGCCTGACCGACCTGATCGGCCGCACCGACCTGCTGGAGATCCTGCCGGGGGAGACGCCCAAGCAGCAGCATCTGGACCTGAACGGCCTGCTGGCCAGCGGCGACCTGGCCGACAAGCCGCGTTTCTGCAAGGCGCCGAAGAACGAGCCGTTCGACAAGGGCGAGCTGGCCGAGAAGATGGTCGCGGAGATGCTCGAGGCGATCGAGAGCAAGGCCGGAGGCGAATACCACTTCGACGTGGCCAACACCGACCGCTCGATCGGCGCGCGGCTGTCCGGAGAGATTGCCAAGCGTCACGGCAATCAGGGCATGGCAGACGCCGCGATCACCGTGCGCATGAAGGGCACGGCCGGGCAGAGCTTCGGCGTGTGGAATGCCGGCGGTCTGCACCTGTACCTGGAAGGCGATGCAAATGACTACGTCGGCAAGGGTATGACCGGCGGCAAGCTGGTGATCCGGCCGCCGGAGGGCTCCAGCTTCGCCAGCCAGGACACCACCATCATGGGCAACACCTGCCTGTATGGGGCGACCGGCGGCAAGCTGTTCGCGGCCGGCCAGTGTGGCGAGCGCTTCGGCGTGCGCAACTCCGGCGCGATCGCCGTGGTGGAAGGCATCGGCGACCACGGCTGCGAGTACATGACCGGCGGCGTGATGGTGGTGCTGGGCAATACCGGCATCAACTTCGGCGCGGGCATGACCGGCGGCTTCGCATTCGTGCTGGATCGGGAGAACG
Organism: Thioalkalivibrio sp. ALMg9; assembly: GCF_000380625.1. Classification (NCBI taxonomy): domain Bacteria; kingdom Pseudomonadati; phylum Pseudomonadota; class Gammaproteobacteria; order Chromatiales; family Ectothiorhodospiraceae; genus Thioalkalivibrio; species Thioalkalivibrio sp. ALMg9. Next base: position 163,578 of record NZ_AQYC01000006.1, read on the forward strand.
ACTTCCCGGACCGCATCAACAACGAGCTGATCGACCTGCACCGCCTCGACACCGAGGAGATGGAGGCGCACCGGAACTACCTGGAGGAACTCGTCACGGAATTCGTGCACGAGACCGACAGCGCCTGGGGCCGTGAAATCCTGGAGCGCTTCGACGACTACCAGGGCTCGTTCTGGCTGGTGAAGCCCAAGGCCTCGGAACTCCGGGGCCTGCTGGCCAACCTGCGCCAGGCCGCCTGACCCGCCATCCGGCAGCACCGCGATTCGGGCCCCTCACGGGGCCCGTTTTGTTTGGGCGATCGCAAAGGCGGGATGAGGGGGCTCGCACTGACGTGAACGGATCGATGCCCTGACGGCCACCGGCCCCTCCGGGCTATCATGCGAACCCAACCACCGGCACGACTCCGAGGAACACGCAGCGACCCCATGGCAGGCCTCATCCCCCAGGCGTTCATCGACGATCTGCTCGAACGCAGTGACATCGTCGAGATCATTCAGCGCCGCGTCAGCCTGAAGAAGGCCGGGCGCGAGTTCGCGGCCTGCTGCCCGTTCCACGGCGAGAAGACGCCGTCTTTCTACGTCTCCCCGCAAAAGCAGTTCTATCACTGCTTCGGCTGCGGGGCGCATGGCACGGCCATCAGCTTCCTGATGGAGTACGAGAACCTTAGCTTTCCCGAGGCGATCGAGCAGCTGGCCGAACAGGCCGGGCTCGAGGTTCCGCGCGAGGCCGGGGATGACGACCGCCGCGAGGCCCATGCCCCGCTGTATGACGCGCTGGACGCGGCCGCCGAATGGTACGTACAGCAACTGCGCCAGACCCCCAGGGCAGTCGAGTACCTGAAAAACCGTGGCATCGACGGCGCCACCGCACGCAACTACCAGATCGGCTGGGCCCCGCCCGCGGGGCTGATCGAGGCGCTCAAACCACGTTTCACTCCGCAGCAACTGGTCGATGCCGGCCTGGCCGCGCGCCGCGACGACGGCGGCATCCGCGAGCGCTTCCGCGCGCGCATCATGTTCCCGATCCGCGACCGGCGCGGGCGCATCACCGGCTTCGGCGGGCGCCTGATCGAGGACGGCGAACCGAAATACCTGAACAGTCCAGAGAGCGAGGTCTTCCACAAGGGCCAGGTGATCTATGGCCTGTTCGAGGCGCGCAAGGCCGGCACCCGGCTGGACGACATCGTGGTGGTCGAGGGCTACATGGACGTGGTCGGCCTGGCCCGCGCCGGGTTCCACCGCGCAGTGGCCTGCATGGGTACCGCGCTCACCCGTGCCCACCTGGACAGCCTGTTCCGTCAGGTCTCGCGCATCACATTGTGCTTCGATGGCGATGCCGCCGGCCGCCGCGCCGCCTGGCGCTCCCTGGGCGAGGCGCTGCCCGCGATCCAGGGCCTGCGCGAGGTGCGCGTGCTGTTCCTGCCGGAGGGCGACGACCCGGACAGCCTGGTCCTGCGCGACGGCCTGGCCGGCTGGGAGGAGCGCCTCGCCGGCGCCCTGCCCTTGTCCGAGACCCTGATGCGCCTGCAGCGCGAGGAGCACCCCACCGACACCGCCGAAGGCCGCACCCGCTTCGCCCACGCGGCGATGAAGCTGGTCGCCACCGCCCGCGATCCGCTGTTTCGTGACCAGCTGGTCGAACGCATCGGACAGGAGACGGGGCTCAGCCAGGAGCGACTGGAACAGGTCCTGTCGGAACAGCCACCCCAGCCTGCCCGCAACCCTGAACCGGGCCCGGGTCACGAGCTCCCCGCCACCCCCGGCGGCCGTGCGCCCGCGCGCGGCGAGAGCGCCCCGGCCTTGTGGGGTGCCCTGCTCGCCCGCGTCCTGCAACACCCGGAACTGGACTGGTCACAGCCCGAGTTCCGCCAGGTCGTCGAGCTGCCCGGAGCGGCCGCCGAGACCCTGCGCAATGTCCTCGCGGCCCTGGACGAGAGCCCTGGACGCCACACGGCCGGCCTGCTGGAGCGCTTTCGCGACCAGCGCCACTTTCAGCGACTCATGGCCCTGGCCCACCAGGAGCTCAACGACGGCGAGCCAGCGGTCACCCGCCAGACGGCGCTGGACTGCGCCCGCCAGCTCCTGCGTCAGCACTATCGATTGCGAATTCGTGAACTGACTCGCCCCGGTTCCGAACTCGGAACGGAACAACGCGCCGAGCTCGCCCGTCTTACCCAGCAGTTGCAGCGGTTCGACCTGCCCAAATAGCGCGCCGGGGCTTGAAGCGCCCGGATTCGCCCTCAACATAGCGGTCAAGGAGGTCGCCCCAGAGCCGGGTCGCGACCCAGCCTTGACCCGAGAATCCATCAGGCCACCGGCAATATAAGAATCTTCTGCTACAATGTAGGATTGATTTTTCTGCGTCCCACTTTCCTTGAGCCGTCTTGCCACGGCTCAAACAAGCACCTCGGAGTACGACCGCAATGAATCGTGAAGAGCAGCAATCCCAGCTCAAGGAACTGATTGCCAAGGGCAAGGAGCAGGGATACCTCACGTATACCGAGGTAAACGACCACCTGCCCGACTCGATCATCGACTCCGACCAGGTCGAGGACATCATTGCGATGATCAACGACATGGGCATCGCGGTGCATGAGCAGGCCCCGGACGCCGACAGCCTTCTGCTGTCCGACGGTTCGGTCTCTGCCGACGACGACGCCGAGGACGCCGTGGCGGCGCTCGCCTCCGCCGACAGCGACTTCGGCCGCACCACCGACCCCGTGCGCATGTACATGCGCGAGATGGGCACGGTCGAGCTGTTGACCCGCGAAGGCGAGATCCGCATCGCCAAGCGCATCGAAGAGGGCCTGATGCAGGTCCTGTTCGCGCTCGCCCACCATCCGGGCGCGATCGAACGGCTGATCCGCGAATACGACCGGATCGTCGAGAACAATGGCCGCCTGACCGACCTGGTGGTTTCCTTCATCGACCCGAATGATCACGCCAACGGTGAGGCCGTGGCCCGTGGCCTGGTGACACCGGAACAGGCCCAGAAGGCCCAGGACGAGCAGAAGGCGGCTGCGGCGGCCGCCGCCGAGCAGCAGGCCAGCGCCGAACTGGATGCCATCGTCGACGAGGTGGAAGACGCCGAGGAAGACGAAGAAGCCGCCGAGCCGGTGGACACCGGCCCGGATCCGGAAGAGGCGCGCGAGCGCTTCGAAAAGCTGCGCAAGCTGCACGCCAAGGCGCACAAGGCCTTCGAGAAGGGCAACCGCGAGGCCTACGCTGTAGCGCGCGAGGCCACCGCCAAGTACTTCATGGAGTTCAAGCTGATCCCGCGCATGGTCGACCAGCTGACCACCCAGCTGCACGGCAGCATCGACCACGTCCGCCGCCACGAGCGCCGCATCATGGCGCTCGCCGTCGAGCAGGCCCAGATGCCGCGCAAGGCCTTCATCGACAGCTTCCCCAAGAACGAGACCAATCTCGACTGGATCAAGGAAGCCTGCAAGGCCAAGGGCAAGTACACCAACGCCCTGGCCCAGCACGAAGAAGAGATCGTGCGCCTGCAGAAGAAGCTGGCCGAGATCGAGCGCGAGGCCAGCCTGAACATCGCCGAGATCAAGGAGATCAACCGCCGCATGTCCATCGGCGAGGCCAAGGCCCGCCGCGCGAAGAAAGAGATGGTCGAGGCCAACCTGCGCCTGGTGATCTCCATCGCCAAGAAGTACACCAACCGCGGCCTGCAGTTCCTCGACCTCATCCAGGAAGGCAACATCGGCCTGATGAAGGCCGTGGACAAGTTCGAATACCGCCGCGGCTACAAGTTCTCGACCTACGCCACCTGGTGGATTCGCCAGGCGATCACTCGCTCCATCGCGGACCAGGCGCGCACCATTCGCATCCCGGTGCACATGATCGAGACGATCAACAAGCTCAACCGCGTCTCCCGCCAGATGCTGCAGGAGATGGGCCGCGAGGCCACCCCGGAAGAGCTGGCCGAGCGCATGGAGATGCCCGAGGACAAGATCCGCAAGGTGCTCAAGATTTCCAAGGAGCCGATCTCCATGGAGACCCCGATCGGCGACGACGAAGACTCGCATCTGGGCGACTTCATCGAGGACGAGAAGGTCGCCTCGCCGTCCGACTCCGCCGCACAGGAGAGCCTCACCGAGGCCACCCGCGAGATCCTGTCCACGCTGACCCCGCGCGAGGCCAAGGTCCTGCGCATGCGCTTCGGTATCGACATGAACACCGACCACACCCTCGAGGAGGTCGGCAAGCAGTTCGACGTCACCCGCGAGCGCATCCGCCAGATCGAGGCCAAGGCCCTGCGCAAGCTGCGCCACCCGACCCGCGCCGAACTGCTGCGCACCTACACCGACGCCGAGTAACCGGCGTCCCGGCCCGGCGGCCGGAACCCGACCTAGCGATGCGGCGCCATCTTCCCCTTGCGGGTAGAATGGCGCCGCAGTCGTTTGTACGCCCCCCCGAATACGGGCCTGTAGCTCAGTTGGTTAGAGCAGGGGACTCATAATCCTTTGGTCGTCGGTTCGAGTCCGACCGGGCCCACCATTCGCTTCGCTCCTGCTGGGCGGATCGGAATATTCCAGTCGCGCGCCTCCCGGCGCACGCCGCTCCGGCCTCGCGAAGCCAGGCTACGCGCCGCTACGCGGCCGGCCTCCACCCAACCGGGCCCACCCCTCCCATCCAAGACTTACGGCACAAGGCCGTCCCTGAAACGAGCCGGCATGCATCCATGCCCATCTGCACGGGCAATCCGTGCTGCGGCGGCGACCCCGCACGGGACCTTGCGCTCAGGGCGCCTCGGAGGTGATGAGGCCGCGCTGGAGGTCGACGGTGATCCGCTGTCCCTCGATGACCGTGGCGCTGGCCAGCAGGAAGATCTCCACGAACTCGTTTCGCTCCTCCTCCGGCATCTCCGAGGAGGCACTGGAGGCATTAAAGGTGCCGAACATGGTGTCGTGGGCGCCGGCCGAGTACAGAATCAGTCGCTGCATGGCGGTCTGGTCGTCCGGCGATGGTGCAGCAGTATCCAGGACCGGTTCGCCCAGCTTCTGCTTGATGGTGGAATAGAGATGAAACAGGTATTCCGCCGCGCTTTCGCGCCCGCGCCGATCCTGCAGGGTGAAATCGGCGGAGACCGCCTGGCCACTGCGGGCACGTAGCACGATGTGCTTCGACTCGGGCTGCTCGTCGGCGTACGGGTTCAGGATGTTGGCCACGATGTCTCCAGGGCGGAATGGACGATCCGGGGAGACTACGAGACCCCCTTTGAGATTTCCACGGCGGCCCTGTCGGCCGAGGGGTTATCCATGCTGGTGGATACGCGATGAGGGCCACCGGCCTCTGACTCGTCGGTGCCGGATGGCTCCAGGAGGTCTTGGTCAAATATCCAGTTTTAGGTGTCAGGGACACTTGGAATAGCCGCAGTCGCGGCAGGTGGGGCAGCCGTCGATGATCTCGAGGTGGCCGCCGCACTGGGGGCAGGGGGCTGCGCCGATGGTTGTTTGAGCCGGTGCCTCCAGGGTCACGGCTGCGGCGGAATCAGGGGTTCGGTCCTGGTCGCGAAAGGTGGCGGCAAGCTCGCGCAGCGGGCGCGGCTGGCCGTCCGGATCGAGGAAGCCGCGGCGCTGGAGGATTTGTTGCAGGGCGTGGGCAATGGCCGCGACCTCGGAGGGATGGTAGAGGGGCTTGCCGTATTCGTTGGTGCCGCAGCGGACCGGGCCGCGATCCCAGGTGACCTTGCGCAGGTCGCGCAGGGCGCGGCTGGCGTAGCCCCCGCGGGCCGCCAGCGACAGGCTGCGCATGGTGGCGGAGATCCACTGGTAGGACTCGGAGTGCTGCCCGGTGGGCAGGAAGAATTCGATCGGGCGCTCGATGGTCACACGCTCGCCGCCCACCGTTCCGGAAACGGCCACGAAGCTGACCACGAAGTAGACCGTCTGCGGCCCCTCCTGGGTCCAGTAGCGGACCTTTTCGGTGACCGACTCGAGCTCGCCCTCGGGGCGCGACGGGATACGCTTGCCCAGCGGGTTGTCGTCGCCCGGCGGTGGACTCTCTCCTGCCGCAACATCCGAACGGCGAACGGCGATGATGGGCTGGTCGATCCGGTGCATCGTGTCCTCCCCGATGACGTCAGACATCGTCGTAGTAGCCCTCGTCCAGCGCCGCGAAGAGATTGGCGGCGGTGTGCACCTGGCCCTCGTACTCCACATCTTCGTCGCCGCGCAGGGTCACCTCCTGGCCATCCGCCAGGGAAAAGGTGTACCAGGTGCTGCGCAGGCGCTCCGGGTCCATCAGCACGCCCATCTGCGCCTGCGGGTTCGGCCGGTAGGTGGTGCAACCCTTGAGCCCCGCGCGCCAGGCCTGCAGGTAGACCTGCTGAAAGTCTTCGAACGGGAACTCGCTCGGGACATTGAGCGTCTTGGAGATGGCCGAGTCCACCCACGGCTGGGCGGCGGCCTGCATGCGGATGTGGGCGTCCACGCTGACCTGGTCCGCGGTGATCGCGTTGGCGGGCAGATCCCCCGGCCCCGCCTCGGCATCGACCAGAGCGCGGTAGGCCAGCAGTTCGAAGGAATAGCAGTCCACCGCCTCGCGGGTACGCCGCCCGGACCGGCGGATGTTGCGCGTGGTGTGGTGGAGAAAGGTCGGCTCGATGCCGTTGCTGGCGTTGTTGGCGACCGACAAGCTGATGGTGCCGGTGGGCGCGATGGAGGTGGCGTGGGTAAAGCGCGCGCCCTCCTCCGCCAGCGCCGCGACCAGGGCCGGGTCCGCCCCGGCGATGCGCTGCATGTAGGCGCTGAAGCGCGCGTGCAGCTCGCGACCCTTCAGCACATCCCCGACCCGGTAGCCGGCCTCGGCCAGCGCCGGCTGACGACGCAGCATGTCGGCCGTCAGCGGGAAGTCCTCGTCCATGATCGGCGCCGGGCTCTTCTCCCGCGCGAGATCCAGCCCGGCCCGCCAGCTCTCCAGCGCGAGACGTCGACAGACCTCCCCGGTGAAGGCGGCGGCCGACTCGGATCCGTAGGCCTCCCCCAGCATCGCCAGCGCCGAACCGAGCCCGAGGATGCCCATGCCGTGGCGGCGCTTGCGCAGCATCTCGGCGCGCTGCTCCGGCAGCGGCAGCCCCGAGATATCCGCGACGTTGTCCAGCATGCGCGTGAATACGCGCACCACGCGCTCGAAACGGGCCCAGTCGAATGTCGCGTCTTCGGTGAACGGCGCAGAGACGAACCCGGTCAGGTTCACCGACCCCAGCAGGCAGGCGCCGTCCGGTGGCAGCGGCTCTTCGCCGCAGGGGTTGGTCGTTCGGATCACCTCGTCGAACCAGGCGTTGTTCTGGCGATTGACCTGATCTATCAGGATGATGCCGGGTTCCCCGACGTCATAGGTGCTGCGCATCAGGGCCTCCCACAGCTCGCGGGCACGGACGCGGCGGTAGATGCGGCAGGCGACGCGGCCCTGTTCATCGACGCGGTAGTCGTCCTCGACGACCGGCCAGTCGCGGTAGACGATGTCGGATGCGGCCACCTGGTCCCGCTCTACAGGCAACAGCGGGAAGGCCAGCGCCCACTCCGCGTCGCGCTCCACCGCCTCCAGGAAGGCGTCGCGCACCAGCACCGAGAGATTGAACTGGGTCAGCCGCCCCTTGCGGCGCTTGGCGAGGATGAAGCGCTGGATGTCGGGGTGGCCGACATCCAGCGTCGCCATCTGCGCCCCGCGGCGCCCGCCAGCCGCGCCGATGGTCCGGCAGGTCTGGTCGAAGATCTGCATGAACGCGACCGGACCGTTGGTCGGGGCCCCGGCGCCCGCGACCAGCGCACCTTTCGGGCGCAGCGTGCTGAAGTCATAGCCGATGCCGGCCCCGGCCTTCAGCGTCAGGCCGGCAGCGGTATTGGCATCGAGGATGGCCTGCAGGGAATCGCGGATCGTCCGCGAGACGGTGCAGTTGATCAGCGTGGTGTGCGGCTTGTACGCCTCGGCCGCGGCATTGGCCAGGATGCGCCCGGCCGGGATGGCGCCATTGTCCAGCGCCCAGCGGAAGTCCCGCTCGACCTGCGCGCGCTTGTCCGGCACCTCGACCGCAGCGAGCGCCCGCGCCACACGGTCGAACATCGACTCCACCGAACTGTCCACGGGCTCGCCCTGCGCATCGCGAAGCTGATAGCGCTCGGCCCAGATCGCATAGGACGAGGGCTGCAACGGCACGTCGAGCGACGTGTCCCGAGGGGGTAGCGCGTTGTCATGCGATTGCCAGCTGTCGCCCATGATGGCCCGCCGCTCCGCGTTCGATCCGGGGCTTCAGGAAGCCTGTTCTCCGATCATGGGCGCCGGCGGCGGACGCTGCAAGGCAGCGCCGCCGGCATCCATCAGAAGCGGTCGAGGCTGGCGAGCGGGTTCGGCAGGTCGCGGATGCGCATCCAGGAGGCGATGCTGGCGCGCCAGCGGCGAGTGGACAACACGGCATGAGGAACAGCACCAGCGTCCCCGCCCGCGGCCGGATGCGGCGGATCTCGCACCCTTCGCGCTCGTAGATCGCGAACTGCCCACCGTCGCGTTCGCGTCAGTGGCGGTTCAGGTAGGACATCAGCGACAGGCGGCGGCAGTTACCGGCCTGGAAGGCGCCCACGTCCCAGGCGTAGTGGGTGCCCGGGCGGATACAGGGCGAAGTGCGATTCCGTCTCGAACAGGCCCGGGATCAGCGACCGCCTCACCTGCAGCCGGATCTCGTCCAGGCGCGCCATGAACGCCTGCCGGGCGGCGCTCGAACCATCCAGCCATCCGGCTCGCGGGTCCCGGGGAATGCAACATCAGACGGCTTCGGCAGGCAGGCCGGAACGATCTCGGTGGGGGATGGCCACTCGGGCCGCGGGAGAGGCAGATTCACGTGCAGGGGGCGTCCATCGGGCCGCCGCGGCGGCACACAACAAGTGCCTGCCGAAGCGATATACCGGGCAAGTATCCGTTTAAACGGGGTAGAACCCCGCTTTCGGGACCCCGGCGCGTTAACGAGGGGGTAACGGGATGCCTTCCACGGCGTTCATTCATCACTATTCTTGGGCAGAAGGGAGCCCTCCGGACGACAGGGGTTCTGGCACGGACGGGTCGCCTATGTTCGGCACCGCACGGACCCAGTTCTCGTTCTTCCACTAGATTTTCTCCGTGATCAGGTTCCCGGCGGACAACCCCACTCGCCGCCTGACCGTTCCCGGCGCCCGCAACCCTTGCAGGGCACCGACCCGGTCACCCCGCCCATCGATGGAGAAACAAACCCATGACGCTTGAATACGGAAAGTCCCGACTCCTAGTACCAGCCTTGCTGGCGGCGTCAATCGGCCTAAGTGGCTGCGGTGGCGGTGGCGGCGGCGATGGTGGCGGCGGTGGCACCACGCCTTCGGCCGGGATCACGGTGGTGCCGGAGCGTTTCGATTTCGGGATCATTACGGAAGGCAACGAGGATCACGTGCTCCCTCGGCAATTCATCATCCGCAACGAGGGCACGACGTCCTCCAACATCGCGGATATCAGTCTGCGTCGGGATGACTTCGGCGCTTTTAGCGTGGACACCTCAGGTGGCAGTAACCCCTGCGGAGCGCCCCCGTTTGACCTCGCCGGCGGCGGCAGCTGCACCGTTGAGGTCGAATTTGATCCACGGCGTTTCGACACATACGAGGCCCTATTGATCGCGCAGAGCGATGACCCCAACACCCCCACGGTCGGGAGCACTCTGGCCGGAACCTACGAACGAATCAAGTCGATCAACGTCACCGTCAACCAGATAAATGCCTGCCCTCGCCCTGACGAGCCTCATCAAGCCTTTGTGTCCGTCACCGACCAAGCGGGATGGCCGATTTCGGACGTGCAGTCCTTTGGAGGGTTCACTCTTGAAGGGCTCGACCTCATAGGTGTCCGACAGGTTGGCGGAACCAGCACCGACACCGACCTCTCTCTCAGCATCGCGATGGACTACAGCGGCAGTATCACCGACTTCCCCGATGCTGTAGACAACATGGAAGCGGGCGCGAAGTCGCTGGTGGACGCGATGAAGGACAACGATAAGGATAAGGCGGACATCATCAAGTACGCCCTCGACGTCAAGCCCATGACCCTCTCCGGTTTCACTTCCGACAAGGACGTACTAGAGACCGCGATCGACAAGGATCCGGGCGATATCGGCAGAGATACCGCGTTCTACTACGCAACCGAGATAGCCATCGATCGTTTCGAAACGGAAGGCGGCACCAACGACAGGAAGGCCGTCATCGCCTTGACCGACGGCGAAGATACTACTGTTCCTGTTGACGAGAGGGATCTCGCGCTAGACGACGCTATCGCTCAGGCCCTAGGGGAAGATATACCCGTCTTCACCATCGGGTTCGGCCAATACCTTCAGAAAGATGAGCTACAACAACTCGCGGTCGAAACGGGCGGCTTGTTCTACGAGTTGGCGAGTGATGCCAACCTCCAACAGGTCTTTGTGCAAGTGGCCCTCCTGCTCTTTAAGGATCAATACGTGATCGACTTCGGCGGCCTCTCAGGCAACGAAGAATCGTCATTTGAGGTCGCCGTAAAGTACGAGAAGTACGGCGAGGTGTTCGTGGCAGATGGGGACAAGACCATCCAGGCTTGTTCGGGACCGTAATTCCGGCATTCGCCCGAAAGCCGGAATTACGGTGCGGGGACGGCACTCGTTGCAGAAGAAGCTGATGTCGTCGGTGATGTCCGTCAACCAGGCCGCCTTCGGACGCGATGGATGGAGCTGCCGGTCCCGGTGGCTCCCCTCCACCGGCCGGCGTGACCTCATCCCATGGTCGTCAGGACGAACACTCACTTCCAGACCGGGAGCGGCGCATCTCCGGGAAACCGGAGGCCGCATGGCCCGGGACTCGACCCCACTTGGCGAAAGCGGCATGCTGAACAATGCAGGATCGGGGAATCAGGGGCATCGACGCGAACGGGTACATTAAACCGTGTTCCCCCAGGCCCTCTTTCAAGACGCGATCCGACTCGACCTAGCGAGAACCGCCGGGGCCAGCCAACCGAATAACCCGCGAACGCCGTTGACGATGCCACCTTCGCCCCGACTTGTGCCATTCCCCCTTCCCTGGATACTCAGTGCCGGGCTGCTGGCGGTCACGGCATGGCTGATCGCGGGTCTGGTCTGGTCGATCGCCGTTCCGGGGGACACGTACCCGTCAGGCACCACGGTCCACGCGGAACGGGCAACCGCCAGTCGCCCCAGCACGTCTCCCGCAGCCGATGCCCCTCCTCGGTCCGGGTTTGCCCGAAGCGCCGAATTCACTCCCTTCGGCAGCCCCCGGCAAGCGGGCCAACAGGCCATCGAGAACGCGCCGGAGACCCGCCTGAGTCTCGAACTCCTCGGCGTCCTGGCAACCGGACAGGGCAACGGCAGCGCGATCATTTCCACCGGACGAACCAATGTCGAGCTCTACCACGTGGGCGACACCATCGGGAACCAGCTGGCGACACTGCATCAGGTACACGCGGACCGGGTCATCCTGGAGCGCGAAGGCCGACTGGAGACACTGCGGCTCCCGCGGGGCGACGAACTGCGAGTCGATGGCGGCCGCTCCGATACCGATCAGCGCTCGTCACAAACCACCGGTTCCCCAGCGCCGATCACGGCCAACATCAGCCGATCCCGCTGGCTCGAGGACCCGCAGCGCGCCATGAATTCGCTGCGTGCCCAGCCCGTAATGCGGGATGGCGCGCTGCTGGGCATTCGGGTCACCCCGACGCGCAACCAGCGCGAATTCGAACGCGCCGGTCTTCAGGAAGGCGACATCATCACATCGATCCAGGGGCAGCAGGTCCGCGACATCGAAGACCCCGAACAGATCCTCGCTGGACTCGGCAACACCGACCGGGTGAACATCACCATAGAACGTGACGGGCAGACCCTGCCGCTGACCATCGAGTTAACCGAATGAGCCTTCGACTCCGCCTTGGCGCCCTTGCACTGTCCCTGATCTGCGCAACGGGGTCCGTCGCAGCGGACGAGCTGACGCTTAATCTTCGCGACACCAACATCAGCAACCTGATCGATCTTGTGTCCGAGGAAACCGGGACCAATTTCATCGTGGACCCACGGGTGCGCGGCAACATCACGGTCGTTTCCAGCCGCCCCGTGCCTCGGGACGAACTGATGGATCTGTTCCACGACATCCTCAAGATCCACGGATTCGCAGCCATTCCGGGCGAATCGTCCACCCGCATCGTGCCCGACGCGCAGGCCAAGCAGGATACGCCCACAATCCTCGATATCGAGGCAGAACCGGACGCCGACGTACGGGGCGGGAGCATCGTCACCCACGTGATCGCGTTGCGGCATGTCGCCGCCGCCCAGCTCGTTCCGGTCCTTCGCCCGCTGATCCCGCAAGGGGGGCATCTTGCGGCGGCCACCGAGCCCAACACGCTGCTGATTTCGGATACGCGCAGCAACGTGCATCGCATCCGTGCCCTCGTCGAACGCATGGACCTGCCATTCGCTGACGATTTCGAGGTCATTGAACTCCGGCACGCCCGCGCCGGGGAACTCGCCGAGCAGCTGCAGGTTCTGGCCCGGGAGGGCACGGGAGAGCTCGCCACACCCCAGGTCCTCGCGGATCGCCGCAGCAACGCCATCATCCTCTCCGGGCGCGAGGAGTCTCGCCTGCGCCTGCGCGGGCTCATTGCCCAGCTTGACCGCGAGATGGAAGAAGGGAACGCACGCGTGCACTACCTGAAGTATGCGCGGGCCGAGGAGGTTGCCGAACTGCTGCGCAACATCGCCGAAAAGAGCCCGGATATCGGCCCCGACGAACAGGGCGGAAACAGGATCCACATCGAGGCACACGAGTCCACAAATGCGGTGGTGACCTACGGCCCCTCCGACTTCATCCGCGACTTCGACATCATCGTGGAGCAGCTCGATATCCGCCGGGCGCAAGTCCTGGTCGAAGCCGTCATCGCGGAGGTCTCGTCGGATCGCGTGCAGGACCTCGGCGTGCAGTGGGGCGCCATCGGAAACAGCGGTGCCGGGGTCCTCAACTTTTCCGGCCCCGGGTCACGCGGGATCCTCGAACTCGCCGCGGGCGTGGAGGGGTTCCTTGACGGGAGCGTGTCCTCCCCCCCGGATATCGGAGACGGCCTGACCGCCGGGGGCGTGGGGTCGACCGGAAGCACGCGGATCGCGGCCCTAGTCAACATGCTGCAACGCGACACCTCCAGCAACATCCTGTCCACCCCCAGCCTTCTGACACTGGACAACGAGGAAGCCGAGATCGTGGTCGGCCAGAACGTGCCGTTCATCGTCGGACGCTCGATCGAGGATTCGGGCCAGGCCTTCGACACGATTCGTCGCGAGGATGTCGGAGTGAAGCTTCGCGTGCGGCCTCAGATCAACCAGGGCAATGCCGTGCGCCTGGAGATCGAACAGGAGGTCTCGCAGTTGGCGCCGGGTACTTCCGGCGCGGCCGATCTCATTACCAATACCCGGACACTGAAGACCCACGTCCTGATCGATGACGGCGACATGCTGGTGCTCGGCGGGCTGATTGAAGAACAGCAAACGGACAGCGAGGCGCGCGTCCCCGGGCTGGGCAGCATCCCCGGGCTTGGACGACTCTTTCGGGCGGATCGCAACCAGACCGAGAAACGGAACCTGATGGTGTTCCTGCACCCGCGCATCGTCCGGGACAGCGCCCGTGGCGCCGAGCTGACCAGCGAGAAGTACAGCTTTATCCGCGGCGAGCAACTGCGCGAGCAGGCACGCACCCAGCAGCGCAGAAGTCCGGTCCTGCCGGAATGGGAGCGCCTGACCCAGCTCCCGCCGAGCTTCGAAGATGTCCATGGCAAGCGCGACTGAATGGCCGAGGGTACCCAGGCCATGAGCGCAGGGGCGACCCGGGAACTCGTGCCGGACGACCCGAACGCGCCCGGGACGCCGGTGACCGGTACGTTCGCCGTGAGCTACACCTTCGCGCGCCGGGTCGGCGCCGTGCCCGGCGATCTGGTCGCGGGCAAGCGCCAGATCTTCCTGCGCCACGACGCCGATCCGCAGGGGCTCCTGGAACTGCGCCGACGCAGCCCCGAGCCGCTGAACCTGGAAACCGTCGATGACAAGACCTTCGAGCAGCGGCTGCGCGAGCGCTACGAATCCTCCAGCTCGCGGGCCATGCAATCGATGGAGGAGCTGGATGGCAACCTCGACCTGTCGAGCGTGGCGGAATCCCTCGCCGAGCCGCAGGACCTCCTGGAGGCCGAAGACGATGCCCCGATTATCCGGCTCATCAATGCGCTGCTGACGGAGGCGGTACGGGAAAACGCGTCGGACATCCACATCGAGCCCTTCGAGAGTCGCCTGGCCGTCCGGCTGCGTGTGGACGGCGTCTTGCGCGAGATTCTGACCCCGCCCGCGGGGCTTGCATCGCTCATCGTCTCGCGCATCAAGGTGATGGCACGGCTGGACATCGCGGAGAAGCGACTGCCACAGGACGGACGCATCTCCCTCAGGGTCGCCGGCCGCGCGGTGGACGTGCGCGTCTCCACCCTGCCCTCGGGCCACGGAGAACGCGTGGTGATGCGACTGCTGGACAAGCAGGCCGGCCGCCTCGACCTCACCCACCTGGGCATGGATCCGGATACCCGTGACACCTTGGAACGGATTGTCACAAGGCCGCACGGGATCGTGCTGGTCACCGGCCCGACCGGGTCGGGCAAGACGACGACACTGTACGCGGCGCTGACCCGGCTCAATGACCGCAGCCGCAATATCCTGACCGTCGAGGACCCGATCGAGTACTACCTCGACGGGATCGGGCAGACCCAGATCAACAGCCGTATCGACATGACCTTTGCCCGCGGGCTGCGGGCCATCCTGCGCCAGGACCCGGATGTGGTGATGGTCGGCGAGATCCGCGATGTCGATACTGTCCAGATCGCGGTGCAGGCGAGCCTGACAGGGCATCTGGTATTTTCCACCCTGCACACCAACTCCGCGATCGGGGCCATCACGCGCCTGCGCGACATGGGCGTGGAGCCGTTCCTGCTCTCGTCGACCCTGAACGGGATTCTCGCCCAGCGGCTGGTACGGGTCCTGTGCAAGGACTGCCGTGAACCCCACCCGGCATCGCCACGGGAATGCGAACTGCTGGGCGTAGCCTCCACGGAACCTCCCACGCTCTACCGTGCGCGCGGCTGCCCGAGCTGCAACGAACTCGGCTATCGGGGCCGGACCGGCATCTATGAGCTGGTGGAGGTGAACGAACGCCTGCGCACACTCATTCATGACAATGCCAGCGAACAGGCCATGGTCCGGGCCGCGCGCGAGAACAGCGTGAGTCTCCGCGCGGATGCCTGCCGGCGCGTTCTCGACGGCACGACCAGCCTCGAGGAAATGCTGCGCGTCACCGAGGCGGGCTAGGGCCATGCCCGCCTTCGAATACCAGGCGCTGGACGCAGCCGGCCGAACGCACAAGGGCGTGACCGAGGGGGATACCGCCCGCAGCGTCCGGTCCCAGTTGCGCAGCGAAGGCCTGACCCCACTGGATCTGCTCGAAATCGGCGAATCCTCGGCCGCCACCCGGGGTACCCGGACCCACTCGGGACGCGGCGGGGCCGGCGGCATCGGCGCCCTCGACCTCGCGCTCGCGACACGTCAGATGGCCACGCTTGCGCGCGCCGGCCTGCCGGTGGAGGAATGGCTGGCGACCGTCGCACGCCAGTCCGAAAAGCAGAAGGTACGCAACATCCTCAGTGCCGTGCGCACCCGGGTCATGGAGGGGCACTCGCTGGCCCAGGCGCTGGGCGCATTTCCGCGCGCGTTCCCCGAGATCTACCGCAGCACCGTCTCGGCCGGCGAGGCCTCCGGGCATCTGCACCTGGTACTGGAGCGCCTGGCCGAATACCTCGAGAATCGTCACGCGTTGCGGCAAAAGGTCATGCTCGCCCTGATCTACCCGGTCATCCTGACGCTGGTGGCCCTGGGCGTGACCGTGGGCCTGGTCGTCTATGTGGTCCCCGAAGTGGTCCAGGTCTTCGAGGGCCTGGACCAGCAGCTGCCCACCCTGACCCGCATGCTGATCAGCACCAGTGATCTGTTGCGAAGCTATGGCCTGTACGCGCTGATCGCCCTGGGCGTGCTCGTGGCGCTGCTGGCCCACTGGCTGCGCAAACCTGGGCCGCGCATGCGCTTCGACCGGCTGGTCCTGCGCCTCCCGCTTGTGGGGCGCCTGGTCCGGGGGCTCAACACGGCCCGGTTTGCGCGCACCCTCAGCATCCTGTCCGCCAGTGGGGTGTCACTCCTGGATGCGCTGCGAACCGGTGCCGAGGTCATCGACAGCCGCCCCATGCGCGCCGCCGTGGAGGATGCCTCGCTGCGAATCCGCGAGGGCCGCAGCATCGGTCAGGCCCTGGAAGAGACGGGATACTTCCCGCCGATCACCGTACACTTGATCCGTAGCGGCGAGTCCAGCGGACGGCTCACCGAGATGCTGGAACGGGCCGCCGAGACCCAGGAACAGGAGGTCGAATCCCGCATCAGTATCAGCATGGGGCTGTTCGAGCCCTTGCTGATCCTGACCATGGGCGGCATCGTCCTGACCATCGTCCTCGCCATCCTGCTCCCGATCTTCGAACTCAACCAGCTGGTGAATTGAACATGCAAGAACCCCGCTCTGCCTGCCTTGCGAGTACCGGATTCCGCGGTGCCCGGGGTTTCACCCTGATCGAGATCATGGTGGTGGTGGTCATCCTCGGCATCCTTGCGGCCATCGTGGTCCCTCGCGTGATGGATCGCCCGGACGACGCCCGGATCACCAAGGTCAAGCAGGATATCCGCACCCTGGAAAGCGCCCTGAATCTCTACCGGCTGGATAATTTCCGGTACCCGACCACCGACCAGGGACTGGATGCCCTGGTGGAACGCCCGCGCAGCGGCCCGGAAGCCCCCCAGTACCGCCAGGGCGGCTACATGGACCGCCTGCCAAGCGACCCCTGGGGCAACCCGTACCAGTACCTGCACCCCGGGCGACATGGCGACTTTGACGTCTTCAGCTATGGCGCCAACGGCCGCCGCGGTGGCGAGGGCATCGAGGGCGAGATCGGCAACTGGAACATGGACGAGTTCTGAGGACGCCAATGGCGACCCGCCGCGCATGCCCCACCGGCTTCACCCTGCTCGAACTGCTGGTCGTGATGTTCATCATCGGCGTGGTGGCCAGCATCGGCGTACTGTCCATGAGCCAGCTGGGCAGCCGGAGCCTCGAACAGACCGCCCGCCAGCTGGCGGGCCAGATCGAACTCGCCCGGGAGCACACCCTGTTGACCGGCCAGGCGCTGTCCATCGGCGTTGGCACCGAGGGGCTGGTCATTCTGGAGCGCCAGTGGATCGACGATGCCCAGGTCACCTGGACACCGATCGAGCGGGGACCGCTGGGCCCGCGGGACTTCCGGCCAGTCGGGCTGCAACCACGGCTTTATGTGGACGGGCGGCGAAGCAGCCTCCGCGAAGGGCCGGAACATAACCGCATCGCCATCAGCAATGGCGGCGACATCGAACCCTTTGAATTGGTGCTGGAGCGCCCCGACGGGCAAAGCGGTCTCGTGCTCCGGGTCGAACGAGGTCAACCCATCCAGGCCTTCGAACACCCGCCACCGGTACGCGGCGAGCCCCGCCACCTGCTGATGGCCCGCCCGGCACAGCCCAACTAGCCATGCTGGCACGCGGCACACGGCGCGGATTCACGCTCCTCGAGGTCCTGATTGCCCTGGTGGTGCTCGGCGTCGCCCTCGGGGCCCTCATCAAGGCGGGCAGCGAACACGCACGCAATACCGCCTACCTGCAGGAACGTACGCTGGCCGGATGGGTGGCCAGCAACCTGCTCGCCGACTACGAGGCCGGGTTGCGGCGAGTCGATGTCGGCACCCAGCGCATCCAGTCCACACTCGCGGACCGCGAATGGGAGGCCCGCATCGAGATCACCGATACGATCATCGACGCCCCGCTGGAGCTCCCGGCGGTGCGCCGCATCGAGGTCCGGGTGTGGCCGCTCGATGGCGACCCCGACCATCCCCTCGCCCAGGCAACCAGCTATGCATTGCCCTGACGTGCCGGCACATCGGTCATGTTCTTTCGGCGCCTCGCGCGGCTTTACCCTGCTGGAGCTGCTCGTGGCCGTGGCCGTGTTCGCCACCGTCGGCGTGCTCGCCATCGGCGGACTGCGTGCAGTGCTGATGGCGGACCATGCCACGCAGGCCCAGAGCCAGCGCCTGGCGGAGCTGCAGGTCACACTGGCTGTGCTGGAACGCGACCTGCGCCACAGCATCGAGCTGCACCCCCGCGACGGCTACGGCGACCGCCTCCCCGCCCTGCGCTACAGCCCGGTCACGGACCCGCGACAACTGGAGCTGGTACGGGCGGGAAGCGGGGAACACGGCCGCCTCGCGCGGGTCGCCTGGAGAGTCAGTGAGCGGGGGCTGGAACGGGTCACCTGGCCGGTGCTGGACGGCGCCCTGCCGGAATCCGAGCAGGTGCGCCTGTTTCTGGGCCGGGATGCACACGCCGGGCGAGCGTCCACGGCGAACGGCCGGATGGCGCCGGACGCGGGCGATGACCTGAAGATCCACTTTGACTTTGTCGATGGCGACACTCAGGAGGTCACGGACAGCTGGCCGCCGCTGGATGGCGGCGACCGCCGACCGGCGCAGGTGATCGTCCGCCTGGTCGTGCCGGGACTCGGACCCGTCGAGCGCCGCATTGCCCTGCCGGGGGCCCAGTGAGGGGCCGGCATTCGGGTGCCGCGCTGATCACCGCCCTGCTGGTGGTCGCGATCGCCAGCGTGACGGCGGTCACCATGACCATGCGCGACAGTCAGCAGGTGTTCCGCGCGGCCACCATCCAGGACCAGGATCGGGCGCGGCACCTGACCCAGGGGGCCGAAACCGTCGCCCTGCACATGCTGGAAAGGCTGCCAAACTACGACGACCTGCCGTGGGACGGCTGCGCGTCTCCGACATTGCCACTGGAGTTGGAGGGTGTCGGCGTGCGCGCCCGCCTGGAGAACCTTCACTGCCGCTTCAACCTCAACAGCCTCGGGCGCGCCGATGACCCACCCCTTGAGGCCTTCGCCGGCCTGATCGAGCACGCCCTCGCGGCAACCGAGGGTCAGTCGGGTAACGCCCAGCGCCTGGCGGTCGCCGTACATGACTGGATGAACCCGGAAACGGACGACCCGGTATACCGCGGCCTGGAACCGCCCCGACTCAGCGGCAACCGCCCGATGCGCCTCGCGTCGGAGTTGCTTCAGGTACACGGGTTCGATCCGGACCTCTGGCAGGCACTGGCGCCCTGGGTCGTGGCCCGGCCGGGCACGGACAACGCCATCGACATGGAACGCGCCCCGGACCCCGTCACCACCGCGGCGCTGGGTCAGGCGACCGAACAGAGCCGCGACATTCGCTATTTCCGTCTACAACTGGTTGTCCGCATCGCCGGACGGGATTATTTTCACTGCGCGATCCTCGATGGCCCCAACGGGCGTACCATTATTCGCGAACACGCCCCCTGCGAACCCTGAACAAGAAAGCCGGATGCCTGCAGACGCCTTTCACTCACCGGACCCCGCATGAACTGGTTCCTCTTCCAGCTGCCAGAACCCGAGATGCTGGGCGCGGACACGCCGCTTCGGCTGCGCTGGCTGCGGCTGCGCAGGAACGGCGCGCTCGCGGATCAGGGCGAGGCGGCACCGGACGAGCTGCGCGCCCTGCTCGCCGCGGACGACCATGCGGTTGCGCTGCTCCCCGGGGAACGCGCCCCTCTCCATCGGGTGTTCGTGCCCGGGAAGTCGGGCCGCGTGCGTCGCCGCGCGCTTCCGTTCGCCCTGGAGGAGCGTCTCAGCGAGGACCTGGAACAGCTCCGGATCATTGCTGGCCCTCGCCACGGTAGCGAGACCCTGGCCGGCGTGGTGGCGCATCGGGACCTGGAGCGCTGGGAAGACTGGCTTCGCGAGCACGGCATCCGCGTATCGCACATGATCCCGGACCTTGCACTGCTGCGAAGCCTGGACCCGGGCGATCAGATCTTCCTGCTCTCGGGAACGCAACGCAGCATCGTGCTTTCGCCCGAGGCCGAACCCCTCGCGATGCCCCGGGAAGTCGCCAGCTGGTGGTTGCAGCAACGCTCCGCCGCCACCACGGCCTCCGATGACACCAGCGCCGACGAAACGCAGTCTCCCCAGGCTGCGGTTCATGTGGTGGATCCGTCCGCCGAACCCGACCCACGCGCACCCCTCCAGCCCCCACCCGAATGGTCCGGCGACGTCCTCGAACTCCTGCTGGCCGGGGTGCAATCGGGGAGCCTGCCGCCACCCGATCTACAGCGCGCCGTCCGGGCTGCACTGGCCTTCGATTTCGCATCCTCCGCCGAAAGCCCGACCTCGCTCGGCGCCCTTCCCGCACCATGGCGCGCACCGGCGGCACTGGCGCTCATGCTGGCCGTAGTCTGGCTTGGGTCCGTGTGGCTGGAGGCCTGGCAGCTCGAGCGGGAGTACCGGGCGACCGAACGGGACATCGCGGCCCTGTTCGAGGAAACCCTGCCGCAGGCCCGCATGGTCGACCCCGTGGCCCAGTTCGAGAGCCTGCTGGGACAGGCCGGACCGGACACGACGACTGCGACGGTACACAGCCCGCTCGGCGAAGCCGTTGCCAGCATCATGGAGGGCCTCGCCCCGCGCGACCTCACCCTGCAGCGCCTGCGGGGCGACCCGGCTCGCCTTGAACTCGAGCTGGAGGGCAGCGGAATCGCGGAACTGGAACAGTTGCGCGAGGGCCTGCGCGAAGCCATGTCCGCGCGCGTCCGGATCGTCTCGGCCGAAACCGGCGAGCAGGGTGTCCGGGCACGCATGACCATCGAGCAGGAACCATGAAGGCCTACTGGGGCGCCCTGCAGACGCGCGAACAACGGATCCTGCTGGCAGGCGGTTTGGTCCTGCTGATCGCGGTGGTGTTCCTGGGCGTCGTCGAGCCCCTGCTGGAAAGCCGGGAACAGTCCCGCGACCGGCTCGCCGAGGCGCGCGCGGAGTTGGCCTGGATGCAAGCCAATGCCCCCGAGGTCGCGGCCGCCCGCAGTCGCGAACCGACACAGGACAATCAGCGACCGCACCTTGAAGGCCGCTCGCTGATCGCCCACGTGGATGCCTCCGCGCGGGCCTTCGGTCTCGGCGAGTACCTGGCACGCGCGCGTCCTGGCGATGCCGGCGTGACCGTACACCTCGAGGGGGCGCCCTACAGCGACCTGATGCGCTGGCTCGGCGAGCTGGAACAAGAAGACGGCGTCATACCCGGACGCATCTTGCTGGAACGCGTCGTCGCACCGGGGCGCATCAATGCCGAACTCTTTCTGACCCGCGAGTCGTAGCGTGACCGTCACCCCCGAAAACCGCGTCGATGAACGCCACCGGGATCGCCCTGCATGGTTCTCGTTGGGGGCATTTTTTGTTCTCGTCCTGCTGCTTGCACTGGTCGTACGCGCACCCGCTTCCGTCGCGCTGGCGGGTGCCGAGCGGTGGGCCGGTTTGCCGGACACAATCACCTGGGAACGGGTGCACGGTTCGCTCTGGCAGGGTAGCGTCGAGGGGGTTCAATCACCGGTGGGGCCGATGGGCCAGCTGCGCTGGGATGTGCGCCCCGGCGAGCTTCTGCGCGGGGGGCTGGGCGCCGACATCCTCTGGGCCCCACCCGGCGGCGGCGAACTCCGGGGAGCGCTCCGGCTCGGGCTCGACAGCGTGCAACTCTCCGGGCTCGAAGGGGCCCTGCCCGCGGCCGCCCTGCATCAGTGGGACACGGGCATCCCCCTGGTTCTGGACGGCCGGCTGCAGACCAGCGGACTGCACCTCCGGATCCATCGGGACGGATCGGTGGAACAGGCCTCGGGGCGGGTCAACTGGCAGGAAGCGGCCGCGGGACTCCCCCGTCCCTTGCCCCTGGGCGAGCAACGCGCCACCCTGCGCGAAGAGGACCAGCGCCTGGGGATCGACCTGGATGCCTCGCCAGATGCCGAACTGGGCATCACCGGCACGATTCGCCTGGACCTGCGCACGGATCCCCCGGGCATGGATGCGCGGGTTTCGCTGGACCCGCGCGCCCACGCCGATGCCGCCATCCAGCGCCTACTCGAAAACAATCTCCGCCGTGACGATCAGGGACGGTACCTATGGACCGCAGGATCAGCCCCGTGAAACCCGAACAAAACCCGATAACCCCCCGCCGGTTCCGGCCTGCTGCGCTAACCGCCAGCACACTGTTCGGCCTGATTCTGGCGGGGTGTGCCACCACCCCGCCTACCGGGTCCGAACCCCCGCCAGAGGATATTCGCTATGCCCTGGAACGCGGGGACTGCCGTGCGGCTTACAGTGCGCTGGACACTGCCGACGCACCCGCCTCGGTCGACGTCCGCCTGTCGGTCGCCCGGGTATGTCTGCAGCGCGGGGAATTCGCGCGCACCCGCAACCTCACCGATACCATCCGCCAGGAGAACCCGGATCACCCGGATATCGACTACGCCGCGTATCTCGGTGCACTGGCGCATCTGGGAACGTGGAACCGGGCCGCGTCCGCGCCGCCGCAGCAACGCAGTGAACAGGGCCGCCAGGTCTTCCTCCGGCTTGCCGCCTTCCTCAACGACTACCCCATGTCGGAGTACGCGGAGTCCATTGCCCCACGCCTGGCCCGTATGCGCGAGAACCTGGCCGACATCGAACTGGAGATCGCCGACCGATCCGCCGCCGCCGGGCACGCAGAGGAGGCCCGCGCACGAATCGAGTACGTGCGCGACTACTACCCGGGTACCACCGCTGCGCAAACCGCCGCCGAGAGACTGGAGGCACGTGACGCCGGCGAAGACGATGCCGGGGACTAACCGGCCAGGCGACGAACCCCAACCGCCGGAATGACCCGCCGAGTTTTCCCGAACGCCGGTAACCGGCCCCGCAATCATGCAGAGTTTCCCCTTCCTTTATTGCGGAGGTCGAGAACGAATCCCAACCTGCGCCATCGCTCCCGTTTGCAGAACCGGCATCGCCGGACGACCCGCCACAGTGTGGCGCCACGACAACTCCTACAGCCGCGAGGCCATGCCGCCCCTGCGGCCGTTCTCGCTTGCAGTCTTTACCCTTGAACCTGTGCGAATGAATCAGCCCCCGAGGCAACGACCGCGGATTGAATCAGTGGCCGCGCGTACAGACCACATCCGGTCGGAAGGCCACTCTTGAAATGCCGCATTGGGCAGGGGTTGACGGCCACATACCGTTCGAACCAGCGATTCTTGATCGATCGCGGCAAATTCCTTTTCGCGTCTGCGGTCCGCGGGAAATGAGGGACCGATTGCGGGTCGAAATCGCCGATGCCCCCGAACATTCTGGTCATCCGGAGGAGCTTTGGAGTGAAGCAGTCATTCGGCCCATCAAATGGCGACTTGCTTCGCCATGAACCAGCGCAATCGATGCGGCTGGTCCTCGCATGGATTGCACTGGCGTTGTCTTCGGCGCTTCTGGCGGTCGGGTGCGGGGGTGGGGGCGGCGGATCATCCAGTGGGGGTTTCGTCGTGTCCGGGAGCATCGAGGTGCAGGCCTTGCATCATGTCGATTCCGATACGAACGACCCGGAAAGCCGGATCTCCAGCAACAACGACCTCGCCAGTGCGCAGGCGGTACGCATGCCCGCCATCATCGGCGGATTTGTGGCCAGCCCCCTGACCGACAGCCGCTTCGGCTCGGCCGGAGACCCGGATGACATATTCGTGGCCGAGTTCGAGGCCGGCGACCAGGCCTTGCTGGAGTTCCCGGATACCGCACGGGCCGATCTCGACCTGTACCTGATTGATGAAGACGGGATGCTGGTGGATGCCTCCATTAGCGTCGAGGGTTTCGCGCGCGTCGTCGCACCCGAGGCCGGGCTTTACTATGTCCGGGTATCGGCCTATTCGGGCCAGTCCGCGTACCATTTGCGACTCGACTCGTCGCAGCTGCTGGACCCCGCGCATGCGGCAAGCCTGCGTGTGGCGGATGACTTTGTGCCGGGCGAGATCATCGTGCGCAGCGCGGACGAGATCCGCCCATTTGCACAAGGGAAAACCCCGGCCGACATGCTCCTGCAGAGGATTTCCGGGGCGCCGGGACGCGAGCAGCTCTGGCGCATCCCCGAGGGTCATGCGGAGGCAGTCATCAGTACGCTGGGCCTGCATACGCCCTCGATCTCGCCGGCAGTGGCCTGGCGCACCCCGGAACAAGCCGCTCGCCATGACACCCTGCGCGTGATCAAGGCGCTTCGTGGACAACCGGATATCGTCTCGGCATCGCCCAACTACCGAATGACTCCCCTGCGGACGACGCCCAACGACCCACACTGGGGAGATCAATGGTTCCACGAAGCCATCAACCTGCCGCAAGCCTGGGACATCACCACCGGCCAGGAAGCAGACGAAGAGGTTGTCGTGGCCGTCATCGATACCGGCGTCTACCGCGAGCACGAAGACCTGGACGAGAACCGACTCTTCCCGACAAAGCGGTTTGTCTGCGATCCGGCAGACAGCACCTGTGATGAAGAGCGTTCCTGGCATGGTACGCACGTCACCGGAATTATCGGAGCGGCCACCGACAACAGTCTTGGCGTCGCCGGCATCTCCTGGGGGGTGGACATCCTCCCCGTCTGGACGCTGAACGGGACCGGGACCCTGAACGACACGCTACAGGGGATTCGCTATGCCGCGGGTCTGCCGAACGACTCCGGCACCGTACCCGAGAAGCCGGCCGACATCATCAACCTCAGCCTCGGGGGCGGCGGCTACAGCGCGGAGGCCGATGAACTCTTGCAGGAGGTACGCGAGCTCGGAATCCTGGTGGTCGCGTCCGCGGGCAACGATGGAACCAGCACGGTCGGCTACCCCGCGGCCTACGAATCGGTATTGGCAGCGGGCGCCACGGACCGCAATGCCGAACGCGCCTGGTACAGCAACTACGGCCCCCGTCTGGACCTGGTGGCTCCCGGGGGCGTCATCATTCAACCCGGTGACGGCATCCTGAGCACCTGGGTGAAGGAGAACCCGGCCGGAACCCTTGAATCGGGCTACGCACTCCTCCAGGGCACTTCAATGTCCACGGCCGTTGTTTCCGGTGTCCTTGCGCTGGGCCGCGCGGTGAATCCGGGACTCTCCCCGGGATTGCTGCTGGAGTTGCTCGAATCGGGCCGGCTCACCCGGGACCTGGGACCTGCCGGGTGGGAGCCGGAAACCGGCTGGGGCGAGATCGACGCGCATCAGGCGGTCCAGGAGATCGCGGCCCGGGCCGGCTCGGAAGAGCTGGCACCCCGGATCTCGGTAACCCCACAAAGCCTGAACTTCGGCTTCACCGGAACGGGCCTGGATCTGCGCCTGCGCAACGGGGGCGATGGCACCCTGCAGATTGAAGACATCGCCACGCCCGCGACCTGGCTGACCGTGGAACCACACGAGGTCACCGACGACGGTCTGGGGCTTTATCTCGCCTACGGGCAGCGCGATGCCCTGAGCCCGGGCGACTACGAGTCTCGCTTGCGCATCACCGCCGACAACGGCGACCCGCGCGACATTCCGGTCGGCATCCGGGTCGCCGAGCGCGACCCGCAAAGCGATACCGTGGGACGGGTCTACGTACTCCTGCTCGACCGCGACGATCGCGTCGTGGCGCAAACGGCCCTGGAACCCGAGTTCGGGACCTACCGCTATCGCTTCGAAGGGGTGCCCGCCGGGGATTATCGCGTGGTCGCCGGCACCAACATCGCGGGCGATGACCGGATTTGTGCCGGCGCCGAGGCCTGCGGAGCCTGGCCTCAATATGGAGCCCGCGAGACCTTCCGGGTGGATCGCGACCGTACCGGACTCGACTTCGGAATCGCCTGGCGGCCGTTCACAGACGGTGGTTTTGCCCTGTAGCCCCGTTGGCCAGCGCCTGGGGTGAACTGGATCACCGGGCCTCGCAACCGGGACACGGGGACTGATTCACCCCCACCAACAGAAGGGGCGCTGAGTGAGAACCCGGCGCCCCTATGGCTTCCCCTACTGCAGGGCAGCGGCCCAAAGCCGTAACCCACTCGGACGATCGATACTAGCTATCCGGGAAATTCACTTCCGTCGTCTCACCCGCCTCGACTTCGGCGTTGGCCTGATCGACGAACTCGATGGGAGTGGCCTCCTCCGGATCGTCCTCGCCCGCCTCGAAGGTCAGGGCCACCGTGTAATCGCCCGCCTCCAGGAATCCTGCGGTGTAGCGGTACTCCCAGTCACCGGTCGCCTCGACATGGCGGTAGTGCACGTTGGCCGTGGTCACCGCATCGTCATCGTCGTCGCGGAGATCACGCGGCTCACGGTCAGGGCCCTCGAAGACATAAACCGCCGCGCCCGGGCAGGCGTACAGCCCCGGTTCGCGCTCTTCGCAGGTGAAATCCGCGGGGAGCAGCCCGGGATCCACTGTCCCCGTAATGGCGCCCGCTTCACGGTTATCCACCAAACGCAGCGAACGCCGCATGCGATGGTAGCCCTCAAAGCGAGTGTCTTCGCGGATCGCTTTGCGCAGATCAAAGTCCACGGTGAACGAGGCCTCTTCGTCCTCCGCAATGCTGAAGCCGCTGGATAGCTGCAAGCCCGCCTGCAACCCACCCGGGATGATCAGGTTCTCGCTGTAGCCATCCACGAACTCGATGAACGAGCTGGTCGCGAAATTGGAGAGCGGCGGCGCACTGACACCCTCTTCGCGCTCCAGATGAAAACGGATCCAGTCGTAATCGCCTGCCGGGACTTCTGCGTCCTCGAACAGGAATTCAGAGTCTTCGCCTTGCAACGCGAGCAAATCGATCTCGCGAACGGATTCGTCCTCACCCAGATCGATGCGAATGCGTTCGCCGTCGGAGGGCTGGAGCTCGATATAGGTGAAGCGGACCACGACCCGGCTGGCCGAATCGACAGGGGCATCCGTCACGGCAAGGCTCATCTGTCCGGTCCCGCCACCGCTGCTCCCGCCGCCGCCACAGGCGACGAGCCCCGCCGTCGCGATCCCCAACCCCACCAAACGAGTCAAATTGCCAATCTTGTGCATCACGGTCTCCCTCTAGCCAGAAACGTCCTTTGCAAGCCTAGGCAGTTTGCCAGGCCCGATGACGCACATAGCCGCATGGACCGCGGAAAGGCTGGAAAACCAGAAGCGCATCACACGAAACGAACCGCTCGGAGCCGCTGTCGGGGCGAGTCCCGCGTCGCGAACGGGCGGGGTCGACTTGCGATTTCGGCGAGAACTCGGCAGGCGTCGGCCCGCCGCGCAGGTGCCCCCCCTCAGGCAACCAGGACCGTCAGAAGCGGTCGAGGCTGGCGAGGGGGCCCGAGAGATCGCGGATGCGCATCCAGGAGGCGATGCTGGCGCGCCAGCGGCGGGTAGGCAGGACGGCATGGGGTACGGTCTGACTGAGAAACATCACCAGCGTCCCCGCGCGTGGCTGGATGCGGCGGATCTCGCGCCCTTCGCTGTCGTAGATTGCGAGCTGGCCGCCGTCGCGTTCGCGCCAGTGACGGTTCAGGTAGAACACCAGCGACAGGCGGCGGCAATTGCCAGCCTGGAAGGCATCCACGTGCCGGGCGTAGTGGGTGCCAGGCGGATAGAGGGCAAAGTGGGACTCGGTCTCGAACAGGCCCGGAATCAGCGCCCGGCTCGCCTGCAAACGAATCTCGTCGAGGCGCGCCATGAACGCCTGCTGCGCGGGACTCGCGCCATCCAGCCAGTGAATCCAGTCGCCGCGGGTCGCCCGGTCCCGATGGCGCTCGCCGGCGCGGCCGATCCGCGCCTGCGCCAGTTGCGCCGCATCACGCAGCGCATAGACCTCCTCTCGCAGGGCGTCGACGATCTCCTGCGGCAGGAAATCGGGCCAGACGAGCCGATGCTCGCGCGCCAGCGCATCCAGCCAGCCGTCGGGCGCGCAAAATTCGGAGGAGGAGTCGGCCACGACCGGCGCAAGGGTCGGCGCGGTCTCGGCGGCTTCCAGCCATTCGGGGCCAAGGGCAGGCAGGTTCACGTACTCGGGTCTTCCATTCGGGCCGCGATCGCGGCACGCAGGCGGGCGCCTGTCAGGCAGACGCCCAGATCAGCGTCTTCCCCACAGGATATATACCGGGAACGCCGGGGTGCGCAAGGGCTTTATAGCACCGTTGCCCTGCCAGGAGGCTGCAGACTAGTACGCCAGAAAACCGCCGGCGATCAGGTGCTGGCGCAAGGCGGCCTGGGCCTCGGTGACGCGGGCGCGGGCGCCACGCAGGCCCAGCTCGACCTGCGGCGCCTGGCGGTCCATGCGCGGGAGACAGGAGATGCGCAGGTCGGGGAACGCGGCCTCCATGGCCTCGAGCACCGGGACCAGGCGGCTCTCGGTGACATTCTCCAGGCGCAGGACCTCTTCCACGGCACCCGCTGCCGCATCGCGGTCGGGGAAGCGCTGCTCCAGGACCCAGCGGGCCATGGGCTCGGCCATGGCCGGGAAACCGGGTACGCAGTGATGCTGCGCACAGCTAAAGCCGGGGATGCCGTTGACCGGGTTCGGGATCAGGCTGGCCCCCTCGGGGAGCTCGGCCATGCGTACGCGGTGGGGCCAGGCGTCGGCACCGAAGCGCTCCTCGAGGATGGCCATGAACTCGGGATGAGGCGCCAGCGGCTGGGCCAGTGCCTCGGCCAGGCAGGCGCGGGTGCGATCATCCGGGGTCGCGCCGATGCCGCCGAAGCTGAACACCTCGGCGCCGCTGGCCAGGGTCTCGCGGAAGGTCTGCGTCAGCAGGCGGGCGTTATCACCGACGATACGGATCCACGCAAGTTCCAGCCCCCTTTCCGCCAGCGCCGCGGTCAGGTGCGCCTGATGCCGATCACGGCGCTTCCCGCTCAGGAGCTCGTCGCCGATGATCACGGCGCCGATCTCGATCGTGTGCGATCCCCGGCCGTCCATCGTGGGTCGATCCATCGCCGATCTACTGCTTGGCACCCATGGCCAGCGCGCGCTCGCGCGCAGCCGCACGCGCCTCGGGGGCGTTGTCCGGATCGTCGAGCCACGGCGCCAGGTGCTGCTGTAGCAGCCCGGCCAGGAAGTCGAGATGATCAGCGCGGTCATTCAGCGCCGGGATGTAGTGGAAGCGCTCGCCGCCGGCCTCGGTGAAGATCTCGCGGTTTTCGTCGCCGATCTCCTCGATGGTCTCCAGGCAATCCGCCGAGAAACCGGGGCAGATCACGTCCACTGAGCGCACGCCCTGCCCCGGCAAGGCCTCCAGGGTCTTGTCGGTGTAGGGCTGCAGCCATTCCTCGCGACCGAAGCGCGACTGGAAGGTGACCTGCCACTGGTCGTCGTTCAGCCCCAGCGCCTGCGCCAGCTTGTGCCCGGTGGCGTGGCACAGGCAGTGGTAGGGGTCGCCCTGCAGCAGGTAGCGTTTGGGGATGCCGTGGAAGGACATCATCAGGCGATCGGCCTGACCATGCGCCTGCCAGTGCTCGCGCACGCTGTTGGCCAGGGCCTCGATGTAGCCGGGCTGGGCGTCATAGGCGGCGATGAACTGCAGATCGGGCACCCAGCGCCAGCCCTTGAGCACGTCGGCCACGGCATCGAAGGTGGAGCCATTGGTGCTGGCCGAGTACTGCGGGTAAAGCGGCAGGACAACCACACGACGCACGCCTTGGCGGCGCAGTTCGTCCAGGCCGGATTCAATGGACGGGTTACCGTAGCGCATGCCCAGGGCGACCGGGACATCCTCGCCGACCTGCGCGGCCAGGCGCTCGCGCACACCGGCGGCCTGGCGTTTCGAGATCGCCAGCAGCGGCGAGCCCTCGTCGGTCCACACGGTTGCGTATTTCGCCGCCGAGCGCTTGGGCCGAATGTTCAGGATCACGCCGTTCAGAATCAGCCACCAGATGGGTCGCGGGACCTCGACCACGCGCGGGTCCCAGAGGAACTCCTTCAGGTAGCGCCGCAAGGCGGGCGCGGTGGGTTCGTCCGGCGTCCCCAGGTTGGTCAGCAAAACGCCGACGCCGCGCGCCTGGCCATGGCGATAATCCGCTTCTCCGAAATACTTCATGGGGCTCCTTGCAGGCATGGGGGACGGTGACTCCCTGTCGGAGTCACGGAGCGTCGCTTTGGTTCACACGCCAAGGATACCCGCGGGCACGAGTGGGCGCGCGCCCGGGACGGATCAGACGCTACGACCCCGCAACGGGCTGGTACGCGGGAAGTGCGCCTGCAGGAACTCCATCTGGTCGGCCAGCACGCGCTTGCCCTTGAGGAAGATGTATTCCGCGTGGGTGGGCGTAAACGGGATGGCGAGCAACTGCATCCCGGCCTCTTCCGGCGTGAACCCCGCCTTGTGGTTGTTGCAGCGCTTGCAGGCGGTGACCACGTTGGTCCAGGTGTCTTCGCCGTCCTGGCTGATCGGGGTCACGTGGTCGCGGGACAAATCGCGTTCGGGGAACGCGTGACCGCAGTAGAGGCAAAGGTGGGCATCGCGGCGGAACAGGGTGGTGTTATTGAGCGGGGGGATGTAGTCGTTGAAGCGGGACTTGCGGGTGCCGTGAGTGGCGATGATCGAGTTGACCTCGACCCGTGACTGCAACCCGGTGCGCGCGTTGATGCCGCCGCGCATGCGATATAGCGGGCTGCCACAGGTGTAGGCCACCTGCTCGGTGTAATAGAGGCGCACGGCCTGCTCCAGGCCGATCCACTCTAGCGGCATGCCCGCGGCATCCGTGCGCAGGACCTGATGCTCATTCGGCAACATGACCCCGTCCCGTCTCAAGGAAACACGGATTTGCTCACGCGGCGTACGGGTGAACAAATCCATGCCGCCTTCGATACCCGAAAAACAATAAACAGCCTTCAGGAACAAAGCAATTACAACGCCATGACCCGCGGTATCGTAAGCTCGCCCAACCTGACGGGCCCTGCAACGAGGGTGGACACGGTTTAAGCACGAGGCCGGATCCGCTACACTCGCGGGTCGTTTTTTGTGCGGCACGCCCGAATCACGCGTGCCGCATCCGATTTCACCACCCGCGAGCGCGGCTGATCGTCCCATAGGGAATACGGGAACGCTTGGCCCGGGGAGAGAGCGCATGGCAATCAAATTATCCGTTCCCAGGGAATCCGCCAGTGGCGAGCGCCGCGTGGCCCTGGATCCGTCGGTAGCGGCCAAGTTCAGCGATATGGGCATCACGGTGCAGCTGGAAAAGGGTGCCGGTTCCGAGGCCCATTTTCCGGATGCGGCCTACGAGAAGGCCTCCGTGGTCGACACCGCGACCGCCTACGGCCAGTCGGACCTGATGGTCCGCGTGGCACCGCCGACAGTCGAGGAGATCAACCAGCTGCCGGAAGGCTCGACCGTGGTCAGCCTGTTCCACGCTCACCGCAACCCGGATGTGGTCAAGGCGATGCAGGAGCGCAAGATCCTGAGCTTCGCGATGGAGCTGATCCCGCGCATCTCGCGCGCCCAGAGCATGGACGTGCTGTCCTCGCAGGCGGCCGTGGTCGGCTACAAGGGCGCGATCATGGGCTCCGACCTGTCCTGCCGCTTCTTCCCGATGCTGACCACCGCGGCCGGCACCATCCGCCCGGCCAAGGTCATCGTGATCGGCGCCGGCGTGGCCGGGCTGCAGGCGATTGCCACGGCCAAGCGCCTGGGCGCGATGGTCGAGGCCTATGACGTGCGCTCCGCCACCAAGGAGCAGGTCGAGTCGCTGGGCGCGAAGTTCCTCGATCTCGGCGTCTCCGCCGAGGGCGAGGGCGGCTACGCCCGCGAACTGACCGCGGAAGAGAAAAAGCAGCAGCAGGATGCCCTGGGCGAGTACATCGCCAAGGCCGACGTGCTGATCACTACCGCCGCGATCCCGGGACGCGATGCACCCAAGCTGATCCCCAAGATCATGGTCGAGGGCATGAAGCCGGGTGCGGTCATCATCGACCTGGCGGCCGAAGGTGGCGGCAACTGCGAGCTGAGCAAGCCCGGCGAGACCCACGACCACAAGGGCGTGATCATCCATGCCCCGTTGAACGTGCCCTCGCAGGTCCCGCTGCATGCCTCCGAGATGTATGCCAAGAACCTGCTGAATTTCCTCACGCCGATGATCGCAGAAGGCGGCGAATTCCAGCCCGACTGGGATGACGAGGTCATCGCCAAGAGCGTGCTGACCCGCGATGGCGAGATCGTGCACGAGGCCACCCGCGAGGCCCTGAAGGGAGCTCAATCATGATCATCGAAGGCTTTATCGCGCTATACATCTTCATGCTCGCGGCCTTCACCGGCTACGAGATCATCTCCAAGGTCCCGGTCATCCTGCATACCCCGCTGATGTCCGGTTCCAACTTCGTCCACGGCATCGTGCTGGTCGGGACCATGGTCGCGCTCGGCCACGCCACGACCCCGCTGGAACAGGCCATCGGCTTTGTCGCCGTGATCCTGGCCGCGGGCAACGCCGTGGGTGGCTATGTCGTCACCGAACGCATGCTGGAGATGTTCAAGACCAGCAAGAAGGACGACAAGAAGGGAGATAACGCATGAGTCTGATTATCAACCTCGCCTACTTTGCGGCGGCGGTCCTGTTCATCGTCGGCCTCAAGCAGATGTCTTCGCCGACCACCGCGCGGCCGGGCATCATGTGGGCCGGCGTGGGGATGGTGCTCGCCACGCTCGTGACCTTCGTGCATCCGGAGGTCTCCGGGGGCGTGAACTACACCCTGATCGTCCTGGGTATCGTCATCGGTGGCGGTCTCGCCTGGTGGAGCGGCAAGAAGGTCGCCATGACCGACATGCCGCAGATGATCGCGCTGTACAACGGCATGGGCGGCGGCGCCGCGGCCGGCATCGGCGCGATCTACCTGCTGCAGGCCACCCCGGAGACCGTCAGCAACACCGGCCTGGCGATCGCCACCACCGGCTCGCTGATCGGTTCGGTCGCCTTCTCCGGTTCGCTGGTGGCCTACGCCAAGCTGCAGGGCCTGATGAAGAAGACCTTCCACTTCCCGGGCCAGCAGGTGGTGAACATCGCCATCTTTGCTATCACCGTGATCCTCGGCTTCATGCTGGCGACCGGCGGCGGCGAGATCGGCTCGGCCACACTGCTGTTGTTCTTCATCCTGTCGCTCGCCTTCGGCATCCTGATGACCCTGCCGATCGGCGGCGCCGACATGCCGGTGGTCATCTCGCTGTACAACGCCCTCACCGGCCTGGCAGTCGGCCTCAAGGGCATCGTGCTCGACAACCCGGCCCTGATGATCGCCGGTATCGTCGTCGGCGCGGCCGGTACGCTGCTCACGCAGCTGATGGCCAAGGCGATGAACCGCCCGATCAAGAACATCCTGTTCAGCCAGTTCGGTGGCAGCAGCGGGGGTGCCGAGGAAGCGATCGAGGGCACCATGAAGGAGATCCAGGCCAACGACGCCGGGATCATGATGGCCTTTGCCGAGAAGGTGATCATCGTGCCGGGCTACGGCATGGCCGTGGCGCAGGCACAGCACAAGATCTGGGAATTCACCCAGCTGCTGCAGAAGCGCGGCGTGGACGTGAAGTTCGCGATCCACCCGGTCGCGGGCCGCATGCCCGGGCACATGAACGTGCTGCTGGCCGAGGCCGGCGTGCCCTACGACATCATCTTCGACCTCGACGAGATCAACGAGGAGTTCAAGACCGCGGATGTCGCCATGGTCATCGGCGCGAACGACGTCGTGAACCCGGTGGCCCGGACCAATCCGGACTCGCCGATCTACGGCATGCCGATCCTCAACGCGGACCAGGCGCACAACGTCATCTGCGTTAAGCGCGGCAAGGGCTCCGGTTTCTCGGGCATCGAGAACCACCTGTTCTATGCCGACAACAACCAGATGTTGTACGGCGACGGCCAGAAGGTGGCCGCCGAACTGGTGGCATCGGTCAAGGCCCTCGGCTAGTCGGCCCGCCCCACTCGCGGGGCCCGGACACCGGGCCCCGCAACCGAAACCCGGCCACCGTTTTGCGGTGCCGGGTTTTTTTGTTGCTCACCCAACGGGCCAGGATTGAAACCCGAAATCTGTACGTTTCCTGTACAAACTACCCACAAGGGCCGGGGTCAAACCCCGGTTAGCACACACAGCGCGCACTCGGTTTCACATAAAGATCATAACTCGCTGTTTTCCCTATATTAAATGGATATGGTCGATTTTTGCCCAATCCAGGTAGCCCTTAGCAGTAACAAGCATTTAGGGATGTTCATACCGATTCACCCACAGAGTTATCCACAGCTTTTGTGGATAACCCCCCCCTCCCGAAGTGCGGCGGCCACGCCCCCTCCCCGGGGTCCGACACAGTAGACTGTGCGCATGCCTGCCGCGCCCCGAATCGCCTGCATCGCGCTGGATCGCCCTCTGGACCGGCTGTTCGACTACAGCATCCCCGAGGGACTGACGCTTGCACCCGGCCAGCGGGTGCGCGTGCCCTTCGGGCGCGGGTCGACCATCGGGGTCGTGGTCGAGCTGGCATCCACCAGCGAGGTTGCACCCGGCCGCCTGCGTGCGATCCAGGAAGCACCCGAGGCAGAACCGATCCTGGGGCCCCGCCTGCTGGAGCTGCTGCAGTTCGGAGCCCGGTACTACCACCACCCCCTGGGCGAAGCCCTGCTGGGGGCACTTCCCCCGGCCCTGCGCCATGGCGACCCGCTCCCCGCCCTGACCCCGGAGACCCTGTGGCGGATGACACCCGCGGGCAGCCAGGCGCTGGCCGACGGTGACGCCCGCGGGCGACGCCAGCAGGCCGTCCTCCGCGCGCTGGCCCACCCGGGTTCCACACCGCATGCCTCACCGGCCCTGGATCGCGCCACCCTGGCCGCCGCCACCGGGCTGCAACTCGCCCCGCGCGAACTGCGCGCGTTTGCGGAACGCGGCTGGCTGGAGGCGATCACGCCCGACCCGAAACAGCCACCGCCCCCGAACACCAGCGACCACACCCTGACCGCCGAACAACGCGCCGCCGTCGACGCCCTGACCCCGGATACCGGCGTACCCCTCCTGCTGGAGGGTGTCACCGGCAGCGGCAAGACCGAGGTCTACCTGCAAATGGCCGAACGCGTGCTGGCACGCGGGCGCCAGGTCCTGTTCCTGATCCCCGAGATCGCCCTGACGCCACAGCTGAGCGCGCGCATCCAGCAGCGCTTCCCCGGGCAGGTTGCCCTCCTCCACTCCGGGCTGTCCGAGGGCGAGCGCCTGCGCGCCTGGGAGTCGGCCCGTCAGGGGCAGCGCCGCATCGTCGTCGGCACCCGTTCGGCGCTGTTCACGCCCCTGCCCGATCTCGGCCTGATCATCGTTGACGAGGAGCACGACAGCGCCTTCAAGCAGCAGGACGGCTTTCGCTACAACGCCCGCGACCTGGCCATCAAGCGCGGCCAGCTGGAACAGGCCGCGGTGGTCCTGGGCTCGGCCACGCCGACCCTGGAGACCCTGCATGCGGCGACCACTGGCCGCTACGCCCATACCCGACTGGCGACGCGCCCGGACGGCTCTCAACCGCCCGCCGTCGAGGCCATCGACACGCGTGTGCACACCCCCGACGAGGGCCTCACCGCCCCGCTTCTGGATGCCATGCAACAGACCCTCGCCGCCGGCCACCAGTGCTTCCTGCTGCTGAACCGGCGCGGCTTCGCCCGCGTGCTGGCCTGCGACGCCTGCGGCTGGGTCGCCGAATGCCCGGACTGCGATGCGCGCCTGACCATCCACGCGCACAACCCGCGTGCCGTCTGCCACCTCTGCGGTCACCAGGAACCGCGCCCCCAGCGCTGCCCGCAATGCGGCGAGGCCCTGGCTCAGCGCGGTCTCGGCACCCAGCGCCTGGAACAGGCCCTGGCCCGCCACTACCCGACCACTCCGCTGATCCGCCTGGACCGCGACAGCATCCGCCACAAGGGGGCGCTCGAGGAGGCGCTGGACCGTATCCGCCAGCTGGATGCCGCCATCGTCGTCGGGACCCAGATGCTGGCCAAGGGCCACGACTTCCCGCAGGTCGGACTGGTCGGCGTGATTGACGTCGACCAGGGCCTGTTCAGCGTCGACCTGCGCGCGACCGAAAACACCCTGCAGCTGATCGTGCAGGCCGCCGGGCGCGCCGGACGCGGTTCCGGCGGCGGCCGCGTCCTGCTGCAGACCGGTCATCCGGACCACCCCCTGATCCGCGGCCTGAACGCCGCGGACTACCCGGCGATGGTCGCGCCCCTGCTGGAGGAGCGCGCCGCCGCCGAGATGCCACCCCACGGCCACCTGGCCCTGGTCCGCGTCGAGGCGGGCGATGCCGAGACCACCCGCCGCCACGCCGAGCGCGTCGCCACCCACCTGCGCAACGCCGCCGCCGAAGGCCTGCGCGTGCTCGGCCCGGCCCCCGCACCGCGCCACCGCGTCAATCGCCGCTTCCGCGAACAGATCCTGCTGCAGTCCACCCAGCGCGGCCCACTCCATCGGGCCCTGACCCGCGCCCGCCACGCCTGGCAGACCGACGACCTCCCGCGCGGCACCCGCATCGCCATCGACATCGACCCGGTCTCGCTGGCGTAAACCGCCGCCCGGTTCCCTTCGAGCGCCCCGTACCGGGGCGGCACGACCAGCGCTTCCGGGTTAGAATGCGGCCCTTTTTACCCGACGGATCGAGCTTCCCTTGAAAGACACCCTGACCGAGGCCCTGGCGGCCGCACTGGAGACCCTGGTGGCCGAAGGCCGCGTACCCGCCGACCACGGTGTCGAGGTGCAGGTCACGCGTGCGCGCGACCGCGAACACGGCGACTTCGCCGCCAACCTGGCGATGCAGCTCGCGCGCCCGGCGAAATCCAAGCCACGCGATCTGGCCGAGGCCCTGTGTGCGGCCATGCCCGAGGTGCCCGGCCTCGCCGGCACCGAGATCGCCGGCCCCGGTTTCATCAACTTCCGCCTGGCCGCGGATGCCCGCACGCTGGTGCTGGGCCGCGTCGCGACCCAAGGTGACGACTTCGGCCGCTCCAGCGTGGGCGGCGGACGCCCGGTGCAGGTGGAATTCGTCTCCGCCAATCCCACCGGGCCGCTGCATGTCGGCCATGGCCGCGGCGCGGCCTTCGGCGCCACGGTGGCCGACCTGCTGGATTTCTGCGGCTTCGATGTCACCCGCGAGTACTACGTGAACGACGCCGGGCGGCAGATGAACATCCTCGCTGCCAGTGTGTGGCTACGCTACCTGGAGCAGCACGGTGTCCAGGTGCCGTTCCCGGCCAATGGCTACAAGGGCGACTACATCCACCCGGTCGCCGAGACCCTGACCGCGCAGATCGGCGAACAGGGCGTGCACCCGGCCGAGGCCGTCACCCGCGACCTTCCGGCGGACGAACCGGACGGCGGCGACAAGGAAACCTTCATCGACGCGGTGATCGCCCGCGCCCGCGAGCTCCTGGGCGAGACGCTCTACCGCAAGGTGTTCGACTGCGGCCTGAACGCGATCCTCGATGACATCCGCGACGACCTGCGCGAGTTTGGCGTCGAGTACCAGTGCTGGTTCTCCGAGCGCAGCCTGGCCGACTCCGGCGCGATCGACGCCGCAGTGGAGGACCTGCAGGGGCGCGGCGCGCTGTACGAGCAGGACGGGGCCCTGTGGTTCCGCTCCACCGACTACGGCGACGACAAGGACCGCGTGGTGCGCCGCGAGAACGGCGACTACACCTACTTCGCCTCCGACATCGCCTACCACCGCGAGAAGTTCCAGCGCGGCTTCGAGCGCGTGATCAACATCTGGGGCGCTGACCACCACGGCTACGTCCCGCGCGTGCGCGCCGCGCTGCAGGCCCTGGGCCTGGACCCCGGCCGCCTCGACGTGCTGCTGGTGCAGTTCGCGATCCTCTATCGCGGTGGCGAGCGCCTGCCCATGTCCACCCGCGCCGGACAGTTCGTGACCCTGCGCGAACTGCGCGACGAGGTCGGCTCGGATGCCGCGCGCTTCTTCTACGTGCAGCGCCGCTGCGACCAGCACCTGGACTTCGACCTCGACCTCGCCAAGTCGCAGTCCAACGACAACCCGATGTACTACATCCAGTACGCGCACGCGCGCATCGCCAGCGTGCTGCGCACCGCTGCCGAGCGCGGGCATGCCCCGGCCGCCGCCGACGCCGCAGGCCTCAGCACGCGCCTGACCGAACCGCAGGAGGATGACCTGCTGGATCGCCTGGACCGTTTCCCGGAGGTGATCGCGGCGGCCGCCGAGGCCTGCGAACCGCACCAGATCGCCCAGTACCTGCGCGAGCTGGCCGCCGGCTTCCACGCCTACTACAACGCGGTACCCTTCCTCAACGCGGACGACCCCGACGTGATCGGTGCGCGTCTCGCGCTGCTGACCGGCGCCAAGCAGGTGCTGCACAACGGCCTGCGCCTGCTGGGCGTGACCGCCCCGGAACGGATGTAGACCATGGCCCAGGCGCGCAAGACCCGTCGCAAGTCCGCCCCGCGGAAGGCCTCGCGGCCGATCCCCGGCTGGGTATGGATGTTGCTCGGCCTGCTGATCGGCCTGGGGCTTGCCGCCGTGCTGTACCTGCAGGGTGCCGACCGCTCGCCGGATCTGGGCGCGCTGTTCGGTGACCCGGATCCCGCGACCGAGACGGCCGCCCCGACCCCGGCACCGGTGGAGCGGGACACCGTTCCCTCGGACGACGAGCCCCGCTTCCGCTACTACGAGCTGCTGCCCGAGGACGAGATCCGGGTGCCGGAGTCCGAGCGCGACGCGCCCGCCCCGGCTGTGCCACCGGCCGCATCGCCCAGTGAAGGCGATCCGGTCGTCCTGCAGACCGGCTCGTTCCGCCGCTTTGCCCAGGCCGATGAGATGAAGGCACGACTGACCCTGCTCGGTCTGGACCCGAAAGTGCACGAGGTCGAGATCCAGGGCGAGACCTGGTACCGCGTCTACCTCGGCCCGTTCAGTGACGAGGACCGCGTGCGCCAGGCGCTGGAGCGCCTGCGCACGGAGAATATCGAGGCCCTGCGTCTGCGCTACCAGGGCTGAGCGTGAAACCGGCCCCCGCACCGGATCTCGACGCCCTCGCGGCCCGCATCGAGGCGTTGCCTGCCGGCGGCGAACGCAAGGACCTCGCGGACCTGCTGCGCCGGGCCCGTCAGCGCCAGCGGCGCGGGCAGCCGTGCGACCGCATGGCCCGCACCCTCGCCGAACGCCTGGCCACCACCGAGGGGGCCGCCCCCCAGGTAGGCAGCGACGAGCGCGCCCGCCTACGCCCGCAACCCGTCTACGCCGGCGACCTGCCGATCCACGCCGAGCGCGAACGCATCGTCGCCGCCATCCGCGAGCACCCGGTACTCGTGCTGTGCGGCGAGACCGGCTCCGGCAAGACCACCCAGCTGCCCAAGCTGTGCCTGGAGGCCGGGCGCGGCGAGGCCGGGCTGATCGGTCACACCCAGCCGCGCCGGATCGCCGCGCGCTCGGTGGCCAGCCGCATCGCCGAGGAACTGGGCACCACCCTGGGCGGCAACCGGGACTCCACGGTCGGCTTCAAGGTACGTTTCTCCGACCAGACCGGGCCGAACAACTGGATCAAGCTGATGACCGACGGCATCCTGCTGGCGGAAATGGCGCATGACCCGGAGCTACGCGCCTACGACACCATCATCGTCGACGAGGCGCACGAACGCAGCCTGAACATCGACTTCCTGATGGGCGTGCTCAAACGCCTGTCGCACAAGCGCCCCGAGCTGCGCATCATCATCACCTCGGCCACCCTGGACCCCGAACGGCTGTCGGCGTTCTTCGACGACGCCCCGATTCTGACGGTGGCCGGACGCACCTACCCGGTAGAGCTCCGCTACCGCCCGATCGAGCCGGAGGATGCTGGAGACGAGAGCGACGAGCAGGGGCGTGGTGAACGCGACCTGTTCGACGGCATCCGCGACGCGGTGGCCGAGTGCGAGCGCGCCGGGCCCGGCGACGTACTGGTATTCCTGCCCGGCGAACGCGAGATCCGCGACGCCCACCAGGCCCTGCGCGGCCAGGTCCGCGCCGACACCGAGATCCTGGCGCTCTACGCACGCCTGTCCGCGCGCGAGCAGTCGCGGGTATTCCAGTCACACAGCGGCCGTCGCATCGTACTCGCAACCAACGTCGCCGAGACCGCGCTGACCGTGCCCGGCATCCGCTTCGTGATCGACTCGGGGCTCGCGCGCATCTCGCGCTACTCCTGGCGCTCGCGGGTACAGCGCCTAAGCCTAGAGGCCATCTCGCAGGCCGCCTGCGACCAGCGCGCCGGGCGCTGCGGGCGGCTGGGCCCCGGCATCTGCATCCGGCTGTTCGCGGAAGACGACTTCAACCTGCGCCCGCCCTTCACCGATCCGGAGATCCAGCGCTCTAACCTCGCCTCGGTGATCCTGCAGATGGCCGCGCTCAAGCTCGGCCAACCGCGCCAGTTCCCGTTCCTCGACCCGCCCGACCCGCGCCTAGTCAAGGATGGCTACCACCTGCTCGACGAATTGGGCGCGGTAGACGAGCGTGGCCGGATCACCCGGCGCGGGCGGCAGCTCGCGCGCATGCCCATCGACCCGCGCCACGCGGCGATGCTGCTGGCCGGCACCGAGCACGACTGTGTCACCGAGACCGCCACCATCGCCGCGTCCCTGTCGCTGCAGGACCCGCGCGAGCGCCCGGCCGAGGCCACCCAGGCGGCGGACCAGGCCCACCGCGAGTTCCAGGTCGAGGGGTCCGACTTCATGGGCATGCTGCGGCTGTGGGACGCCTGGCA
Organism: Thioalkalivibrio sp. ALMg9; assembly: GCF_000380625.1. Taxonomy (NCBI): domain Bacteria; kingdom Pseudomonadati; phylum Pseudomonadota; class Gammaproteobacteria; order Chromatiales; family Ectothiorhodospiraceae; genus Thioalkalivibrio; species Thioalkalivibrio sp. ALMg9. The sequence continues at coordinate 204,346 of NZ_AQYC01000006.1, forward strand.
CACCGCCCGCGAGGACCTCGGGTCCAGTGCCCTGAAGCGCTGGTGCCGCGAGCACTTCCTGAACTTTCTGCGCATGCGCGAATGGCAGGAGCTGCGCGTACAACTCCTGCGCCTGGCGCGCGAGATGGACCTGCACCCGAACCACCAACCGGCGGACGCCGAGGCGGTGCACCGGGCGCTGCTGACCGGGCTGGTCAGTCAGGTCGGGCAGAAGACCGAGCGCGGCGACTACCTGGGCGCGCGCAACCGCCGCTTCCAGATCCACCCCGGCTCGGTGCTGGCGAAGAAGAAGCCGGCCTGGGTGATGAGCGCGGAGATCGCCGAGACCACGCGTGTCTACGCCCGCGACAACGCGCGCATCGAGCCCGACTGGATCCTGACCGCCGCCCCGCATCTGCTTAAGCACCACATCTTCGAGCCGCACTTCCAGGGCCGCAGCGGACGCGTCGGGGCCTTCGACCGCATCACCCTGTACGGGCTGGTCGTGGCACCCAGGAAACCGGTGGACTTCGCCAAGCATGACCCGGCCGAGGCGCGGCGCATCCTGATCCGCGAGGGCCTGGTCGGTGGCGAGCTGCGCTCGCGCTCCAACGGCGTGCGCGCCAACCGCGAGGCGGTGGCCGAGATCGCCGAACAGGAGGCGCGCGGGCGCCGCCGCGACCTGCTGGTGGAAGAGGAGCGCCTGTTCGACTTCTACGACGCCCGTCTGCCGGCCGCGATCACCGACGGCACGAGCTTCGAGACCTGGGCGCGCAAGACCGAAAAACACGATCCGGAGGCGCTGAAGATCAACCGCGCCGAGCTCCTGAACGAGCCAGAGGCCACGCTCCCGGAAGGCGCCTATCCCGACCACCTGGAGCTCGAGGGCCTGCGCCTGCCACTGGCCTACCGCTTCGAACCCGGCCAGCCGGACGACGGCGTGACCGTCACCATCCCCATCGCCGCGCTGAACGCGGTGCCCGACTGGCTGGGCGACTGGCTGGTGCCGGGGCTGCTGGAGGATCGCGTGACCGCCCTGCTGCGGAGCCTGCCGAAGGCCCTGCGCCGCCAGTTCGTGCCCGCCCCGGACTTCGCCCAGGCCGCCCTGGCCCGCATCGAACACCGCCAGGGCCCATTGATTCCCGCACTGGCCGCAGCCCTGCGCGCCATGACCGGCACCGACATCCCGCTGGATGCCTGGCGCCCGGAGACCCTGGAGCCGCACCTGGTCATGCGCTTTCGCATCCTCGACCCGGAAGGGAAGGAAGAGACCAGCGGCCGCGACCTGCCCGCGCTCAAGGCACGGCTGGGCGGGAGCGCCGAGGCCCACTTCGATGCCAGCCGTCCGGACGAGATCACCCGCGAGGGCATCACGGAGTGGGATTTCGGTGCGCTGCCAGAGAGCGTCGAATTCGACCACCAGGGGGCACAGCTGCGGGCCTTCCCGATCCTGGTCGATCGCGGCGATTCGGTCTCGCTGGAGCTGGAACCCGACCCGGCCAAGGCCGAACGCGCCCACCGCGCGGGCCTGCGCCGGCTGTTCCTGCTCGGCGCCCGCAAGACCGCGCGCGATCTGCGCCGCCAGCTCCCGGAGATCGAACGCGCCTGCCTGAATTACTCGACGCTGGGCAGCTGCGAGGCCCTGCGCGACCAGATCCTGGAGGCCGCTGCGGACCGCGTGTTCCTGGCCGAGCCCTGGCCACGCGCCGCCGAGGCGTTCGCCCAACGACTCAACGAGTCCCTGCCGGCGTTCTCGCCCACCGTAATGGAGCTCTCGCGCCTGACCGCCGAGATCCTGCGCCGCTGGCACGACCTGCGCACCCGGCTGCAGGGCGACCTGCCGCTGTCCTGGATCGAGGCCGCGCGCGACATCCGCGGGCAGCTGGACGCGCTGGTCCCGGCGGATTTCCTGCTGCGCATCCCGCATGATGTCCTGCCGGAACTGCCGCGCTACCTCGAGGCGATCGACAAGCGCCTGGAGCGCCTGAGCCAGGCCCCGGACAAGGACCGCGCCCGCCGCGTCGCCGTGGAGCCGCTGTGGCAGCAGGCACAGGAACTGATCGCCCGCGCCCCGGACCACCCGGACGTCCTCGCCTTTCGCTACCGCATCGAGGAATTCCGCGTCTCGCAGTTCGCCCAGGAACTGGGCACCCGCGATAAGGTTTCGCCCAAACGCCTGGAACGCGAATACGCGACACTGATCCAACGACTGGCCAGTGGCACATGAGCCACGACAACGGAAGGACCAACGGATGCGCGTAGCGGTCATCGGCGCCGGGGTGATCGGTGTCACCACAGCCTGGTACCTGCAGGAGGCTGGAGCCGAGGTCGTGCTGCTGGACGCCGCTGCGGCGCCGGCCAGCGGATCCAGTTTCGCCAATGGCGGCATGCTGCATGCCAGCCATGCCGAACCCTGGAACGCCCCGGGCGTGGGTCTCGACCTGCTGCGCTATCTCGGGCGCCGCGATTCGCCACTGCTGGTGCGCCCGCACGCCATACCGGGGCTGATCGGCTGGGGCCTGCGCTTTCTCGGCAACAGCCGCCGCGCGCGCTTCGAGGAACACACCCGGCTCAATGCGCGCCTGGCGGCCTTCTCCCTGAAGGAGATCGACCGCCTGCAGCGCGAGCTGGCACCCGAGGGGCTGGACTTCGACTTCCGCCGCAGCGGCATCCTCAAGCTATTCCAGGACCCGACCAGCCAGGCCCGCAATCGCACCGCCAGCGAGGACATGGCGGACGCCGGCGTGCGCTTCGAGGACTGGACCGTGGAACGCATCATCGCCGAAGAGCCGGCGCTGGCCCCCGTGCGCGATCAATTGTGCGGCGGGCTCTACTTTCCCGACGATGCCATCGGCGATGCCGCGCGCTTTACCGCGGGCCTGCTGGCCATCGCCCGCCGCCGCGGACTGACCTATTGCCCGGGCGTGGCGGTGCGCCGCCTGCGCACCTTCCGCGGCCGCCTCAATGCACTGGAGACCTCGGAAGGCCCGATCGCCGCGGATGCCTGTGTCGTTGCCAACGGCTACCACGCGCCCGATCTGCTGCGCCCACTCGGGATCCGGCTGCCCGTGGCACCGGTCAAGGGCTACTCGCTGACCCTGCCGATGAACGCCGGAACCCGGATTCACCTGCCACTGATCGACGACGCCAACAAGGTCGTGATGACCCCGCTGGGCGATCGCCTGCGCCTGGCCGGCACCGCGGAGTTCGCGGGTCGCGACGGCAGCCTGAACCCGCAACGGGCCGCCAGCGTACTGGATCATTGCCGGCGTACCCTGGCCAGCCTGCCCGAGCAAATGGATGCCGAGACCATGGCCCCGTGGACCGGCCTGCGCCCGATGAGCGCACGCGGCACCCCGATCCTCGGGGCGACCGCGGTACCCGGCCTTTACCTCAATACCGGATCCGGCCACCTCGGCTGGACCTTCGCCTGCGGCGCGGCCGCGCTGGTGCGCGACAGCGTGCTGGGCGAACCCCCGGCGTTGCCGATGGACGGCCTGACACTCTGATTTCGAACGGTTTGGGGAGCGACACACCCTGGTTGATGCGTTTCGCGGTGCTCAACGCATCCTACGGGGGCGATGTCCAGCCGCGCGGTGTCGTTGCGGAGCTTTGTAGGATGCGTTGAGCACCGCGAAACGCATCATGGAGCAACCCCCGACCCCGCCCGCACTGGCTTCAGGACGCGGAAAAAACCATGCGGATGCGCGCGCCGTGGAGCTCCGGGGCCTGCTCGATGAACAGCGTCCCGCCGTGGTCGGTCACCAGGGTGTGGATGATGCTGAGACCGAGCCCCTGACCCTCACCGCGGCCGTCATCCTGGCCCCCGCGGGTATCGGCGCGCTGCCCGCGCTCCAGCACCCGGGCACGATCGGCCGGCGGGATGCCGGGGCCGTCATCGTCGATGATTAGCATCACCTCGCCGGGCTGGCAGCGAGTGGTAATGCGCACCCGCGTGGTCGCATGGCGGATGGCATTGTCCAGGGTATTGCCGAGGAGCTCGAAGATCGCCCCGCTGTCCATGCGCAGGACGCAGCCCGCAGCCAGATCGGTCTCCAGCGCCACCCCTTCCTGGGCCGCGAGCCGTCCCAATGCCTGTCCGGTACGCTCGATGATCGGCCCCAGCGGCTCGGCAGCCTGGAACGGGGCCGGCCCAAGCCGCTGGGCCTGGTTGAGCTGATGCTGGACGATGCCCTGCAGCCGGTCGACCTGGCGCTGCATGTCGTCATTATCCGGTCGCGCGCTCTCGAGGTTCAGGCGCAGGGCGGAGATTGGGGTCTTCAGGCTGTGAGCCAGGTCCGCGAGGGCATTTTGCTGGCGCGCCAGTCGGGCGCGTTCGAACTCGACCAGGTCGTTGATGCTGCCGGTCAGGGCGCGAACCTCGGTGGGATAATCGCCCGCCAGATGCGCATGGTCGCCGTGGCGCAGGGCATCGAGGTCACGCCGGACCTGGCGCAGCGGGCGCAAGCCCCAGAACCACAACGCCAGCGAGAGGACCAGGATCATGGAGAGGGTCATGGTCATCAGCCCCTGCCAGAGGCTGGTGCGGTACTGCTCGACCTGTTCGCTGAAGGCCTCGCGGTCCTCCAGCATCTGGAAGGTCAGGCCGACCTGACCGCCGTCCAGCTCCCACTGCACCGGCAGGCTGAAGCTGAAGTACTCGTCTTCCGTCCAGCCGCGCAGGGAGACGCCGACCGCTGACGGCGAGCGCCACAGGGTCTGCCCCTCCTCGCCCAGGATGCGCGCGTAGAGCCCGCTGACTGGCAACTGCAGCCGGCTCTCGGGGAGCATCTCGGGGACGCGCACATCGGCCGGGCCGACCACTTCGGCCAGCCCCATCAGCAGCAGGACTTGCGCCTCGAGGCGGGTTTCTACCGCATCCGCCGCATTGTCGCGGAAGGCGGCCTCCAGCACCCAGGCGGTCAGCAACGAGAAGATCAGCACGGTGATCGCCGTGACCCCCGCCAAGCGCAGGACCAGACTCCCACGCAGCTTGCGCAGGGCCGCTGTCATGCGGACCCGGCAGCCTCGCGGCAGGTCATCGAGGGCTGTCCGACTCGTTTTCCGGCACGGCGTCGGGTTCGCGGGCGAAGCGGTAGCCGCGTCCGCGCAGGGTCTCGATCAAGCCCAGGCTGCCGTCGGCATCCAGCTTGCGCCGCAGGCGCCCGATCAGGACCTCGATCACGTTGCTTTCGCGGTCCTCATCGTGATCGTAGAGGTAGTCCGCCAGCGCATCCTTGCTGAGCACCCGGCCCGGCTGGCGGACCAATGTCATCAGCAGGCGGTATTCGAATGTGGTCAGGGTGACCGGCTCGCCATTCAGCCAGACCTCGTCACCCGCGGTGTCGATCACCAGCGGCCCGAACGCCAGCCGCTCCTGGCCCGACTGCAGGCTGCGGCGTGCCAGGGCGCGCAGCCGCGCCAGCAATTCCTCGATGTGGAACGGCTTGGCCAGGTAGTCGTCGGCCCCGGCCTCCAGGCCCTCGACCTTGTCCTGCCAGCGGTCGCGCGCGGTCAGGATCAGGATCGGCAGGCGCGGCTTGGACTCGCGCGCCTTGCGGATTACGTCCAGCCCATCCATGCCCGGCAGGCCCAGATCCACCACCGCGATGTCGCAGTGGTACTCGGTCAGCAGGTAAAGCCCGGTCTCGCCGTCCGAGGCGGTATCCACGCGGCAGCCACTGCGGTCCAACTCGTCGCCAATCTGGTTGCGCAGCGCGACGTCGTCTTCAATCAGTACCACGCGTAGGTTCATTCCGGGAGCTCCACTTCGGTGCCTTCCTCGATCCGGAGGGTACGCACTTGTTGATCGTTGGTCAGGATACGGATGATGAACAGACGCGCCCCGAACTGGCTCACATCCTCGCGCGCGTGGAGCACCCGGCCCGGGTAGTGCGCCTCGATCTGGGCAACGGCCTCGTCGAGATCCCAGACGGCGGCCTCGGGGTCATCCGTGTTGAACTGGCCTTGCGCCGGAAGCGCCACGAACAGCAGCGTCGCCAGCACCAGTGCGTGGCCCGCGCGGGGCCGCGTCAGGTCCCGCCCGCGGTATCCGGGCTGGAGATCCGGCGTGGGTCGCATATCGGTGCATTCTCCGGACGCGTGCGTGGGCAGATGTTGAAGATACAAGGGTATCGGCCTAGCCTGAACGATATCTGAAACCGACTGGAACCGTCATGCACGACGCCACTGCCGAACAACCCGAAGTCCCACTGGAAGAACAGGCCGGCCCGCTGCCGTGGAAAGACCTGATGCCGCATTTCGCGCGCGGCGTGGTGATCCGCGTGGCGCCGGAGCTGGATCTGATCGAGGTCGCCCGCGCCATCCGCGACGATGCGACCCATCAGGTCAGCGAATGGCTGGCCAACGACCAGGTCGCGCGGGCCTCGGATGACGATGCCCGCCGCTGGGCCGCGAACGACCCGATCTTCACTGCGATCGTGGCCGCCCCCTGGGTCCTGGCCCAGGAACGGACGCCGGCCCACTAGATGGCCATCTCCCTCGGCATCACCGGCGAGACGATGGAGCGGTTAATCCAGGCCGCGCGGGAATTCCATGCCAAAGAGGATGTGGTCTTCCCGGATACCGGAAGCGAGGGTAGCGACAATGACTGGGCGATGCAGATCCTGGCTGATCACGCCAGCGACCTGACCCTGCAGGAACTGGAGGGCACGCTGCGCGACCTGGGTCCGGACCAACAGGCGGAGCTGCAGGCCCTCAGCACCCTGGGGCGCGGGGATTACACGGCAGCAGACTGGGAGAGCGCCCTGCAAGAGGCGCAGGATGACTGGAGCCCGGACACCGTGAACTGGCTGCTGACCAATCCGCTGATCGCCGACGAATGGGCCGCGGGGCTGGAACAGATCGAGCGCGAGGCGTAACCCCCGTTCCCGTTGGCTATTCCAGCTCTTCGGGGTCAAAGCGCACCGCAATACCCCCGTCCATCACCCGCACCACCTGGGCCTTGACCCGCGGCGCCGCGCCGCCATCCCCCAGCATGCCGAATACCTGCAGCATCAGTTCGTCGTCCGAGGCGAGCTTCATCAGGTGCCCCACGCAGGCATTTTCCGGGTCTTCCCACTCGAGGAAGGCCCCCCCGCCGGAGATATCGTTCGTGGTCAGGGTGACCGTATCCCCGCTCTCGCACTCGGCCACGACCTCGACCGTCATCGGGATCCTTGGATGACGACGTCGTTCTCCTGTCATGGCACTCCTCCTGGCGGCATATGCCTTTGCAATGCATCGAAAAGGCGTTTTTTCTGTGCTATACGAGGTTCATGATCGTTGGTTTTCGCGATCAGGCGCAACTACCGGGCTCGAACCCGGTGGCGTAATCACAACCCGGATCTTCACACCGGGCCAAAGGATGAAGACAGTACTTCACAGCTGTCGCTCGCTAAAAGCCACTTCTTACGGAGGAGTCCGTTTCAATGAAGAAATCGCACTTGTACCTGGTGGGGCTTGCCGCCTCGCTGGCGATGGCGGGCACTGCTACCCAGGCCCTTGCCGACGACGAAATCACCCGGGGCCAGCTGATGGCCGCGTCCTGCAAGGCCTGCCACAACGCAGCCGCTGCAGACGACGGCGTACCGGAACTGAACCGCATTCCCGCTGAAGTCATCGAGAGCCAAATGAAGGCATTCCGCGACGGTGACCGCGACGCGACGATCATGGATCGTCACGCCAAGGGCTACACCGACGAGGAAATCGAATCGATGGCCGGCTACTTCAGCCGCTTCTGATCAGGGGGAAACGAATCATGCATGACTTTAATCGACGTAATTTCCTGAAGGTCGCGGGCATCAGCAGCGCCGCGGCCCTCACCGGTATCGGCTGTGCCGCCAATGGCATGCGCGGGGCCGAAAAGGCCCACATCGTGGTCGTCGGCGGCGGCTCCGGCGGCGCGACCACCGCGAAATACATCAAACAGTTCTCGCCCGACATGCGCGTAACGCTGATCGAGCCCAACGCCACCTACTACACCTGCTACGGCAGTAACTGGGTGATCGGCGGCTTCGCCGGCATGGACGACATCGCCCAGGGCTACGACACCCTGCGCGATGAATACGGCATCGAAATCATCGAGGACCGGGTCACCGCGGTGGACGCCGATGCGCGCAGCGTGCGCCTGAGCGGAGGCGACCGCGTGAGCTACGACAAGCTCGTGATGTCCCCGGGCATCGACTTCCGCTACGACGACATGCCGGGCATCTCCGAGTCCGATGCCGAGCGCATCCCGCATGCCTGGAAGGCCGGTTCGCAGACCGAACTGCTGCGCTCCCAGCTGCAGGACATGCCGAACGGCGGCGTATTCGTCATGGTCGCCCCGCCCAACCCGTTCCGCTGCCCGCCGGGGCCGTACGAACGGGTATCCCTGGTCGCGAACTACTTCAAGCAGGAGAAGCCACGTTCCAAGATCATCATCCTCGACCCGAAGGATGGCTTCTCCAAGCAGGGCCTGTTCGAGGAAGGCTGGGCCGAGCATTATGGCGACATGATCGAGTGGCGGGCCGGCTCATCGGGCGGGCGCGCCGAGGAGATCGACGTCTCCAACATGACCGTACTGGCCGACAGCGGTTTCGAACGCGTCCGCGCCGACGTGCTGAACTTCATCCCGGCCCAGCGCGCCGGTCAGATCGCCCATGACGTCGGCCTGACCAACGACGAAGGCTGGGTGCCGGTCGACCAGCTGACCTTCAAGTCGGAGATGGACGACAACATCTACGTCCTGGGGGATGCCAGCGTGGCGGGCGCCATGCCGAAGTCCGGCCACTCGGCCAACAACCAGGGCAAGATCGTGGCGGCCGCCATCGTCCGCGAACTGGCGGGGCAGGAGCCCATCAACCCCTCGTCCGCCAACACCTGCTACAGCCTGGTGACCCCCGATTACGCGGTCAGCGTAGCCGCGGTCTACCAGTACCAGGACGGTGCGATGGCCGGGGTATCCGGTGCCGGTGGGGTCAGCCCGTCGGGTGCCAGCACCAGCTTCCGTCGCCGCGAGGCGGAATACACCCGCGCCTGGTACAACGGCATCACCAGCGACATCTGGGGCTAAGCTCCAGCGTTCCACTATGGAACACACTCAAACGGCGCCTCCGGGCGCCGTTTTTTGTTGGCGGCCACCACGAACACGAAGAAGGGCGATTTGCACCACAGAGGTCACGGATGAAGCCGGGGATAACATACAGGAAGGGTAGGATGCCGATGAGCACAGCGAATCGCATCGGTTCCGCGGAACTGCCACCCCCTGATGCGTTTCGCAACGCTCAACGCATCCTACTCGCCTGACAACCGCCTGATCCCTGCCCTTCTTCGTGCCTTCATTCGCTTCGTGGTGAATACACCCGGGTCAGGCGTTGAGGTCGGGGATCAGGCGGCTGCGCAGGCGCTGGATAGAGTCCTTCAACTGCAGCTTGCGCTTCTTCAGGCGCTGGATGGCGAAGATGTCCGGTGCGGCCTGCTCGTGCATCACGCCGATCGCGGAATCCAGAGCCCGGTGCTCGGCCTCCAGCTCGGCCAGGCGTGCGCGAATCTGACTCTCGGTTTCCAAGCCGTCCCCCAGTGGTCCCGTGAAGTGGTGGCCGTATACCGGGAGACACCCCGCGTGGCCATTCGGATCATCAAACCCGTATGATCGCAGACCGTCCCCGGTGGGACCATAGCGAATACCCTGCATCCGGAGCCCCCGATGGCGATCCACAACACGCCGCTGACCATTCAGACCCCACGCGGCGCCCGCCTCGGCGGCGTGATCGTCGCGCCCGAGCCCGATGCCCTCCGCGGCCAGGCCTGCATTGCCCACTGTTTCGCCTGCTCCAAGGACTTCCCCGCCACGGTGCGCCTGGCGCGCGCCCTGGCCGCGGAAGGCATCGCCACCCTGCGCTTCGACTTCATGGGGCTGGGCGACTCCGAAGGGGAGTTTCGCGACAGCACGCTTGCGACCTACTGCGAGGATCTGCACTCCGCCATCGAGGCGCTGGAGACCTACACGGGGCGGCATACCAACCTGCTGATCGGCCATAGCTTCGGCGGCGCCATGGCGATCTATGTGGGGGCGCAGCGCGAGTCACTGGACGGCATCGTGACCATCGCCGCCCCCAGCCGCCCCGGCCATGTCGCCCACCTGTTCGGCGATACCGCGGAGGAGATTCGGCGCGAGGGTTCGGCCCGCATCAGCATCGGCGGGCGCCCGGTGGAAATCGGCCACGCCTTTATCGAGTCGATCGAGGAGCCGACCCTGGATGCCGCACTGGAGACCCTGGAGCAGCCACTCCTGCTGCTGCATGCACCGGGCGACACCGTGGTCAGCGTCGACCACGCCCGCAAGATTTTCCAGCAGGCCCATCACCCGAAGAGCTTCGTCGCCCTGCACCAGACCGACCACCTGCTCTCGCGCCCGGAACACACCCGCTATGTCGCCGGCCTGATCCGCGCCTGGTCGGCGAACCTGCTGGACTAGCACCGGGGCCCGCACCGGGGGCTTGATACTCGCAGGAGCGTGCTTGCACGCGAAGCCCCTGCCCACTTCCGACTTTGGCAGGGGCTTCGCGTGCAAGCACGCTCCTACATATCCGGGGACCTACCAGTAGTTCTCGGTCGTGATCTGCCCCGGCTTGCGTCGGCGGTTCTTCTCCAGGCCGCGCTCGCGCAGGATCGCGGCGGTATCCTTCACCATGTCCGGGTTGCCGCACAGCATGACCTGGGAGTGCTCCGGCGTGATCTTCAGGCCCGCGTGATGCTCCAGGCGGCCCTCGGCAATCGCGGCCGGTACCCGGCCCTCGAGCCCACCCGGGAACGGCTCGCGGCTGACAAACGGGATGTACTGGAACCGCTTCGCATCACGTTCCTGGAACTGCCGGATCGTGTCCTGATAGGTCAGTTCTTCGGCCTTGCGCGCCGCGTGGATCAGGCGGATGTTCTCGAAGCGTTCCCAGGGGGTATCGGTCTTCAGCATGGACAGGAACGGCCCCAGCGCAGTGCCCGTGGAAAGCAGCCACAGGTCGCGGCTGTCCGGTAGCTCATCCAGGGTGAAAAAGCCGGTCGCGCGCGGCATCAGCTCCACCGTGTCGCCCGGCCCCAGTTGCGCCAGACGATTGGACAGCGGTCCATCCGGAACGGTGATCAGATAGAAGTCCAGCGGCGTTTCGCCCGGCGCATTCACATAGGAATACGGCCGCGCCACCGGCTCGCCGTCGATCTCCAGACGCAGGCGGTTGAACTGCCCGGCCTTGAACAGCTCGACCTCGGCATCCACCCGCAGCGAGAAGAGTCGATCCGTCCACTGCTTGCGCTCCTGTACGACACCGGTCACCCAGCCCATATTCCTTACTCCATTGCTCGGGTATTATCTCGAAGAGTGCTGGCGGGGCCGGAAGGTTTCAAGCACCCCCGGCCAACGCCGTATAATTGTCGCAAATCCGAACACTGGAGCAGTCATGGCCCGCACCCCCTCGCAGATGATCGAACTCGGCACCGAGGCACCCCGCTTTTCCCTTCCGGACGTCGTCTCCGGCGAGACCATCAGCCTCGACAGCTTCCCCGACGCGAAAGGCTACATCATCGCCTTTATCTGCAATCACTGCCCGTTCGTGCAGCTCATCCGTCACGAATTCGCCCGCTACGGCCGCGAATACTCCACCAAGGGCATCGCGGTCATCGCGATCAACTCCAACGACATCCAGGCCGTACCGGACGACGCGCCGGACAAAATGAAGGACGATGCCCGCCGCTTCGGCTACAACTTCCCCTACTGCCTGGACGAGGACCAGTCCGTCGCCAAGGCCTATCACGCCGCCTGCACGCCGGACTTCTACCTGTTCGACGCCGAACGCAAGCTCTACTATCGCGGCCAGTTCGACGAGACCCGCCCGGGATCCGACGTCCCGGTGACCGGACGTGACCTGCGCGCCGCCAGCGACGCACTCCTGGCCGGCAAGCCGGCACCCGAGCCCCAGCACCCGAGCCTCGGCTGCAACATCAAGTGGCGCCCGGGAAACGAGCCCGACTACTTCAGCTGAACCGGGCACTCCTGTTCAAACAAGGCTTTGTGGGAACAGCCCTGTGGGAGCGAGCCTGCCCGCGAATGCCCCTGCCCGCGCCCAATCCTGGCCGGAGCATTCGCCCGCGGGCCATCCCCAACAAGCCCCTCGCCGCGCCGTATACTGACCCCATCTATTTTCCGGGGAGCGCCGCATGCCGCCCAATAACGTAATCGACGGCCCGCGAGTCTCAACATGGCGCTGCCCCTCCTGCCAGGAGTCGGTCCCGCGCCTGCTTCCGAACGGCAAGACCAACCGCATCCCGGTCGCCCCGGAACGCATGGCGCTGCCAGACGGAACTGTGCGTCAAGCCTGTGCGCGCGTGCAGGGCCTGCGTGCACCGGAAATCTGCTATGCCTGTGACCAGGCCTATCAGGAGCTGTTGGGCACGCTGGTGCGCCCCCCCGCCGAGCTGGGCGATGCCCGCGGCGACCCCGGGCTGAACGACACCGGCCTCATCGGCGCCCTGCTGCCCATCGCTGACCAGGGTACGCAGATCCTCATCTTCAACGTGATCAACGAGGAACTGCGCTGCACCGAGATCGAGCGCCTGATCAGCTTCAACCCCGACCGCCTCACCTACCCCGGCTCGCGCGGCGCCATCGCCCCGCGCATCTGGGCGCTCTACGAAGACCACCTGGCCCAGCTCCACGCCCGCGCACCCGTCCCCTACCACCCGGAGTAGAAGCACCTCAGCCCCCGGTGGAGCCCCCCACGACGGATTGATGGGTACGTCATCGCGAGGCGCGCCGCGCCGTGGCGACCTCCGCGGACAACCCGAACGCCACCCCCTCACCCGCGAGCATCGGGGTTTCGGATGGATATTGCCACGGCCCACGGAGGATATCGCCGTCCCGGCGAAGCGGAGCGTAGAGCCGGGATCTCGCCGGAATGGGGACAGGGTCAAGAGATCCCGGATAACTGCTACCCGGTTTCCGGGATGACGAACGTGGAGAGGATGCGTCAGGCGTCGTCTTCGGCGTCCACGCGCGCGAGCATGCGCATCCCCCCAACCATGCAACGCAGCGCCTCCAGGGTCTGCAGGTCGAACGCCGCCCCGGTCTCGCCCGGCAGCGTCCAGTACTTCGGGCGGCAGGTGGCCGGGCGTTCGGCGGGCATCGCGCGGGCGGCCGCCGCGTCGACCGCCACGAGCAGATCGGCCCACGCCAGATCCTCTGCCGTGACCCCGCCCATGATCCGCGCCGGGCGCACCTCGATCCAGTCCTCGAACTCCGCTGCTGCGCCCAGCTCGGCCACGCGTGCAGCACGCCCGTCGGCCCGCTCGGCCGCCACCAGCAGGCGCGCCCGCCGCTTAAACATGTCCGATACCCCGCAAGCCCATTTGTCCAGCCACCGAGGTCAACGCCAAGCTATATTCAGAGACACGAATTACCCACCCCATATGGAGAACGGACACCATGGCCCACCTCGACTGGTCGCATTATCCGGTGAATGAACTGAAGCTCGTCTACAGCACGCTGCACGCGCAACTGACGCTGGAGCCCGAGCTGATGGATTCCGAACTGATGGCCGACCTGCAGACCCACCTGCAGCAGGAAGCAAAGGCTGCCGGCGTGGACGCCTCCACCCACTCGCAGTGGGCCGCGTGGCTTAACGACCGATAAACAGCAATCCCATCGTAGGAGCCTGCTTGCAGGCGAAGCCCCTGCCAGAGTTGGACGCGGGCAGGGGCATTCGCCTGCAAGCAGGCTCCCACAAGCGCCCCGCGATGACGGGCAGGGCCCGTCCCGCTACGCGTCGCCTTCGGTGGCCTTGCGATGTTCGGCGGCGAAATCGAGCATGCGCTGGGTGGCGACCAGGGCCTTCTGGCGCGCGGTCTCGTCGACGAAGATCTCGTTCTTCGCCGGCTCGTTGGTGTCTTCCAGCGTCTCGGCCAGCGAGACCAGGTCGTTCATCGCCATCCACGGGCAGTGCGCGCAACTGGTGCAGGTGGCGCTGTGGCCACCAGTGGGCGCCTCGATCAGCTTCTTGTCCGGCGCGGCCTGCTGCATCTTGTAGAAGATGCCCTTGTCCGTCGCGACGATGAATTCCTGTTCCGGGCGGTCCTTCACCGCCGCGATCAGCTGGCTGGTGGACCCCACCACATCCGCCTGGTGGATCACCTCGCGCGGGGATTCCGGGTGGACCAGCACGGCGGCGCCGGGATGGCGCCCGCGCAGATCTTCCAGCGCCCAGGAGCGGAATTCGTCGTGCACCACGCAGGAGCCGTCCCAAAGCACCATGTCGGCGCCGGTGGTACGGCGGATGTAATCGCCCAGGTGCTTGTCCGGGGCCCAGAGAACCTTCTTGCCCTGGTCGCGCAGGTGCTCGACCAACGGCACGGCGATGCTGGAGGTGACGACGTAATCGGCCTGCGCCTTCACGTCCACCGAGGTATTCGAATACACGACGACCGTGTGATCCGGGTATTGCGCGCGGAACTTCGCGAACTCGTCCGGGGGGCAGCCGAGGTCCAGCGAGCACTCCGCCTCCAGCGTCGGCATCAGCACGCGCTTTTCCGGGCTCAGGATCTTGGCGGTCTCGCCCATGAAGCGCACGCCGGCCACCACCAGCGTCTCGGCCGGGTGCTCCTTGCCGAAACGCGCCATCTCCAGGGAGTCGGACACACAGCCGCCGGTCTCGTCCGCCAGGCGCTGCAGGGATTCGTCCACGTAGTAATGCGCAACCAGCACCGCGTTGCGCTCGATCAGCAAGCGCTTGATGCGGCGCACCAGCTCGTCGCGCTGGGTGTCGGTCAACGCGTGCAGCGAGGCCGTCACATGGTCCGTGCGCGGCACGTGGAAGATCGGTTTTTCGGCCACCGGTGCGTTCATCTGCCCTCTCACCCCAGGATCCGGGGTAGATCATCGTCTTCTAATAGTACGACAGGGCCCCGGCCGCTGTCGTTCCTGCACATTGTGGGGTCGTATCCGCGCATCCCAACCGGCCCGCCTATAATGTCGCGGCCATGACCGAGCTGAAGCAGCAATACAAGGCGATGACGTTCGAGGAACGCATGGACCTGGCCCTGTCCGCGGACCTCGAGGACCAGTGGCGCCCGCTACTGGTACGCGACCAGCACGCCCAGGTGAAGGCGTATTTCTCGCGGCGCATGGACCTGACGCCGGAAGAGGTCGTCCTCCTACTGGCCGACCCGAACCAGACCGTGCGCCTCAACTGCGCCAAGCGCCCGGACCTGACCCCGGACCAGGTGGAGGCCTGCGTAAACGACCGCGACCCCAACCTGCGCTACTTCGTCGCGCGCAATCCGCTGTTGACCGAGGCACAGAGGGAACGCCTGATGAAAGACGAGGACGAACTGGTACGCATCGCCGTGCGCAAGGGCCCGAAGACCCGCGGCACCCGCGCACGCCCAGGACAAGCCGAGATGATCCGTTGACCGAGACCCAGCCAGAAAAGCCGAAACGCCCCAAGCCCTCGCGGCGCCGCCGCGCGCTCAGCTGGGGCATCCAGATCGGGCTCGCGCTGGTGATCTTCCTGGCGGTGCGCGCCTGGATGGCCCGCGACATGGTCGAGGGCCCGGCGCCCCAATTCGAGGCCCATCTGCTGGATGGAACGCCCGTGACACTGGCGGACTACGCGGACGAACCCATGCTGCTGCACTTCTGGGCCACCTGGTGCCCGATCTGCCGCCTGGAGGCAGGCGAAATCGTGCGCCTGTCGCAAGGCCACCCGGTTCTGACGGTCGCCATGCAGTCCGGCGTGGACGAAGAGCTGCTCGAACACATGACCGAACAGGAGCGCGAACTCGCCGTGATCAACGACCCGGAGGGCGCCCTCGCCGCGCGCTACAACGTGCGCGGCGTCCCGGCCAGCTTCATCATCACACCCGACGGCGAAATCGTCTTCCGCAAGCAGGGCTACGCCCCGCCGCTCGAACTGCGCCTGCGCCTCTGGCTCGCCCGCTGGCTGTAGCGCCTTCCTGAACACGGTGCAGCTCGCTTCGCTCAGTGCACCCTACGTCCAGCCAGCCCCGCGTAGGATGCTGTTGAGCGCAGCGAAACGCATCGCCCTCCGGCGAAGCGACTAATCGTCCAGCTCGCGCAGGACGCGGAAGCCCAGGTTGGTATCCATCTCGTCGATGTTGCGGCGGCGCCGGGCGGCGCTGCGCGTGTTCACGGCAGGGTCGAACCAGGAGCCACCCTTGGTCACCACCCACTCGTTTTCCGGGTCTCGGCGATAGACGCCGTCACGCGGCAGCGACTGGTGTCCGTCGTGCCAGGGGGTGGAGGTGAACTCCTGCACGTTACCGTGCATGTCGTACAGCCCCCAGAGGTTCGGCTGGAAGCTGCCCACATCCAGCGGCCGCGACAACGGGAAACACGCCGGGATATACCACCTGCGCCGCTGGCGCCGCTCCTCGTACGGAAACAGCGAATTGAAGTGCACGTCGCGGCACCCCACCACCTCGCCAAAGACGAACGGCGTGCGCGTGCCCGCCCGACAGGCGTATTCCCACTCCGCCTCGGTCGGCAGGCGATAGCGCTTGCCCGTCTCCTCGCTCAGCCAGTCCAGATACTGCTGGATGCTGTCCGGCTTGATGTTGAAGATCGGCATGCGCGGGGTGCTGGGCCACACTAGCCACTCCCAGGGTTCCCAGCCAGTCGCCGCCTGGAAAGCCTCCCACTCCTCGCGGGTGACCTGATAGCGCCCCAGCGCAAAGGGTCGCTCCAGCGCCACGTAGCGCCGCGGTGCCTCGTGTGGCTGATGGCCGTACTCCGAGGCATCCGAACCCATCTCGAACTCCCCGGCCGGAATCACCTGCAGCTCCGGCGTCGACGCGCCGGAACGCGCCTCGTCACGAAACCCAACCGACACGCCTGCCTGGCGCGCCGCCTGCTGCTGCAGATCCAGCAAGTCCGCCTGATCCATCCGCTGCACGTCCGTCACCATCACCATGGGCCTGCTTACCTCCTGATCCCTCTAGGCTCCGCGCACACCAACAAAACCCGTCATTGCGAGCGAAGCGAAGCAATCTGCCCCCCGGTACCCGGGCACCTCGTCGCCCCCATCGTCAGCCGGCGGCCTAAACCACTCGCGCCACCGACGCCGCCACCCTGTAGGCAAGCACCAAAGCCCGAGGTTCGCCCAGGGCACCGCCGCGCTTGCACACGTCGTGTCGCCATTTTACGCTCCGAATCTTGTTTGGACTCAGGGAGGAGTCGAACATGCCGCACACGCGTGGATTCACGCTGGTGGAACTGCTGGTCACCCTGCTCGTGGCGTCGATCCTGCTCGGTATCGGCGCGCCCGCCTTCGGTCACCTGATCGAACAGACCCGCCTCACCACCACGACCAACCAGTTCCTCACCACCCTGCACATGACCCGCAGCGAGGCCATCCGCCGCGGCGCCCTGGTCACGCTGTGCACCTCCACCGACGGTGCCACCTGCACCGGCACAAGCTGGGATGCCGGCTGGATTCTCTTCGCCAATCCAAGCCGAGCCAACCAGCCATCCGGCCCCGACAGCATCCTGCGTATCGGCAGCGCCTGGACCAACCCGAGCATCGCGGTAACCGGAAATCAGCCCGTAAGCCAACGCGTTTCCTACAACGCCCTCGGCCAGACTGAACGTCTCTCGGGCGCCCTGCTCATGGGCACCATCACTATCTGCGCCACAGGCGACGAAGGCCGCGCCGTCGTCATCAGTAGCGCCGGCCGGCCCCGCGTCGAAACGACCGACTGTACCTGAGCCCGCCCCCGGGGCCTCCTCGAGCCGCGTCTCCCGAACCGCTCGTCGGCGCGATTCGACCACTAAGCCGACCAACCCTTGCGGTGCAGCGGCCGCATGCTTATCACTAAGGTTACGGAAACTCCGAACGGCTGACGCCTAATGACCCGACCCCTCGGATTCACCCTCATCGAACTGATGATCACCCTCGCGGTTCTCGTCATTCTGGCGACGATCGCGGTGCCTGGTTTTCAAAATCTTGTCGAAAACAATCGCACGACCACACAGACCAACGAGCTAGTTACCGCACTGAACTCTGCTCGTAGCGAAGCGATCAAGCAAGGCGTGGAAGTCAGCGTCACGGCGTCCGGTAACTTCGCGTCCGGCTGGTGCGTCCACGCAGGGGACAACTGCAGCGGCGACAACATCATCCGACAATATGGGCAGGCCACAAGCATGAGCATTACCTCCTCCCCCGAAACAGACCGGATCACCTTCGATGACCGGGGGGCAAAGTCCGAGCCCGCGGGTGCGTTCACGCTCACCGTGGCGCCTGAAGACTGCCCTGCTGGCGCTTCCGAACGCGCCAGGCAGATCCAGATCGTAAACACGGGGCGCGTCAGCGTGAGCCGGGCCGACTGCTAGGGAGGAGCGGAATCGATAATGAGACAACCGACACAGCACCCCACCCGCACCCAGAACGGTGGCTTCAGCCTGATCGAAGTTCTTATCGCGGTCCTCGTACTGGCGATCGGGCTCTTGGGGCTTGCAGGGCTGCAAACCACCTCCATGCAGCACAACCATGATGCCCAGCTACGAACGCAAGCCACGCTTCTGGCATACGACATGGCCGACCGCATGCGCGCCAACCGCGAAGTCGCACGAACAACCAACAGCTATGAGTCATCGTTCACCGAGTCCGCATGCACCGACGGATTCGTTTCGACTGCCTCCTCTGTCGCTGCTCGCGATCTGGACGAATGGCGCAACCAGCTTTCCTGCTACCTGCCGCAAGGCGACGGCCAGATACAGCGCAACGGAGACACCCTAACCATCACTGTTCGCTGGACCGAGCGAGAAGCCGACAATCCAGACAACCAGCGCGATTTCGTTTTCCGCACGAGACTTTGAACATGATGACGCACGCTAGCCACTCCCGCGCATCCAAGCGCAGCCGAGGCCTCTCCCTGATCGAGCTCATGATCGCGCTTCTGATTGGCTTAATGCTGATCGCGGGCGCTATTCAGATTTTCCTGGGCACCAGCCAGACCTATCGCCTCCACGAAGGCATGTCTCGCGTCCAGGAGAACGTCCGATTCGGCATGGAAACCATGCAACGAGACGTCCGGATGGCCGGCTTCACCGGCTGTGCGCGCAACCTCTTCAACTGGTTGGACCCAGACGGCTCCGAATACAGCGACGCCCTGATGGGCGGAATGCCAGTCGCCGGATGGGAATTCTCCAACACCGGACCGGGCGATTCCTACACCCTTGGCACCACGGGAAGCTGGACCAACGGGGCCGGCGAAGCACTCAGCGCAACGATCGCAGATGCCGCCCGCCCGGGCTCCGATGTCCTGGTCCTCAATCGAGCAGAAAGGCTGGATGTAACATTGTCCGGGAACCCCAGCCCCCCAGCGAACACCATCAACACGGATGGAGCGAGCGGCATACCCCAAGGCACGATCATTGCGGCAGTAACCGCCACGTGTTCCGGCGGCGACATCTGGCAAAAAACAAACCAAGGCACTGCTGTGAGCCTACCCAAGGGTGTGGGCGGGAACCCTGGGAATATAACGCCCGATGGTGGTTTCTCCCAAGTCTACGACAACAACGCAAGCATCTATGAATGGGTGAGTGTTGCCTATTTCATCGGGACCGGAGCCAACGGGGAACCGGCACTCTTCCGCCAGCGCGTCGGAGGTGCCGGGGCACCAACGGGTGGCTGGCCCCAAGAAGAACTAGTCGAGGCGGTCGAAAACATGCAGGTACTGTACGGAGTGGATACCAATAACAACAAAAGCGCCAACCAGTACATCACCGCCGCCGACGTCACAGACTGGGACCAAGTCGTGAGCGTCCGCCTGTCCCTCCTCATGGCAAGCGGAGACCGCGTGAATAGCCAGGCGGAATCACGCACTCACACCCTGCTCGGAACGCAGATCGACCGCGACCAGGCCGACCGACGCATCCGGCAGGTAGCGACCACGACCATCGGCCTGCGCAACCGTCTGGACTAAGGGAATGCCCCCCATGCAAGAACATCCCAGAATCGGCGTAATCTGCCCCACTTCCCGACAACGTGGCAGCGCGCTGATCGTCGCACTCGTGATGTTGCTGCTGATGACGCTGATTGGTGTCACCGCCATGCAGACCACGATTCTCCAAGAACGCATGGCGGGCAACACCCGCGACCGGCAAATGGCGTTCGAGGCGGCGGAAGCGGCCTTGCGTGAGGGAGAATCCTTTCTCTCGAACCCCAGCAGCACGGCGGGATTTCTGGACCCAGCGGAGCCCGGGGACCCGCCCGTATGGGATACCGTTGACTGGCTGGGTTCCAGTGCCACCTCAGTCACGTTCTCGCAGACAGGCACCGAGCTGGTCCGCAATCCGGCCTACATCATCGAAGAACTCGGGATCGCCTCGGACGAGCTGAATCTGGCTGCAGACGAGCCCGCACCCGAAACCCGCATGTACCGGATCACTGCCACCGGATGGGGCGGGAGCGAAGGCGCGATCGTCCGGCTGCAAACGTCATACCGACGTGACTAACTCTTTGGCAGCCCGTAATGGGGAGACCCCATTTGCTGGGCGCCATATGCACCTCTGGAGCCAAACACCATGTCATATCGCCACAAGACCCTGAATAAGCTAGCAAGCGCAGGCTTGGCACTGGCGCTGACCTCTTTCGGGGCCGCCGCCCAAGCCTCCGTGAGCATCGCCCAGAGTCCAGTTCTGCTGGCCGGGACCAACGTTCCCCCCAACGTGATGATGCTCTTCGACACGTCGGGCTCCATGCTGAACATCGTGGAAGACAAGCCCTACGATCCGAACGCGAACATTTTCTGTTCGGCAGGCACTACGCTCGAATACTCCGGCAGCAGTGACCAGATCGATATCCTTATCGACGGCACCACGGTCCAGATCGAACAACAGAACAGTAACTATCTGTGGGGTGTAGAAGCCTGCTTCGACCCCGATCAAACCTACAACGCAAGGCTGCACGCGGATATGGATGCAGACGACGGCACCCGGGTACCGGGAAACTACCTCCCTGCGTCATACAGCGGCCATTACTTGAACTGGTATTTCGACACCTTCGAAAGCGGTGAACGGCACAATTCCTTGACCGAAACACGGCTCGAAGTCGCGCGCGCCGCTGCGGCCGCGATTGTTGAAACGACCAACAATGTACGCATGGGGTTGGCCCGCTACTCAGACGAACCCGATGACAGTACCGATACTTACTTGCCGGCGCATATCCTGGTCGGCATCGACGACATTGACCAGACGCGAACTGCGCTCCTGAACGAGATCCAGGGCCTGCCCGCCAACGCGCTCACCCCCTTGGCCGAATCGCTACACTCACTCGGCCGATATTTCGTCCAAGGACACAATAACAAACTCACCCTCCACCCCGACGGAGGGCCGTTCGAGCCTTCTACGCATAATGCGTACGACATCTTCAATATCGAACCGACATACGAACCGGGTGTCTCCTCCAACTCTCCAATCGAGCAGTTCTGCCAGGCCAATTTCATCGTCACGATGACGGATGGCCGCCCCCAGGCGGACCGGGCGCTCAGCACCCACAACATCCCCCAATACATCGACTACGACGGCGACTGCACCGGCACCGGCACCGGGGCGAACTGCGATACGTTTGACCGGAAACCGCACCAAAGCTACGAGAGCCTGGGCAGCGACTACCTCGATGACATTGCGATGGCACTGTTCGACATCGACTTGCGCCCCGACTTGACCGACTTTGATGGAGAACCGGTCAAGAACAACATCCGCAGCTACCTGATTGGCTTCGGCGAAGACGATGTCCTGAACGACCCCCTGCTTCAAGACACCGTGGACCAGGGGGGCGGCGAGTTTTTTGCAGCCCGCAATGCATCCGAGCTGGCCGGGGCATTCCGCGATGCGCTTGGGCAAGTGCTCGACGTGGGCCGGGCATCGGGAGCCGCCATCACGGCCAACTCGACCCGCCTGGATGCCGGAACCCGGATCTATCAGGCGCTTTTCGACAGCACGGACTGGACAGGCGACCTAATCTCCCTGGTCATCAACGAATCGGACGGCAGCGTGGACGACCAGGAATGGAGCGCCGCCGAACAGATGCCGGTCCATCAGGATCGGAGAATCTTCACGTTTGATCCCGATGCGGCTAACGGGATCGCCTTCCAATGGGGTGCGCTGAC
The DNA here is from genome assembly GCF_000380625.1 of Thioalkalivibrio sp. ALMg9. Lineage (NCBI taxonomy): Bacteria > Pseudomonadati > Pseudomonadota > Gammaproteobacteria > Chromatiales > Ectothiorhodospiraceae > Thioalkalivibrio > Thioalkalivibrio sp. ALMg9. The sequence goes on from NZ_AQYC01000006.1 coordinate 226,483, forward strand.
GCCGGACCAAAAGGAGGCCCTCGCAGAAAATGACGCCACCCTCGGTCAGCAGCGTCTGGAATTCCTCAGGGGCGACCAGTCCAACGAACTCAACCAGGACGGCGGCAGCTTCCGCGTACGCAGTCGCATCCTGGGCGACATCATCAACTCGGACCCGGCCTTCATGGGCGAGCAGGATTTCGGCTACCAGCGGCTGCCCAGCGAGGACGAGGCCGACCACTATGGCCCCTTTTTGGTCGAAACCAAACGCGGACGCACCCCGGTCCTGTTTGTGGGCGCGAACGACGGCATGCTACATGCCTTCAATGCCGAAACCGGCACAGAGTTGTTCGCCTACGTCCCGGACGCCGTCTTTCCCTATCTCGAGCAGCTAACACGTCCCGGGTACAACCACCGGTTTTTCGTCGATGGGGCTCCACGGGTCGTGGATGCATACCTGCCCGAACGCGGGGGCTGGCGCAGCATCTTGGTTGGCAGCACCGGCGCCTTTGAAGGCCAAACCGGTAGCAAGGGTGCGATCTTCGCACTGGACGTCACCGATCCCGAAAACTTCGACGCCAACGATGTCATGTGGGAGTTCACGCATGACGAACTCGGTGTCGCGATCGGACAGCCTGCTATTGCACGACTCCCAGACGGAAACTGGGTCGCCCTGTTTGGCAACGGCTATAACAGCGTTTCACACCAGGCTCAACTCTTCATGGTCAACCTTGCGGACGGAAGTCTCCACCGTCGGATTAATACGGAGCGAGGCGGCGACGAAGACGAAGACAATAGCAACGGCCTGGCGACCCCTGTCCCGGTCGACCTGAATGGCGACCGGGTGACGGACCGTATCTATGCGGGCGACCGGCTCGGCAATCTTTGGGCCTTCGACACCAACAACCAGGACAACTGGCGATCGGCCTACCGGTCAGGGCAGACCCCACTGCCATTGTTCACGGCAGCGGCACCTGACGGCCGCACCCAGCCCATTACCGTACGCCCCGAGGTAGGACGACATCCGGATGGCGGCCAAATGGTGTTCTTCGGAACCGGCCAATTCTACGAGACCGGGGCCAACCTGGTCCCCTCGGATCCGTCCATACAGACGTTTTATGGGATACGCGACGACAACGGAAACTCGCCGGTCGGTAGCCGGGACAACCTTCAACAGCAGACGATCGAGTTCGAAGGCTCCGCCTCCCAGGACTCGACTGCGGACTATCGCATCTATTCCGACAACCAAGTGTCGTATTCCACACGGAGCGGGTGGTACCTGGATCTGAAATCCCCTGTCGAGGGGCCCAATGGCGAGCGGGTCATCAGCCGGGCAGTGCTTCGAGATGACCGCATCATCTTCGTCAGCGTCACCCCGTCCGCCACACCCTGTTCCACCGGCGGCTTCAGCTGGCTCAACGAGCTCGACGCAATCAACGGCTCGCGCCTGGATTACGCCGTCTTCGACATCGACGGGGATGGCAGCTTTGATGCTGGCGACCGGATCAGCATCCCTGGGACCGACGGCGAAATGGCCCACGGTGGCGGGCGCCGAATCAACGATCTGGTAACGTCCCCATTCGTCATGGACACCGGCGGTGAGGTTGAACACAAGTACCTCAGTGGCGCCAGCGGAGAAATCACCACGATCGACGAGGCCGCAAGCGGTGTCGAGATGGGGCGCCAATCCTGGGAACAGATCCGATGACACCCGCTCGAAGCAAAGCCAACCAGATGGGGCCCGACCAATGAACCAACCCAGAAAGCCTTCAGCCGGCTTCACGCTGATCGAACTCATGATCGTGGTTGCAGTGATTGGCATTCTCGCCGCGATCGCCTATCCCGCCTACAACCGATTCGTCGAGAACAGCCGCATGGCAACCGCTCAGGGGGATCTGATGGAACTGGCTCAGTTTATGGAACGCCAGTACTCAGTGAACAACCGGTACAACTCCAACGTGAGCGATGCAGGGGATCTACCCTTTCAGGCATCCCCTCGGGACGGCGGCACTACGGTCTACACCTTCTCGTTCCAGGCAGGCCCTGCCCCGAATTCGTTCACCCTGCAGGCCATTCCAACCGGCCCTCAGACGGGGCACCGCTGCGGTACGCTAACGCTTGACAGCACAGGAGACCGCGGGGCGGCCGAAACAAACTGCTGGAACTGACCTTCAGCTCCCTTGGCCACGACACGAGGAGACCCCCAGGTTGCGGCTACGGGGTCAAACCTTGCCTTTTGCCCCATTACCTCTGCGGTGCACACACCAGTCCGCCGGATCCCCGTTCGGCCTTAACACGCCCCTTGAGCGTCAACGACGCTTCGCAAGGACCAAAGCCAGTTTATCTCTCCCATTCCCCGAGCGGGCAGCGCCAGAACAGCTTGTCAGGTTTTTTTGCACTCGACCGATGCCAAAGCACCCCCGGAAAAATAAACGTCTCTCTTTTCATTGGCCTACGAGTTCTGGCGCCAAAATTGCTGGGGCCTCACGTGGCGGGACCAACCCGTTCGTGGACCGAGGTTCTAACAACGTCAAAGGGAGAGACGGTAATGAAACGATCCATAAAGTACCTGGCTTTGGTTGGCGCCCTGGGCGCATTTGGCTGGATGCAACCAGCACACAGCGCGCCAATCGACATTTCCAGCTGGACCTGTGTCGGGTCATGCGGCACGTCCACTGCGGATGGGGACGTAACGCTTTCGCCCTTCGGTAGTTCCCAATATGGGTGGATATCGACCAGCAATGGCCCGTCGATCGACGGCCTGGACGTCGGATCGGAAACGACCGGATCCACGATTACCTCGCCCCTGTTCAGCGCCAACGAAGGCGACGAGTTGAGCTTCTTCTTCAATTACGTCACATCGGATGGAGGCACCTTCACCGACTATGCTTGGGCATTGCTCCTGGATAGCAACCTGAACCCGGCGCTCCAGCTTTTTACGGCCCGCACGACGCCAGACGGTGACACCGTGCCAGGTTTTGGACTTCCCGAACCGGATGCCGAAGTATCGCTCGACCCATCCGAAACCCCGGTCATTGCCGGCGCCCCGGACTGGTCTCCTCTGGGAGACAGCTCAGGGACTTGCTGGTCGGGTGGCTGTGGCTACACCGGCTGGATCAACAGCAGCTTTAGTTTCCTGGAGACCGGGAACTACGCCCTGCAGTTCGGCGTAGTGAACTGGTCGGATACGGCATACCAGTCGGGACTGGCGTTCGACGGGGCCACGATTGCGGGAGAGGCGATTGGTGGTAACGGACCGCCGAACGAAATCCCTGTTCCGGCAACACTCGCTCTGTTCTTCACTGGCCTGGTCGCGCTGGTTGGAATTCGTCGGAAGGATCTCCAGGCATCGTAACCACACCACATATCAATTCATGTGCACCACACGGCTACAGCGGCTACAGGGTCAAACCTTGCCTTTTGCTCCGAGCGACTGCTAGCCGGACAGCGCGAGTCAAAAGGCATATTGTCGGTGACGTGACGCTGGATCCCGCGCGCGCTGCACGCCTTCATCCCCGGGCCGCGAAACGGTGAACCGGGGTCTCTTTCAGTAGGACGCCTTTCCTGCCCTGCCCCCGGGCGGGGCGCCCTATGGAGATCCCGGATAATCGCGCTGCGATTTCCGGGATGACGTAGGCGTTGTTTGCAGCGGCCCGATGCCCAAACAAAAAGCGCCCGGCGGATGAACCGACCGGGCGCTTTTTTTGCCTTGGCCCCTGAAGGGGCGTTGGCGCTAGCGGTTACGCCGAGGCGCGGGAGGCCTTCTTGCGCTCGTGCTCCACCAGGAACTTCTTGCGGATGCGGAGGCTCTCCGGGGTGACCTCGACCAGCTCATCTTCGTCGATGAACTCGATGGCCTGTTCCAGCGTCATGCGGATCGGCGGGGTGAGCTGGATGTTCTCGTCGGTGCCGGAAGCGCGGACGTTGGTGAGCTGCTTGGCCTTGAGCGCGTTCACGACCAGGTCGTTCTCGCGCGAGTGCAGCCCGATGACCATGCCCTCGTAGACCTCTTCGCCGGGGCCGATGAACATCTTGCCGCGGTCCTGCAGGTTAAACAGGGCAAAGCCCAGCGCCTTGCCGGTGGCGTTGGCAATCAGCACGCCGTTCTGGCGCGAGGCGACCGAACCGGGCTGGTACGGGCCGTAGTGGTCGAAGATGTGGTGCAGGATGCCGGTGCCGGAGGTCGCGGTCATGAACTCGGTCTGGAAGCCGATCAGCCCGCGCGACGGGATGATGAAGTCCAGGCGCACGCGGCCCTTGCCGTCGGGGACCATGTTGGTCATGTCGCCGCGGCGTTCGCCGAGCTTCTCCATGATCGTGCCCTGGTGCTGCTCCTCGACATCCACGGTGACGGCTTCGTAGGGCTCCTGCCGCACGCCGTCGACTTCCTTGATGACCACCTCGGGGCGCGCAACGGAGAGCTCGTAGCCCTCGCGACGCATGTTCTCGATCAGGATGCCGAGATGCAGCTCGCCGCGGCCGGAGACCTTGAACTTGTCCGGGTCCTCGCCCTCTTCGACGCGCAGCGCCACGTTGTGCTTCAGCTCTTCCTGCAGGCGATCGCGCAGCACGCGCGAGGTAACGTACTTGCCTTCGCGCCCGGCGAACGGCGAGGAGTTGACCTGGAAGGTCATGCTCACGGTCGGCTCGTCGACGGTGAGCGGTTCCATCGCCTCGACGTGGTTCGGATCACACAGTGTGTCGGAGATGAACAGCTTGTCCATCCCGGTGAAGGTGATGATGTCGCCGGCGCGGGCCTCTTCGACCTCCACGCGCTCCAGGCCGTGGAAGCCCATGATCTGCAGCATGCGGCCATTGCGCACGCCGCCTTCGCGGTCCACCACTTTCACCGGGCTGTTCGGCTTGATGTGCCCGCGCTTCACGCGGCCGATGCCGATCAGACCCTGATAGCTGTTGTAGTCCAGCGAGGAGACCTGCATCTGGAACGGGCCTTCCGCATCGACGTTCGGCGGGGACACATGCTCGACGATGGTCTCCAGCAGGCAGGTCATGTCGCCTTCGGTAACGCTGGAATCCATGCCGGCAAAGCCGTTCAGCGCGGAGGCGAACACGATCGGGAAGTCCAGCTGCTCGTCGGTCGCGCCCAGGCGATCGAACAGGTCGAAGACCTGATCCACGGCCCAGTCGGGGCGCGCGCCGGGGCGGTCCACCTTGTTGATCACCACGATCGGCTTGAAGCCCATGGCGAAGGCCTTCTGGGTGACAAAGCGGGTCTGCGGCATCGGGCCATCCACCGCGTCCACCAGCAGCAGCACCGAGTCGACCATCGACAGCACACGCTCGACCTCGCCACCGAAGTCGGCGTGTCCGGGGGTGTCGACGATGTTGATGCGGTAGTCCTTCCATTCGATGGAAGTGTTCTTGGCGAGAATGGTGATCCCGCGTTCCTTCTCGATGGCGTTGGAGTCCATGATCCGCTCGCCGTGATCGCCACGCTTGTCGAGGGTGCCGGACTGGCGCAGGAGCTGGTCGACCAGCGTGGTCTTGCCATGATCAACGTGGGCGATGATGGCGATATTGCGAAGCTTCTCGGTCATGGAATGCAAACTCTAGATACTGGCAAAAGGGCCGACACTATACAGAGTTATGCGTTGGCGCGCTGAGACTTCCACGTTTTCAGCGCAGGCTCCGCACGCTTGCGCCCGTCATCCCGGCCAAAGCGCGGCGCAGTTCGCGCCCCGACAATGCCGAGCGACCTCGTCATCCCGGCCGCCGCTCGCCGCGACCATGTGGTGCTCCCACGTCGTCATCCCGGCCGCAGCGCAGCGAAGAGCCGGAATCTCCCACGCCGGATACCCCCAAGGCCTGGCCAGACCACGGCGCACAAGATCCCGGATCACCGCTGCGCGGTGTCCGGGATGACGGGGGAGAGGCCGGTGCCCAGGACGCCGAAGAGGGCGCCAGCGGCAGGGTGACGACGATATGCAACGATCCGGGGTGACGGAGAGCCCCCCCCCCAGGTCGACGGCAAGGGCCCAAGCGGCTAGGTCAGGGCTAGCGGTCTTCTTCCGGAGGCGGGAACTGGAGGTGGAAGCCCTGCTCATCGAGGTTGGCGAGGACCTTCTGCGGGTCTTCCTGGGCCAGGGTGCGTTCCGGGGTCAGCTCGAACTCCAGCGCGAACTCCAGGCGACCGAGCGCCCGAACCACGCCCTCGGGGAGTTCGGAGAAATCATCCTTCTCCGGGAGATACACATAGGTATCGGCACGCTTGGTCGCGCGATAGACGTAACACTGCATGGGTTCAGTCCTCGAGATAGGTGTAGCCGGTCAGGCCGTGTTCCAGTTCCGCCAGCAGGCGCCCGGCGGCCTCGCCGCGCAGGCCGATGGCATCGATCTTGGCGCGGAAGGCGCGGCGCAGGTCGTCCGGGGCGAAGTGCACGTAGGAGAGCAGTTCATCCACGGTGTCGCCGCGCTCGGGGTTCAGCAGGCGGTAGCCGCCCTGCTCGGTCAGTTCCACGTTCACCGTGTCGGTGTCGCCGAACAGGTTGTGCAAGTCGCCGAGGATCTCCTGGTAGGCCCCGACCAGGAAGATGCCGAGATAGTAGGCCTCGCCCGTTTTCCACGGGTGCAGCGCCAGGGTGGTGTGCGTACCCTCGCGCTCCACGTAATGCTCGATGTGGCCGTCGGAGTCACAGGTCAGATCCTGCAGCACGGCGCGGCGGGTCGGGGCCTCGTCCAGGCGGTGCAGCGGCATGATGGGGAAGATCTGGTTGATCGCCCAGGTATCCGGGATCGACTGGAACACGGAGAAATTGCAGAAAACCTTGTCCGCCAGCTTGTCCGTCAGCTCCGCATGGATCTCGGCCGGCAGCGCATCCGGCTGTGCCAGCAGCCGCTGACACAGGGCGAAATAGATCGCCTCGGCGCGGGCCCGGTCCGCCAGCGAAAGCATCCCGCGGGCGAAACGCGCCTGCAGGTCGGACAGGCCGAAGGCGGCGTCGTGATAGATCTCCGAGGCCGGGCGGTCGCGCTCGTCCAGCAGCGCGCGCATCGCGGCGATCTCGGGCAGCTCGTCGTCCGGCGCCGGCGGTATAGCACCATCCCCCGGGGCTGGCTCGCAGTCGATCACGTTGGTGATCAACACCGCGTGATGCGCGGTCAGCGCCCGTCCCGACTCGCTGAACACCTCGGGCATGGCGAGATCATGCTCCTCGCAGATGCGCTTGAGCGGGCGCAGGATGTTCAGCGCGTACTCCTCCACCGAGTAGTTGATGGAGCATTCGTTGCGCGAGCGCGACCCCTCGTAGTCGATACCCAGGCCGCCGCCGACATCCACCACCTGAAGCGCGGCACCCGCTTCGGTCAGCGCGGCGAAGTAGCTGGCCGCCTCGCCCATGCCGTTCTGGATATCGCGGATGTTCGCGATCTGCGAGCCCATGTGGAAGTGCAGCAGCTGCAGCCGATCCAGCCAGCCGAGGCCGCGCAGGCGCTCGAGGATGCCCAGCACATCCGCCGCGGAGAGGCCGAACTTGGCCTTCTCGCCGCCGGTGTTTTGCCACTTGCCCTTGCCGATCGACGCCAGGCGCACGCGTAGCCCCAGCAGGGGTGCGATATCCATGTGCTCGGCCTGGCGGATGACCTCCTCCAGCTCCGAGGGCTTCTCGATCACGATGTACACGCGATGCCCGAGCTGGCGCCCGATCAGCGCCAGGCGCACGTATTCGCGGTCCTTGTAGCCGTTGCAGATGATCGCGGCGCCCGGGCGCGACTGCGCGAGCACGGCCATCAGTTCCGGCTTGCTGCCCGCCTCCAGCCCCACCCGTGGGGTAAAGCCATCGGCATCCGGCGTGTCGCCCGCCGCCAGGATCTGATCCACCACGCTGCGCTGCTGGTTCACCTTGATCGGATAGATCGCCGTGAACGCGCCCTGGTAGTCCAGCTCGCGTGCGGCCGCATCAAAGGCCCGCGCCAGGCGGCGCACACGCCCGTCCAGCACGTCCTGGAAACGCACCAGCACCGGCGGCCCGATATGCTCCTCGCGCAGACGCCCGGCCAGCTCATGCAGATCGACACCCGGGTGATCCGGCCAATCCGGTCGCCGCATCACCACATGGCCAGCGTCGTTCAGATCGAAAAAGCCACCATTCCAGTGGTCGATCCCGTAGGTGGCGCGGGCCTCATCCAGATTCCAGGGCGTGACGGTCATGGCGATTCCTTGGGATCTACGAAGACATCTCGCCCGTCATTGCGAGGAGCCGCAGGCGACGAAGCACAAAAGCAGCGAAGCTGCGTTGAACGGCCGCCGGCCGGCCCGAAGGGCGAGCGTAGCGAGTAATCTCCTGAACGAGGGCCGTGCGTTTGGTTGCGCTGCTCGCCCTCGGCGTTCCGGTGGACATGGAAAGCGATTGCCGCGTCGCTTCGCTCCTCGCAATGACGGGGAGGTTCAGAGTTGCCCGCAGGATACAGGGCACTATCATAGCGGCGCATCATACCGTCCACCGCATCCGCAAGGGGAGCCGCCCAATGGCACTCGACAACAACTGGTTCAGCGAACCGCACGAAAACATGGCGCTGTCCCTGCGCATCAAGCAGAAGCTGCACGAAGAACAGACCCCGTACCAGAAGATCGAGATCTACGAGACCGAGGCCTTCGGCAACCTGATGGTGATCGACGGCTGCGTGATGCTCACCGGGCGCGACAACTTCATCTACCACGAGATGATGTCGCACCCGGTGCTCTACTCGCACAGCGCCCCGAAGAACGTGGTCATTATTGGCGGCGGCGACTGCGGCACCCTGCGCGAAGTGCTCAAGCACGACGAAGTGCAAAAGGCCGTGCAGGTAGATATCGACGAGCGCGTCACCCGCTTGGCCGAGCAGTACTTCCCGGAGCTGTGCGACGCCAACGACGACCCGCGCGCCGAGCTCCTGTTCGACGACGGCGTGCAGTACCTGCAGGACGCCACACCCGGCTCCGTCGACGTGATCATCGTCGACTCCACCGATCCGGTGGGCCCGGCCGAAGGCCTGTTCTCCACCGCCTTCTACAAGGACTGCGTAAAGGCCCTGGGCCCGGACGGCCTGCTGGTACAGCAAAGCGAATCGCCGCTATTGCATACCGAGAGCATCATCCGCCCGATGCACGACAGCCTGCGCGCGGCCGGCTTCATCGATGCATTGACGATGCACTTCCCACAACCCACCTACCCCTCCGGCTGGTGGACCTGCACCATCGCGGCGAAGGACGCCCCGGTATCCTTCCTGCGCGAGGAAGCAGCCGAGGAGGCGACGTTTGTCACCCACTACTACAACGCCGCCATCCACCGCGCCGCCGGGGCCACGCCCGAGTTCTTCCGCCGCAAGCTGTTCGCCTGATCCCGGGCAGCCCCCTGGCGCGGCCCTCCAGGAACCAGTCATTGCGAGGCCCCGCCAGGGGCCGTGGCACAAAAGCGCGAAGCGCGTTGAACGGCCGCAGGCCGGCCCAAAGGGCGAGCGCAGCGAATAACCTCCCGACGCAACCCCGACGTTTGCCCGGGCCGGCGCTGGGGCGCCCACGCAGATCGCCACGTCGCTGCGCTCCTCGCGATGACGGTGCTTGCTGGCCCCGTCATTGCGAACCATGCAGGGCCGCGCTAATCTGACTACATTTGTAGTAGAGGAGGCACGCCATGAGTTTGCCCGTCCGCATTGATGAGACGCTGTATCAGCAGGCCCGGGCCCACGCCAAGGCCGAGCACCGGACCATCGCCGGTCAGATCGAGTTCTGGGCCGAAGTGGGGCGCACCGCCATGGACAACCCGGACCTGCCCATCGACTTCGTCTGCGAGCTGCTGATCGCTCGCGCCGAGGGCCGGGAACTCGCCACCCCGTTCACCCCCGAGGGCAAACGCGACTAATGGCCGCGGACGTGGAGGTGCTTCAAAGCACTCGCTTCCGGCGTGCCTACAAGCGCCTCCATCCCGCCCAGAAAACCGACGTGGACGAAGCGGTTGCCGAGATCGTCCGCAACCCCGAGATCGGCACCAGCAAGAAAGGCGATCTGGCCGGGGTCATGGTCTACAAGTTCAAGTCGCGCGAGCAACTGATGCTGCTCGCCTACGACTACGACCCCACCACCCGCCTCCTGCTACTGCTGGGCACACACGAAAACTTCTACCGAGATTTGAAACGCGGCTCGTAGGGTCTGCACGCGCAGGGGGTCGCGAAACACACGCCATGTGATGCGGTTCGCTGCGCTCAGCGCATCCTACGAGGGCTCGGCCGCGCGTCGCAGGGCGCATTGAGCGAATGCGAAATGCACCGTTCGTGGTGGATATGGCTACGTGTGGCGGCCCGGCTTGAGGCGGTCGAGGCGCAGGCGTTCGCGGGTGTCGAACAGGCGGCGGGAGGCGAACCAGACCGCGCCGAGGGTGCCGAAGCCGGTGCCGGCAGTGATCAGGAACATGATCAGGATCTGGTACTTGACCGCCTCCACCGGCGGGGCACCGGCGAGGATCTGGCCCGTCATCATGCCCGGCAGGCTGACGATACCGGCCGCGGCCATGGCATTGATGGTCGGCATCAGGCCGGAACGGGCGGCCTCGCGGCGCATGGTGGCGACGGCCTCGCTCCAGCCCGAGCCCAGCGCCAGGCGGGCCTCGATGGTGCGGCGCTCGCGCCAGACCGTCTGGGTCAGGCGGTCCAGCCCCAGCGCGATGCCGGTCATGGTGTTGCCTAGCAGCATCCCCAGCAGCGGGATGGCGTACTGCGGCTCCCACCAGGGCGAGGGTCCCACCATCGTGGTCAGCGCGAGCACGGTGACGGCAAAGGCCGAAACGAACATGGTGACCGCACCGATCCCGTAGCCCCACAACCCGGCAAAACGGCGCTGCTGACGCGCCATCACCTCGTAGCCCGCGATCGACACCATGACCAGCGCCATCAGCGCCACCCAGCCCAGGTGCGCGTGGTCGAACAGCGTCTGCAGCACCAAGCCGATTAGCAGCAGCTGGATCACGGTGCGCGCCCCGGCGATCAGCAGGCTGCGCCCCAGCCCCATGCGCGCCCAGATGGTCAGGCCAGCCAGGGCGACAACCAGCAGCGCCGCCAGCGTCAGATCCAGTGCGGAAAGCGAGATCAGGTCCATGCGTTGGCCTCCAACTGGCCATCGCGGATGGTCAGGATGCGCCCGCCCAGACGCTGGCGCTGCAGCGTGTCATGACTGACCCATAGTGCCGCCGCCTCTTCTTCGGCCAAGTACGCCCGCACCGCGCGCTCGATGCGCTTGGTGTTCTCCAGGTCCAGGTTGGCGGTGGGCTCGTCCAGCAGCAGGACACGGGGCCGGTTCAGCAGCGCGCGCACCAGACCCAGGCGCTGTTTTTCGCCGCTGGAGAGACGCTCGACCTCCCACCCCAGCGAGGCCTCGGGCAACGCGACCTGTTCCAGCAGGTGCAGGGCCGCCTCGCGCGAGAAATCGGCGGGCAGGTGTTCGTCCACGCGCTCGCCCCACCAGGCGGTCTCGGCCGGCACATAGGCCACGCGCCGGCGCCACTGGACCGGCAGCATGGCGTCGCGCGCCTCGCCGTTCAGCATCACCTCCCCCGTGCTGGGGTCGAGATCCGCCAGAGCGCGCAACAGCAGGGACTTGCCGGCACCCGAGGCGCCGGTGACCTGCACCAGTTCGCCCGGCTGAACCGCCAGATCCAGCGGGCCCAGCTGTGGCGTTTGCAGTTGTCGGACGTCCAGCAGGCGATCCATGCGACAGGGTTCCGGTGCGGCAAAAGCGGGATCGTAACCGAAGCCGGGGTACGGGGATGAATGGCCGGACCGGGAGACGCTGCTTGAGGGAGAGGCTCGGAACCGGGATCGGGTTGCAGCGGGATGTTACCTGCAAGTCCGGCGCGGGTAGCCCCGTTCGGCCCGCATACCGAACAAAAAAAGGCGCCCGGTAAAGGGGCGCCGAAAGGCCAACATCCAAGTCCTGGGAGACTGTCTTGTCGGCGTCGGAGGAGACGATGTGTCGGGATCGCGCCGGGTTACGGCCCGACCCCGGTTTCAGGTTAACGAGGCTTTATTGCTTCCCGGTGAACTCCGGGTAGGCCTCGAGACCGCACTCGGCGATATCGGCGCCCATGGCCTCGTCCTCTTCGCTCAGGCGGATGCCCATCACCGCCTTGAGGATCGCCCAGACGATCAGGCTGGCCACGAAGACGAAAACGAAGATGGCGAGCAGGCCCACGATCTGCCCGAAGAAGGTCGCATCCGGGTTCGACAGCAGGACCGCCATCACGCCCCAGATACCGGCCGTCCCGTGCGCGGAGATCGCACCAACCGGGTCGTCGATCTTCAGCTTGTCGAGGGCGACGATCGAGAACACCACGATCACACCACCCACGGCACCGATGATCATCGCCAGGACCGGGCTGGGCATCAGCGGCTCGGCAGTGATGGACACCAGCCCCGCAACCGCTCCGTTCAGCGCCATGGTCAGGTCGGCCTTGCCGAAGATCAGACGGGTGGTGATCAGCGCGGCAACCACACCCCCGGCCGCGGCCAGGTTGGTGTTGGCGAACACGGCGGCCACGGCATTGGCGGACTCGATGTCCGACACCTTCAGCTCGGACCCGCCATTAAAGCCGAACCAACCCAGCCACAGGATCAGCACACCCAGCGTGGCCAGCGGCATGTTGGAACCCGGAATGGCGTTGATCTTGCCATCCGCGCCGTACTTGCCCTTGCGCGCCCCGAGGAGCAACACACCGGCCAGCGCCGCAGCGGCACCCGTGAAGTGGACGATGCCGGAACCGGCGTAGTCCAGGTAGCCGATCTGGTCGAGGATACCGCCACCCCAGCTCCAGAAGCCCTGGATCGGGTAGATGAAGCCCGTCAGCACGACCGCAAAGGCCAGGAAGGCCCACAGTTTCATGCGCTCGGCCACGGCACCCGAGACGATGGACATCGCGGTGGCGACGAACACGACCTGGAAGAAGAAGTCGGCACGATCCGAGTAGTAGATGTCGCCACCGCTACCCAGCACGTCCGCGACTGCGTTGTCGCCGCTGATCAGGAAGCCCAGCCCCGGGATAATGGAGCTGAGACCATCGCTGTACATGATGTTGTAGCCGATCAGCATGTACATGATGCTGGCGATCGAATACAGGGCGATATTCTTGGTTGCGATTTCGGCCACACTCTTGGTGCGCACCATACCGGCCTCGAGCATGGTGAAGCCCGCGGCCATCCACATCACCAGTGCACCGGCCACCAGAAAGTAAAAGGTGTCCATCGCATAGGCGAGTTCGACAACTTGCTGTTCAATTTCCATGATTGAAATTCCTCATTCGCTGGAAGGCAAAGGTTTAAAGCGCTTCCGGTCCGGTTTCGCCCGTGCGAATGCGCACGACCTGCTCCACCGGCGTAATAAAGATCTTGCCGTCGCCGATTTTGCCCGTGCTGGCGGACTTTGAAATGGCCTCGACGACCTGGTCGACCAGGTTTTCGTCAACGGCCACTTCAAGCTTCACCTTGGGCAGAAAATCGACTACATACTCGGCACCGCGATACAACTCGGTATGACCGCGCTGGCGACCAAAACCCTTCACTTCGGTCATGGTCATGCCCTGCACGCCGATCTCCGAGATCGCCTCGCGAACATCATCAAGCTTGAACGGCTTGATCACGGCGGTAATCATCTTCATGTCAGACTCCTGTGGGCGGGTCCGCTGATCCACGGACCCGCCTTTGCATTAAGAGGTAATAGCCGGCTTCAGAACGTCTTGGACCAGCCCACCCAGGCGCCCAGGTCCTCGTCGGATTCGTCGACATACTCGAGGTTAAGGCTGAACTCGCCCCAGTCCCCGGCGTCGCGCGCCAGGCTGGCGGTGTAATGGGTGTAGTTTTCGGCATCGGAATCGTCGAAGCTGGTACGACCCACGAGGAACCCGGCGCTGTAGACATCCATGAACGGGATATCCAGACCGGCGTAGAAGTACATGTCGTCATCCTGCAAGGCCGAGTCATCACTGTCGTGAACAACATAGGCCATACCGCCGTAGAGACCGACGGTGCCAGTATCAAAGCTGACTTCCCCGTAGATCTCGCCAAAGTCGGCGCTCAGGGAGCCGGTGTCATCACGGGCATCGGGGTAGGCATAGTAGATGTAGCCAACGTCGTATCCGAACCCGCTGGCGAACTCGTCGGCGAATCCGGCATAGAGATCGAGCTCGTAGCTGGTGTCATCACCAAAATCGACGTTCGACAGCCAGGTTCCGGCGTAAAACCCGGAGGCATGCTCGTAATCAATGCCGCCCTGAATGGCCGCACCGTCATCGCTTTCGGAAAAGCCCCTGAAGTAGTAGTTGGACACCGCACCAATGTTCACGGACAGCTCCGCGGCGGCGGTGGAGGTAAACGCGATGCCACCGGTGGAGCCTACGGTGAGGACAGCAGCGGCCAGCGCGGAACGGGTGAACTTCTTCATGTTGGTCATCTCCCAGATTGGTCAATCGAGTGTCGCGTAGTCGACACCCGGTCCTTGCACGGGCTGTGCCAAGTACCAAAAGGGAGCAAAATCGGCTTTTCACAACACGTGTTGCGGCCGAACCACGAGGTTTTGCCTCTGGATGGTGCGCACTAAAAGTGCACACGCACCAAAAGCGTGCAATCAACAAAAAGTGTGAACACGGTCCGGTCCCCGCACGGGGCAGACGCGGAACAAGAGGCAGGAAAGCGGGCCGGAAGGGCCCGTAGGAGAAGAGGGGCTAGTCGGCCGTCGCGAGGGTGCCGCGCTCGATCTCGATGCCGACCTCGCGTACACCGGGAACGGCCCCGGGCTTGCCCAGCTTGATGCGCACCCAGGGGGTGCCGAACTGGGCCATCAGGGCCTCGGAGATCTCTTCGGCCAGGGATTCCAGCAGCGCGTGCGGCTCGCGCGTGACGATGGCCCGCACCGCGTTGGCCACCGCCTCGTAATCGACGGTATCGCCGATCTCGCCGGAATAGGCGGCGATGCGGGTATCCGCCGCCAGTTCGATGTCGAATCGCAGGCGGCGCTGGATCCGCTGTTCCCAGTCGTAGACACCGACAACGGCATCGATTTCGAGGTCGCGCAGATAGATTCGATCCATGGGCTCGGCGGGCTCCTGTAGGTCGGCGCCTATCCTACTGCCCGGGCCGCACGAGGTACACCGAGCCGTTATCATGGAGCTCTCCTTGCACGGCTTCGAGACACGCATGAGCGAGCCCTTCCACGACCTCCCGTGGCCCGACAGCCCCGAGGGCGAACCGCGTCGCATCGGGGTAGAGATCGAGATGGCCGGGGTCTCGCTGGAGATTATGGCCGAAGCAGTAAAGGCCGAATTCGGAGGGCAGATCGAACCGGACAATGCGTTCGTCGCCCGCGTGCGCGATACCGACGTCGGCGACTTCCAGCTGGAACTGGACGCCCGGGTGCTGAAGGACCGGGCCTACCGCGAGCATCTCGCGCGCCTCGGCATCTCGCTGGACGACTCCGACAAGGCGGCGCTGGATCGCTGGCTGGCCGACGCCGCCGGCCGCCTGGTGCCGCATGAAATCGTGGCCCCGCCGATCCCGGTGGCCGACCTGCCCCGCCTCGACCGGGTACGCGCGGCCCTGCAAGAGGCCGGCGCCCAGGGCACCGAACGGTCGTTTCTGTACGCCTTCGGGTTGCAGATCAATATCGAGATCCACCGCACCGATGCCGAGTGGCTGCTGGCGATCCTGCGCAGCTTCCTGCTGATGGCCGAGGCCCTCACCGCGGCCGGCGCAATCGACCTGGCACGGCGACTGTCGCCCTACATTCGGGCATTTCCCGGGCCCTTTGTACGCCACATGCTGGACCCGGACTTCCAACCCGATCAGGCCGGCCTGATCGATGCCTACCTGGCACACAGCCCGACGCGCAACCGACCACTGGACCTGTTGCCCTTGTTTGCCCACCTGGACCCGGAACGGGTCAACGCCGCACCGGTGGAACACGACTTGATCAAACCGCGCCCGGCCTTCCATTACCGCCTGCCGAACTGCGAGATCGACGACCCGGACTGGAGCCTGGCGCGACCGTTCAATGGCTGGGTCGAGGTGGAACGTCTGGCGGCGGATCCGGAACGCCTGGAGCGCCTGTCGCGGGAATACCTGGACCGCCCCGGCCAGGCCCTCGGCCGCTGGGCCGACGACTGGAGCCAGCGCCTCCGTGACTGGTTCTGACTCGGCTCCCAATGCAACCAGCCGGGTCACGCCCCAAGCCCGTCGCCCGGTGATCGCGATCACCGGGCCGGACCAGGGCGGGGGTCCGGCCTGGCTGTTCACCGCCCTGGCGGTGTGGCGCGCGGGAGGCCGCCCTTTGCGGTTGCGCCCGGGAAAGCCGCGCGGCCGTTGCCCGTTCGACGGACTGATCGTGGGCGGCGGGGCGGATGTCGACCCCGAGCTCTACGGCGAGACCCTGCCCGATGGGCCGGATGCGGCCGCCATCCGCCAGGCGGAGCGCCGCCTCTCGCAGCGCCTGATCGGCTATCTCTTCTACCCGGCCCTGTGGCTGCTGCGCCGGCTGTTCCAGTCGCACGGCGGCGTACTGGACGTCGACCGCGACCGCCTGGAGAAGGCCCTGATCCACCGCGCGCTGGACGATCATCGGCCGATCCTCGGCATCTGCCGCGGCATGCAGCTGGTCAACGTGGTGCGCGGCGGCACGCTGCAGCGCGATCTGGCCGAGTTCTACGTGGAAACACCACAGGCCCGCAGCCTGTTGCCGGTCAAGCCGGTGCAGCTGGAGCCGCGCAGCCACCTGGCCGACATCCTGGGCGACGCCACGCTGCACGTGAACGCCCTGCACAATCAGGCGGTGGATGGCCTGGGTCGCGGGCTAAGGGTCGCCGGCCGCGAGAGCAGCGGCGTGGTACAGGCGATCGAGGCCGACCGCGGGTGGTGCATCGGCGTGCAGTGGCACCCGGAATACCTGCCCCAGAAGCGTCGCCACCAGCGTCTGTTCCACGCCCTGGTTCGGGCCGCCGCCAATACCGGCTAAAACCCGATTCACCAAGAAGACACGAAGAAGGGCAGGCGCTCAGGCCGGGTACGGCACGGAGAGGCCGCCGAGGCCGCAGTAGCCGTGGGGGACCTTGGCCAGGTATTGCTGGTGATCCTCTTCGGCGAAATAGAACGCCGCCCCTTCGACGATCTCCGTGCTGATCGTTCCGCCCCGAGCCTTGTCCAGCGCGGCCTGGAAGCGTTGGCGGCTGGTCTCGGCGGCCGCCAGCTGGTCCGCATCGGTGGTGTAGATCGCGGAGCGGTACTGGGTACCGACGTCGTTGCCCTGGCGCATGCCCTGGGTCGGGTCGTGGCCTTCCCAGAAGGTGCGGAACAGCGCATCCAGGTCGACTCGCCGCGGATCGAATACCACACGCACCAGTTCGGTGTGCCCGGTCTGGCCGCTGCATACCTCGCGATAGGTCGGATTCGGGGTATAGCCGCCGCCGTAACCGACGCTGGTGGAGTACACCCCGTCCAGCTGCCAGAACAGTCGCTCGGCGCCCCAGAAGCAGCCCATGCCGAACTGGATCACCTGCATGCCCTCGGGGTACGGCGGTGCCAACGGGGTTCCCAGCACCATGTGGCGCCCGGGCACCGGCATCGGCTCCTCGCGCCCGGGCAAGGCCTGCTCGGGCGCAGGCATGCGCGGCTCGGAAAATGCGAACATCGGCGACTCCATCAGTCAGCCGGGGTGAGCCGGATCAGCTCCCCCGGGTTGTGGTCGGTAAGTACGTAGATTGCGCCTTCGTGCACGCGCACGTCGCGCACACGGCGATCCAGATCCGGCAGCACCTCGGACTCATTGACCAGGTCGCGCCCGTCGAAGGTCAGGCGGCGCAGCGTCTGGTGCACCAGTCCGCCGACCAGCAGGTCACCATCCCAGTCGGCAAAGGCCGGATCGCGCAGGATCGCCATGCCGGACGGGGCAATGGAAGGCGTCCAGTGATGCAGCGGTGATTCCATCCCCTCCTTCTCGGTCAGGCCCTCGCCCACCTGGCCGCCACGGTATTCCTCGCCGTGGGTAATGACCGGCCAGCCGTAATTCAGGCCAGGTTCGATGATGTTGACCTCGTCACCCCCGCGCGGGCCATGCTCGTTCTGCCAGAAGGTGCCGGTCTCGGGGTCCATTACCATGCCCTGCGGGTTGCGCACACCCCAGGCCCAGATCTCCGGGCGGGCGTCGGGTTCATCCACCAGCGGGTTGTCATCCGGCACCGAACCATCGTCATGCAGCCGGATGATGCTGCCGATATGGGTGGAGGTGTCCTGCGCATGATCGCGATCGCCGCGGTCACCCACGCTGATGTACACGTACCCGGCCTGGTCAAACACGATGCGGCTGCCGAAGTGGCGGCCGCCGCTGACACCCGGCTCGGCGGTGAACAGCGTCTCCACGTCCTGCAGCTCGCCATCCTGGAAGCGCCCACGCGCCAGGCGGGTCGTCAGTCCGCCCTCCACGCTCGCCGAGTAGGTGAAGTACAGCCAGCGGTTGTCGGCGAACTCCGGATGCAGGGCAAGATCCAGCAAACCGCCCTGGTTGCGCGCCTGCAGGTCGTCCGGCAACCCCGGGACCAGCGCGCCCCGCCCGTCGAAGGCCTCGGCGTCCTCGAACCAGCGCAGGGTGCCCGGGCGCTCGCTGATCAGTGCACCGCCTTCGGGCAGGAAGGCGATGGCCCAGGGGTGATTCAGTTCCTCGTGCAGCACGCTGACCTGCAGATCCTGCTGCCCGCCCTCCAGGCCCTCGGCCGAGACCCCGGAGGACCCGGTGCATGCCACCAGAAGGCCCACGGTCATGGGAACCACCGTTACACGTCCCAGGATATGTTTGCGCTTGCTCATGGCTCGCTCCTTGTTCGGTCCGATGTCCATTGGTACCTGTGTTCAGGCGGCGGGTTCCCTCGGCTGGCAGACAGGGCACCAGTACGTCGAGCGGCCGTGTTCGCCCAGCAGGGCATATTCGACCGGTGCGCCGCACTGCCGGCAGAGCTCGCCACGGCGGCCATAGACGTTCAGGAACGCCCCCTCCTCCGCGCGCTCGCGGGTGATGCGCGGACCCGGCTTCAAGTTGCGCCGCAGCAACCGCTCGGCATCGCGGTACAGCCCCGCCAGCACTCGCTGCGACACCTGCCCGAGAGGCCACAGCGGGTGACAGCCTTGCAGGAACAGCACCTCTGACTTGTAGATGTTTCCGATGCCCGCCGCCAGCGACTGATCCAGCAGCACATCCAGGATCGGGCGCGCCGGGTCCGCGACGGTCCGCACCCGCATGACCACGGCATCCAGGTCGATCGCCGGGTCCAGCAGATCAGGGCCGACACGGGCATCCAGACGCGGGACATCCGCCGCCCCCGCCGTGCGCGGGCGCCACTGCAGTTCGCGAGGGTGAAAGCAGACCAGTACCCGCTCCGGGAGGCTGAGGATGGCCCAGGCACTGGAGGCCGGCTTGTGCCAGGCGACACCCGGGGCGTACTGGTGCCAGGTCCCGTACATACCCAGGTGGGTGCGCAACTGCCACGGCCGGCCATCCGCAGCTGCAAGATCCAGCAACAAGTGCTTGCCCCGGGCCTGCACGGTCCCGGCGGTCATCGCGCCATGCTCGAGCAACGGATCGCCGCGCCGGGCGCGGGTCGCTACCGCAGTCAGCGTTGCGCCCTCCAGTACCGGCCGCAACGCGGCGGCCAGCTTGTGGATCGTGTCGCCCTCGGGCATGAGGGCGGGATCAGCGCTCGCGCGCGGGGTACAGGCGCGGCTCGCCCTCGGGCCGGGTGCGGAACAGGCGCATGGACCACAGGTACTGCGCCGGGGCCTGCTCGATGCCACGCTCGATGGCGGCGTTCATCTGCCGCGCATCGACGGCATCATCCCCCGAGGGATAGTCTTCCAGGGGCGGCCACAGGCGCATCACGTACTGGTCCGCCGCCGCGTCATACCAGGCGAAGCTGGGCAGGACCGCCGCCTTCGACATGCGCGCCAGGCGCGCCAGCGCGGTCAGCGTGGCCTTCTGAACACCGAAGAAATCCACGAATACCGCGCCCTCGGCGCCCAGGTCCTCGTCCGGCAGGTAATAGAAGAAGCGACCGCGCTTGAGCTGGCGAATGGCCGGGCGCAGGCCCTGGTCGCGGGCGAAGATATCGCCGGAATAGCGCGTGCGGCTGCGGTGGTTGATCCACTCCAGCACCGGGTTCTTCATCGGCTTGGCGAAGGACACGCCGTCGAACATCTGACTCATGCGCACGCCGCCGTAATCCAGCCCCAGGGAATGCGGCGCCAGGATGATCACTGGCGTCCCGCCGGAGCGCAGGCGCTCGTAGTGCTCCAGACCCTCGATGCGAATGCGGGCGGCGTGCTGGCCGGGCTTGCCGAACCACAGCAACCCGTAGTCCAGCGCCGTCTGCGCCTGGTAGCGGTAATAGGCCTCCAGGCGCTGGGCGCGCTCCGCGGCGGTCATCGCCGGGAAGCACAGCTCCAGGTTGCGCTCGACCACCGCCCGACTGCGCCCGGCCAGCCGGCGAATCAGCCGGCCCAGGCCGCCGGCGAGACCGCGCACGGCCGGTCGCGGCAGCTCCTGCAGCACCCAGGCCAGGCCCAGCAACAGCCAGCTGCCCCAGTAACGCGGGGCGAAGTGCGCGGCGGTCAGCGGGGCCTGGTAGGCACCAGCGTCCTCGCGCCGCCCGGTTTCGTCGTCGACAGCGCTCATGCGCCCCCGGTACCGTCGGCGGGCCCGTCCGTGGCGGCCTGCTGCTTGCGGGCGCGCTTGGCGTAGACCTCCATCTCCTTCGCGGCCTGCAGATCACCCTTCTCGGTGGCCACGCGGATACCGCGCTCGCAGGTGGACAGGGCCGACTCGGGGCGCTCCAGCTCCACCAGCGTCTTCGCCAGCAGCTTCCAGGCCGCGGAATAACCGCCGTCCAGATCCAGCGCCCGCTGCAGATGGGGCACTGCGGCCTCCAGCTGGCCATCGGTCGCCAGGGCATTGCCCAGCGAGAAACGCAGCATGGCGGAATCCTGACCGCCGTCGAGCATATTCTGGAAGCGTTCGATCATGTCGCTCATGGGGTACCTCCCTCGGCGCGTGCCGATACGTACAGTCAGGCTAACGCCGCCAGAAGGCGGGCGACAGAAGCACCAGCACGGTAAAGATTTCCAGGCGCCCCATCAGCATCGCAACCACCAGGACCCACTTGCTGAAATCGTTGATCGACTGGAAGTTGGGCCCGACCTCGCCCAGACCGGGACCCAGGTTGTTCAGCGAGGCCGCCACTGCCGAGAACGCGGTCACCTGATCCAGACCGGATGCCATCAGCCCCAGCATCATCACTACGAACACCATCACGTAGGCCGCCAGGAAGCCCCACACCGCCTGCACGACGCGATCCGGGGCCTCCTT
This sequence comes from Thioalkalivibrio sp. ALMg9, assembly GCF_000380625.1. NCBI lineage: Bacteria > Pseudomonadati > Pseudomonadota > Gammaproteobacteria > Chromatiales > Ectothiorhodospiraceae > Thioalkalivibrio > Thioalkalivibrio sp. ALMg9. The sequence continues at coordinate 247,835 of NZ_AQYC01000006.1, forward strand.
CCCGTTGACCTTCACGGCGATCCGCGCGTGCGGGTGGATCAGACGCTTGATCTCGCGCAGCCCCTGCTTCACCAGCAACAGCACGCGCACCACCTTCATGCCACCACCGGTGGAACCGGTACAGCCACCGATGAACGACAGGAGGATCAACAACACAGGCAGGAAACCGGGCCACAGGTAGAAGCTGTCGGTGGCATATCCCGTCGTGGTCGCAATGGACACGACATGGAAGACCCCGCGGCGCAATGCATCCCCGAACTGATCGGTAAACCCGCTCCAGAGCATGAAACCGACCACCAGGACGATCGCCGAGCCGAGCACCAGGAGGTAGGCGCGTAACTCCTCGTCCCGCCGGTAAGGCTTCCAGGTCGCGCGGTGCAGCACCAGAAAGTGGAGAGCAAAGTTCATCCCGCCCAGAACCATGAACGCGATGGCGACCATCTCGATCGCCACGGAGTCGAAATGACCGATGCTGGCGTCATAGGTCGAAAAGCCACCAATCGCCACGGTGGTGAAGGAGTGCGCGATCGCATCGAAGGCATCCATGCCGGCGGCCCAGTAGGCCAGCGCGCAGGCCACGGTCAGGCCCAGGTAGATGTACCAGAGGTTGCGCGCGGTCTCGGCGATTCGCGGCGTCAGCTTGTTGTCGCGGATCGGCCCCGGGGTCTCGGCCTTGAACAGCTGCATGCCGCCCACGCCCAGAAGCGGCAGGATGGCCACCGCCAGCACGATGATCCCCATGCCGCCCATCCACTGCAGCTGCTGGCGATACCACAGCAGCGCCCGCGGCAGATCATCCAGCCCGGTCAGCACCGTGGCGCCGGTCGTGGTCAGGCCGGACATCGACTCGAAGGCGGCATCGGTGAAGGACACCTGCAGGCTCGGGTCGAGGTACAGCGGTGTCGCCCCGGCGATCCCCAGTCCCAGCCAGAACAGCACCACCAGGATGAAGCCGTCGCGCGCCTGCAGCTCCTGGCGCATGCGGTACAACGGCGCCCACAGCAGCCCGCCCATCAGCAACAGGAGGGCGAAGGCCTGCAGGAACACGTACGCGGTGGACTCCCCGTACAGAAAGCCGATGGCCGCCGGCGGCAGCATCGCCAGACTGAACAGCGTCAGCAGGACACCCAGCAGCCGGGCCGTGGAGGCGAGATGGAGCATCCGCGCGCTCCGCCTAGGGAAACACTGATGAATGTACGCACTCGCGCTCGAGTCGCTTTTGCGTGCGAACAAGGCGCGGTGACTGCCGTGCAGTCATTCTGCACAAGGGAACCGCAACGCCGTGCGCGCGCAAAAGCGGCCGAGCCCCGCGGGGTTGGTAACCCAGGTTCCCCGAGACAAGGCGCGGTGCGCAGCCGGTAGTGGTTCTACCGGCAAGGGCCGCAACGCAGGATCGGGGAACCTGGGATACCAACGCGAGTGTGTACATTGATCAGTGTTTCCCTAAAAGAACAGCGCCGTGGGCTGGAACAGGCGCTGCACCTGCTTCACCTTGCGCCGATCGGTCACGAATAGAATCACGTGGTCGCCGGCCTCGATGACCGTGTCGCGATGGGGGATGATGACCTCCTCGCCCCGCACCACCGCTCCGACGCGAGTGCCCTCGGGAAAGTCGATCTCGTCGATCCGGCGGCTGACCACCTGCGACGTCCGGGCATCGCCGTTGACCACGGTCTCGATCGCCTCGGCCGCACCGCGGCGCAGGGCATGCACGGTGGCGGTTCCGCCCTCGCGCACCCGCGCCAGCAGCGCACCGATGGTCGCCTGCTGTGGCGAGATCGCGACATCGATGGTCCCGCTTTGCAGCAGGTCCACGTAGCTCGGCCGATTGATCAGCGACATCACCTTGCGCACGCCCCAGCGCTTGGCCAGCATCCCGGCGAAGATGTTCGCCTGGTCGTCGTTGGTGACCGCGCAGAACACGTCGCTGTGCTCGACGTTGATGGATTCGAGGAAGCGGTCATCCGAGCTGTCCCCGTGCAGCACCAGGACATTGCTGGGTAGCGTCCGCGCCAGATGATCGGCCCGTTCGGAATCGCGTTCGATCACCTTGACCCGGTAGCGCTTGCTGAGCGTCTCGGCCAGGCGCTCGCCGATGTTGCCGCCACCGGCCACCATGATCCGCTTGTAGGGCTTTTCCAGCTTGCGCAGCTCCGAGGTCACCGCGCGGATGTTCTTCTTCGCCGCGACGAAGAACACCTCGTCATCGGCCTCGATCACCGTGGAACCATCCGGCTGGATCGAGCGATCCTTGCGGAAGATCGCGGCCACCCGGGTCTGGATGCCCGGCATGTCGTTTTGCAGATTCTTCAGCTCGTGCCCGACCAGCGGGCCACCGTAGTAGGCGCGCACCCCCACCAGCGAAACTCGGCCCTCGGCGAATTCCAGCACCTGGAGCGAACCGGGGTGCTCGATCAGGCGCTGGATGTGGCTGGTCACGATGGCCTCGGGCGAGATCAGCATGTCCACCGGCATCGCGTCCTGGGCGAACAGCGCCGGGGTCTCGTGGTAGTCGCGGGCCCGCACCCGGGCGATCTTGGTCTCGATATTGAACAGCGTGGAGGCCACCTGGCAGGCGACCATGTTGGTCTCGTCCGAGTTGGTGACCGCGATCAGCATGGACGCGTCCTGCGCACCGGCTGCCTCCAGCACCGAGGGGTGCGCGGCAAAGCCGTGCACGGTCTTGATGTCGAAACGATCCTCCAGCTCCGCCAGCATCTCGGCGCGGTAATCGACCACCGTAATGTCGATCCCGTCGGCGCTCAGCGCCTCCGCCAGCGACTGCCCGACCTGCCCGGCCCCGAGGATGATGATGTGCTTCATGCGTCTCCCGTCCCGAAGCGGGTTCAGCTATCGGATTTCACGCGCTTGGGGTCGATCCCCAGCGCCTTGAACTTGCGGTACAGGTGCGTGCGCTCCAGCCCCACCCGTTCCGCCAGGCGCGTCATGTTGCCCTCGGAGCGCTCCAGCTGTTGCTGCAGGTATTCGCGCTCGAACTGTTCGCGCGCCTCGCGCAGCGGCAGATCGGGGATGGCGACCGTCCCCTCGCCGCCCTCCTCGGCGCGCTGCGGCTGCCCGCTAAGGGTACGTTCCACCTCGTCGCGGGTGATCTCGTCGCCGGAGCCCAAAATCATCAGCCGCTGCACCAGGTTGCGCAGTTCGCGCACGTTGCCCGGCCAGTGGTACTGCTGCAGCCGTTCCAGGGCCGGACGCTGGAAGGCGCGCGGCGGCAGCCCCTCCTGCTGGTGCAGGTGGCGCATATGACACTCCAGCAGTTCCGGGATGTCTTCGGGGTGCTCGCGCAGGGGCGGGATGGTCAGTGGCAGGACATTCAACCGGTAGTACAGGTCCTCGCGGAAGTGGCCCTGCTTGACCGCCTCGGCCAGGTCGTACTGACTCCCTGCGATCACGCGCACGTTCACGCTGATGGGCTGGTTGCCGCCGATGCGGGTGATGCGCTGGGTATCCAGCGCATGCAGCAACCGCCCCTGGGTCTGCAGATCCATCTCCGCGACCTCGTCCAGGAACAGCACGCCACCCGCCGCCTGCTCCAGCAGGCCATAGCGCACATGTTCTCCCTGCTCGCTGCCGAACAGCTCGGCGATCGCCTCCTCGCCCGAGAGCGACCCCACCGAGACCACGATGAACGGGCTTTCGCGGCGCGCACTGCGCGCATGCAGCAGCCGCGCGAAGGTCTGCTTGCCAACGCCTGGCTCGCCGGTGATCAGCACCCAGGTATCGTGCTGCGCCATGCGCTGCACCTGGTCGCGCAGGTTCACCATGGTGGCGCTGTCGCCCACCGGGTCGGCCACCGTACCGGCGTGGCGCTTCAGGCCCACGTTCTCGCGCTGCAGGCGTGCGGCCTCCAGGGCATTGTTCAGGGTGATCAGCAGCTTGTCGATGGACAACGGCTTCTCGATGAAGTCGTAGGCACCCAGGCGCGTGGCATCCACAGCGGTCTCGACGTTGCCGTGACCGGAGATCATCACCACCGGGCAGGGCAGCCCCTCGTCATCGCCCCACTCCTTGAGCAGGGAGATCCCGTCACCGTCCGGCATCCAGACATCCAGCAGGATCAGGTCCGGGCGGCGACTGCGACGCTGTGCCTTGGCCTCGGCCACGGAGCCGGCGAGTGCTACCTGATAGCCCTCGTCCTCCAGCACATCCTGCAGCAGCATGCGGATGTCCGGCTCGTCGTCGACCACGAGTATGTAGGCTTCGCTCATTCGGGCTCCTCGTGAACCACCGGACCATGCTCCACCGGGATGCGGATGCGGAAGACCGCCCCGCCCGGCCCGGACTCTGCATTATGGCACTCAATCATGCCGCCATGCTCCTCCACGATCTTCTGCGCGACGGCCAGACCGAGACCGGTTCCACGCGGCTTGTCGGTGGTGTAGGGCTCGAAGATGCGCTCGAGGAACTCCGGCTTGATGCCCGGGCCGGTGTCGATCACACGCAATTCGATATGCGGCCCGGCCGAGTCGTCGAGATACGCCGTGGCGACATGCACCTCCATGTCCTCGTGGCCCTCGCCCGCCTCCAGGGCGTTCTTGATCAGGTTGTGCAGCAACTGGCGCAGACGCCCGGCGTCGCCATGGATTCGCGGCAGGGACGCATCCAGCGTGACATCGACCCGCGAGCGCCCGTCCTGGTCCAGGTACAACTCGCAGACGTCCCGGATCAGCTGGTTCAGATCCACCGACGCGCGCTCCAGCTGCGGGGCCTGGGCATAGTCGCGGAAGGCGTTGACCAGGGTCTTCATCGCCTCCACCTGCTGCACGATGGTACCGGTGGCGCGATCCAGCACCTCGCGATCCGCCCCCTCCAGCACCTTGCCCAGACGCCGCGACAGGCGCTCGGCGGACAGCTGGATCGGGGTCAGCGGGTTCTTGATCTCGTGCGCCAGGCGGCGCGCCACCTCGCCCCAGGCGGCGTCACGCTGGGCCTTCAGGAACTCGGTCATGTCGTCGAACACGATCGCGTGCAGACCGCGGCTGGACCCCGAGGTCGGCAGCCACACGGCGCGGGTCATCAGCACCTTGCGCCCGCTGCGGGTGAACACCACCACCTGGCGCGACCATTCTTCTTCCTGGCGCACCAGGGCATCGCTGATCGCCTCGAAAAACTGCGCCACCAGCGGGCACTCAGCGCCCACCTCCGACATCACCCGGGTGCGCGCCCGCTGCAGGTCGCACTCCAGGATCTCGCTGGCTGCGGCGTTCGCGGTACGCAGGCGCAGGCTGCCATCCAGCGCCAGCACGCCGGAGCGCAAGTGTTGCAGCACGCTCTCCAGATAGGCGCGCTCGGCGTCCAGCAGGCGGCGGTTGCGTTCCGCCTCGTCGCGCGCCTCGTTCAGGGTGCGCGTCATGGTATTGAACGACTGCACCAGGAAACCCAGCTCGTCGGCGCGCTGCACCGCCAGGCGGGTGCTGTAGTCGCCCTGGGCGACCATGCGTGTGCCCTGCACCAGGTCGGAGATCGGGCGCACCATGCGCCGCGCCACCAGCAGCCCGGCCCAGAGCGCGGCCATCAGCGAGATCGCCAGCGCCAGTGACAGGGTGAACACAAAGCCCTGGATCATCGGCCCGCGCAGGTAGGCGAATTCGCGATAGTCGGCGAAGGCGTCCTGCACCCGTAGCGACAACGCGCTCATGCGCGGGTCCACGGGATAGATGCCCTGCAGGATACGGTTCTCCGAGCCCGGGCGGCGGCTGCTGGTGGTGGCCACCACGCGGATGATCAGCGAGCCGTCGGGCTGCGGCTCCAGCCGCGAATACGGCTGTTCCGGGCGTACCCGCATCAGAATGTCGGACCCGGGCGGGGTCGGCAGACGACGGATTGGGCTGTCGGTACTGGAGGCGATGATGCGGTTGTTGGAGCCGACCAGGGTCAGCTCCTGCGCCCCGACCTGGCGGCGATAGTCGTTCAGGGCCAGCGGCACCAGCCCCTCCGAGACCCCCTCGAGATCGCTCATCAGCTCCTGGGTCTCGTTCGCCAGCTGGCGCACCCGCAGATCCAGCGACGAGCGCGACAGCTCCAGCGCATCCTCCAGCGCCGACTCCACGCGCACGTCGAACCAGGAATCCACGCCCTCGTTCAGGAACTTGAAGGAGAAGTAATAGACAACGGACACCGGCAGGACCGCCACCAGCATGAACACCGCAACCAGGCGCAGGGTCAGCCGGCTGCCGGGGACCCCGCGGCGATACTGGATCGCCATGCGCGCGACCTGATAGATGATCAGCCCGCCCAGCGCCACCAGCACGGCGACGTGGAACACCAGCAGCCACAGAAACAGCTGCTCGAAGCGCGCCTGGTTCTGGGCGGCATCGCCCATCACCACCAGCGAGGTCAGCAGCAGCACGAACAGGAGCCCGATGCCGAACAGCCCCCACGGGAAGCCCCTCAGTCCAGCGACCATCGCCGCCACTCCTGTCGTGTCGTCAGATCACCGCGCAACCCGGCATCCAGCTGCAGGGGCAGAGGCAGCGCCGAGTACACCAGCATCAGGCGCGCCGCCAGGTCGAACTCCCCGGGATTCGGGCGCGCCGAAGCGGGAATGCCGTCCAGGCGCAGCCGGCCCAGCCGCCGGGCGACCTGGTCCAGGGCATCCCCCAGGGTCGGTTTCAGATCCATGCGCTCGTCGGTCACCGCGGTTACCAGGTAGTGCCGGTTCAGCGCAAAGTATTGCAGCTGGACCCGGCGGGTCTCGCTCGCCAGGGTGTCGCGCCCCACCCGGCGACCGCGCTCCAGACGGGTTTCCGCCTCGAACTCCAGGGTCACTCCGTTGGCCAGGGCAGCTTCCAGCACGGCGGGCAGACGCATGTCGATATCGAGACGCACCAGCACGGTGGTGTCGTCCAGCCACAGGTGATTGGCGCCGCGGATCTCCACCGCCGCGGCCGGCACAGGCAGCGCCAGCAGAGCAAACAGGCAGCACAGCGCCACGAAGGGCCCGCGCCACGGGGAGGCGCCGCTCGGCATCAGGGGGCCCGCTTCTCCAGGAGCGCATAGTAGAAGCCGTCACCGCCCTCGAGCCCCAGCGGCAGCGACACGCCGACCTCGCGCGGCCGGCCTCCGGGGATCCCCGCATCGCCATTCACGGGAAGTACCTGCGCATCCGCGGTCGCGGCCACGAACGGGGCCACAACGGCCTCGTTTTCCGGCGACAGCAGCGAGCAGGTGGCATACAGCAGCCGCCCGCCCGGGCGCAGCAGCTGCCAGGCGCCGGCCAGCAGGCGGGCCTGCTCCGCCGCCAGACGCGGGATGTCCTCGGCTCGGCGCAGGGTCTTGATATCCGGATGACGCCGGATCACGCCGGTGGCAGAACAAGGCACGTCCAGCAGGATCGCGTCGAAGGCCTGGCCGTCCCACCAGTCGTCGGCGGCCTCCAGGTCGGCGGCGACCAGCCGGGCGTCGAAGCCCAGCCGGTCGAGATTCTCGCGCACCTGCTCCAGGCGTTCCGGGTCGTTGTCCAGCGCGGTGAGGTCCAGTTGGCCACCGGCGCGCTCCAGAAGGTGCCCGGTCTTGCCGCCCGGGGCCGCACAGGCATCCAGCACCCGCTCGCCCGGCTGCGGATCCAGCAGGTGCCCGGCCCATTGCGCCGAGGCGTCCTGGACCGACAGCGCCCCGTCGGCAAACCCCGGCAGCGCCCCGACGTCGACCGGATTCTCCAGGGTCAGCGCGCTGGCGAGCACCGGGTGCGGCCGCGCCGGCGTCCCCGCAGCGGCCAGCGCCTCCAGCGCCGCCTCGCGGCTGCCGCGCTGCAGGTTCACCCGCAGGGTCATCGGCGCCGGCAGCGTCGAGGCCTCCAGCAACGCCTCCCAGTCCTCGGGCCAGGCGTCGCGAATCGCCTCCAGCAGCCACGCCGGAACCGCATAGCGCAGGCCCGGCTCCGCCTCGATCCGGGCGGCCAGCGCATCCTGCTCGCGCAGGGCACGGCGCAGAACCGCGTTGATCAGCCCCACCGCGCCGGGTCGATGGATCTCGCGCGCCAGCTCGGCCGTCTCGCGCACCGCCGCATGATCCCGCGTACCGAAATGCAGCACCTCGGCCAGGCCCTGCGCCAGCAGCACGCCGATCACGGCATCCTTCTTGCGCAGCGGTCGCTCGAGAAACCCGCCGACCAGCCCCTCCAGCTGCGGATACCAGCGCAGGGTGGTGTAGGCCAGGGCCTGCACCCAGGCGGCATCGCGCGACGCGAGCCCCTCGGTCACCAGCTCCACCGCCCGGGTCAGCGACTGCCCCTGCAGCACCACGCGCTCGACCGCCTCCAGCGCACGCTGACGCGGCGAACGCGAATCCACCCGCGAGGGCACCACACGCTTTTGCTTGCCTGCCATCAGACCGCCCCCGTCAGGGTCTGGCCAACCAGATCGGCATTACGAGCCCAGTCGGCCGCCGCGACCGGGCGACGTCCCGGCAGCTGCACCGTTTGCAGCCGCAGGATGCCGTCGCCCGTGGCCACGTCGACGCCGTCCACCCCAGTATTTCGAATCGTCCCCGGCGCCGCATCGGCCGGTTCGGCAAGAGGGGTCGCGTTAAACACCCGCACCACCTGCCCCTGCCAGCCGGTCTGGGCCACCGGCCAGGGGTTGAAGGCACGTACCTGGCGATCCAGGGCGACGGCCGGTTGCGACCAGTCCATCCAGGCCTCCTGTTTCTCCAGCTTGCGGGCATACGTGGCCTGCTCGTCATCTTGTGGCCAGGGCGCGGACTCGCCCGCGGCAATCGCCGGGAGCTGCTCGACCAGCAGTTCGGCGCCTTCACGGGCGAGAACGTCGTGCAGGCTTCCAGTGGTGGTCTCCGGTGTAATCGTCACACCCCGGCAGGCATGCACCGGGCCGGTATCCAGCCCCGGGGCCATCTGCATCAGGCAGACCCCGGTCTCGGCATCCCCCGCGAGGATGGCACGGTGAATCGGCGCCGCGCCGCGCCAGCGCGGCAGCAACGAGGCGTGGATATTGAGCCCCCCCAGCGGCGGGATCGCGAGCACCGCGCGCGGCAGGATCAGCCCGTAGGCCGCCACGATCAGGATATCCGGGCGCCAGGCCGCGAGCGCCGCCTGGGCCTCAGGGGTTTTGAGACTCTCCGGCTGCACCACCGGCAGCCCCGCGGCCTCGGCGACCTGCTTGACCGGCCCGGGGCGCAGCTTGCGCCCGCGCCCCGCCGGGCGGTCCGGCTGGGTGTAGACCGCGACCGGCGCATGCCCGCTCTCGATCAGGGCCTTCAGCGCCGGGACTGCAAAATCGGGCGTCCCGGCATAGACGATGCGCAGGGAGTCGACGTCCGTGTCCGCCACCCCCATCAGACCGCGGGGACCGCGGCCTTGTCACCCGCCCCGGTGCGGACGCCCTGCTTCTCCAGCTTCTTGCGAATGCGGCTGCGCTTCAGGCTGGACAGGTAATCGACGAACAGCTTGCCGTCGAGGTGGTCGATCTCGTGCTGGATGCACACCGCGAGCAGCCCGTCGATGTCCAGCTCGAAGGGCTGGCCATCGCGCCCCAGGGCGCGCACGCGGATGCGGTCGGCACGCTGCACCTTTTCGTAGAAACCGGGCACGGACAGGCAGCCCTCGTCCATCTCCTCCTCGCCGGAGGTTTCCAGGATCTCGGGGTTGATCAAGGCATGCGGCGCGCTCTGATCATCGGAGACATCCGCCACCAGCACTCGCTTTTGCACGTTGATCTGGGTGGCCGCCAGGCCAATGCCCGGGGCCTCGTACATGGTCTCGAACATGTCGTCCACCAGGGTACGGATCTCGTCATCCACCTCGGCGACCGGCTCGGCCCTCAGGCGTAGCCGGGGATCGGGGAAGTGCAGGATTTCACGCTTGGCCATGAAAAAACCTCAAACTTTGTACTGTACAGACGTCGCAATTCTGCTAACGTTGGACCGCAATATCCGCGGAGTTGCGTCATCCGACTGGGGCCGGGCCACAGGAAGGCTCGGGGAGCGCGCGGACCTGACAGGGGACACTAAAATGTACAAGACCAGGGCCACCACGACCTTCGTTCTGCCGGGCATTCTCTTCAGTGTAACGCTGTTGCTGAGCGCCTGCGCGGCCACGCCAGAGAATGGCAGCGCCGAAACGGCTGTATCCGACACCAGCGAAACGCAAGCTGCCGCCCGCGAGTCGCGCAACGCACTGGAACGACGCAGCTCCGCCGAGGCCGAGGCCGAGCCGGAGATCCGCGAATCCGCGCCGGAACGCTACGTCGTCAAGAAGGGCGACACGCTCTGGGATATCTCCGCGATGTTCCTGCAGGACCCCTGGTACTGGCCGGAGATCTGGCTGGTCAACCCCGAGATTGAGAACCCCCACCTGATCTATCCGGGTGACGTGCTGAGCATTCATTACGTGGATGGCCAGCCGCGCATCATGGTCGACGGCGGCCCGCGCGTGCGCCCGACCCATCGCCTGTCGCCCGAGGCCCGGGTGGTGGAGCGCGACGAGGACATCTCCCCCATCTCCACCCTGCAGTCGTTCATGTTCCGGCCGCAGGTGCTGGACGAAGAGACCCTGGAGAACGCGCCGTATGTCCTCGCCTCGCAGGACGAGCGCGTGATCTTCGGCCCCGGCGACCGCGTCTACGTGCGCAACGCCGAAGACACCGAACAGTACGAGCTCTACCACATCGTGCGCCACGACGGCATGCTGATCGACCCGGATACCGGCGAGGAGCTGGGCGTCGCGACCCTGCCGGTGGGCGAGGCGGAGATCATCGAGCCGGGCAACGTCGCCCGCGCCGATATCCGCAAGGGCGAACGCGAGGCCATCCGTGGCGACCGCCTGGTGCCGTATGCCGAAGAGCAGGACCGGCTGTTCGACATTGGCCGCGCGCCGGCCGGCGCCGAGGGCACGATCATCTCGCTGTTCGACGCCATCAGCCAGATCGGCCAGTTGCAGGCCGCCATCATCAACCGCGGCGAGCGCGACGGCATCGAGAACGGTCACGTCTTTGCGGCCTTCACCGCCGGACGCGAGGTGCGCGACCCGATCAGTGATCGCGCCAACGACGTGGTCACCCTGCCGGAAGAAGAAGTCGGCACCGTGATGGTCTTCCAGACCTTCGAGAAGGTCTCCTACGTGCTGGTAACCGAGGCCGAACGCACCCTGCGCGAGGGTGACAAGGTTCGCGCCCCCTGACCGGACTTGCGGCCCGGCTTCATGCGTGATGCCGGAACGGCGGCCGCTCCGCACCAGGACTGGCTACGCCTGATCAACACCCCCGGCCTCGGCCCGCGGCGCATGCTGCAACTGGTCGAGGCCTTCGGCACTCCGGGCAACGCCCTCGACGCCCCCACCGCCGAATGGCAGCGCGCGGGCATCGACCTCCGGCTGGACGATGCCGCGCGCCAGGCCCGCGACAAAGGGGCCGAAGCCGACCGGGCCTGGCTCGATGCCGATCCCCGGCATCACCTCCTGTGCCTCGACGACCCCGCCTATCCGCCCCTGCTGGCCGAGCTCCCCGACCCACCGCCAGTGCTGTACCTGAACGGCAACCCGGAACTGCTGCGCGCCCCGCAGGTAGGGATCGTCGGCAGCCGCGAGGCGACCCCGCAGGGCGAGCGCCTGGCCAGCGAATTCGCGCGCGAGCTGGCCACGGCCGGGCTCACGGTCACCAGCGGCCTGGCGCGCGGCATCGACGGCGCGGCCCACGAGGGCGCCCTGGCCGCACCCGGCGGGCGCACCATCGCGGTGGTCGCCACCGGGCCCGACCGCATCTACCCCGCCCAGCATCGCCGGCTCGCCCATCGCATCGCGGACCATGGCCTGGTCGTCTCGTTATGGCCCACCGATACCCGGCCACTGGCGCGGAACTTCCCGCAGCGCAACCGGGTGATCAGCGGGCTTTCGCTGGCCACCCTGGTCGTCGAGGCGGCCCTGAAGAGCGGTTCGCTGATCACCGCGCGGCTGGCCGCCGAGCAGGGGCGCCAGGTCTATGCGGTCCCGGGCTCGGTACTCAGCCCCGCCAGCCGGGGCTGCCACCAACTGATCCGCGACGGCGCCCAACTGGTGGAGTCGGCCGACGAGATCCTCGACGACCTCGCGGACTGGCTAGGCGTGGCGCCCAACGCCCCAGTTGTTCCGGCGGAACCCACCAGCGAACCGCTGGACCCGGAGCAGGAACGCGTTCTGAACGCGATGGGTTTCGACCCGGTCCCACTGGAAACCCTGCGCGAGCGCACCAAATTGACCATCGAACAGCTTTCATCCATGCTGGTTTTGCTTGAACTCCATGGCCGCGTGGCCGCCCTCGACCACGGGCGCTTCCAGCGCCTCGACGCAGGATCCCCCGAATCATGAACGAGAACGTGCTGGATGTGCTCATGTATCTCTTTGAGCACACCATCGACGAGGAATCCGACGAGGAGCCGGACCGCTCGGAACTGGAGCGCCACCTGGTGGAGGCCGGTTTCGCCCGGCGCGAGATCGATCGCGCCCTCGGCTGGCTGGACCGCCTGATGAGCGAGGCCCCGTTGGCAGGCCGCGGCGGGGACGGTGCCGCCCAGCGGATCTACGCCCCCGAGGAGCGCAAGCGCCTGGACACCGAGTCTCACGGCTTCCTGCTGCACCTGGAGCAGAACGGCCTGCTGACGGCCGGCACCCGCGAGCTGGTGCTGGATCGCGTCATGGAGCTGGATGCCGAGGAGATCGACCTCGACCAGCTGCGCTGGGTGGTGTTGATGGTGCTGTTCAACCAGCCCGACGACGCGATCGCCTATTCCCGCCTGGAAGAGGTCATGCGCGACGACTCGGGCCCCAGTGCCGTGGATTATCTGCACTGACTTCACCGTCTTTCGATGGTTACGCGGTAGCCACGGGCGTTTTCCTCATCTAGTCTTTAGCGCCCGTGAACCCGGTTGCACTCTTGCAACCGCCACCGCCCCGACACGGAACCCGCTGCCACGGAGACGGTCCCGAGCCACATGAGCAAGCACCTCGTCATTGTAGAGTCCCCCGCCAAGGGCAAGACCATCGAGAAGTACCTGGGTCCCGACTACCAGGTCCTCGCCTCGTATGGCCACGTACGCGATCTCGTACCCAAGGAGGGCGCGGTGGATCCGGAAGACGGCTTCCGGATGAAGTACGACATCATCGAGCGCAGCGAGAAACAGATCGAGGCGATCGCCAAGGCGCTGAAGAAGTCCGACGACCTGATCCTCGCGACTGACCCCGACCGTGAAGGCGAGGCGATCTCCTGGCACCTCCACGAGGTCCTGCGCGAACGCGGCCTGCTGGAAAACCGCGACGTGCACCGGGTGGTGTTCCACGAGATCACCAAGAAGGCGATCCAGGAAGCGATCGAGCACCCGCGCGACTTGGCCCAGCCGCTGATCGACGCCCAGCAGGCGCGCCGCGCGCTGGACTACCTGGTCGGCTTCAACCTCTCGCCGCTGTTGTGGCGCAAGATCAAGCGCGGCCTGTCCGCCGGGCGCGTGCAGAGCCCGGCCCTGCGCATGATTGCCGAGCGCGAGAACGAGATCGAGGCCTTCGTCGCACGCGAGTACTGGACGCTCGACGCCCTGACCGAACGCCAGGGCCAGTCATTCACCGCGCGCCTGACCCACCTGGACGGCAACAAGCTGGACCAGTTCGACCTCAACAGCACCGAGCTGGCGCACGACGCCCAGAAACGCCTGACCGACGCCGCCAGCGGCGAGCTCCGGGTCGCCAAGGTCGAGAAGAAGCAGCGCCGCCGCAACCCGGCCGCGCCGTTCACCACCTCGACCCTGCAGCAGGAGGCCTCGCGCAAGCTCGGCTTCACCGCCAGCCGCACCATGCGCACCGCCCAGCAGCTCTACGAGGGAATCGACCTCGGCTCCGGCGCGATCGGCCTGATCACCTACATGCGTACCGACTCGGTGGCCCTGGCCGGCGAGGCGATCGGCGAAATCCGCGGTCTGATCGAGGAGCGCTACGGGGCCAACAATGTCCCCGACAGCCCGCGCCAGTACAAGACCAAGTCCAAGAACGCGCAGGAGGCCCACGAGGCCATCCGCCCGACCTCCGTGCGCCACGTGCCGAACGAGATACGCGATCGCCTGAGCAGCGACCAGGCACGCCTGTACGACCTGATCTGGAAGCGCACCGTCGCCTGCCAGATGATCCACGCGACCTTCGACACCGTCGCTGCTGACCTGGTCCCGGGCGAGACCCAGCACCAGTTCCGCGCTACCGGCTCCACCCTGGTCGACCCCGGCTTCATCGCGGTCTACCAGGAGGGCCGCGACGACACGCAGGACGACGACGAGGACAAGCGCCTGCCGGAAATGGCCGAGGGCGACAGCGTCAAACTGAACGAAGTCACCGCCGACCAGCACTTCACCGAGCCGCCGCCTCGCTACACCGAGGCCAGCCTGGTGAAGACGCTGGAGGAATACGGTATCGGCCGCCCCTCCACCTACGCCAGCATCATCTCCACCCTGCAGTCGCGCGAGTACGTGGAGATGGATGGCAAGCGCTTCATCCCGACCGACACCGGCCGGATCGTGAACAGCTTCCTGACCCAGCACTTCGACCGCTACGTGGACTATGACTTCACCGCGAAGCTGGAAGACGAGCTGGATGCCATCTCGCGCGGCGAGAAGGACTGGGTCCCGGTGCTGGAAGCGTTCTGGGGCGACTTCCGCGACCGGGTGAAGGAAAAAGAAGAGAACGTGACCCGCGCCGAGGCCGTGCAATCGCGCGAGCTGGGCCCCGACCCGCAAAGCGGGCGCCCGGTCAGCGTACGCTTGGGCCGGTTCGGACCGATCGTGCAGATCGGCACCAAGGACGACGAAGAGAAGCCGCGCTTCGCCGGCCTGCTGCCCGGGCAGAAGATGGACAAGGTCACCCTCGAGGAGGCGCTGGAGCTGTTCAAGCTGCCGCGCGATCTCGGCGAGACCCCCGAGGGCGAACCGGTGGTGGTCAACATCGGCCGCTTTGGCCCGTACGTGAAGTACGGCTCCAAGTACGCGTCGCTGGGCCCGGACGACGATGTCTGGAGCATCGAGCTGCCACGCGCGCTGGAGGTCGTCGCCGAGAAGAAGAAAAAGGACGCCGAACGCTTCATCAAGAGCTTCGACGCGGAAGGCATCCAGGTCCTGAACGGGCGCTACGGCCCCTACGTGACCGACGGCAACAAGAACGCCAAGATCCCGAAAGAGACCGACCCCAAGTCCCTGACGCTGGAACAGTGCCAGGAACTGATCGCCGCCGCCCCGGAACGCAAGGGCCGCGGACGCAAGGGGGCGACCAAGTCCACGGGCAAGACCGCTGCCAAGTCCTCTAGCAAGACCGAGGGCAAGACCGCCAGCAAGACGTCGGCCAAGTCGACCGCCAAGTCGACATCCGCGAAAAAACCGGCGACCAAGAAGAAGGCCACCGCCAGCAAGACGGGCGCGAAGAAGACCACCGCCAAGAAGACCCCGGCGAAGAAATCGTCTACTGCGAAGTCCGCCGGCGCTGGCGACAACCGCCTGAGTGCCGAGCCCTCCGGCGATCGTGGATCGGAATAACGCCCCGCTGCTGACCGCCGAGATCGATCCCGTCGCGCACCACGTGCGCGACGGCGGGGTGATCGCCTACCCCACCGAGGCGGTCTTCGGCCTTGGCTGCCGCCCGGACGCGCCGGAGGCCATCGAACGCATCCTGACACTGAAGGGTCGACCGGCGGCCAAGGGGCTGATCGTGGTCAGCGACCGGCTCGACCGCCTTGCCCCCTGGCTGGCCCCGCTGCCCGCCGACCGCCAGGCCGAGATCGACGCGAGCTGGCCCGGCCCCACAACCTGGCTGCTACCCGTAACCCCTGACTGCCCCATCCTACTGCGTGGCGAACACGACAGCCTGGCCGTGCGCGTAACCGCCCATCCAGCCACACGTGCGCTGTGCGCCGCCGCCGACAGCGCGCTGGTCTCGACCAGCGCGAACCGCGCCGGCGCGGCGCCCTGCCGCACCTGGGATTGCGTTACCTCACAACTCGGGGCGGGCATCGATGCGATCCTGCAGGCAGAATGTGGCGGGCGCGAAGCCCCCAGCGCGATCCGCGACGCCCGCACCGGGGCCTGGCTCCGGGGCGGACCGGAACCCGACGCGAACACCCACCACTGATCAACCGGGACGCAGCATGAGCCAGGACAACGTCTCCATCGAGCGCGTAATCGACTACCTGCAGGGCCTGCAGGACCGCATCTGCCAGGGCCTCGAGGGCCTGGACGGCCGGGCCCGCTTCGAGGAGGACGCCTGGGAGCGCCCCGCCGGCGGCGGCGGGCGCACCCGCGTGCTGCGTGAGGGCGCGGTGTTCGAGCAGGCCGGGGTGAATTTCTCCCACGTGATGGGCGACAACCTCCCGGCCTCGGCCACCGCCCACCGTCCGGAGATGGCCGGGCGCTCGTTCCAGGCCACCGGCGTGTCCCTGGTGATCCACCCGCACAACCCCTTTGTTCCGACCTCGCACGCCAACGTGCGCTTCTTCATCGCCGAGAAGCCCGGCGAAGACCCCATCTGGTGGTTCGGCGGCGGCTTCGACCTGACGCCCTACTACGGCTTCGACGAGGACTGCACCCACTGGCACCGTACCGCCGAGGCCGCCTGCCGCCCGTTCGGCGAGCACATCTACCCGGCGCACAAGAAGTGGTGCGACGAGTACTTCCACCTCAAGCACCGCGACGAACCGCGCGGCGTGGGCGGGCTGTTCTTCGACGACTTCAGCGAGGGCGGCTTCGAGCATGCCTTCGGCTACATGCAGAGCGTGGGCAACGCCTACCTCGACGCCTACGCCCCGATCGTCGAGCGCCGCCGCGCCACCGACTTTGGCGAGCGCGAGCGCCAGTTCCAGCTCTACCGCCGCGGGCGCTATGTCGAGTTCAACCTGGTCTACGACCGCGGTACCCTGTTCGGCCTGCAGTCGGGCGGGCGCACCGAGTCGATCCTGATGTCGCTGCCGCCGCTGGTACGCTGGGAGTACAACTACCAGCCGGCGCCCGGCACGCCCGAGGCCGAACTGTACGAACGCTATCTGAAGCCGCGCGACTGGCTCGCCGAGACTGCCGGCTGACTCCAAACACGCAAGGACCTGGCATGACCGCACCGATCGCCCCCTATCCCGCCGGCCGCCCGCGCCGAATGCGCCGCGACGGCTTCTCCCGCCGCCTGATGCGCGAACACCACCTGCGCGCGGACGACCTGATCTTGCCGGTATTCGTCACCGAGGGCGAGGGCGTGCGCGAGGCGGTGCCGTCGATGCCTGGCGTGGAACGCGTCTCCATCGACCAGCTGCTGGAAGAGGCGGCCGCCGCCGTGCGCCTGGGCATCCCGGCACTGGCGCTGTTTCCGGTGGTTCCGGGCGAGAAGAAGAGCCTGGACGCACAGGAGGCCTGGAACCCCGAGGGCCTCGCCCAGCGCGCGGTGCGCGCACTGAAGGCGGCGCACCCGGATCTCGGCGTGATCACCGACGTCGCCCTGGACCCGTTCACCACCCACGGTCAGGACGGCATCATCGACGACGACGGCTACGTGGTGAACGACATCACCACCAAGGCCCTGGTGAAGCAGGCGCTGTCGCACGCAGCGGCCGGTGCCGACGTGGTGGCCCCCTCCGACATGATGGACGGGCGCATCGGCGCGATCCGCGGCGCCCTGGAGGACGGCGGGCACGTGCACACGCGCATCCTCGCCTACTCCGCGAAATACGCCTCCGCCTTCTACGGCCCGTTCCGCGACGCGGTGGGCTCGGCCGGCAACCTCGGCAAGGGCGGCAAGGAGACCTACCAGATGGACCCGGCCAACGGCGACGAGGCCCTGCACGAGGTCGCGCTGGATCTCGCCGAGGGGGCCGACATGGTGATGGTCAAACCGGGCATGCCGTACCTCGACGTGGTGCGCCGCATCCGCGACGAATTCCGGCGCCCGACCTTCGTCTACCACGTCTCCGGCGAGTACGCGATGCTCAAGGCCGCCGCTGAGCGCGGCTGGCTGGACGAGCGTGCCTGCGTGCTGGAGGCCCTGACCGGCATGAAGCGCGCCGGGGCCGACGGCATCCTCACCTACTATGCGCGCACCGTGGCCGAATGGCTGGTGGAGGATGCGGCGCGATGAGCGAGCCGCGTCCGGATCGCTACGCGGTGGTGGGCAACCCCATTCACCACTCGCTGTCCCCGCGCATCCACACCCTGTTCGCCGAACAGACCGGGCAACACCTCGTGTACGAAGCCCGCCAGGGCACCCCCGGGCAGTTCGCCGAGGAGGTCAACGCCTGGTTCGCCGAGGGGCTCAAGGGCCTCAACGTGACCGTTCCATTCAAGGAAGAGGCCTTCGCCCTGGCCCGGGTGCTGAGCGACCGGGCGCGCCATGCCGGGGCAGTCAACACCCTGTGGCGGGACGGCGACCACCGGATCCACGGCGACAACACCGACGGCGTCGGATTCTGTCGGGATCTCGACCGCCTCGGCTTCGACGTGCGCAATCGCCAGGTCCTGATCCTGGGGGCCGGAGGCGCCACCCGCGGCTTGCTGCAGCCCCTGCTGGAAGGCGCACCAGAGGTGCTGATCATCGCCAACCGCACCGTGGCCCGCGCCGAGGGACTGGTGGATGCCTTCCGGGATATCGCCCCGGCCACCCGGCTCTCCGCCTGCGGCCTGGACGCCCTGCCGCAGGGCCCGTTCGACCTGGTGGTCAACGCCACCGCCACCGGCCTCGGCGACGATGCACTGGCGCTCCCCGACCAGCTCGTCCACGCGGACAGCCTGGCCTATGACCTGGTCTACGGCGCCGGCGCCAAGCGCTTCCTGGACTGGGCCGCCGGCGCAGGCTGTGTACGCGGCAGCGACGGCCTCGGCATGCTGGTGGAACAGGCGGCCGAGGCCTTCTCCATCTGGCGCGGGGTGCACCCCGAGACGGATCCCATTCTGCGTCAACTGCGTCACGAAATCGCTCCCGAATAGCCCACCCACAACCCGGGTTCATGGACGGTTCACGCGCCACAGCGCAAGCTGAACCTATTGCCCCGTATCCGCACGGGGCCAGCGAATACTGGGAGATTCATCATGCAACGCATTCTCGCCCTGGCCGTCACCAGCGCCCTGGTACTGGTGGTGGGCTGCACCACCACGGATCCGTACACCGGGGAAGAACGCGTCTCCCGAGCCACCATCGGGGCCGGCATCGGGGCCGCCACCGGTGCGGTGCTCGGCAGCGTCACCAGCAGTCGCAACCGCACCCAGCGCGCCATGATTGGCGCCGGCATCGGGGCCCTGGCCGGTGGCGCCATCGGCAACTACATGGACCGCCAGGAGGATGCCCTGCGCGAACAGCTGCGCGGCACCGGCGTGAGCGTGACCCGCGATGGCGACAACATCATCCTCAACATGCCAAGCAACATCACCTTCGATTTCGATCGCAGCGAGATCAAGCCGCAATTCCATGACGTCCTCGACTCGGTCGCACTGGTGCTGGAGGAGTTCGACCAGACCGGGATCGAGGTCGCCGGGCACACCGACAGCACCGGCCGGGTGGAATACAACATGGACCTCTCCGAGCGCCGTGCCGAGAGCGTGGGTCAGGCCCTGATCCGCCGTGGCGTACAGCCGGTGCGGGTGCACACCATCGGCCTCGGGCCGCACCAGCCGGTCGCTACCAACGACACCGATGCGGGCCGCGAACAGAACCGCCGCGTCGAACTCACCCTGTTCCCGCTCACCGCCGACTAACCCGCACGTTCCGGCCCGGCACCCCGACGCTCGCCGAGGCCGGGCCGACCCCATTCTGGCGACGTCTCCAGCGCCTCGCGCTGGACACTCCTACCCTTCCTGCGGCAGAATCCCGATCATTCGCTGCATCGTGATTTTTCGGTGCAATCGCGTCCATTCTCGACAGGATCGCTACCGATTCCCCCTGCCATGGCGTCCATACTGCTGCTCAACGGCCCCAACCTGAACCTGCTGGGACAGCGGGAGCCGGAGCGCTACGGCGTACAGACCCTGGCGGACATCGAGACCGACCTTAAAGCCCGGGCGGAACAGACCGGCGCAACCCTCGACTGCTTCCAGAGCAATCACGAAGGCGACCTGATCGACCGCATCCACGCCGCCGCCGGCGAGGGCGTGGAGCACATCCTGATCAATCCGGGCGGCCTGACCCACACCAGTGTCAGCCTGCGCGATGCCCTGCTGGGCGTCGCCATCCCGTTCTACGAGATCCATATCAGCAACATCCACGCCCGCGAGCCCTTCCGCCAGACCTCGCGCCTGAGCGATGTCGCCGCCGGCCTGGTCAGTGGCTTTGGCGTCATTGGCTACCGGCTGGCGCTGGATGCGGCGCTTGCAGCTATCAAGGACTAAGAGGCTTCCATGGACATTCGCAAGGTCAAGAAACTGATCGACCTGCTCGACGAGAGCGGCATCCACGAGATCGAGATCCACGAAGGCGAGGAGTCGGTGCGCATCACCCGCTCCGCCAGTGGGACGCCCATGGCCGCCGCCCCGGCGGCCCCATTGCCCCCAGCGGCGCCCGCCGCCGCGGCGGCCCCGACCGCAGCCCCGGCGGGCGCGACGGAGGCCGCACCGGAAATGGACGGTCATCGGGTCACCGCACCCATGGTCGGCACCTTCTACCGGGCCCCGAGCCCGGGCTCCAAGCCATTCGTCGAGGTCGGCCAGACGGTGGAGGCCGGCGAGACCCTCTGCATCATCGAGGCCATGAAGATGCTCAATCCGATCGAGGCCGACCAGGGCGGCACCATCCGCGACATTCTGGTCGAGAACGGCAACCCGGTGGAATACGGGCAGCCGCTGTTCATCATCGGATGAACCCATCCGTCGGGCGTCACATCCCCGGCTTCGCTGGAAACAGGTTCGAGCATGTTTGAGAAAATTCTGATCGCCAACCGCGGCGAGATCGCCCTGCGGGTCCTGCGTGCCTGCCGCGAAATGGGCATTGCCACCGTCGCCGCGCATTCCAGCGCCGACCGCGACCTGAAGCACGTTCGCCTGGCGGACGAGTCGGTCTGCATCGGCCCCGCGGCCTCGGGCGAGAGCTACCTGAACATTCCCGCGCTGATCGCGGCCGCCGAGGTCACCGACGCCGGAGCGATCCACCCGGGCTACGGCTTCCTGTCGGAAAACGCGGACTTCGCCGAACGAGTGGAGTCTTCGGGCTTCGCCTTCATCGGTCCGCGCGCCGAGACCATCCGTCTGATGGGCGACAAGGTCTCCGCGAAGCAGTCGATGCTGGAGGCCAACGTGCCCTGCGTCCCCGGCTCCGGCGGCGCCCTGGGCGACGACGCGGACACCAACCTGGCGCTGGCGCGCGAGATCGGTTACCCGGTCATCATCAAGGCCGCCGCCGGCGGGGGCGGGCGCGGCATGCGTGTGGTACACACCGAGGGCGCGCTGCTGAACGCCATATCGCTGACCCGCAACGAGGCGCAGCAGGGGTTCGGCAATGATGCCCTGTACATGGAGAAGTACCTGGAACACCCGCGCCACGTGGAGTTCCAGATCCTCGCCGACAGCCACGGCAACGCCGTGTGCCTGGGCGAACGTGACTGCTCCATGCAGCGACGCCACCAGAAGGTCATCGAGGAGGCACCGGCCCCTGGCATTACCGATGACCAGCGCCAGGCCATGGCCGAACGTCTGATCCGCGCCTGTCAGGAGATCGGCTACCGCGGCGCCGGGACCTTCGAGTTCCTGTACGAGAACGGGGGCTTCTATTTCATCGAGATGAACACCCGGCTGCAGGTCGAGCACACCGTCACCGAGCAGGTCACCGGCATCGATCTGGTGCGCGAACAGATCCGCATCGCCGCCGGGGAACCCCTGGGCTACACGCAGGACGACGTGCGCATCACCGGTCACGCGATCGAGTGCCGCATCAATGCGGAAGACCCCCGTACCTTCATGCCCAGCCCCGGCACCATCCAGCAATACCACGCGCCGGGCGGACCGGGCATCCGCATGGATACCCACATCTACAACGGCTACATGGTGCCGCCGTACTACGACTCCATGATCGGCAAGCTGATCGCCCACGGCAACAGCCGCGAGATCGCGCTGGCGCGCATGCGCGGCGCCCTGGGCGAGATCGTGGTGGACGGCATCCAGACCAACGTCGCGCTGCACCACGACCTGATGATCGACGCGAACTTCCAGCGCGGCGAGACCGATATCCACTATCTCGAGAAGAAGCTCAAGGCACAGGCCTGACCCTTCCCCCTCGCGCCACGAGCCTGATGCCATGAGCCTTGCCGAACTTGAATGCCAGATCAGCCCGGAACAAGCCGAGCCGCTGGAGGACACCCTGTTCGAACTGGGTGCCGTCAGCGTCGAGCTGTTCGACGCCGCAGACGAACCCCTCTTCGAGCCGCCCCTGGGCACCCATCCCCTGTGGTCCACCGTGCGCCTGAAGGCGGTGTTCCCGGACACCACCCAGGCGGACCTCGCCGCCGCCGCGCTGGCGCGCCAAGCGCAGGCCCCGGAGGCGATCCAGGTCCAGGCGATCGAGGACCAGGACTGGGTCCGCGCCGGGCTGGACGGTCTTGGCGCCATCCATTGCGGCGGCGCACTCTGGATCGTGCCCTCCTGGGAGGACGAACCGGCGATCGAGGAAGGCACCTTCGTGCGCCTGGACCCCGGCCTTGCCTTCGGGACCGGCAATCACCCGACCACCGCGATGTGCCTGGCCGCCCTGGCCCAGCAGCCACCGCGCGATCAAGAGGTCCTCGACTACGGCTGCGGCTCAGGCATCCTCGCGATCGCCGCCCTGAAGCTGGGCGCACGCCATGCACTGGGCATCGACATCGATGAACAGGCCGTGCAAGCCACCCGCAGCAATGCCGACTCCAACGCCATCCCGCCCGCACAGCTGGAGACGGGGCTGACCGATCACCCTGTGCCCGACGCGGCCTATGACCTGGTGCTGGCCAACATCCTCGCCAAGCCGCTGATCGATCTGGCACCGGAGTTGGCTCGGGCGGCGAAACCGGGCGCACGCATCCTGCTCGCCGGGCTGCTCGAACGCCAGGCAGACGAAGTCATCGCGGCCTACTCTGACACCTTCGATATCGGCGTCGAGGACTGCCGCGAAGGCTGGGCCCTGCTCGGCGGCCGCCGGCGCTAGGGAGACGCTGAGTCATGGACGCGCCCGGCCGAGTCGATCGCTCTCAACGGCAAGGCGCCGCAAGCACAGGATCGCCCGGCTGCAGCAACGCGCCGCAAGCCCATCAGCAGGCCCCATCGGGCGAATCCTCGCGACACCTGACGCCCAGCCCGTAGGATGCTGGCCCGCTGCCCCCAATGCGGCGTCACCCACGCCCTCGCCCGCGGGGCCAAGCTCCGCCAGAGGCGAGTGCACTGCTCCAATTGCGATGCCGAGTTCGATCTGTTCCCGGCACTGGAGATCGGCGGCGCGGGCGAACGCGTGTTGGGCCAGGGGCTCCTCCCGGCACGGCAGGCGCCCCTCCACGCCATCGAGCGGGCCCCGGGCGCTGCAATACCCCTCAACATCGAACGCCACGCAAGCCCCCTGGGCTCGGCAAACACGATACGCCGACGCTCCTGGCCGGGGGTCATGCTGGCCGCCGCCCTGATGCTGCTGCTGGGCGCGCAACTACTGGCAATCCCGCCCGTGGCACCGGACCAGAGTCCCCAGCTGGACCAAGCCCGGGCGCAAGTGTGCGCGGCCATCCCCTGCCCGACCTGGCACCCGCGGCGCGCCCCTGGCCAAGTCCGCACCTCGGCGCCCGATTTCTTCACCACCAGCGATGGCACTCTGCACCTGCAATTCGTGCTCGAGAGCCCGATCCGGCAGGCCTGGCCGATCGTCGATATTCGCCTGACCGACCAGCTTGGGACGCCCCATGGCACCCTCCGGCTAACCCCCGACGACTACACCGACACCCACGCACCGATGAATGCCCACTCCCCCCATTCCGTGCGTCTGGCCGTTGCCAGCCCTCATGGCCACATCACCGGCATCGAAATCCAGCCACGGTAATTCTCGGGTCCAAGCTCGCGCGCATTCACATGGTTTCGCGATCGACCGCACCGGAAACCGCGCAGGTTAGCTGCTAGACTGGCCCGCTTGCTCCCGACCCGATAGCCCCGATGCAGCTCGGAACTCACCACTTCCCCGACCCTGTCGTGTTTCTGGCGCCGATGGCCGGGGTCAGCGACCGTCCGTTTCGGTTACTGGCCCGCCGCATGGGGGCCAGCGCGGCGGTATCCGAGATGGTGACCTCCGACACCCGACTATGGACCAGCGACAAGAGCCGCCACCGCCTGGATCATCGCCAGGAGCCGCGCCCGCGCATCGTACAGTTGCTGGGTAACGAACCCGAGGCCCTGGCCGAGGCTGCGCGCGAGAACGTGCGCCGCGGTGCCGACGTGATTGATCTGAACCTCGGCTGTCCGGCCAAGAAGGTCTGCAGCAAGGCCGCCGGATCGGCGCTACTGGGCGAGCCGGAACGGGTGCGCGAACTGCTCCAGGCGCTCACCACCGCGGTCACGGTCCCGGTGACCCTGAAGATGCGCCTGGGCCTCGACCGCGAACGGATCAACGGCGAGACCATCGCGGCCATTGCCGAGGACTGCGGCATTGCGATGCTGACCGTGCATGGCCGCACGCGGGCCGATGCCTATCGCGGAGAGACGGACTACGCCGCCATCGCGCGCATCGTCCGGGCCGTTTCCATCCCCGTGCTCGCCAATGGCGACATCACCGGCCCCGAAAAGGCCCTGCAGGTACTGGATACGACCCGTGCGGCGGGCGTGATGATCGGGCGTGCCGCCCAGGGCCAGCCCTGGCTCCCGGGCCAGATCCGGGCCGCGCTGGCGGGCGAACCGATACCGCCGGCACCCGGGCGCGCCGCCCGCCTGGCCCTGATCGAGGAGCACATTGGCGAACTGCACGCCCAATACGGCGAACCGCAGGGCGTGCGCATCGCGCGCAAGCACCTGGGCTGGTATCTTCAGGGCCTGGGTCTCGACGAGGCCCGCACCCGGGCGGCCCGGGCTGATCTTCTCGCCGCCCCCACGGCCAGCGAACAACTGTGGCGCCTTCGGGCCCACCTGACGGGAATCGCAAGCGAGGCTGCATGAGCATGAACATGCCACTCGAACAGGACCCAGAGGTCCACGAGACGCCGGTTGCAGGCGTCCTCCCGTCCGACTGTGTGCTGGCCGAGTCCGTGCGCCATGCACTGGACCAGTACTTCGAGACCCTGGATGGGCAGAGCAGCCACGATCTATACGCGCTGGTGATGAACGAGGTGGAGCGTCCCCTCCTGGCCAGCGTGCTGGAGCGCTGCGGGGGCAACCAGAGCCGCGCGGCGGCCCTGCTCGGGCTCAACCGCGCCACCCTGCGCAAGAAGCTGCGCACCCACGGACTGGTGGGAACCAACGGGAACGGCGCCGGAGAATAACCCCCGGCGCCGGCAACCCCATGCGCCCCGATCGGGGCGCATGGGAAGGCGCTGACTAGCCCTTCCAGCCCAAGCGGGTCAGGGCCGTACGATGCAGTTCCGGGGTGGCCGCGGCCAGGACATTCGCGGTCTGCAGGTCCAGTTCGCCGCCAGAGAGGTTGGTGAACACGCCCCCCGCCTCGCGCACGATCACCGCCAGTGCGGCGATATCCAGGATATTCACGTCCGACTCGACGATCAGGTCGATGCTGCCGCGCGCCAGCAGGTGGTAGTGGTAGAAGTCGCCGTAGCCACGGGTGCGGTTCACCTCGGCCGTGATGCTGCCCAGTGCCTTCCAGCCTTCAGCATTCTGCGCCAGGGACTTGAGGTTACCGGTGGACAGGGAGGCCCGCCCCAGATCGGTGGTCTTCTCGACCGCGATCGGGTCGCCATTCAGGAACGCGCCCTGGCCCTTTTCCGCCCAGGCCCGCTCGCCGAACTGGATGCCATTGGACAGCCCCAGGATCAGATCGCCCTTGTACATCAGCGCGATCTGGGTGGAGAAGAACGGGTAGCGACGCACGAAGCTCTTGGTGCCGTCGATCGGGTCAATCAGCCAGACATAGTCGGAATCCATGTCCGACTGCCCGGTCTCCTCGCCGTAGAAACCGTGATCCGGGAAGTGCTCGCGGATCACCTGGCGGATCGCCTGTTCGCTCTCCACGTCGGCCCGGGTCACCGGGGTATCGTCGGGTTTGGTTTCGACGTCGACACCCGCCTCGTAATAGTGGCGGATTACCTTCTCGGCGGCATCGGCGGCGGCCTGGGCGGCCTCCATGAACGCGCTTCGCGACATGTTCGTGTCCCCTCGACAAAAGCCGCTATCTTAGCATGTGGCGCCTTCGTCGCTGACCCGGCGCGACCCTGCCGCCTTCGCGGGTTGGTTGTCGCCACCGGGTCATGCCCCGATAATGCCGCCATTATTTCGAGGAGCCCGACATGTCCAAGAAGCTGCCCGACGTCAGCAATATCGAACGCCTGGAATTGTTTGGCGAAGACTACAACCCCACCGCGACCATCGAAAACGTGGAAGGCCAGAGCCTGTCGCTGCAGATCTACTATCAGCTGGCGCTGGACTTCGGCGGCATCGGCCCCAAGGCGGCCAACTCGGGGCTGCTGATGTACGGCAACCACGCCGATGACGCCCGCGCCAACCCCGGCAAGCACCCGAACATCGATCGTCTGATCGACGTGCTGAACAACGACTTCTACCTGTCGGTGAAGGCCGTCCCCAAACGCAGCAACCAGGCCGGGTAGACCGGAGCGGCGTCCGACTCAAACCCGGTTGGCGTGGATCAGGCGCCAGCCCCGGGTCGGGTGCCGGTGCAGGCGGGTGCGGCTGGCATAGTCGCATTCCAACTGGAACAGCCGCGCGTCCGGCACCCCCATCACCCAGCCCACCAGGGCGCGGATCACCCCGGCGTGCACGACCAGCAGCACGCGCTCGGCCTCCAGGGGCCGCAACGCCGCCTCGAAGCCGGTCTCCACCCGCCGCCGAAAGTCCGCCAGCGGCTCGGCCCCTGCCGGCCGCGCGTGGACTGGGTCGGCGTAGAAGGCGCGGTACTCTTCCGGCCGGTCACGCTGAAGCTCAACCCGGGTCCGCCCCTCCCAGTCGCCGAAGCCCACCTCGCGCAGATCCGGCGCCAGGGACAGCGGTAAATCCTGTCCGGCGGCGAAGCGTTCAGCGAAGGCGCGGCAACGCTGCATCGGCGAACTGACCACGTACTGCCAGCCGGCCTCGCCTTTCACCGCCTGCTCCATCTGGGCCCACCCGCGCGGGCTCAGCGGATCGTCGCAGCCATGACCGCGATAGCGCTGACCGCCCTCCGGCTCCCCGTGGCGCAACAAATCCACGATCATGCCGTCACCGCCTGCAATTCCCGCCGCAGGCGCGTCCAGTCGAAGCAGGGCCCGGGGTCCGTCTTGCGCCCCGGCGCGATGTCGCTGTGACCCACCAGCCCATCCGCGCCAATACCGGGGTAGCGTGCCCGGAGCCAGCCCACCAACCGCGCCAGTTCGGCGTACTGCGCCGGGGTGAACGGATCCTCGTCGGTCCCCTCGAGTTCGATCCCGATGGAGAAATCGTTGCAGCGCTCGCGTCCGCACCACTGCGACGCCCCTGCATGCCAGGCACGGCGGGAGAACGGCACGAACTGGGTGGCCCACCCGTCGCGGTTAATCAGCACATGGGCGGAGACATGCAACGCCGCGATCTCGGCAAAGTAGGGATGGGCCTGCGGATCCAGCCGGTTCTGGAAGAGCTCGGCGATATGCGGTCCGCCGAACTCGCCGGGCGGAAGACTGATCGCATGCACCACAATCAACTCCGGGTCCTGTCCCGGCGGGCGGGCATCCTGGTTCGGGCTTTCCACCACGCGCGCGGGCGGCCACCAGTCGATGTCGCTCGAGGTCATGGTGCCTCCTCGGGTGGGCGCGCGAGGCAGGCGGTCAGCGCCTCGCGCAGCAGGGGCAACCGGGGCGGGGCCTCCAGGCGACCGTGGTAGGCGCCCGCCTGGAACACGAACAGCGCCGGCAGATGGAAGACCTCGAATTCGCGCACCAGGGCGGTATCCGTCTCGGCGTCCACCACGAACAAGGCAGGCGCATCCGCGGCCGCCTGCCACTCCGCCAGGACCCGACCCATCACCTTGCAGGCGCCACAGCCCTGGCGCGTGAACAGAATCACCGCCGAGCCCGGCACATCCATCAGGCGCTGATGAAAATCAAACTGGGTCAGACGCGGGAGCGACCCGTCCGTCCCGGCCGCGGCTGCAGTGCCCGACACATCGGTCAATGGCTTACCCTCACCGTTACTGTCTTTATGAATGCTGGATCGTGGGTTAGTTTACGCGCCCCGCTGAGAAGGAATCGATCACCCCGGTGTCTGAACTGAATCCTCAACAACAGGCCGCCGTGACCACCACGGACCACCCACTGCTGGTGCTGGCCGGAGCGGGGTCGGGCAAGACGCGCGTGATCACCGAGAAGATCGCGCACTTGATCGAGCAGCGCGGGCTCGAGGCGCGCCGCATTGTTGCCATCACCTTCACCAACAAGGCGGCGCGCGAGATGCGCGAGCGGGTGCAGGGCCGCCTGGCGCGCGAGCAGGCACGCGGGCTTAGCGTCTCCACCTTTCACACCTTCGGGCTCAATTTCCTGCGCCGTGAACTGCAGGCGGCCGGGCTGCGTGCCGGCTTCTCGATCCTCGATCCGGGCGACTGCCGGCAATTGCTGCGCGAAATCACCTACCGCGATGACACCGGCTCCGAGGTGGACGCACTGGTCGGCCACATCAGCCGCTGGAAGAACGACCTGATGACGCCGGCGGAGGCGCTGCACGAGGCGAGTCAGATGACCGATGCCCCGGAGGCCATCGCCGCCGCCAACCTCTACCCACGCTACGAGGACGCCCTGCGCGCCTACAACGCGGTGGATTTCGACGACCTCATCAAGCGCCCGGTGGACTGCCTGCGCGACGATCCGGAGCTGCGTAACCGCTGGCAGGACCGCATCCGCCACCTGCTGGTCGACGAGTACCAGGACACCAACTCCGCGCAGTACCAACTGGTGCGCCTGCTGGTTGGCGTCAGTGATGGACTGACGGTGGTCGGCGATGACGACCAGTCGATCTACGCCTGGCGCGGCGCGCGCCCGGAAAACCTCGTGCGCCTGCAGGACGATTTCCCGCGCCTGGAGGTAATCAAACTGGAGCAGAACTACCGCTCCACCAACCGCATCCTGCACACCGCGAACGCGCTGATCGCGAACAACCCGCACGTATTCGAGAAGCGCTTGTGGAGTGCGCTTGGCGAGGGCGAAAAGATCGAGGTCATCGGCTGCTCCGACGCCGACACCGAGGCGGCGCGCGTGGTCTCCGAGCTGATGCGCCGGCGTTTCCGTCTCAACGCGGGCTGGGGGGATTTCGCGATCCTCTACCGCAGCAACCACCAGTCCAGGCTGTTCGAGAAGCTCCTGCGCGAGCAGGGCATCCCCTACCGCCTGAGCGGCGGCCAGTCGTTCTTCGAGAAGGCCGAGATCAAGGACCTGGTTGCCTACCTGCGCCTGCTCGCCAACCCGGACGACAACACCGCGTTCCTGCGCGTGGTCAACGTCCCGCGCCGCGAGATCGGGCCAGCCACCCTGGAAAAGCTCGGCCACTACGCCAACCAGCGCGGCACCTCCCTGTTGCAGGCCGCGCGCGGCGCCGGTCTTTCCGAATACATGGATGCCCGCGCCCAGGCCCGGCTGGAGCGCTTTACTGACTGGATTGACGGCTTTCAGCGCCGCGGCGCGGAAGAGTCCCCGGACGTCCTGCTACGCGCCCTGGTCGAAGACATCGACTACGAATCCTGGCTGCTGGAGAACAGCCCCAACCCGCGCGCAGCGACCCGGCGCATGGACAACGTGCGCGAATTCATCGACTGGGTCGGGCGCATGGGCGGAGCGAACACCACGGTCGAATACGGTGATGACGAGGCCGAGGACACCCGCAGCATGGGCCTTGCCGACATCGTCAATCGCATCAGCCTGATGGACATCCTCGACCGCAACCGGGATTCGCAGGACGGCAACGAGTCGGTACAGCTGCTGACCCTGCACACCGCCAAGGGCCTGGAGTTTCCGCATGTCTGCCTGGTCGGCTTCGAGGAGGAATTGCTGCCACACCGCGTCAGCGTCGAAGACGACTCCATCGAGGAGGAGCGCCGCCTGGCCTATGTCGGCCTGACCCGCGCCCAGCAAACCCTGCTGATCACCTACGCCCAAAGCCGAAGCCGCTACGGCGAAAGCATCGATTGCGAGCCCTCGCGCTTTCTCGACGAACTCCCCGGGGAGCATCTCGACTGGCCCGACGCCAAACCGCCGGACCCCGAGACCCAGCAGCTCACCGCCCGCGCCCACCTCGCCGGCCTGAAGGCCATGCTCGAAAAATAGGGATGAGGCTCGTCAGCTGGAACTGCAACGGGGCGTTGCGCAACAAGCTCGATGCAATCAGCAGACTGGATGCCGATGTACTCGTCGTTCAGGAATGCGAGGATCCCGCTCACTCGACTCCGGCCTTCCACCAGTGGGCCGGCAATTACCTCTGGGCCGGCGAATCACGGCACAAAGGCATCGGAATATTTCCGCGAAATGGCCATTCGGTTCGGGCCCTGCACTGGTCCGGAAACTTTCAGCTGCCCGGGCTTTCCGGGACCAGCCCGGCCCTCGAATGGGCCACGAACGATCTGAAACTATTTCTGCCGTTCGTGCTGGACGAGAATCAGGTCTTCATCGCCGTCTGGACCAAGGGCAGCAACCAGCAGGCCTTTCGGTACATCGGACAATTCTGGAAATATCTCCAGATCCACCGCGAACAAATCCGTCAGCATCAGGCGGTCATCGTTGGCGACTTCAACAGCAACACGGTCTGGGATCGCCCCGACCAATGGTGGAATCACACCGACGTCGTGTCCGAACTCGAGGCAATCGGGCTGCGAAGCCTTTACCACCACCAGTTCGAGGAATCACAGGGCGGCGAGTCCCAGGCCACGTTCTATCTCCAGCGAAACGCGAACAAGCCTTATCACATTGACTACGCCTTCGTACCCCACGACCAGCTGGCACAGTGCGCGATCGAAATTGGCTACCCGACCGATTACTGGCTGAAAGTCAGCGACCACATGCCCCTGCTTTTAACCTGGCAGGACATGATCACGAAGGCTTCAGCAGCTTCAGGCCGACGCGGGTGATGCGGGCGCCGTCCATCTCGCGGATGACCAGGCGCATCGGGCCGAGATCGACGGCATCGCCGACGACCGGTTCGGCCTGGAGCTCGCGACGCAGATAGACCTCCAGGGTTTCACCCTGGCGTTCGGGCGGGACCGGGGCGCCATAGGCCATGCCGACTGCGCCCAACTGGGCGTCGCCGTTGAGCGCGAATTCGCCGAACACGCTGCGCTCGGTGAGGCGTTCCGGCACCTCGTCCTTGGGCACGAACAAGCGGTCGAGGTCATGCAGATCCGCGGGCGTGACCATGATGTAGAGATGGTCGCCGGCGTGCAGATCCAGCAGCTCCAGGGTCTCGAGCAATTTGCCCTTGCGCAGATGCGCCACCACCCGTGCGCTGCCCGGCAAGCGGAAGTTCGACCAGGCCTCGCGCACCACCGGGGTGGTCTCCGCCAGACGGTAGCCGACCAGCTCCATCTCCTGCTGCCCCGGGATGTCGAGCTCGGTGCGCTGCACCCGCGCGGTGGTGGGGGGCAACTCCAGCCCCAGCCAGCGCGCCGAGGTCGCGACGGTCCAGCCCTGCACCAGCAGCGAGATCAGCACGACGAAGAACACTACGTGGAAGAAGTAGCCAGCCAGTTCCAGCCCGGCCAGCAAGGGGAACAGCGCGAGGATAATCGGCACCGCCCCGCGCAGACCAACCCAGGAGATGAACACCTGCTCGCGCCAGGGAAAGCGGAATGGGTAGAGGCAAATCCACACCGCCAGCGGCCGCGCGATCAGGATCAGCACGGCGGCGACCAGGCCGGCGTCCAGCGCCACCGGCGGGAGCTCGGACGGGGCGACGATCATGCCCAGCATCAGGAACATGCCGATCTGCGCCAGCGAGGCGATGCCGTCATGGAAACGCTTGATGTTCTGCGAGGCCTCCAGCGGTCGGTTGCCGAGCAACAGCCCCGCCAGGTACACGGCGAGGAACCCGGAACCGCCGACCAGCCCGGTGAGCCCGAAGATAGCCAGTGCCCCGGCCATGGCGAACAGCGGATAAAGCCCGGCCGCCATCGGCACCCGGTTGATCAGCGCGAGCAGGGCAAAGCCGCCACCCACCCCGAGCAACGCGCCCAGGCCCATCTGCTGGACGAACTCGACCAGCACCACCAGGCCGAACTGCTGTTCCGGCATCAGCAGCAGTTCGATCAGCACAATGGTCAGGAAGATCGCCATCGGGTCGTTGGAGCCGGACTCGATCTCGAGCGTGGCGCCGACACGGCTCTTCAGCTCCAGCCCGCGCGAGCGCAGCAGGGAGAACACCGCCGCCGCATCGGTGGACCCAACAATCGCCCCGAGCAGCAGCCCCTCCAGCCAGGACAGTCCCAGCCACCACACGGCGAACGCCCCGGTCAGCCCCGAGGTGACGATGACCCCGAGTGTGGCCAGCCCCAGCGCCGGCTTCAGCCCGATGCGGAAATTGCGCGCCGGTGTGCGCATCCCGCCGTCGAACAGGATGATCGCCAGCGCCGCCGAGCCGATCAGATAGGCAACGGTGATATTCTCGAACACCAGACCGCCCGGGCCTTCCGGGCCCAGCAGCATCCCGATGACCAGGAACACCAGCAACAGGGGCACACCCAGTCGCGAGGTGATCACGCTCGAAAGGATGCTCCCCAGCAGCACGATCGCGGCCAGGAAGATGATCTGGTTGGAGAGGTCCATGCGCCAATCATACCGGAACACCCCCACATCCCGACGGCGCTCCACCCGCTGGAGAGAGGCTGGCCTGCTGGCCACGGCACTCCTGTGCGTGGCGGTCGCCAGCCCAACCAGCCTGGCCGGGAGCGGCGTCGATGCCTTGCACTTCGAATTCGAGAACGACCTGTTCGGGGGCGAGGATCGCTACTACACCAACGGGGTTCGCATCGGCTGGACGCGCAGCGAGGAACGCGTGCCACCCTGGCTGCGGACTGTGGCGGACAGCCTGCCGTTCTTCATCCGTCGCGAGGAGCCCGAACGCCTGAAGGCGGCGATCCACCTGGGTCAGAACATGTACACCCCGGAGGATATCGAGCGCACGACGCCGGACCCGGATGATCGCCCCTACGCCGGCTGGCTGTACCTGAATTTCAGCATGGCCGCGGAACACGACAACCGCCTGGACCGCCTGCAGGTCACGCTGGGTACGGTCGGCCCGGCATCCCTGGCCGAACGCACCCAGAGGGAGGTCCACAGCTGGTCCAGCGCACCGGAGCCAAAAGGATGGGATCACCAGATCGGCAATGAACCGACGCTGATGCTGGCCTACGAACGCCAGCTGCGCGGCCGGTCACACCGCACGCCAAACGGCTGGGGCGCCGACTTGACCCCGCACT
This sequence comes from Thioalkalivibrio sp. ALMg9, assembly GCF_000380625.1. Taxonomy (NCBI): domain Bacteria; kingdom Pseudomonadati; phylum Pseudomonadota; class Gammaproteobacteria; order Chromatiales; family Ectothiorhodospiraceae; genus Thioalkalivibrio; species Thioalkalivibrio sp. ALMg9. The sequence continues at coordinate 281,352 of NZ_AQYC01000006.1, forward strand.
GGGGCGCGGCTGCCGGAACCCCCTTCACCTTCGCGAATGCCGGTGCCATCGTGCGTGCGGGGCGCAACCTGCCGGGCGATTACGGCCCGCCCCGGATCCGCCCGGCCCTGTCCGGCACCCACACCTTCGAGACCACCGCGCGCGTCGGCGGCTATGCGTTTGCCGGTATCGACACGCGGCTCATGCTCTACGACCTGTTCCTGGACGGTCCGGTCTTTCGTGACGGGCCATCGGTAGACAAGCACCCCGTGGTGGGCGAGCTCACCGCCGGGGTCGTGTTTCATGTAGGCGGGGTGCGCCTGGGCTACACCCATGTCTGGCGCTCGCGCGAGTTCAGCGGGCAGGCCAAGGGCGCGGCCGAGTTCGGCTCGCTGCACGCCACCTGGCAGTTCTGAACACGGGGATTCAGAACACCGCGGCCTCGACATCCGGGTAGGTGGTGGCCACCGAGCGGTCGATCTTGTCGTCGAAGCCGGGGTAGTGATCGATCAGGTCACCCATGCGCTCGCGCACCAGCGGCACGGTCTCGAAAGCGGCCAGCCCCTGTTCCACACCGTCCTCGATCCCCTCCCAAAGCGTGACCAGATAACGCTGCAGCCGGTCCAGCGTCTGCGCATCCTCCAGCCGGCCGTGGCCGGGTACGACCACCACCGGCTCCAGCGCGATCAGCTCGTCCAGCAGGTCGATCCATTGCGCAACATCGCCATCCCAGACCGACGGCGCACGATCGCTGTAGACCACGTCCCCGGCCAGCAGGACCCGCGTCTGCGGCAGCCAGATGCTCAGATCGCCCGGCGAATGGGCACCCCCGGAGGGAAGAATCACCACCTCGGTGCCGCCAAGGTCACGGGTGATACGCTCGTCCACCGCAACATTCGGCAACAGCGGCGTGGTGTCACCGGTCGCGCCCTCGGTCATCTCGCGGAAATTCTCGACCCAGCCTTCGGCCTCCGTCTCCATACGCGCGATCGCGGCGGAACCGGCCATGATCTCCGGGTCGGAATCGGCGAAGGCGTGGTTGCCCAGCCAGTGATCCCCGTGGCTGTGGCTGTTCACGATCCAGCGCACCGGCTGATCGGTGACCTCGGCAATCGCCTCGCGCAGTGCCACACCCATGGTCTCGGAGGAACCCGTGTCGAACACCAGCACCCCGTCGTCGGTCACCACGAACGCCATGTTCGCGTTCCAGCCGAGGTTCTCGCGACTGGGGAGATCCCGCGCCGGCGTCATCACCGCATAGACGCCCGGCGCCACCGCCTCGGGCGTCATCGCGTAGTCCTCGGGCGCGGCCGCGTCCGATGGCCCCGCGACGGAGGCCTGCGGTAGCGCAACCGCCGAGACTACCAGCGCCAGCGCACCCAACCCGGTCCATCCGCTCATCGTCCGCTCCTTCTATCGGCAAAAATGCCGCTCAAACCCATTTCATAGACTGCACCCGATCACGGAAGTGCCGCCCCGAGCAGTCGTGACCGGCAGCCGACCGTGCTGCGGACACGAATGCGTTAGCATTCCGGAGATCACCCCTGCACGGAGCCTGCTGTGCGCCGAATCTCCCGCACCTTCCTGACCGGCCTGGCCGCGATCCTCCCGGCCGCGATCACGCTGGCCCTGCTGTGGTGGCTGGGCAGCACCGCCGAGGATGTCCTCGGGGGCCTGCTGCAGGCCGTCCTGCCGGATCTGCTCTACTTCCCGGGCATGGGGATCCTGGCCGGCATCGGCCTGATCTTCGGCCTCGGGGTGTTGCTGCAGGCCTATGTCGTGCGCTGGCTGTTCGACTGGCTGGAGGGCCTGATGCAGCGCATCCCAGTGATCAAGACGATCCACGGCACCGTGCGCGACGTCACCAACCTGCTCTCCGGCGACATCCATCAGCGCTTCGGGAAGGCCGTGCTCGTCACGTTCCCCGGCACCGACTTCAAACTGGTCGGCTTTGTCACCCGCGAGGACTTCGAGGGCCTGCCGGACAACCTGGGCGGGCCGGAGACGCTTGCGGTCTACATGCCCATGAGCTACCAGATCGGCGGCTACACCCTGATGCTGCCGCGCGAGCGGGTCGAGCCGCTGGACCTGCCGCTGGAGGATGCAATGCGCTACGCCCTGACCGCCGGCGTCTCCGCGCGCCAGGACAAAGGAACCGGGTAGAATCCGGCGCATGACGGAACACGACACCCAGCCCCGGATACTGGTCGGCGTCAGCGGCGGCATCGCCGCCTACAAGGCCTGCGAGCTGGTGCGCGAGCTCAAGCGCGCCGGCTGCGCGGTGCGCGTGGTGATGACCGCGGGCGCCCGCGCCTTCGTGACCCCGCTGACCTTCCAGGCCCTGTCCGGCGCGCCGGTACGCACCGAACTGCTGGATGCCGAGGCCGAATCCGGCATGGACCATATCGCCCTGGCGCGCTGGGCCGATCGCATCGTGGTCGCCCCCGCGAGTGCCAACCTGATTGCCCGCTACGCCCAGGGCCTGGCGGACGACCTGCTGAGCACCCTGCTGCTGGCCACCACCGCGCCGGTCACCCTGGCGCCGGCGATGAACCACCGCATGTGGGCGCACCCGGCCACGCAGGCCAACATTGCGACCCTGGTCGAACGCGGCGTGACCCTGATCGGACCCGACAGCGGCGACCAGGCCTGCGGCGAGCAGGGCAAAGGCCGCCTGCGCGAGCCGGCCGCGATCGCACGCGAGCTGCTGCAACCGGCAGACGCCCCGCTGGTCGGCCGCCAGGTGCTGATCACCGCCGGCCCCACCTTCGAACCCATCGACCCCGTGCGCTTCATCGGCAACCGCAGCTCCGGGCGCATGGGCTTCGCCCTGGCCGCAGCCGCGCGTGATGCCGGGGCACGCGTGACCCTGGTGCATGGCCCAACCGCACAGGCCGTGCCCGCCGGCGTCGAGGGCATGGCCACCGAAACCGCCGCCGCCATGCACGCCGCGGTGATGGAACGCCTGCCCGCGACCGACATCCTGATTGCAGCAGCGGCCGTGGCCGACTACCGTCCGGCCGCACCACAGGCCCACAAGCTCAAAAAGTCCGACCCCACGATGAACCTGGCCCTGGAACGCACCCAGGACATCCTCGCCGACGCCGCGCGCCAGGCGGCCACGCTCCTCCCCCGGCGCCCGTTCCTGGTGGGCTTCGCGGCCGAGACCGAGGACCTGCGCGAGCACGCCGAGACCAAGCGCCGAAACAAGGGGCTCGACCTAATCGCGGCCAATCGCGTCGGCGAGCGCCTCGCCTTCGGCACCCCCGACAACGAGCTGCTGTGCCTGTGGGAGGGCGGCGAGCGCACGCTGCCGAACCAGCCCAAGGCCCAACTGGCGCGCGCGCTGATCGACCTGATCATCGAGCGCCTGAACCCACGCGAAACAGATTAGTCATTGCCAAGGAACCCCGAATGCCCGTCCCCGAGATTGACCTGAAGATCCTCGACCCGCGCATGGGCGTGGACTTCCCGCTGCCCGCCCCGGCCACCGACGGCTCGGCCGGCGTGGACCTGCGCGCGATGATCGAGGCCCCACTGACGCTGGAGCCGGGCGCGGCCGAGCTGATCCCGACCGGGCTGTCGATCCACATCGAGGACCCGGGTTATGCCGGGATGATCCTTCCGCGCTCCGGGCTCGGCCACAAGCATGGCCTGGTGCTGGGGAATCTTGTCGGCCTGATCGACGCCGACTACCAGGGCCCGTTGATGGTCTCCTGCTGGAACCGGAGCGCGAACGCCTACACGCTCGAGGTCGGCGAGCGCCTCGCCCAACTGGTGATCGTCCCGGTCGTCCAGCCGCGCTTCCGCGTGGTCGAGGACTTCGAAGAGACCACCCGTGGCGCGGGCGGCTTCGGCTCCTCGGGGCGCGGCTGAACCGGCGTCAGGTCTCCAGGGCCGAGGCCGGGCCGAAGAACTCGTAGTTCACCCGCTCGTCCGGGATGCCTAGCCCGCGCAGGTGGGCGCGCACCTGCTGCATGAAGGGCTTCGGCCCCAGGAAATAGACATCCACCTCGCGGCTGTCGGGCAGCCATTCGGCGAGCTGCTCCCGGGTCAGAAAGCCTTCGGCATGCGGCTGATCGCCGGCACGCGGCTCGCTATAGCAATAGCGACGGGTCAGACCGGACATCTGTTCTGCCTGACGCTCCACCCAGTCGTGAAACGCGTGCACGCCACCGTGTCGCGCACAGTGGAGAAAGTGCACCTCGCGACCGTCCGCCAGCGCCGCCTCGGTCATCGCCATCGCCGGCGTAATCCCGACCCCCGCGGTCACGAAGGCCACGGGACGATCCGACGCCCGCAGCACGAAATCGCCGGCCGGAGGGAAGACGTCCAGCGCGTCACCCTCCTGCACCCGGTCGTGCAGGAACGTCGACGCGACACCGCCCGGCTCGCGCTTGACGCTGATGCGCAGGCTCTCGCCGTTCGCCGCCGCCGACAGGGAATAGTTCCGCCGTACCTCCTTGCCGTCGATCATCAGGCGCAGCCCGAGGTATTGCCCTGGCTGGTGCGGCGGGACGGGCTGACCGTCCACCGGCTGCAGATAGAACGAGGTGATCTCCTCGCTCTCGGGGAACTTGCGCTCCACACGAAAGGCGCGGGCACCACGCCAGCCGCCGGGTTGCTGTTCGTGCGCGGTGTACACGCCCTCTTCGGCCTCGATCAGGATGTCGGCCAGTTGCTGATAGGCCGCGCCCCAGGCCTCCAGCACCGCATCGGTCGCGACCTCCTCGCCCAGCACCTCGCGCATGGCCTGCAACAAGCAGGTGCCGACAATCGGGTAATGCTCGGGCTGCACCTGCAACGACACGTGCTTGTTGACGATCTGGCCCACCAGCGGGCCCAGGGCCTCCAGTCGGTCGATGTGCCGTGCATAGTTCAGGACCGCATTGGCAAGGGCCCGTGCCTGCTCGCCACTGGCCTGATGCGCCTGATTGAACAGCGGCTGCACCTCCGGGTAGTCGCGCAACATGATCTCGTAGAAGTGACGGGTGAGGGCTTCGCCGCCGGATTCCAGCAGCGGCACGGTTTGCTGGATGATCGCCTTCTGTTCGGTCGAGAGCATGTAGCACCTTCATTTGTTGTATTTAGTGTGCAGCTTTATATCAGCACCACCGGAACAAATCAAAACAATCATAATATTTGAACGTTAAAGAGTGGGCAGTCACTGCAACCCGGCGGAAGGCCGGGCATGTGGGCACAACCTTTCGAGGCTCCGGGCTTGGCCACCTGCATCCCGGGGAATGGAGAAGACTGCACCGGATCATACGGCCGAGACTAACCGGAAGCCTCCGAGTACACGCCGCCATGCCGGGGTGGCCCGAACAACAGGAGCAGCAGGATCGCCAGCAGGCTGAGGACGCCGGCGACCAGCATCAGGTTGCCCAGCAGCTGCTGCTCGCCGAGGAGATAGGCGTTGCACAGGCGATCCGGCGCCTCGCGATAAAGCCAGCCCATCACGAACATCATCGCCGTCCCCTTGACCCAGACCACGGCGCGGATCATCAGCGGCAAACGTCCAGCCGTGAGCCCCAGGGGCACACCGGCCAGCAACACCAGGGTGACGATCTTGGCGCCACCCGCGACCGAATCCAGCACCGCCCAGTCCAGGTTCCGCGGCAAGAGCCAGAAGGCCAGCACGAACAGCGCGAACAGAAGCCCGAGCACCCCGTAGCGATCCACGCTGCGGGCCCAGGCAGACACCCGGGTCAGAACCAGGCCGCTCAGCCAGGCACCGGAGAGTACCAACAACGGGATCTGGACCAGCATGTGACCGACCAGGCTTCCCTCCAGCGCACCCCGGAGGGGCGGGAAGAGGAGCAGGACCAGAAGAGCCGCGCCGGCGAGTGGACGCCACTGGCTCGTCACAGACGCGGCTCCAGATACGCCACCACCTCGTCCACCGCATCGATGTCGTGAATCCCTTGGAGAATTCCGTCGGGGCCCACCACGTAAATGGCCCCGTTATGGGCGAAATCCTCGCCGTCGGGGATCACGACCACCTGAAAGTGCTTCAGCAACCGGTCGAGCTCGCCCTGGTCACGAGTGCGCGCCATGTACCAGGCGTCCGGATTGGCGCCGAAGCGCTCGCCGTACTCGCGTAATCGCGCGGCATCGTCGTTTTCCAGGTCGAAGGTGATGCTGAGCAGAGCCACGCGATTGCCCAGCACCTCCTCCGGGAGCGCCTCCTGGATACGATGGAAGCTGGCACCCAGCGTGGTGCAGGCGCGATGGCAGCCGGTGTAGATGAAATCCAGCACCACGTAGCGATCCCCAAACCTCGCCAGGTCCAGCTCGCCGCCGCGGGCATCCTCCAGGGTCACGGCGGGTACGGGTGCCGGATTCTCGCGGGCGGCAAGGCGTCGCGCCTCCTCGGCGGTGAACGCGCGGTAGCCATCGGTGGCCAGGGCCAGGGTGGCGAAGCCACCCAGGCCGAGGGCGACGATGGTCAGGCCGTAGACGACGTTACGCCACATTGTCGGCCACACGCTTCATGCCCAGGAAGAACCGCAGGGCCAGTATCAGCGTCCCGAGGATCACTAGGGCGGCCGCGACGGACCCAAGCTGGGCATAGCCTGCCCATTCAGGGAGGTGCTCGGCGAAGCGCCGCGGCACGCTGGACGCCCCGCTGTAGAGGAACACCGCTACCAGCGCGAGGCCTCCGCCAGCAAAGGTCCAGAAACCCAAGCGGTCGAAGAAGCCGTCGCCCTGTTCCTGCGAGCGGGTCAGCCAGGCCATGAAGCCGAACATCATCGCGACCACGCCCAACAGCAAGTAGAAGTGGAAGTGGCCCGGAACCCACAGGGTGTTGTGCATCACCGTGTTGACCACGATGGTCGCATCGATGATGGCCGGGATCACGCCTGCGGCCCATCCGAACACGCCAAGGAAGACGAAGCCGGAGGCAATGTCCCAACGGATGCCGGAACGATAGACATTGGTCAGCGCACCCCAGGCCGTGACCAGGAGCACCGGAAGTCCGCTGGTGTAGGAGATCACCTGCCCCAGCACATGGAGAGAGGTCGGCTGCGAGAAGTCCATCAGCAGGTGATGCGGATAGACGAGCAGCACCATCACCGTGGAGGCAGCCCAAGCTGCCAGGAATACACGGGAAACCTTCCACGGACGGCCGGTATAGCGCGGCAGGATCTCGTAGACCGCGATCACCGCCATGTAGATGGTGGCGTTGATAAACACGTGGCCGAAGAAGTAAATGAGGTTCTTGGCCCACAGGGGATCGATATCGAAACCGGGCTGGTACAGATTGATCAGGCTCATGGTCAAGATCACGGCCCCGGCAACGATGCCAAGGGTGTTCACGATGAGCACCATGGTGCTGGCCACCACGGCCGGCGGCGGTGGGTCGCCCGGGCGGCCGAAGAGTTGCGGCAGACCCAGCGAACGGCCCAGCCCCCCATAGCTGCGAATCAGGGCGCGCGCCACATCGATGTACAGCAGCAGGAAACCCACGCCAATCGCCAGCAATCCGACGAAGTACGACGCGGCCGCGGCCTGGGTCCACATGCCCATGGGGGTCTGCGGCAGCGGGTACAGGAAGGTCCAGGCGCCGGCAAAACCGCCAATGAACACCCCGCCCAGAATCAGCACAGCACCCACCAGGAAGAGCACGAGGTTGAGCATGAACACCCCTGTGGACAGGGCGACATGCCGCCGCAGGAAATACCACATCACGGCCACGCTGCCGATGGCCACGGCCCCGACCATCCCGGCCCCGTGGGCCGTCAGCACCTGGTAGAAACCGGCGGCTCCGAGCAGATCCACTCCGGCCTGCTCCAGGCGCATCAACAGGCCAAAGACCATCATCAGCAGGAGGACCACCACAGTCGTGGCCAAGTAAACAAGTACGGCATTGCGTGGGCCGCGTGGCACGGCCGATTCCATTTTCTGTTCAGTCATGGCCATCACTCCGTAACGGTCAGTTCGGCGACCATCGCGTGATGCGCGACGCCGCAGTATTCGAGGCACAACACGCGGTAGGTGCCCGGCTCGTCGAAGGTGTACTCAAGGGTGTTGGTGTAGCCGGGCATCGCCTGCGTCTGGGTCAGCAGCGTCAGGTCCTCGTCATAGATGCCGAAGCCATGGTTCACGTCCTGGCTGGTCACTCGGAACTGAACCGGTTGACCGGCCCGCAGCTCGTCCCGGGACAGTTCCCAGCGCCACATATGTCCCGTGACATTTACCAATTGCACACCCTCGGCTCGGGTATCGGCACCGTAGGGGAGCAGGGTCAGGGTGTAGATAAACACCGGGGTGACCACGACCAGCAGGATCCAGAACGTCCAGTCGCGCAGGCGATAGGACCGGCGCGTCAGGGTGCCGGCTTCCTCTACCGGCTGTCGGGAAAACGCCGCGACCAGGAAGGCGGCGGTTATCGGAACGATCAGCAGGATCGTCAGGATCAGTGAGATGGATTGCAGCATCCCGGCCCCTCTTATTGATGTATTTGGGATGCGCTTTATAGCCGACGCCAGGCCAGCCAGTCAAATGCTTCGCTCTCAATACATCTTCAAATGGCGGACGATCGCGCCAGCGAGGCGGGGTGCTAAACTGAGCGGCTGCGAAACCCGACAACCGGACCCGCCATGGATACCCAGACGGCCCATTCCGTTGCCCACGTACTGATTGAAGCGCTGCCCTATATCCAGCGCTTCGCAGGCAAGACCATCGTGATCAAGTATGGCGGCAACGCCATGACCGAGGACCACCTGAAGGCCTCGTTCGCGCGTGACATCGTTCTGCTCAAGCAGGTCGGCGTGAATCCAGTGGTCGTGCATGGCGGCGGACCGCAGATCGGCGAACTGCTGAAACGACTGGGCAAGGAGACGGAATTCGTCAACGGCCTGCGCGTGACCGACCGCGAGACCATGGACGTGGTGCAGATGGTGCTCGGCGGGCTGGTGAACCAGGAGATCGTGTCGCTGATCAACCGCTTCGGCGGCCGAGCCGTCGGCCTGACCGGCAAGGACGGGCAGATGATCCGCGCGACCCCGTTGCGCGACTACGGCGCGGCCGAGGGCGAACCCAGCGTCGACCTGGGCCATGTCGGCCAGGTGGAAGGTGTGGACCCGAGCATCGTCCACACCTTGGATCAGAGTGACTTCATCCCGGTCATCGCCCCGATCGGCTTCGACCGCGACGGCAAGGCCTACAACATCAATGCCGACACCGCGGCCGAGAAACTCGCCGTGGTGCTGGATGCGGAGAAGCTGTTCCTGCTGACCAACACGCCGGGTGTGCTCGACGGCAGCGGGGCGCTGCTACCGCGCCTGGCCGCGCCGGAGGTGGATGCCATGATCCGCGACGGCACCATCCACGGCGGCATGATCCCGAAGATCCGCTGCGCCCTGGATGCCGTGCGCAGTGGCGTGAACGCCACCCACATCGTGGACGGCCGAGTGGAACACGCGGTACTGCTGGAGCTACTGACCGACCAGGGTGTGGGGACGTTGATCAGTCGTTAACGCGGCCATTCAGCACCAGTTGCTTAAAGTCGCGGCGGTCCAGATCCAGGCGCTCGTGGATCGCGGACAGGCGCTCACGCTGGCCCCGACGGTACTGGCGCTCGCGAGCAATGCGCGCGTCCAGCTCATCCAGCTCCGCCCGGTAACGATCCGCCAGCGAGGAGTTTTCATTGGCGCCGTCCAGCTGCCGGCGGATGCGCTCGCGTTCACGCAACAGGGTCCTTTCCTGGGCCTCGCTGCGCAGGACGTTGCCGCCAATCGAACGCTCGCGGCGCTCACGCAGCTCCTCGATCTCCTCCAGCGAGGTGTAAGCCCGGCGCAACTGGTGCTCGCGCGCCACTCGATCCTGTCGCGCGCGCTGCGTCGCCTCCAGGTTGCGCTCCGCCTGCTCGCGCTCGGCCGCGGCCTGCGCCCGCTCCTCGGCGCTCATCGGGGCCGGCAGGATCTCGCGCATGCGCCCCTCGGAGTCGTAGATGCGGCGTTCGCGCTGGCTGGTCTCGGGCTGCGGGGTGCTGGAATAGTGTACGGTCCCGTTATCATCCACCCAGCGGTAGATATCCGCCTGGACCGGGACCGCGAGCCCCAGCAACAACGCACCGGCCAGCGCCGGGCGAAAAAGCCCTGACCGCTGCCCGTTCCACACACCCCAAATGACCATTTTCGAACACCTCGGACTCGTCTTCATCGCCATCGTGGCCAACGGGTTCTCCGCGTTGGCCGGTGGCGGGGCGGGCCTTTTGCAATTGCCCGCCCTGATTTTTCTGGGCCTTCCCTACCCCGTGGCACTGGCCACCCATAAAATCGCATCCGTGGCTCTGGGTGCCGGTGCCGGCCTGCGCCACGTCAAGAAAAGCACATTCGCGCCCAGGCGCCTAGCCATTATCCTGCTGGCCGGTCTGCCTGGGGTGTTAATCGGTGCCTGGCTGGTGTTGGGGATCCCGCCGCGGGCCGGCGAAATCGCCCTGGGCCTGCTGACCATCGGCCTCGGCTGGTACTCCTGGCGCCGCCCGCAGCTCGGGCAGGTGGTGCGCGAGATCGGATTTTCCTGGAGCCACGCCCTGATCGGCGCGGCCGGTCTGTTCCTGATCGGCATCCTGAACGGCTCGCTGGCCTCGGGCACGGGGCTGATGGTCACCCTGTGGCTGGTGCGCTGGTACGGCATGAACTATACCCAGGCGGTCGCCTACACCATGGTCCTGGTCGGCCTGGTCTGGAACGGGGCGGGCGCCCTGATGCTCGGGACGCTCGGGACGGTACAGTGGGACTGGCTTCCGGCACTGCTGGTGGGCAGTTTTGTTGGCGGATATCTGGGCGCCTGGGCGGCCCAGCACTACGGCAACCGCCTGGTCAAACGCGCCTTCGAGGTCGTCACCGTCCTCACCGGGATCGCCCTGCTGCTGCCCGTGCCCTGACGCCCTGCCTCACCAGGGCAATCCACCATGAAGCACACGAAGGCACGACCGGGGAACATGCCCTTCGTGCAGGAAGGGCAAGGCCTGGAAGTGATTGGCCGTCCCCGCAAATCCGCAGAGCGAAATGGGTTTGGCGGCAACATCCACTCACTCCGCGATCTTCGAGCCCTCTGTGGCGCAACGGCCTTGGCCCTTCTTCGGGCCTTCACGCGCTTGGCGCTAGCAAACGCGGGCTATTCTTCGGCCTCGGCGTCGCCCGGGCTTTCGCAGCGGTTGAGGAGGTCGAAGTGCTCGATCCCTTCGAGGAGGCCCCGCGCGTGCGTGGCCCCGGCGAAGAAGATGCGCTGGAAGCCGCGCAGGCTCTCCAGCTCTGGCTGGTGGTTGCCCACCACGGTCCCCAGCAGGCGCCCGCGCAGCATGTCCTCGTCGTTGCCAGAATCGCCGGCGACCAGCACGTGCTCCAGCGGGATGCCCCACTTGTCGGAGAGATAGCGCACCGCCAGGCCCTTGGAGGCGCGCACCGGCAGCAGGTCGAGGAACCGGTCGTGCGAGTAGATCACCCGGGCGTGCAGGTCCTCGCGGTACAGCCGGGTCTCCACCGCCTTCGCATCCAGACTGCCGGGCGGCTCGACGAAAAAGCTGACCTTGAATGCGCGCTGGTCCACATCCGGCTGAAGGACCAGATTTTTCTCCTGCTGCAGACATTCGCGCAGCCGGTCCGGCTCCCAGCGATGACTGATATGGCGCGCCCAGCCGCGATCCTCGGTCTGCTTGGTGCCGTAATGAATCTCGCTGCCCACCGAGGTGATCCAGACGTCCGGGGTGGGCACGCCATGCTCCTCGAGGATCGCCGCGGCCGAATCGATGCGCCGTCCCGTGGCCACGCCGAAGGCGACACGCTTGCGATTGCGCTTGAGCCAGGCGACGAAGGCACGAGTGGCCTTGTCATCGCCCAGCAGGGTGTTGTCGATGTCGGTGATCACGGCGCGATCCATCTGCGCCAGATGACCGGAGACCCGGCGCTCGTGGTGGCGCTCCTGGCGCACCTCGCGGGTCAGCGACTTCACCAGCTTGACGTATTTCTCGGCGTGGCCGTCCCAGGAATAGTGCTGGCGTACGCCCTTGAGCCCGGCGCGCGAGTAACGCTGCCAGCGCGGACGATCCGCCAGGATGGCCTGGATCGCGTCGGCGATGCCCTCCGGATCCAGCGGATCGATCAACTGTCCGTTGTGGCAGCGCGAGATGATCTCCTCCGGTCCGCCGTCGTTGGTGGCCACGATGGGGGCGCCGCTGGCCGCGGCCTCAATCAGGGTCAGGCCGAAGGGCTCGGTCAGCGCCGGGTTCACGAATACGCCCTTGCTTGAGGCCACCAGGCGGTAGAGATCCGGCACGTCGTCGGAGTCGTGGTGCTTCGGGTAGGCCACCAGGCCATGCAGGTCGTGGCGATCGATCCGCAGGAGCAGATCGGTCATGACGTCGCGCGCGCCCTTGTCGAGGTCGGCGATGTCGTCACGGTTACCGGCAACGATCAGCAGGTTCGCGTTCTCGCGCAGCCAGTCATTCCCGGCGTAGGCCTCCAACAGGCCGCGGATGTTCTTGCGCTCGTCGGCGCGCGACAGCGCCATGATCAGCGGGCGATCGGGGGTTTCCAGGAAGCGCCGGACCGCGGCCCAGATCGGCGGCTTGCGCTGACCCCGCTTCGGCGGATGGAAGCGCGTCAGGTCGGTGCCCGGCGGAATCACCTCCATGCGCTCCGGCTGATAGTTGTCGTAGGTCGCGTACTGTTCGCCAATCTCCTGGCGGGTACTGGCAATCACGCGGTGGGCATGGGCCAGCGCCTCCTCCTCCGCATGAATGCGGGTGGAGATGTTGTAGCGCGCCTCGATGTCGGCGTCCGACATCCCGCTCTCGCGCAGGCGTTCGCGCTTGACCCGCCCCAGCGAGTGGCCGGTCTGCAGCATCGGTGCGCCCAGCAGGTTCGACAGCTGCACCGCGACATGCCCGGCATCGGCGTAATGCCCGTGGATCACGTCCGGCCGCAGCCCCACCCGCCGGATATGCCCCAGGGCGTTGTCGGCGAAGCAGTCCAGATAGGGCCAGAGCTTCTCCTTGCGCAGGTAGCGCCGCGGGCCGCAGTCCAGACGCACGATATGGGCCCCGTCGCCCAGGTCTTCTTCCGGTTCGGCGTAGTCGGCGGATACCTTGCTGTCGACCACCCGCCGGGTCAGCAGGTCGACCCGGCCAACCTGCGGATGACGGGCCAGGGCCCGTGCCAGCTCGACCACGTAGAGCGTCTGCCCGCCGGTGTCGGCGTCACGGCCCAGCTCCAGCTCCCGTCCGCGGACCAGGCCGTGGACACTGATCAGGACGAGATAAAGGCCTTCACCGTCGCGTGACTTGCTCTGGGTCTTTTTCATGGCACCTCGGGTTCCGGGCTGTCGAACAGGCTGAGGGTCTCGGGGTTGTCGATCAGGCCCTGCGAAACAAGCACCGCGGTCGCCGACCAGGTCTGGCGATAGTTGGCTCGCCGGCCGACCAGACGACCATGGCGCCCGTCGTAGTACTCCGGCCAGTTATCGCGATACAGACGCTCGGCCGCGACCGCATGCACGCTACGCGCGAGATCCGGCCGCCCGACGCGCAGGGCCGCGCCGGTGAACGCCCACAACAGTGCCGGCCAGTTGCCGCCGTTGTGGTAGGACCACGGGGTGTTCTTGGGATCGGACCCGGTCAGCAGGCGCCACTCCTCGCCCACCATCGCCGGATAGCAGATCTTGACCGGCATGGTCCCGATCAGGTCCTCGAAGCGCTGCTCGAAGGTCTGCATGATCGAACGCGACTGGTGTTCGTCGGCCAGCCCGAACAGCACCGCCAGCAGGTTGCCGAAACTGAAGAAGCGAAAGTCCATGCGTCCGGGGCCGAGGTTGCCGACCAGGTAGCCGCTCTCCGAGGGGATCCAGTCCACCAGCCAATCGGGGATGCTCTCGGGGTAGATGTTCAGCGAGTTCTCGGACTCGTGGCCGAAGTGCTCGGTGCGATAGCGATGGATATCGTTCAGCCGCTCGAGATCCAGCCAGTAGTAATTGCGAATGTAATCGGACAGCTGCCGCGTACGAATCGCGGACTGCTCGCACAAGAGCTCCGAGTCCTTGTCGCAGGGTTCGAGCATCGCCAGCGAGGCCTTCAGCATCCCGTAGAACAGGGCCTGGATCTCCAGCGGGTGGCCGAACACCCCCATGCGCCGATCGATCATGAAGCTGCCGTCCGGCACCAGCAGGGTCGGGAAGACCTCGAAACGGTCCTGCAGGCAGATGCTCAGGATCAAGCGGATGCCGCGCTGCACATCGGCACTTTTGATGAAATCGGTATCGCCCGTGCGGTTCTGGTAGGCCCGCAGCAGCAGCACCCACCACATCATCGAGTCGACCGGCGCCACACGCCCGATCGCGCGATCGCCGAAGTCCGCCGCCAGGGACTCGCGCCCGTTCTCGTCGGTGAACACGCGGAAGCTCGCCGGCATCACCCGCGGCAGGCGGCGATGGCCCTCGATCTCTTCCTGGGTATCGCGGATCTGCAGGATCAGCGCGAGGAAGTCGCGCACCACCTCGGGCTCGTCGTTCAGCAGATAGACCAGCCCCGAGGGCACGAAGTCGCGGATGAAGCAGTCGGCATAGTTTTCCGCAGGCGCCCGCTCGTCCAGGCTGGCCACCGTGCCCACCGTGCGCCCGCGATAGCGCACCTCGGCATCGTGCAGCAGCTGGTAGGCGGATTCGAGCGTCGGATTGCGGGCGTCGGGCGGGAGCTGATTCATAAACACCGAGTCTATGGAAACCCGTGCGTTTGTGCACGCACCCCAGCCACTTGCCACGCCCCCATAAACTTCATACGATCTGCATCATAAAGAGCGAAAGCGATTACTTACTTGCATGCAACGAAAATCCGGCGACGAACGGCGCGAAGAGATCGTTCAGGCCCTACTCGACCTGACAGCCGAACGCGGGGCACGGGACGTCTCCACCCAGGCCATTGCCGATCGGGTGGGCATCGCCCAGCCCACGATCTTCCGGCATTTCCCAACCCGCGACGCGATCTTCCGCGCGGCGCTGGAGTCCATCGGCCGCAGGCTCCTGGACGTACTCACACCGATGCTGTCCGGACGCGGCTCGGCAGACGTCCGCCTGCGCAACCTCCTGACCCGACAATTGCGATTCATCAGTCGGCGCAAGGGGCTGCCGCGCCTGATCTTCTCCGAACGCCTGCACCTGGAAGACCCCGAGTTGAAGGCCGTGGTCCGCGACATCATCGACCGTTACACCTCCCGGCTGGAGGAACTGCTCCGGGAAGGCGTCACCCAGGGATGCTTTCGCCAGGACCTGGAAACCGCCGAAACCGCCCGCCTGATCGTGGCGATGATCCAGGGGCTGGTCATGCGCTGGTCACTCTCCGATTTCGAGTTTCCGCTCGACCAGCAGGGCGACGTGCTGTGGCGACTGCTGGAGCCTGCATTGCGAGCACCGCAGGACCAACCGACTCAGGCACCCGGCCCGCACCCGAACACATTCGACTAACCCGAGGAGACTGGATATGTCCTTCACCCGTGCCACCCTGGTCGTCGCCGTTCTCGCCATGCCCCTGGCTAGCACTGCGTCGGCCGATACCTTCCAGTCCGTGATGCAGGGGCTCACGGACGACATGAACCGGGTCCAGTCCGCGTTGTTCGTCGAGGACTTCACTGCCATCACCGAGGCAGCCGAGGCGATCGCAGATCATCCGAAGCCCTCGCTCGGCGAACGTCGCCGTGTCCTGTCGGCAGTAGGGTCCCGGGTCAGCGAGTTCCGTGCGCTGGATCAACGAGTGCACGGTGCCGCCGAAGGGCTTGCCGACGCGGCGCGTGACCAGGATCTGGACAAGTCCATCCGCTACCACGGCAGGCTCGTAAATGCCTGCATCGCCTGCCACAGCGCATTCCGGGACGAGGTGGTCAGCGCCCTGTCGCCGGAAGACGCCCCAAAACGCTGAGCACAACATGAACGCATCCCGGACTCCATCCGGTCGTCGCGGTCTTCGGCGGACCCTGGGCCTCCTCGCGCTGGGCGGGGTGGTGCTGGTGACGGTCTGGAGCGCGGCGGACCGGCTGTCGGAGCGGTTTTCGCCCGAGGCCGCACGCACCGTGCCACCGCCGGCCGTCACCACGATCGCCGCGGAACCTACCGGAGTCACACTCTATAGCCCTGCGTACCGAGGCAGCATCGAGACCCATGACGAGACCACCATTTCGGCCCGGGTCACGGCCCAGGTACGGGAAAGCCCCCTGAATGCCGGGGACCGGGTCGAGGCGGATGGCGTCCTGGTGCGTATGGATACCGACGAGACCCGCCTGGAGGTCCGGCAGCGAGAGGCCGCCGATCAGCGCCTGGACGGAGAACGTGCAACCGCCCGGCGCAACCTCGATCGCCAGCAGGACCTCTTTTCCCGGGGCCTGATTCCGGAAAGCGAACTCGACGACGCTCGCCAGCGCGTCGCCACACTGGAGGCCCAGCTCCGCGAAAATCGGTCGGCGCTGGAACTGACCCGCAAACGCCTGGAATACACGACGGAACGGGCCCCTTTCGCCGCTCAGGTGCGGCGCACCCATGTCCGCCCCGGCGACCTGGCGGTTTCGGGGCAGCCCCTGATCGAGCTGGTCGGCCTCGAGGGCCTGCATGCGGTCCTGCGCGTGCCGGAGCGCGACAGCCTGCTGCTCCAACCCGGTCTGGCCGTGGAGCTGACCATCCCCGCCCTGGAACACACCGTGACGACCCGGCTGGACCGGGTCCACCCCACACTGGATGCCGGCCGGCGCAGCGGGAGCTTCGAGACACGCCTGCCCGACCCGCCGGAGGCGTTGCGCCCCGGCATGGCCGTACAGGCCCGGGTCGTCCTAGACCATCTGGACCCGGTCATCCGGGTACCGGCACATGCGGTCCGGAGCGACGCCGATCACCAATGGGTCTATCGGCTGGAAGACGGACACGCATACCGCACGGAGGTGGTGACACGGTCGTTGCCGAATGGAGAACAGGCGATTCTCGAGGGCATCAACCCGGGTGACCGCATTATCGTGACCCCGGATCGGCGGGTCCGCGACGGGGGGCCCGTGCAGGCCGTGGACGACAGCGACCGATGACCTGGGTCGAAGGCCTCCTGCGGTACCGGCACACGGTGCTGGCCCTTCTGGCGGCCGCCTTGATCCTGGGCCTGCAGGCGCGCTTCGATTTGCCCGTCCAGCTGTTTCCCGACACCGATCCGCCGACTGTCACGGTCATCACTGCATACCCCGGCATGGCGGCCCTGGACGTCGACCGCGAACTCACACGCCTGCTGGAGGAGGAGTTTGCCAGCCTCGACGGCGTCACCCGGATCCGCTCCTCCAGCCAGACCGGGCTGTCCGTGGCGCGCGTGGAATTCGACTACGGCATCACCAGCGCCCTGGCTGCAGTGGACGTCCAGAACGCCGTCGAACGGTTGCGTCCCGACCTGCCCGCCACCATCGAAGAACCGCAGATCCTGGAGTTCTCCACCGCCGACAAGCCGATCATCACCATCGCCCTGACCAGCGACACATTGCCGCTCTACGCGATCCGCGAACAGGCCGATAACGCCGTCCGCGAAACCCTGGAGTGGATCCCCGGTGTCGCCGCGATCGACGTGGTCGGGGGGCACAAGAGCGAGTTGCATGTTGCCCTCGACCCCGAGCGCGCCGAGGCCCTGGGGATCGACATGTCCCGGGTACTGGAGGCCCTCGACGACTGGAATCTCATGGCGCCGGGCGGACGCGTCCGCATCGGTGAACTCGAGAGCGTCGTGCGGTTCGATGAGCCATTGCGAAGCGAGGCCGATGCGCGCGGGCTCATCCTGGAGGCGGACGGCGATTCCCGGGTGCGCCTGGGTGATATCGCCCGTATCCGTCTGGAGCCCGGTGAGCCGCGCTCGGCCTACCGTCATGACGGCCGGGCGGCCATTGCCGTGCAGGTGCTGCGCCGGGACGATGCCAACACGGTGGAGGTGGCCGTGCGGGTCCGCGAGGCGCTGCCCCCCCTGCGCGACGCCACGCCCGAGCTGGACATCGTCGTCGCCGACGATGATTCGGTGTTCACCGAGAAGGTCATCGCCGACATGACACAGACCGTGATGATCGCCATCGCCCTGACGATGGTGATCGTCCTGCTGTTTCTCGCCGACCTCCGTCAGGCCGGGATCATCGCCCTCTCGATTCCGGCGGCGTTCCTGGCGACCTTCGGCCTGATGCAACTGGCCGGCCTGGATCTGAACATGGTCACCATGTCGGCGCTGATCCTGGCCATCGGCCTGCTGGTCGACGACGGCATCGTGATCCTCGAGAACATCCACCGCCACCTGGACGAAGAGGGCCAGCCCCCGCGCCAGGCGGCCATCGAGGGGGTCGGCGAGGTCTTCGGCGCCAAGCTGGGCGGGACACTGACCACCCTCGGCGTACTGCTGCCTCTCACGTTCATGGGCGGCTTTGTCGGCGAGCTGTTCCGTCCGCTGGCGCTGACCCTGGCGTTCGCCCTCGGCGCGTCGTTCGTGATGGCCGTCACCCTGATCCCGCTGCTGGCCACCTACTGGCTGCGCCCTGCAACGTCGACCACCACCCCGCGCTGGAGGGAGACCCTGGAGGCGCCGGCGCGAGGGGTCCGCAACCTCTATCTGGACGTCCTTGCCCTGGCACTGCATCGTCCGCTGGCGACGCTGGTGGTGGCGGTCGTACTCCTGGCACTCAGCCTGGGCATGCTCCGCATGACCGGAAGCGAGATGCTGCCGCGTTTCGACTCGGGCAGCTTCCAGGTTCTGGTCGACATGGC
Source organism: Thioalkalivibrio sp. ALMg9 (assembly GCF_000380625.1). Lineage (NCBI taxonomy): Bacteria > Pseudomonadati > Pseudomonadota > Gammaproteobacteria > Chromatiales > Ectothiorhodospiraceae > Thioalkalivibrio > Thioalkalivibrio sp. ALMg9. The sequence goes on from NZ_AQYC01000006.1 coordinate 300,087, forward strand.
GCCGGGAACCCGGCTCGACACCACTCTGACAACCCTGGAACCCGTCGAGCGGTATCTGGCCGAACATGAATACGTCGTGGATGTCAGCAGCCAGTTCGGCCACGAAGCCGGCGCCCGCTCGATGGGCGACCGCGGCGCCATGGGCGTCAACCAGGCCGAGATCACGGTGACGCTGGTGCCGCGGACGCAACGTTCCCTCACACAGTGGGAGATCATGGACGACGTGCGCCAGCGCCTGGAGGCCACCCCGGGCGTGACCCTCGCCGTGCCCCGGGAACTCGGCGGCACCGCGCGCTCGTCAACCGCCGCCCCGATCATCGCCCGGATCAGTGGCGAGCAGGCGCAAACCCTGGACCGCACGGCGAGCGAGCTGCTGGACCATCTTGCCGGCATCCCCGGCATTACCGACCTGTACAAGGACTGGGCCCTCGACACCCCCGAGGTGCGGATCCGGGTCGACCATGACCGCGCGGCCGAGCTCGGCCTCACCGGCACCGCGACCGCCCGCGCGGTGCACCAGGCCATGGACGGCGCCGTGGCCACACGCTTCCGCCAGCCGCCGAAGCGGGATCTGGACGTGGTCGTGCGCTACCAGGTATCGGACCGCCGCTATCCGGAAGACCTGGAGGGCATCCTGCTGCCCACCCGCGAGGGCCCGATCGCCCTGAGCGAGGTCGCAAGCCTTGAACACACCCTGGGTCCGCGCATCGTCACGCGGGAAAACGGACAGCGGACCCTGGACATCCTCGGCTTCCATCTGGGGCGTCCACTGTCCGAGGTGGTGGCCGACGTCCAGCAGCGCCTGGACACCTTCGCCGCCCCGGATGGCTACCCGGCGACGCTGGCCGGCGAGCAGGCAGACTTCGACGAGGCGCGTGGCCACATGATGCGGGCGCTGCTGCTGGCCGCCCTGGCCGTCTACCTGCTGCTGGTCGTGCAGTTCCGCAGCTTCGCCCACCCCGTCATCATCATGGCCGCCATTCCGTTGCAGTTCATCGGCGTAGTCGCTGCACTGCTGATCGCCGGAAAGTACGTATCCATGCCGGCGCTGCTCGGGATCGTCCTGCTGATCGGCATCGTCGTGAACAACAGCATCATCCTGCTCGACCTGGCCCGGCGCCGACTGGCCGAGGGCCGGGACATTTACGCCGCCGTCACCGAGGCGGTGGAAACCCGCATGCGTCCGATCATGATGACCGCCCTGTCCACCATCGCCGGGATGCTGCCGCTGGCCCTGGAGATGGCCGTCGGGGCCGAACGTTTCTCGCCGATTGCCACGGTGATCATCGGCGGCATCCTGGCTGCGACCGTTCTGACGCTGGTGGTGATTCCGGCCCTGTTTGTGCTTCTGCACCGATTCGGACCCATGACCGCCAACGCCCGGGGGTAGAACGGATGGGTAGTCAGGACTCCGGGTGGTTCGGCAGCGGCGGCTCCGCGGCCGGGCGCGCGAACAGGTAGCCCTGACAGAGATCCACGCGCTCCTTCAGCCAGCGCCATTCCTCCACGGTCTCGACGCCCTCGGCCACGACCCGGATATCGAGATCCCGCGCCAGCTCGATGATCTTTTCGAGGATCTTCTGCTGGTAGATGTCCTGGTCGATCCCGCTGACCAGTTCGCGGTCGATCTTCACGAAATCCGGGCGCAGTTGCGACAGCATGTTGAGCGATGCGTACCCCGCCCCCAGGTCGTCCAGGGCGACCTGGAACCCGGCGCGGCGATAGCGCTCGACGATCCGCGACAGGTGCTCCATGTCGTTGACCTGGTCGCTCTCGATCACCTCGAAAACGAAGCCGGCGGGCCCCGGCTGGCCTGGCACGCGTGACATGATCTCGCGCACGGTCGTTTCCAGGCAGAAGGCCGGGTCATAAATCGCGGTCGGGTTGAAGTTGATGAACAGATGGCTACGGACCCCGCGCTCACTGGCGCGACGGATGGCATTGATCCGGGCGGAACGATCCAGATGGAACAGGAGCTCGGCATTGCGCGCCGTCTTGAACAGGTCCAGCGGCGGGATGATGTCACCGCCCGGCGTGGAGGCGCGTACCAGGGCCTCGTAGGCAAAGACCTCGGTGGGGTTCGCGGCATGCACAATCGGCTGGAAGTGGAAGTCCAGGGTGTCGTTGGCCAGGATCGCCGAGAGGTCGCGCGCATTGTGCCGCGCAATCAGCGTCGACAGCAGGTGGGTGTCCTGCAGATGCGCCAGCCCGAAGTCCTCGCCTTCCGGCACGAAGGTCGCGCGGCAACCGGCCTGCTCGGAGCTGCTCAGGGCCTGCTCCAGCCGCACCAGCATCTCGCCCAGCCCGCCGGCACCCTTGACCGGCAGGGCCAGGATGCCCGAGCTCGGCTCTGCGCAGGGCAATTGCTCGTCCACCATGCGTTGGCGCAGGGCCGCGCGGGTGTGCGCCAGCACCGGTGCCAGGTAAAGAGTGCCGGAGGCCGCTGGCAGCAGATCGATACGTTCGCAATCGGGACAACCCACGACCACCTCCAGCGGTCCAGTCTTTGGCCACCCGGCCGAGAACCGGGGATAATTTTCCCGGTCCACCGGAAGACCCATTCTCGGTTCGCAAACAATAGCATCAACCCGGAGATTGCATGAGCTCATCCCAACGCCCGACCGACGCCGAACTGCGCGACCGCCTGACACCGGAGCAGTATCACATCGCCCGCGAGGGCGGGACCGAGCGGCCATTCACCGGCGCCTACAACGACCACAAGGCCGATGGCCTCTATCACTGCGCTGCCTGTGGCGCGCCGCTGTTCGATTCCGCGGCCAAGTTCGACTCCGGTAGCGGCTGGCCCAGCTACACGGCCCCCGTGTCCGCTGCCGCCGTCGACGAACACCGCGACCGCGCGCTGGGCATGGAGCGCACCGAGGTACGCTGTGCCGCCTGCGACTCCCACCTGGGCCACGTCTTCCCCGATGGTCCGGAACCCACCGGGTTGCGCTACTGCATCAACTCGGCGGTGCTCGAGTTCCATCCGCGCGGCTGACCCAGTTACCCGAACCGGGCCATGAGGCCCGGGCCCAATGCCGAAGGGAATCTCATGTCCGGCCAGACCACCCCGCGCGAGCGCGCGAACGTCCTGATCCTTGCCCTCGGCCAGGCCCTGTTCCTGATCGCCGCGGTCACCGTGATGACCCTGAGCGGCGTGGTCGGCGAGCGCCTGGCCAGCGACCCGTCGCTGGCCACCCTGCCGGTCGCCGCGATGATGATCGGGACCCTGGTCATCACCCTGCCGGCGTCGCTGTTCATGAAACGCTTCGGAAGGCGCACAGGCTTCCTGCTGGGGGCGGGTGTCGGCGGCTTCGGCGGGGCGGCAATCGCCGCGGTCGGGGTATTCGCCGAGGCCTTCTGGATCTTCGTGCTCGGCAATCTCCTGCTGGGCGCCTACCAGGCCTTCGCGATGTACTACCGTTTCGCCGCGGCGGATGTGGCCAGCGACGCCTTCCGCCCGCGCGCCATCTCGCTGGTTATGGCCGGGGGCGTGGCCGCGGCCTTCCTCGGCCCGTGGAACGCCCACCATGCCCAGGCCCTGCTGCCACAGACGCCGGAAGCCGGTCCCTACCTTCTGCTCGGGGCACTGGCCCTGCTGGCCATGCTGCTGCTGGCCTGGCTGCGCGTACCAGCACCCCCGGCAGCAGAACGTGCCATATCCCGCCCCCTGCGCGAGATCATGCCCCGGGGCCGCTTCGTCGTTGCGCTGACGACGGCCGCCCTGGGCTACGCGGTGATGATCCTGCTGATGACCGCAACCCCGCTGGCCATGCGCCAGGCCGGCTTCGACATGGGCCAGGTCGCCCTGGTGATGCAGTGGCACGTGCTCGGGATGTTCGCGCCATCCTTCGTCACCGGCCATCTGATCACGCGATTCGGGCTTACGCGCGTGCTCGCAATGGGCAACGCCCTGGTGCTTTTCAGTGTCGCCATCGCCGCGCATGGCGAGATGCTGGCGCACTTCTGGCTGGCGTTGTTCCTGCTGGGGGTCGGCTGGAACTTTCTGTTCATCGGCGGCAGCACCCTGCTCACCACGACCCATACGGCCGGCGAAAAGGGCAAGGTCCAGGGCGTGAACGACCTGACGGTGTTCACCCTGGTCGCCGCCGGTTCGTTGCTGGCCGGTGCGCTACTGCGACCGCTGGGCTGGGATGGCCTGAACCTGGCGATGCTGCCAGTGATCGCGGTGCTGACCGTCGCCATCCTCTGGCTCTGGCGCGACGACGCCCGCGCCCCGGCACGCGCCTGACCGGTCCATTCCCGCCGACCATGCTCGTCCTCCCGCCGTCCGGTCCACGATCATGGCGCATCATCAAGTGTTTACGGTGGCTTCGGTCTACCACCTGCCATGTTGTGGCTGGCCATGGTTCGGCACCTGGAGTTTACGTGGCTCCGTCTGACCGCCTGCCACGCGCTCTCTCGCGAGCGCACCGCGAGGTACTTCTTTGCTCGTGCAAAGAAGTACCCAAGAAACACGCCCGACTGCCGCGACCCCGGCCCGCGCAGCGGGCCGGGGTTTCCCTCGCTCCGAGGCTTTTCGCGGGCGGCGCTGAACTCGCTACGCTGCGCTTCGCTCAGACATCCAGCGCCTTTTCTCCCGCGAAAAGCCTCTCCACTCGGCGCGACGACAACGGGGAGG
>NZ_AQYC01000007.1:0-352639 GCF_000380625.1 Thioalkalivibrio sp. ALMg9
CCGAAACCGACCAGGTTGGTGTCGACATAGGCCGCCGGGTTCTCCAGCGAATAGCGCACGCCGGCCTGGGCCGCCAGGTTCACCACCCGCTGCGGCCGGTGCTCGCGGAACACCCGTTCCACCGCCGCTCGATCGGAGATGTCCTGCTGTTCGAACACGAAGTGCTGACGGGCGGCGGGGAAGGCGCGTATGTGATCCAGCCGGGCCCGCTTCAGGCTCGGGTCGTAGTAGTCGTTCAGATTGTCGACACCGATCACGGTGTCGCCACGTTCCAGCAGGCGCAGAGCCAAATGGGAGCCGATAAAACCTGCCGCGCCGGTGATCAGGACTTTCATGTCGCCTTTCCCTCGTCGGATGAATGGCGGCTGTTTCCGGACCACAAGCCCGCTGTACGGGCGGTGTGATGGAGGTCCGGGACAGTCGCAGATGGACGGAACGCGATGGATTCAAGCACCCCCATTCAGGGCCCTGCAACGCCGTTTCCGGGAAACGTGAGGTCGATCCGCCGAAGCTGTGAACAGGCCCGTAAGTTTCGTGTTTGGGCGTTGTCCCCCGGGGGGGGTGCGCCGATATTCTGCGCCAGTTCGGCGACGATCCTGCTCATTCGTGACAGGGTCACCCCGCTTGAGGCCCAAGCCGCCCGGGGTCGCCACGATCACTGGAAGCCCCGCAGCTGCTGGCACGGCAGGCGTTGCGGTAATGCGCGAAAGAGGATGATCCATGAACGAGACAACCCCCATTCGCTGGGCCCTGTCGCTGGTCACGCTACTGGCGCTGAGCGGTTGTGCCTGGGCACCTGGCGGGCATATCTCCGAGCGCAGCTCGAGTGCCCCGGTCGAAGATCTGGTCGACATTGAACCGATTACGTTCGGTCTGATCCGGGCGCAGGAGCAGCGCTCGGTACCGCCGGACCTGCGTCGGGCGAGCGATGATTTGGTGCGGGACGTCGACGAGTACGACTACCGCGTGGGTCGTGGCGATGTGCTGGCGGTCATTGTGTATGAGCACCCGGAGCTGACGATCCCGGCCGGGAGCGAGCGGTCGGCGGTGGAATCGGGCAACACCGTGCATTCGGACGGCACGATCTTCTATCCGTATATCGGACGGGTGCATGTGGAGGGGCGCACGGTCGCGGAGGTGCGCGATCTGATTGCGCGCGACCTGGCGGCCTTTGTGAACGAACCCCAGGTCGAGGTGCGGCTCGCCGCGTTCAACTCGCAGAGGGTCCGGGTGACGGGCGAGGTGCGCGAGCCGGGTGTGCAGCCCATTACGAACGTCCCGCAGACGGTGCTCGATGCCATCCACCAGGCTGGTGGTCTGGCGGACACGGCCAACTGGCATGAGGTGATCCTCACTCGGGACGGGGAGGAAATCGTCGTCTCGCTCTACGAGATGCTGCGCCATGGGGACATGTCGCAGAACCGGCTGTTGCGCGATGGGGATGTCCTGCACATCCCGGACACCGCCGGCCAGCAGGTCTATGTGATGGGCGAGGTGGGTGATCCTCAGCGCCTGCCCCTGGGCCGTGGTCAGGTCACCCTGATGGATGCGCTGAGCCAGGCTGGAGGCTTCAACGAAACCCGGGCGGATGCCAGCGGGATCTTCGTGATCCGCCGTGCACCACCCGAGAGCGACAAGCTCGCGACCGTCTATCAGCTGGACGCGCGCAATGCCTCGGCACTGATGCTCGGGGCCGAGTTCGAGCTCGAACCGCTGGACATCGTCTATGTCACCACCACGCCCCTCGGGCGCTGGAATCGCGTGATCAGTCAGATCCTGCCCACCGTGAGCGCGGTCTATCAGGCATCGCGGACCACGCGAGATGTTCGAAACCTCAGCGACGACTTCTAGCCATGTTCAATCGGATTCTTGTGGTTTGTACTGGCAACATCTGCCGCAGCCCCATTGGGGAAGCCCTGTTGCGTAATCGTTTGCCCGATCGCGCGGTGGAATCCGCCGGCCTTGGGGCCCTGGTCGGGGAGGGCGTTCACCCTGAAGCCCGGCGTCTCGCCGAGGCCGACGGCCTGGATGTCTCGGCACACGTAGCGCGTCAGGTGGAGCCGGAGCTCCTGCATCACGCCGACTTGGTGCTGGTCATGAGCGAGCGGCAGCGGCAGGCAGTGGGGGCGCGCCACCCCGAGGTGCTGGGCAAGACGATGCGCTTCGGTCACTGGCTGGAAGATGGCCGGGGCCGTGATGTTCCTGATCCCTATGGCAAGAGCCCCGAGGTATTCGGGCAGGCACATGCCCTGCTCGTGGAGGCTGCCGACGCCTGGGCGCGGCGGCTCAATCGATGATCTTCGACACAGGTAAATCCCGATGACCCAGAATCATTCTCCCGGGGGACCGGAAGGCGAACTGGATATTGGCCGACTGCTCGGTCAGTTGCTGGACCACAAGTGGTGGATCGTGGCGATCACGGTCCTGTTCGCAGTGGCGGGCGCGATCCATGCGACGCTGTCGACTCCGATCTACCGGGCCGATGCGCTGGTGCAGGTCGAAGACATGGGGCGTTTCAGCAGCCCCCTGGCCAACGTGCGTGAAATGCTGGGGCAGGAACCCCGGGTCGAGGCCGAGCTACAGATCCTCCGCTCGCGCATGGTCCTCGGACGCGCGGTCGACCAGGAGTCGCTGGACCTGGTGGTGCGCCCGCACCGCATGCCCGTGGTGGGGGACTACCTGGTGCGGCGCGGCATGGAGCGCCCTGCCTTTGCAGGTTCGAGCGTCTGGGCGGGCGAGTCCCTCAATGTTGGCGACTTCCGGGTGGCCCGTGCATACGAGGGACACACCTTCACGCTGGAGGTCCTGGATGACAACCACTATCGCCTGTTGGGCGGCGATCGCGACCTGGGCGAGGGCCGGGTCGGCGCGGACGTGGAGTTTCTTGATGGCGACGTGCGGCTCCGGGTGGCCGAACTGGAGGCGGCCCCTGGGGCCCGCTTCGATATCCAGAGGCGTTCCCGCCTGGCCGCGATCAATGGCCTGCGCGCCCAGTTCGATGTCGGACAGCAGGGTCGGGAGAGTGGCGTGTTCAGCCTGGCCCTGACCGACCCGGACCCGGACCATGCGCGCCGCATCCTGAATACAATCAATCAGATCTACCTCACGCAGAACGTTCAGCGCAAGGCGGCCGAGGCGGAGAAGAGCCTCGAGTTTCTGGAGGAGAAGGTTCCGGATGTTCGCGAACAACTGCAAACGGCCGAAGACGCCCTGAACGACTACCGGATGGAGCGCGAGAGCGTGGACCTTTCGCAGGAGACCCGTACCGTGCTGGACCGGCTGGTCAACCTTGAGCGTCAGCTCAATGAGCTGGAGTTCGAAGAGGCGGAGATATCCCGGCGGTATACGCCCAGCCATCCGACCTATGCGGCACTGATCGAGAAGCGTCAGAAGTTGCGAAGCGAGCGCGACCGGTTGAATGAAGAGATCGGTGCGCTGCCGGAGACCCAGCAGCAGATCCTGCGCCTGAACCGCGATGTCGAGGTCAATCAGGACATCTATGTGCAGTTGCTGAATCGCATGCAGGAAATGGATATTGCCCGGGCCAGTACGGTCGGGAATGTCCGCATCCTGGACGATGCGCAGGCCGGCCTCTCGGCGGTGGAGCCGCAGCGCAGGATGATCGTGATGTTGTCCACGGTCTTTGGCGGTGGCCTGGCCATTGCGCTGGTGCTGGTCCGCGGGATGTTGACGCGCGGTGTGGAATCCCAGGAAGAGATCGAGGGTATCGATCTGCCTGTGTACGCCAGTGTTCCCCGGTCGCGGCAGCAGGAGAACCTGCTGCGCAGGGTCAAGCGGCGTCGTCAGCCGCGCGGCTACGACGTGCCGGGTGGCGTGCTCGCCTCCCTTGACCCGGCCGACGACGCCATCGAGGCGCTGCGCGGACTGCGCAGCAGCCTGCACTTTGCGATGCTCGAAGCCGGAGACAATCGCCTGGTGATCACCGGGCCGAGTCCGGATGTCGGCAAGAGTTTTGTATCGGTGAATCTTGCCGCGGTCTGTGCTCAGGCGGGACAGCGGGTCCTGGTCATTGATGCCGATCTGCGCAAGGGGCATGTGCATCATGCGTTCGGGCAGCGCAGTGACGGGGGCCTGTCGGAGTATTTGGCCGACCGCGAATCGCTGGACGGGATACTGCGAGGCACCGAGATCGATGGGCTGCACTACATCGCCCGTGGGAGTGCTCCGCCGAATCCGTCGGAGCTGCTGATGGGGGATCGTTTCAGCCGTCTGCTGGAGCAAGTCAGCCGCGACTACGACTTGGTGCTGATCGACACGCCCCCGATCCTGGCGGTGACCGATGCGGCCGTGGTGGCACGTCAGTGCTCGACCACCCTGATGGTCGTGCGTTTCCAGCTGAATCCGCTGCGCGAGATCGAGTCGGCCCGGAGGCGTCTCGAAGCGGCCGGGGTCGACGTGCGCGGTTGTATCCTGAACTCGATCGAGTACAAGGCCTCGACCAGTTACGGGTACGGTTACTATCACTACTCCTACAAATAGCGCTTCCTGACAAGGATTGGCGATCGCGAACGCGCTAACCCGAGGCCCCGGCTCTTGCCGGGGCCTTTTTGTGGCAGGGCGGGTCGCCGGAATCGATTTCGGTCGTGTAGGTGCAGAGGGTCGGTATCACCGGCCTCGCGAGACTCCGTGAAGGCCGAACTCAAGCGCAAACGGGGGAGGGTGGGCATTCAGAAGGCCCGACATGGGAATCGACGGCCTGCCCGGCTGGCATCCTGGCACGGGCCCCGCGCCGCCAGGGGTTGTGCATGCGGCCGGGCTGAGGCTGGACTGGTCGCTGCCAGCGCAAAGGGCGGCGGGTCTGGTGGAAGCGGTATCCGGGCCCCGAGGGACCCGGATACCTAAGAGTTATCGCCAGGTGGCGTCGGGCTCGTCCCAGTAGCGACCGAGTTGGCGCTCCTCGGTGATGTCGAAGAGCTGATGGCGCCGGTTCAGGCGCGCCCCACCGTCGCGGGTCAGCGGCTGCCAGGCGATGTTGGCCCGGTTGCGGCTGGAGGTGGAGAAGAATGAATCGTAGGGGATCGACAGGTACAGACCCTTGTCGAAGCTGCCTTCGCCGAAGTCGTCGCCGGCGTCGGTGAAGGTCGACCAGGCACCAACCACCACGCCATTGTCGAACTGGCGCGAGAAGTCGAGTGTGGTCCCGAGATCCCCTGCGAGATAGCGGCCTACGCTGACTCGGGCATGGATGTCCTGGATACCGGTATCGAGGTAGGAGGTGACGTGCCCGGTCACCTGTTCATAGTCGCGCAGGCCGAACTGCTGGTCGAACTCGCGCTGGCGGACCCAGTTGGCATCGACCCCCAGGGCCCAGCGGCTGTTGAACGGCCGGTACAGGATCTCGCCCCCGATGCCGGCGTACATGGTCTCCAGCAGGCCGCCGTAGGCCATTGCGTACCAGTCCTGGCCGAGACGCTGGGTATGGGTGGCTTGCAGGTTGGAAATTCCCACATCGGTCTCAGCCAGGTAGTCCCCGATGTGCGTGCGCACGCGGGGCAGTTCGGAATCGGCGATGTAGTCATAGTTCTCCAGGTTGTCCAGCAAGGTGGTGGAGAGCATCGACGAGATCCAGGTGCCCTGGCTCAGGAAATAGCTGGCGTCCAGGTAGGCCGAGAGGCGATAGAGATAGCCATCCGGTCCGCCAAAGTTCTGCTCCAGCGAGGGCCCCATGCCCCATTCGAACCGGCGCGGTTCCGCTGCGTAGAGCACCTCGCCGCGATCGTTGTCGGTGGGCTTGGCATCGCGTACCCGCACACTGTGGCGGTAGTCGGTTTCGTGATCGGCCGAAGCCAGGGCACGGCCGAAAGCCTCGCGATCGTGCAGGCTCTCGCGCAGATCGAGACCGAGGGTCTGCCAGCGATACTGGAAGGTATGAATGCCAGCTTCGGCCTGGGCTTCCAGCAGGCGGTTGGCGCGCCCTTCGGACTGCTTCAGGTCGCGGAAGCGGCTGGGCTGGCCGGTCACCTGAATGGTGTCGCCGACCTGGCGAATCTCGGTCACATGAATCCCGGCGTTGGCATTGAGGTCCGCGGCGACCGCGTCCCAGTCGCGGCGGTCGAGATGCGCGGGTTCGACCGGGGGTGGATCATCGGCCTTGGGCTGCGAGAGTCGAGCCAGATTGGTCGTGAAGTGCAGGCCGACCATCGCGGTGTTCCCGCGCTGCCAGCCGGCATGCAGTTCCACGTTGCTGGTCAGGCGCAGGCGGGCGCCAAAATTGAAGCGCGAGTCCTGTTCCTGGGCATTGCTCTGGGGCTCTTGTTGATAGGTGTTGCCCTCGTACTCGACCTGCAGCAGCAGGCGATCCCAGGGGGTCTGGTATTCCACCCCGCCGAACAGCGCGGCGGGACCGCGGAACATCTGGTGCGTGGCGACTTCGCCCCCCTGGCCGCCGCCGGCGGACCGCGGGCGGCGGTCGAAGCTGTCGTGGATCCAGCCCAGCGGCGATTCGATGTCTCCGTGGTTACCGAGGTAGCCCCAACCAAGCCCGAGGGAGAAGTCGAGGTTGTTCCAGCGTTTGTTCGCGACCAGATATTCGCCGCCGAACAGGGTCGTGCCGCCGAGATCCTGAAAGCCCACGGCCACCTCCGGGATGTACCGGGTCTCCTGCTTCAGGCGCAGCTTCATGTCGACGCCCTTGTCGATGTTGTAGCGGTCAGCATCACCGGCCGCGAGGTAGGCCCGGTTTTCCACCTGGACGTAGCGGAAGCCCAGTTCCATCCAGTCCATGGGCTGGACGAAGACACTCCAGCGGCGATAAGGGAAGGTGCGATTCCAGCCTCCCGCGAAATGGCCGGCATCGCCGGTGCGGGCTGTCGGGGTTTGCATCAGGCCGATGCCACCGGTGTCCCGCTGGCCCAGGCCGAGTCCGAAGTCCTCGGCCTGGGCGGAGGGAATGCCCAGGCCGACGAGTACGGCGGCCACCAGGCTGCGGCGGCGCAGGCGCGAAGCGGTAATGTTCATGGGAGGGTCCGTAATGTGCAGTTGTCACCCGGCAGGCGAGTGGCGAGAAAGCGCGGCAGACGATGGTTGAGCAGGTCCCCCTCCAGGGTGCCTCCAAGGTCGCGGATGTTGAGATGGGCCATCACCCGGGTGCCGGGGGCGATCGTACTGTCTTCCCTGTTCCAGGCCGCGACCCCGAACACATGGACTTCGCCAAGCGGTGTCACTACGGCGGCCGTATCAGAGCCGCGCACCGCGGCGCGTGGCGGACGTGACAGGAGGTCCTGCAAGGTCATGCCCGGGTCCCATTCGTGGCGCTGAGCGCCGTCCATGGACCACAGCTCCACCCAGTCGGGCGGGTCGCAGTAACCGATATGTTCCAGGTCCGTCGCCGTCGGGGCATGCCGCAGGTTGGCCAGGAGCCAGGGCAGATCGAGACGTTCCGCGCTGCGCGCATGGGGGGTGGGCTCCATCGACTCGACCGTACGGCTCCAGTTGTCCAGCGCGTGCGCGACGTGCGGACGCCCGGCGATGTCCATGGTCTGTGCGATCAGTTCAATCTCGGCCAGTAGCCGCCTGCGCTCGTGGTCGACCGCGCGCATATCGCGGCTGCGCAGGCCAAAGCTGTAGCCCCAGTCGATTGGCGCGGACAGCTCGCCTTGCCAGGCCACCCAGTGATCGGTGAGCGGGGTCTCGGCGGGCGAACGGTCGGCCAGGCCCGCGGACGGAGCCGCGGCCAGCAGACACAGGGCCAGCCAAGGGAAACGGATAGGGTGTTGCATCAGGCCTCCTGCCGGGGCTACCACCAGGGGCGAGCCACCTGCCAGGCGATCATGGGGCCACCCGGCCAGGCCTGGCCGTCGTATGCCCATAGATCGCGGGTTTCGGGGTCGCGCCAGAGTTCGGCACGGGTAGTGCCGTCCCCTTGCCAGTCGATTCGCTCGCGGCAACGCTCGAGCTCCAGGGTCGCCAGGGGGAGGTCCCGCGCCGAGGGTGCGGCGCACTCGAGGGTGCCCTGGCCGACGTGGCGCACCACGGTTCCCGAGTCATCCCGGACATGGCGTTCGATCCGGTAGCCTGCGGAGGCCTCGCCGCGCCATGGGGGCGTTTCCAGGTCGGGGTGGTGGGTGCCAAGCAGGTCGGCGCCGAGGCCGGCGGTGGCAAACAGGCCCCCGTCGTGCAGTTGGAGCGACAAGCCCTCGGCACTCGGCCAGTACGTGTGTCCATTGGACATCGCTCCGAGGATCAGCAGTCCCCGGTGATGTTCGGTGTGGACCGCGAGCGAGGCGTAGGGGATTTCCTCCGCGCGGGAAGACGCATCCGGGCCACCGGATACCATGCTTTGCAGGGATGCCCCCAGCGGTGTGGGACCGCCACTACCGCAGGCCGTGATCAGGCTCACGAAAATTCCCAGGCCCAGACATGCGAAAGCCGCCCGGAGGCGGCCTTCGCGAAGGAAGAGCGGATTGGTCCGCATGGGCGTGCGTTACCGGGTGCCCGTGGCCGGGGTGGTACCGCTACCCGGAGTGGTGCCCGTGCCCGGGGTGGTCCCGGTGGACGCGATCAGGCCGACCAGGCGGCCGGAACGGGTGGCGATGCGCGAGATCGCGCCGGGTTCGGAGCGGGCCGCAGCGGAGATGCCGCCCGACGGGGAGCCGCCGGCGACCGGAGAGTTGGGGTTGCCCTGCGGGGCACTGGCGCTGGCGCCCGCATTGGTCCCAGCGGAGGGGCCTCCCGCGCCCCCGGCCGACTGGGCCATCAGGGGGCTGGATGCGAAAACGCTGGCAACAATTGCAGTGGCGAATATCTTCTTGATCATGGTCACGTTCCTCACTTCACCGGGGGTGTCGTTTACCGAGGGACAGTGTAGGAATGGATGTCCGCCGGGAACAGCGGACGGGGTTGATTCTGAGAGGTGAATGGGAGGTTTCGCGCACGTGTCTTGAACCAGTTGGAAATTTTGCCTCCTGGAGGTCACATTCGTGGGTGGTTCCTGTCCCGCGGACCCTTTCACGAAGCGTTCAGCTCGGCCGGTCTAGGCTTAATGGCGAGACCGAATCGCGCAGCCCCTGGCCGCGCAATGGAGGCAGAGATGACAAAACTAGTGCTGTTCCTGGTGGCAGCGGGCCTGATTTTGCTGTTGTCGGGGTGTCAAACGGTGAGCAAGCAGCAGACGGGGGCCCTGATCGGGGGCGCGGCAGGCGGTGTTATCGGCAGTCAGATCGGGGGCGGGCGCGGGCGTACTGCGGCGATTATTGCCGGGACCCTGGCGGGTGCGGCGGTTGGCGGTTCGGTGGGGCGGAGCATGGATGACGTGGACCGGATGCGCGTGTCGCGTACGCTGGAGACGGTCCCGGATCGCCAGAGCTCGACCTGGCGCAACCCGAATACCGGGCATCAGTACCACGCCACACCGACCCGGACCTACCGCTCCTCGGGGCAGGACTGCCGCGAGTACCAGGTGCAGGCCACCATGGACGGCTACCCCGAAACGATTAACGGCACGGCCTGCCGTGATGCCAGCGGGCGCTGGGTGGATGTTTAGATAGAACCCCTGGGGCCCCGGGCGACTTGTCCGGAGGCGGGTCGCCCGGAAGACGGCCACAAAAAAGCCCCGCATGAGCGGGGCTTTCTCGTTCCGGGGTTGCCCCCGGAAGGGGGTGCGAACCGATCAGGACCTGCGGTACATGTCCTCGGTGGTCGGGACGTAGCCGAGGTTGTCCTCGCCGATGCCCTTGACCTTCGGTTCGTTGAGGTCGCTGATGCGCACATTGCCGTCCTGGCTGCGCAGGTAATCGGCGACGCCGTCCCAGATGTCGACCCCGACACCGCCGGGCACGCTCTGCTGCACGCTGGCCCAGCCGGCGACGACGTATTCCTTGTCGGCGTCCAGCTTCCTGCCGTCCAGTTCCATTTCGGAGATCCGGTTGCCGGCACTGGCGCTCGGGTCGATGGCGTACTTCAGGCCGCCGACACGGACCATGTCGCCGCCCTGCTGGTAGAACGGATCGGCGTTGTACAGGTTGTCCGCCACGTCTTCCAGGATCTCCTTGATCTGGGCACCGGTAAAGGCGTTGCGGGTCATCTCCGGGTAGGTGAGACCGGTCTGGTCCATCACGTGCTCGAAGGTGATCGGCATGCCCGGCAGCACGGTGGTGCCCCAGCGGAAGCCCGGGGAGAACGAGATCTGCGCATCGTTGTATTCAATCAGGCCATCGCAGATCAGCTGGTCGAAGGTACCGTTGAAGTTGCCGCGGCGGAACAGCAGGTCCTCGGTGACCGCCAGTTCCTCGGACAGCTTCTCCTCCATGTTGAAGGTCTCGCCCTTCCAGGTGACCTCGCTGTTGCGCATGTTGTGGATGTAGGTCGCCATTGCCGGGTCTTCCGGCAGCATCTCGGCGAACACCGGCACCAGGCGGTATTCCCAGTCCTTGATTGCGCCGTCCCGGAAATCGAAGTCCAGCACGCCGACGAACTTGGCGTTGGAGCCGGCATTGGTGACCAGGCAGGTCCCGCCGTCGGGGCGCTCGACTGGCAGGGGCTGCGGCACGGCGTCATGGGTATGGCCGCCCATGATGGCGTCCAGGCCCTCGACCATGCCGGCCATCTTGATGTCCACGTCCATGCCGTTGTGCGACAGGGCAACGACGATCTCGGCGCCTTCGGCACGCGCGTCGTTGACCGTCTCCTGCATGTCGTCCGGACGGATGCCGAAGGACCACTGCTCGACCATCCAGCGTGGGTTGGCGATCGGGGTGTAGGGGAAGGCCTGGCCCACCACCGCCACGTTCACGCCGTTCATCTCGCGGATCACGTAGGGCTTGAAGATGCGGTCACCCCAGTCCACGTCGCGCACGTTCTGGGCGACGAAGTCGATGCCGGCATCGGCGAAGTCGCCGTTCACGATCTCTTCCACGCGGTCGGCACCGTAGGTGAATTCCCAGTGACCGGTCATGACGTCGATGCCCAGCAGTTTCTGTGCATCCACCATGTCCTGCGCGTTGGTCCACAGCGCGGAGCCGGAGCCGCCGCCCCAGGTGTCGCCGCCGTCCAGCAGGAGGGCGTTGGGTCGCGAGTCACGCAGCTTGTTGATCAGCGTCTTCAGATGCGCAAAGCCGCCTACGCGACCGTACTGTTCGGCCGCCTCCATGAAGTTCAGGTTGGTATAGGCGTGGGCGTAGATGCTGTCGCGTTCGATGTCGTAATGCTTGAGGAAGTGCTCGCTCACGATGTGCGGCGGACGGTTGCGCATGTCCGCCACGCCGAGGTTGACGTTCGGCTCGCGGAAGTACACCGGCTTCAGCTGGGCGTGGCAGTCGGTGTAGTGCAGCAGGTGCACATTGCCGAAGCGATCCAGGGTGTCGTAGGGATCACCCGCAGTACCGCCCTTGTTGTTGCTGCAGGCGGCGGCGCCCAGGGGGAAACCGGCGGCGCTGGCGGCGGCCAGTAACTGCATGAATTCTCGGCGTGAGATGTGCATGAGGAGTTCTACCTCTCTTGTCCGGGTGTATTGGTGGTGGGTTTTCGGGCAGTTCTATGACTGTCGGTAGACGAATGGTCCTGCGGGAACATTCCCCGCGTGCGCGGTTTCTATCGCCGGTCCTCGCGCGCCTCGCGTGCGGTCTGTCGGGCCGTGTCGCGCTTGTCCTCGATGCGTTGACGGTCGCGCTCGCTGGCATCCGAGGCGTCCATCCCCGCCTCGAACTGGCGCACGGCCTCCTCGTACTGGGCGCGATGAAAGAAGTATTCGGCCATGGCCTCGCGGCTGATTGCAATATACCCGGCCGCGTCCGCGATGTCCGCCTGCAGGCGCAGGAGCTCCGGATTGGGGGCCGCCTCGCGGCGGATCATGTCGGACAGGATGCGAATGGCGCGGTCGGGCTGCCCGAGGTCCCGGTGGACCCGGGCCAGGCGTTCGCGGATCACCGGGTGGCCGGGGTACACCGCGTCCAGATCCTCCAGCCGTTCCAGCGC
Source organism: Thioalkalivibrio sp. ALMg9 (assembly GCF_000380625.1). NCBI lineage: Bacteria > Pseudomonadati > Pseudomonadota > Gammaproteobacteria > Chromatiales > Ectothiorhodospiraceae > Thioalkalivibrio > Thioalkalivibrio sp. ALMg9. The sequence continues at coordinate 11,932 of NZ_AQYC01000007.1, forward strand.
CGCGCTGTGTTCGCCTTCCTCGCGCAGCAGTGCTGCGAACGCGAGTTCGAGGGTGAGTCCGGGGGCGTCCGCTGCATCGAGGCGTTCGAGCTGTTCGCGGGCGCGGCCGGGTTCTCCGCGTTCGAGATAGGCGACCGCCGCCCCGTAGCGCTGCTGGGGCGAAGGGGTGTCCGTTGCGCGGAAGCGTTCCAGGGTTCGCCGTGGATCCTGCAACGCCTGCATGCGCGCCTGCATCCACTGGAATTCGGGGCCGCGGTTGCGGGTGTCGCTGGCAGCCATCTGGTTTGCGCGGTTGCGGGCGTCGGTGATCCGGTCGAGGGTGACCGGGTGCGTGCGCAGGTACTCCGGCACCTGGTCGCCGACCCCGCGCGAGAGTTCTTGCAGGCGCTCGAAGAAATCGGCCATCGCATTGGGGTCGAAGCCGGTGCCTTGCAGGATCTGCATTCCGGCACGATCCGCCTCGGCCTCGTTTGCGCGGGTGAAATTGATCTGTTGCTGGATGCCGCCGGCCACACCCCCGGTAATAATGGCCGAGCCCAGGGTCGGATCCACCGCCGAGGCAAGGATGCCCGCCAGGATGGCGAGGCCGGTGGTGAAATTGATGTCGCGCCCGCGCGCGAACATGCGCGCGAGGTGCCGTTGGGTAACGTGGGCGATTTCGTGTGCGACCACGGCGGCCAGCTCGGCCTCGTCGCGGACCTCCAGCATCAGACCCGCATGGATGCCGATAATGCCCCCGGGCATCGCGAAGGCGTTCACCTGGCTGTTGTCGATGGTCAGGAAGTAGAACGGCCCATCGGCGCTGGGTGCGTTGGCCAGCAACTGGCGTCCCAGGGAGTCGACATAAAAGACGATCTCAGGATCGGTCACCAGGGGGGCGCTGCGGCGGACTTCGCGCAGCAGGGAGCGGCCGAGCTCGCGTTCTTCCGCCGGGGTCAGTACGCCGCCGGAGGCCTCGCCCAGGTCGGGCAGGGAAACGCCACTGGAGTGGGCGGGTGGTACCGCCAGGCTCGCCACCACCAGAAGGGCGGCGAGCAGGAAATGGACAATAGAAGGCATGCCGCGAGGGCCGGCGGGCGCCGGCCCTCTGGTGTGGGCATGCCGGGGGCGGTCGTTACTTGCCAAGCCCCGGGGCCGACGAATAGGTGCGCATGCTGTCGCGGGTTTCCCACAGCTTCGGCTTGAGCATCGCCGCAGGCACCATGAACTTCTTGCGATCCAGCACCTTGTGGGTGCGGACAAGTTTGATCACGTCGTCATAGTCCATCTTGAACAGCAGGCCCACGTCGCCGCCGGAGGTGCGCCGCGCGATCATGTAGTTGTCCTGCATGTCGTGCACGTAGATGTTGGCAGGGCGCAGCTTGCCGTTCTCGTCTTTCAGCGTGACGGCATAGTGGCCGTCGACCTGGAATTCGCTCTTGTCCACCGGGATATCCTCCGCGAAGCAATGAAGCTGATGACTCTGCATCAGCGTTTTCTTAAGCGTGGGCGACGATAGCAGAACTTTTCGTCCCGGGCGACCATCCACCTCTCCTCGCTTGGTCTTGTTTGCATTTCCGATCGGTTTCGCTATGCTCCGCGCCCACTCCTTGCGTAGAGCGGCCGCTGGTCAGTGCTCGCGCGACGAGTTCGGCACCCCCCGCAAGTGAGAGACCCGGAGCGCAGCGTGTACGGATTTACCGAGATCACCCCGGACGAACTGGAACAGTGGCGCAACGAGGGCAAGAGCTTTCGTTTGCTGGATGTGCGCTCGCCGGGCGAGACCGGTCGCGGCGTTATCCCGGGGGCAGAGCTTGTCCCGCTGGCCACTTTGCCGCTGCGCAAGGACGAGTTCACCGGTAGCGATGCGCCGGTGGTCATTTACTGTCAGAGTGGGGCGCGTTCCGCCCAGGCCTGCGCCTTTCTCGCCCAACAGGGCGTGGACTGTGCAAGCAGCCTGCGCGGCGGCATTGTCGGGTGGGCCCAGACCGGAAAACCGGTGGTAAGCCCGGATTAGAATTCGGTTGTATTCCGATGCCGATTCGCCTATAAGGGGGAATTCGGTTGATTACCGTTCGGTAATGGCTGCAGCGCACGGGGCCCAACCGGACCGCAGTACACGACTGATAAAACGCACTCAAAGGAGAGAAACGATGGCCAACTTTGACCAAGAACTCGATGCTTCCGGCCTGAACTGCCCGCTGCCGATCCTGCGCGCCAAGAAGGCGCTGGCCGCGATGGACGCCGGCCAGGTTCTGCACATCATCGCGACCGACCCGGGCGCCGTGAAGGACTTCCAGGCGTTTTCCAAGCAGACCGGCAACGAGCTGATGGAGCACAAGGAAGAAGGCGGCAAGTTCTACTTCCTGATCAAGAAGGGCTAAGGCGCTTCAAGTGCTTGATTCGGGGCGGCAATTCGCAAGGGTTGCCGCCCCGAATCCTGAATAACGATGGTTGCCATGCGGTAACTGGATTGGTGCCTGGACGAGGTCTAGGCTGGCTGCGCAAGGTTCACAAGAAACCTGCATCGCCTAAAGCGAAGAGGTGTGAGATATGGCGACATACGCTGAGATGCAGCAAATCTTCGACGATATTCGTGGAGATTTTCGCTACGACCACGAGCTTAACGGCTGCCTGAACTGCGGCATCTGCACGGCCACGTGTCCGTCCGCCCAGTTCTACGATTACTCGCCGCGCGAGATCGTGCAGCTGCTCTGGACCGAGAACGTCGAGCAGATCTACGACGCGATGCAGGAAAAGATCTGGGCCTGCGCCCAGTGCATGACCTGTGCGGCGCGCTGCCCGTTCAAGAACTCCCCCGGTGGCCTGGTCGCGATCATGCGCGAAGTGGCCATCAAGCACGAGATGCAGTCCGCCAAGGACGTGCTTCGTCCGTTCGGCCGCGTCATGCTCAAGCTGATCACCACGGGGAACCAGCTGTCTCCCGATATGATCCAGCCCGATCACTTCCCTGACTGGGGTCCCAACATCCAGAAGGTGGAAGGTGATCTGCGCATCCTGCGCAAGGCGATTCCGGTGAAGACGCTGCAGACGGTCGAGACCGCCTGGGAAGTGTCCCTGAAGACCTCGGTGGAGATGTACACCATCTGGGAAATGACCGGAGTCCTGAAGTCCCTCGAGCTGATGGACGAGAACCTCTTCGACGTGATCGAAGACTTCATCGACGAGAAGCGCGAGGACTACGAAGACTGGCTCGAGGAGCAGGAAGAGGAAGACGACGAGTAAGTCGTCCACCGATTCCCGCATCCAAGACATCAGGAGAAGCGTTATGAGTGAACAGACCCCAGGCAACCACAACCAGAATGGTGAAGGCGCTGGCGCCGGCACCATGAAGCCCGGTTCCCACAATACCGACGGGCAGGGCATCGCCGGTCACGGTTCGTTCTTCCAGTCGACCGATCTGTCGAAGGAAGACGCAGTCAAGGCCACCGACTGGGTGCGCAAGCACGTCGACCGCCGCACCGTCGACCTTGGCGACCGCATGGACGACGTCCGCGAGCACATGTACGAGCTCGAGAAGGACGGCCAGATCATCATTCATCGCATTAACGATGAACACGAGCCGATGTCGGTGAAGACCCTGTTCGGCTGGGATAAGAAGATCCCGACCAAGCAGCTTTGGCACCACAAGTCCTGTGGCCAGTGCGGGAACATCCCTGGCTACCCGACCTCGCTGCTGTGGTTCATGAACAAGTTCGACTTCGAGCCGGGCAAGGACTACCTCGACGAAACCGACCAGACCTCCTGCACCGCGTGGAACTACCACGGCTCCGGTATCGGGAACGTCGAATCGCTCGCTGCCGTTTTCCTGCGCAACTTCCACCAGGCCTACGTCTCCGGCAAGCAGCACGGCCACGAGCTGGGTCATTTCTTCCCGCTGGTGCATTGCGGCACCTCCTTCGGCAACTACAAGGAGATCCGCAAGTACCTGATCGAGTCCGCCGAGCTGCGCGAGAAGGTCACCAAGATCCTCGGCAAGCTGGGTCGCCTGGTCGACGGCAAGCTGGTCATCCCGGAAGAGATCATCCACTACTCCGAGTGGGTGCACGTGATGCGTAACCGTATCGCTTCCGAGCTGCAGACCATCGACGTCTCCCACATCCGCACCACCGCCCACGTGGCCTGCCATTACTACAAGATGGTCCACGAGGACGCGGTGTACGATCCGACCGTGCTGGGCGGCAACCGTACCGCGATCATCACCTCCACCGCCCAGGCTCTGGGTGCGCAGGTGATCGACTACTCCACGTGGTACGACTGCTGCGGCTTCGGCTTCCGTCACATCATCTCCGAGCGCGAATTCACTCGCTCGTTCACGATGGATCGCAAGATCCGCGTGGCCCGCGAGGAAGCCAACGCCGACGTGATGCTGGCCAACGATACCGGCTGTGTCACGACCATGGACAAGAACCAGTGGATCGGCAAGGCACACAACCAGAACTTCCAGATCCCGATCATGGCGGAAGTCCAGTTCGCGGCCCTGGCCTGCGGTGCGGACCCGTTCAAGATCGTCCAGCTGCAGTGGCACGCGTCGCCCTGCGAGGACCTGGTCGAGAAGATGGGCATGTCCTGGTCCGAGGCCAAGAAGACCTTCCAGGAGTACCTGAAGGAAGTCGAAGCCGGCAATATCGAATACCTCTACAATCCTGAACTCGCTTACGGGGGCAAGGTCTGATGCAGCAAGATACCGTTCTAGTAGTGGGTGGTGGGCCGGCCGGTCTGGCCGCTGCCGCCAATGTCAACTCGGCCGGCTACAAGGCCGTGGTGGTCGAGAAGGAAGACGTCCTGGGCGGCGCCCCGATCCTGTCGGGTTACGCCAAGCTGGTGCCTTCCGGCGAGTGGGCCAAGGACGCCATTGGTCGCATGGTCAAGCGCGTGGAAGACGACGCCAACTCGACCGTGCACAAGAGCGCCAAGGTCGAGAAGCTGGAAGGCGAGGCGGGTAACTTCACCGCCACGCTGACCAACGGCGAATCCGTCCAGGCGGGCGCCGTGGTCCTGGCAACCGGCTTCACCCATTTTGACTCCATCAACAAGCCGGAGTGGGGCTTTGGCACGTATGAAGACGTGCTGACCACCACCCAGATGGAACAGATGGTGGGCAGTGGCAAGATCGCCTGCCCGTCCGACGGGCGTGTGCCGGAGCGTGTCTGCATCCTGCTGTGCGTGGGCTCCCGTGACCGTCAGATCGGTCGCGAATGGTGCTCCAAGATCTGCTGCACCGTCTCCGCCAATCTGGCGATGGAGATCAAGGAGATCTCGCCGGAAACCGACGTGTTCATCTACTACATGGACATCCGGACCTTCGGGCTGTACGAAGACAAGTTCTACTGGAAGTCCCAGGAAGAGTTCAAAACCAAGTTCGTCAAGGCCCGTATCGCGGAAGTGACGGCCTCGGGCGATGGTCGCCTGCTGGTCAAGGGTGAAGATACCCTGGTCAAGCGCCCGATCATCATCCCGTTCGATATCGTCGTGCATGCCATTGGCATGGATCCGAACGCCGATAACCCCGAGCTTTCCCAGGTGTTCGGTATCGGCCTCGAGAAGCACGGCTTCATCGAGAAGGCCGAGCAGTACACCAACACCTGTGGCACCACCCGCAAGGGGATCTACTCCTGCGGTGCGGCCTACGGTCCCGAGACGATCGACGACTCGATCGCCCAGGGTGCCGCCGCGGGTGGCCGCGCGGTTGCGGATCTGCATGCGCTGGTTCAGAAAGCCGGCTGAGGTCGTCAGCGACGAGGCGGCTTCGGGGCTGGTCCCGGAGCCGCTTGAGGTTACCTTTGACAAGGAGATCCTCGCGTCCAAGCTCTCCACCCTGAAAGGGGCCATCGCCGAAGCGGGCGGGGTCGATGGGTTGGAGACGTTCATCGAGGCCTTGCGTTCGAAGCATGAAGTCTTTGCGGCGATCGTGGCCAAGGGCGACGAGATCGATGCAGAGGATGTTCGGGCCCTTGGGGGGCTGGTCTTTTCGGTTCGCCGGAAACTGGTCACCCTGATGGCGGAACGGCAAGGGGCCCTGGTGGACGGGGTACGTGCCCTGGTCCGCCCGGATGTGGATGTCAACGACCGCCTGGCCGCATTCGCGGACCTGGCGGCGGATGACAAGAAGCTGCGCCGGGCGATCTGGGACTTCGGTGCCGAGATCCTGCATTTTGCAGATCCCGACGCCGTGCCACTGGCTTGTCGCTGGGTCTGGGATACGTCGACCACGACCGGGTCGTTGCGCGAGTTCATTCGCGCCAACGACACGCTGCGGTCTATCCCGATCGGGGAGTCGGTCGGTGCGATCGAGGGAGCGCGGCGCTGGTTTTACGAGGCGCTGGCGGAAGAGGGCTTTTACCGTGACCTGCCGTTTGTGACGGATCTGGTCTGGGTCCAGGCCTATTCGGACTACGCCCGTTCGCTATCGATGAGTTTAGGGATGATCGACAACCAGTTTGGTGGCAAGCAGGATCCGCTGGAGCTGGCGGTGAAGATGCTGGGGATCGATTCCCCGGAAGGTCGCCTGAAAGGAACCGATGCGTCGCTGCATTGAATAACGGAACGAACTTGAGCCTGGCAAGACAGGTTTTCGGAGAGACGTCATGGCAATACATGAAAAAGCACTGATCGAGGACGAACGACTCCAGCAGCACGACGAGCTGGTGGTCGACGGGGTGGATGTTTCCGGTCACTGGAACACCATGATTGCCCCGCGCACGGTTCGCGATTACGACGACGATTTCGAGACGAAGATTCAGACCTACACGGGTGCGGAGAATGTGCACCGCTGCTGGCAGTGCGGGTCCTGCACCAACTCCTGCACGATGTACGCGCAGAATGTGCAGTTCAATCCGCGCTACTGGATCTACCTGACCCGCCTTGGCATGAAGGAAGAGCTGGTCAAGGACAAGGACATCATCTGGCAGTGCGTTTCTTGCAACAAATGCACGAACATCTGCCCGAAGGACGTGAAGCCGGAAGGCGTGATGAAGGCGCTGGCGCACTGGATGGAAGAGGAAGGGATCACCGAAAAGACCCCGTCCAGCATCTTCGATGAAGAGTTCGCCGACCAGATCTACAAGACCGGCCGCATCGAAGACGGCAAGGTGATGCAGAACTTCTTCAAGAAGACCGGCCAGCCGCTTCTGCAGGAATGGCTGAAGGTGTTCGTCTTCCGAATGATGAAGCACCTCCCGGTGAAGCACCTGATGGCGATGGGCTTCAACACGATTCATACGCCGCGCACCAAGTCCTGGGGCAAGACCGGGGACGTGCTGAAGAGTTACGTGCGCGAACAGAAGGAGGCCGCTCATGGCTAAGGTTGCTTACTATCCGGGTTGCGCACTTGAGGGCTCCGGTGGGCCGTACGATCGCTCCACCCGCGTGCTGGTGAAGGCGCTGGGGCTCGAGATGGAGAACCTGCGGGACTGGAACTGCTGTGGCGCGATGGAGGTGAAGAACGTTCACCCCATGCTGCAGACCTACCTGTCCGCACGGAACATGGCGATCGCCTCCGAACAGATGGGCATGGACACCGTGATGGCCCCCTGTAACGGCTGCTATCACAACCTGAAGAAAGCCGAGTTCGAAACTGCCACGTCGGAAGACGCGATGAACACCGTGCAGGATCTTGCGCGTCAGTCGGATGACCCGGTCTACAGCGGCGACGTTCGCACCCTGCATCTGCTCGAGTGGCTGATGGAAGAACTCGGTCCGGAAGGCATCAAGCAGAAGATGACCAAGAGCCTGAACGGTATCAAGGTCGCGAACTACTACGGCTGCATGTACACCCGTCCGCGCCAGATCTTCCCGGAGAAGGACAATGGCCCGGGCTCCGACTCCAGCTATCAGCCGCACTTCATGGATGACCTTCTGGGCGCCGCGGGTGCCGTGAACGTCGAATATCCGTTGAAGACGTCCTGCTGCGGTGGTGCGCACACGTTGTCCGATTCCGATACCTCGACCCAGCTGGTGCTGAACCTGCTGCAGTCGGCGGAAGACTCCGGTGCGGAAGTGATCGCCACCGAGTGCCCGACCTGCCACTCCGGTCTGGAGATGCACCAGGTGCGTGCCGAGACCGAGTTCGGCATCAAGACCGATGTGAAGGTGTTGTACTTCACGCAGTTGCTGGGTCTGGCCATGGGTCTGTCTGCGCGGAAACTGGGCATTCACGAGAACGTGAGTGATTCGATTGGCCTGTTGAAGGAGAAGGGGGTCATTTGATCCCTGGACCCATGCCCGGCATGGCCCATCGATGAGTTTGGAAGACGGGCGCCTGGCGCCCGTTTTTTTGTGTAGGCACGGGTCCCCGCGGCCCCGGGAATGAGGCGAAACATGGATTGCAACGGCTGCGAGTTTCACCCTGAACTGTTCTACGACGACGAATTCCAGATCTGGCTTCGTCGCGAGGACGACGACACCCTGACCGTGGGGATGACCGACCTGTCGCAGACGATTGCGGGCAAGATCATCCACGTGCGGGTGCGGCGGCCGGGTACGCGGCGACCGCCGGGCAAGCCGGTTGCCACGATCGAAAGTGGAAAATGGGCGGGTCCGATCCCCAACTTCATCGACTGCAAGATCGTCGAGGGGAACGAGGAAGTGCTGGAAAACCCGGTGCTGCTGAATTCCGATCCCTACAATGCCTGGATCGCCCGAGTCGAGCCCACCAACGGGATCGAGGCCGCGCTGGAGGTGTTCCTGACCGGGGACAAGGCCGAGGAAGGCTACTGCAAGCGGGCCAAGGACGATGACATCCAGTGCCAGCGCAAGCTGCGGTGAGCGGGACCATGGCGGATATCGACAACGATTATTACCTGGACAACGACGAGCAGACGGTCGTGATCATCATGACCTCGGGCCCGTCGACGCCCGGCCGTTGCGCCACGCCGTTCTATCTCGGCGCGGTGATGGCCTCGATGGATGTGGACGTGCACATCTTCTTCACCATGGAGGGCGTGCGCCTGATGGAGCAGGGTGTAGCGGACGATCTGCGGGCCATGGAAGACGGCAAGCTGATCAAGGACTTTATCCAGGACGCAAAACGTGCAGGCGTGCGCTTGCACGTTTGCCAGCCCGCTCTGCCGGGGTATAGAATCGACGCGTCTTCGGATCTCATCGACGATGTCGATGAAGTGAATCGGGCGAGCGAGTTAGCCGACCTGATACTACGCAGTGATAAAACGATAACGTTTTAATTTTCCCGCTTTATTTGAATATTCCTGGAGGAAGACATGGGTGCAGTTCGGGGTTGTGATATTCCGGAAGATCTGATGTACAACGTTGAAAACAACGTTTGGGTGCGCAAGGAAAGCGACGGTACCGCCACCGTCGGTCTGACGTCCTACGCCTGTTCGCTGGCGGGCACGATTGTGTCCTACACCCCGAAGAAGGTCGGCAAGACGGTCAAGAAGGACAAGTCCTGCACCACCGTCGAATCCGGCAAGTGGGTGGGTCCGGCGAAGACCCCGGTCACCGGTGAAGTCACCGAGACCAACGACAAGGTTGCGGGTAACCCGGGCCTGATCAACGAAGATCCCTACGGCGAAGGCTGGCTGATCAAGCTGAAGCCGGAAGACTGGGATGGCGAAATCGGCGATCTGAAGACCGGTTCCGACGCCCATGCGGCCTTCGAAGCCAAGATGGAAGCGGACGGTTTCGGCGGCTGCTAAGCCCCGATCCGGTCCGGGCCGCTGACCCGTTGCGGTTGGCGGCCTCTTTTTTTCGGTAATACCCGAGTAAAACCTTCAAGAAATGCGCCGACCCGGAGACCGCTGATGACAAGCTGGAACGATGTAATCCAGCGGGTAGAGCCCCTCGAGGACGTCCCCGTCGATCCGTTGCTGGTTGATGACCTCCAGCATAGCCTGCAACACGCCGGGGATCCGGGTTCGGTGCACTTTTATACCCCGACCTTCAAGTCCTACCAGTCCAGCGAGCTGGCCGATTGTGGGAAGAGTGCGTGGCCTGCGATGTCCATCACCGGTGGCGATTGCAAGCTGGCCTGTGATCACTGCAAGGCCAAGATCCTGGATCCGATGATCCCCGTCCGCACCCCGGAGGATCTCTGGCGCCAGGTGAACGGCGTGATCGAGTCCGGTGCCCAGGGCATGCTCCTGACCGGCGGCTCGAATCATCGCAACGAGGTGGAATACGACCCGTATTACTCCACCATCCGGCGCATCAAGGACGAGTTCCCCGAATTCCGCATTGCCATGCATACCGCACTGGTGGACGACGACATTGCGCTGTCCATGGAACAGGCGGGAATCGATGCGGCGATGATGGACGTCATCGGCGCCCAGGACACCATCACGCAGGTCTATCACCTGCGGCGCAGCGTGGACGACTTCGAGCGCACGCTCGAGAGCCTGGTGAACACCAACATGAAGGTGGTCCCGCATATCGTGATCGGCCTGCACTACGGCAAGCTGCTGGGCGAGTGGAATGCGCTCGAGATGCTGGCGCGCCACCTGCCGGATGCCGTGGTGCTGGTGGTGGTCATGCCGTTCTACGCGCCGGCCAGTCGTCCGTTCGAGACCCCGGATGTGCATGCGGTGGGACGCTTCTTCCACGACGCCCGCGCGCGCCTGGGTGATACCTCGCTGCTGTTGGGCTGCGCCCGTCCACCGGGCGAGGCCAAGAGCCAGATCGACAGCTACGCCGTGATGGCGGGCCTGTCCGGGATCGCTCACCCGGCGGAAGGGGTGGTGGAACTCGCCGCGCGCCTGGGCAAGAAGGTGCGCGTGACTCCGGCCTGTTGCTCGATCGCTGTCGGGGACGAGGTGATGGCCGAAGACGCCGGCGCCGCCAGTGGCGTCGAACTGGACCTGGACACCATCGTGGCCGAGGAAGCCCGCCGTCGCGAGCAGGAGCGCAAGGCGCGCCAGGGCCTGGGCGGTATTCGCATCGTCACCGAGGGGGGCGAGGTTGCAGCCGGAGGTGGATGTCATGCCTGAGCGCGACCAGACGACCCTGCGCATCCTCGACACCGGGCTGCGCCCGGCCGCCGAGAACATGGCGTTCAACCGCGCCCTGCTGGAATGTCATCAGGAAGGCGCATCGCCGCATACCCTGCGCTTTTTGCAGTTCCAGCCCTGTGCCCTGGTGGGGTTCCACCAGAACGTGGACCAGGAGATCAACACCGAGTACTGCCAGGAGAACGGCATCGCCATCCAGCGCCGGATCACCGGCGGTGGTGCGATCTATTTCGATGCCACCCAGCTCGGTTGGGAACTGTATCTGGACAAACGCTTTCTCGGTTCGGCCGACATGGGTCAGATTGCCGCGCGCATCTGTAACGCCGCGGCGGCCGGCATGCGTTCGTTGGGCGTGGACGCGCAGTTCCGCCCGCGCAACGATATCGAAGTGGATGGTCGCAAGATCTCCGGTACCGGCGGCGCCTTTGACGGCGATTCGATCATGTACCAGGGCACGTTGCTGATCGAGTTCGATGTCGAGGACATGCTGCGCATCCTGCGCATACCGGCGGAGAAGCTTTCCAACAAGGCCATCGAGTCCGCGCGCGACCGGGTTGTGAACCTCGCCACGCTGCTCGACGAGATGCCCGCACTGGACGTGGTCAAGGAGGCCATTGCGCGCGCCTTCGCCGAGGAGTTCGGGGTGCGCACCGAAGCCGCCGACGTACTCCCGGAAGAGCGCCGCGCCTTCGACGAGGCGCTGGCGGACATCGATACCGAAGAGTGGGTGTATCAGCGCAACCGTCCGGCGACCGATGCCCCGATGTTCGAGAGTATCTCCAAGTCCGATGGCGGGCTGATGCGGGTGGGCGTGGCGCTGGACCCGGAGCGCAAGCGTCTGAAGCAGCTGTGGATTACCGGGGACATCTTCGTGAAACCGGCCCGCACGATCGCCGATCTCGAGGCGGCCCTGCGGGATACGCCGCAGGCGGAGATGGAAGAGCGCGTGCGCGCCTTCTTCGCCGAGCGCGACGTCGAGATGCTCCAGCTGAGCGCGGATGACTTCATCGCCGCTATCCAGTCGGCGCTGGCGCAGGCCGAGGTCGAAGCGGTCGCGGAATGATGAACGGAACGCGAGGTTTTCGCTAATGCTGCCCGCCGCGGTGGATGTGCTGGTCGTTGGTCTGGGCCCGGGCGGGGCCTCGGCCGCGCGTGTGTGTGCCGAGGCCGGGCTGTCGGTGCTCGCGGTCGAGCGTAACAAGGCCTTCGGCGAGCCGGTGCAGTGCGCCGAGTTCATTCCAAACCCGATGGGCGCGTACGCGCAGCCCGACGGCGTGTTGCTGCAGCGGATCGACGCGATGCAGAGCTTCCTGCCCTCCGGCGCGGTGGAACATTCCGACTTCCCGGGCCTGATGGTGGATCGCGGCGAGTTTGATCGCGCCATCATCCGTGCCGCCGAGGCGAACGGGGCGCAGCTGGTGACCTCGACTCCGCTGGTGGCGGTGGACGCGGAACGTCATACCGCCCGGGTGAAACACGCCGGTGACGAACACGAGATCGGCTACCGCGTGCTGATCGCGGCCGATGGGCCGCATTCGCCGGTCGCCGAATCGCTGGGCCTGCCGGCCCTGCCGACGGTGCAGACCCGCCAGTACACCGTGCCGCTGAACAAGCCCTACACCGCCACCGATGTCTGGTTGTCCGATGACTACCCGGGCGGTTACGCCTGGCTGTTCCCCAAGGGCCAATGGGCCAATCTTGGCCTGGGCGCGGACAAGCGCATTGCCGGTGATCTCAAGGCGCCGCTGGAGTCCCTGCATGCCCAGCTGGTCGATCAGGGCCTGCTGGGCGAGGAGATCCGCTACCGCACCGGTGGGGCGATCCCGGTCGGCGGCCTGCGGGAGTCGCTGGTGGCCGGCGACGTGCTGTTCGTCGGCGACGCGGGTGGCCTGACGCACCCGATTACCGGGGCCGGTATTGCCGCAGCGGTGGTTTCGGGCGAGGCCGCCGGCGAGGCCGCGATCGGCCACCTGGAAGGCGACGCCGAGGCCCTGGCCGACTACGACGAGGACATGCGCGACCAGTACGGGCCGGCGCTGGATCGCGCCTGCGAGCGGCGCGCCTTCCTCAACGAACACTGGCGAACCCCGCGGGCGCAGGAAGATGCCACTCAGCGCCGCGGATGGATTGCATTTTCCGAGTATTTCAACGATGGTGACCGGGCCGCGTAATCGGCCCCGGTCGACGGATGCCTGGCATCCCCGAGACAACGCTGGAGGAATTCCATGAGTGCAAGTGCAGAGGAGATGGTCGCGCCGATCAACTTTTATCGGCCCGACTATCACATCAAGACCCCGGACATGCGTTCGCCGGAGTACGTGCAGATGTCCACCGCGGCCGCGATCACGCTGGGCCTGGTTCCGGGCACCATGCATCGCACGTCCTGCACGCACTGCCTGAACCTCCTGGTCACGTACCCGGAAGGCTGCCGTGCCAACTGCTCCTACTGCGGTCTGGCCCGCCACCGCGAGGAATCGCGGGATTACGCCGACCGCAACTTCATCCGCGTCGACTGGCCGACCGCCAAGTACGACGAGGTGATCGAACGCGTGAAGAACCACGCCGACGCCGGCCAGTTCGAGCGCATGTGCATCTCCATGATCACCCACCCGAACTCCGACGCCGACACCGTCGAGCTGCTGGAGCGCTGGGTCGCCGAGGTCAACCATATCCCGGTGTCGATCCTGTCCAACCCGACCACGATGAGCTATGAAGACCTCCAGCTCCTGCGCGACAAGGGCGCGGACATCTTCACCGTCGCGCTGGACGCGGTCACCCCGGAGATCTTCGAGCGCACCCGCGGCAAGGCGGTCGAGAGCCCGCACAGTTGGGACAAGTACTGGCAGTCCATCGAGTGGGCCGCCGAGATCTTCGGCCCGGAGAAATTTGGCGCGCACCTGATCTGCGGCATGGGCGAGACCGAGGAAGAGATCCTGCAGGTCTGCCAGCGCATCCGTGACCTGGGTGGCCACAACCACATGTTTGCCTTCTTCCCGGAAGAGGGCTCGCTGATGGAAGACTGGAACCCGGTCCCGCGTGACCAGTGGCGCCGCGTGCAGCTCGGTCGCTTCGTCATCGACTACGCCGGTGGTCGCATCGACGACATGAAGTTCAATGCCGACGGTCAGGTAGTGGACTTCGGTCTGCCGCAGGCCGAGGTGGAAGAACTGATTGCCTCCGGCAAGCCGTTCCAGACCTCCGGCTGCCCCGGCAAGTCGGACGAGGAGGTCTCGGCCTGCAACCGCCCGTATGGCGATTCCAGCCCGACGGACATCCTGTCCTTCCCGTTTGCGCTCAACTCGACCGATGTCGGGTTCGTCCAGCGGCAAATGGCCGGGGAGGATGTCGGCACCTTCGACTTCGACGCCGACGAGGCGGAAGACGAGAAGACAGCCTGAAATCGATAGTGGTAGTATCCAGCGAAAGCCCCGGAACCCCCGGGGCTTTCGCACGTCAGGGGATCAATAAGACTTTCTGAATATTCAGGTTTCGAGCAGGGTTATCAAGGCCATTCGCCCGAGTGCCCTTGAACACACCTGCCGAAAAACTCGCGCCACAGTCGGTCACCGTGGCGCGGGCCGTGGGAACACCACCAAGACCGGACCGGCGGCGATACAAGGGGGCCGCGCGGAACCGGGGTGTTCGCACAACACAACAAGAAGACCACCAAAGGAGATAAAAGATGGAAGCACGCTTCATTCGCCGCAGCCTGGTGACGATCGCGGTCGGCCTGGCCATGGGCTCCGCCGGCGTCGCGCACGCCACCAACGGCTACTTCGCCCACGGCTACGGCACCAAGGCCAAGGGCATGGGGGGCGTCGGCATGGCGATCTCCCAGGATTCCTACGCCCCGGGCATCAACCCCGCCGGCATCGCCGGCATGGAGACCCGCATCGATGGCTCGCTGACCTACTTCCGGCCTGAACGCTCCGTAACGTTCCATACCGAAATGGGCGACATGTCGGTGGACTCCGATAGCGAGGATTTCTTCATTCCGTCGATCGGGTATGTACAGCAGATCGATGAAAACCGATCCTGGGGGATTGCCCTGCTAGGCAACGGGGGTATGAATACCGATTATCCCGCCGTGGAGAACCCGGGCTGTCAGGGGCAGGGCAGCGGGATCTTCTGTACCGGCGCTGCAGGTGTGAATCTTGAGCAGTTGGCGATCATTCCGACCTACGCTCAGAAGTTTGCGGATGGCCGGGTTAGCGTAGGCGTGAGCCCGGTTATTAGTTATCAGCGTTTTAGTGCCAAAGGCACCGAGGCGTTTGGCGGTCTTAGTGCCGAACAGGGTGAAAATCTGGCCGGTGATCGTACTGATACCACTTGGGGTTACGGTGCCCAAATCGGGTTCCAAGCAGAACTAGCTGAGGGCGCCCGGGTGGGTGGTAGCTATCGTTCGAAGATCCGTAACGGCGACTTCGATGACTACAGTGGTCTGTTTGCTGACGGTGGCAGCTTCGATATCCCGTCCACCTATGGTCTCGGTATGTCGGTCGATGTCACGCCTCGGTTGACGCTATCTGCTGACTATCAGCGCATCAAATACTCGGATGTCGATGCTATTTCGAATCCGGCATCCAATCTCATGTTGGGGCAAGATGGCCTGTTGGGCGCAAGGAACGGCGCGGGATTCGGTTGGGAAGATATCAACATTTTCAAGTTTGGGGCTCAGGTCGAGGCCGGTAATGACTGGACATGGCGCGTGGGCTATAACCGTGGGGAGAACCCCATCCCGTCGAGTGAAGTCCAATTCAATATTTTGGCCCCGGCCGTGATGAAGGATCACTTCACGTTTGGATTTACCAAGGGCTTTGGCGAGCATCACGAGCTCAATTTTGCGGCGATGTATGCGCCGAAGCAGAGCGTAAGAGGACCGACGGCCGACTTCAGCGGCGGGATGCCGCCTGCCCAAGGTCCAGACGCAACGATCGAGATGCGTCAGTACGAGCTCGAGATCGGGTACGCGTACCGGTTCTGATCGGGAGGTCCGGGGCGGTCGCCTGACCGCCGTGGGCTTTGGTATTGCGCGCCTGGGAGGGGCGCGCCGGCCTTGAGGGGAAGGCCGGATCCGCCAGGGACGGCGGGTGATTCTGAAGTTCGTGACGCACCGGGGGGTGCGTTCCGGGCCCTTCTTCCTGCCGAGCATTCCGCTCGAACCTATTAGTGAATTCAAAGGAGGATGCCATGCGAGCAATCCACGCCTTGCGCGGGAGCGTCCGTGCGGTCGGTATGGTCGCGGCGGTTGCGCTGTTCGCGGCGAGCCAGACCGTGGCGGCCGATACCTATCGCCCGTTTGTACTGGCCTACACCGAATCGGGGACCGATGTCTCCGGCGAGGCTGCCAGTGTACGGGAACGCCTGGAGGGGGCCGATTTCCGGTTTCTGGGCGAATACCCCGTCAGCAATGACCGACACGTGGTTGTGGTCACCCACGATGACCTGCTGTCCGTCGCCGGCTCGGAGGAGCGGGGTGGCTATATCGCCCCGATCCGCGTGGCCGTAACCGCGGTCGATGGCGAGCTGCAGGTGAGCTACAACAACCTCGAGTACTTCCGTCACGCCTATCGCCTGGATCGTCCGGTCACGGGTGTCGCCAACCGCCTGTCCAGCACTCTGGGTGCCGAACGCGAGTACGGTTCCGAGGACGGGCTGAGCGAACGTGATCTCGGCCGCTATCGCTATACCTTTGGCATGGAGCGCTTTGATGCCCCGTACGAGCTGGCCAGTCATGGCTCCCGGCGGGCGGCGCTGAGCGAGCTGGATGGCAATCTCGCATCCCGTGTTGCCGGGGTCAGCGAGGTCTACCGGGTGGACATCCCGGGGCAGGACGTCACCGTGATCGGCGTGGCCGTGCGCGAGGCCGACGGGGCCGCCCAGGACTCGGCCGACCTGCACCAGCTCGGCATCGTGGACGTGGGCGAGTTCCGCCATACCGCGACCGTGCCGCTGGAGATCATGGTCCGCGGGGGCGAGGTGGAGGCGCTGCACATGCGTTTCCGCAAGGCGCTGCATTTCCCGGATCTGCGGATGCTGGGGGACAACAGCTTCATGCGTCTGCGCAGCTCGCCCGGCGCGCTGGAGGAGACCCTGAAGGCGGTCGCCGGCTTTGAGGAGCAGGAAGATAGCGGATTCGAGTGGTAACCCCGCTATAATCCGTACGCGCCATGGAACGGCGCAAGGGGTGGCGGAATTCCCGCGTACCCCACTCAAGAACCCCGGTCTGCCGGGGTTTTTTTACGGCCCGGGCACGCAGTTGTTTTATGCTCCCGCAACACTCGCGGCAGGATGCACATCCATGAAATCGATGAAGATCGCCAATATTGGCGAGATCCGCAACGAACTCAACAAGTACAAGAAGGGCAAGAAGCTCGATATCCATCAGTTCAACCAGGTCGCGCGCCTGGCCTGGCTCGGCAAGATCGTGATGCAGCCGCTGGATCTGGAGGATGCCGAGTGCAAGTCCTTCCTGGTCTACATCCAGGAGCCGGAAGAACTGGCCGCGCACTTCCTCGACACCGACCAGGAGCTGTCCGGCGGCATCCATATCATCGATGGCGAGCAGGCCATGGCCATGGTCGAGATCATGCGCAGCGGTGTGGAAGAACGCGCCAAGTTGTACGAGGACCTCTCGCGCAGTGACTTCTATTTCCGTTACTTCTACCAGCCCGGCCAGGAGGACAAGGCGGACGATCCCGCTGCCGGCCAGGACAAGACCGAGGGCTGACACTTGGTCGCATCGACGGTGACCCCGGAGTGGATCGACGCCGGGGCTCGCTCCGCCGAGGAACTCCACGCGCTGTATGCGGGGCTGGCGACCATGACCTCGCCGGACGCCCCCCCGCGCGTACTCTGGACGCACGCCCGCGAGCCACATATTTCGGTCGGCGCCAGCCAGGATGCTGCGTCCGATCTGGACCTTGCGGCCTGTGCGGAGCAGGGCGTCCCGGTGGTGCGGCGCCCGCTGGGCGGTGGCTCGGTCTGGGTGGATGCCGATCAGGCCTGTTTCTTCCTGATCCAGCCGCGTCATGTCCTCGCTCGGGGGCATCGCCACTTGTTTGCCATGGGCCTGGGCATTGCGATGGATGTCCTGCGCGAGCTTGGGCTGGAGGGCGTGGAGGCGCGGGGTCAGGATGTCTGGGTCCAGGGGCGCAAGATCATGGGCACCGGCGCGGCCACGCTCGACGAGGGCTGCGTTTTCGGGGCCAGCTTCCTGCGGCACTTCCCGGTCGAGCGTTTTCTCGCCTGTGTCCATGCCCCTAGCGAGGGCTACCGCGACTGGCTGCGCCCGGCGCTGGAGACCGGCATGACGGATTGCGCCCGTCAGTGCCCGGAGCCGCCCGAGCCCGCGCAGGTCGAGGCCGCCCTGCGCGCGGTCCTGGAGCGCCGTTTCGGCGTGCCGGTGCGGGTGATCGAGCCGGACCGAGACACCATCGAACAGTGGCTGGCGGCCGGGCGCGAGGAGCTCGAGGATCTGGCCGACGGGCAGGGATCGCCTGCAGTGCGCGACGGGATTCGGGTGAACCGCGACAACCACGTGTTCGAGACCCGCGGGGCCTGTGGGCGCCTGCGCCTGCACGTCGAGGGCTCGCACATCGCACGGGTCTGGTGCGAGGACCCGGCGACCACCGCCATCCTCGAGGAGCATCTGATTGGCGAGTCCCCGGAGCGCCTGCGCGTGCGCTCGCGCCTGAATGGCCAGCTCGACGCCCGCATGGTCGACGAGATCAGTGCCCGCATCGACGGGCTCTATCGCGGAATCGCGGCGGCCTGACCCGCCCATTCCGTTACCCACGAACGCCGGAGATGCCGTATGTCCGAACCGACGATCGAACGCCGCCTGGAGAAACGCGTCATCCTGATGACGCAGGATGCCGGCTTGACCGAGCGCATGCAGGCCCAATTGCCGCAGGGCTGGCAGTTGCACCGGGTGACCGACCTGGATGAGCTCGGTCCGTGGAACGAGATCCTGCTGTATCGCTTCCTGCTGCTGGATCTGGACGAGATCGAGGCCTTCGACCCGCTGGACGTGATCCGGATGCTGCGCATGGAATACCAGATCAATCTTCCGGTATTCTGCTTCGGCGGGGATCAGGACATCCAGGACGAGATGCGCCTGGCCCGCGCCGATCGTTTCTTCGGGCGCGACGAAATGATCGACAAGCTTCCCGAGTTCATTCGCCAGTACGACTGGTAACGGGCCCCGGTCCGGCCTGACGGCCGGACGCAGCGTTACAGGGAGATCGTGGCATGGAACCCATCATCCGGGTGCGCGAGCTGTACAAGGTCTTCGGGCCGAACCCGCAGGAAGGCCTGCGCCTGATCGAGGACGGGCTGGACAAGGACACCATCTTCGAGCGCACCGGCAACACGGTGGGCGTGAAGGACTGCAACCTCGATATCGCCGAGGGCGAGATCTTCGTGGTGATGGGGCTGTCCGGGTCGGGCAAGTCCACCCTGGTGCGTCTGCTTAACCGCCTGATCGAGCCCACTGCCGGCACCGTGGAGGTCCGTGGGCGTGACGTCACGCGCATGAGCCAGCGCGATCTGATCCGGTTGCGCAGCGAGGATCTGGCGATGGTGTTTCAGTCTTTCGCCCTGATGCCGCACAAGACCGTGATCGACAACGCCGCCCTCGGCCTGGAGATCGCCGGGGTCGGCCGCGCCCGCCGCCGTGAACGCGCCCAAGAGGCCCTGGACCAGGTGGGTCTCAAGGCCCATGCCCGCAGTTATCCGGATGAACTTTCCGGCGGCATGCAGCAGCGCGTGGGCCTGGCCCGTGCGCTGGCCACCGACCCCTCGATCATGCTGATGGACGAGGCCTTCTCGGCGCTGGACCCGTTGATCCGCACCGAGATGCAGGACCGCCTGCTGGACCTGCAGCGCGAACACCGACGTACGGTCGTGTTCATCTCCCACGATCTCGACGAGGCGATCCGGATCGGGGATCGCATCGCCATCATGCAGGGGGGCGAGGTGGTGCAGGTCGGTACGCCGAAGGAAATCATCACGCACCCGGCCAACGAATACGTGCGCTCGTTCTTCCACGGCGTGGACATCACCCAGGTATTCCAGGCCTGCGACATCATGGACAGCGAGAACATCCCGGTACTGGATGCCGATACCACGGCCGGTGAGGCGCGCAACCGCATTGCCCACGTGCCGGGTAACGAGGCCGTGATCGTCGATGCCGGCGGGCGCTTCCAGTCCGTCGTCCAGGCCAAGCGTCTGGGCGAGCTTACCCTGGATCGCGCCGCCAGCGACGTCGCGGTGGAGGTGGAGGCGGTCCCCGAAGATACGGCGTTGGCCGACCTGCCGCGGCGTGCTGCGCAGAGCCCGGTATCCATCCCGGTGGTGGATGGCGAGGGCCGGTTCCGCGGCCTGGTAACCCTGCAGCGCCTGGTCGAGGCCCTGGACCGCAGCCGCAACGCGGCCGCCGCGAACGGAGATTACTGACATGGAGGGGCGCATCAATATCCCGGTGGGCGACTGGATCGAGAATGGAGTCGACTGGATCCTCGATAACCTGGAGCCGGCGCTGGACGGTATTGCCTGGTTCCTGGGGCTGCTGACCAATTCCTTCGAGGGGGCCTTGCTCGCGATCCCCGCCTGGCTGCTGGTGCTGGTGCTGGTGGGGCTTAGCTGGTGGCGGGTCAGCTGGCGCTTCGGCATCTTCGCCATCGTGGCGCTGGGCCTGATCCTCGGGATGGACCTGTGGGAGCCCACCATCAAGACGTTGTCGCTGGTGCTGGCGGCCACCGCCGTGGCGCTGGCGATCGGCATGCCGGTCGGGGTCGCGATGGCGCGCAGCGACTGGCTCGAGGCCTCCATCCGCCCGGTGCTGGATCTGATGCAGACCATGCCGCCCTTCGTCTACCTGATCCCCGCCGCGATCTTCTTCGGGCTGGGCACGGTGCCCGGCGCGATCGCCACGGTGGTGTTCTGCATGCCGCCGGTGGTGCGTCTGACCAATCTCGGCATCCGCCAGGTAAACCGCGAGCAGATCGAGGCCGGGCTGGCCTTCGGTTGCAATCGGCGCCAACTCCTGACCAAGATTCAGTTGCCTCTGGCGATGCCGTCGATCATGGCCGGCATCAACCAGACCATCATGCTGGCGCTCTCCATGGTGGTGATCGCGTCGATGATCGGTGCCGGCGGGCTTGGCAACACCGTGCTCACCGGTATCCAGCGGCTCGATGTCGGGCTGGGGTTCGAGGGCGGCCTGGGGGTCGTGATCCTCGCCATCCTGCTCGACCGGATCACTCAGAGCGTAGGACTGCGGCGCAAGGCGAGCCGTTGACCGGCCCTCGCGTCGCGCTATCCGTTTCACTCGAAGGAAGGAGTAGCACGATGAACAAGACACTGACTTCAACCCTGCTGGGCGGCGTGCTGGCCGCCTCCATGGGGCTCTCCACGGTCCAGGCCGACGATATCCAGATTGGCTGGACCGCGTGGTCCGACGCCGAGTTCGTGACCCGGCTGGCCGAACGCGTCATCGAGGACGAGATGGGCTACTCGGTCGATCTGATCCAGACCGATATCGCCCCGCAGTACCAGGGTCTGGCCTCCGGCGACATCGACATGATGCTGATGGCCTGGCTGCCAGGGACCCACGCCGACTACATGGATCGTGTGGGTCAGGACGTGGTGAACCTGGGGCCGCTGTACGGAAACGCCCGCCTTGGCTGGGTGGTGCCGGACTATATCCCCGAGGACGAGCTCGGTTCCATCGAGGACCTGAAGAAGGACTCCGTGCGGGACAAGCTGAATGGCCGCATCACCGGGATCGACCCGGGCGCGGGCCTGACGCGGCTGTCGGAAGAGGCCATGGAGACCTACGACCTGGATGGCTACAACCTGCAGATCTCCTCCGGGGCGGGCATGACCTCCGCGCTGGAACGCGCCATCCGTCGTGACGAGTGGATCGTGGTGACCGGCTGGAGCCCGCACTGGAAATTCGGCGCCCATGATCTGCGTTACCTCGAAGACCCGGAAGGGGCCCTGGGCAGCTTCGAACGGATCCATGCCCTGGCGCGTGAAGGCTTCGCCGAGGAGTACCACGACGTGGCGATGATGATCTCGCGTATGCACCTGGATCTCGAGGTCCTGGAAGACGCGATGTTTTACGCCCAGGAAAACTCCTACGCGGAGGCCGTGGATCGCTTTATCGAGGACAACCCGAAGTACGTGCAGTACTGGGTGACCGGCGTGATCGACTGATCACCGCAGGCCATGGCCATGCCCGAAAGCCCCGCTCCGGCGGGGCTTTCTTCGTCTGGGCCCCGACTCCATTGTTAACCACGAAGCGCACGAAGATACGAAGAAGGGCCAAGGCGATTGCACCACGGAGGACATGAACCGCACGCGGAAGCCCGATTCGGGGGCGGGCGACGGGTCGATCGGAACACCTTGTCGGCATTCTCTGATCACCATGAAGGCGCCCCTCCCTCGCCATCCCGGAAACCGCGCAGCGGTTATCCGGGATCGCCACCGCTGGAGATCTCCCGGACGTCCGGGGCTCGGGCTCGCCCGGGAGATCCCGGCTCTCCGCTTCGCTGCGGCCGGGATGACGAGGAGGTATGCGGCCGGGATGACGAGGGGATATGCGGCCGGGATGACGAGGGGATATGCGGCCGGGGATAACGAGGGGCATGCGGCCGGGGATGACGAGGGACGGTTGTGGCTGGACCCGAAACGCGAAAGGCCCCGGGCAGGTTGCCGCGGGGCCTTTCGCTGTTGCCGTCCCCGATGGAGCGGGGCCGCGCTGGCCGGACTGGATCAGCCGATCCAGGCGTGTTCCAGCACGTCGATGCGGACCTTCTCGTGGAAGGTCTCGCCATTGCCCTCGATCACCAGGTCGCCAATGCGGGTGCCGGCGGTGTCGTAGCTGAACTTGCAGTCGAAGGTGCCCGGCAGGGACACGCTGCCCTCGCACAGGGTCTCGCCTTCCACGGAGAACGAGCACTGGGCGCTGCCGGAGCCGTTCAGCACGGCCTGCAGCCGGAATTCCTCGTTGACCGGACGACGGTAGAAGTTCGGGTCGCGGTTCGGGTTGTACTGCAGGTTGTTCAGCTTGACGAGCTTGACAAGTTTCATACCGGGTCCTCTATTGAAGCGCTGAATCCGAGTGACGGGCGCATCCGCAAGACCAACCCCGCAGCCGTGGGGCGTTTGGTTCATGCAAGTGCGCAGGTTCGATAGAATAGAAACAGAGAATGATACAACAAAGCCTGCGGGAACACGATTGGCGGCCCGCCCAACGCGCAGCAGGGTAACGCCGCCCCCGCGCATACACCAGTCCCGGCCCCGCGGTCAGTCCCGACCCCGCGGTCGACATCGGAGATCCCATGAAGAACCTGATCAACCGCATCCGCGGTGTGGAACGCGACGTCATCGAGAAACCGGGGGACGCGGGTGACGCCCCGTTCTACAAGCCCCAGCGCGACGAGATCGAGATCTTCAAGGCGGCCTACTCGAAGCGCCTGCCGGTGATGCTCAAGGGGCCGACCGGTTGCGGCAAGACCCGCTTCCTGGAGCACATCGCCCACGTCCTGGGCCAGCCGCTGGTGACGGTGTCCTGCCACGAGGACCTGACCAGCTCCGACCTGGTCGGGCGCTTCCTGCTGGAGGGCGAGGAAACCGTCTGGCAGGACGGCCCGCTGACGCGCTCGGTCAAGGAGGGTGCGATCTGCTACCTCGACGAAATCGTCGAGGCGCGCACCGACACCACCGTGGTGATCCACCCGCTGACTGACCACCGCCGCCAGCTCCCGCTGGACAAGAAGTCGCAGATCATCGATGCGCACGAAGACTTCATGCTGGTGATCTCCTACAACCCGGGCTATCAGACCGTACTGAAGGACCTGAAGCCCTCGACCAAGCAGCGCTTCGTCGGTATCCACTTCGACTACCCGGAGGAGGACGTCGAGCGCGAGATCGTGGCCAAGGAATCCGGTGGGCTGGACGCCGATCGCGTGGAGAAGCTGGTCGCCGCCGGGCGCAAGGCGCGCGCGCTGAAGGACCACGGTCTGGAAGAGGCCACCTCCACCCGTGCGCTGGCCTACGCCGGCGAACTGATGCAGGCGGGCTTGAGCCCGCGTGTCGCCTGCCGCGCCGCGATGATTGCCCCGATCACCGATGACCCCGAGCTGATCCAGGCACTGGAGGAGATCTTCGACGCCCACTTCCCCGAGTCCGAAGCCGCGTGAGTGACCCCGCGACTCAAGGCGGCGCGAAACCGGAGGCGGAAGAACTCGTCGAGATCGAGGAGATCCTCCAGCACCTGGAGGACATCAGCTTCGTCGCGCACCGCGATACGAAGGAGGCCCTGCCGTCAATCCGTCCGTTCGGGGCGACCATCGCGCGGCGCTGGATCGAGACCGCGCGCGACCTGTTCTTCCATGACCGCGAGGCCGGCAAGAGCTTCATGCGCCACTCGGCTCGCCTTGCCGAGCACATGCAGACGGTGGAGCTGTGGCTGGAGCAGGCTGCGTGCTTTCAGGAGTGGGTGAACTCCAATTACGCCCTGGAAGGCTTCATGGCGCAGGCCGACCGGGTGTACGCGGAGTGGGGCGAGGCCGGCGAGCGCGAGTGGGCCGAGATCGGCCTGCGCTGGTGCGCACGCAGCCTGCCGGATGCCCGTGCCTATTTCGAGGCCCCATTCGACAAGCTCTCGGGCGGACGCGGCATCGAGGGCCTGCGCGCCCTGATCGAGCCGGCCGAAAAGCTGTTCGACGAGCGTGGCCTGACCCTGGACGCCTACCTCGAGGGTGCCCCGATCGCGCGCAACCTGGTCGGTGACGCGGGGCTGCTTTCCTGGGCGCGGCGCGGGGCGGACTTGCTGAAGGCCGGGCGTTCGCGTGGCGAGGCCTATTTCCGCCTGGAGAGCGACGAGAGTCTGAAGCTCCTGCTGGAGGCGCTGCCGGGCTTCCGTCCACGCATGAACGGGCGCTTCCTGCGCCTGGTGTTGATGGCCTGGCTGGATGCCGACATCCCGCTGGCGGATTCCAGCTGGAAGCCGGGCGAGGGCCGCCCGATGCTCGAGACCGACGGGCGCCGCCTGTTCATGCCGGCCGTGATGGACTCCCGCGAGGAGGCGATCGTCGCCACCCAGCACGCGACCGCGCATCTCGCCTTTGATACCTACGCGCAGTCCGACGTCGAGCGCCTGTTCGAGCGCGCCGGCGCCGAGCATCCGCCGCTGGACGACAAGTCGCGCATCACCTGGCGCCCGTTGTTCGCTCAGTTCGAGGCGCGCATGTTCAGCTTCCAGGTCCTGTTTGACCTGGCCGAGGATCTGCGCGTGAACACGCGCCTGGCCCCGCGCATCCCGAACTTCCTGTCGCGCCTGGTGGAGCTTGCCCGGGCCCACGAGCGTCCGGAGGGTGCGGCCGGCATCTACTACGACTTCGCCCTGCGCGCCCACGAGGCCCTGCTGCGCGGTGAGGCCCAGGACCCGCGCCTGGCGCGCATGCTGGAGTCGGACGCCGATATCGTCACTGCGTGGGCCGTGGGCGAGGAACTGTTCGCCGACGATACCTTCCCGGACATCACGATCGAGGAGCGTGCCGAGGCCTATCTGCCGGGGCTGTCGCTGAACCAGTCGCTGCCGGTCTACCCGCAGCGCAAGCGCGACGGCAGCCTGGCCGATTTCCGCGACCACGAGGCGCACGACGAGCACAAGCTCGAGCACCAGAAACAGGAAGAACAGCCCCAGCAGGCCCCGGAACAGGCGCAGAAGGACCCGGACGCGGATATCCAGACCCCGCAGCAGGAGACCTCCGGCACCGGCGGGCGCATCGGCACCGGCATTCCGCAGCCGGCCCAGGTGGCCAAGCGCGGCGTACCCTATACGCCACGGAAGGACGGCATCCCGTATCCCGAGTGGGACTACCGCGAACAACGCTACATCTCCGACTGGGTGAACCTCTACGAGCGTGTGCTGGACGACGAGAACCCGGAGCTGGCGGCGACCATCCTGTCGGAGAACGCCGACACCCTGAAGCGTCTGACCCGCGGTCTGGAGATGCAGCGCCCGATGCGCCTGGCGCCGCAGCGCAAGCAGCTGGACGGCGACGAGCTGGATACCGAAGCGGTGATCGACTACATCGCCGACAAGAAGGCCGGGCTCTCGCCCAAGGCCTTCATCTACCGCCGCCGCGCGGTGCAGCACCGCGACACCTCGGTGCTGATGCTGGCGGACATGTCCACCTCCATCATGGCGCGCCACCCGAGTGGGCAGGGCAAGATCGTCGACCGCATCCGCGAGGGGATGATGCTGTTCGCCGAGGCGATCGAGAAGGTCGGCGATCCCTACGCGCTCGCCGGCTTTGCCTCCAAGCAGCGTGACCAGGTCAACTACTACTGGTTGAAGGATTTCAACGAGGACCTGAACGACACCGTGCGCGCCCGCATCGCCGGGGTGTCCGGGCGCCTGGCTTCGCGCATGGGGGCGGGCATCCGTCACTCGCTGGAGGCGTTCAAGCGCAACTCCAGCCAGCGCCGCCTGTTGCTGATCCTCACCGACGGACGCCCGGCCGACTACGACGATGGCGGTGACCAGCGCTATCTGCACGAAGACACCCGCATGGCGATGAAGGAGGCGGTGGATGCCGGTATTCACCCCTTCTGCATCACCCTGGACCCGTCCGGGTCCGAGTACCTGCCGGCCATCTTCGGCCCCGGGCACTACACCATCATCGACCACGTGGACGAGCTGCCGCGCCGTCTGCCCGAGATCTACCTGAGGCTGCGCCAGTGAATGCCACCCCCGAAGCCATCGATCAGGACGCCACAGCCCCGGGGTCGGAGCGCGCTCCGGCCCGGCGCCACGCGACCCTGCTGCATGCGCCGCGCTATCGCGGGCACAGCTACGGTGACAATCACCCACTGGGCATCCCGCGCGTCTCGCTGACCATTGACCTGATCGAGGCCTATGACGCGATCACCCCCGGGGAGATGGCCGTCACGCGCAAGGCGCAGCCGGCCGAGCTCGAATGGTTCCACACCCGCGAGTATGTCTCCGCGATGCAGCGCGCCGAGGCGCTGGGCAAGGTCTTCCAGCGCTACCGCGACCGCCACAACATCGGCAACTTCGAAAACCCGTTCTTCGCCGGCTTCTTCGCCACCCCGGCCACTGCCACCTTCGGCTCCATCCAGGGCGCCGAGGTCGTGCTGGGCGGGCAGATGGCCTTTAATCCGGCTGGCGGCATGCACCACGCCGCCCCCGACCAGGCGCGCGGTTTCTGCTACTTCAACGACCCCGCGCTCGCGATCCTGCGCCTGCGCCAGGCCGGTCAGCGTGTGCTCTATCTCGACATCGATGCCCACCATGGCGACGGCGTCGAGGCCGCGTTCATCGATGACCCGGATGTCCTCACCGTCTCCCTGCACATGGATACCGAATACGGCTATCCCTTCGAGGGCGGCCGCATCGAGGACACGGGTCCGCTCGGCAACGCCGTGAATGTGCCGCTGCCGAAGGAGACCAATGACAGCGAATTCCGCGCCGCCTTCACCCGGGTCTGGGACGCGGTGCTTGATCGCTGGCGGCCGGACGTGATTGTCGTCCAGGCCGGCACCGATGCCCTGCTGCCGGATCCGCTCGGCAAGTTCGGCATCTCCACGCAGTGTTTCCTCGCCTGCATCGACGACGTGATCGAGACCAGCCCGCGCCATGCGGATGGCACGCCGAAGCTGCTGGTCCTCGGCGGTGGCGGCTATCACCCCCTCGCGCTCGCCCGCTGCTGGACCGGCGTCTGGGCCCTGCTCACCGGGCGCGACCTCCCCGCCGCGATCCCTGCGGCCGGCCAGGCCTTGCTGCGCGAGGTCGACTGGGACATGGACGAGGAAGAGGCGTGGTACGCGAACCTGTTCGTCTCCCGCCTGGACGCCGACCGTTCCGGCCCCGTGCGTCCCGAACTCGAGGACCGCCTGGAGCGGCTTTTCCATACACACCCGCTGTTGCGCGGGTAGTGAAGAGACGCTGACCCATCACCGGCCCGTGACTGCGGGCACAGACGATACCAAGCCTGGATTGCGGCTCCGTGTCTCCTGGGGCGCCCATCGGGTGTAAAGCTTTCCGACGGGGTTTCGGGCCGTTTTCCCGAAAAATGTCGGAATGGTTTACACGAGGTCCTTCGCGGCGAATCGGGTTTGCGAAAAACTCGCGATCAAACAGGTCTTTAGCGGCTTTGGCGCGTGTCTTGCTTCGTAGTTGCTCGAGAGGGCGAAAGGCGCCCTGAGCGGTCAACAGGCCGGGAGCCGGAGGTGAGTGTGATGCGCAAGTGGTGGAGTAAGCAGGTGGTGGTGCTAGCGGGCGTAATGCTCGCAGGCTCGGTGGCGAACGCGGCCATTATCGAGCTTCCGGACGTCGACGAGACCTATGACGGGATCCCGGTCGCCATTCAGTACAACGATTTCTATTCTTACTCCGGCTCGTTGCTGAACCAGTGGGGTTTCCTGTCCAATGACCAGTTTACCGGGCAGGGCACCGGCACGCTGGATCTGATTGTGGGCACGGGTGCTGGTGGCGCGGATAACCAGGGTATCGGGCCCGGCGGCAGCTACAATTTCGAGGACCCCATGCCCTTGCCGGGTGGCGGTACGACCGACTTCACTGGTGACTGGGGGCTGGGCACCCAGGCCAACGGGCCTGTGCTGGTGGACAACCTCCTGGCGTACCTGGATGCGATTAACCCGGGGGCCACAATCCCCACGTTCATCTTCGATCACAACCAGACAGGCTCAGCCCCCGATCTGTGGGTCCAGGCCGAGGTCTTTATCTACGACCCCGTCACCGGGGAACGCGTGGCTCGCTGGATCTTTGACGACGGCAATGGCGGCCCGGTTCTCTCGCCCGGCGAGGTCGAGGTGATTGGCGATTCGGGCGAGGTGTACGAGGCCGATGCCAACAAGGGAAGCGGCAAGCTGGACTACATCGTGTTTGCCCCGACCATGGATCTCGGCCTGTTCTCCGGCGAAGGCTATCTGTTCGGGATCGATTTCTTTATGGACGACCTGAACAATGGCTTCGAGGAGCTTTATCTCAGCGGTCGGTTCGCCACCACGACCGAGGTTCCGCTCCCTGGGCCGGTCTGGTTGATCGGGCTTGGGCTCGTGATGCTGGGGGCCTTCCGCCGCTATCGGCATTCGGCCCCGGGCCTGTAGCCTCCGCTGCTTTCCTCTGCCGCCCCCTGGCTTCCGGCTCGGGTCGGCCTCTGCCCCGCGCCCTGGCACATGCCAGGGCGCGGCTGTTTGTGCGGCCGTACAATGCCGCCGGTAGTGGCCCGCTCGCGTTGCGGGTTTTCGCAAATCCCGTCCGCTGACGTACGATTCTCCCCCTCATCGGGTGGGTGAGGGTTCGGGGCTTCCCTGAGTCCGTCACCAGGGACCCGCGACCAATCGAGGAGACGCATGCAGCCCGTGCAGAAACTGATACCCGGATACGCCAATGCCAAGGCGACGCGTCGTTACGCAGAGCAGTTCGTGTCCGAGGGCAAGGCCGCCGAGGGGCATTACAGCGAGTTCTCGCGCGCGAAGATGCGCCTGTCGAGCCTCGGGATCGGCACCTTCGGCGGGGCAGCCACCGCCGAGGTCGACGCGCAGATCTCCGCGATCGTTGCGCGTGGCCTGGCCGAGGGCGTCAACGTGGTCGATACCGGCGCGCACTACCGCTACGGCCGGTCGCTGGCCGCGGTGGGGGCTGGCGTGCGTACCGCGCTGGAGGCCGGGGTTCCGCGCGAGGCGATGTTCCTGATCTCCAAGGGCGGCTTCCTGACCCTGCGCGGTGGGCCTCCGGACGATATGGAGGCCTGGTTCCAGCGCGAGATCGAGGCCCAGGGCATGGGCACGAAGGATGATCTGGCCAAGGGCGCGCATCTGCTGACGCCGGAATACCTCCACTACCAGATGGAGCTGTCACGCTCGCTGATGGGGGTGGAGACGCTGGACGCGTTCCTGATCGACCAGCCCGAGGTGCACATCCACGAGATCGGCAAGGAGCCGACCAACCGCAAGCTGGAGCCCGTGTTCGAGATGCTGGAGCGGGCGGTACTCGAAAAGAAGATCCGCACCTACGGCATCTCCACCTTCGAGGGCTTCCGCGAGGAGACCGACGCGGCGGTGTTCCAGTCGCTCACCTCCATGCAGGGCCTGGCCGAACGCGCCGCGCAGACGGTGACCGGCGACGACCATGCGCGGCACCACTTCAAGATCGCCATGCTGCCGTTCAACCAGGTGATGCTGGAAGGCTTTACCCGCTTCAACACCGCGACCGGGCAGGGCAATGTGGCCAGCCCGCTGCAGGCCGCGCACCAGCTGGAGGTGTACATGATCGCCTCGCATTCCATGCTGAAGGGGCATCTGGCGAAACAGTCGGTGGAGGTGGTCGAGCAGCAACTGGCGAGCCTGCCCAACCCGGCGCAGCGCGCGTTGCAGTTCAACCGCTCCACGCCGGGTCTGGGCACCTCGCTGGTCGGCATGAGCACGCCGGAACACCTGGACGACATGCTGGCGGTGATGCGCGAGCCGATGATGGACAAGAAGGCCTATCTCGGCATGTTCAAGAAGGCCGAGGAGTAACCAGGATCCTCGCCCTTCCTTGTAGGAGCGTGCTTGCACGCGAAGCCCCTGCCAAAGCCGGATGCGGGCAGGGGCTTCGCCGGAAAGCCGGTTCCCACAAGGTTCCGGCAGAGATTTCATGTACAAGGGTATGCCATGCAGGTTGATCTGAAGGCCCTCGAATTCCCCGCGATCCAGCGTCTGCTGGAGCGCCTGACTGCCACGCCCTATGGCGCCGACGCCGCGCGCGGGCTGGAACCGGCGCCGAATCTGGATGCGGCGCGGGCGCTGCAAAAGGCGGTGACCGTCGCACGCCAGCGTCTGGATGCCGGCACGCTGCCCCGGCTGGGCCAGCTGCCGGATGTGCGTGCCGCGCTGCGCCAGGCGGCCAACCCCGGTTCGGCCTTGCCGGTACAGGCCCTGCACAATCTCCAGGTCATCATGCGCCAGGCTCGTGAACTGGCGGATCAGTTGGCCGACACCCCGGAGATCTATCCGGCGGATCTGAACAAGCTGTACCCACCCGAGGCGCTGGAACAGCGCCTGGCTGCCTGCCTGAACCCCGGCGGCTCGCTGCGCGAAGACGCCAGCGCCGAGCTGGTCGAGGCCTTCGGGCAGCGCGGGCGGCTGCGTGACGAGGTCGAGGCGGTGGTGAAAAAGCGCCTGGCGGACTCCGATCTTGCGCAGAAGGGCGAGGATGCGCTGAAGGTGCAGTGGCACCAGGAGCGCGCGGTGATGGTGCTGCGCGGCGACGCGGCCGGGGCGGTCAAGGGTGTGCGTCGGGGCACCGCGATGGGGGGGCGTGACCAGATCGTGGAGCCGATCGAGGCGGTCCCGTTGAACAACCAGCTCGATACGGTCAACAGTCAGATCAACACCGAACAGCAGCGTCTGTTGCGCGAGCTGACCGATGGGGTGCGCCAGCATGGCGAGCCGTTGGACCTGATGCTGACCGCGCTGACCTGGATTGATCTGGCCTCGGCCGCCGCACAGCTTTCGGCGCAGATGAATGCCCATGCCCCGAGGCTGGAGCCCGAGGCCGGCGTGGAGCTGATCGAGGCCTACCACCCGCTGCTGCTGTTGCAGTTCGCCGAGGGGAACGGCCCGCAGCCGGTTCCCCTGTCGATTCGCCTGGATGGCGAGCAGCCGCTGTTGCTGATTACCGGCCCGAACACCGGCGGCAAGACGGTCGCGCTGAAGACCCTGGGCCTGCTGGTCACCATGGCCTGGTGCGGGCTGCATATCCCGGCCGAGCAGGACTGTCGCATCGGCCGTTTTGATCGGGTCATGGTCGATGTCGGTGATCACCAGAGCCTGTTCCACCATCTGTCGACCTTCGCCGGGCATGTGGAGGTGCTCAAGCGGATCCTCGACCATGCTCGCTCCGAAAGCCTGATCCTGCTGGACGAGCTGGGTACCGGTACCGACCCCGACGAAGGTGCAGCCCTCGCCATGGCGATGCTGGACGAGCTGCGCGCCCGCGGTACGCGCGGGATCGTGAATACCCACCTGGCACCGCTGAAGGACTACGCGGCGCAGCATGCGGGCATCGTGAATGCCTCGATGCAGTTCGACGCGGAGACCCTCTCGCCCACCTATCGGTTGCTGATCGGCGAGCCGGGGGTCTCCTTCGGGTTGACCATCGCCGAGAAGAACGGCCTGCCACCGCAGCTGGTGGCGCGGGCCCGCGAGCATTTCGCCGAGCTGCCCACCGCGCAGGCCGGGGGCGAGCACAGCTGACCTACGGTGTCGGCTCGGTTTGACGTCGGGGCCGCCCAAAAAGATCGCCACGTCGCTTCGCGCCTCGCGATGACGGTGCTTGTTGCCCCCGTCATTGCGAGGCCCCGCAGGGGCCCTGGCAATCTCGTGGGAGCGGGCAGGGCGGCGGGGTCGGTTAGCCCCGTGTGCCGGTGGCTACGTCGCTGGCTCCCCGCGAGGACCGGCGCGGGCCCATCCGCTTTATGGCGTGAAATGGGGGCGATTTCATATTAGGATGGTGGGCTATTTTGATTTGTGGTGCGTGATCACCCGACGATCGTGCACAAGCCCCCGGTAAGGAAGTCGACCACCATGTCCGAGTCCGCAAGCTCCGCCACCGCCATCACCGGCGCCGAAATCTTCTGTCGCAGCCTCCAGGCCGAGGGCGTCGAAGTTGTATTCGGGTATCCCGGTGGTGCGGTACTGCACATCTATGATGCGCTGTACCGGCAGGACAAGGTCTCCCACGTGCTGGTGCGCCACGAGCAGGGTGCGGTGCACGCGGCCGAGGGCTATGCCAAGTCCTCCTACAAGCCGGGCGTGGCCCTGGTCACCTCGGGCCCCGGCGCGACCAACGCGATTACCGGGATTGCCGATGCCTACATGGATTCGGTTCCGCTGGTGGTGTTCACCGGCCAGGTGCCGACCAGCATGATCGGCAACGACGCCTTCCAGGAAGTGGATACCGTGGGGATCACGCGTCCCTGCGTGAAGCACAACTTCCTGGTCAAGGACGTGAAGGACCTGGCGACCACGATCAAGAAGGCCTTCTACGTGGCGACCACCGGGCGCCCCGGCCCGGTGGTGGTCGATATCCCGAAGGACGTGACCGCCGATACCTGCGTGTTCGAGTACCCGGAGAGCATCCACATGCGCTCCTACAACCCGACCACGAAGGGGCATACCGGCCAGATCCGCAAGGCGGTGGACCTGATCCTGTCGGCCAAGCAGCCGATGATCTACACCGGCGGCGGCGTGATCCTGGGGCGTGGCTCCGAGGCCCTGACCGAGTTCACCCGCCAGCTTGGCTATCCGATCACCAACACCCTGATGGGGCTGGGTGGCTATCCGGCGTCGGACAAGCAGTTCCTGGGCATGCTGGGCATGCACGGCACCTACGAGGCCAACATGGCCATGCACCACGCGGATGTGCTGATCGCCATTGGCGCGCGCTTCGATGACCGCGTGACCGGCAACATCGAGAAGTTCTGTCCGCATGCGAAGATCGTGCATGTGGACGTCGATCCGTCCTCCATCTCCAAGAACGTGAAGGTGGACGTGCCGATCGTCGGCGAGGTCGAGCCGGTGCTGCGCGAACTGATCAAGGGCCTGAACGAGGCCGGCAGCAAGCCGGACGCCGAGGCCCTGGCCACCTGGTGGAAACAGATCGCGGAATGGCAGGCGCAGGACTGCCTGAAGTACGACCAGACCTCCGGGCTGATCAAGCCGCAGTACGTGGTGCAAAAGTTCTGGGAACTGACCGAGGGCGATGCCTACGTGACCTCCGATGTCGGCCAGCACCAGATGTGGGCGGCGCAGTTCTATCGCTTCGACAAGCCCAATCGCTGGATCAACTCTGGTGGCCTGGGCACGATGGGCGTGGGTCTGCCGTTTGCGATGGGCGTGCAGTTCGCGCATCCGGAGGCGACGGTGGGCTGCATTACCGGTGAGGCCAGCATCCAGATGTGCATCCAGGAGCTGTCGACCTGCTTCCAGTACCAGCTGCCGCTGAAGATCCTGAACCTGAACAACCGCTACCTGGGCATGGTCCGGCAGTGGCAGGAGTTCTTCTATCAGGGCCGCTACGCCATGTCCTACATGGATGCGCTGCCGGACTTCGTGAAGCTGGCCGAGGCCTATGGCCACGTCGGTATCCAGATCACCCAGCCGGGCGACGTCGAGGGTGCGATCAAGGAGGCCCTGGCGCAGAAGGACCGCCTGGTGTTCATGGACTTCATTACCGACCAGTCCGAGAACGTGTATCCGATGATCCCGGCCGGTGCCGGCCAGAACGAAATGATCCTGGTCTGAGCCGGGTACAGGGAAGAGCCGTATGCGTCATATCATTAGTGTCCTGCTGGAAAACGAATCCGGTGCCCTCTCGCGGGTGGCCGGACTGTTCTCCGCGCGTGGTTACAACATCGAATCACTGACTGTCGCGCCGACCGACGACCCGTCGCTGTCGCGCATGACCATCGTCACCAGCGGTTCCGACGAAATCGTCGAGCAGATCACCAAGCAGCTGAACAAGCTGATCGACGTGATCAAGCTGCTGGACATGACCGCCTATCCGCACATCGAGCGCGAGATGGCGCTGGTCAAGGTGCGTGTGCCGGAGGCCGCCGAGCGCGAGGAGGTCAAACGCCTGGCGGATATCTTCCGCGGCCGGATCATCGACGTGGCCCACGACAGCTACGTGATCGAGATCACCGGCGAGGGCTCCAAGCTGGACGCCTTCCTCGTGGCCCTCGACGCGTTTACCGTCCTGGAGGTCGTGCGCTCCGGCGTGATGGGCATCGCCCGGGGCGACGTCGCCCTGCAAATCTGAATCCCCGGGCCCGGCCCCCGGTTGCGGGGGCCGGGCCCGTTTGTTTGCCATGGGCCCCGCTTGGGGCTGATATCAAGGAAATTGCGATGAATCTTTATTACGACAAAGACGCCGACCTCTCCATCATCAAGGGCATGAAGGTGGCCATCATCGGCTACGGTTCGCAGGGCCACGCCCATGCGAACAACCTCAAGGACTCCGGTGTGGACGTGACCGTGGGTCTGCGCGAAGGCTCCAGCTCGCGCGCCAAGGCCGAAGAAGCCGGTCTGACGGTGGCCGATGTCGACGCCGCGACCGCCGGCGCCGACCTGATCATGGTGCTGGCCCCGGACGAGTACCAGGCCGCGCTGTACCGCGACGTGCTGGAGCCGAACCTGAAGCAGGGCGCGACGCTGGCCTTTGCCCACGGCTTCGCGATCCACTACAACCAGATCGAGCCGCGCAAGGACCTGGACGTGATCATGATTGCGCCCAAGGCCCCGGGCCACACCGTGCGCTCCGAGTTCGTGCGCGGCGGCGGCATCCCCGATCTGATCGCGATCCAGCAGGACGCCTCCGGCAAGGCGCGCGACATCGCGATGTCCTACGCCTCGGCGATCGGCGGCGGGCGTACTGGCATCATCGAGACCAGCTTCAAGGACGAGACCGAAACCGACCTGTTCGGCGAGCAGGCCGTGCTGTGTGGGGGTGCCGTGGAACTGGTCAAGGCGGGCTTCGAGACCCTGACCGAGGCGGGGTATGCACCGGAGATGGCCTACTTCGAGTGCCTGCACGAGCTTAAGCTGATCGTGGATCTTATGTACGAGGGCGGCATCGCCAACATGAACTACTCGATCTCCAACAACGCCGAATATGGCGAGTACGTGACCGGTCCGAAGGTGATCAACGAAGAGTCGCGCTGGGCCATGCGCGAGGCGCTGCGCAACATCCAGAATGGCGAGTACGCCAAGCAGTTCATCCTGGAAGGCGCGATGAACTACCCGTCGATGACCGCCAACCGACGCCTGAACGCCGCCCACGAGATCGAGCAGGTCGGCGAGCGTCTGCGCTCCATGATGCCGTGGATCACGGCCAACCAGCTGGTCGACAAGTCCCGCAACTGATGCGAGGCCCTGCGATGGACATTATGGTCTGTCGCAGGGCGTCCTCTCTCTCGAGCACCCGATGCTGTTTCCGCTAGCTCCCGAAGGCCGTCTGTTCGTCATCATCGCCGCGTGGATGACGGTGATTACGCTGCTGGTCGGGGAGGCGGAGCTGGGCCTGTTCATGGTGATCCTCACCGTGGCCCTGATGGGGCTGTTCCGGAACGTGCGGCGCAAGGCCCCGGCACCGGCCCTGGGCGTGATCGCCCCGGCCGATGGCACGATCGAGTCGATTACCGAGACCCGGGATCCGTTTACGAAAAAGCCGGCGGTCTGCATCCGCCTGCGTCAGCGCCGCCTGGGCGAATACAACGTGCACGCCCCGCAGGAGGCCGAAATTCGCGAACGGGTCTGGCCCGGCAAGGAGACCGACGAGGCGCCGGATGCCCAGTTGGAGGGGCGTCTGGCCTATGCGCTGGAGACCGACGAGGGCACCCGGCTGACCCTGGCACTCAGCGTCGATCACTGGCCCCGCATGGTGCGCATGCAGAACAACGTCCCCGGCAACCGCCTAGGACGCGGCAAGCGCATGGGGTTCGCCGGCTTTGGTGGTACCTTCGAGGTCTGGCTGCCGGTCGGCGCGCAGGTGATGGTCGAGCCGGGTCAGCGGGTCCTGGCGGGTTCGGCCTTGCTCGGCGGGTTACCCGAATCCGAGGCGACCGGGGACGACGAGAGCGCGGCGGAGGTGCTGCAATGAGTGCAGGGGACGAAGGCGACCGACGGACGGATCCCGAGCCGGACTACATCGAGGGCGAGGATACCGTCGCCGACGACCAGCCGCCCCATCGCCGGCGCCGGCGCGGGGTGTATCTGCTGCCCAACCTGTTCACCACCGGGGTGCTGTTCTCCGGGTTCTTCGCCATCGTCTCCGCGATCAACGGCGAATACATCACCGCCGCCATCGCGATTTTCGTGGCCATGGTGCTGGACACCCTGGATGGCCGCGTCGCGCGCATGACCGACACCCAAAGCGAGTTCGGCGCGCAGTACGACTCGCTGTCGGATCTGGTGTCCTTCGGTGTGGCCCCGGCGCTGGTGGTCTACCTCTGGCAACTGCACGACCTCGGCAACTTCGGCTGGGTGGCGGCGTTCTTCTTTGCCACCGCCGCGGCGCTACGGCTGGCGCGCTTCAACAGCCGGCTCGCGGTCAGCGACAAGCGTTTTTTCCAGGGGCTGCCAAGCCCCGCCAGCGCCGCGATCCTGGTGGGCATGGTCTGGGTGCTGGAGGACTGGGGCATCCCGGCGGAGCTGGCCGACCCCTATCTGGTGGGCATCCTGGTGGTCACCGTGCTCGCCGGGGCGGCAATGGTCAGCAACCTGACCTACTTCAGCTTCAAGGACATGGACTTCAAGCACCGGGTGCCTTTCCTGGCGATTGTCGGGGTGGTGCTGGCGCTGATGCTGCTGGCCCTGGATCCGCCCAAGGTCCTGCTGGCGGCCTTCGTCATCTATGCCCTGTCCGGACCGTTGCTGACCCTGGAGCGCTGGCGCCGGCATCGTCGCCGGGCGCCGTCGGGGGGGTAGCCGCGTGTTGCTGTCGGTGCGCCAGCGCCGCATCCTCGCGGACATGGGCATTCCGGTGTGGCGCTCGCGCATCGCGCTGGAGGACAAGACCGAGGCCGCGGCGCTTCCGGCGGAATCCGCCCTTGTGGCGGGCGAGCACGCCGAGGTCGTGGATGCCGGGGCGCCGGGCGCCGCGGTCGATACCCTGGACTGGGAGGCCCTGGAGGCGCGGGTGCGTGGCTGCCATGCCTGCGTCGAGCTGGCCCGCGAACGCACGCAGACCGTGTTCGGGGTGGGCGACCCGCGCGCGCGCTGGCTGTTCGTCGGCGAGGCCCCGGGTGCGGAAGAGGACCGCCGTGGCGAGCCCTTCGTGGGTCGTGCGGGGCAGCTGCTGGACAACATGCTGCTGGCGCTGGGCCTGGACCGGAGCCGCGATGTCTTCATCGCTAATCTGCTGAAGTGCCGCCCGCCCGGAAACCGTGACCCGAAACCCCAGGAGTCCGCGGCCTGCCGCGGGTTTCTCGATCGCCAGATCGAGCTGATCCAGCCGGAGGTCATTGTGGCGCTGGGGCGTGTAGCGGCCCACGCCTTGCTGGCGACGGACGAGCCTCTCGGTCGGCTGCGTGGCACGGAGCAGCGCTACCAGGGCGTTCCTCTGATCGTGACCTACCATCCGGCCTACCTGCTGCGAAAGCCGGGTGACAAGGCCCGTGCCTGGCAGGACCTGCAGCGCGCCCGGACCTGTCTGTCAGAACCGCTCACTGATTGAGGGATTGGGAACCTTGGCCGAGTCGCCGGGTTCCGAACCAACGACACCTCGCCCCGTCCTTTCCTTCACTGCTGCTGGAGAAGCCTGCGTCATGAGTGCCGAACCCCGCGTCCAGCCCGAGTTGCGCCGCATGCAGGTGGCCGATGTGGAAGGCGTGATGCGCGTGGAGCGCGAGGCCTATGTGTACCCCTGGACCGCCCGCATCTTCGAGGACTGCCTTCGGGTGGGTTACGACTGCTGGGTGCTGGCGGTGGATGGTCGCCAGGTGGGGCATAGTGTGCTGACGGTGGCCGCCGGCGAGGCCCACCTGCTCAACCTTACGGTGGACCCGCGCTGGCAGGGCAACGGGCTTGGCCGTTTCATGGTCCGTCGCCTGTTTGACTATGTGTGCAGTCAGGACGCAGAGGCGTTGTTCCTCGAGGTGCGCCCATCCAATGTGGCGGCGGTGCAGCTCTACCGCTCCGAGGGTTTTGAGCATATCGGCACCCGTCCGCGCTATTACCCGCTCCCCAGCGGCCGCGAGGATGCCTGGGTGCTGACGCGTCGCTGCGCCGCGCCCGCCGGGTCTTGACTCGTCGGTTCAGCGCCG
The DNA here is from genome assembly GCF_000380625.1 of Thioalkalivibrio sp. ALMg9. Lineage (NCBI taxonomy): Bacteria > Pseudomonadati > Pseudomonadota > Gammaproteobacteria > Chromatiales > Ectothiorhodospiraceae > Thioalkalivibrio > Thioalkalivibrio sp. ALMg9. Next base: position 50,768 of record NZ_AQYC01000007.1, read on the forward strand.
GAGTGTGAAGTCAGTCACAGCGTCGGGTGCAAAATCCGTAACCCGGTCGGGTTTTGCCGCCTTGGGTTCTCGTCCCGGGACCTCCGCGTTGTGACGGTCACCCCCCGGGTCTATGATCGAACTCGGTATTGGCCCCGACTCCGGATGAGGTAACCCATGTCCCGATCCCTACGTGCATTGTTTGTTTCGCTCCCCCTGGCGCTGCCGCTCTTGGCTACCGGAGGGCTTGCCCATGCCCAGCAGGCCTTCGGCTACGACGAGGCCGAGCGCCAGCAGGAGCTGCTGGAAGTCTGGTACGAGATCCGTGAAAGCAACGCACAGAAGGGCAATACGGCGGCGATGTTCGACGTGGGCATGGCGAACTACGCCGGGCGCGGCACGGCGGTGGACTACGATCAGGCCCTGCGCTGGTTTGCTCGCGCTGCGGATGCCGACCACGCCAGTGCGCATTACTATCTGGGTTACCTCTTCGCGACCGGCAAGGGCACCTCGGCCGACGCCGAACGCAGTCACGAACATTACTCACGCGCGGCGGAATTGGGTCATGCCGATGCCCAGTACTGGCTGGGCAGCCATCTGGCCAATGGCGAGCAGGATCCGGCCGCCGCACTCGAGTGGCTGGGCAAGGCGGCAGATCAGGGACTGCCTGCCGCGCAGTATTATGTGGGGCTGATGCACGAGAATGGTCAGGGCACCACGCGTGATCCGGCCGCCGCCGCGCGCTGGTATACCGCTGCAGCGGAGCAGGGCTACCGGCATGCCCAGATCGGGCTGGGTCGCCTGCACCAGAACGGTCGCGGGGTCGAACGTGATCTGGTGCAGGCGCATGTCTGGTACAGCATGGCGGACGACCGGGAACGCCTGGCCTCGCTGGAGACCCGCATGAACAACCGTGACCTGGTGACTGCCCAGGGGCGCCTCAAGGAACAGAACGCCGCGCTTCAGGCGGCCTCGGCGCGCTGATCGGGCAGCGCCGGAACCCATGCAAACGGCCCCGTTTTTCGGGGCCGTTTGCATGTTGGGCCCCCGGAAAGATGAACCGGACCCGCGCTTTCGCGTTAAACTTACGGGCTGATTCAAGCGGCCCGTATTCATGTCCTTTATCGAGGAAACCCGCCGACGCCGGACCTTCGCGATCATTTCGCACCCGGACGCCGGTAAGACCACCATGACCGAAAAGCTCCTGCTGTACGGCGGCGCGATCCAGCTCGCCGGTACGGTCAAGGGGCGCAAGTCAGCGCGCCATGCCACCTCCGACTGGATGGAGATGGAGAAATCGCGTGGCATTTCGGTCACTTCTTCCGTCATGCAGTACCCGTACAAGGGCCGCATGGTGAACCTGCTGGACACCCCGGGACACGCGGACTTCTCCGAGGACACCTATCGCACGCTGACCGCAGTGGACTCCGCGCTGATGGTGATCGACGCCGCCAAGGGTGTCGAGGAACGGACTATCAAGCTGATGGAGGTCTGCCGGCTGCGCGATACGCCGATCATGACCTTCGTGAACAAGATGGACCGCGAGGGCCGCGATCCGATCGAGTTGCTGGACGAGGTCGAGGAGGTGCTGAAGATCCAGTGCGCCCCGATCACCTGGCCGATCGGCTCGGGAAAGCGCTTCCGTGGCGTCTATCACCTCCGCCGCGACGCGGTGCATCTGTACGACCCCGAAGAGGGCGGCAAGAAGTCCACCGGCGAGATCATCGAGGGCCTGGACAACCCGCGCCTGGACGAGGTGCTGGGGCCGCAGGCCGGGGAGCTGCGCGAGGAACTGGAACTGGTGCAGGGCGCCTCGCACGCATTTGACCCGGAGGCCTACCTGAGCGGTGCGCAGACCCCGGTGTTCTTCGGCTCGGCGATCAACAACTTCGGGATCGAGGAGCTGCTGGACGACTTCGTCGAGTATGCTCCGGGCCCGTTGCCGCGCCCGACCCACTCGCGCAAGGTAGAGCCGACCGAGGAGAAGTTCACCGGCTTCGTGTTCAAGATCCAGGCGAACATGGACCCGAACCACCGCGACCGCATCGCGTTCATGCGCATCTGCTCGGGCACCTTCGACAAGGGCGCCAAGCTGCGCCACGTGCGCATCGGGCGCGACGTGAAGATCCCGGACGCGCTGACCTTCCTGGCCTCCGACCGCGAGCATGTGGAGACCGCCTATCCCGGCGACATCATCGGCATCCACAACCACGGCACCATCCGCATCGGGGATACCTTCACTCAGGGCGAGGACCTCACCTTCACTGGTGTGCCGAACTTCGCCCCGGAGCTGTTCCGCCGCGCGCAGTTGAAGGACCCGCTGAAGATGAAGCAGCTCGCCAAGGGGCTGCAGGAGCTGTGCGAGGAGGGTGCGACCCAGCTCTATCGCCCGTTGACCAACAACGACCTGATCCTGGGGGCGGTCGGCGTGCTGCAGTTCGAGGTAGTCGCCGAACGCCTGCGCACCGAGTACAAGGTGGAGGCACAGTTCGAGAACGTGAACGTCCAGACGGCGCGCTGGGTCGAAAGCGATGATCCGAAGAAATTCGACGAGTTCAAGGAGAAGGCGGCGACCAACCTGGCGATCGACCACGGCGGCGATCTGGTCTATATCGCCCCGACCCGGGTCAACCTGCAGATGGCGCAGGAGAAGTGGCCGGAGATCCGCTTCCAGTCGACCCGCGAGCACGGCCAGCCGACGGAGTAACCTCCGCGCTCCTAACTACTCCCTCGGCGCGCGGGATATTGCCCCGTCATTGCGAGGAGCGAAGCGACGAAGCAATCTCCCGTGGGCCATCGGATCTAGCTGGGGTGCGAGCTTCTGGAGGTTGCCGCGGCGCCTTCGGCGCCTCGAAATGACGTTGCATCTTGCCTGCGCAGGAGGTTTGCATGGCGTTGAATTTCCGATGGACCCCGGCCCTTGTGGTTGTAGTGCTGGCGCTGGGCGTTGGTGCCTGTTCGGTGCACAAGACCGAGACCCGGGGTGACGGGCCCGAGCCGCGTCCGGGCACAGTGGAGCAGATGAACCCGTTCCTGCATTTTCTCGAGAGCCGCCCGACACCCGCAGAATTCGGGCGCGTCTACCCCGACGTGATGCTGGTGCTGCCCGGGGACATCGTGACCCAGGAATACCGGACCGATCACAGCCGGTTCTTTGCCGAGCTGGATGAGGACGGCCGTATCCGTGGCGGCGAGTTTCGCTGATCCCGCGATGCTGCAAATCTCCAATAGCGTGAGCGTCCCCGAGCACGAGATCGAGCTGATTCCGATCCGTGCCCAGGGGGCCGGCGGCCAGAACGTCAACAAGGTCGCCTCGGCCATTCACCTGCGCTTCGATATCCGCGCCTCCAGCCTGCCCGAGGTCTACAAGGAGCGTCTGCTGCGCCGGCGCGACCAGCGCATCAGCAAGGACGGCGTGATCGTCATCAAGGCGCAGCAGTACCGCACCCAGGAGGCCAATCGCGAGGACGCGCTGGAGCGCCTGGCGGAGCTGTTGCGCGAGGCCGGCCGCCCGATCAAGGCCCGCAAGGCCACGCGGCCGACCCGCGCCTCCAAGCTGCGCCGCCTGGAGGGCAAGACCCAGCGCGGCCGCAAGAAGGCCCTGCGCGGCCGCGTCGACCCGGACTGATTCAATTCCTTGTTCACCACGAAGTTGGCGCCCCGTCCGGGGACGACGCGCTGTCGCGCAGGAAACAGCGGGCGTTGATGTCCGTCATCGGACCTTTTGAGGCGCCTCAGAAAGGCCAAAACTTTCATAACCCAAACAACCGCTTGCAAACCGTTTCATGGGAGCGCACAAAGACACGAAGAAGGGCTAGGTCAAGGTCAAGAGCGGGTTCACCACGGAGGACACAGAGGACACGGAGAAAATAGGGAAGTCGGGGTGAGATACGGGTATTGGTTGCGGCCTGGGTTACTGCAGGTTAACCGCCGCTGCTTCGTGTGCTTGGCGGCATCCCGCACCCTTGACGGAGCGCGCACATCAGAGCCTTTCGAATTCCTCCGTGATCTCCGTGTCCTCCGTGGTGAATACGCCCTTGAATTCCTTCGTGCCTTCGTGCGCTTCGTGGTGAACAAGGGTTTAGTGCCCGGCGTTCGGGCTCGAGTTGGCGGTGGTGGGGTCGTGTTCCTGCTGGTGTTGCCACAGGCGGGCGTAGGCGCCGTTCCTGGCGAGGAGTTCGCGGTGGGCGCCCCGTTCGACCACGCGGCCCTGGTCCAGCACCACGATCTGCTCGGCGTCCTTCACGGTGGACAGGCGGTGGGCGATGACCAGCGTGGTGCGCCGCGCCGAGACCTCGTTCAGGGCCTGCAGGATGGCCTTCTCCGAGCCCGAGTCCAGTGACGAGGTGGCCTCGTCGAATACCAGGATCGGCGGGTCCTTCAGCAGCATGCGGGCGATGGCGATGCGCTGTTTCTCGCCGCCGGAGACCTTGAGCCCGCGTTCGCCGACCACCGTGTCCAGACCGTCGGGCAGGCGCTCGATGAAGTCGTCCAGGTGCGCCAGGTGGACCGCGCGCAAGATCGCCTCTTCGGACGCTTCCGGGTCCCCGTAGGCGATGTTGTAGCGAATGCTGGAGTTGAACAGCACGGTGTCCTGCGGGACCACGCCGATCGCGCGGCGCAGGCTCTGCTGGGTCACCTCGCGGATGTCCTGTCCGTCGATGGTGATGCGCCCGTCGGTCACGTCAAAGAAGCGGAACAGCAGCCGGGCGAGCGTCGACTTGCCGGCCCCGCTGGGCCCGACCACCGCGAGCTTGTGCCCGGCGGGGATCTCGAGCGAGACGTCCGCGAGGATCGGGCGCTCCGGCTGGTAGTGGAAGGCGACCTGTTCGAAGCGCACCTGCCCGCTGGTGACCTCGAGATCCGGTGCGTCCGGGCGGTCCTCGACCTGCACGGGCTTCTCCAGCAGCCCGAACAGGCGCTCGATGTTCGCCAGCGACTGGCGGATCTCGCGATAGACGAAGCCGAGGAAGTTCAACGGCATGAACAGCTGGATCATGTAGGCGTTGACCATGACCAGGTCGCCCAGCGACATCTGCCCCGAGGCCACGCGGCTGGCGGCCAGCAGCATCATCACGGTGATCGCGCCGGCGATGATCAGGGCCTGCCCCGAGTTCAGCAGCACCAGCGACAGCACGTTCTTGGTGCGCGCCTGTTCCCAGGTGGCCAGGCCCTCGTCGTAGCGCCGGGCCTCGAAGCCCTCGTTGCCGAAGTACTTGACCGTCTCGTAGTTCAGCAGGCTGTCGATCGCGCGGGTGTTGGACTCGTTGTCGCGTTGATTCGCCTCGCGCACGAAGCGGGTGCGCCACTCGGTAATCCACACCGACCAGGCAATGTAGGCCGCCACCGCGATGATCACCGTCAGGGTGAATACCGGGCCCACCGCGATCAGCAGGATGACCGCGACCATCGCGATCTCGATGATCGTCGGCAGGATGTTGAACACCATGAAGCGCAGCAGGAAGCTGATACCGCTGGTGCCACGCTCGATGTCCCGGGCCAGGCCGCCGGTCTCGCGCGCCAGATGAAAGCTCAGCTCCAGCCGATGCAGATGTTCGAACACGCGCAGGGCCGCGCGCCGCATGGCGCGCTCGGCCACCCGCACGAAGACCGCGTCGCGCAACTCCCCGAACAGGGTGCCGCCAAAGCGCAACAGGCCATAGGCCACCACCAGTGCCACCGGTACTGCCACCAGCGCGTCGGTGCCGGAATCCTCGAAGTGATCGACGATGTATTTCAGTGCCAGCGGGACCAGCACGGTCGCCAGCTTGGCCAGGCCCATCAGCCCGAGGGCGAGGAACAGCCGCCCGCGGAACTCCGCGAGATAGGGGAACAGGGAGCGAACGATGCGCCAGTTAATCGCCTCGTCGGGCGCATCGTGCACGCTGGAATGACCGCGCATGGGGGAAACCGGGGCTGGGTAGGTCGCCTACCTTAGAGGCTTGCCGCTGGCTTCGCACGTGGGCGCGCGTTCGGTAGCGGCTTCCGGCCCCGGCGGGATCTGCTACGTCGCCGGAACTATCAGCGAGGGATACGGTAACCCGCCCCGGTCCTGCTCGAGGTCGTGGTGGCGCAGCCTGGCGTCCAGGCAGGCGCACACCGTCTGGCGGACCGCATCCGAGCGAGGGGATGCATGTGCCGGCTCCGCTCAGTCGATGCCGACGGCGCGCTGTTCCTGGCGGATCCAGGCGATGATGTGGGCGGTCTCCTCGCCGGTGACGCCCGCCACCGGCGGCATGTCGCCGAACTCCCAGTGATGCTGGTGCACGCCCAGGGCCACCGCGCGATGGAAGGTGATGTCCGGGTGGTGCGAGGGCTCGTAGATGCGGTGGATCAGCGGCGGCCCCTGGTCGGTGCCGCGGGCATCCTCGCCGTGGCACTCCATGCAGTTGGACCGGAACAGCGAGCGCCCGGCTTCGGGGTCGGCGGCGAAATCCTCCGGCGGCAGGCTGTAGTCGAGCTGCGCCGTGGAGCCCGAGGCCGCGTTCGACTCGCTGGCGGGTGCCTGCGCGGCCGCGTCGCCGGTGTCCGAATCCGGGGCCTCGGAGCAGGCGGCGAGCGTCAACAGCGCGAGACAGACAACGGGCAGGAGGCGGGTGGATGTCGGCATTGGGATTCCGGAAAAGGAGGGCTGGATCGGCAGTTTAGCGTGGCGAGTGTTATCGCGGAAAGGCGCAAAAAACCGAATCAGCGTCTTCTTGCAGGTGTCGGTTGCGGGCGGCGCAGGGTGATTCCGACGCCTGTCGCTTGCAGCGGTGCCGGGCATTCGGCAGTCTTGCCCGCCTGTCATATTGTTTGGAGTGTATCCATTGGAACCCTCGGGTCTTGCAGCTGGAGAAGCGCAGGGAAGCGCTCCGGCGGCGGCGCTACTGGAGATCCTGCGCGAGACCTTCGGCTATACGGAATTTCGCGGCCAGCAGCAGGCGATCGTCGAGCACGTGACCGGTGGTGGCGACGCGGTGGTGCTGATGCCCACCGGCGGCGGCAAGTCGCTCTGCTACCAGATCCCGGCGCTGGCTCGATCCGGCTGCGGCATCGTGATCTCGCCCCTGATCGCGCTGATGCAGGATCAGGTCGCCGCCCTGCGCCAGAACGGCGTGGCCGCGGCCAGTCTCGACTCCGGCCAGAAGGCGGACGAGGCGCGTTCCGTGCTGGCGGCCCTGCACGCCGGCGAACTGGATCTCCTGTACATGTCGCCAGAGCGGCTGTTTGCCTCGGGCATGCTGGAACGCCTGGAAGGCATCGACCTCGCCCTGTTCGCGATTGACGAGGCGCACTGCGTCTCGCAGTGGGGGCATGACTTCCGCCCCGAATACAGTCAACTGGCGGTGCTGGCCGAGCGTTTTCCACAGGTGCCGCGCCTGGCCCTGACCGCGACCGCCGACGGCCCGACCCGCCAGGAGATCCGCGAACGGCTGTGCCTCGATCAGGCGCGCGCCTTCGTCAGTTCCTTCGACCGCCCCAATATCCGCTACCGCATCGCCCAGGCAGACGGCGGCCGGGGCGGCTCGGCACGTGATCGGCTGCTGCGCTTCATCCGCGAGGAACACGCCGGGGAGGCGGGGATCGTGTATTGCCTGTCACGCAAGAAGGTGGACGCCGTGGCCGAATGGCTGGCGGAGCAGGGTGTCACCGCTCTGCCGTATCACGCCGGCCTGCCGGCCGCGACCCGCGCGACGAACCAGACCCGATTCCTGCGCGAGGAGGGGGTGGTGATGGTCGCCACCATCGCCTTCGGCATGGGCATCGACAAGCCGAATGTGCGCTTTGTCGCCCACCTGAACCTGCCGAAGAGTCTGGAGGGGTACTATCAGGAGACCGGCCGCGCCGGCCGCGATGGCCTGCCGGCCAATGCCTGGATGGTCTTTGGGTTGCAGGATGTCGTGACCTTGCGCCAGATGCTGGAGGGGTCGCAGGCCGGGGCCGAGCGTCAGCGCGTCGAACAGCAAAAGCTGGAGGCCATGCTGGGCTTCTGCGAGATCACCAGCTGCCGCCGCCAGGCCCTGCTGGGATATTTCGACGAGCACATGCCGGAACCCTGCGGGGCCTGCGACAACTGTCTGGAGCCGCCGGCGACCTGGGATGCCAGCGTGCCGGTGCAAAAGCTCCTGTCCTGCATCTATCGAACCGGCGAGCGCTTCGGCGCCGGGCATGTGATCGACGTGCTGCGCGGCTCGGCCAGTGAGCGCCTGACCCGTCTGGGGCACGATCGTCTGAGCACCTTCGGCATTGGCAAGGAACTCGACAAGGCGCAGTGGCGCGGCGTGGTCCGGCAGTTGCTGGCGCGTGGACTGCTGCGCCTGGATGACGAGGGCTACGGCGGACTGAAGCTGGATCCGGCCTGTCGCCCGGTTCTGCGCGGAGAGGAGGGGATTCACCTGCGCGAGGAGGCGGCCCGTCCGGAGAAGGGGGCACGTAGCGCCAGCCCGGCACGGCGTGATACGGCCCGTACAGTCGCGGCGATGGACACCGAGGATCGCTCCCTGTGGGAGGCGCTGAGGGGCCTGCGTACCGAGCTGGCGCGGGATCAGGGGGTGCCGCCCTACGTGATCTTCAGCGATGCCACATTGCTGGAGATGGTGGCGGCCGCGCCGCGCACCCATGACGAGATGGCCGGGATCTCCGGGGTCGGGCAGCACAAGCTGGAACGCTACGGCGATGCCTTTATCAAGGCCATCGAGGGGCATTTCGGGCTATAGTGGTGCGAAAAACCACACCAAATGATGCGTTCGGGGAGACCGCGTGACCGATACCCGCTTCCTTGAGGATTTCTACCGCCTTCGCGACGGTCAGCTGGTCGTAACCCCGGAGCAGGGCAGCGACTTCGCCAAGACCCTCGCGGGCGACTTCAATCCGATCCACGATGCCGACAACCGGCGCTTCTGTGTCCCGGGGGATCTACTGTTTGCCCTGGTGCTGGACACCTACGGCGCGAGCGCGGACATGCTCTTCCGTTTCACCGGCATGGTGGGAGGCAATGTGCCCCTGATCTTTCCGGAAAACCCGGGCGCGGCCTTTGCCATTACCGACGAGAGTGGCAAGAGCGTAATCGAGGTCGAGCGTTCGGGGGCGGTGATCGACGAGCCCAGTGCGATCGGATCCCTGATCCGCAGCTATGTCGGCTTTTCCGGGCAGAATTTCCCGCACGTGCTGGTGCCGCTGATGGAGGAGCACGGCGTGATGGTGAACCCCAAGCGCCCACTGGTGATGTATGAGCGCATGGGTTTTCATCTGCCCGAGCCGCTGGCAGCCAGCGCCGGGGTGCCGGAGCCCCGTCTGAAGGATGCGGTGATGACGGTCAATGGCAAGCGCGGAGAGATTCGCCTGGACTACGAACTGGTCATCGACCAGTCGGTGGTTGCCGACGGCAGCAAGCACCTCGTGCTGAGCGGGCTGCGCGCGTTCGATGCCGCCGATGTCGAGCGGCTCGTCGCCGACTACGAAAGCTGGAAGGCCGCCTACTTCAATCAGCAGGGCGGGGCCCACGCCCAGGCCTGAGGTGCCTTGTTCACCACCACGCGCACGAAGACATGAAGAAGGGCCAGGTCCAAAGCGAAAAGCCTTTACAGGTCGGCGGGAAGACGGGGCGTTTTTGCTCCGAGGGCATTGAGGAGAACTGCGGACGACAGCGTCGCGCCAGGCACTGGGGCTGGGTGTGAGCGTTCAAGAACTCTTCTGATTTCCCGTCTTCCTGTGAATCGCCCTTGAACTTCTTCCTGTCTGCGTGTGCTTCGTACTGAAAACTCAGTAGAACTGGCCGAGCGCCGCGCGGACCTGGACTTCGGTCTCGGGCGTCAGGTGTTCCGCGAGTTTTAGTGGGTGATCGGGCAGTAGCAGCACGACCGACGAGCCCAGGTTGAAGCGACCCATCTCCGCGCCGCGCTCCAAGGTGACGGCACGGTCCGGATACTCGCTGACGCTGATCTCGCGACCATGGGGCGGGGTAACCTCGCCAGCCCATACGGTCTCGATGGAACCGACGTTCTGGGCGCCGATCAAGGCCATGGCCATCGGTCCTACCGGGGTGTCGAAGCAGGTCACCACGCGTTCGTTGCGCGCGTACAGCCGCGGCACGTGACGCACGATGCGCGGGGCGACCGAGAACAGCCGTCCGGGCACATGGATCATGTGGGTCAGGGTGCCGGTCAGCGGCATGTGCAGTCGGTGGTAGTGACGCGGTGACAGATACAGGGTCACGAAGTGCCCGTGACGGAAGGCCTCCGCGAGCTCGTCCTCCCCGCCCAGCAGTTCCCGGACCGTGTAGTGATGTCCCTTGGCCTGGAAGATCTGCCCGCCCTCGATGCGCCCGGCGGCGCTGACCCGGGAATCGGCCGGGCTGACCAGGGTATTCGCGTCCCCCTCCAGTGGCCGTGCGTCCTCGCGCAGGGCGCGGGTGAACAGCGCGTTGAAGCTGGGGTAGGTGGTCAGGTCCGGTTCCGCGGCCTCGTCCATGTTCAGGCCGAAGCGGCGCACGAAGGCGCGCAGCAGCGGTTGCAGCTGCGGCGACTCGATGCGCGCCAGCCGGTGCACCACGCGCGACAGGGCGTGCTGTGGCAGCAGGTGCGACAGGCGCGCCAGCCAGGGGTCGATCTTGCTCATGCGGGATCTCGTTCGGGCGTACACAGTGACATCGAGGCGGTATGATGACCGCCCCCGCACGCAACGGAAAGACCGGGCATGGATTCAACCACCGGATTGCGCACCTTGCGCGACTTCATTCGCTTCGGCGCCAGCCAGTTTCGCGGCGCCGGGCTGACCTTCGGCCATGGCACCGACAACGCCTTTGACGAGGCGGCCTGGCTGGTGCTGCACACCCTGCACCTGCCGCTGGATCTACCCGAGTCGTGGTGGGATTCGCGCCTGAGCGAGGCCGAGCGCACGCGGGTCGTGGCGGTGTTGCGCGAGCGCATCGCCACCCGCAAGCCGGCGGCGTACCTGACCCGCGAGGCCTGGTTTGCCGGGTTGCCGTTCTATGTCGACGAGCGCGTGCTGGTGCCGCGCTCGCCCCTGGCGGAGTTGATCGCCGCGGGCTTCGAGCCGTGGCTGGATCCCGATGGGGTGACTCGGGCCCTGGATCTTTGCACCGGGGGCGGCTGCATCGGTATCGCGATGGCGCTGGCCTTGCCGCAGGCGCAGGTGGACCTGGCGGATGTCTCGCCGGATGCGCTGGCGGTGGCTCGGATCAACATCGAGCGCCACCAGATGGGCGAACAAGTCCGCGCATTGCAGTCCGACGTGTTCGATGGGCTGCAAGCCGGTGACCGCTATGACCTGATCGTGTCCAATCCGCCGTACGTGGATGCCGAGGACATGGCGGCCTTGCCGGACGAGTACCGCCACGAGCCGGCATTGGGACTGGCTGCCGGGGGCGACGGGCTGGGTATCGTGCGCCGCATCCTGGACGGGGCCCGCGAGCACCTGACCGAGGACGGCGCGCTGATCGTGGAGGTCGGCAACAGCCAGGCCGCGGTGGAGGCGGCCTTCCCGGACCTGCCAATGATCTGGCTGGAGTTCGAGGCCGGCGGGCATGGCGTGTTCCTGGTCTACGCCCGCGACTTGCCCGCCAGCGCCTGACCACGCCGACCCACGCCCGGACCCCGGTCCGAAAACCCGGCGGAAGGCCCTGTAAACGGCGCCGGTGGCGATGCATACTGCGAGGCTATGGAATCACGTCTGGTGGATATGCAGAGTCGGTCCGAGGAAGAGCGGGCGGAGGTCAGCCTGCGCCCGAAACGGCTCGCGGACTACACCGGTCAGCCGCGCGTGGTCGAGCAGCTGGGGCTGTTCATCGAGGCCGCCCGCGGGCGTGACGAGGCCCTGGACCATACGCTGGTCGCCGGCCCGCCCGGGCTGGGCAAGACGACCCTCGCGCATATCATTGCCAACGAACTGGGGGTGGGCCTGCGTCAGACCTCCGGCCCGGTGCTGGAGCGCGCCGGCGACCTGGCGGCGATCCTCACCGCGCTGGAGCCGCGCGATGTCCTGTTCGTTGACGAGATCCACCGCCTGCCGACGGTAGTGGAAGAGATCCTGTATCCCGCTCTGGAGGATGGCCAGCTGGATATCGTGATCGGCGAGGGTCCGGCCGCGCGTTCAATCAAGGTGGACCTGCCGCCGTTCACGCTGGTGGGGGCTACCACCCGCGCCGGGCTGCTCTCGGCCCCGTTACGTGACCGGTTCGGTATCGTCCAGCGCCTCGATCATTACACTGTCCCCGATCTCGCGCATATCGTGAATCGCGCCGCCGGCTTGCTGGGCGTGGGGGTCGAGGCCGAGGGCGCGACCGAGATCGCGCGCCGCGGGCGCGGCACGCCGCGTCTGGCCAATCGTCTGTTGCGGCGGGTGCGCGATTTCGCCCAGGTGCGGGCCGACGGCGTGGTGACGCTCGATGTGGCCGCGCAGGCGCTGGACCTGCTGGCGATCGATGCCTCGGGGCTGGATGCCCAGGACCGCCGTCTGCTGGAGGTGCTGGTGGAGAAGTTTGATGGCGGCCCGGTCGGGGTCGAGAGTCTGGCCACCGCGATGAACGAGGACCGCGGCACGCTGGAGGATGTGGTCGAGCCGTTCCTGATCCAGCAGGGCTATCTGCAGCGCACCCCGCGCGGGCGCCAGGCGACCCGCCGCACGCTGGCCATGTTTGGTCTGGCGCGCACGGAGGAGGGTGACCTGCTGACGCCGATGGCCGAGGGCGCGCGCCAGCCATGACGACGGATTTCGAATGGCCGGTGCGGGTGTATTACGAGGACACCGATGCCGGTGGCGTGGTCTACCACGCGAATTATCTGAAATTCATGGAGCGCGCGCGGACCGAATGGCTGCGTGCGCTGGGCTTCGAGCAGGACCGGCTGCGCGCCGAGTACGGAATTGTGTTCGCCGTGCGGCGTCTGTCTGTGGAGATGCAGCGTCCCGCCCATTTCAACGAGGCCCTGACGGTGACCTGCCGGGTGCAGCGTCTGCGCCGCGCCAGCATCGAATTCGCGCAGGCGGTGCAGCGTGACACGACGGTGCTGGTGACCGGCGAGGTCGGCATTGCCTGTGTGGACGTGGCCCGGCAGGCGCCGGTGGCAATCCCCGATGAAGTGACGCACGCGCTGCGTGCGGCGGATGGAACAAAGGCATAACGGGAGATGGACAAGTGACAGTCGACTTTTCAATGTACCAGCTGATCATGGACGCGAGTCTGATCGTGCAGCTGGTCATGGTGATCCTGGTGGTCGCCTCGGTGCTCTCCTGGCTGGTGATTATCATCAAGGCGCGTTCCCTCAACGCGGCCCACCGCGCCAGCGATGAATTCGAGGAGCGCTTCTGGTCCGGCGCCGATCTGTCGCATCTGTACGAGGGGGTGCGGCGCAAGTCGGAGATGTCCGGCATGGAGCATGTCTTCTCCTCGGGCTTCAAGGAATTCCTGCGGGCCCGCCAGCACGGCATGGCGCCCGGCGAGCCCGCGCACCGCGCGATGCGCGTGGCCATCGCGCGCGAGACCGACGAGATGGAGCGCTACCTGCAGTTCCTCGCCACGGTCGGTTCGACCAGCCCGTACATCGGCCTGTTCGGGACGGTGTGGGGCATCATGCATGCCTTCCTGGGGCTGTCCGGGGTGCAGCAGGCCACGCTGGCGATGGTGGCCCCCGGGATTGCCGAGGCCCTGATCGCGACCGCGCTTGGCCTGTTCGCCGCCATCCCGGCGGTGATCGCCTACAATCGGTTCGCCGGGGATGTTGACCGCGTGGCCTCGCGCCTGGAGAACTTCGGCGACGAGTTCGTGGCCCTGCTGAATCGCCAGGGGGCGGGCAAGCCTGCCGAGGGTGCCGCCGGGGCGCCGGCCTAAGCCATGGCCGAGTCGCGTCGCAACAGTCGCCGCCTGCGGCGGCCCATGTCGCAGATCAACGTCGTGCCGTTCATCGACGTGATGCTCGTTCTGCTGATCATCTTCATGATCACCGCGCCCATGCTGCAGCAGGGCGTGGAGGTCGACCTCCCGGAGGCCGATGCCGAGGCCATGGAAGAGGACCCGCAGGCGGCCGAGCCGCTGGTGGTCACGGTGGATGCCGGCGGCGCCATGAGCCTGAACCAGGGGCCCTATGTGAACGAGCCGCTGGCGCCGCAGGAGATGACCGAGATCGTGCGCGAGTTCCTCGCCGAGAATCCGGGTACCCAGACCTTCGTGCGCGGTGACCGCAATGTCGATTACGGCCGCGTGATCGATGCCATGGTTGCCCTGCAGCGTGCCGGAGGCGGCCGGGTCGGGCTGATCACCGAGCCGCCGCGCGACAACCAGGACTGAGCCGCCCCGCCGTGTTCGAGCTCCTGCGCCGTCATCCCTTGAGCCTGGTCCTCGTCCTGCTTCTGCATGGCGTGTTGTTCGCGGCGTTGTTGCTGAATGTCAGCCTCGTCTCGCCGACCTCCACCCGTGCCGCTGTCGAGATCTCGGTGCAGGAGGATATCGAGGTGATCGACGCGGTCGCGGTGGATGCCGAGACCTTCGATCGTATCGAACACCAGCGCGAAGTCGCCGAGCAGGAGCAGGTCGCCGAACAGCTGCGCGCCGAAGAGGAACGCCGCCGCGCCGAGGAACAGGCCCGGCGCGAGGAAGAGCGCCGCCAGGCCGAGGAGCAACGCCGCCGCGAGGAACAGGAGCGCGCGCGCCAGCAGGCCCTGGAGGATGCCGAACAGGCCCGCCGCGAGGCCGAGGAGGAGCGGCGCCAGGCGCGCGAGGAGGCCGAGGCCGAACGCGAGCGTATCCGCCAGGAGCGCGAGGCTGCGGAACAGGCCCGGCGTGAGGCCGAGGAGGCGCGCGAGCGTGAGGCGGCGGAACGGCGGGAGCGCGAGGAAGCGGAGCGTCAGGCGCAGGAAGAGGCGGAGCGCCGCGAGCGCGAGGCGGCCGAACGCCGCGAACGGGAAGAGGCCGAGCGTCGCGCCGAGCAGGAGCGCGAACTGGAAGAGCAGCGCCGCCGCGAGGCGATGGAGCGCGAGCAGGAGCGCATGGCCGAGGCGCAGGCCCGGCGCGAGGCCGCGGAACGCCAGGCACAGGCGGATCGCGAGCTGAACGAATGGCGCGCGCAGGTGCAGTCAGTGGTGCAGCGACGCTGGCGCCAGCCATCGGGGCTGGATGCCTCGGATCGTGCCATCGTTCTCGTGCGCGTCAACGAGACCGGGCGTATCATCAATTTCGACATCGAGAGCTGCTCCGGCGGGCCCGCCTTCTGCGACTCGGTCCGTCAGACCATGGATCGCCTGTCGTCGCTGCCGCGCCCACCGGATGCGGATGCCGTGCGCGGTGGGGTGCTCATCCGCTTCGAGCCCGACTGACCGGGCCGGCGCAAGCCGGTCCACGAGGAAACACATGCAACGAATGATTCATACGATGCTGCTGGGGTTGGCGCTGCTTTGGTCGGCGCAGGCCCAGGCGGTACTGGAAGTGACGGTAACCGAGGGGGTGACGGGTGCGATCCCGGTGGCCGTGGCTCCGTTCACCTGGGATGGCGACGGGCGTCCGGGCGAGGATGTGGACCAGATCCTGGCCGCGAACCTGACCCGGAGCGGGCTGTTTGACGTCGAACGCGACGGTTTGCCCCAAGCACCCTCGGGCCCAGCCGACTTCCTTGCTCAGCCCTGGGCCGAGGCGGGTCTGGAGTATCTGGTGGTCGGCTCGATGCGCCCCGACGGCGACAACGTGATGGTCGAGTTCCACGTGTTCGACGTGCTGGCCGAGGAACGCCTGGGCGGCTGGCGTATCCCGGTGCCGGCGGACATGCTGCGCCGCGGCGCGCATCGCGTGTCGGATATCGTCTACGAGCAGATCACCGGAGACCCGGGTGCCTTCAGTGCGCGTATCGCGTTTGTCAGCGTCGAGCGCCGCAACGACTCGCGCGAGTTTCGCCTGGAGGTCGCGGACTCCGACGGCGCCAATCCGCGTACCCTGTTCCGGTCTGAGGATCCGATCATGTCGCCGGACTGGTCGCCGGACGGTCGTGAGCTGGTCTACGTCTCCTTTGAGAATCGCCGCTCCGAGGTGTTCCGTCAGAATGTGGAGACCGGCGAGCGCAACCGGATCGCGAGTTTTACCGGCATTAACAGCGCCCCGGCCTGGTCCCCGGACGGCCGCCAGCTGGCGCTGAGCCTTTCGCGCGACGGCTCGCCGAATATCTACGTGATGGATCTGGCCTCAGGCGATCTGCGTCAACTGACGCGCTCCAGCGCGATCGAGACCGAGCCGGTCTGGTCGCCCGACGGCGACACCATCTACTTCACCTCGGATCGTGCGGGCGCGCCGCAAATCTATGCCCAGCCGGCCAGCGGTGGCAATGCGCGCCGTCTCACCTTCGAGAGCGGCTACGCGGCGGCGGCCACGATTTCCCCGGATGGCCGCTCATTGGTGTACGTCCATGGGGGCGATGGCGGATTTCAGCTGGCGCGTCTCGATCTGGATGATCGCCGTGTGACGCGCCTCACGGACGGGCGCGATGCAGAGTCGCCAAGCTTTGCACCCAATGGCAGCATGATCCTGTATGCCATGACGGATGGGGGGCGAGGCGTGCTCGGCTCGGTCAGTCGCGACGGCCAGGTGCACCAGCGGTTGGCCGCCCGCGAAGGCGAGGTGCGCGAACCTGCCTGGTCGCCCCTGAACTGATGTCCCCGGACCTATTTACTGTCCCTTTTTCGAGGAAACGAAAGCCATGAATAACCTGTTTCGCCTGGCCCTTGCGGCTGTCGTCATTGCGGCCCTGTCGGCCTGTGCCACACCAACGCGCGATGCCGAGGATGCCGAACGAGCCGCCGAGCGCGAGGCGGCCGCCGAACAGGCGCGTGCCGAACGCGAGGCCGCCGAGGCCCGCGGCCTGGGTCGAGATCGCGATTTCGACGCGGCGGCCCTGGACGACCCGGAAAGCCCGCTGGCCGAACGCCTGGTGTATTTCGAGTTCGACCGCGACGAGGTCAAGTCCGAATACATGCCGATGCTGGAGGCGCATGCCGCCTATCTCTCGCAGAATTCGGGTGCGCGCCTGCGTCTGGAAGGGCATACCGACGAGCGCGGTACGCGCGAGTACAACCTGGCTCTGGGCGAACGCCGGGCGCAGTCGGTGCGCCGGGTGCTGAATCTGAACGGCGCCTCGGATGACCAGCTCGAGGTCATCAGTTATGGTGAAGAGATGCCGGTGGCCTTCCAGCAGAACGAGGAGGCCTGGGCCAAGAATCGCCGGGTCGAGCTGGTCTACGAATCCCGGCGCTAAGCGACGGGAAGCCAGATGCAATCAAAGCTCGACAAGTCTTGCGGAAATGCCCCCTCGGGGGCATTTCTGTTTCGGTGCCCGGGACGTCCGGGCCTTCTTCTTGGCGCCATTCTGGCCGTAACCTTTGCCCTGGCCCCGCTGGCCCTGGTGCCGGGCACGGCCGGGGCCCAGGACGGTACGGTGTTCGCCACCCAGTCGCAGATCCGCCAGCTCGAACGCCGCCTCGAGCGCGTCGAGCGGGTGCTGGATTCCAGTGCGATGAACGAATTGTTGCAGGTCTCCGAGTCGCTGAGTCGGGATCTGCGCGAACTGCGCGGCGAGGTGGAAACCCTGCGCCACGAGGTGAACCGTCTCAGCACCCGCCAGCGTGATCAGTTCCGTCACCTGGATGAGCGGGTGGGCGCGTTCGAGAGCGGGGCGGTAGCCACGGATGCCGCGCCGCGGGAGGAGGTGGTTGAACTGGACCTGCCGGAAGCGGACGAGCAGGCCGCCTATCAGTCGGCGTTTGACGACCTGATGGCCGGGGATTACACCACGGCCATGCGCAAGCTGGAACAGTTCATCGAGGACTACCCCGAGGGCAACTTCACCGCCAATGCCTGGTACTGGCTGGCCGAGGCGAAATACGCCAGCGGCGAGTTCGAAGCAGCGCTGGAGGATTTCGAGCGGCTGCGCGAGGATTTCCCCGAAAGCGACAAGGGTGGCGATGCCCTGCTGAAGATTGGCTACGCCCACTACGAACTGCAGAACTTCGACGCGGCGCGCGAGGCGCTGGAGGCGGTACGGGCCGACTACGGCGGGACCACCCTGGATCGCCTGGCCCGTGAGCGCCTGCGGCGGATCGAAGACAGCCAATGACCACGGACACGCTGCGCGATGCCCGGGGCGCCGGGGTGATCGATCCGGCCGCGGTGCGGCTGAGGATCACCGAGATGTTCGTCTCCCTGCAGGGGGAGGCGGCGCAGGTGGGCTGGCCCACCGCCTTCGTGCGCCTGACCGGTTGCCCGCTGCGCTGTCGCTGGTGTGACAGCGAATACGCCTTCGAGGGTGGCGAGGCCCTGATGCTGGCGACGATCCTCGACTGGGTCGGGCGCGCCGGGGTTCGGCATGTCTGCGTGACGGGCGGCGAGCCGCTCGCGCAGCCGGGCTGCCTGCCGCTGCTGGAGGGCCTGTGCGATGCCGGTTTCAGCGTTTCGCTGGAGACCAGCGGGGCGATGGCGATCGCGGGTGTCGATCCGCGGGTGGCCATCGTGATGGACTGGAAGGCGCCAGCGTCGCAGGAATCCGCTCGCAACCACCCCGAGAACATCCCTCGACTGAGGGCCGGCGACCAGCTGAAGTTCGTGCTGGCCGGGCGCGAGGACTTTGACTGGGCGCGAGCCGAGCTGGAGCGTCTGGGGCTGGCCCCGGAGGTCGAGGTCCTGTTCTCGCCGGTGTACGGCGAACTGGAACCGAGGGCCCTGGCCGACTGGATCATCGCGGAACGTCTCCCGGTTCGCTTTCAGATGCAGCTGCACAAGCTCCTCTGGGGCGACCAGCCGGGGCGCTGACATGAGTGAGCGCGCGGAGAAGGCCGTGGTGCTGCTCTCGGGCGGGCTTGACTCGGCGACTTGCCTGGCCATGGCCCGCGCCGAGGGGCTGGACTGTCACGCCCTGTCGATCGACTACGGTCAACGCCATCACACGGAGCTGGACGCTGCGCGGCGCGTAGCCGCCGCCCAGGGCGTGACGGATCACCGCGTAGTGGCGGTGGATCTGAGCGCGATTGGTGGGTCCGCACTGACGGACGCCGCGATCGCCGTGCCCACGGCACCGACCGAGGGCATCCCCGTGACCTACGTGCCGGCACGCAACACGGTGTTTCTGGCGCTCGCCCTGGGGTTTGCCGAGACCCTGGACGCGCGCCTGCTGTATGTGGGGGCCAATGCGGTGGACTACTCCGGCTACCCGGATTGTCGTCCGGCCTTCATCGAGGCCTTCCGCGACCTCGCCCGGGTGGCGACCCGCAGCGGGGTGGAGGGCACGCCCTGGGAGGTGCGGGCGCCGCTGATGCACTGGTCCAAGGCCGAGATCATCCAGGCCGGGGTCCGCCTCGGGGTCGACTACAGCCAGACGGTCAGCTGCTACCAGGCCGACGCCGACGGCCGCGCATGCGGGCGCTGCGACAGCTGCCGCATCCGCCGCGAGGGCTTCGCGGCCGCCGGTGTCCCCGACCCGACTCGCTATGTCCCCGACTGAGCCGCGGCCCCGGAATGCCTCGGGCAGGAATGAAAGCGGGCTCGATCTCGTCTAGCGTCCGATGTATGCTGCGCACCCCATGGGTGCAGGCGTGCCCTGAAATCTTTCATCGAGAGGATACGTGATGGAATTCTCCAGTTTTTCGACTGCCGCAATGGCGTTCCTGGGTGGGGCGTTCATCCTCGCCTTCATCATGGGAGCCGTGGCGAACAAGACCAACTTCTGCACCATGGGCGCCGTGTCCGACTGGGTGAACATGGGCGATACCGGACGCATGCGTTCCTGGTTGCTGGCGATTGCCGTGGCCATGCTGGGCGTGGCGATCCTCGAGTTCTTCGGCGTGCTGAGCGCGGATGGCTCCTTCCCCAACTATCGCATGACCGAATTCCAGTGGGTCGAGCACGCCTTGGGCGGCTTCCTGTTCGGGATCGGCATGACCTATGCCTCCGGCTGCGGTAACAAGACCCTGGTGCGCGTGGGCGGCGGCAACATCAAGTCGCTGATGGTACTGATCGTGATCGCGATCATCGCCTTCTACATGGTTCGCCCGCTGCCGGGTACCTCCGACACCCTGTACTCCCTGCTGTTCATGGACTGGACCACCGCGCTGGCGATCTCCACCCCGGCGGGCCAGGATCTGGGCACGCTGGTGGCCGGTGAAGAGAACGGCCTGACCGCGCGCCTGGTGCTGGGTCTCGTGATCGGCGTGCTGCTGCTGGCCCTGATCTTCAAGGCCGCGGACTTCCGTCGCAGCTTTGACAATATCCTGGGGGGGCTGGTGATCGGTCTGGTGGTGCTGGGCGCCTGGTGGCTGACCAGCAACATCCAGGTCGATGACGGCATGGACACCTACACCCCGCAAGCCTATGTCTCGGACTGGGACTTCGTGGCGGATGCCGACGCGGGTGAGCGCCCGGCCGAGAGTGCCCCCTGGGCCAACCAGTCGTTCACCTTCATCAACCCGATGGGACAGAGCTTGCGCTACGTGTCGACCGGCTTCGACAGCACCGTCCTGTACTTCGGCGTGATGGCGCTGGCCGGCGTGATCCTGGGTTCCTTCTTCTGGGCCCTGGTCACGCGTGCCTTCCGCTTCGAGTGGTTCGCTTCGGTGCGCGACTTCGTGAACCACTTCATCGGCGGGATCCTGATGGGCTTCGGCGGCGTTCTGGCGATGGGCTGCACCATCGGCCAGGGCATCACCGGGATCTCCACGCTGGCCCTGGGCGGCTTCCTGACGTTCGTCATGATCGTCTTCGGCGCGGCGCTGACCATGAAGATCCAGTACTACAAGATGGTCTACGAAGACGAGGCCAGCTTCGGCAAGGCGCTGATCACCTCGCTGGTGGACATGAAGCTGCTGCCGGGCGGCATGCGCAAGCTGGAAGCCATCTGATGGCATAGCGACGGGGGCGCGTCTTGCGTTTTCCCCGTCGCGCCGTAAACTACGCGGCACTGGAGGCCCGGCGATCCCGGGCCTTCGACTTTGCAACGGCCAGGGCGATCCAGATGTTCGCTCCGGGCCGAACCGAAAAGGGTCGTTAGCTCAGTTGGTAGAGCAGTTGGCTTTTAACCAATTGGTCGTAGGTTCGAATCCTACACGACCCACCATTTTCTCCGGTCCCCGCACCGGCACAAGGGCCCGTCTATACGGGCTCTTTGTGTTTGTGGGTGGGGAACACGCTAGAATGCGCGGCTAACGCGCGAACGCAACAAGAGTTTTCTGCAAGATCGCGAAAGTGGCGGAACTGGTAGACGCGCTGGGTTTAGGTCCCAGTGGGGTAAAACCCGTGAGAGTTCGAGTCTCTCCTTTCGCACCACTGTCTGCATTCCGACCAGCCATGAAGGTTACCACTGCGATCGGCAGGGATGACCGATTACCGAACTATGACGAGGCCCTCCATGCAAGTTTCTGTTGAAGCCACCGGCAACCTGGAACGCAAGATGACCATCCAGGTCCCCTCCGAGCGGATCGATACCGAGGTCGACAATCGCCTAAAGTCCCTCGCCAAAAGGGTCAAGCTGGACGGCTTCCGCCCGGGCAAGGTCCCGCTGAAGGTCGTGCGCCAGCGCTACGGCTCCGGGGTGTACCAGGAGGTGATGAGCGAGGTCCTGCAGGAAAGCTACCGCGAGGCGGTGCAGCAGGAGGGCCTGGAGCCGGCCGGTAACCCGAGCATCGAGCCGACCAATCTGGAAGGCGACGACGCGATCGAGTTCACCGCCAGCTTTCAGGTGTTCCCGGAAGTGGCCGTGGCTGACTTCAGCGGCGTCGAGATCGAACGCCCGGTGGCCGAGGTCGGGGACGAGGACATCGATCGCGTGATCGACTCCCTGCGCGAGCAGAACAAGGAGTGGGCCGAGGTCAAGCGCAAGGCCAAGAAAGGCGACCGGGTGACGCTGGACTTCGTCGGCAGCCTGAACGGCGAGGAGTTCGAGGGCGGCAAGGCCGAAGACTTCCAGATCGAGCTCGGCGCCGGGCGCCTGATCGAGGGCTTCGAGAAGCAGCTCACGGGCGTGAAGGCCGGCGAGGAGCCGACCATTGATGTGACCTTCCCCGATGACTACCCGGCGGAGAACCTGAAGGGCCAGACCGCGCAGTTCGCGCTGACCATCAAGCAGGTCGAGGGGCCGAAGCTGCCGGAGGTGGATGAGGAGTTCGCCAAGAAATTCGGGATCGAGGACGGCTCGGTCGAGAAACTTCGCGCCGATGTGCGGTCCAATATGGAGCGGGAACTGCGCCAGGCCCTGAAGGGCCGGGTCAAGCAGCAGGTACTGGAGGCCGTGGTCGACAAGCACGACTTCGATCTTCCGGATGCCCTGGTGAAGTCGGAGGTCAACCGCCTGCGCGAAGAGGCCGAGAAGCGCTTCGGCGGCGCCGAGCAGACGCAGCCGCTGCCGGACAGCCTGTTCGAGGAAGAGGCGAAGCGTCGCGTGCGTCTGGGTCTGGCGCTGCGTGCCATCATCGAACAGAAGGGGTTCGAGGTGGACGCCGAGCGGGTCGAACGCGATCTCGAGGAGATGGCGGCGACCTACGAGGATCCGGAAGAGGTGAAGCAGTATTACCGCTCCAATCCCCAGGCGAAGAGCAACCTGGAGTCACTGGTGCTGGAAGATCAGGTGGTTGACTGGGTGCTCGAGCAGGGCAAGGTCACCGAGAAGGAAACCAGCTTCCAGGACGTGATGAATCCGAACAAGGAGTCGACTGAATGAGCCACGATATGGCCGACCAGGGCGCACAACACGCCCAGGGGCTGAACCTGGTACCGATGGTGGTCGAGCAGACCGCCCGCGGCGAGCGCGCCTACGACATCTACTCCCGCCTGCTGAAGGATCGAGTGATCTTCTGCGTGGGTCCGGTCGAGGACTATATGGCCAACGTGATCGTGGCCCAGCTGCTGTTCCTCGAGTCGGAAAACCCGGACAAGGAAATCAGCCTGTACATCAACTCTCCGGGTGGCGCGGTGACCGCCGGCATGGCGATCTACGACACCATGCAGTTCATCAAGCCCGAGGTCAGCACCCTGTGTGTCGGCCAGGCGGCCAGCATGGGCGCGTTGCTGCTGGCGGGCGGTGCCGCCGGCAAGCGGCATGCCCTGCCGCATTCGCGCGTGATGATCCATCAGCCGCTGGGCGGCTTCCAGGGCCAGGCCTCGGATATCGACATCCACGCTCGCGAGATCCTGAAGATCCGCGATGAGCTGAACCGCGTGCTGGCCCATCATACCGGCCAGTCGATCGACAAGATCGCGGAGGACACCGATCGTGACCGTTTCCTGACCGCGGTCGACGCGAAGGAATATGGCCTGATCGACCACGTGCTGACCCATCGCGACTCCGCGAGCGATTGAGTCCGCGTTGTTCGCAAGCCCGCCCCCGAGCACCGTTTCGGGGCGGGGGCGTCAATACCGGACTTCCGCTTGGCTCGTTTGCAACTGCCAGGCAAACGGGGCATGTTCTGAAGAACACTGAAATCGCAACCGAGGCAAACGGATGAGCGACGAAACCACCCCCCCCGCCGACGGCAAGCTCCTGTACTGTTCTTTCTGCGGAAAGAGCCAGCACGAGGTGCGCAAGCTGATCGCCGGGCCATCCGTATTCATCTGCGACGAGTGCGTCGAGCTGTGCAACGACATCATCCGTGAGGAGATGCAGGAAGTGGGTCACGCCGAGCGTGATTCCCTGCCGACCCCGCACGAGATCCGCGCGATCCTCGACGACTACGTGATCGGCCAGAACTCCGCGAAGAAGATCCTCTCGGTCGCGGTTTACAACCATTACAAGCGCCTGCAGGCCCGGGCCGGCAAGGACGATGTCGAGCTGTCCAAGTCGAACATCATGCTCATCGGACCGACCGGCTCCGGCAAGACGCTGCTGGCCGAGACCCTGGCGCGGGTGCTGAACGTCCCGTTCACCATCGCCGATGCCACCACGCTGACCGAGGCCGGCTACGTGGGCGAGGATGTCGAGAACATCATCCAGAAGCTGTTGCAGAAGTGCGACTACGACGTCGAGAAGGCCGAGAACGGCATTGTCTACATCGACGAGATCGACAAGGTATCGCGCAAGTCGGACAACCCGTCCATCACCCGTGACGTCTCGGGCGAGGGCGTGCAGCAGGCCCTGCTGAAGCTGATCGAGGGCACCACCGCCTCGGTGCCGCCGCAGGGCGGGCGCAAGCACCCGCAGCAGGAATTCCTGCAGGTCGATACCAGCAATATCCTGTTCATCTGTGGCGGTGCTTTCTCCGGGCTGGAGAAGGTGATCCAGCAGCGCGCCGAGAAGGGCGGGATCGGCTTTGGCGCCGAGCTGCGCACCACCGAGGCGGCCAAGTCCGGTGGCCAGTGGTTGAAGCAGCTGGAGGCCGATGACCTGGTGCGCTATGGCCTGATCCCCGAGTTCGTCGGCCGTCTGCCGGTGCAGGCGACGCTGGACGAGCTGGACGAGGACGCACTGATCACGATCCTGACCCAGCCGAAGAACGCCCTGATCAAGCAGTATGCGCGTCTGTTCGAGATGGAGGGCGTGGAGCTCGAGTTCCGCGACGATGCCCTGTCCGCGATCGCCCACAAGGCGATGGCCCGCAAGACCGGTGCGCGCGGTCTGCGCACCATCATGGAGAACATCCTGCTCGACACCATGTACGAGCTGCCTTCCATGGAGGGGGTCAGCAAGGTGGTGATCGACGAGGCGGTGATCCGTGGCGATGCCGAGCCGTACCTGGTCTACGAGAACGACTCGTTCGCCAAGAAGCAGGCTGCCGCGGATTCCTGAGCGGAAGTGTCGCGGCGCCCTTGAAACGGGCGCCGCCGCCCCCACTTCCTCCTGTACATTCGTCCAGCCCTTAGGGGGCAACATGACCGATACCCACTCCTCCCAGAACGAGGTGGACTCCCCCGTCAAGCGCGTCGCGGTGCTGCCGCTGCGCGATGTCGTGGTCTATCCCCACATGGTCATCCCGCTGTTCGTGGGTCGCGAGAAGTCGATCCGGGCGCTGGATTCGGCCATGGCCGAGAACAAGCAGGTGCTGCTGGTCGCGCAGAAGAGCGCGGAGGTCGACGAGCCAGAGGCCGGCGATCTGCATCAGATTGGCACCCTGGGCAATATCCTGCAGCTGCTGCGCCTGCCCGACGGCACCATCAAGGTGCTGGTGGAGGGCGCCCAGCGCGCCCATGTGATGGATATCTCCACTACCGGCAATGTCGAGAAGGAAGAGGACTACTTCGTCTCCGACATCCGGCTGATCGACGAGGAATACGACACCGAGGACAAGGAGCTGGAGATCCTCGGCCGCTCCGCGCTGAATCAGTTCGAGCAGTACATCAAGCTGAACAAGAAGGTCCCGCCGGAGATCCTGACCTCGCTGGCCGGGATCGACGACACCTCGCGCCTGGCCGACACCATTGCCGCGCACATGTCGCTGAAGCTGGAGGAAAAGCAGGAAGTCCTCGAGATCGCCAATGTGCGCGCGCGTCTGGAGCACCTGGTCGCCAAGATCGAGGGCGAGATGGATGTGCTGCAGATCGAGAAGAAGATCCGTGGCCGCGTGAAGCAGCAGATGGAGAAATCCCAGCGCGAGTACTACCTGAATGAGCAGATGAAGGCCATTCAGAAGGAGCTGGGGGATCTCGAGGACGCGCCGAACGAGCAGGAAGACCTGGCCGACAAGATCGAGAAGGCGGGGATGCCGGAGGAGGCCAAGAAGAAGGCCACCGCCGAGCTGAACAAGCTGAAGATGATGTCTCCGATGTCGGCCGAGGCCACCGTCGTGCGCAGTTACATCGACTGGCTGGTCAACGTCCCGTGGAAGAAAAAGACCCGGGTCAGCAAGGACCTGACGCGCGCCGAGAAGATCCTCAACGAGGACCACTACGGCCTGGAAGAGG
Organism: Thioalkalivibrio sp. ALMg9; assembly: GCF_000380625.1. Taxonomy (NCBI): domain Bacteria; kingdom Pseudomonadati; phylum Pseudomonadota; class Gammaproteobacteria; order Chromatiales; family Ectothiorhodospiraceae; genus Thioalkalivibrio; species Thioalkalivibrio sp. ALMg9. Next base: position 76,596 of record NZ_AQYC01000007.1, read on the forward strand.
TCAAGGAACGCATCCTCGAGTATCTCGCGGTGCAGTCCCGCGTGCGCAAGCTGAAGGGCCCGATCCTGTGCCTGGTCGGCCCGCCCGGGGTTGGCAAGACCTCGCTGGGGCAGTCCATCGCGCGTGCGACCAATCGCAAGTTCATGCGCATGGCGCTGGGCGGCGTGCGCGACGAGGCCGAGATCCGCGGCCATCGCCGGACCTACATCGGCTCGCTGCCGGGCAAGATTATCCAGAACCTGGCCAAGGTGGGTGTGCGCAACCCGCTGTTCCTGCTGGACGAAATCGACAAGATGGCGATGGACTTCCGCGGTGATCCGGCCTCGGCGATGCTCGAGGTGCTGGATCCGGAACAGAACCACACGTTTAGCGACCACTACCTGGAGGTCGATTTCGACCTGTCGGACGTGATGTTCGTGGCCACGGCCAACAGCATGCACATCCCCGGGCCGTTGCTGGACCGCATGGAGGTCATCCGCCTGTCCGGCTACACCGAGGACGAGAAGGTCCACATCGCGCACAATTACCTGCTGACCAAGCAGATCAAGGCCAACGGCCTGAAGCCGGCCGAGATCCAGATCTCCGATTCGGCGGTGCGCGACATGGTGCGTTACTACACCCGCGAGGCGGGCGTGCGCTCGCTGGAGCGCGAGATTGCCAAGGTCTGCCGCAAGGTGGCCAAGCAGCGTCTGCTGGCCAGCGACAAGGAGCGGGCACGCACCACCTCGGTCACACCCAAGACGCTGGAGAAATATCTCGGCGTGCGTCGCTTCCGCTTCGGCCTGGCCGAGGAAAACGATCAGGTCGGTCAGGTCACGGGTCTCGCCTGGACCGAGGTCGGCGGCGAGCTGCTGACCATCGAAGCCAGCGTGGTCCCGGGCAAGGGTAAGACCCAGCAGACCGGCAAGCTCGGCGATGTAATGCAGGAGTCCATCCACGCCGCCCTGACCGTGGTTCGCTCGCGCGCCGAGGCCCTGGGCCTGGAGGAGAACTTCCACGAGAAGAAGGACCTGCACATCCACGTGCCGGAGGGCGCGACGCCGAAGGACGGCCCGTCCGCGGGCATCGGCATGTGCACCGCGATCGTCTCGGCACTGACCGGTATCCCGGTGCGTGCGGATGTCGCGATGACCGGCGAGATCACGCTGCGTGGCCAGGTTCTTCCGATCGGGGGCCTGAAGGAGAAGTTGCTGGCCGCCCACCGCGGAGGGATTCGCACCGTCCTGATCCCGGAAGAGAACGAGAAGGATCTGGTCGACATCCCGAAGAACATCAAGCAGAAGCTGGATATTCGTCCGGTGCGCTGGATCGACGAGGTCCTCGAGCTCGCGCTGACCCACATGCCGGAAGGCAAGGCCGGGGAAACGCCGGAGAAGGTCGAGGAAGTCGTCAAGCCGGCCAAGGAATCCGGTCGCCGTCGGGTCCGGCATCACTAAGCATCTGTAATTGGTGCGAAACCGCGGCCGCTGGATTCATCGGCGCCCGCGGTTTTTTGTGTGTTGGTTCAAGCCGGCCCGAGGGCCCCGCCGGGCGGGCGTTTGACACTTTTTCGGGGGGCTTGCTATAACCCCATGCGCATCATCTGATTTCGTGCCGAGGGCAGTCGCGGGGCCATGGAGAAAAGGTCCCCGGCTGGTGTAAGCTAGGCCCCGTCCGGCAGAAAGCCTGAGTCACCACTGAGATAAGGAAGCGCTTCATGAATAAATCCGAATTGATCGACGCGATCGCGGCGGAAGCCGATGTTCCCAAGGCCCAGGCCGGCAACATCGTGGATGCCTTGGTGAGTGTGGTCGGCGATACCCTCGCCAAGGGTGACCAGGTCTCCCTCGTGGGCTTTGGTACCTTCCTGGTGCGCGAGCGCGAAGCCCGCACCGGCCGTAACCCGCGTACCGGTGAGAGCATTCAGATTGCCGCGTCGAAAACGCCTTCGTTCAAGGCTGGTAAAGCGCTCAAGGATCGAGTAAACTAGCGCGCTTTATGGGGTGCTTAGCTCAGTTGGTAGAGCGTCGCCTTTACACGGCGAATGTCGGCGGTTCGAACCCGTCAGCACCCACCAAGTGCAACCCTGACCCTGGTTGCGCTGCACGAATACGGAGCGGTAGTTCAGCTGGTTAGAATACCGGCCTGTCACGCCGGGGGTCGCGGGTTCGAGTCCCGTCCGCTCCGCCATCTTTGAGAAAGGCGCCCTTGTGGCGCCTTTTTCTTTGTTGGCTACCACGGAGCGCTCGAAGCCACGTCTTTGGGCCAGACCAAGGTCCACAGTAGTCGATCGGAACGTGGGAAGGGCGGAACAAAGCCCGAGACGCATTTCCGGGAGTCCGGGGCCGGGCACTGTCATCGCGCGAGCGCATCGAATGCGAGGTCCGATCCTCCGGGCCGACGGCTCCGAGGTATGTCCCCAGCGATCGGCGCCGGCACGAGAGTGCGCAAGGCTTCATGCGAGGAGACCAGTCCAGTTTCGCCCCGCCTCCCATCCAGTCTTCTGATCTTCCGGTAGACGCTCTTGGTCGGGCCCTTCTTCTTGCCAGCGCGCGCTGCGTGGCAGACACCCGAGCCCAGGCGCAGACGCGCGCGGGCGTGCCTGCTACCATCGGCCGCTGATTCCCGTTTTCCTCCTAATTGCCGGAGTGAGCAGAGACCATCATGTTGCAAGCGATTCGTGACCGGGCGAGCGGCTGGCTCGCCTATGTGATCATTGGCCTGATCACCATCCCCTTTGCCCTGTGGGGCCTGGGCGAGTATTTCGGCGGGGCGGGCCCGCTGGTCGCCGCCGAGGTGAACGGCACGGATATCGCGGTGCGCGACGTGCACCAGGAGGCCCGCGCCCAGCGCGACGAGATGGCGCGCATGTTTGGCGGCGAGATCCCGGATGACGTCCTGGACGAGCAGGGCATCCGCCTGCAGGCGATGGAGACCCTGATCCGCCAGGAACTGCTGCGCCAGGCGGCCGATTCCGCCGGCTTCAAGGCGGCGGGCGACAGCGTGTTGCGCGAGATCCGCGGCATGCCGGTGTTTCAGGAGGAGGGCCGCTTCAGCCGCGAACGCTACAGCCAGTTGTTGAATGCCCAGCGCATCAGCCCGGCCGACTTCGAGCAGGACATCGCCCGCAGTATTGTGATGTCGCAAATTCAGCGTGGCATCCAGGCCACGGGGGTGGTGCCGGAAGCCCTGGTGGAGGATTACAGCCGCCTGCGCAACCAGACGCGGGTTGCGAGCTGGAAGGTCTTCGCCGCGGACGACTTTGATCGTCCGGATGTGGTGGATGACGACGCGATCCGCGACTACTACGACGCCAATCCGGAAGACTTCACGACCACGGAACGGGTGCGGGTGAGCTATCTGCGCCTGGACCCGGAAGGCCTGGAGGCCGGGGTCGATGTCACCGAGGATCAGGTGCGCGAACACTACCGGGTCAATCGCAGTCGCTACGAAGAGCCGGAACTGCGCGAGGTGCGCCAGATCCGCATCCAGGATACCGACGAGGATGGCGAGGCGCGTATCCGTGAACTGCGTAGTCGCCTGGATGATGGCGAGGACTTCGGCGACCTGGCGGAGGAATACTCCGAAGACAGCCTGACGGCCGACCGTGGTGGCAGCCTGGGCGAGGTCGCCCGGGGCGATCTGGATTCCACCCTGGAGACCGTCATTTTCACCCTGCCGAAGGACCTCATCAGTCAGCCGGTACGAACGGATCGTGGCTGGTTCATCCTTGAGGTGACCTCGATCCAGGAATCCCGGGCGCAGCCGTTCGAAGAGGTGCGCGAGGAGGTCGAGCAGGATCTGCGCGACCGGACGGCCGAACAGCTGCAGATCGACGCCCTGGACGACCTGATGGCACTGGCAATCGAGTTTCCGGACACTCTGGAGCCGGCCGCCGACGCAACGGGCCTGGAGGTCCAGACCAGCGACTGGTTCTCCCGCGGCTCGGGCGATGGCATCGCCCGCCATCGTTCCATCCGCGATGCGGCGTTTGACCCGCGGGTACTGGAAGACGGCAACAACAGCGAGGCGATCGACCTGCAGGACCGTTCCACCGTGATCCTGCGTGTCGATGAGCACGAGCCGGCCGAGGTGCGCCCGCTGGCGGAGGTGGAGGACGAGATCCGCGAGCGCCTGCAGCGTCAGGCCGCCGCGGATGCCGCGCGTGAGGCGGGAGAGGCCCTGATCGAGCAACTGCGCGAAGCCGATGACTGGACCGCCGAGGCCGTGGAGAACGGAGAATGGAGTCGGTCGGTCGAGATCACCCGTGAACGGGCGGCCGATCTGCCAACCGGGTTGCAGGACCACCTGTTCCGGCTGCCGGCGCCAGGCGAGGGCGCGGTGGAGATTGCCGGCGCCCGGGTCGGGGATGGTGACTTCGCGGTGACCGTGCTGGAAGCCGTACGCATGGGCGAGGACGCAGTGGATGCCGCGGCGCGCCAGCGGGCGCGCGACCAGATTGGCAACGCCTACGGGAGTGCCGAATTCCGGTCCTATCTCGCATGGCTGGAAGAACAGGCGGAGATCAAGCGCTTCCCCGACGCGCTCGACTAGTCGCCGCAGAACCGTGAGGGGGCGCTTGGTGCACTCCCGACCACGAAAAAGCCCGGCCCGCTTGCGCGGTGCCGGGCTTTTTTCTGGTACCCGGGATCGCCCGGGTACCACAGGGTCGCCTTATGTTTCGAGGCCGATCTCGGCGGCGCCCAGGCCGACCGTGTTGTAGCCGGAGTCGACGTACATCACTTCGCCGGTGATCCCGGAGGCAAGGTCGGAGCAGAGGAAGGCGCCGGCGTTGCCGACCTGATCCGTGGTGACGTTACGGCGCAGCGGCGCGTTGGCCTGGACGTGATCCAGGATGCGCTTGAAGTCGCCGATGCCGGAGGCCGCCAGGGTGCGGATCGGACCCGCGGAGATCGCGTTCACCCGGGTGCTTTCCGGCCCCAGGGTGTAGGCCAGGTAACGCACATTGGCCTCCAGGCTCGCCTTGGCCAGGCCCATCACGTTGTAGTTGGGCATCGAGCGCTCGGCACCCAGATAGCTGAGGGTGAGGATGGAGGCGTCGCGGTCCTTCATCATGCCGCGCCCGGCCTTGGCCAGCGCGGCCAGGCTGTACGAGCTGACATCGTGCGCGATGCGGAAGCCGTCGCGGGTCATGTTGTCGAGGAAGTCCCCCTCCAGCTGCTCCTTGGGCGCGAAAGCGACCGAGTGCACCAGGATGTCGACGCCGTCCCAGTAATTGTCCAGGTGCTCGAAGACCTGTTCGATCTCGCGATCGTCCTCGACGTTACAGGGCACAAGGATGTCGGAATCGAAATCCGCAACCAGCTTCTCGACGCGATCGCGCAGGCGTTCGTTCTGGTAGGTGAAGGCGAGTTCGGCGCCCTCGCGATGCATGGCCGCGGCAATGCCGTAGGCGATGGAACGGTTGCTGGCCACGCCGACGATCAGTGCGCGTTTGCCCTTGAGAAAACCCATGTAAAACTCCTTGATTCTGATCCGTGCCGACGCACCCGGGCGGGTCGTCTCGACGGCGCCCGACCGCGAGCGGAACCGGGGACGGACGCGACTGTCTTCGGGATCATACCGATGTGCCGCAAGTGCGGCCAGCACCCGATGAGCCGGAGGGAGCGGCTTGCTATAGTGCGAACACTTGCGGTCTTCAGGGCCGCCCACCCGGCGCCCCGGAATCGGGCCTGCCGGACTGCCACCGCAGCAACCCGGAGGCCTTGTGAGTCGTCATTTTGGTTGGATCGTGACCCTGATCGTGCTGGGTATCCTGCTGTTGCTGGTGATGGTCCAGATCGACCGCCAGTGGCAACGCATGGCCTCCATGCAGAACACCATGACCGAGCAGGCCCGGGACCTCCGTGCATTGCGGCGCAGCCTGCAGGGCCTGGAATCCGACCTTGCCTCCGGGCGCTTCGCCGGGATGGATGGCGAGCGTGCCGCGCGGGCGGACGACGTCCCCTCGGCGTTCCGGCGAGCGGCGCGCGCGGCCGAGCAGGAGGACTACGCCGAGGGTGACTGGCTGGTGCAGGCCTTTGGCACGGGCCTGGCGACCATCACGCCGTATGTCTCCTCTGATGCCTATGCCTCCGAGGTGCAGAACTACGTGCTGGAGTCGCTGGTGGTGCGTGACCCGGAGACGCTGGAGTGGCAGGGGTTGCTGGCCGAATCCTGGGAGTTCGACGATACCGGTACCGAGCTGACCTTCCGCCTGCGCCCGGGGCTGCAGTTCTCCGATGGGGAGCCGCTGACGGCCGAGGATATCCGCTTCACCTTCGATTTCCTGATGACCGACGCCATCGCGGTGCCGCGGGCGAGGGCCTTCCTGGAAAAGATCGAGGCGGTCGAGGCCGTCGACGCGCGCACGGTGCGGTTCGTGTTCGAGGAGCCATACTTCGACGCCATGCGGGTGGCGGGCGGCCTGGATGTCCTGCCGGAACACTTCTATGGGCGCTACCTGGAGGATCCGGAGACCTTCAACGAGTCGCGCGGCATCCTGCTGGGGTCCGGACCCTACCGCATGGAGGATCCGACCGGCTGGACCCCGGATGCCGGCCGTATCGAACTGGAGCGCAACCCGCGTTACTGGGGACCGGTGGAGCCGTCGCTGGATCGGCTGGTGTGGCGGGTCATCCAGAATGACAGTGCGCGCCTGACCACCTTCCGCAATCGCGATATTGACGTCTACGGGGCGCGTCCACGCGAATATGCCCGGCTGCGCGACGACGAGGCCCTGCGCGAGCGCGCGGATACCCACGAGTACATGAGCCCCACGGCCGGCTATTCCTACATTGCCTGGAACCAGCAGCGCGATGGCGAGCCGACGCGTTTCGCCGACCCGCGGGTGCGCAAGGCGATGAGCTACCTGACCGACGTTGACCGGCTGATCGAGGAGGTCATGCTGGGGTATGCCGAGCGCGCGATCTCTCCGTTTTCGCCGCGCAGCGATCAGCACAATCCGGATCTCGATCCGATCCCCTATGATGTCGAGCGTGCCCTGGAGCTGCTGGCCGAGGCCGGCTTCCGCGAACGCAATCGCGATGGCGTGCTGGTCAACGAGGACGGCGAGCCGTTCTCCTTCGAGCTGTCGTATTTCCAGGACAACGAGGACACCCGCCGCATCGCGCTGTTCCTGCGCGACCTCTTTGCGCGGGCCGGGATCGAGATGCGCCCGTCGCCGACCGAGTGGTCGGTGATGCTGGAACAACTCACCCGCCAGGATTTCGATGCCATCACCCTGGGCTGGACCAGCGGTGTGGAGGTGGATATTTACCAGATGTTCCACTCCAGTCAGGTGGTTTCCGGTGGCGACAACTTCATCCACTACCAGAATCCCGAGCTGGATGCGGTGATCGAGGCGGCGCGTGGTGAGGTGGACGAGCCCGCGCGCATGGAGCTTTGGCGCGAGGCCGAGCGCATCCTGTACGAGGACCAGCCGTATACCTTCCTGATGCGGCGCCAGACCCTGGCCTTCATCGACCGGCGCATCCAGAACCTGGAGCAGACCGCGCTGGGGCTCAACCTGGGGGCGGTGCCGCTGGAGATCTACGTCCCGTTCGAATCGCAACGGTACGGGCAGTAGCCGGCGATGCCCATGGAAGCTGAAGCGGCAGGGGAGCGCCGCACGCGATGCTGACCTACATCCTGCGCCGCATGCTCCTGATGGTGCCGACCCTGTTCGGGATCACCGTGGTCGTGTTTGCGGTGATGGCGGCCGCACCCGGTGGGATCAGCGCCCTGACGCTGGTCGAAGGCCAGGGCCTGGAGCCCCAGGCACAGAAGGCGATGGAGGACTACTACAACCAGCTCTACGGGCTGGATCAGCCGGCCCCGGTGCAGTTCGGGCGCTGGCTGAACAACATCTCGCCGATCGGATTTGCCCAGGACGCGGACGGCTCGCTCACCGGCTGGCCACACTTCAAGGTCCCCAATCTGGGCACCAGTTTCCGCTATGGCCGGCCGGTGATCGATCTGGTGGCCGAACGCTTGCCGATCACGTTGCTGCTGAACGTGCTCTCCATCCCGCTGATCTACATCGTCGCGGTTGCGGTGGGGGTGCGCGCGGCCACCCAGCATGGCCAGGCCTTCGATTCGCAGTCTGGCGTCGTGCTGCTGGCCCTGTGGTCGGTGCCGACCATGCTGGCCGGCGTGTTGCTGATCGGCTTTTTTGCCTCCGACCAGTTCTGGCAGTGGTTCCCCACCGGGGGGCTCAGCCAGCGCGCGGCGCTGGACATGACTTTCCTGCCCACGGTGGAGGTGGTCTGGGCGTTGCCGTTGTTGCTGATCCTGCCGTTTCTGGGGGTGGCGCTGGGGATCTACCTTGCGCGCTACCTGCCCGCCCGTATCCGCGGCGGGGTCGGGGCAGCACTCGGGGCCGTCTGCGGCTGGCTGATGTTCCGCGATCTGGCACCGGCCGGGATGGTCAGTACCGCAGTGGCCGTGCTTCTCGGGGGCGGAGTGGGCTGGATGATGGCGCACAGTGATTGGGGCGTCCTGCGCGGGTTTTATCTGGGCACCCTGGGGCTGGGTGCCGGGCTGGCGCTGGCGCTGGGCCTGGCGCCGGGCCATATGGTGCCGGGCTTCCTGCTGGACCGGGCCTGGCACCTGGTGTTGCCAGTGCTGTGCCTGTCCTACGGCGGGCTGGCATTCCTGGCCAAGCTTTCGCGTTCGGCGGTGCTGGAGAACCTGACCTCGGATTACGCGCGTACGGCGCGCGCCAAGGGGGTGGCCGAGCACGACGTGCTGTGGCGTCACGTGTTCCGCAATTCCCTGCTGCCCCTGATCACCGTGTCGGCCACGCTGCTGCCCTCGCTGCTGGCCGGCTCGGTGATCGTGGAGGCGATCTTCTCCATTGATGGCATGGGCAAGCTGGCGGTGGAGGCCGTGCAGACGCGCGACCGCGAGCTGGTGCTGTCGATTACCCTGATCTCGGGCGTGCTGACCCTGGTGGGCTATCTGCTGGCGGATCTGGCCTACGCCATCGTCGATCCGCGGGTGAGCTATGACTGAGACCGCGCACAACGCGCAGCAGGCGGATCGCCGCAGCCGTTCCTGGGCCCGGCGCGTGGTGGGCGAGATCCTGCTGCGCTGGGGTGCCCGCCTCGGGATTGGCTGGATCGCGCTGCTGACCCTGGTTGCGGTCCTTGCGCCAGTGCTGGCGAATTCCCACCCGCTGCTGGTGCAGACCGCCGACGGCGCGTGGGCGCTGCCTTTTCTGCGCTACCTGACGGCGGCGGACGTCACCCTGTTTGGTTTGCTGGTGCTGGCACTGATCTTCTGGCGTCTGCCCGGGCGGCCATGGCGGCGCTTCGGTCTCTGGGCTGTGCTGGGCGCGGTGCTGGGCGTGGTGGCCTGGCAGACGGTGTCGCCGCCGTCGCTGGTGATTCACGAGCAGTACCGCGAGGCCGAGGTGATGGGCGAGTATCAGCGGGTAATCCGCGCGCCGATCCCGTACTCGCCGCGCGACTACCTGCGCGATTACGCCGATACCGGGCTGGAGGCCCCGCGCGAGTCCCCGGATCGGGTGCACTGGTTCGGTACGGACGATACCGGCGCCGACGTGCTCTCGCGCATGATCCACGCCACGCGCATCGCGCTCTCCATTGGCTTCATCGCGACCGGGATTGCGCTGGGGATCGGGGTGATCCTGGGTGGGCTGATGGGCTATTTCTCGGGGATCGTGGACATGATCGGGATGCGCCTGGTGGAGATCTTCGAGGCCATCCCGACGCTGTTCCTGCTGTTGACCTTCGTCGCCTTCTTCGGCCGTTCGCTGTACCTGATGATGCTGATCATCGGCCTGACCTCATGGTCCGGCTACGCCCGTTATGTGCGTGCCGAGTTCCTGCGCCTGCGCCAGCAGGACTTCGTGCAGGGGGCCATCGCCTCGGGGTTGTCGCTGCCGTCCATCCTGTTCCGGCACATGCTGCCGAACGGCATCGCCCCGATCCTGGTCGCGGCCAGTTTTGGCGTCGCCTCCGCGATCCTCGCCGAGGCGACCCTGTCGTTCCTCGGCCTCGGACTGGTGGATGATCCCTCCTGGGGCCAGATGCTGAACCAGGCGGTGCAGAGCTCCACCTTCAACTGGTGGATGGCCGCCTTCCCCGGCGGGGCGATCTTCCTGACCGTGTTCGCCTACAACCTGATCGGCGAGGCCCTGCGCGACGCGGTGGATCCCCATGCGCGTTCGGCTGCACGCACTGCCAATCGCGACGAAGGTGGGCGCCCGGCGGCCGGGGCCACCAGCGCCACCAGTGGCGGGGTGCGCTGACCATGCTGGAGGTGCGCAATCTGCAGATCCGCCACCGCGACGGCGAGGCGGCGCTGGTGGAGGATGTGAGCTTCGCCATCCGCGAGGGCGAGCTGTTTGCGCTGGTCGGGGAGTCGGGCTCCGGCAAGTCGATCACGGCGCTGGCCATCATGCGTCTGCTGGATGCGGGCTTCGAGAGGCCCTCGGGCGAGGCCTGGCTGGCCGGGCGCGAAGGCCGCCAGGAGTTGCTGGGGCTTCCCAGCGCGGTGATGCAGCACGTGCGCGGCGACCGCATCGGCATGATCTTCCAGGAGCCGATGACCTCCCTGAACCCGGTGCTGAAGGTGGGCGATCAGATCGAGGAGGTGCTGCGCCTGCATCGCCCGCAGATGAGTCCGGAGCAGCGCGCGGCGCGCACCCTCGAGGTCTTGAGCGAGGTGCAGTTGCCGAACCCCGAACAGCGCCGCGACGAGTACCCGCACAAGCTCTCCGGCGGCCAGCGCCAGCGGGTGATGATTGCCATGGCCCTGGTTGCCGAGCCGGATCTGCTGATCGCGGACGAGCCGACGACCGCGCTGGACGTGACCATTCAGGCCGAGATCCTGAAGTTGATCGACCACCTGCGCGAGAAGAACGGCATGGCGGTGCTGCTGATCACCCACGACTTCGGCGTGGTGGCCTCGGTGGCTGATCGCGTGGCGGTGATGCGCCAGGGGCGCCTGGTGGAGCAGGGGGAGTGCCTGCCGCTGTTGCGCGCTCCGCAGGACGCCTACACCCGCAAGCTGATCCAGGCGCTGCCGGAGAACCTGCCACCGCTGCCGCCGGTGCCGGGCGCGGGGCGCGAAGCGCTGTTGCAGGTGTCCGGCCTGCAGGTGCACTTCCCGGTGCTGAAGGGCCTAATGCGTCGCCAGGTGGATGTGGTGCGGGCGGTGGATGACGTCAGTTTCGAGCTGGAGAATGGCGAGGTGCTGGCCGTGGTGGGGGAGTCCGGCTGTGGCAAGACCACCCTGGGCCGCGCGATCCTGCGCCTGATCGAGCCGACCGGTGGCGAGATCCGCTACCGGGGCGAGTCGTTGACCCACATGGCACGCAAGCCGTTGCGCCGGCTGCGGCGGCACCTGCAGGTGGTGTTCCAGGACCCGGCCTCGTCGCTGAACCCGCGCCTGAACGTGCTGACGCTGCTGACCGAGCCGATGGCGGTGCATGGCATCGGCGCCAATCAGGACGAGCGAATCGCCCTGGCCGGGAAGGTGCTGGATCAGGTGGCGTTGCCGGAGGACACCCTGTGGCGCTATCCGCACGAGTTCTCCGGTGGTCAGCGCCAGCGTATCGCGATCGCGCGGGCCCTGGTGCTGGACCCGGACGTAATCATCTGCGACGAGGTGACCAGCGCGCTGGACGTATCCGTCCAGGCAGAGGTGCTGCAGATCCTGGGCCGGCTACGCGCGGAGCGACGTCTGGCGATGATCTTCATCACCCACGACATGGGCGTGGTCGAGTACTTCTCCGACCGCATGCTGGTGATGCACGACGGGCGCATGGAGGAGATCGGCGCTACCGCCGAGGTGCTGGCCAATCCGCAGGCCGACTACACCCGCCACCTGCTGGATGCCGTGCCGCGCGTCTCGCGTTATCTGTAAGCCCGCCCGCGCTGTGCGGTGCATGGCCGCCGTCTGGCGGTTGCGGGTCGCTTACCGTAGCGAATGCTTTCCTGGTGTTCTCTGCGTGTGTTCCGTGCCCTGTGCGGTGAACAACGGCCTTTCCGCTCTGCTGACCCGTGTGGGGTCGATCTACTTCTGGCAGGCGGGGCAGTAGCTGCTGGCGCGCTGGCCGATGCGGCGCGTGCGCAATACCTCGGCGCAGACCGGGCAAGGCTCGCCGGCGCGGCCGTAGACGCGCAGCGACTGGCGGAAGTAGCCGTGGGTGCCGTCCTCGTGCAGGAAGTCGCGCAGGGTGGTCCCGCCCTGTTTAATGGCCGCCGCCAGCACCGCCTTGATGTGACTTGCCAGGCGCTCGTATTCGGCGCGCGTGACGCGTCCGGCCGCGCGCCCGGGCCGAACCCCGGCGAGGAACAGGGCCTCGGTGGCGTAGATGTTGCCCACTCCCACCACGATCGCCTGATCCATGATGAAGGCCTTGACCGGGCCCCGGCGGCCGCGGCTGCGGCGGAACAGGGAGTCGCCATCGAATTCCGGGTCCAGGGGTTCCGGGCCGAGGTCGGCCAGCAAGGTGTGGGATAAGCCGCCCTCGGGGAGCGGCAGGCAACAGCCGAAGCGGCGCGGGTCGTGCAGTCGAACCTGGTAGCCGTTGTCCAGGTGCAGGGTCAGGTGATCGTGCCGGCGCAAAGGCGTCTCGGGCGTGCAGTGGCGCAGGCTCCCGGACATCCCGAGATGCAGCAGGAGGCCGGTACGATCGGTCTCCAGCAACAGGTACTTGGCGCGCCGGGTCAGGCTGCGGACCCGGGCGCCGGCCAGTTGCTGCACCAGCTCCGGCGGCACCGGCCAGCGCAGGCGCGGCTCGCGGACCTCGAAGGCCGTGATGCGGCGCCCGGCCAGCAGGGGGGCGAGCCCGCGCCGGGTGGTCTCGACCTCGGGCAGTTCAGGCATGCACGCCCTCGATTTCCAGCAGCAGCTCGCGCCGGCAGACGTCGCCGCGGACCCACTGGACGATCGGCCCCGGATGGACGTCGTGGTAGTGCTCGGCGAGGACCGCGGCGACCTTGGGCCGGTCTTCCGGATGTCGCAGGTAGACGCGCAGCCAGGCCGGGCGTGGCAGTTCGTGGCCGGCGGTGTCATGCAGGGACCGCAAGTTGGCCAGGGTCTCGCGTGCCTGGGCGACGACGTCGTCAGGGTGACGGCTCTCGTGGCCCACGATGCTGGCGGTGCCGGAGAGCAGGATGAGTGGGCCGCTCGCGGTTTCCAGGCGGGTCGCGCGGGCGAAGGTCGGGCTCTTCGGGCTGTAGCGCGCCGGGTAATGATAGGCGCTGACCTGACGCGGGTTCTCCAGGGACTCGGCCGGGGTGCGAGTGGCGATCAGGTAGATGACCAGCTGGCGCTGGTCGCTCCCGATGGCCGTGGCGGCCGGCATGCTGGCCAGCGGGATCTCCAGGGCCTCAAGCGCGGTGGCGCGGCCCATGCAGAAGGCCTGATAGCGTTCCAGCCCGTCCTCCTCGGCATGGATGTCGCCAAAGTAGTTCCATACGCGTGCCAAATGCTCGAAGCCGCGCGCTCGGCAGGCGGCCAGCAGGGCGCGGTAGGCGTGTTCGGTCTGTTCCCGGAGGCCGTTATCCGGTCCGCTCCAGGTCGCGAAGAGGACGTCCTCGTGTTCCAGCAGGCGGACGGGCCCCTCGTGGATCGGCGTTGGCGTGCCGCTGGCGGTCCAGTACTCGACATAGTGATCCGGCGCCAGGGGGTGCAGGCCCGGGCGGATCTCCAGGTGGCCGGGCCCGCTGTCGATCCCGGCGGGTTCGCGCAGCCGGATGTGCATTCCCGTTTCGGGGCCGGCGGCGGCTTCCGGCATGAGCTGGCTGCGCAGGGTAAGGGGGGGCATCTAGTTCTCCGCCAGCGAGGCGAGCAAATCTTCGGTCCAGCGTACGGCCTCCAGGTAAAGGCGGCTGGAGACCGGCGCCGGGACCGGGGCATTCGTGTTGTCCAGCGGGGGTGTCGGGCCTTCGAAGGCGGCGATGGTCGCCAGCAGCGGTGCCAGCGGTCCTGCGCCTTCCATCAGGGCCTGTTCCATTTCGGTGGACAGGTGGAGTTCGCCCAGGATGTGTCGCAGCGGTACCCCCAGCACGCGATCCATCCCGGAGAGCATGCCGAGGGTGAAGTAGCGTTCGCACTCCTCGGGGTGCAGGCCCAGGGCGCGCGCCATCAGCATGCCCATACGGGCACGGATCATGACCTGCTCGAGCCCGTGGGTGGGATTGCCGGTACCACGCAGTACCATCAGCATCGCCAGGCGTTTGATGCGCCCCTGGCCCAGGCGCAGGATCGCGTTGTAGAGCGAATCGGTCGGGCGAGAGCCGCGATAGGCCGGGCTGTTGGCGATGCGCAGCAGCTGGATCGCGAGCCCGGGCTCGGCGGCGATCAGTTCCTCCAGCTCGGCCGGCGTCGGATCCGGCGCCTGTAGCGCCCGCAGGAGGCGCAGCAGGGCCACTTCCAGGCTCTCCAGGCGCTGCCCCTCGATCACGTGGGGGAAGGACAGGTGAAAGCCCTGGAACAGGCTGAAGCCAAGGGCCTGGCAGCGAGCATAGGCCTCGGCCGTTTCGACCTTCTCGGCCAGCAGTTCCACGTCGAAGGCGCCCAGGGTGGTGACTTCCTGTTCCAGGCGCTGGCCGCCCAGGGCGAGCACATCGAGCTTGACCAGATCCGCCAGTTCGACCAGCTCGGAATGGCTCTCCTGAAACTGGTAGTCATCCAGTGCGATGCGAAAGCCCCGGCCCTTCAGTCGGCGTACCGCGGCGATGACCTCGGCGTCGATCTCGATATCCTCGAGGATCTCCAGCACGACCTGTTCCGGTGGCAGGCTGGTGATGACCTCGTGTTCGAGAAAGCCGCGGGTGAGATTGACGAAGGCCAGGTGTTCGCCGACCAGGTGTTGGAGACCGATGTCGATGAAGGCGCTGCGCAGGAGATCGGAGGTGGCCAGGTCGCCGTCGGTGACCGAAGCGGCATCCAGGTGCCCAGCGCGAAACAGGAGCTCGAAGCCGACCAGATTCTCCTGATCGTCAAAGATGGGTTGCCGGCCGACAAAAATTGGTTGCATGCTTGCGCTAGGGAAACACTGATTAATGTACACGCTCGCGCTCGAGTCGCTTTGGTGTGCGAACAAGACGCGGCGACTGCCGTGCGGTCACTCTGCACAAGGGAGCCGCAACGCCGTGCGCACGCCCGTTTTCGTCAACAACGGGCGTGCGAGCCTCGGCGTTCAATAACTTGCGGGGTTGGCGCCCCAGGTTCCCCGATCCTGCGTTGCGCCGCTTGCGGGTGGAGTCACTCCCCGCTGCACGACGCGCCGGGTCTCGGAAAACCTGGGGTACCAACGCGAGCGTGTACATTAATCAGTGTTTCCCTTGGTCAAAAACGGATGGGCGGCCACGACTGCGTGCGGCAGGCCGGCTCGGGAGGGACATAAGCACCATGGATTCGATTGATGCGCCATTTGGAGAAGTCGTGGAGTTGCGCCAGATCCTGCACGACTCGGGGGTCCCGCTGCTGCGGGTTATTATCCGCGATGGCGGGCGTTATACCAAGATCGAACTGGACCCGGCGACGGCTCACCGCTGGGGCCGCGTGATGACGCGCTGGGCAGAAACCGCCGCCGAGGGGGCCGCGACGCCAGGGGATGGCGGGCAGCCGGATCCGGTCTGAGCCCGCGTCAACGGGGGATATGGCTGGATGCAGACGCGCTCGAGATGATCTCGAGCGCGGACCGGGCGCGTTGAGCGAGGCGTGGCCGAGCCCCATGAGCCGAGTGGCAAGTGGGAAACGGTGCGTTAACGCGAATGCGTTTTCCGGTACGGACCGCGCGCGCCAACACAAAAAAGGCCCGGAACCGCGTTGGCGGGCCGGGCCTTTTTTCGCCTGTTGTCAGGCAATCGAGCCGATGGGCGCGATTACTTGATCTTGGCTTCTTTGTACATCACGTGCTTGCGGACGACAGGATCAAACTTCTTGATCTCCATCTTCTCGGGCATGTTCCGCTTGTTCTTGGACGTGGTGTAGAAGTGCCCGGTGCCGGCGGAGGACACCAGGCGGATCTTGTCGCGTGCGGACTTGGCAGCCATCGTGAAGCCTCCTTAGACCTTTTCACCGCGGGCACGGCAGTCCGCCAGGACCGCGTCGATGCCGCGCTTGTCGATAATCCGCATGCCCTTGCAGCTAAGGCGCAGGCGTACGAAGCGGTTCTCGCTCTCCACCCAGAAACGGTGGAAATGCAGATTGGGCAGGAAGCGCCGCCGCGTCTTGCGGTGAGCGTGAGAAACGTTGTTACCGGTCGCCGGGCGTTTGCCGGTCACCTGACATACTCGGGCCATCGGGGGACTCCGGAATTTGGGTCTACCAGAAAGACGGCGGACTATAGCGTAGCCCCGGGGCGGGTGCAAGGGAGGCGCTGATCAATTCGGGAACATTCGCGGCGGCTTTGGAGCAGGACGCCGCGTCCCGAAAGGCCAATCGGTTCGAGTGTGAACGTGAACGATCCGGTTAGCGGTTGTTTGCTCGCTTGAGGGCCGCTCGCTCATCGGTCTCCGGGCACAGGCCGGGAACGAGGCCTCGGTCGTGGGCCCAGGCGATAATCGCCTCCAGCGGCATCGGGCGGGCGATGCCGTAGCCCTGAGCCGCGTTGCATCCGTAGTCGCGCAGCCGCGCCAGGGTGGCCGCGTCCTCGGCCCCCTCGGCGACCACCTTGAGGCCCAGATCCCGGGCCAGGCTGATGCTGGCGCGGGTAATCTGCTCGTCGACCGGGTGCTCCAGCATTTGCCGTACAAAGGCCTGATCGATCTTGAGAGTCGTCACCGGCATACGTTTGAGGTAGGCCAGCGACGAATAGCCGGTGCCGAAGTCGTCGATGGCGAGTTCCAGTCCGGACTCGGTCAGGCGACGCAGGGCCCGGATCACCTCGTCCGGGTCCGCCATCAGGGCGGTCTCGGTGAACTCGAGTTCCAGGGCGCAGGGTGGAAGCCCCGAGACGCGCACCTTCTCCAGCAGGCGATCGGCAAATCCGGGGTCGAGGAAGTTGCGCGCCGAGATGTTCACGCTGACCGGCATGTCCAGGCCTTCGACGCGCAGGCGGGCGATGTCGGCCAGTGCGAGATCAAGGACCCGGTCGGTGAGGCTGTGGATCAGTCCGGTGCGCTCGGCCGGCGGGATGAACTGGTCGGGAGGGATGCGGCCGCGAACCGGGTGTTTCCAGCGTAGCAGGGCCTCCAGGCCCATCACCTGATCGCTCGCGAGATTGACCTTCGGCTGGTAGTGCAGGCTTAGCTGGCCGTCGTCCAGTGCGCTTTGCAACTCGCCCAGGAGTTCCACGGTGTACAGGCTGTGCTCGTTGCTGCGGCGGTTGTAGCTGCGATAGCGGCGCCCCGAGTGACTGGCCTCGTGCATCGCCATCCAGGCCTTGGTCAGCAGTCGGGAGGGTTCATCCTGTTCGTGAAAGGGGAAGGAGGAGACGCCCGCGTGGGCCCCGAGGTAGACCGGGATCTCGAAGACCTCGAAAGGTGTTTGCAGGCATTCGATTGCGGCGCGTGTGACGGCGAGTGTCTCTTTGCGGCTGCGGTGGGGCAGGATCAGGGCGAAGTGATCGTCGTGGATGTGGAACACGGACGCCCCGGCGGGCTCGGCCACTGCCTGCAGGCGCTCGGCAATGGACCGCAGCAGGGGGCGCTCGGCGGCGAAGCCCAGGGCGCCAATGCTGTCCGGGTAGTTGTCCATCTGCAGGCTGATGACGAACACGCGGGTGGCCGCGGCGTGCGGGGCGTCGGCCTGGGTCATCAGTTGCCGGGCATACTGCTCGAGCGACTCGCGATTGGGCAGGCCGGTCACGGGGTTGTTGTAGGCCTGTTCCAGAAGCCGTTCCGAGTGGCGGCGCAGGGTGTCGAACAGCCAGCCGGAGAATCCCCCGAGGACGATGTAGATGCCGGTGCGCGTGAGCCAGTTCAATGCGGGTTGAGCCGCCCCGGTGGCGGTATCCAGGGGCATGAACGGACCCAGGAGCAACCCCGCCAGCAGCCCGAAGGCCAGCCCGCCCCACAGCCCGAACAGGGCGGCCCCCAGCAGCACCGGGATGAGGATGAAGTTGAGGTAGGCAGTGGAGGTGCCGCCGGTCTCGTATACGATCAGCGCGACCAGCGCCATCAGGAGCGGGACGGCAGCGGCCCCGGCGAGTCGCCAGCCTCCGGGGATCCCCTGTGAGCGGGCATGTGACCAGGTGGAAAACGGGGTCGGCGCCATTCCGGTTCCTTCGGTTTGTGCCATTCGGGTGCCGCCACGGTTATCGACGTAGTGGGCCGGTTTGCGTGCAGGGTCGGGAATCGCCGCGTCGCGAGAAGTGGTCGCTGTTGCCGGTCGCGGGGGCTTGGTAGCATTCCTCGACCAGGGTTTCCCTGATTGTCTGGAACCTTCTACTTGGCGGAGCGGCATGGCCGATCGGCGTTTGCAGGTCTTTCTTACGGTGGCACGGTTGCTGTCCTTCACCCGCGCCGCCGAGGTGCTGCATATGACGCAGCCCGCGGTCACCTTTCAGGTGCGCCAGTTGGAGGAACAGCTGGATACCCGACTGTTCGACCGCAACCACAATCGAGTCACCCTGACTGATGCCGGACGGCTGGTACAACGATATGCCGAACGCATCTTTGACACCTATGGAGAGATGGAGGCCGCGCTACGCGAGTTGAAGGGCGCGGACGGCGGGGCGTTGGTGATCGGCGCCAGTACCACGGTGGCGGAATACATGCTGCCGGCGCTGCTGGGTGCATTCCGCCGCGAGCATCCGGATATCGGCATTCGCCTGCGGGTGGGCAATACCGAGAATGTCGTGGTGATGGTCGAGGAGGGCAGTGTCGATCTCGGCATCGTCGAGGCCCCGGTGACCCACCGTAGCTTGCAGGTCCAGCCCTGTCTGGTGGACCAGCTGCGGCTGATCGTGCCGCCGGAACACGAGCTGGCCCGGCGCGACACGGTGACCGTCGCCGACTTCATCGAACGCCCATTCATATGCCGCGAGGAGGGTTCCGGGACCCGCGAGGTCATCATGGAGTACCTTGGGCGCGCCGGATACGACCGCAGCAGTCTGCGCGGCTGCATGGAACTGGGCAGCCCGGAGGCGATCAAGGGCGCGGTGGTGGCCGGCATGGGGGTCTCGGTGCTGTCCGAGGCGGTGGTGGCGAAGGAGCTGGCCCTTGGCGAGCTGGTGGCGTTGCCGCTGTCGCCGCCGCTGGAACGGCCGATCTCGCTGGTGCACGCGCGGCAGAAATTCCGCGTACCCACGCTGGAGGTGCTGATGCAGTTCCTGCGCGGGTACTGCACCGGTCAGCGTCCGCTCGCCCCCGCATCAGAACTCAAACAGGATTGACGTGACATGAAGAACTACTGCGTGGTGCAGCATACCTATTCCGAGTTTCTCGGCCTGATCGAGTCGCAGCTGGAGAAGCGCGACATCGGCTTCTCCTACTACCGACCGTTCGTGGGTCAGGACCTGCCGGGCTCCGCGGCCCAGTTCGACGGGCTGTGGCTGCTGGGCGGCGCCTGGCCGACGGCGGATCACGAGGAGAATCCGCAGGTCCCGGACGAGCTGTCGCTGATCGATATCTTCCGCCGCTCGAAGCGTCCGGTGGTGGGCGTCGGTATGGGCGGGCTGCTGGTGGCCGAGCAGGCCGGTGGCACGGCGCACGAGGACCCGATGTACCGCGCCCGTTTCGTGACCGCGCACAAGACCGCGGCCGGGGAAGGCGACGCACTGGCCGAGGCACTGGATGGCCGGCGGGTGCTGCAGCTGGTCAACGGCCGCGTCGACCTGCCGGAGGACGTGCAGCCGATCCTGGTGGACGACGACGGCGACTGGCTGGCGATCCGGCCGGACGAGCTGACCTATGGCATGCTGTTCCGACCCGAGGTGAAGCCCGGGATGCTCGAGGACATCATCATGGAGGCGCGGCACAATCCGCCGCCGAACATGGGCGAGCTCCTGGGCGAGGCGCGCATGGAATGGGGCGAGATGCAGAAGGTGACCGAGGACGTGCTGGTGGCCCTGGTAAAGACGCTGGGGCTGATGCAGGAACGCCGCAAGATGCCGGTGTTCAGCCTGAAGATCGAGGACGAGGGATGATCCCACCCCTGGGCATGGGCAACGAGGGGGGCCTGTCCGGGGGCGATCTCGGGTCGGTGCGCGGCGGTGCGCGCAAGAAGGGCCGGGAGGACCCGGCCAAGGCGATCGCCGAGATCGCCGCGCGGCTGTCGACCGAGGATCAGGCCAGCCTGCTGAAATTTGCCCGTTTTCTGGAGCAGGAGTCGCCGGCCCCCGCGCCGGAACCGGTTCCCGAGCCGGAGCCGATCCCGCGTCCGGAGAGCGAGTCCGTCATCAAGGCGATGCGCCGGCTTTCCGCGACCTATCCCATGCTGGATCGCTCCAAGCTGCTGAACGAGACCTCGGCCCTGATGGGCCAGCACGTGATGCAGGGGCGCCCGGCGGTGGAGGTGATCGACGAGCTGGAGGTGGTCTTTCGGACTCACTACGAGAAGGCCGTCGTCCAGGATCCGACCCGACAGACGGATGCCGACCATGACGAGGCGCCGGGAGGGGCCTCGCAATGATCGATATCCTGCGCCAGTGGTACCAGCGTCATTTCACCGACCCGCAGGTGGTGATCCTGGCGTTTCTGCTGCTCGCGGGATTCCTGATCATCGTTTTTGCCGGGCGCATCCTGGCGCCGCTGCTGGCCTCGCTGATCATTGCCTACCTGCTGGAGGGGGCGGTGCGCAAGCTGGTCTTTTTGCACATCCCGCGCATCCTCGCGGTCACCCTTGTGCTGTTGGCCTTCCTGGCGCTGACGGTGGCGGCGCTGTTCAGCGTGGTGCCGCTGATGTCGGCCCAGGTGACCCAGCTGGTGCGCGAGCTGCCGGGGATGATCTCCGAGGGCCAGAACCTGCTGCTGCAGTTGCCCGAGCGTTACCCGCAACTGATCAGTGACGATCAGGTGTTCGAGCTGATGGGGGCCATTCGCGCCGAGGCGACCCTGCTGGGGCAACGTGTGGTGTCGTTCTCGCTGTCCTCGGCACGGCACCTGGTGGACGTGGTGATCTACCTGATCGTGGTCCCGCTGATGGTGTTCTTCATGTTGAAGGACCGCGATCTGATCCTGAACTGGATCCGCGGCTTCATGCCCCAGGACACCCACCTGGCCAGCGAGGTCTGGACCGAGGTGAACCTGAAGATCGCCAGCTACGTGCGCGGCAAATTCATCGAGATCGTGATCGTCTGGGCGGTCACCTTCCTTACCTTCAACTGGTTCGGGCTGGAATACGCCGTGCTGTTGTCGTTCATGGTGGGCATCTCGGTGATCATTCCGTACATCGGCGCGGCCGTGGTGACCATCCCGGTGGCGGCGGTCGCATACTTCCAGTTCGGCCTGAGCTCCGAGTTCGCCTGGGTACTGATTGCCTACGGGGTGATCCAGTTTATCGACGGCAACGTGCTGGTGCCGCTGCTGTTTTCGGAGGTCGTCAACCTGCACCCGGTGGCGATCATCGCCGCGGTGTTCGTGTTCGGCGGCATCTGGGGGCTTTGGGGGGTATTCTTTGCCATCCCGCTGGCGACGCTGGTACATGCGGTGATCAAGTCCTGGCCGCGCGCCCAGCGGCTGCCGCCGGAGTCCTCTGGAGAGCCGGCGGCCGCCGCGGCCGAAGCCGCCACCAAGTAGCCCGACATCCCTGATCGCCGGCCCGCCCGTGTGCGGGTTCGGCGGTCTGCCCGTGACATCAAGAACAAGAAGAACGCATGACCGGAACCGAGATCCTGATGAACGTGACGCCCCAGGAGAGCCGAGTGGCCCTGGTGGAAAATGGCGTCCTGACCGAGCTGCACCTGGAGCGCGCCCGCCGCCGCGGGATCGTGGGGAACATCTACAAGGGCCGGGTGGTGCGGGTACTGCCGGGCATGGATGCAGCCTTCGTCGATATCGGGCTGGAGCGCACGGCCTTTCTGCATGCCTCCGACGTGGCCCCGGTGGAGCGCGAGGAGCTCAATGGCAACGGCCCGTCTGCCAGCGACGCCCCTGCGGCGCCCGTGGCCGGCGGCAATGGCACCGGCACGCCGGCCCCGGTGGTGCGCGAGGGTATCCGCGAGCTGCTGCGCGAGGGGCAGGAGGTCCTGGTGCAGGCAGTCAAGGACCCGCTGGGCTCCAAGGGCGCGCGGCTTACCACCTATATCACCCTGCCGTCGCGCAATCTGGTGCTGATGCCGAACCAGTCCAATGTCGGTGTGAGTACGCGCATCGAGGACGAGGGCGTGCGCGCACGGCTGCGTGCATCCATTGAGCAGTTGCGTGACGAGTTGGCGCCGCAGCACGGCTTTATCGTGCGCACGGCCGCGGAGCTGGCCGACCACGAGGCCATGTATAACGACACGGCGTTCCTGAAGAAGGTCTGGGATACCCTGCAGGAGCAGGCTGTCGGGGCCCCGCCGGGGACCGAGGTCTACGCCGACCTGCCGCTGGTGGAGCGCATCCTGCGCGACATGGTGGGGGGCGATATCGAGCGTATCCGCATCGATTCGCGCGAGACCTATCAGAAGGTCTGCGGCTTCGTCGAGCGCTACCTGCCGGAGCTGATCGGCCGGATCGAACACTATCCGGGCGAGCGCCCGATCTTCGACCTGTTCAACGTCGAGGAGGAGATCCACCGTGCCCTGGAGCGCAAGGTGGAACTGAAATCCGGTGGCTACCTGATCTTCGACCAGACCGAGGCGATGACCACGGTGGACATCAACACCGGCGGTTTCGTCGGCCATCGCAAGCTCGAAGAGACCATCTTCAAGACCAATCTGGAGGCCGCGCAGGCGATCGGTCGCCAGCTGCGCCTGCGCAATCTCGGCGGGATCATCATTATCGATTTCATCGACATGCAGGACGACGAGCACAAGCGCCAGGTGATCCGCGCGCTGGAAAAGGCCCTGGAACGCGATCATGTGAAGACCCAGACCTGCGACGTGTCGCCGCTGGGCCTGGTGGAGATGACCCGCAAGCGCACCCGCGAGAGCCTGGAGCACCAGATGTGCGAGCCCTGCCAGGTGTGCAGCGGGCGTGGCTATCTGAAGTCGGCCGAGACGGTGTGCTACGAGCTGTTCCGCGAGATCCTGCGCGAGGTGCGCCAGTACGACGCGCGCGAGCTGCGCGTGCTGGCCTCGCAGAACGTGATCGACCTGCTGCTGGACGAGGAATCCGCCAGCCTGGCCGAGCTGCAGAGCTTTGTCGGCATCCCGATCCGCTTCCAGGTGGAGACGCTGTACACCCAGGAACAGTTCGACGTGGTCTTCGTCTGATCTACAAGTAGTATGTAGACAGGCACCCGGTCCCCGTCTCCGTCAGGGAGGAAGAGGCGCGAAGATGAATCGCCAGTGCGGACCCAGCACGGATACGGGTCCCGGTCGGCCGGGCGGGTCGGATTGCGCCTCCCCGGTGGAGAAATGAGACGCCGGTCACAAATCCTGAGGGTGGCGCTGGGCGCCTTCCTGGCGCTGGTCATCGTGATCGTGCTGCTGCGCCTGGCGCTTCCGCACTGGGATGGTCTGCACGCCTGGGTCGAGACCACCGCCAGCGAGCAGCTCGAGCGCGAGGTCACGGCCGCAGGGATCGAGCTCGGCTGGACCGGCTGGTCGCCGGCGCTGGTGGCGCGCGATGTCCGCGTGGCGATGCCGGATGGTGAGCCGGTCGCCATCGACCACATCGGGGTCGCGCTGAGCGTTGGGGCCAGTCTGCGCAGTCGCCATCCATCCTTCGCAGTGCGTGTTCGGGGCGTCGAGCTGCGCTTGGTACGCCACGCCGACGGACGCTTTTCCCTGCACGGTCGCGAGCTTGGCATGGGCGAGGGCCGCTTGTTCACGCTCCCCGTGGAGCAGTGGCCGGATGTCGAGGCCGAGGCCATCCGGTTGGTCTGGGACGATCGCAGCGCCGGCCTAGAGTCCGATGCGTGGCTGGACCGGGCCGCCCTGCGCACGGCGCATGACGGGTCGCTGCGGATGCACCTCGAAGGGGTGCTGGATGGCGAGGCCGCGGGCGGGCACTTCGAATTGGGGCTGAAGGCCCCCGCAGCGGATTTGCGTGATGCGCGCTTCTTCCTGCGGGCCGATGCGGTCGACCTGACCGCCTGGCAGCCGTGGCTGGCCTACCTCGGCTGGCCCGCGCCCGAGGGCACGGCCGCGCTGCGTCTGTGGGGCGCGCTCGACGAGGGGCGCATGGCCTGGCTGCGTGGGGAGCACGAAACCACCCTCAATCTGGCCGGGGAACCGGTCGGCCCGGCCATCGGACATCGTTTCGACTGGCGGGTGCAGGAGGATCGCCACCGCTCGTCCTGGAGCGGGACCCAGCCCGGGTCCGGCGATCTGCGCCTTGCCTACCGCCTGGAGGGCAAGCCGGAGGGGCTGGTGGTGGACGCGGTGGAAATGGCCGCGCGCGATCTCGAAGTGGAACCTTACGCGCCGCTGCTCACGCTGCTTCAGGATGCGGCGCCCGAGTTGGCGGAGCGGATCGCGGACCTGCATCCGCGCGGCACCCTGGACTTCGCCCGGCTGGAGGCCCGCCGCGCGGATGGCCGTCTGCAGCCTGTCTGGGCGGAGGCCGATGTGCACGACCTTGGCTGGCGCGCGGGGGATCACGGGCTTGGGGTGCAGGGTGCCTCGGGGTATATGCAATGGCGCCGTGGCGGTGTGGAATTGCTGCTGGACAGCCGCGACCTGCAGATTGACCTGCCGCGTGTGCTGGCCGATCCGGTGCCGCTGGATACGGTGCGTGGACGGCTGCGTGCCGAGCGCGATGATGCCGGACACTGGCGCCTGGCGGGCGAGGGCCTGAATGCCGCCAATGCCCATGCCGCGGTTCGCGGCCGCCTGCGGGTACTGCTGGATGGTCACGCGGCCGGACCCCGGGTCGATATTGCGATGGACATTCTGCGTGCCGACGGTGATCACACCGCGCGCTACCTGCCGCTTTACCACCTGCCGGACAACACCTACCAGTGGCTGGTGGACAGCATCGTTACGGGCACGTCCTCCGGCGGCGGCATGGCCTATCGCGGGCGCGGGAAAGACTTCCCGTTCGCCGGCGACGAGGGTGTGTTTGATCTCTGGGCGGATGTCGAGGCGGGTATCCTCGACTATCAGGAGGGCTGGCCGCGGGCCGAGGACCTCAGTGGCCGGGTCCTGTTCCACAACGCGAGCTTCCGCGCCGAGGGTGCGCGCGGGCGCATTCTGGACACCGAGGTGCGCGCCACCCGGATCGGGATCGAGGACATGGAGCATGCGGTCCTCGAACTGGAAGGCACGGCAGAGGGCGATGCGGCGGACCTTCTGGCCTACCTGCGCCAGGCCGAGCTGCTGGAAGACGCCGCCGAACTCCGTGACCAGGCGCGGCTGGACGGGCCGACCCGGCTGGGTCTGTCGCTGAACCTCCCGCTGCAGGCGGGCCGAATGGCCGCGACCCGCGTCGCCGGTGAGCTGGACCTGCGGGGTATCCGCGCCGAGGTCTCGGGCTGGCCGACCATTCTCGAGGCCGTGGAGGGACGGGTCGAGTTCGATACTGCGGATCGCGTGACGGCCGACGGGGTTACCGCGCGGGTTCACGGCGAGACGGTGACGCTGGGGGCGGACTGGCCGCTGGATGGCGAGACGGCGCGGTTGACGGCGCGCGGTCCGCAACCCCTGGCCCCGTGGCTGGAGGATTTCCCGGAGCTTGCGCCCTATCTCGACGGGGCGGCGCACTGGGATGCCCAGCTGCGCTTGGGGCCGGCGGTGGACGGGGTTCGTCTGGAGTTGCGCTCGGACCTGGTCGGGGTCGCGATCGACTGGCCGGAGCCGATCGGCAAGTCCGCGGCGGCGGCCCGCGAGCTGGAGCTGGTGCTGCCGCTCGGGCATGACGGCGCCGGTATCGGCCACCTGACGCTGGGGCAGGTCCTGCGCGCACACCTGCGCCTGTCACCGGCGGCCGCGCCGGAGGACCCGGCCGCACGGGGTGCCGAGCCGCGTACGGCCGCGCGCGGGATCGGGTTGCAGGCCATGGCGCTGGAGATCGGTGCGCCCCGCGCCAGTGCCCTGGCCTTGCCGGGGGCGGGGGTCTCGGTGCGGGCGCGTCTGCCGGAGTTGGCGGTCGACCCTTGGCTCAAGGCCCTGAGCGAGGCCCCCTGGGGTGGTGATGTGGATCTGGGCGCGGCCAGCGAGGGCGCCGGGGAAGCCGCGGGAGCGGTCGCGTTGACCCGCCTGGAACTGGATATCCGCGACCGCATCCGCTGGGGCGAGCAGGACCTGCCCGGTGCGCGCTTCCTTGGCCGACGCGGGGATGCGGGCTGGGATCTGGAGGCCACTTCCGACTGGCTGGCGGGCGAGGCCCGCTGGCGCCCGATGGGAGCGGGCGGGCGCGACCGCTGGGAGGCGCATGTGCGCCACCTGGTCCTGGAGGAGCTTGAGTGGGGCGGAGAAGCGGACCCCGATCCCGGGGTGAACCCTGTCGCAGTCGGGGGCTTCGAAGACCCGCGCGTATGGCCGGCCGTGGACTTGACCCTCGACAGCCTGGCGCTGGGGGATTACCGTTTCGCGGACATCGAGCTGGGGCTGGAGCCGCAGCCGAACGGACTGGTCGTCCGGGACCTGGAGCTGCGGACCCCGGACGGTGACCTGCACGCAGACGCTGTCGGGGCCTGGCGGGTGACCACCGGTGGTGTGCCGGAGACGCGCCTGGACGTGAGCCTCTCCGGCGGTGATTGGGGCCGGGCGCTCGCGTCGGCGGGGTTGTCGCGTGCGATGGTCGGGGGGAGCGGTGACGGTTCGCTGTCGCTGACCTGGCCGGGGCCGCTGTATGCCCCGCGCCTCGCGCAGCTGGCGGGCTCCATGGAACTCTCCCTGGAGGACGGGCGTCTGGCGGATGTCGAGCCGGGCGCCGGCCGCCTGCTCGGCCTGGTGAGCCTGGACGTGTTGCCGCGGCGGCTGCGGCTGGATTTCCGCGACGTGTTCACCGAAGGCCTGACCTTCAGCGAACTGACCGCGGAGGCGACACTGCGCGATGGTGATCTCTACGTGCCGGCCCTGCGCATGGAGGGTCCCTCGGCGCGCGTGCGCCTGAGTGGTCGCACCGGGCTGGTGGCGCGCGACTACGATCACGAGATCGTGGTCGTGCCCAGCCTGCGTACCGCGCTGCCGATTGTCGGGGCGCTGGTGGGCGGACCGGTGACCGGGGTCGTGGTGCTGCTTGCGGAACGCGTGCTGGGGATTGGGGATCAGATAGAAGAGGCGGCCCGTGTCGAATATTCGGTGACGGGCCCCTGGGACGACCCGCAGGTGCGCGTGCTGGTGCAACCGGCCGCAGGTGCCGAAGGGACTGATAACGACTAACGCCGGCAGGGATCGGCGTTGCGGGCGCCATAACCGGCCCCGGTAACCAGATGATCGGAGCGACATGACTCAGGTAGCGGCCATCCAGATGGCCTCCGGACCCCAGCCCCAGGCGAACCTTCTGGAGGCGAAACGACTGCTGCAGGAGGCCGCCGACAAGGGCGCCCGCCTGGCCGTCCTGCCGGAGAACTTTGCCTTCATGGGCATGCAGGAGACGGACATCCTCGGGATCGCGGAGGTCGCCGATGGCGCGGGCCCGCTGCAGGCCTTTCTCGCGGAGCAGGCCCGGCGCCTGGGGTTGTGGATTGTTGGCGGGACCATCCCGCTGCAGACCCCGGACTCCGAGCGGGTGCGTTCGGCTTGCCTGGTGTTCGACGACCGCGGGCAGCAGGTGGCGCGCTACGACAAGATCCACCTGTTCGACGTGTGCCTGCCGGACAGCACCGAGGCCTATACCGAGTCCAAGGTCTTCGATCGGGGCGATCAGGTGGTGGTCGTCGATACGCCGGTCGGCCGCATGGGCCTGGCGATTTGCTACGATCTGCGCTTCCCCGAACTGTTCCGGGCCCTGCTGGACCAGAATGCGGAATGGGTCGCCCTGCCGGCGGCCTTCACCGCGCAGACTGGGCAGGCGCACTGGGACGTGTTGCTGCGGGCGCGCGCAATCGAGAACCAGTACTACATGCTCTCGGCGGCCCAGGGCGGCTTCCACGTGAACGGCCGCGAAACCTACGGCCACAGCGCGCTGGTGGACCCCTGGGGTCGGGTGGTCGGCCAGTTGCAGCGCAACCCCGGGGTGCTGCTGGCGAACCTGGATCCGACCCAGGCCGCGCGCATCCGGAGCAGCTTCCCGGCGGTGGACCACCGCCGCCTGCCGTGCCCCAAAACCACCTGACCCCGCACCCTGGCCTGGGTCAGGGTGGCGATATACCCGCAACGGCCGCGCGCTTGAAAGCGAACGGCGTGCCCCAAGCTCCATACTGAAGGCCGACAGCTGCTCCCCCATGATGGACACGGAACAGCGGATTTACGGAACCCGAGAGGACTTCATGATCGACCGCCTTGCGCAACAGACCCTGCTCGACCCCGCCGGTCTCGGCGAAAGCGAGCTGAGCGCCCTTCTGGGCACCACCTTCGGTCACGGTATCGATGGCGGTGACTGCTACTTCCAGTTCTCCAGCCAGGAGGGCTGGTCGCTGGAGGACGGCATCGTGAAATCCGCCAGCTTCAACATCGAACGCGGCGTTGGCATCCGTGTGGTGCGCGGCGAGCAGACCGGGTTCGCCTACTCCGACGACATCGCGATGCCGGCCATGCTGGAGGCCGCGAAGACCGCGCGCAGCATTGCCAGTGCCGGGCAGAGCGGGCGCATTGCGGTTGCCTCGCGCGCGTCCTCGCGGCCGGCGCTGTACGCCCCCGACAATCCGCTCGATTCGCTGGGCGAGCAGGCCAAGATCGACCTCCTGAAGGAGGTGGATGCCGTCGCCCGCGCCGAGGATTCCCGCGTGACCCAGGTGATGTGTTCGCTGGCCGGGGTGCACGAGGTGGTGCTGGTACTGAATGCCCGCGGCGAGATGACTACTGACGTGCGCCCGCTGGTGCGCCTGAACGTCCAGGTGATCGTCGAGCAGGGCGGGCGCCGCGAATCCGGCACCTCCGGAGGCGGCGGTCGTCACGGCTACCAGTACTTCCGCGAGGATGGCCGCGCCGCCGGTTATGCCCGCGAGGCGGTGCGCCAGGCCCTGGTGAATCTCGATGCGCGCGACGCGCCGGCCGGCAGCATGAAGGTGGTGCTCGGGCCCGGTTGGCCGGGCATCCTGTTGCACGAGGCGATCGGCCATGGGTTGGAGGGCGACTTCAACCGCAAGGGGACCTCGGCCTTCTCCGGACGCATCGGCGAGCAGGTGGCGGCCAAGGGCATCACCATCGTCGACGACGGCACCCTGGAGGGCCGCCGCGGCTCGTTGAACGTGGACGACGAAGGCAATCCGACTCAGCAGACCGTGCTGATCGAGGATGGCGTGCTGCGCGGCTACATGCAGGACGAGATGAATGCCCGCCTGATGGGTACGCAGTCCACCGGCAATGGCCGCCGCGAGTCCTACGCCCGGCTGCCGATGCCGCGCATGACCAATACCTACATGCTCGGTGGCGACGCCGATCCGGAAGAGATCCTGGCCTCGGTGGACGACGGCCTGTATGCGGTCAACTTCGGTGGCGGGCAGGTGGATATCACCTCCGGCAAGTTCGTGTTCTCCGCCTCGGAGGCCTACCGGGTGGAGAAGGGCAAGGTGACGTACCCGGTCAAGGGTGCGACCCTGATCGGCAATGGCCCGGATGTCCTGACCCGGGTGTCGATGATCGGGAACGACATGAAGCTCGATTCCGGCGTCGGCACCTGCGGCAAGGAGGGCCAGGGCGTGCCGGTCGGCGTGGGACAGCCCACGCTGCGTATTGACGGCATGACCGTGGGCGGTACCCAGGCAGCCTGAGGGCTGCGGGGCCCGATGCAACCAAGGAGGCACAGATGAATCTCGATTTTCTCGAACAGGAACGTTCCCTGCCGGAAGGGCATGGCCACGACAAGATCGTCCAGTGGCATGTCTTTCGCGCGCGCGACAAGGCCGAGCAGTTCGCCCACCACGTGGAGCTGAGCGAAGGCCAGGACCTGGTGGGCGGCTGGACGCGTGACAGCGTCGGCATGCTCTACTGGGTCGGTGTGCACGTCGACGACCTGGAGCGCTGGGGTAACGCCGGCGCGGTCCACAAGCACGGCGCCCGGGTCGACTAGTCATCCCTTCCCCGGGCCATCCGGCCCGGGGTGTCCTTGTATCGCCCCCAGATCAGTCATCGAGTAGCGGAACCCTGCATGAGTACATCTCCCGAACGCGCCATCCCGGAACCCGTGTCCCAGGAAGACGGGGTCCAGGCCCTTTCTCATTCGCCGGACTCCCTGCAGACGAGAGTTCAGCGCACGCTGGAGGCCGCGCGCGCGCGCGGTGCCTCGGACGTCCAGGCCGTGGTCAGTCACAGCGTCGGGCTGGAGTTGGGGGTGCGCAAGGGCGAGATCGAAACCCTGGAGCACGAGCGTGACCAGAGTCTTTCGCTGATCGTTTATTTCGGCCAGTCCAAGGGGGCCGCCTCTACCACCGATTTCAGTGACCAGGCCCTGATCGACACCGTCGAGGCGGCCTGCCGCATCGCCCGCTACACCGAGCCGGACCCGTACGCCGGGATGCCCGATCCCGCGTTCAAGGCGAGCGAGTGGGACGACCTTGACCTGGATCACCCCTGGGGCTGCAGCGCCGCCGAGGCGACCGAGCTGGCCCGTACCATCGAGGCCGCCGGCTTCGCGGCGGATGAACGGATCGAGAACTCCGAGGGTGCCAGCGTCAGCACGCGGCGGGCCATTGCGTTTCTCGGCGACAGCCAGGGGTTCATGGGCGGGTATCGCAGCACCCGGCACTCCCTGTCCTGCGCGCTGGTGGCGCGCGACGCAGCAGGCATGCAGCGCGACTACGCCTATACCGTCGCACGCCACGCGGAGGATCTGACCGCCGCCGAGCAGGTCGGGCGCGAGGCCGCCGAGCGCACCGTGCGCCGGCTGGGCGGGCGCAAGCTGTCGACCCGCAACTGCCCGGTGCTGTTTGCCCCGGAGATGGCGCGCACCCTGATTGGCAGTTTCACCCGTGCGATCGCCGGTCCGTCCCAGTACCGCGAGAGCTCGTTCCTGCTGAACGCCATCGGCGAGAACGTGTTCCCCGCGTGGATGCAGATCGAGGAACGCCCGCAGACGCCGCGCGCGCTGGGTAGCGCCCCGTTCGACGGGGAGGGCGTGCGCACCCGCAACCGCCCGCTGATCGCCGACGGCGTGCTGCAGAGCTATACCCTCGACAGCTACGCCGCGCGGCGTCTGGGCCTCGAGGCCACTGGCAACGCCGGGGGTGCGCGCAACGTGACCGTGGCCCCGGGCGACAAGGACTTCGCCGCCCTGCTGGCCGAGATGGGGACCGGTTTCCTGGTCACCGAGCTGATCGGCCAGGGGGTGAATCCGGTGACCGGCGACTATTCCCGCGGGGCCGCCGGCTTCTGGGTGGAAAACGGCGAGCTGCAGTATCCGGTGGAGGAGATCACCATCGCCGGCAACCTGAAGGACATGTTCCAGCGGATGGCGGCCGTGGGCACCGATGTCGACCGCCGCGGCAACATCCACACCGGCTCCATCCTGATCGAATCCATGACGGTGGCCGGCGACTGAACGGCTCTTTCCGGTCTGTCTGTGCGGGCATGACCGGCCGTTTCCCCGCATCACCCACCCTGCTACTCTCGCCTAGGGAGACGCTGATTGAATCGCGCGCAAAAGCGACTCGAGCGCGAGCGCGCGATTACATCAGCGTCTCCCTAGGGCTGCAGGGCTGCATGGCCCCGTGACGCGCGACCGTCCGCCCTCCGCAATACGGTCGTATCCCGGTGGCGAGGAGCGGCCATGAACTTCTTCGAGCAGCAAGAGCAGGCACAGCGCAGGACGCGCTGGCTACTGGCCCTGTTCGGCCTGGCCGTGCTGGTGATCGTCGGGGCCCTGGGCCTGATTGTCTGGGCCATGGGGGGCGGCACCGAGGCCATCGCCTGGACCATGGGGATCACCGCGGGCCTGATCGTCCTTGCGAGTCTGTACCGGGGCTGGCGGCTGCGCGCCGGCGGCGGTGGGCTGATCGCGCAGGAGATGGGCGGCATCCGGGTGGATGGCAACCCGGCGGATCCGCAGCGGCGGCAGCTGCGCAACGTGGTCGAGGAGATGGCAATTGCTTCCGGGGTGCCGGTGCCCGATATCTACGTGCTGGAGCAGGACCTCGGTATTAACGCCTTCGCCGCCGGCTTTGCGTCGAACGATGCGGTGATCGCCGTGACCCGCGGTGCGCTGGACAGCCTGGAGCGCGCCGAGCTGAAGGGTGTGGTCGCGCACGAGTTCGGGCATATCCTCAATGGGGACATGCGCCTCAACATGCGCCTGATCGGCATCCTTTACGGGATCGAGATTCTGGCGCTGCTGGGGCAGGGCGGGCTGGCGCGGCGCCGGCGTCGACACAAGGGCGATATGGCCGATACCGGGGTGGGTGTGCTCAGCGTCACCCTGATCGTGGTGGGCTATGCCGGGCTGGCCCTGGCGCGCTGGATCCGGGCCGGCATCTCGCGTCAGCGCGAATACCTCGCGGATGCCCATGCCGTGCAGTTCACCCGCGAGCCGGACGGCCTGGCCGGTGCGCTGAAGAAGGTCGCGGCCCGCTATGCCGGGTTGAACGGCAATACCGAGGAGATCACTCACATGCTGTTCGCCAGCGACGCGATCGGCCAGATCTTCGAGACCCATCCACCCCTGCTGGATCGTATCCGCACCTTGCAGCCGCATTTCGAGCCCCGGGATCTGCAGCGCCTGCGCGACCAGCTGAATGCCCGGGTGCGGCAGCGGGCGCACGAGCGCGCGGTGGACGGCATGCAGCGCGAACGCGAGGGCCGCCTGCCGGGCGCCGAGGCCGTGGGGGATGCCCTCGGCGGCCACCCGGCACTGACCCATATTCTCGGTGCCGGCATGTTGCTTGCTGCGATTCCGGGGCCGCTGGCCTGGGCCGCGCGCTCGGATGCGCGGGCGATCGAGGTGGTCTTGTATCTCCTGTTGCATGCGGACCCGGATGTGCGCGAGCGGCAGCTGATGATGATTGCCGAGGCGTTGGGGGAGGCGCGCGGAGAGGCCGTTCGTCGTTTGCAGACAGCGGAACCTGCGCTGCGCGAGGACCTGCGCCTGCCGCTTCTGGAGCTGGGATTCCCGATGCTGCGGCGGCTTTCAGCCGAGGAGCGCACGCGCCTGCAGGGGCTGGTCGAGCGGCTGATTCATGCCGATGGCCGGGTGGCGGTATTCGAGTATGCCCTTGGGCGCATGCTGAGCCGCCAGTTGCGGGATGTGCAGGATCCTGCCGCGGCGTCCCGCCCCAGGACTGCCACGCTGGACGCCCACAGGCAGAGCGCGCATTACCTGCTGGCGGTGCTGGCCCACCATGGCCATCCGGACGACCCGGCGGCGGCGCGGGCCGCGCTGACCGCCGGGATTGGCAGCCTGGACGGGGCGCTGCCGCTGGCGGTGGAGATCCCCGAGGCCCTGACCGGGGCGGCCGGTGCGCGCGCATGGGCGAATGTGCTGGACCACGTGCTGGAACAGCTGGATGCCCTGCGCATGCGCCACAAGGACCCGCTGATTCGGGCGATGGTGACCACCGTCAGCCATGGCGGGCAGGTGGTGCCGGCCGAGGTTGAGCTGCTGCGAGTGATGGCGGCGTCGCTGCACGTCCCGTTGCCGCTGGCACCGGAGGGGCTGTTTGATGGTTTGGGGTAGCGGGCGCGGTGCGCATGAGGGTGCGGCCGATGCCCCTCAAGGCGTGTCGGTTCCGGTCGGTAACGCCTTGAAACCGCTTCCACGTGGGAAATAAGCACCTGAATCCAAATTAAATTCCCATTCAAGCGACGGATAACAAACGATTTTCCGGGCGTACATCAAGAAAATCCGAAAAAACACTTTCAATTGAGAGCGGTTTGGGAGGACAATAGCTGCGAGGTAACGGTAACAGGCTCCATGCAGCACCAGGCGACACCCCGAAAGGGGCGTTAAGATTCGCAGTTCCGGTCCCAGTTAGTTTGGGGCCGCGTAGAATCACGATCAAGTTCCATCGTCGTTCGGTTGCCCTCCAGTCTCTCCTCCCCTCGAAAACCCAATCTATTATGAACAAGCAGAGGTAACCGAAATGGCTACAGGTACAGTGAAGTGGTTTAGCGACGAAAAAGGCTTTGGCTTTATT
The DNA here is from genome assembly GCF_000380625.1 of Thioalkalivibrio sp. ALMg9. Lineage (NCBI taxonomy): Bacteria > Pseudomonadati > Pseudomonadota > Gammaproteobacteria > Chromatiales > Ectothiorhodospiraceae > Thioalkalivibrio > Thioalkalivibrio sp. ALMg9. The sequence goes on from NZ_AQYC01000007.1 coordinate 110,763, forward strand.
ACCCCGTCTGATGGCTCCAAGGACGTCTTCGTCCATCACAGCGCCATCCAGGGTAGCGGCTTCAAGTCGCTGGCAGAAGGCCAGAGCGTCTCGTTTGACGTCGAGCAGGGCCAGAAGGGCCCGGCCGCCGCGAACGTCGAAGCTCAGTAAGACAACCCCGGCGCGCAAGCGCCAGGTTGAGAGAGCCCCGCCTAGTGCGGGGCTTTTTTTGTGCACGATTCTGGCTGCAATTCGGGGCGGGCGTTGCCGGATGGACTTGGCGAGGCAGAACCACGATAGAACGTGTCCAGGGAAGACTTTTTTGTGTGGCGCAGCCCGAGCGACGTGCTACGGTTCCCGCATGATCGCTGGATATCGTCAAACCCGCGCCCGGGTGCGCCGCGCCGGGCGAGCATTGCCTCGCTGGATAGCGGTGTTCGGGGCGCTGCTGGCGCTGGTCGTTGGGAATGTGGCTGCGGCCCAGGGCCCCTATCGCGCGCCTGCAGCGATCCCGGGTACCCAGACCATCGAGGCATCCGAGGCCTGGGCGCTGTTCCGCGAGGGCGTCCCTTTCGTGGACACGCGGTTGCGCGCGGACTTCGAGGCGGGGCGTGTGCCAGAGGCCCGCAACCTGACCATCATGCGCGACCTCGATGACGAGCGGAATCGTTTCACCCGGGAGAGCCTGCTGGAGTTCATCGGCGAGCTGGACGCCCCGGTGGTGATGTACTGCAACGAACGGGACTGCTGGCGCACCGAGGCGGCCACGCGCCGCGCCCTCGGATGGGGCTTCACCAATCTCTACTACTTTCCCGGCGGCTTTCCCGAGTGGATCCGCTCCGGCTATCCCTTCGAATAGCGGCGTGGGCGCCGCAGACGCGCATTCCGGCAAGGGCATACGGCTCCAGACGGTCCTGACCGCAGTCATGTTCGCCGGGCTCCTCGTGCTTGCCGGGACCCTTGCGATGGGCACGCACCTTGCGGTCGGTCAGGCGGAGCAGCGCCTCGACCGGCTCGGCGTGGAGGGCCAGTCGGCCGCCTGGCGCCAGACCCTGGAGAACGAGTGGCAGCGCATGCGCGCCGAGGCGACCGCGGTGACACGCAACGAGGCGCTGATTGGCGCCATGCGTGCTGACGCGGGCATCAGCACCTACGCGGACCCGCTGTACAACCGCCTGCGCGCCGGCGGGATCGCGGACCGGATCGTGGTCCTGGATGCGCAGGGCACGGTGCGTTATGACTCCGACGGCAACCGTGGCGAGCGCGTGCCGCTGGCGGAGGCGGCGCTGGCTGACGGGCGCTTCCACGAGGGGCTGCATCATGTGCCCGGCGAGCGAATCTATGCCGGTCTGGCCATCCCGGTCTATCGTGGCGGGAATCCCATCGGCAGTGTCGTGCAACTGCGCGATCTGTCGACCTCGGCGCTCGAGTCCATGGCGGAGGCGATCGGCGGTCGTGCCGCGCTGCTGGATGGTCGCGGGCCACTGGCCCTCACCGCGCCATTCTCGATGTCCCTTTCGCTGAGTGGGCGACTGCAGGAGCAGGCGACTGCCGGGCGCGTGGATCTGGATGGTCGGCATTCGCAGGTGGTCTATTTGCCCCTAACGCCATACGCGGCCGAGCGTCCGACCGCCAACGTGGTCCTGTCGCGTGACCTGACCGAATCGGTCGCCACCCAGAACCTCATCAATGCGCTGACCTATGCGGCCGCCTTCCTGGTGCTCGTGCTGATCGCGGGCGGGTTGTACCTCTGGCTGGGGCGCACCCTGCGGCCGATGCAGCAGGCCATGAAGACCCTCGACCGGATCGGCCATGGAGAATTCCACACCGATCTGCGCGCTGACTCCCGGGTGACCGAGATCGCCCGCTTGCAGCAGGTGACGCAGACCATGGCGCAGCGCCTCGGCCGCATCCTGGAGGTCGAAGAGGAGAACGCCCGCCTGGCGTTTCGCGATGCGCTGACCGACCTGCCCAACCGGCGACTCTTGCTGGAGCATCTGGAACACGCCATCCACACGGTCAACCGGACTCGCCGGCATGCCGCATTGCTGCTGATCGACCTGGACAACTTCAAGACCCTGAACGACACCTGCGGCCATTCCGCCGGGGATCGCCTGCTGCAGGCCCTGGCCCAGCGCTTCACCGCGCGACTGCGCGACCAGGACATCGTGGCGCGCCTGGGCGGCGACGAGTTCGTTGCCCTGCTGGAGGAGCTGAGCCCCGATCGTTCACAGGCGGGGGTCGACGCCCAGCGCATCGCCGGCGAGCTGCTGAAGGCGATGCGCGAGCCGGTCCGGATCGATGACATCGAGCATGTGATGTCCGGCAGCATCGGGATCACCCTGTTCCCGCGTGGCTACGATACGCCGGAGGAGTTGCTCAAGCAGGCCGATTTCGCCATGTACCAGGCCAAGCACCAGGGCCGTAACGCGGTGCGCTTCTACGACCCGGCGATGCAGCGGACCCTGCTGCGCGAGGCGGAGCTAGAACGCAAACTGCGCCAGGCGCTGGGGCGCGAGGAACTGGTGATCCACCTGCAACCCCAGGTGGACCCGGAGGGACGCATCCTGGGTGCCGAGGCATTGATGCGCTGGCCGCAGCCGGACGGAACCTGGATCTCCCCGGGCGAGTTCATCCCGGTGGCGGAGCACACCGGGCAGATCCTCGAGATAGGCCGCCTGGCGCTGCTCCAGGCCTGCCAGACATTGCGTGCCTGGCAGGGCCGGCCAGGTCTGGAGGATCTGCCGATCTCGGTCAACCTGTCGCCGCATCACTTGCGCCAGGCGCGCCTGATGGACGAGGTAACGGGCATCCTGGAGGAGACCGGGGCCGCTGCCCAGCGGCTGCACATCGAGGTGACCGAGAGCGTGATGGCGGATGCCTCGCCGCAGCTGACTGCCAATCTGGAGGCCCTGCGCGCGCGAGGGGTGGCGCTGGCGCTGGACGACTTCGGGACCGGGTATTCCTCGCTTGGCTATCTCAAGCGTCTCCCGCTGGATGTGCTCAAGATCGACCGCTCCTTCGTCCAGGACATCGAGCACGACGCGGACGACGCCAATATCGTCGCGACGATCGCGGCCATCGCCCACAACATGGGCCTGAGCCTGATTGCCGAAGGTGTGGAGAACGAGGCCCAGCGTGATTTCCTGGTCCGTCATGGCTGCCAGCGCTTTCAGGGCTACCTGTATCACCACGCCATGCCGGTCGCCGATTTCGAGGCCCTGGTGGCCGATGGGCCCGGTGGGGCGAACCAGGCGGACCGCGAACCGAGAGGACAGGCGGAATGACAGCAAACACCCAGCGCCGGTGGCGGGCACTCCTGCTCGCCGGATGGATGATGGGGTTCGCGACCGGGCCCGTCGTCATGGCTCAGGCAGGGGAGACTCCAGCCCCCTGGGGCGCGGCTGCACCGGTGGAACAGGGCTACCAGGGTCTGCGGGCCGTGTACGACGTGACCGCCGGGACACCCGAGGGCCTGCAGAACGTGCTCGACCACGCGGCCTACCTGAGCCGGATGGTCGAGGACGACCCCTTCGACAGCCACATCGTCCTGGTGGTCCATGGCGGAGCGCTGGAGCTGTTCGCGCGCGAGCATTTCCCCGCGCACGAACAGCTGATGACGCGTGCCCGCGGGCTGACCCTGAATGGCGTGATCGAATATCGCATCTGCCAGGCCGGCGCGGCTCGTCGCGGCTACGCCCCGGGGGACTTCCACGGCTTCGCGAGCGTCGTCCCGATGGCCGATGCCGAAATCGTCCGTCTGCAACAGCAGGAGGGCTAGGGTACATGCGTTAGGGCGACGCTGGCCCTTGTCCACGCTCGCGTCGGCGCTCCATGTGTTGCGCAGGGTGGACGCGGTTCTACCGGCCCGTTGCCACCCATGGTACGTAACTCCGGGTCGAGGAACGCGGGGCATCAACGCCGCAAGTCATTGAATGCCAGGCTTCGGCCAATGTTCCCACTGACGGCGTTGCGGTTCGCGACGAAAGCTCGGCTACACTGAGCTCACCACGCCTTGTCAGCACGACAGATCGATTCGAGGGCGACCGCGTATGTGGGGCCGCGTGTCCCCGGCGTACCAGAAGGGTATTCGATGACGGACGATAGAACGGCGAGGGAAGGATTTCTGCACGAATTGGCGCAGACCAGCGTGCTCGCGGAGATCTGGCAGCACTTCCCGGAGAACATGTTCCTGATTCGGGTCGAAGGCCCGGATTTCGTGGTCGAGGCATCCAACGCGAAGATGGAACAGCTGTTCGCGCAGGATTGTACCGGCCGGCGCTTGCACGACATCCTGCCGTGGCCGGTCGCGGAGCAGGTGGTCGCACATTACCGCGACTGCCTGCGCCAGGATGCGCCCCTGCGCTACGAGGAACATGCGGCCTTTCGCGACGGCGATGGAGTCGAAAAGGAAGGGCACTGGCTCACCCTGCTGTTGCCCGTGCATGACACGCAGGGCGCGATCACGCACTTGTTCGGAATTTCCCAGGATGTCACCGAGTTGCGCCTGGCGCGTGAGGATCTGGAGCGCTACAGCCACAACCTGGAGGCCGTGGTCGAGGAGCGCACGCAGGCCCTGAACCAGGCCAACCGCGAGTTCGAGGAGGCCAATCGGCGGCTGGAAAAGCTCGCGTCCTGCGACCCCCTCACCGGGGTTGGCAATCGCCGGCACTTTCAGGCACGGGCCGAGAGCGAGATGGAGCGCGCCCGCCGCCACGGCAGCCCCCTTTCGCTGTTGATGTTCGATCTCGACGGCTTCAAGCGGATCAACGACGAAGTGGGACACGCGGCCGGCGACGCCATGCTGAAGCGGGTCACCGCGACCGCGCAGGCAACCCTGCGCGACGCGGACCTCCTCGGACGCTATGGCGGGGACGAATTCGTCGTCCTGCTTCCGCATACCCCGTTGGCGGATGCCCGACGGATGGCCGAGCGCCTGCAGGCGCGGGTGCAGGAACGGGCGGACATCTCCATCAGTGTCGGCGCGGCCGGCTTTCTCGCCGACGACACCCATCTCGAGCACCTCGTCCACCGCGCGGATACCGAGCTCCTGGCCGCCAAACGTACCCGGGCTGAACGCTAGCCCAGGACTTCCGGGTGGCTTAAGGCCGGGTCAGAGACCGAAGATCTCGGACTTGAGGTTCCACTTGGATGCGAGGGTCTCGGTGGCGTTGAGGAACTCCTCGGCGCGGGTCGGGTGGTTCCATTGGCCCTTGGCGATCCAGGCCAGCGCGGTGTCGCGGTTCGGGGCCAGCGACAGGATGTGGATCAGCTCGCCGGCTTCGGCGCCGATCACCTCGCCGCCCAGCAGGGCCCCGGTATCCATGTCGCCGATCAGGCGCACGAAGCCCTCGGGCTCGTCCTGGCCCAGGGCGCGCGGGGAGGTCTCGAAGGCGGCGAAGCCGACCGCGGGTTCCAGTTCATCGTCCTCGGCGTCGTCCTCGTCCATGCCCAGACGCGCCATCTCGACGGCCGAGTAGATCGCGATCGGGACGAAGCGCTCGTCCTGTTCGCGGGTGTTGCCGTTCTGGATGTTCTCGACCGCGATGGTCGCGTCGGCCAGGGCGTGGTTGGCGGTCTGCCACTCGCTGGCGACATCGCCGATGACGTAGATGTTGTCGACGTCGGTCTGCAGGGTGGGGCGGCGCTTCACGAAGCCGCGGCCATCAGTCTTCACCCCGATCGCATCCAGGTTCAGGCCCTCGGTGTGCGGGGTGCGTCCGGTGCCGAGCAGGACCCAGTCGACCTCGAAGGTGTTGCCTTCGCTGTCGGTGATGGTGACGCCGTCGTCGGACATCTCGACCTTCTCGTAGCCCTTCACGCGGGTGGGCTCGACGCCGTCCTCGGCCAGGCGTTCCTTCAGCGTGCCCAGCGCCTGGGGGCTGAATTTCTGGCCGGACAGCGGCTTCGAGCGGCTCAGCCAGGTGACGTCCTTGCCGAGGTGGTGAAAGATCCAGGCGAACTCGGTGGCGACCACGCCGGAGCCGATGATGGCGACGCGCTGACCGGCCGGCGGCTTGTCGTCGAACAGCATGTCGGTGGTGAGGACGCGGCCGGGCGCCGCCTCGAAGGGCGCGGGCACGCTGGCGGTGGCACCGGTGGCGATGATGGTGTGCCGGGCCTGCACGGTCTCGGTGCCATCGTCGGTCACGACCTCCAGGGTCTCGGCGTCGCGGAAGCTCGCGGCTCCGTGGCGGTACTGGATCTTGAGGTGCTTCATGTAGCCGAGGTAGGAGTTGCGCACCTCGGTCACCACGTCCTTTTGATGGTCCCAGGCCTTGCCCATGTCGGCGCTGAGGCGGCCGCTGATGCCACGTGCCTCGAAGTGGCGCTGGGCGGCAACCGTGCGTGCGGTGTGGTACCAGTCCTTCTTGGGCACGCAGCCGCGGTTGAGGCAGCAGCCGCCCCAGTCGGCCTTCTCGATGATGACGACGCTCAGTCCGCGCAGGGCGCCCAGGACGGCGGCACGATAGCCCCCGGGGCCACTGCCGATGATGGCCAGGTCAAAGGTTTCGCTCATGGTGGTTACTCGTCGGTCAGATCAATGATCGGGTCGTGCCATTCCAGCTGCGTGAGGTTCAGCTCGAACACGCGGCCGTCGGCCTCGTAGTCGAAGCGCACCGGCACATGGCGCAGTTCGCGGGCGAACCAGGCGGACAGGGCGACATCGCTGTCGTCCGTGCGCCGATCGATGCGGATGGTCTCGACCCGGCCGATCGGGGAGTCCATGGTCTCGCGCCCGGCGTATTCGAAGCGGTATTCGCGCAGGCGGTCGCGTTCCAGGGCCTGGATGGTTTCGCGGTCGCCTTCGCTGGACAGCTCGCCACTCTCCAGGCGCTGCATCATCAGGTACAGCGAGCCGAGGAAGTCCAGGGTCTGCGGCGGCACCTCGAGATCGAAGCGTTCGCCGTTGATGGTGCCGATCGCGCGGTTGGTCTCCCAGTCGAAGCGGGTCTCGACCTTGCGCTCGCGGCGCGGGGTGATCTGCTGGCTGCGCGATTGCACCAGCTGCAAATCGCCGTTTCGGTTGTTCATCAGGGCCTCGCGGCTCAGCTCGAAACGCCCGAGGATGCGCAGAAAGCCGGAGACATGGGCGTCCATCGCCATGCGGGTCTGCACGTCTTCGTGATTGAGGGTGATGCGCGCCTTGAGAGTGTTGCCCATGGCGTTGGCCTCGTAACTGGCGGTGTACGGCGGGATCGGGCTCAGGTCGCGCTCCGCAGCCGCGGGGGCGGCCAGCAGTGCCAGCAGCAGGGCGATTGCGAGTCGGAACATGGGGGTTCTAGCCGACCGGGTGCGGTGGGCGGCTCCGGGCGTCAGGGCCTGAAACATCGTGGGTGTCCTCGTCGAGTTGCAGCGGCGCCTCAAGCGGCGAGCCGTCGGCCTGCAGGATCCGCCCGGACCACTGAATTTCACCTGAACACACCCGGCGCACGGCCTCGGGGTACAGCCGGTGCTCGGCCCGTTGCACGCGGGCGGCCAGGGTGTCGGGCGTGTCGTTGGGGTCGACCGGCACGCGGGCTTGCATGACGACCGGGCCGCCGTCCAGTTCCGGGGTAACAAAGTGCACGCTGGCGCCGTGTTCGGGCTCGCCATCGGCCAGGGCGCGGGCATGGGTATCCAGACCACGGTACTTCGGCAGCAGCGACGGGTGAATGTTCAGCATCCGGCCGGTGAAGCGGTCCACAAAACCGGGGGTCAGGATGCGCATGAAGCCGGCCAGGATGACCAGGTCGGGGGCATAGTCCTCGATGGCGGTGGCCAGGTCGGCGTCAAAGGCCTCGCGCGAGGGGTAGTCGCGGTGGTTCAGTACCCGGTGCGGGATGTGATGCTGTGCGGCAAAGCCCAGCCCGGCGGCATCGGGGCGGTTGCTGATGACGCCGACGACCTGCGCCGGGATGCGGTCCTGCTCGCAGGCCTCGATCAGGGCGCCGAGGTTGCTGCCACGCCCGGAGATCAGCACCACCAGGCGCTTCGGGGTCGCGGCCGATTGCCCGGCGGGGACGCTCATGCGGCGTAGGAGACGCTTGGCTGGTAGTCGTCGCGTTCCTGGATCACGCCGATCGGCCAGCTGCGGATGCCGGCGCGGGCCAGCTGCGAGCTGGCGGCCTCGACCCGGTCCTCGGGGAGGATCACGGTCATGCCGATGCCGCAATTGAAGGTGCGCAGCATCTCCTCGTCGGCGATGTCGCCGGCCTGCTGCAGCCACTGGAAAACCGGCGGGCGGGCCCAGCTGTCCGGGTCGATGCGCGCCCCCAGGGTATCCGGCAGGACGCGCGGAATATTCTCGGTCAGACCACCGCCGGTGATATGCGCCATCGCGTGCACCGGGAACTGCTGCAGCAGCTCCAGCAGCGGGCGTACGTAGATCCGGGTGGGGGCCATCAGCGCCTCGCCGAGGGAGACCCCGTCGGCGCCCGGCAACGGGGCGTCCAGGCCGGCGCCGGAGTGTTCCAGGACGCGGCGGATCAGGGAATAGCCGTTGGAGTGGGGCCCGCTGGCCTCCAGGCCCAGGACCACATCGCCCGCGGTAACCCGGCTGCCGTCGATCAGGGCGGCCTTCTCGGCGATCCCGACTGCGAAGCCGGCCACGTCGTAGTCCTCGCCCTGGTACATCCCGGGCATCTCGGCCGTCTCGCCGCCGATCAGCGCACAACCGGCCTGCTCGCAGCCCTCGGCGATGCCAGTGACCACGTCGGCGGCGATGTCCACGTCCAGGTGGCCGGTGGCGTAGTAGTCGAGGAAGAACAGCGGCTCGGCGCCTTGAACGACGATGTCGTTCACGCACATCGCGACCAGATCGATGCCGATGCTGTCGTGACGACCGGTCTCCTGGGCCAGGCGCAGCTTGGTGCCAACGCCGTCGGTGCCGGAGACCAGAACCGGCTGCTTGTAGCGATCCATCGGCAGTTCGAACAGGGCGCCGAAGCCCCCCAGTCCGGCCATGACGCCGGGACGCCGGGTGCGCGCCGCGTGCGGCTTGATGCGTTCGACCAGTTCGGCACCGGCCTCGATGTCGACACCGGCCTCGCGGTAGGTCAGGCCTGAACGGGATTCGGACATGGGTTCCCCGATGTTTGATGACCGCGCGCTGCGGCGGTCTCGCAGAACCCGGCATGGTAGCGAGCCGGGTGCGGGCGTGCAAAGAAGACGGTCCGGCCCGGGCCGCATTTGGCCGCTTTCCTCAGGGACTTCGGCGCGGTGGCCTGTGGTATTTTGTGGCGCTTGTCGAACAATTGAACGCAACCATGTCACTGCACCCCCGAACGCATTCGCGCCTGGCTATGCTGCTGGGTCTTTTCCTCCTCGTGCTGACCCCGGCGGCCGCAGCCGGTGGCCCGGTGGTGGTGACGGTCACGGCCGAGGACGAGTCCACGGCCCTGGAGCAGGGCCTGGAACAGGCGCTGGTGCGTCTGGCCGGGCTGCGCTCGGAGCCGGTACTGGAACTGGTCGAGGCGTTGCTGGACGCCCGTGACGACGCGGGCTGGATCGCGGCCCTGGAACGCCGGCAGCAGGTCGAGGACGATTCCTACCGCCTGGAGTTCGACCGCTTCCGTCTGCGCACCGCGCTGCGCGATGCCGGGGTGCCATCCGTGCTCGGGGAGCGTCCGGGGCTGCTGGTGTGGGCCGTCCACGAGCGGGGCGGGCAGCGCGAACTGCTCGGGGATGCCGTGGACGGTCCGGGCATTCTCTCCTCGCTGGGGGATCTGGCCGCGGCGCGCGACATGCCGCTTTTGTTCCCCCTGGGCGACCTTCAGGACCGCCGCGCGGCCCAGCCGTCCGACATTGTCGGCGGCGTGACCGAGCCGCTGGTGGAGGCGGCGCGTCGCTACGACGCCGATGGCGTCGTGCTGCTGCATGTGCGCGAGACCACGAGCGGGGCGGAGGCGCGGGCGATTGCCGTGCACGATGGCCGCGAATATCGCAGCGCGGCGAGCGGGGAGGATCCCGGTACTGCGGCGCACGACGCGGTGGCGCGAGGGCTGGATCAGGTGGCCGAACGCCTGGCGCGGGTGGCGGCCGAGCCGGAATGGCTGCGTCTGGGCTTTGCCGGGGTTCAGGGCTATGGGGCCTTCGAGCGCCTGCGCGCCGAGCTGACGCGGTTGCAGGCGGTGGAGACCGCGCGCCTGGATTCCCTGGCCGGCGATAGCGTGGTGCTGCAGGTCCGTACTGGACTCGAGCAGGACGATCTGATCGATCTGCTGCGTGGCTCCGGCTTCGCGCGGGCCGAGACGCCCGAGGACGCCGCCGGTGCCGATGCCTGGCTGGACCGGCGCTAATCCGCGCCGGTCTCGGTTCGCGCCCACTTTCATCGAATGTTCCCTCGCCACCAGATCCCCAACGCCGTCACCATTGGCCGGATCGCGCTGATTCCGCCGATCGTGTGGTTGCTGGCGCTGGAGTACTACGTGGTGGCGGTGGTGCTGCTGACGATCGCCGGGCTGAGTGATGCCCTGGATGGCTGGCTGGTGCGGCGCTACGGCTGGCACACGCGGCTCGGGGCCTGGCTGGACCCGGCGGCGGACAAGCTGCTGATGCTGGGGGTCTACGTCGCGGTGACGCTGTCCGGGCTACTGCCGTTGTGGCTGCTGGTGCTGGTGGTCGGGCGGGATGTCTGGCTGACCGTGGGCTCCGCGTTGTATCGGGTGTTCGTGGGCCCGCTGGCCATCCGGCCGCTGCTGATCAGCAAGGTGAACACCTTTTTGCAGATCACGCTGGTACTGGTCGCCATCGTGAAGGTCGGTCTGCTGGCGCTGGATCCGATCTGGGTGCAACTGCTGGTGATCGTCGTGGCCTTCACCACCGTGGCCAGCGGGCTGGCCTATACCGTGCAATGGGGGTTTTATGCCTGGCGTCACCTGCACGGACACACGAATCCGGCAGGGACCTCGGGGAGGACGCCATGAATCCGGATACCCGCGACCATGTCTGGCCGCTTTCGGCCGCCCCTCTGGCTGCCCTGGTTGGGCTGCTGGTCCTTGGCGGAGCGCTGTACCTGCTGGCGCCCATCCTCACGCCCTTCGTCGCAGCCCTGCTGATCGGCTACCTGTTCAACCCGCTGGTGACCCGGCTGGTTGCGCGCACGGGGCGCTCGCGCACCCTGGCGACCGTGGTGATCTTCCTGCTGGTGATGCTGGGGTTGGCGGCGCTGATCCTGATCCTGATCCCGCTGGCGATCGCCCAGTTCGAGCGGCTTACGCTGGCGATGCCGCAAATCCTCGGCTGGTTCGACGATCAGGTGCGCCCGCGGCTGGAGGATCTGGCCGGGGATTCCCTGCCGCCGCTGGATGCCAGCGCGCTGCAGGGGCTGGTGGCCGACCACTGGCGCGAGGCCGGCGGGCTGGCCGGGGGCGTGCTGCAATGGATCGGCAGCTCGACCGGCGCGCTGGTGCTGGGGGTGCTTAACGTGGTGCTGATCCCGGTGGTGAGCTTCTATCTGCTGCGCGACTGGCCGCGGCTGCTGGACGGCCTGCGGGATCTACTGCCGCAGGCCTGGCGCCCGGCGGTGCTGACCTTCGCCGCGGAGTCGGACGAGACCCTGGGGGCCTTCCTGCGCGGGCAGTTGCTGGTGATGCTGGCGCTTGGCCTGTTCTACGCCGTCACCTTGACCGTGGTGGGCGTGGAGATGGGGCTGGCGATCGGCCTGATCGCGGGGCTGGTGAGCTTCATTCCCTACGTCGGCGTGATCGTTGGCGTGTTGCTGGCCACCGCCGCGGCGCTGGTGCAGGGCGACGGCTGGAGCCTGCTGCTGATCGTGCTGGTGATCTTCGCCATTGCCCAGGTGCTGGAGTCCATGGTCCTGACGCCCTGGCTGGTGGGGGACCGTACCGGGCTGCACCCGGTCGCGGTGATCTTTGCCGTACTGGCGGGCGGCCAGCTGTTCGGGTTCTTCGGCGTGCTGCTGGCGTTGCCGGTGGCGGCGGTCCTGGCCGTGGGTGTGCGCCATACCCTGGCGCACTACCGGCGGCTGAATGCGGGGGATGCGCCCGCGGATGCGGATACAGGGGGCGGAGGCTCATGACGACGGGGCGGCAGGGCGGCAATGCTGCGCCGCAGCGCCAGCTCCCGCTGGATTTGCGCCTGCGCGACGCCTCGCGCTTTGCCAGCTTCTATCCGGGCGGCAACCGCCTCGCGCGGGACGCGGTGGAGGCCCTCTCGATCGGGACCGGGATAACCGAGCCACAGATCCTGTTGCACGGCCCGGCGGGCCTGGGCAAGACCCATCTGCTGCAGGCCGCCTGCCACCAGGGCCACGAACGCGGCGAGCCCGTGGCCTATCTGCCGCTGGCCGAACTGGTGACCGCGCCGCCGCTGGCGGTGCTGGATGGGCTGGAGCGCGCCCGCCTGGTTGCGCTGGATGATCTCGACGCGGTGGTCGGGCAGGGCGACTGGGACGAGGCCCTGTTCGGGCTGCTGAATCGACTTCGCGATGGCGGCTGCCGGGTGCTGCTGGCGGCCGCGCACGCGCCGGACGGGCTGGGCAGTCGCCTGCCGGATCTGACCTCGCGCCTCGCCTGGGGGCCGGTGTTCCGCATACAGGCGCCGGAGGAGGAGGATCTCAAACGCATCCTCGCCCAGCGCGCGGTGCTGCGCGGGCTGGAGCTGCCGGAGGCGGTGGCCGAATACCTGCTGCGCCACTACCGCCGCGACCTGGTGGCGCTACTGGAGCTGCTGGACCGCCTGGACCTGGCCGCCCTGGCCGAGCAGCGGCGCCTGACCATCCCCTTCGTCCGCGACCAGCTCGCGCGTTTCTGATAGTCACCCCGAAGCGCACGCAGAAGGGCAAGGGCGATTCACAGGCAGAAGGGAAGGGCAGAAGAACGGAATTATTGCTTGGAGTCGATCGCCCGGAACGCCATCGCGGTGTGCAGTGCCCCGCCCATGTCCGTCATCCCGGACACCGCGCAGCGGTGATCCGGGATCTGGTTGTCCTGCGCCGGAGATCCCGGCTCTGCGCTGCGCTCCGGCCGCCGGGATGACGGGCAACGGAGGCGGCAGCCCTGAAGGTCCTTGCGCCCGCGGCGCCCCATCCAGAACCGCCTTATTTCCTGTGAGACGCCCTTGCCCTTCTGCGTGCGCTTCGTGGTGGATGGAAAAGTCAGGAAGCCATCTGACGGGCGCGGCGGGCGTCCAGCTTGACGTAGAGCAGGCAGCCGGCGAACCAGGCGAGGCTGGCGGTGGTCATCAGCACGCCGTAGAGTCGGGCGTCCGCCGCGGCGGCCAGCGTGATACCGAGGGTGATGTAGGCCAGCGCCAGCAGGCTGGACCAGGCGTGGGTGTAGCGGCGTCCGTGCAGCATGCCGCGCAGCGGGAACATCAGCGGCAGGACCAGCACGACCAGCGCCACGGCGACCGGAACGATCTCCGGCGGGTCGATCCAGGTCGTCCAGATCAGGATCACGCCCAGCAGGCCGAAGTAGGCGATCAGCGCCAGCGCGCGGGCCGCGAGGATCATGCGTCGTCTCCGGCCTGGAGCCGCAGGGCAATGCGGCCGACGCGTTCGCCCAGCGCGCCGGCAATGCGCTGCTCGTCGCGCGTGACCGGGTGTTCGCCCTGCCCCCCCGCGACGTGGCTGGCGCCATAGGGCGAGCCGCCGCTCGTGGTGGTGCTCAGTTCCGGCACGGTGTAGGGCACGCCCACCCACAGCATCCCCTGGTGGATCAGCGGCATGGCCATCGTCAGCAGGGTGGTCTCCTGCCCGCCATGCTGGGTAGCCGTGCTGGTGAACAGCCCGAACGGCCGATCCACCAGCCCGCCGCTCGCCCAGAGACCGCTGGTGCCATCAAGGAAGTGTTTCAGCGGCGCGGCCATGTTGCCGAAGCGAGTGGGCGACCCCATCACCAGCCCGGCGCATTCTTCGAGGTCGCGGGTCTCCGCGTAGGGCGGGCCGTCGGCGGGGACCGCCGGGGCGTCGCCGGTGATGTTGGTGCTCACCGGCGGTACGGTGCGCACGCGGGCGACCGCACCGGCGCGCTCCACGCCACTGGCCACGTGGCGGGCCAGTTCTGCCGTCGCCCCATAACGGCTGTAGTACAGCACGAGGATCTCGGGGGCGGCGCTCACGACAGGATCTCCAGGACCTGTTCCGGCGGGCGCCCGATACGGGCGTCGTCGCCGTGGACGAGGATGGGGCGCTCGATCAGTTTCGGATGCTGGACCATGGTCTGGATCAGCGCTTCGTCGTCCATCTCGGCATCCTTCAGGCCCAGCTCGCGGTACTCCGCCTCGCCGGTGCGCAGAAGGTCGCGTGGCGCAATGCCGAGCTTGTCCACGATCGCGCGCAGGGTGGCCGCGTCCGGCGGGGTCTTCAGGTATTCGACGATCTGCGGTTCCACGCCCTGTTCGCGCAGCAGCGCCAGGGTCGCACGCGACTTGCTGCAGCGCGGGTTGTGGTACAGCGTAGGGGCATCGGACATGAATCCACTCCGGAGGACAACGATGACGGAGACCAATGATAACCATGCCCGCCGCTGGCGTGTGAGCGGCCAGGTACAGGGCGTGTTCTTCCGCGCGTCCACCCGCGACGAGGCGAAACGCCTGCACCTGACCGGTTATGCCCGCAACGAACCGGACGGCAGCGTGGAGGTGCTGGCCGTGGGTCCGCGCAAGGCACTGGACGCGCTGGAGGAGTGGCTGGCGGACGGCCCGCGTATGGCGCGGGTGGACGCGGTGGAGGCCGAGGAGTTGCCGCCGCCCGACCCGGCGCCGGGAGACTTCTCCACCGGTTGACCCGATGGCGCGTCAGTAGCGCCGCAGCGGGCGGCCCGGTGGCGGAATGACCTGGACGAAGGCACGCACGTCGCGCAGCCGGTGTGGCCCGTCCGAACGAATGCGGGACTCGGTCCCCTGCATCCAGTCGCCGTCCCAGGCGACGCGTGCGGCCCCGGTGCGGGAATGGCGCGGCAGGTCGATCAGCAAGAGGCCGTCTTCATAGGCGACGTCGAGCTCGCTGCGATAGCGCTCGGCGTGGACCTCGACGCTGCGGGTCTCGCCACTGGCAAGGGTAAAGCTTGTCGGCTCCAGCGCCCGGTCGCGACCGCCGATGCGCAGGGTCCCGCCGCGCAGGCTGACGCGGATCAGGTCCCCCGGCAGTCCCGCATCGCCGCTGCGGATGGCCGCGACCTGCGCCGCCCGTTCGGCCGCCAGGGCCGTCTCCTGCTCGGCCTCGGCCTGCAGGCGGGCCTCGCGCGCCTTCTGCACCGATTCCCAGGCGCGGATGGCCTCGACACGCTCGGCCTCGCCCATCGTGTCCCACTGTTCCTCGCTTACCCCGTAGATCCGCGGGCTGCAGGCGGCCAGAAGCAGCACCATGGATGCGGCTGCCAAGGGGAGCATTCGATGAAGGGTTTCGGCCATATCGGGTTCCGGTGCAGGGGCGCTGCCGCCAGTCTCTCCGTTCAGGCTGTATCGGGGCTGAACCGGGCTCAGAAGATCAGGTTGATCACGAGCAGCGAGACGACCATGAAGAGCACGGTCATCAGGGAGCCGGCGCGCAGGTAGTCGGCCACGCGGTAGCCGCCGGGGTCCATGATCAGGGCGTTGACCTGGTGGGTGGGCAGGATGAACGAGTTGGAGGCGGCGATCGCGACGATCAGTGCAAAGACCCGCGGATCGGCGTCGATGCCCATGCCCTGGGCGACGCTCGCGAAGCTGACCGCCAGCGGCACCAGCAGCACGGTGGCGCCCACGTTGGACATCACCAGCGTGAAGAAGGTGGTCAACAGGAAGACCGCGACCTGCAATACCCAGACCGGCATCCCCTCCAGCTGCTGCATGCCGTTGGTCGCGATCCACTCCCCGGCGCCGGAGTTCTCCACCGCAAGCCCCAGCGGGATCAGCGAGGCCAGCAGAAACACCGTCTTCCAGCTGATGCCGCGATAGGCCTCGTCCATGCTGATGACGCCGCTGAAAATCATCCCCAGTGCGCCGCCCAGCAGGGCCAGCGCCAGCGGCAGGTCGGTGAACAGCACGAGCCCCAGCCCCAGCGCGAGCGACCCGAGCGCAGCCAGCGGCCGGTGGGTCTTCGAGGCCTCCTGCTTGCGCCGCGGATAGCGGCTGGTCACTACCACGAAGTCGCGGTTGTCCTCCAGCGCCTGCAGGTGCTCCCATGGGGTATGCACCACCAGCGTGTCACCGGCCTTCAGCGGGGTGTCCGGGACCTCTTCGATGATCAGGTCGTCGCCGCGCTGGATGCGCAGGACCGAGATGCCGTAGGTGCGGCGCATGCCCTTGTCGCGCACGGTCTGTCCGATCAGATCCGAGCCGGGCGGCACGATGACCTCGGCGATCCCGCCATGGCGGGCCGACAGCACGCGCGCAAACACATCCAGCTCGTCCTTGAGGATGGTCCCGGTACTGTCGCAGGTCTTCTCGATAGTGGTGACCGGTCCGAGGATGGCCAGGTGCGCCCCGCGCTTCAGTTCCACGTCGCGGTTGGGCTCGATGCGGGTCTCGTCATCGCTGGTCACGCCGACGACATGTACGCCAAAGGCCGCCTCGAAGTCGCCCACCGTGCGTCCGGCCAGCGAGCTGTCCTCGCCCAGGCGCGCCTCGCGCACGCCGAAGTCCATGCCATAGACCTCGCGGAACCAGGCGGAAGTGGTCTGCACCCGGCTCTCGTCCGGGTCTTCGGTCTGCGGATCGCGGGCGGGCAGAACCCATTTCCCGAGCACCGCGAAGTACAGGATCAGGGTGGCCAGCAGGGCCAGCCCGATGGGCGTCACGTCGAAGAGGCCAAAGCCCTCGACATCCCCGGGCAGCAGGTCGTTGAGCAGGATCAACGGGCTGGAGGCGACCAGCGTGAGTGTGCCCCCGACGATCGCGGCAAAACCCATCGGCATCAGCAGGCGCGAGCGCGGGATGCGGGCGGCGGCACCAATGCGATTGATCACCGGCATGAACAGCGCGGCCGCGCCGATGTTCTGCATGAAGCTGGTCACGATGCCCACGGCGCCCGAGGTGGTCGCCATCACCCGGCGTTCCGTCTTCCCGCCAAACCGCAGGATCAGGTCCGCCAGGCGGTTCATCACTCCGGAGCGGTCCAGCCCCGTGCCGATGATCATCACCGCGATGATCGCGATCACCGCGTTCGAGGCAAAGCCGGAGAAGAGCGCCTCGCCCTCGACGATCGACGCGACCCCCGGCACCAGCGCGACCATCCCCAGCAGGAACAGCACACTCAGCGCCGCCAGGTCGATCCGGATCACCTCGGTCACGAACAGCAGGATCGTCAGCCCCAGCAGGCCGAATACGATTCCCATCTCCAGCGTGAACGCTATGTGTTCCATTGCACCCGGCGCTTGCCGCGCGTGGCGGCGTTTCGGATCAGCACATCATGAACCGCAGACAAAGCGCGTGCCTCATCCCCGCAGCCGTTCGCGCAGGGTGTCGATCAGGTTGTCGAGCGGCAGGTGTTCGGCCTCGGGGGCGCGGCGGTCCTGGTATTCGAGTTCGCCGGCGTCCAGGCCGCGTTCGCCGATGACGATCCGGTGCGGGATGCCGATCAGCTCCATGTCGGCGAACATCACGCCGGGGCGCTGTTCGCGGTCGTCCAGCAGGACCTCGAAGCCGGCCGCCTGCAATTCGTCGTGCAGTTGTTCCGCCGCCTCGCGCACGCGCTGGGATTTCTTCGCGCCGATTGGGCACAGGGCGATATCGAAGGGCGCGATGGCGGTGGGCCAGCAGATGCCGCGCTCGTCGGAGTTCTGCTCGATGGCCGCCGCCACGACGCGCGAGACACCGATGCCATAGCAGCCCATGGTCACGACCTGTTCGCGGCCGTCCTCATCCAGCACCCGGGCGCCCAGGGCCTGACTGTACTTGTCGCCCAGCTGGAAGATGTGGCCGACCTCGATGCCGCGACGGATCTCGATCGCCCCGGAGCCGTCCGGGGCCGGTTCGCCCTCGGTGATGTTGCGCAGGTCCGCGCTCTCCGGTTGCGGCAGGTCGCGGCCCCAGTTCACGCCGGTCAGGTGATGGCCGTCCTCGTTGGCGCCGACCACGAAGTCGGCCATGCCCAGCATGGCCTGGTCGGCCAGCACCGGGATCGGGCTGTTCACCGGTCCCAGCGAGCCGGGGTCGGCGCCGAACGCGGTGCGGATCTCGGCCGCCTCGGCCATGCGCAGCGGCTCCGCGATCCACGGGTGCTTCTCGGCCTTGACCGCATTCAGCTCGTGGTCGCCGCGCAACACGATGGCGACCAGGTCGGCGTCGATCTCGTCGGAGGCGGCGACCACCAGGGTCTTTACCGTCTGCTCGGTCGGGATGTTCAGGAACCCCGCCAGTTCGTCAATGGTGTGCACGTCGGGCGTGGCGATCTTCGCCATCTCCGCGCCGGGTGCCGGGGCCGGGTCTGGCTTCGGGCAGGGGGCCAGTTCGACGTTGGCGGCGAAGCCGGCCGGGGAGAAGGCGATGGCGTCCTCGCCGGAGCTGGCGAGGACGTGGAATTCGTGCGAGGCATTGCCGCCGATGGCGCCGGTGTCGGCCTCCACCGCGCGGAAGTCCAGCCCGCAGCGTTCGAAGATGCGGGTGTAGGCGGCGTGCATCTGGCGGTAGGTCTCGGCCAGCGAGGCGTTGTCGATATGGAACGAGTAGGCGTCCTTCATCAGGAATTCCCGCGCGCGCATGATCCCGAAGCGCGGGCGGCGTTCGTCGCGGAACTTGGTCTGGATCTGGTAGTAGTTGATCGGCAGCTGGCGGTAGCTGCGGACCTCGCGGCGTACCAGGTCGGTGATGACCTCCTCGTGGGTCGGGCCGAAGCAGAAGTCGCGGTCGTGGCGGTCCTTCAGGCGCAGCAGCTCGGCGCCGTAGAAGTCCCAGCGGCCGGATTCCTGCCACAGCTCGGCGGGCTGCACCGCCGGCATCAGTACCTCCAGCGCGCCGGCGCGGTTCATCTCCTCGCGCACGATGCCCTCGACCCGGCGCAGCACGCGCAGCCCCAGTGGCAGCCAGGTGTACAGCCCGGAGGCCAGCCGGCGGATGTAGCCGGCACGCAGCATCAGCTGATGGGAGATGATCTCGGCGTCGGCCGGGGTTTCCTTCAGGGTGTTCAGCGGGAATTGCGAGACGCGCATCGGGGGCAGTCCGTGGTTGATGGCTGGAAAGGGTTCAGAACGTGGTGCCGTTGGTGCCCCAGAAGTGGCGCGGGGCGTCGGCGAATTCGATGTACACGCGGGCGGGTTCGATACCCAGCTCTGCCTGCAGGGCGTCGCACAGCTTGCGCGACAGCTCGCGGGTCAGGCCCTCGGGCAGGCCGATGCTCTTGAGCTCGCAGTAGGCGAGCGCATCGGTACTGCCGCCAAAGCACATGGCCGGATTATGCGTGCAGGCCACCATCACGTAGCCCTCGGGCTTGCCTAGCCAGTCGGCGACCTCCGCGGACAGGCGCTGGCTGAGGCCGGTGGCATCGTCCGGCAGGGCGGTATTGGTCTCGACTCGCAGCAGCGGCATGGCGTCCTCCAGATCTTGTGTGGTTCCCGGATCGGTCGCCATGATACGGGGAGCGCGGGTGCGCTGCAGCGTCCCGGCGAGTCGCCGGGGTGGGTGAAACCCTTGTCAGGGTGGCTATACTCGCTGCGAGGGAGCGGACCGGTCGCGGGAGGATGCGCCCGGATTGCGTTCAGCATCAGGAAATAATAAATTAGAAAAAGCTAATATATGGAGCCGGGACGAGTGCGAGACGGCCCATCCCCGGCGACCTCACCAAGCAAGGAAAGACCCCATGACACGAATCCGGATGCGCCACACCCTGTGGGCCCTGCTGCTGTTGCCGTTTGCGGCCCAGGCGGAGCTGCCGTTCGACACGGCCACCGCGGAACGCCAGACGATTGCCCAGGAACGCATCCTGGATGGCCGCGTCGAGGCGGTGCAGCGGTCCACGATCTCCGCCCAGACGTCCGGGCGTGTCCGCGAGATCTACGTGGACGTGGATGACTTCGTCGAGGTCGACGAGCTCCTGGTTCGGGTCAGCGATACCGAGCAGCAGGCCCGTGTGAGCCAGGCGGAGGGGGATCTGGCCGACGCCCGCGCCCGCTTCAACGAGGCGCGTTCGGAGTTCGCCCGGATTGAGGATGTGTTCGAGCGGGGGGTGGTCTCGCGCTCCGAGTTCGACCGCGCCGAGGCCGCGCTAGGGTCGGCGCGTGCCCGCCTGCGCTCGGCCGAGGGTCGGGTCGAGGAGGCCCGCGAGCAGCTCGGCTACACCGAGGTGTATGCGCCGTATTCCGGGATCGTCACCGAGCGTCATGTCGAGGTCGGCGAGTCGGTCAGCCCGGGCTCACCGCTGTTGTCCGGGATCAGCCTGGATCAACTGCGCGTTGCCGTGGATGTGCCGCAGCGCTTGATCCACAACGTGCGCGAGCGGCGCAGTGCCGAGGTCCTGCTGAACGGGGACCGGGTGGCGGCCGAGAGTCTGACCATCTTCCCCTATGCCGATCCGGCCAGCTCCACCTTCCGGATTCGCGTGAACCTGCCGGAGCAGCAGGATCTGGGCCTGTTCCCCGGCATGTTCGTGAAGACCGCCTTCGTGGTGGAGGACGTTGAACGCCTGCTGGTGCCGGTGGAGGCCGTGGTCTATCGCAGCGAGGTTATCGCCGTGTACGTCGTCGATGAGGACGATCGGGTCGCGTTCCGCCAGGTGCGGGTCGGGCGCCAGCATGACGGCATGATCGAGATCCTCGGCGGTCTGGACGACGATGAACGCGTGGCGCTGGATCCGGTGCATGCGCAGATCTATCTGAAGGAACATCAGCAGGTGAACCGATGAGCGATGCCGGCACGGAGGGGGCGTCCGAGCGCATGGGGATCTCCGGGCGCATTGCCAAGGCCTTCCTGACCACCCAGATCACGCCGCTGCTGGCCCTGATCGGTCTGCTGCTGGGGTTGTTCGCGATCCTGGTCACGCCGCGCGAGGAAGAGCCGCAGATCAACGTGACCATGGCCGATGTGTTCATCCCGTTCCCGGGGGCGAGCGCGCAGGAGGTGGCCCAGCTGGTGGCCACGCCGGCCGAACAGGTGCTCTCGGAGATCGAGGGCATCGACGACATCTATTCCGTCTCGCGCCCGAACATGGCGCAGATCACCATCCAGTTCGAGGTCGGCGAGGATCGCACCGCGGCCCTGGTGCGCCTGTACAACCAGGTGTTCTCCAACCAGGACTGGCTGCCGCCGGGTCTGGGGGTCGGCGAGCCGATCATCAAGCCGATGGGGATCGACGACGTGCCGATCGTCAACGTGACCCTGTGGACCGAGGACCCCGAGCGCGGCGGACATGACCTGCTGCGCGTGGCGCACGGCATCGAGGCCGAGCTCAAGCGCGTACCGGGCACCCGCGACATCTATACCGTCGGTGGGCCCGATCACGTGGTGCATGTGCGCTTCAAGCCGGAGACCCTGGCGGCCCACAACCTGTCGGTGGACGACCTGCGCGACAGCCTGCAGGCCTCCAACTTCTCGCGTGACGCCGGGCAGCTGTACCACGACGACGAGGAAATCCTGATCCAGGCCGGTGACTTCATCACCGAGCCCGAGGCGTTCGCCAGCCTGGTGGTCGGGATGCACGAGGATCGCCCGGTCTACCTGTCGGATGTTGCCGAGGTGGTACAGGGTCCGGCCTATGCCACGGAGCATGTGCGCTTTGCCCATGGCGCCGCCGCGGGGGACCGCGCGCGCCTGGGGGATAGCCATCCGGCGGTCACGGTGGCGATCGCCAAGCAGCCGGGCACCAATGCCCCGGATATTGCCGATGCCCTGGTCGAACGCCTGGAGCAGTTGCGCGGGACCTACATCCCGGACGGCATCGAGACGACCATTACCCGCAATTACGGGCAGACCGCGGACGACAAGGCCAACACGCTGATCCAGAAGCTGATCCTGGCGACCGCCTCGGTGGTTATTCTGGTGTGGATCGCGCTTGGCTGGCGCGAGGCGTTTATCGTTGGCGTGGCGGTGGTGATCACCCTGGCGATCACGCTGTTCGCCTCCTGGGCCTACGGCTTCACCCTCAACCGCGTGTCGCTGTTCGCGCTGATCTTCTCCATCGGGATCCTGGTGGATGACGCCATCGTCGTGGTCGAGAACATCCACCGGCACATGGCCAAGGGCGGCAAGAAGTTCATCGAGGCGATTCCGCTCGCGGTGGACGAGGTGGGCGGACCGACGATCCTCGCGACCTTTGCGGTGATCGCCGCGCTGCTGCCGATGGCCTTCGTGACCGGGCTGATGGGCCCGTACATGAGTCCGATCCCGATCAACGCCTCGATGGGGATGATCATCTCGCTGGCGGTGGCCTACGTGGTCACGCCCTGGCTGACCTACAAGGTCCTGCGTCGGCAGGCCGAGAAGCACGAGCACGCGGCGCCCGCCAGCGGCGGCCACAGCGCGGAGAACGAGAGCGCCTCGGCCGGGCTGATGAAGATCTTCAACACCCTGCTGCTGCCCTTCCTTGGTACTGGCGGACGCAAGAAGACTGCTCGCCTCGCGCTGTGGTTGGGCACCCTGGTGCTGATCCTGGCCTCGGTGTCGCTGGCGTACTTCCAGCTGGTGGTCATGAAGATGCTGCCGTTCGACGACAAGTCGGAGTTCCAGGTGGTGCTGGATATGCCGGAAGGTACCAGTCTGGAGCGCACCTCCCGCGTGCTGGCGGAGATGGGCGACTACCTGAAGACGGTCCCCGAGGTGCACAACGTGCAGACCTACGCGGGCACCGCGGCGCCGATCAACTTCAACGGCCTGGTGCGTCAGTACTACCTGCGCGAGGGTTCGCACGTCGGCGACATTCAGGTGAACCTGGTCGGCTCGTACGAGCGCGATCGCAAGAGCCACGCGGTGGCCCTGGGCGTGCGCGAGGCGATCAACGCGATCGCCGATCGGCATGGCGCGGCGGTCAAGGTGGTCGAGGTTCCACCGGGTCCGCCGGTGATGTCGCCGATCGTCGCCGAGATCTACGGCCCGGACTATGACGGCCAGATCGAGATCGCCCGGCAGGTGCGCGAGCGCTTCGAGAACACCGGCGACATCACCGACATCGATGATTCGGTCGAGTATCCGGGGCAGAAGAAGATCCTGCAGGTCGACCGCGAACGGGCCGCGCGCCTGGGTGTGTCACAGCAGGCGGTGGTGCAGGCGATCTCGACCTCGCTGTCGGGCGAGGACGTGACGTATCTCTACGGCTCCAACGTGAAATATGCGGTCCCCGTGCGGCTGGAGTTCGATCAGGCCGAGAAGGGCAGTCTGGACCCGGTGCTCGGGCTCAAGGTGCGCTCGCGCGACGGCACGCTGGTGCCGCTGTCCGAGGTGGTCAACGTGGTCGACTCGAGCCTCGAGCACTCCATCCACCACAAGAACCTGCTGCCGGTGGTCTACGTGATGGGTGATCTGGCCGGTGGGCTGGATAGCCCGCTGTACGGCATGTTCGACATGTTCTTCGGCCTGCGCGACCAGCCCATGGCCTACGACGAGCCGCTGGAGCAGCTGTTCATCAGTCAGCCGGACAATCCCTACAACTTCTCGCTGAAGTGGGACGGCGAGTGGCAGGTGACCTACGAGACCTTCCGCGACATGGGGATCGCCTACTCGGTGGGGCTGCTCCTGATCTACCTGCTGGTGGTGGCGCAGTTCCGCTCGTACATGGTGCCGTTGATCATCATGGCGCCGATCCCGCTGACCGTGATCGGGGTGATGCCGGGGCATGCCTTCATGGATGCCTTCTTCATGGACGCCAAGTTCACCGCAACCTCGATGATCGGGATGATCGCGCTGGCCGGGATCATCGTGCGCAACTCCATCCTGCTGGTGGACTTCATCAACGAGGAGATTCGCCGCGGCGTGGATGTGATCGAGGCGGTGGTGCACGCCGGCGCGGTGCGCGCCAAGCCAATCGTGCTGACCGGCCTGGCGGCGATGGTTGGGGCCGGGTTTATTCTCGACGACCCGATCTTCTCCGGCCTGGCGATCTCGCTGATCTTCGGCGTGTTCGTCTCCACGCTGCTGACGCTGGTGATCATCCCGGTGCTGTACTACCTGTATGTGCGCACCCGGGTCGACCTGATCCGCGCCCAAGCGGTGTAGGCCATACCGGTCATTGCGCGGAGCCCTCGGCTCCTCGCAATGACGTGGCCGGAGTCCGGCGTTTTCGCAGCCGGTGTGCGAGCGGCTACAATCGACCCCATTCAACCGAACAGGAGTCGCTCGATGGATGTCGAGATGGGAGAGAACGGGCTGAATGTCCTCGGAATCAGCCGTGAGCAGTGCGCCACCCTGGTCGAGGTGCTGAAAGCCAGCGAGGACCAGCGCTTCATGGAGGACCCCGAACTGCGCAAGCTGTTCAAGCTGCTGGCCGTACTGCAGAGCGATCTGTGGGACGACATGACCGCCGGGGAATTCGACTTTACCCCCTACAAGAAACAGTAGCGTTCACTGGCGTCGCTCCAGGCGCCTGTACCGGAGCCGTCCATGCCCGACAATGATTCCCGCCGGCCGTCCAATTTCGTGATCGGCAATATCTTCCTTGGTGCTGCCGCCATCATGCTGTTTTTCTTCGTGACGCTCTGGGAGGTCCTCGGGGTGTTCGCGCTGCTCATGTGGATGGGTCTGGCCGCCATCGGGGTCTACTTCATCGTGAAGGACAAGGACATCAATCCGGGCGGTCCCCCGAACTGATCCGTTGCATTCGTTACAACCGACGGCCGTGAAGCCGGCCCCGGCATCGCCGGGGCTGGCACGGTTGCGGGGCGAGTTTCTCGAATCCCTGGCCCAGCGGGTCGCGGAACTGGAGCGGCTGTCCCGGGCCCTCGACGGTTCGGCGCAGGATGGCGACCGGCTGACCACGCTGTACCGCGAGGCCCAGGGCTTGGCGCAGGCCGCCCAGATCTTCGATGTTGGGTTGATCCGCGGCGTGGCCGACTCGTTGCGGGCGGCCGTGGCCGGTGTCCGCCGTGCCCCCGCCGGGCCGGATCGCGACCTGATCCACGCCGGGGTCCGGCGCCTGGCCACCAGCCTCGAGGCCTACCGGCAACGCGCGCGCCCCGTGGCGCAGGCCCGCGTGCAGCCGCTGGGCGGCTGCACGGCGCGATCGCGGGTACGGCTGATCGACGACGGTGGCGAGGTCGGTCACGAAATCGCCCGCATGCTGGACGAACAGGGCTTTCGCGTGACCCGTGGCGCGGCCGATTTCTCCGGTTCCGATGCCGCCCCCGACGATGACCCCTTTTCCGCGGTCGTCCTGTGCGCCGATGCCGTGGCCGCGGATGGCGGCGGGCTGCCCGGTTTGGGGGTCGCGCTCGGCAGCGGTCTTCCCGTGCTGGCCGTTGTGCACAGCTGGAGCCCCGGCGCGCGTCTGGAATGCGTGCGCCAAGGGGTGGCGCGCTGCCTCGACCACCCGCTGGCCACCGACACCCTGATCGAGCAGCTGATGCAGATTGGCGGCTTGATCGTGGACTCCGACTATCGCGTCCTTCTGGTCACGAATGATGCGACAGACGGCGGCCTCGAGCCGTATCTGACGGGCGTTGGTCTGGGCGTGGCCACCGCGTCGGACCCAGAGGCGCTCCGGCGGCAGCTGGAGGAAACCCGAGTGGACGTGGTGGTCCTCGATCTGCAGAGGTTGGCAGAGCCGGTGGAATCCTTTGTCGCGCTGCTGCGAACCCGGGATACCGGGGGTGTGGTCCCGTTGCTGCTGTTGACCGAGGATCCGGGTCGGGTCAACCACCTGATGACCCTGCACCCGGGGGTCGCCGGAGTGTTCCTGAAGCCGGTGGAACCGGCCCGTGTTGCGGCGGCGATCACCGCGCGGGCGCGCCAGATGCGCCAGATTGACGGGGTCAGCCAGTCCTATCGCGATGCGCTCTACGAGCGCGAGCGCGAGCACGTGGCGGTCAACGAGCACGCCTTGGTCAGCATCGCCGATGTCGCCGGCAACATCATCTACGCCAACGAGCGGTTCTCGCGGGTGAGCGGCTACGCCGTGTCCGAGCTGATGGGGCGCAACCACCGCATTCTCAAGTCCGGGCAGCATCCGCCGGAGTTCTACGCCGACTTGTGGGAGACCATTGCCGCCGGCCAAATCTGGCGGGGCGAGGTGTGCAACCGGGCGCGCAGTGGATCGCTGTACTGGGTGGAGACCACCATCGTCCCGTATCTCGGAAGCAACGGCCGTCCCTACCAGTACGTGTCGATTCGCACCGAGATCACCCACGTGAAGCATCAGGAGCACCGCCTGCGCTCCAGCCAGATCTTCGCCAACATGGGGACCTGGGAGTGGGCGCCGAACCGCGAGGCGCTGGGCTGGTCGGAGCGCATCCCGCCGCTTCTGGGCTGTCCCGAGGGCGGGCTGGAGCCGACGGTCTCCAATTTCTTGGACGCCGTGCATCCCGATGATCGCGCCCGGGTACGCACCGCCATAGCCAGCAGTCTACGCCGCGGTTCCTACCTCGAGCTGGAACACCGGGTGATCTGGCCGGACGGGTCGGAACACTGGCTGCTGGAACGCGGCGACGTGGTGCGTGGCCAGGACGGCGAGATCCTGTACATGCTGGGCGTGATGCAGGACATCACCAAGCGCAAGAATTCCGAGCTGGCGCTGTCTGACCTGTCCACCCGCCTGCTGGAGTCGCAACGGCTCGCGCGTATCGGCAACTGGGAGATGGATGCGCTTGATGGACGGATCACCTGGTCCCGGGTGCTCCGCGAGATCTTCGAGCTGGATGCCGAAGACGCGCCGCTCGAACGCGACGACTACCTGAACCTGGTGCACCCGGAGGACCGCCATCGGGTCGAGAACTTCCTGGCTGGCGTTGGCGAGAGTCGGTACCACGAGATCAACCACCGGGTGGAGCTGCCCGGTGGACGCATCCGCTTTGTCCACATGATCGCGAGCGGGCGCTTCGATAGCGACGGCCGATTGACGCACGTCGGCGGAAGCTTGCAGGACATCACCGAGCTGCACCAGGCGCAGGAACACCTGGCGTTGTTCCAGCGCATCTTCGAAGCCTCCGAACAGGGGATCGAGGTGGTGGATCGCGAAGGCCGCTTCGTCTACGTCAATCTGGCTGCTCTGGAGATGCTGGGCTACCGTTCGGATGAGTTGCTGGGCCGGGATTTCCACGAGCTGGGGATCATCCCGGCGGAGAACAAAAAGGAGGAGCAGGAGATCGACCAGGTGCTCGCCGAGGGCGGGGCCTGGACGGGCAAGCTGCCCCAGCGCTGTGCCAACGGGGCCGTGTTCATTACGGCCAGCACTATCGGCGTGGTGCGCGATGCCCGCGGGGAGCCGCAATACGGCTTCAACATCTTCAGTGATTTTACCGACGAATTGCGCCGTCGCTCGGAGCTCCATCGGGCCCGCGAGACGGCCGAGGCGGCCAACCGCGCCAAATCCGACTTCCTTTCCAATATGAGCCACGAACTGCGCACGCCGATGAATGCCGTTCTCGGCTTTGCCCAGTTGCTGGAGAGCGATCCGGCGCTGGATGGACACCAGCGTGGCCATCTGGAGGAGATCACGCGCGCGGGCCGGCACCTGCTGGACCTGATCAACGAGATCCTGGATCTTGCCCGAATCGAGGCCGGTCGCATGCGGGTCGAGCCGGAACCGGTGGCGCCGGGGCCCGTGCTGGAGGAGTGTCTGTCCCTGCTGGAGCCCATGGCGCGCGAGTGTCGCGTGGAGCTTGAGCCGGACGCCCTGCCGACCGTGATGCTGCAGGCCGATCCGCGGCGGCTAAAGCAGGTGCTCCTGAACCTGCTCTCCAATGCGATCAAGTACAACCGGCCCGGCGAAAGCGTGCGTGTGAGTGGCGAGGTGGGGGACGCTGATGTGCGGATCGCTGTGCGTGACAGCGGGCCGGGCCTGACCGAGGAACAGTGCCGGCGGTTGTTCCAGCCGTTCGAACGGCTGGCGGCGGAGGAGCAAGGGATCGAGGGCAGCGGTGTCGGGCTTGCGGTTACCCGCAATCTGGTCGACCTGATGGGGGGCGAGATCGGGGTCGACAGCGTGCCGGGAGAGGGCAGTACCTTCTGGTTCCGTCTGCCCCGGGCCCGTGACCGGATGCCGTCCGGCACCGGGGACGATGCGGCACTGCCCGGCGGCTCCGGCGCGCCGGGCGACTGCCGCGTGCTCTGCATTGAGGACCACGATGCCAACCAGCGTCTGATGCGCG
This sequence comes from Thioalkalivibrio sp. ALMg9, assembly GCF_000380625.1. Classification (NCBI taxonomy): domain Bacteria; kingdom Pseudomonadati; phylum Pseudomonadota; class Gammaproteobacteria; order Chromatiales; family Ectothiorhodospiraceae; genus Thioalkalivibrio; species Thioalkalivibrio sp. ALMg9. The sequence goes on from NZ_AQYC01000007.1 coordinate 138,890, forward strand.
AGATGCTCAAACAGCAGGGCGCGGCCGACTGCCGCATGGCGGAATCCGCCGCCGAGGGACTCGACATGGCCCTGCGGGATCCGCCCGAGCTGATCCTGCTGGACCTGAACCTGCCGGTGATGGATGGGTTTCAGGTGCTGCGCGCGTTGCGGGCCGAGCCGGAGCTGGCCTCGATCCCGGTGATTGCGGTGACCGCCGATGCCACGGATGCCACGCGCCAGCGGGCCGAACAGGCCGGTTTCAACGACCTGTTGACCAAGCCGATCGGTGCGAGTGACCTCCTGCGGGCGCTGGATCACTGCCGCGCGAGTCGCCCGGACGGCTGACCCCGCGAGGGAGTGCGTCGCGCACGCCGTCGTCGCGCACGTCGCCCTACAGGAAGAGGAAGCCGACGATTGCCACCGCCGCGATCACCGCGACGGCATCCGCCGTCAGCGCGGCGGCCAGGGTGTGGCGCACGCGCTTGATGCCGATGGCGCCAAAGTACACGGCGAGCACGTAGAAGGTGGTCTCGGTCGAGCCCTGCAGGGTCGAGACCAGGATGCCGACATGCGTGTCCGGCCCGGTGGCCGGATCCTGCATGATGCCGGCCATGATGCCGTAGGCGCCGGAGCCGGACAGCGGGCGCAGCAGCGCCATCGGCAGCGCCTCGGCCGGCAGGCCGAACGGCGTGGTCAATGGCCCGACCAGCCCGACAAACATCCCCAGTGCCCCGCTCTCGCGCAGCATGCCCACCGCGACCAGGATCGCGACCAGGTAGGGGATGATGCGCAGCGCGACATTGAAACCCTCCTTCGCCCCCTCCACGAACACCTCGTAGACCGGTACGCCGCGAATGACGCCGTAGGACAGGAAGCCGACCACCAGCCCGGGGATGATCCACGGGGCGATGGCCTGACCGTAGAGGATGGTCAGCGGGATGATTGCGAGCACTCCGGCCAGCACGGTCAGCGAGACCCACGCGGGATAGCCCTCGGTGGGGACCTCGATGTTCATCGGTTGCTGGTTGGCCGTGTCCGCTGTCGGGTCGGCGTCCTGGGTCGGCTCGGCGGTCGCCTCCCGGCCGGCCTCGCGCATGGTGTCGTCCAGCTCGCTCGCGCCATCCGCGGACGTCTGGTCCGGATCAATGCTGCGAGTCGCCGGTGGTGGCAGGAAGTAGCGCTGCAGGATCAGCGCGCTGGCGATGCCGGCGATGGTCGCGAACAGGGTCGCGAACAGCGTGGTCGGCAGGATCGCGGCCGGGGCCTCGGAACCCAGCGAGGCGCGCAGGGCGATCACGCCGGTGGGCAGCAGCGTGATGCTGGAGGTGTTGATCGCCAGGAACAGCGCCATCGCGTTGGTCGCGGTGCCCGGGTGCGGGTTAAGCTTCTCCAGCTCCTGCATCGCGCGGATGCCGAACGGCGTGGCGGCGTTGCCCAGGCCCAGGATGTTCGCGGAGAAATTCAGGATCATTGCGCCCATCGCCGGGTGTTCGGGCGGCACCGACGGGAACAGGCGCACCATCAGTGGCCGCAGCAGCCGCGCCAGTACGGTCAGCAGGCCACCGGCCTCGGCGATCTTCATCAGGCCCAGGAACAGGGCCATCACCCCGACCAGCCCCAGCGCCAGCTCCACCGCGGAACCGGCGGCCTCGATCGCGCCCTCGGACAGGGCCTGCATCGGTTGTTCGTCGGGATCGGTAGAGCGGATCTCGCGGATCGCGGCCGTCGCCACGGCGATCACGATCAGCGCGAGAAAGATCAGGTTCATGCGGTGCAGTGTGCCACGGTCAGCGGTTCTCCCCGCGTGATACACCGCGCAGCACGGCATCCATCGCGCGGGCCGGTAGCAGCCACTTGAGGAAGGCGAACAGCCGCGTGGGGAAGGTCACGTGATAGCGCACCCGCGGGCGGCGGGCCTCCAGGGCGTGCACGACACAGCGCGCGACGGCCTCGGGCCCCAGCGTGAACGGTGCATCGGCCTCGGCGTCCGCCATGCGGGCCTCGGCGGCGCGGTAGGTCTCCTGCCAGGGGCCGTGTTCGCGCTGGACGTGGTAGCGAAAGGCCTTCAGCGCGTTGGCGCGGAACGCGCTGCGGATCGGCCCCGGCTCGATCAGGGCGACATGGATGCCGGTGCCGTGGAGTTCCTGGCGCAGGGTGTCGCTCATGCCCTCGATCGCGAATTTGGAGGTCACGTAGGCCCCGCGCAGGCGCAGGGCGACCAGGCCCAGGACCGAGCTGTTCTGGATGATGCGGCCTTCGCCGGCGCGGCGCATGGCGGGCAGGACGGCGTTGGTCAGTTCCAGCCAGCCGAGGACGTTGGTCTCCAGCTGCGCGCGCAGCGTGGCGCGGTTCAGATCCTCCACGGCGCCGGGCTGGCCGTAGGCGCCGTTGTTGAACAGGGCATACAGATGGCCGTCGGTCCGGTGCAGGATCTCGGTGACCGCGCTGTGGATGCTGGCGGAGTCGTCCAGATCCAGCTGCAAGGCCTCGAAGCCGTCCTTCTTCAGCCGGGCGACATCCTCGCCGCGCCGGGCGGTGGCGAACACGCGGTAGCCGCGATCACGCAGCACGCGTGCGGTACAGGCCCCGATGCCGCTGGAGCAGCCGGTGATCAGGACGGCGCGGGAAGCAGTGTCACTCACGGCGGCGCGCTCAGTAGGTCAGGGTGGCGACGCCGTCCTCGACGACCTCGCCGATGAAGGCACCGCCGCCGCGCATCCCGTCCAGTTCCGGCACGGCGTTGTCCAGCGTCAGGCCGTTCTCGCTCATCGCTCCGGCGCAGGCGTAGAAGGCGCAGCCGGCCTCGTGGGCGTCCTGCATGAAGCTGTAGACGGACTTCTCCCTGGCCTCGCCGGGGTAGATGGTCTCCGCTACGCCCTGACGCAGCAGGCGTGTGGTGCCGGCGGCGAAGTAGATCTCCACCTCGAGATCCATCGCGGCGGCGACGGTGGCCTGGAAGAAGGGCGCCCCCAGCGTGCCAGGGCGGTCCAGGTCCAGGTTCAGCAGCATGATCACGATCTTTTCGGCCATGACAGGTCCTTGCGCGGTCGTATCGTCGAGTTGGGGGTGAATGATCCGCGCTGCGGCCGCCCGGCGCAAACCCCAGCGCGGATTGGCCGGGCAGCATCAAGATACGCGCCCGGTGGCGGCGGATATCGGCTGCATGGCCCGGAACGGCTCCCGCCTTGTCGTCATCCCGGACACCGCGTAGCGGTGATCCGGGATCTCCCCGGTCGGGAAGGGGCTGACGCTGGAGATCCCGGTTCTGCGCAGACCTTCGGCCGGGCTGCCCTTGACGGCGTGCAAGGCGAGCCGGCTGCTTGCGTGTGTCTGGGAAATACCGTTCTGGATTATGAAAACGGATTGTCGGGAGCGAAGGCCTTTCATTCCCCGAAAACGGCCGCATAATACGCCTCAACCCGTGTTTTCGCGGATGCATTCCGAGGATTCCAGTCATGCCCATTTACGAATACCAGTGCAAGGATTGCGGCGAGGTCTCCGAGATCCTGCAGAAGATCTCCGATCCGCCGGCCACCATTTGCCCGGAGTGTGGTGCCGAGGCCCTGACCAAGCAGGTGTCCGCGGCCGGCTTCCGTCTGGCCGGCGGCGGCTGGTACGAGACCGACTTCAAGAAGGACGGCAAGCGCAACCTGAAAGAGGGCAGCAGCTCGGCCACCAGCTCCAGCGGCAGTAGCTCAACGAAGTCGGACGCCTCCGGAAAGTCCGCATCTTCCGGTAGCGCCAAGACCGGTACCGCCGCGACCGGCACCTGATCAATGCTGGTCTCCCTGCGCCGCTATCTGATTGCAGGGCTGCTGGTCTGGCTGCCGCTGATCGTCACCGGCTTCATTATCAAGCTGCTGGTCGACCTGCTGGATTTCACCATCCTCCTTCTGCCGCCGCCCTGGCGGCCGGAGGCGATTCTCGGCTTCTCCATCCCGGGTGCCGGCATCGTGCTGGCGGTGGTGGTGGTGTTCGTGACCGGGGTGGTGGTTGCCAATATCGTTGGGCGCAAGCTGGTGTCGGTGGGCGAATCGATCGTCCGCCGAATCCCGCTGGTCAGTTCGATCTACGGCGCCGTCAAACAGGTCACCGAGACCGTGCTGTCCGATGGTGGACAGGCGTTTCGCAAGGTGATGTTGATCGAGTACCCGCGCCGCGGCCTGTGGTCCGTGGGGTTCATGACCGGTGTCGCCGTCGGCGAGGTGCAGGACCGCACCGAGCGTGACGTCATCACCGTTTTCGTGCCGACCACGCCCAATCCCACCTCCGGCTTCGTGATCATGGTCCCGCGCGAGGAAGCCATCGAACTGGACATGACGGTGGAGGATGGTCTCAAGTTCGTGATGTCCATGGGGGTCGTGACACCGATGAGAAGCCCTGAAGAAGCGCCGGCGCCGGTTGCGCAGGGGCAGGGCAAATCGTAAGATTTCCGGCCTTTTCGCGGGTGCGAACGCCATGTTCGTCCCGTTTTCCCGACTCACCGTGCAGGCCCCTGGCGGGCGTGCCCTTCGGCTGGAACAGCGCAATGCGAACTCATCTGTGTGGACGTGTCACCGAGAACGAACTCGACTCGGAGGTGACCCTTTGCGGCTGGGTGAACCGCCGACGGGACCACGGGGGGGTGATCTTCGTTGACCTGCGCGACCATGCGGGCCTGGTCCAGGTGGTGTTTGACCCTGACCGCGAGGAGGTCTTCGCGCGCGCCGAGCAGCTGCGTACCGAGTACGTGATCCGCATGACCGGCCGCGTGCGCCGGCGCCCCGAGGGCACCGAGAATCCCGACCTGCCCACCGGCGCCGTGGAGATCCTCGGGCTTGAGCTGGAGGTGCTGAACGCCGCCAAGACCCCGCCATTCCCGCTGGACGACGAAGACGTCGGCGAGGACACCCGCCTGCGCTATCGCTACATGGATCTGCGCCGCCCGTTGATGCAGCAGCGCCTGCGCCTGCGCGCGCAGGTCTCCGCGGCCATGCGCCGCTTCCTCGAGGAGCGCGAGTTCCTCGACCTCGAGACCCCGATGCTGACCAAGGCCACGCCGGAAGGCGCGCGTGACTACCTGGTGCCCAGCCGCACGCATCCGGGCAGCTTCTTCGCCCTGCCGCAGTCGCCGCAGCTGTTCAAGCAGTTGCTGATGATGTCCGGCATGGATCGTTACTACCAGATCACCCGCTGCTTCCGTGACGAGGACCTGCGCGCCGACCGCCAGCCGGAGTTCACCCAGCTGGACATGGAGATGGCGTTCGTCGACGAGGCGGACGTGATGGAGGTGACCGAGGGCCTGATTCGCCACCTGTTCCGCGAGGTCCAGGGCGTGGAGCTGCCGGATCCGTTCCCGCGCATGGCCTATGCCGAGGCGATGGCCCGCTTTGGCTCCGACAAGCCGGATCTGCGCATCCCGCTGGAGTTCACCGAGCTGACCGAGGTGATGCAGGCGGTGGAGTTCAAGGTCTTCAACGGCCCGGCGAACGATCCCGAGGGTCGTGTGGCCGCCCTGCGCATCCCGGGCGGTGCCAAGCTGACGCGCAAGGAGATCGACGTCTACACCGAGTATGTCGGTCGCTACGGCGCGAAGGGCCTGGCCTACATCAAGGTCAACGACCCGGCCGATCTCGCGGGCGGGTTGCAGTCGCCCATCCTCAAGTTCCTGCCGGAGGACGTGACCCGGCAGATCCTGGAGAAGACCGCGGCCGCCGCCGGCGACCTGATCTTCTTTGGCGCGGACAAGGCCTCGGTGGTCAACGAGGCGATCGGCGCCCTGCGCGTGAAGATCGGCCACGACCTGAAGCTGGTCGAGGCAGGCTGGCAGCCGCTGTGGGTGGTCGACTTCCCGATGTTCGAGTACGACGACCAGGACAAGCGCCTGTACGCCCTGCATCACCCGTTCACCGCCCCGGCAGTGGACAGTCCGGAGGCGCTGCGCGCCAACCCGCGCGAGGCGCTGTCCCGCGCCTACGACATGGTGCTCAACGGCACCGAGGTCGGCGGCGGCTCGATCCGTATCCACAACCCCGAGATGCAGCAGGCCGCGTTCGAGGCCCTGGGCATCGGTGAGGAAGAGGCGCGCGAGAAGTTCGGCTTCCTGCTGGATGCCCTGAACTTCGGCGCCCCGCCGCACGGCGGCCTGGCCTTTGGTCTCGACCGCCTGGTGATGCTGATGAGCGGTGCCCACTCGATCCGCGACGTGATGGCCTTCCCCAAGACCCAGACCGCCGCCTGCCTGCTGACCGACGCCCCGGCGCCGGTCGGCGAGAAGCAGCTGCGCGAGCTGGGTATCCGTCTGCGTCCCAGCGCCACGCAACAGGCCGAGTAACCGCTTGTCTGGCCGAACGCCATGACCGGCATGCGCAGCAGTGTGGTCATGGTCCATGGCTGGCACATGCCGGGCCTGGAGATGGCCCTGCTGGGCCGCCGTCTGCGCGCGGCCGGCCACGAGGTTCACGGGTTCCGCTATGCCTCGCGCCGGCAAACGCCGGAGCAGGCCGCGCGAGCCCTGGCTGCGTTTCTCGAGGATGTCCCCGGCGACCTCGTGCACCTGGTTGCCCATAGCCTGGGCGGCGTGATCGTGCGCCACCTGTTCGAGGTCGCGCCCGTGCAGCGCCCTGGGCGTATCGTGATGCTGGGTTCGCCGCTGCAGGGCAGTCGTGTGGCCGCGCGCCTCGCGCAGAACCGACTTGGCCGCTGGTGGCTGGGCGCCGCCCTGGACCGTGGCCTGCTCGGCGGCAGTCCCGTCCTGCGCGGTCGCGACGTCGGCATGATCGCCGGCAGCAAGCCGTTCGGGCCGGGGCCCTGGGTCGCGCCGCTCCCGGATCCGCACGATGGCACGGTCGCGGTGGACGAGACTCGCGGCCCGGAGGTCTCGCGCCACCTCACCATGCCGGTCTCCCACTTCGGCATGCTGGTCAACCGTCTCCTGGTCCAGGAGACCCTCCATTTCCTGGAAACGGGCGAGTTCCTCCCATAACCCCAGCCGGCCCGACCCCACCGCCGCCCCCCGTCATTGCGAGGAGCGCAGCGACGAAGCAATCTCCGTCCGGAACCACCGGATCGTGACTCCAGCGCTCTGCCACCGTGAGGAGATTGCCACGGCCCCTTCGGGGCCTCGCAATGACGGGGCTTGTGCGGTTGGTGACGCGCTGCGCGTCCTTCTTCGGGCCGGCCTGCGGCCGTTCAAGGCAGCTTCGCTGCTTTTGTGCTTCGTCGCTGCGCTCCTCGCAATGACGGGGGAGGGAAGAGGCGGTGTGGGTGAGTACTGCGTAGGCATCCGTGATTACCGCCGCGCCAGCGATTAGACTGTGCGGGTCCTGCGGCTCGGTGGAATCCCGGGGCCGCTGCAACCGAACCCAATCGAAGGAGTCGTGACCGAATGGCAGGCCACAGCAAGTGGGCGAACATCCAGCATCGCAAGAATGCCCAGGACGCCAAGCGCGGCAAACTCTTCACCAAGCTGATCCGCGAGATCACCGTGGCTGCGCGCCAGGGCGGCTCGGACCCGGAGACCAACCCGCGCCTGCGCCTGGCGATCGACAAGGCGCTGGGCGCCAACATGACCCGCGACACCATCGAGCGCGCGGCCAAGCGCGGGGCGGGCGAGAGCGACGGCGACAACGTCGAGGAGATCCGCTACGAGGGCTACGGTCCGGGCGGCGCGGCCATCCTGGTCGACTGCATGACCGACAATCGCAACCGCACGGTCGCCGAGGTGCGCCACGCCTTCTCCAAGATGGGCGGCAACCTGGGGACCGACGGCTCGGTGGCCTATCTGTTCCAGAACAAGGGCGTGATCCGCTTCGCCCCCGGGCTGGACGAAGAGGTGGTGATGGAGGCCGCGCTGGAGGGCGGGGCCGAAGACGTCCAGGTCGAGGATGACGGTTCCATCGAGGTCATCACCGAACCCGATACCTATCAGGACGTCCGCGCGGCGCTGGCGGAACGCGAACTCCAGCCGGAGGATGCCGAGGTCACCTGGCGCCCGGAGACACTCGCGCCACTGGACGCGGAGACCGCCGAGTCGATCCTCAAGCTGCTGGACATGCTCGACGACCTGGATGACGTGCAGAACGTCTTCACCAATGCCGACTTCCCCGACGAGGTCAGCGGTGACTGATCCGGCCGCCACGTGACCGGCGTGCGCATCCTCGGGATCGACCCCGGTTCCCGGATCACCGGCTTCGCGGTCGTCGAGTATGATCGCAGCCGCGGCCGCTCCTGCGGGCACGGTGTGATCCGGCCCAAGGCCAAGGGCTTCCCCGAGCGCCTGGGCGAGATCTTTGCCGGCGTGGTCGAGGTGATCGATGAACTGAAGCCCGACGTGCTGGCCATCGAATCGGTGTTCGTCGCGCGCAATGCCCAGTCCGCGATCAAGCTGGGACATGCCCGGGGCGCGGCCATCTGCGCCGCCACCCAGGCCGGCCTTGCGGTACACGAATACGCCCCGCGTGCGATCAAGCTGGCCGTGGTCGGCATCGGCGGGGCGGACAAGGAACAGGTCCAGCACATGATGCAGCAACTTCTACGCCTGGCCGAACCGGCCAGCAGCGATGCCGCCGACGCCCTGGCCGTCGCGCTTTGCCACGCTCACACCCAGCAGCACGAGGCGCGTCTGGCGGCCGCCACCTCCGGCTCGATCGGGGGCCGTCCATGATCGCGCGGCTGGAAGGCCGGCTGATCAGCCGCGAGGTTAACGGCGTCGTGATCGACGCCGGCGGGGTTGGCTACGAGGTTGACGTCCCTTTGTCCACGCTGGCGGCCCTGCCGGAGCCGGGCGAGACCGTCGTGCTGGCCACCCATCTGGTCGTGCGCGAGGATGCCCACCAGCTGTTCGGCTTCCTGAACAAGCGCGATCGCGACCTGTTCCGGCGTCTGATCCGTGTGAACGGCATCGGCGCGAAGCTGGCGCTTGCCATGCTTTCTACCTACGCTGGCGACGAGCTGGCCGGCCTGATCAGCGGCGGCGATGTCACCGGCCTGGCCAAGGTGCCGGGTATCGGCAAGCGTACCGCCGAGCGCATCGTGCTGGAACTGGGCGAACGCCTTGCCGAGATGGGGTTTGTCGGCGCGCCCGCCGGGGGAGCGGGCGGCAGCGAACCGACGCCCGCCGCCGCGATGGAAGCCGAGGCCCTGGCCGCGCTGGAGTCGTTGGGCTATCAACGCGCCAGCGCCGAGAAGATGGTCGCCGCCGTACGCGACCAGGCGGACTCGGTGGAGACCCTGGTACGCCTGGCCCTCCGCGCCACCGTCAAGCGCTAACGTACACCAAGCCGCGCGGCTCCCTGGCTGCCGTTTGAGGTGTCGTCCGCCCTGGGGCATGTCTCGCTCAGTAGAGGCTGGCCTTGGTTCGTCCTTCGGTGTTTACGGTGGCCTCGGTCCGCTTACTGCCAAGCGCTCTCTCGCGAGCGCACCGCGCCCGTTGTTGATCAAAAACTGGCTTCTTTGCCCGTGCAAAGAAGTACCCAAGAAACACGCCCGACTGCCGCGACCCCGGCCCGCTGCGCGGGCCGGGGTTTCCCTCGCTCCGAGGCTTTTCGCGGGCGGCGCTGAACTCGCTACGCTGCGCTCCGCTCAGACATCCAGCGCCTTTTCTCCCGCGAAAAGCCTCTCCACTCGGCGCGACGACAACGGGGAGGTAGGTCAAGACAATTGCGATCCGAAGGCCTGCGCCATTAGTCGAAGGCAGGCTATTCCGACATCTTCGGCACGCTCGGCCTTCGGCCATGGCGTGCCGCGCCCGCAGAGCGGGCGCCGGGGGCTTTCGGGCGGCGATGCCTATGGTTAGGCGGAGGCGTGGGGATACGGTCGGTTTTGACCTTCCCCTCCCGTATGGAGCCCCTTGCGGAAGGGTTCTCGGGCCGGGAGAAGGCGCTGGATGTCTGAGCGAAGCGCAGCGTAGCGAGTTCAGCGCCGCCGGCCCGAGAACCCTGGAGCAAGGTTCCCGGGCGGAATCCGGGTGCCCTTCTTTGGGTACTTTCTTGGGCAAGCAAGAAAGGACCTCGGGGCGCGCTGGCGAGTCAGCGCGTGGCAGGCGGCGTACCGAGGGCACGTAAACACCGGAGGACGAACCAAGGCCAGCCATCAGGCTGTACCGGGGTCTTGGCAATGCAGGGAAGAAAGACGGCGGGACGCCGCCAAACGCGCTAGCGCGACGAGCCGAGGCTTTTCTCGATGCGGTCGGCGAGGGCGACCAGGCGTTCCGAGCTTCCGGAGGTGTCCGCGCCGGCCTTCTGCTGCCGGCACTCCAGCATCTCGTGCGCCAGGTTGAGCGCCACCATCACCGCGATGCGCTCGGCGCCCACAATGCGCCCGCCATCGCGCAACTCGCGCATGCGCTCGTCGATCAGCGACGCCGAGGCAAACAGGTCGGCGCGTTCCTCCGGTGGGCAGGCGATCTGGTACTCCTTGCCCATGATGGAGACGCGGACGGGTTCGGACTGGCTCATTCGCTGTGCTCCATCGAGCGCAGGCGCGCGATCATGTTCTCGACCCGGTGGCGGGCCTGTTCGTTGCGTTCCTTGAAGGTCGCGCGTTCGCCCTTGAGCTGGCGGATCTGCTCCTGCAACAGGTGGTTCTCCTCGCGCAGGGCCGCATGCTCTTCCAGAAGGCGCGTGATCGCGGCCTCCAGGCGTTCGGTCGGGTCGATCGCTGAATCGTCGTTCGGCTGCATGGCCTCGGGCCCCGCGTGGCAGGTGCGGCTTTCGCCGCGAGTCGATTAATCTCTGGAGTCTAGGAGGCGTTCGAGCGAAGCGTCAACTTGCGTGACTCACAGGGAGACGCCGGTCAATGTACGCGTTCGTGCACCAGGCATTCCGGGGTTTGTTGCGGCCTGGCACCCGCGCTGGCCACAATACGTGGAATCCCTAAGCCATCAAGTGTTGTCGCCCATGACCCAGCCACCCGAACCCGGCCCCGACGCTACCGTGATCGAGGGTACGGCCCATAACGGAAAGCCGTGCCGGATTGTCGACAATACGGGCACTGTGCCGCGTCCGGAGCTGGAGCAGCTGTTGAACGCCTTGATCGAGGACAAGCGCTTCGGTCTCAACATGCTGTCCTCCACCGGCTCCAGCGCGATCAAGCTGGGCGAGCCGCAGTTCACCCATCTGCAGGTGGGGGACGATCTCTACCGCTTCCTGCTGTTCCCCTACGAAGCGCGGCTGGAGTCCTTCTGATGACGCATTCACCGGGCACCGGAAACGCCAAGTCCCTGGACGGCCTGGAGCGCGACCCCGAGGCCCTGCGCGAGCAGCTCGAACACGGGCTGCGCAGCATGGGCTATGCGCAGACGCCGGCCTCGGCCCACGGGCTGTTCACCGGATGCCTGGTAGCCGATCCGGGTTCCTCTGTGGAGGCCCTGGAGCTGAGCCTGGGCGAGGCCCTGCCACTGACCGAAGGCGCAGGAGAGCGCTTCGACAAGACCGTGGAGGCGATCCGCCGCGCGCTGCTGGCGCAGCTCTACGACGTGGAGCTGGGTTTCGGTCCGCTGTTGCCGGAGGACGACGCCATCGAGGCGCAGGCCCAGGCCCTGTCGGAGTGGGTGGACGGCTTCATCGCCGGGCTCGGGCAGACACCCCGTCTGGCCAAGCTCAAGCCCTCGGCCGAGGCCAGCGAGATCCTGCGCGACTTCGCCGAGATTGCTCGCATCGAGCTGGAGCCGGACGATGACGAGGACAACGCGGCGGCCTTCGAGGAACTCAACGAATACGTGCGCGTGGGCGTGTTGCTGATCGCCGACGAGCTGGCTCCGGACGACCCGAAACGGATCCCGATGCAATGACGCGAACGCGACAAGCCCCCCGGCCGGGCCGGATGCCGGAGATCCCGCAGGGCGAGTTTGCCCGGCGTCGCCAGCGGTTGATGCGGGCGATCGGGCCGGACTCGATCATCGTCGTCCCGGCCGCCCACGAGCGTACGCGCAACCGGGACGTCGAATATCCCTTCCGTCAGGACAGCGATTTCCTCTACCTGACCGGCTTCCCCGAGGCGGATGCGGTGGCGGTGCTGGTGCCGGGGCGTCTGGCGGGCGAGTACATCCTGTTCTGCCGCGACCGCGACCCCACCCAGGAGACCTGGCAAGGGCGGCGCGCGGGGCCGGACGGCGCGATGGAGACGTACGGGGCCGAGTGCGCCTTCCCGATCGAGGATATCGACGAGATCCTGCCGGGGCTGATGGAGAACCGCGCGGTGCTGGCCGCGCCGTTCGGACGCGACGAGCCCCTGGACCAGCGCCTGTTCGGCTGGGTCAACCAGGTCCGGGCCAAGGCCCGCAACGGCGTGCGCGCGCCGCACGAGTTCGTTGCGGTGGAGCACCACCTGCACGAGCAGCGGCTGTTCAAGAAGGCACCGGAGCTGAAGCTGATGCGCCACGCCGCGGCCATCTCCACCCAGGCGCATGTGCGCGCGATGCAGGCCTGCCGGCCGGGCCTGACCGAGTTCGCGGTGGAGGCGGAACTGCTGCACGAGTTCCACCGCTACGGCACCGAGACCGCGTACCCCTCCATCGTCGGCGGTGGCGAGAACGGCTGCATCCTGCATTACATCGAGAACCGCGCCGCGCTGAATGACGGCGACCTGCTGCTGATCGACGCCGGCTGCGAGGTGCAGGGCTACGCCTCGGATATCACCCGTACCTTCCCGGTCTCCGGGCGCTTCGGCGAGCGTCAGCGCGAGGTCTACGAGTGCGTGCTGGCCGCCCAGCTCGCCGCGATCGAGCAGGTCCGCCCCGGCAACGACTGGGACACCCCGCATGTAACCGCCGTACGCGAGCTGACCCGCGGGCTCAAGGAGTTGGGCGTGCTAAAGGGCCGCCTGGACAAGCTGATCCGCGACCAGGCCTACCGTCCGTTCTACATGCACCGTACCGGCCACTGGCTGGGGCTGGACGTGCACGACGTCGGCGACTATCGCGTCGGCGACGCCTGGCGCCAGCTGGAGCCGGGCATGGTGATGACCGTGGAGCCCGGCCTCTACTTCGGGCCCTACAGCGAGGCACCGAAGGAGCTGCGCGGTATCGGCGTGCGCATCGAGGACGACGTGGCCGTCACCCGCGACGGTCACGAGGTCCTGACCGCGGACTGCCCCAAGACCGTCGCCGACATCGAGGCCTGCATGGCCGGCGACCTCCCGGGCTGGAGCTGACCATGCCCGCCCGCCACACCGCCCGTTGCAATGAAAGGCCGGGGATTCGGTCCGGCGCTCTTCGCCTGCGAGCAGGCTCCTACAGGGGGCAGGATGCACGATCCTCCGTGGGAGCCTGCTTGCAGGCGAATGGGGGAGCGACAATCCCGCTCCGCCCGTCAGGAACCGTAGGAACCGTAGGGTGCGTTGAGCTCTGCGAAACGCACCGCTCACCACGGAGCCACGCGCCCCGTGATGCGATTCGCTGCGCTCATCCGCATCCTGCGCAGCGGTATTTTGCCAACGGTCCATCAGGAGCCTGCGTGTTTTGGGGCCGGCATGGCCATGGCTACAAATGGACGGGAACCCACCACTCCCGTCATCGCGAGGCGCGCAGCGCCGTGGCGATCGCCTTCCGTTGCCACCCGATCCCGCCAATGTGCAGGCATCCAGAGGTTGCCACGGCCCCTGCGGGGCCTCGCAACGACGGGGTATCTGGCTGACATGACCGAACAACGATCCGATATCGCCATCGTCGGTGGCGGGCCGGTAGGTGGCCTCGCCGCCTGCACCCTGGCGCGGGCGGGCTACGCGGTCACGCTGTTCGAGCGCGGCGCACCGCCGGCGCCGGACGCCCACGCGAATGACACCCGCGGCTATGCCCTGGCGGCCGGCTCCGTGCAGTTCCTCGATGATCTGGGCTACTGGGCGCCGCTGGCCGAACGGGCGACTGCGATCCGCTCCATCGTCGTCAGCCGCCGCGGTGGCCTGGGGCGCGTCCACCTGAACGCGGCCGATCACGGCCGCCACGCCCTCGGCCAGGTGGTGCCGGCCGTCGCGCTGGAGCCCATGCTGGATGCGGCCTGCCGTGACGCCGGCGTGGACGTGCGCCACCACTCGACGCTGGCGGGCGTGGGCGAGGTGACGGACGGCCAGCGCGCACTGCGCATCCACGGCGCCGAAGGCGAGAGCGCCTGGGCCGCGCGCCTGATCCTGGCCGCCGACGGCATCCAGTCGCCGACCCGCAAGGCCCTGGGCCTGCCGGTGAACCGCCTGCGATACGCCGCGGATGCCCTGGTCTTCGATGTCCTGCCCGCGCGGCCGCACAACGGCCAGGCCTTCGAACGCTTCACCGACGAGGGCCCGCTGGCGCTGCTGCCGCGGGCGGATGGGCGGATGAACGTGGTCTGGGTGGCCCCGCCGGAGACCTGCGAGCGCCGCCTGGAACTGGACGAGGCCGAACGCCTGCGCGAGCTGCAGGCCCGCTTCGGCTGGACCCTGGGTCGGCTGCGCCCGGCGGGCCGCGTGGTGCGCTTCCCGCTGGAGCGGGTGCATGCCCCGGAGCCGGTCGCGGACCGCGCGCTGCTGCTGGGCAATGCCGCGCACGCGGTGCACCCGGTGGCGGGGCAGGGGTTGAATCTTGCCCTGCGCGACGTGGCGACCCTGCTGGGGGCGCTGCGCGAGGGATGCGGGCAGGGCGGGGCGCCCGGTTTTGTCGCCGATCCCGGCACGCCCGCAACCCTTGCCGCCTATGCCCGGGCCCGGCGTGCCGACGTGAACGGTGTGGTGGCGGCGACCGACTTCCTCGCGCGCGGCATGCTGCACGCAGCGGGCCTGCGCGGGCATGCGCTGGGCAGCGGGATGATGGCGGTCGACCGCCTGCGCCCGGCGCGCGATCGCCTGGCACAGGCGGCGATGGGCCTTGGCCCGCTGCCGCGCCATACCGCGCGCCATCTCGCGCGGCCGGACGCAGGGGGCGGGGCATGAGCGCGTCCGGTTCCCGCGACGTGCTGGACCTGCTGGTGGTGGGCGCTGGCGCGGTTGGTGGTGCCATCGCGCTGGGCGCGGCCCGCCAGGGCCTGCGCGTCGGGCTGCTGGAGCGCGCTGGCGCGCCCACCTTCAGCGACGCGACCCCGGTGACGCGCGTCGCCACGCTCAACATCGCCTCCATGGAGTTCCTGGCCCGTCTGGGGGTGCAGGACGCCCTCGAGGCGCGCCGCGCCCATGCCTTCTCCGGCATGGCCGTATGGGATGGCCACGGCCCCGGGCATATCCGCTTCGACGCCGACGAGCTGGGCGTACCGGCGCTCGGCTGGACCGTGGAGCACGCCGCCCTGGAGGCCGTGCTGTGGGCCGAACTGGAGGCCACCGGCGTGGCCCTGTGGCCGGAAACCGAATGGAAGAGTCTCGACACCCGCCCGGATCGGGTGGATCTCTACGGCCCGCAACATGCGCCGCTGGCCTCCGCCCGTCTGGTGGTCGCGGCCGATGGTGCGCAATCGCCCCTGCGCACCCGCATGGGTATCCCGGTGCGCGAGCAGGACTATCACGCCCGTGGTGTGGTCGCGACCGTGACCACCGAGCGCCCGCACGAGGACACCGCCTGGCAGCGCTTCGTCGACGACCAGATCATCGCCTTCCTGCCGCTGGCGGACGGTCGCAGCTCCATCGTCTGGTCCCAGCCCGAACACCAGGCCGACGACACGCTGGCGCTGGACGATGCCGGCTTCTGCCGGGCGCTGGAGGCGGTGATCGACCACCGACTGGGGGCGATCACCGCCACATCGAAGCGCGCCAGCTTCCCGCTGGTAGCTCGCCACGCCCGCGACTACCACGCCGGCCGCGTGGCCCTGGCCGGGGATGCCGCCCACACCATCCACCCGCTGGCCGGGCAGGGCCTGAACCTCGGCCTGGCCGACGCCCGCGCCCTGGTCGAGCGCCTGCACGGCCCCGCCCGTCGCGACCCGGGCGCCGAGACCGTACTGCGCGCCTACACCCGCGACCGCCGCAGCGAGAACGCCTTCATGCAGCGCGCCATGGACGGCTTCCGCCTGATCTTCGGCACCCACGCCGCCGGCCTCCCGGAACTGCGCGGTCTCGGCATTCGCCTGGTCGACCAGGCCACCCCCCTCAAGCGCCGCCTTGCGTTCCGCGCCTTCGGCCTCGATTAAGGCGACCCAGGCTGTTCGGCCCGGGGTGATGCGATTCGCTTCGCTCATCACATCCTACGAGTGCTTTAAACCGCAGTTCGAGCCGGGCTCGGGTGCGGCAGCCCTCGCTGGACCCTGTGCATGGCGGGCCGTGGTATCCCGTAGGGTGCGCTGAGCGCAGCGAACCGCATCATGGCCTCGGGAACCCCTCCTCATCGATCCCTGGCACGCTGCCATGTCCCCGCGACGCCGCCCATGGTCCCCCCGACCGTTCGTTGAACCCCCGGCATACCGCCCACACGTCCACCCCACCCGTCATCGGCCGGAGCGAAGCGCAGGGCCGGGACCTCAAGGGATTGGGGTTCCCCGAACCTGCGAGATCCCGGATAACCGCTGCGCGGTTTCCGGGATGACGGCGGCGGGTGGCCGAGGCGCGTTACTCGAAGAGATCCCGAGACGAGTCCTGCACTCCCTCATCCCGGCCGCAGCGAGGCGAAGAGCCGCGATCTCCGGATTACACCCCGCGCTTCAACCGCCCCCCATGCCCCTGTAGGAGCGGCCTCGGCCGCGAAGCCCCTGCCAAAGCATGACCAGCGCAAACGTGTCGATCTCCGCCAACGCTTCGACGGCCCAAGGACATGTCGCATTTCCACAACACACCCTCCTCGCCGTCACCCGAAAACGACCTCGTTGCAAAAAAACAACGGGCGTTGCAATGCATTGACCTGCCTTGCGAGCGTTGCAAAACCCCCGCGCGCAGCAAATCCCGAAAAAATAAGAAAAACCTGATCAAGCCACCCGTTTGCTCGCCTCCAGGCAGGTAAGCCGATCCTAATGCTCCCCTCGATTCAGCAAGTTGCCGGATATCTCGCGCCTTTCTGTAGCCTGTTCCCGCAAGTGTTTGATCTTCCGAAACCCATCCTGCGTCACGTTTACCACCCAACTGTGGCAATTTTTTCTCGCCCAGGGGTTGAAACGAGACACCGTGGTGTATATAAAACACCTGTCATTCGCGGCATCGACCGTGGATGCGGCGTAAGAAACGAACAACACACCTCTCCTGGGAGATACGCACCATGAAAAAACAGATTCTCGCCGTCGCCGTTGCCGGCGCCTTCGCAGTCCCGGCCTTCGCCGCCGCCGACTCCGACGTCACCCTGTTCGGCCAGCTGCAGACGCAGGTCGTCTACAACTCCGGTGGCAGCAGCGACTTCGACAACGGCTTCAGCATGTACGACGCTGGCGGCGCTGGCTGGGTTACCGATGGCAACGGCCCGAACCGTCTGGGCGTGATGATCAACCACGACCTGGGTAATGGCCTGACCGCTCTCGCCAAGCTCGAGCAGGACGCCCAGACCACCAGCGGCCTGAATTCCGGTGCGCGTGACGTCTACGTTGGCCTCGATGGCAACTTTGGTCGTGTCACGATGGGCCGCATGGGTCTCCCGTACAACACCGCCGGCAAGGACCCGCTGAACGGTACCTTCATGCAGGCTCGCCAGGCTGTCCGTCTGGGTACTGCCGATGCGGGCGTTGGCTTTACCGGTGAAACCGATAATAACGGCAATCCGATCCGTACTGGTGGCATCGGCGGCCTGGGTAACGGCTCGTACGAAGATCGCGTGATCAACTATGGCAACAGCTTCGGGATGGTCGGGCTGCAGCTCGCGGTCGCCCAGAACAACGGCAGCGGTAGCGGCGAGCAGGCCATTTCCGGTCGCCTGAACTTCGATCTCGGTGCCGTGGACCTGTACGTTGCGCACACCAATGCCGATGACTATCGCTATGATGATGCTGATTTCCAGGCCAGCAAGATTGGCGCCGACTGGAAGTCCGGTCCGTTCCGTGTGGTGGGCGAGATCGAATCCTACAAGTTCGAAGATGCGCTCGGTAACGTGGAACGTGACGCCACCGGTGGCTTTGTCTCCGGCGTGTACACCATGGGTCGCAACGACTTCGTGCTGACCCTGGGCCACACCCGCAACTCCTCGACCGACTATCAGGTTAATGGCGAGGACTTGGACGGCAACACCGACTTTGTCGCCCTGGGCGTCAAGCACAACTTCAGCAACCGCGTGATGGCGTTTGCCGGTGTCTCCTACGCCGACCACGACGACAACATCCCGTTTGCCCGTGCCGAAGGTGGCGCTGTTAACGCCGCTGGCAATTCCTACACCGGCGTCGGTGGTGGCCTGCGGGTGTCCTTCTAAGGGCAGCCACTGCTACCAAGCGGTATAACAACAAGTTTTTAGCTTGTTTTGCGGGGCCCCCAGGGGCCCCGTTTTTTATGCGTGACCGGGCCCCGTTGGGGCCTTTTTGCGTTTGGGGGTGTGGCGTTCGGCGCCGGGTACAGTCGAAGCGCAGGGGGGGGCTATTTTGGGCGGTTTACCGGACGGGATCGACGCGGATTTCGAGGGTGAGGGTGTCGCGGTCGCGGGTGGTTCGGCGGGAGGCGAGGCCGCGCTGCTCGGCGGCGCTCTTGCTGTGGGCACCGCCGAGGGTATGCCAGGCGCCCGGCTCCAGGGTGAGTTGGGTATCCACGGCGTCGCGGTCCACGGCGCCGCGCGCGAGCGGGCGTTCGTGGAGGTGGGCAATGGCGACGCGCACGCGGCCGTCGGGTTGCACCTGGGGGCGTACGCGGAAGCCGCGGGCGGTGTCCTGTAGCAGGGGTTCGACGCCGACGCCGGCGCGGCCGTGGATGATGCGGAAGCCGGCGGTGCGGGTCTCGCCCACCAGGATGATCGCATCGGTGCCTTCGCGCAGGCGCAGGTGTTGGGTCTGGTCGTCGCGGCGCGTGGTGCGCAGGCGCTGGGTGGTGATGCGCCCTTCGGTGCCGTCCGGGCCGCTCTCGAACTCGAAACCGCTGCCGCGTTCGGTTCGCGGGGCGTCGCTGTGGCGGCGCACGGAGAGGATGAGGTCCTGAGTCGGGGCGTCGAGTTCGGTGACGACCTCGCGGATCTGCTGGAGGGTGCGGGCGTCGGCGCGCACCAGCAGGCGGAAGCCGTCGCCGCGCAGGGTGGCGGTGTCGCCGAACAGGGCCTGGAGCTCGGGCAGCAGGCTGTGGGCCGGGCGGTTTTGCAGCGGCAGGACGGCGACTTCGGCGTGGGGTTCACGCGCGAGCGCGGCTACAGGCAGGAGCGTGCCGGCGGCTAATGCGAGGGCGCCCCGTAGCCAGCGGCGCCGATCCACCATGCGGGGCATGTCAGACGAGGAGGCGGCGGAGCTCGACGGCTTCATCGCTGAGACTCCAGTTGGCCTCGAAGTCCTGGACTGCGCGCTGGGTGCCGGGCCGGTCCTCGACGTCGCCGCGCAGGATGCGGCGGCCGCCGGCCTGGGTGAGCTGCATCCAGCCGCTGTGATCGGCGATGGCGGTGACGGTGAGCGGGCTTTCCTCCGCGGCCGCCAGCCGGCGCACCGAGACGGCGCTGGGTAGACGCTTGATGCTCTCGACCAGGCTCGGGAGTTGTTCTTTCAGGGCGAGATCGTCGTCCACCAGCAGGCGGATATCGGTGTGTCGATGGCGGCGCGCGATGCCGGCCAGCTCGGCGCCGAGGTCGGCACCCGCGATCTCGGCCAGGAGCGCGACGCGGGCATGCAGCCAGAGGCGCCGGCGGGTGGCGGCCAGGAGTTCGGCCAGCAGGGCCTCGGCGTCGATCAGGGTCGGGTCGCGTTCGGGGGTGGTCATCGGCGTTTCGCTCGCGTGCTGGGTGCTTCTCTCAGCATAGGCGAGTGCGGGTGTGTTCGCATCTCTGGGTACGGTGGTGGTTTCGTGCGGCGTCGGGGGCCGGCTGGATTCGTTGGTTTCGGGGCGGGGATTCGCGTGCAGGCACGCTCCCACAGAATGCCTCGTAGGATGCCGAAGAGCGTAGCGAATCGCATCGTGGGTGGGGTATGCCCCGTGGTGAGTGGTGCGTTTCGCAGGGCTCAACGCACCCTACGTTTGTGGGCGTTGCGGGGTGAGGGGTGTTGCCGATTCGCGGGCGAGTCGGCCCCCATAATGACCCTCGTAGGATGCCGATGAGCGTAGCGAATCGCATCACGAGGAGCCCGGCCCCGGGGGGGGGTAGGCTATAGCGGATGTGCGGCCAGGCCGTGGTTCGGGTGGCTCCAGGGTTGGCTGGGTCGTGCGATCGGGGAGTGGACGCGGTGGAGCATGCGGCGGTGGGGGATGCCGGCGTCTTCGAAGGTGTCGCTGATGACGAAGAAGTCGTGGCGGGCGTAGAAGCCGATGCGGGTGCTCTGGGCGTTTAGCCACACCTCGCGCCAGCCGTGGCGGGCGGCGGCGTGGACGGCGCAGTCCAGCAGGCGCGAGCCGATGCCGTGTCCGCGCCAGGGTTCGCGCACGGCCATGCGGCCGATCTGGCCGGAAGGCAGCATGCGCAGGGTGCCGACCGGTTCGTCCCCTGGCCCGGTGGCCAGCCAGTGCAGGGCGGCGGCGTCCAGGCCGTCGAACTCCAGTGGTTCGGGCACGCCCTGTTCCTCGACGAAGACCTCGCAGCGAACTTGGGACAGTGCCTCGGCGTCGGCAGGCCAGGTGGCCTCCCGGAAGGCGATGCGGTGTTGCATGGCAATCCTCCGTCGGAACGCTGTGAGGGAGAGCCCCGATCCGTACGCGAGCGGACGGGTGGATGAATGGCTCCCCGGCCTTCCTGGCCCTGGGTCCCGAACGGAAAAGTTTAGTCTACGTTGGGGCAATCTTCCTGTGAGTCAGTTAGCGGATCGTGAGCCGCGCGAACCAATCGAAACGGAGGTGCCTTTTGTCGTTGTGCGCGCCGCGCGGCCATCCATGGGCGCGTGCGGGTAGCAGGGCGGTGCGATCGCCACGGCGCTTCGCGCCTCGCGATGACCGGTGAACGTTTGGCGCCTGGTTTGAGCCTGCGATGCACTTGCGCGAATGCAACTGCGGGCAACCGGGATGCGACGGATTCAGCGTTGGCCGATCAGGGTGTCGCGGAAGCGACCGGACAGGGGCTCTTCCGGGTGCAGCCAGATACCGAAGTAGGCCGTGGCGAAGTCGTGGCCGGGGACCTCGACCAGCGGTGTGCCGTTTTGCAGCAGGCGGGTGCCGTGGCCCGGGCGGTATTCCAGGGCGTAGCGGTCGCCCGCCTCCATGTCGCGGTAGGCGGCGTTGAAGGTCTCGAGCCGGTCGGACAGGGCTGCAAGGGTTTCCGGGGTCTGCTGGTCTTCGAGCAGGCGGTTGCCGCTCTTGCGGAAGTCGTCGGCGTTGATGGCGCGCAGGTACTCCAGTTCCAGGCGCTTGGGCACGTCGGCCGTCAGCACATCGTCCGGAGCGACGTTTTCCGGGACGTAGAGCGCGCCGACGTAGACCCGAAAGATGGTGTAGCGATAGAGCCGCCCGGCGCGCAGCGGGACGGTCGTGTCGTCGATCGTGACCGTGTCGGCAAAGCGGACGCCGTCGATCTCGGTCGTGGCGCTGGCGGGTGCGCCGGTCAGGAACAGTGCAAGCAGCAGCATGGATGCGAGCAGGGTCCCGCGGCGGGTGGCGTGGCTATTCATGGGTTGGTTCCTCCGGGCTGGGCTGAAGGTGCGGCGCGTTCGCGCGCGTGGATGCGTTCGCGCAGGGCGTGCTGGGCGTCGGCGTCGATGGGGAAGCGCCAGATCAGGGCCATCGCCGCGAGCTTGAACAGCACCGGGAGGCCGGCGTAGGCCAGCGCCAGCACGAGCAGGGCGGTGGGGCCGTTGTCGCCGTCGGCCGAGAACCCGGCCAGGCCCAGCAGCGGGAAGCTGATGCCAACGGCCAGGGCCAGGGCCAGCTTGGTAGCCATGCCCCACAGCCCGAAGAAGAGTCCGGCGCGCTCGCCGCCGCCGTCGGCGGTGTCCTGGTCGATCACGTCGGCCTGCATCGCGGCCGGCAGCGCCAGGTCCACACCGAGGCTGAGCCCGGTCAATACGGTGATGGCGTAGAACGCGAGCACGTCGCCGGAACCGAGGAACGGAACCCAGATAAAGAAGGTCGAGGCGAGCAGCATCGACAGCGTCCACACCCGGTGCTTGGGCAGCCGGCGGGCGAGGCGCAGCCACAGGGGCAGCGCGAGGATGCCGGTGGCGAAGTAGACCAGCAGCAGTGGCCCGGCGTGGCCGGGGGCCTCCAGTACGTGGGTGATGAACAGCAGGAACAGGGTAGCCGGGATGGCGTTGGCCGTACCGTTCAGGACCCAGGCGAGGACCAGGCGGCGGAACGGTTGGTTGGACCGCAGCAGGGTCCAGCCGGCTCGCCAGGGCACCGGTGCCAGGCGCCCCGGGCGCTCCGGCACCCGCCAGAGCAGGACAACGAAGGCGATCGGCAGCAGCACCCACAGCAGGACTGCAAGGGTGGCCAGCGCCGCGCCGGCATCGTCCTGCAGGCCCAGGACCGCGGGGAGCGCGGCGGCCGTCACCGTGCCCAGGACGACGAAGCCCTCGCGCGTGGCGGTGATGCGCGAGCGCTCGTGGTAGTCACCGGAGAGCTCGGCGCCCCAGGCGGCGTAAGGCAGGGCGACCAGCGTCCAGCCGAGGTAGACCAGGGTGCTGAAGATCAGCAGATACCAGGCGCCGGCATCCGCCGGTGGGCGGAACAGGAAGGGCGCGGCGATCAGCAGCAGCGGGACGCCCGCCAGCATGACCGCGCGCCGCCGCCAGGCGCCGGGGATGCGGTCGGACAGATGGCCGATCAGCGGGTCGGTGACGACATCGAGCAGCCGTGCCAAGAGCAGGAAGACGCCCACCAGGGTGACGCCCAGGCCGGTGTGCTCGGCGTAGTGGGCGGGCAGGAAGACATACAGCGGCAGGCCGAGGACGGCCAGGGGCATGCCCAGGCCGCCGTAGGCGAACAGCCGCGGCCAGCGAAGGGTGCTCACCTCATCGGTTCGCGGGGTCGCGGCCCGGCGCGGCGGACTGGACCGGGCTTTGCAGAACCGCCTGCATCAGGTTCACGCGGGCGGTGTCGAAGCCGACCTCGCAATAGGCGAGGTAGTAGCGCCACATGCGCAGGAACGACTGCGAGTAGCCCAGCGCCTCGATGACCGGCTCCGCCTGGCGGACCTCCCGGTGCCAGTGGCGCAACGTGCGCGCGTAGTCTTCGCCGAACAGGGCCTGGTCCTTGACTGCGAGCCCGGCGCGTTCGGCCTCCGCGTTGAAGCGCGGGACCGAGGGCAGCATGCCACCGGGGAAGATGTAGAGCTGGATGAAGTCGGCGTTGCGGCGGTAGTACTCGAAGGCCTCCTCCGCGATGGTGATGACCTGCAGCGCCGCGCGGCCGCCGGGGCGCAGGCAGCTGCGGACCTTGGCGAAGAAGGTCGGCCACCACTGCTCGCCCACGGCCTCGAACATCTCGATCGAGACCACGTGGTCGTAGGTGCCCTGCAGGTCGCGGTAGTCCTGCAGGCGCAGTTCCACGCGGTCGGCCAGGCCGGCGCGTTCAATGCGCGCGCGAGCGTAGTCGAGTTGCTCCTGCGAGAGCGTGACCCCGGTGACGCGGAAGCCGCGCTGAGCCGCCATCTCGGCGAAGCCGCCCCAGCCGCAACCGATCTCGAGGATATGCGCGCCGGGTTCGGCGTTCAGCTGGTCCAGCAGGCGGGCGTACTTTTGCGCCTGGGCCTGTTCCAGGGCCTCGTCGCCGCGGGTGAACAGCGCCGACGAGTAGCTCATGGTGCGGTCCAGCCACAGGTTGTAGAAGTCGTTGCCGAGATCGTAGTGGAAGCGAATGTTGGCGCGGCTCCCGCGGCGACTGTTGCGGTGCATCCAGTGGCGCATGCGGTCGATGGCACGCTGCCATGTCGGGCGCTCGGCCATCGGCGCCAGGGCCTGTTCGTTGTCGGTGGCGAAGCGCAGCAGCGTCTGCAGGTCGGGGGTGATCCAGTCGCCACTGATGAAGCCTTCGGCGAAGCCGATATCGCCGTGGCGCAGCAGGCGCAGGATGGCCCGCCACGGGCGGCGGAAGTGCCATACCGCCTCGACGCCGGCCTTGCGCCCGCGCACGGTGATGCGGTCGCCGGACGGACCGATCAGGGTGATCTGCCCGGTGTCGATGTCCTTCAGGGCGCGGGCAACCAGGCGCAGGGCCCAGTCGGGCCGGGTCGTGCCTTCCTGCGGGGTGTCGAGGTGGTCGAGGGCCATTAGTCGATCTCCTGTGCGGGGGGTGCGGGCCGTGGGTGATAGCGCCCGCCGCGCCACCAGATTCTGAGAGCCTGCCAGTGGATCAGCGGCAGGATCTTGAGGGTCATCCAGGGTTTCTTCAGGAAGGCGGCCAGCAGCGCGCGGTCGCTGAACGGGCGCAGGCGGCCGTGTTGCGAGGCCACCAGCATCAGGTCCTGGTCCTGGTATTCGTTGATCGCGATGCGCAGCGATGCGCCGGACTGCAGGCGTGGCGGCGTCAGGGTGAAGGCGTAGCGCGCGTGCATGTCGATGAACGGTGAGACGTGGAAGGCCTTGTTCTTTTCCTGGCGCACGGGGAGGGCCATGGGGGCGCCGTTCTCGTGCAGCAGGTAGTGGTGGTGCTCGCCGAAGGTATTGCGCACCTCCAGCAGGATGGCGCGCAGGTCGCCGTCGGCATGCCGGGCGTACCAGACACTGAGCGGGTTGAAGGCATGGCCGAGGACGCGCGGCATGGTCAGCAGGTGGATCGGGCCGCCGGCCAGGTCGATGGCGTGCTCGGCCAGGTGGGCCTCGATCCACGGGCGCCAGGCGCGACCGTCGCGCGGGCCGTGGTCCCGGGTACGCAGGCTGAAGAGGTTGAAGCGATTCAGCGAGAACAGACGGCAGTGCCGGGTGGTCTCCGCCAGGCGATCGATATCGAACAGCGCGCTGGTTACCGGGTAGCGAAAGCGATACTGCTGCGGAAAGAACCGCTGGTGCAGCACCGTGCCATGGACCAGGGCGGCGTCCATTCACGCGCTCCGGGATTGCGCGGCCGGCGCGTGGACCGGTACCGTCCCGCCGCCATGGATCGCGGGTTCCGGTTCGCGCCCGGGGTGAGCGGGGGCGTCCGCGGGCTGCGCCGGGTACGACCACGGCGGTTGGATGCCCAGGACCTGGCCGACGGCGACCGCCGAGCGCAGCCCGTCCTCGTGGAAGCCGTAGCCCATCCACGCACCGGCGAAGTACAGGTTGTTCTCGCCCTGGGTGGCCGCGAGGCGCTGGCGCGCCTTCTCTGCCGCGGTGTCCATGACCGGGTGTTCCCAGTGCTGTTCGCCGAGCACGGTGTTCGGGTGCGGCTCGCGCCAGGGGTTCAGGCTGATGATGTAGTCCTGGCGCCGTTCCAGGCGATGCAGGCGGTTCATCCAGTAGGAGACCGACACGCTGTCGCGCGCCTGGGTGGAGCGCCCGGAGAGATAGTTCCAGGAGGACCACACGCGTCGTGAGCGGGGCATCAGCGCCGGGTCGGTGTGCAGTACCGCGCGGTTGGGCTGGAAGCGGCAGGCGGCGAGCAGACGCTCGCGCGCCGGGTCGGCCTTGTTCAGCAGCCAGCGCGCGGTGTTGGCGTGGCAGGCGAACACGACCGCGTCGAACCCCGCTGCCTGATCGTGGGTCAGGACCCGCCACCGGTCGGCATCGGGGATCACTGCGCGCACCGGTTGGTGAATCACGCTGCCGGGTTCCAGGCGCTCCGCGAGCCGCTGGACGTACTCGCGGCTGCCGCCGACCACCGTGCGCCACTGCGGGCGATCACGCAGATCCAGCAGGCCGTGGTTGTGGAAGAACTGCAGGAAACTGGCGGCCGGGAACTCGCGGATCTCCTCGGGCGGACAGGACCAGATCGCGGCCGCCATCGGCAGCAGGTAGTCCTCGGCGAAGCCGCGGCCCAGTCGGTGTCGGGCGAGGAACGCGCCGAGCGTGCCCTCCGGGCTTTCGCCACGCTCGAACAGGCCCTTGCCCAGGCGGTTGAAGCGCAGGATATCGCTCGCCATGCGCAGGAAAGCCGGGCGCACCAGGTTGCGGCGCTGCGCGAACAGGGTGTTCAGATCGGAGCCGGCATACTCGACGCCCGCGGGCTGGCGCGAATAGCCGAAGGACATGTCCGTATCCTGGGTGGGGACGTCGAGTTCCGTGAACAGGCGGGTGAGCAGGGGGTAGTTGCGCTCGTTGTAGACCACGAAGCCGGTATCGATGGCCGTGTGGCCCTGCGGATCGGGTACCTCCACCGTATGGGCATGGCCGCCGAGCTCCGGTTCCGCTTCGAACAGTTGGACCTGGTGCCGGGTCTGCAGAATCCAGGCGGCGGACAGGCCGGCGATGCCTCCGCCGATGACGGCGATGCGCGAGCGTTGCATGGTGGTGGATCTCCGGGCCGCAGGGCGATGTACATCTTATACAATAACTGTACAATCTTTGTAAATGGTGGCGGTAAAAAGTTCCCCGGCTTCCAATAGGAGGGCGGTATACCGCGAAACAGGTGCAGCGGGAGACGCGGATCGTGAACACAGATAACCAGGCGCAAGCGGGCGCCCCCGAGTGGCCAGCAGAGGTGCGCGATGCACTGACGACCCACGAGATCGTGGGCATCACCTCCGGGCTGTCGGATTTCCGGGATGCCGAGGCGCTTCTGAAGGCGACGGCCCCGGGGCGCTGGCAGCGGCTGGAGTGGGGCATGGGTTCGGCCCATAACCGCGAGCAGTTCCATGCGTTGCAACAGGCCACCGGCGCCGCGGTGCTGCCGCTGTTTGTGACGCGCGAAGGGGTGATCGGCGGCCTCCCTGAACTGCGCGAGTACCTGGGCCACCGGGCCCTGCAGGCGCGCGGCGAGGGTGCGCGCCCGGATACCCCGGCACCTGCATTGCAGGTGCTCGGGTATGCCGGGCTGCTACCCTTCGCGTTCTTCGGCATCGGCGCCTGGATGGCCCAGCCCGAATGGCAGGTTTTCGCGCTGGAGGCCCTGGCGCTCTATGGTGCGGTGATCCTGTCGTTCCTGGGGGCGGTCCACTGGGGAATCTATCTGGCGGATCGGCAGCACCGGGTGGGTCCGCTCTCGGCGCCGGTGTGGGCGGTGGTGCCGTCCGTCCTGGCCTGGCTGGCGGTGCTGCAGCCGCTGCCGCAGGCCTTGATGACGTTGGCCGTGCTGTTTCTTGGGGTGTGGTGGGTGGACCGGCTGAGCCTGCAGCGGCGGGCGTTGCCCCGTGGCTATCTCGGTCTGCGCCTGGTGCTGACCGTGGGCGCGATGCTGGCCCTGGCCTCCGGCCTCGCGGTCACCATCGCGGCCTGAGCAGGAAAGAGGAAGAACGCGAGAATGAACGAGAACAAGGAACCATCGATGAACGCAGATGCCCGCATGGCCGACGAGCCGACGGCCACCCCTGCCTCGGGCCAGCCGCTGGCCGCCCCGGAACAACTCGCCGAGCACTACCGCGAGATTCTCGCCGGGCTCGGCGAGAATCCGCAACGCGAGGGCCTGCGGGACACGCCGATGCGCGCGGCCAAGGCGATGCAGTATCTGACGCGTGGCTACCAGCAGGACCTGGACACCATCGTGAATGATGCGCTGTTCTCGTCCGATAACGACGAGATGGTCCTGCTGCGCGATATCGAGCTGTACTCCCTGTGCGAGCATCACCTGCTGCCGATTATCGGCAAGGTGCATGTCGCCTACCTGCCGGATGGCAAGGTGATCGGCCTGTCGAAGATTGCCCGCATCGTGGACATGTTCGCCGCGCGGCTGCAGATCCAGGAGAGCCTGACCCGCGAGATTGCCGAGGCGCTGATGCAGGTGACGGGGGCCAAGGGGGTTGGCGTGGTGGTGGATGCCAAGCACATGTGCATGACCATGCGCGGGGTGGAGAAGCAGCACTCCTCGATGGCGACCTCGGTGATGCTGGGCGCCTTCCGCGAGGACGGGCGCACCCGGCGCGAATTCCTCAATCTGATCGGCCGTACCGGCAACTGAGGGAGACGCTGTGCTGGCGCGAACGCGTCAGCCTGTACCGGTCGGAGCGGCCACGCAAAAAAATGGCCCGGCGAAGACGCCGGGCCAAAGATCATTCGGACACCCGTGTGATGGAGGGTTTGCGTCCGAACGGCGGATCACCGGCTGCCGTTGCCACGAGCCGATGATTTCCGCAACTTGTATAAGTGGACAGGGACTGTGGAAACAGGTTCCTGCCACCCGCCGCAAGAATGTGGCATGCGTCACATTTCTCCCCCTGGCACCCACGGAGTCGCGATGCGCGGTCTTGAACAGATCCCCTGGCTGTATGACGGCCTGATGGCTGGTGCCGATCTTCTGGGGCTGCGCCGCTGGCGGCGGCGCCTGGTGGAGGGCGCCGAAGGCCGGGTGCTGGAGGTCGGGTGCGGGACCGGGCGCGATCTGCCGCTGTACGCGGATCCGACGCAAGTGATCGGCATGGATCCGGACCTGGCCGCGCTGCGGAGGGCGCGACGCCGTGCGCCGGCGGTCCCGCTGGTGGTGGCGAAGGCCGAGGCGCTGCCATTTGCGGATGGGGTGTTCGATAGCGTGGTCTCCGGCCTGGTTTTCTGCAGCGTCCAGGACCCGCCGCGGGCCCTGGGCGAGGTGCGCCGGGTGCTGGCGGACGGCGGCGCGTTGCGCATGCTGGAGCATGTGCGCCACACCCGCCCGCTGCTGGGACGGGCGCAGGACCGGGTGCAGCCGGCCTGGACCTGCGTCACCGGCGGTTGCCATCCGAATCGCGACACCGAGGCCGCGGTGGAACAGGCCGGGTTCTGTATCGACCCCGAGGATCGCGTGGCCCGCGGCGTGATGCGGCGCTTTGCCGCGCGGGTCTGCCATGCGCCCGAAGGTCCTGCCGGATACAACGCCGGGAAGACTGATTGAAGGTCGAGGACCTTGTTCACCACGAAGGGCACGCAGGCGGGAAGAAGGGGAAGGATCGGCGACGAGAGTTCCGGTGCTGATGGTCGTCGTGAGGTTGTGCGTTGAAAATTCTCCCGCGTGCGAAAAAATCGTGCATGGAGGCTCAAGTCTTGCGGGATGCGGCCGTCACCGGGGGCAGGTCCGTCGTCCTGAGCGCAGGCGGGCCTGTACATTCAGAGTTCGGGAGTACCAGGATGGACGCAAGCGCGATTGCCGCAATGGCCACCCAGCAAAGCCAGCAGCAGCTGGCCATGCAGAAAGATGTGGCCCTGCAGAAGAAGGCGATGGAGTCGCAGGAGATGGCCGCTCAGTCGATGCTGGAGGCACTGCCCGACATTGGCGAGATGCAGGCCGCCACACAGGGTCTGCCGGCAAACGTGGGCACCAACATCAACATGACCGCCTGACGCCCCCCCAGTCCTTTCGCCCTGCAAGGCCCCGGCGCGTTACTGCCCGGGGCCTTTTCGTTTTGCCATCGAATCGCACTCGGGAGCGATCTCGACCCGCGTCGTCCCGGAAACCGCGAAGCGGTGATCCGGGATCTCGCGGGGGTGCGCGGCGGCGTGGGTGTCATGGGCTGGAGATCCCGGCTCTGCGCTACGGCCGGGATGACGCGGAAGTGTTCTAGTCCCGGGTGTCGGATCCGCTGCGTCCGGATGCCCCCGTACCCCGCGATCACGCGGTCTTCCGTCCAGAGCCGTCGCGCCCTGCGCGGCAGGCCAGGAGCCTGCCACGCTCCGTGTCTTGGGTGCCCTCTGTGGTTACACGCCCCGGTGTTTCCTTCGTCTCTTCGTGTGCTTCGTGGTGAATCCTTTCAGACGGCCGTCCGTTACTGCCGCTGCGCCTCGAACTCGATCATCAGTTCGACCTCGTCGCCAACGATGTCGCGGGTCAGGCCGTAGGTCATGCCGAAATCGGAACGATCGAAGCTGCCACGCATCGACGCCCCCAGCACGTACGGGCGGCCGAACAGGCCACCCAGCGGGAACGGGTAGCGCCCGACCTTGTTGATGGTCACGTCGAGATGGATGGTGCGGGTCTCGCCCAGCAGCTCGAGACCGCCACTCAGGCGCCCGGTGTTGTCGCCGGTGGGCTGGTAGTGCGTGGCGGTGAAGCGCATCTCCGGGTATTCCTCGACGTGCAGGAAGTCCTCGTTGCGCAGATGGTCGTCGCGTTCGGCGTGGTTGGTGAACACGCTGTCGGTCTTGATGACGAAGAAGCCGCCCTCCAGCTCGCCCGAGTCCGGGTCGAAGGTGAACTCGCCCTCGGCCTCCAGGAACATGCCCATGACCTTGGCGTAGCCGGCGTGATCGACCAGGAAACCGACTGCGAAGTGGTCGGGGTCGATGACCCAGCGGTCGGCATCGGCCAGGGCGGCAGCGGGCAGGGCGAAGGTCGCGGTCAGCAGGCAGGTCAGGAGCGCGGAGCGCAGGCGGCTGGAAAAGCGGTGGTTGCGGGCGTCAGTCATGACACACCTCCGGTCGGTGGCGGTACAGCCAGTGGATATCCACGGCAAAGGACAGGCCGAGGGCCAGTAGCCCGGCCAGGGCGATGGTGATGGCGGCAATGGCGGGCAGGCCGGGGATCAGCACCAGAAGCAGCACCACGGCCTGCAGCACACAGACGGTCTGGCGGCGGCGGCTGGGTGGCAGCGCCCCGGCCAGCCAGGGCCAGGGGCGGGCGGCCAGCACGAAGGCATAGCGCATCAGCCCGATCAGGATCACCCAGGGGCCGACTGCGGTCATCTGCCAGGCGAGCACGGACAAAGCCAGGATCATCGCTGCGTCCAGTTCCATGTCGAAGCGGGCCCCGAATGCGGTGGCGCTGTCGGTTCGCCGCGCGACGGCCCCGTCGAGCCCGTCCAGCAGCAGGGCCAGGCCCGCCAGCGCAATCACCCAGAGGGCCAGCAATGGGTCACCCGTGGCAGGGGGGACGAATACCAGGGCCCCCAGGGGTGCAGTCAGGGCGGCGCGCAGGAGCGTGACCCGGTTGGCCGGGCCGGGGCCACGCCCGTCCCGGGCCAGTCCGTCCGGGGGGGTGGTGGTGGCGAGCAGGGCGCCGAGCATGAACCAGAGCACGACAAAGCCGAGGATTGCGTGCGGTCCCAGTTCGGCGTGCAGCATCAGCGCCGCCGTGACGACCAGGCCCAGCAGGCCGGCGACGAGCCCGTCGGCCGCCCAGACGCGGAGACCGGTCCGTATCCGTGCCGCGGAGCGACGTTTGGCGGTGGATGATTCCATGGGGGGATTGTAGCCCTCCGTGGGAGGTCTCCGGGGCCTTGCCTTGCGACCACGCCGCGCGCCGGGAGTTGCCGCTTGGAATGCGCTTCGCCCACACTGCGCGGATGATGACGCCGCCTTGCATGCTGACCTTGCAGTGCCTCCGGTGAACACGCCGGCTCCCGAACAGGCCTTCTGGGTCGTCCGTCCCGGCACGGGCGAACTGCGTCCGGAGGCACTGGCGGAGCCGGTGTCGGGGGAGGTGCGGGTGCGCACGCAGTTTTCCGCGATCAGTCGCGGGACCGAGGCGCTGGTCTTTCATGGCCGGGTCCCCGCGAGCCAGCATCAGGCGATGCGCGCGCCGTTCCAGGCGGGCGAGTTCCCCGGGCCGGTCAAGTACGGATACATCAGCGTCGGAACGGTCGAGGCGGGGGGCGAAGGGGGTGTGCCGCTGGGGCAGCGGGTGTTCTGTCTGTATCCGCACCAGAGCGCCTACGTCGTTCCCGCGGCCGCGGTGGTCCCGATCCCGGATGCGGTGCCCGCGGAGCGCGCGGTGCTGGCGGCCAACATGGAGACGGCGATCAACGCGGTCTGGGATGCGCACTCCGGTCCGGGGGATCGCATCGCCGTAATCGGGGCGGGGGTGGTCGGGCTGCTGGTGGCCTGGCTGCTGCGGGCGATCCCTGGCACCGAGGTGACGTTGATCGACCCCAACCCCCAGCGCGAGGCTGTGGCGGTCCGGCTGGGATTGAGCCTTTGCACCCCGGACGCGGCGCAAGCGAATCCGGACCTGCAGGGCCTGGACGGGGTCGTGCATGCCAGCGGCAACCCGGCCGGGCTGGAGCAGGCGCTGGCGCTCGCCGGGGTCGAGGCCCGGGTGGTGGAGATGAGCTGGTACGGCGATCAGCCGGTGCCGGCGCCGCTGGGCGAGGCCTTTCACTCGCGGCGGCTGACGTTGCGCAGCTCGCAGGTCGGACGCATCCCGCCGGAGCGCGCGGCGCGCTGGGACTATCGCCGCCGCCTGGCGCTGGCGCTGTCGCTGCTGACCGATCCGGCGCTGGATGCCCTGATCAGTGGCGAGGATGCGTTCGCCGACCTGCCGACGGCAATGCAGCGTGTCGCCGGGCCCGAGGCCGAACGCACGCTGTGCCACCGGATTCGTTACTGACCCCTTTTCCGTTCAATTCGACCTGCGGGGAATTGCCCGATGTACAGCCTGAACGTCCGTGATCATTTCATGATCGCCCACAGCTTTGCCGGCGAGACCTTCGGCCCGGCCCAGAAGCTCCACGGCGCGACCTACGTGGTCGACGTGACCTTCCGCCGCAAGGCACTGGATGCCGACGGGTTGGTGGTGGATATCGGCCGCGCGAGCGAGGTGGTCAAGGCCCTCCTGGGCGACCTGAACTACCAGAATCTGGACGAACGTGAGGATTTTCGCGGCCAGAACACCACCACCGAATTCCTCGCCCATGAACTGCACCAGCGCGTGGCACGCGCCATCCATGCCGGCGAGCTGGGCGAATCGGCCCGCGAGCTGGACGCGGTGTGCGTGACGCTGAACGAGTCGCACGTCGCCTGGGCCAGCTACGAGGCGGCACCCTGAGCCGAATGCGTGAGCTCGGCTTGGTGGTGCCGGGGTCGCTGGAGCAGCGCACCGGCGGGTATCGCTACGATGCGCGCATGGTCGCGGGCTTGAGGGAGCGCGGCTGGACGGTGACGGTGCGCGAGCTGGAGGGGGCATTCCCCGGGCCGAATCTGGCGGCCGAGTCGGCCCTGGACGCCGCGCTTGCGGGCTTTCCCGATAGGCGGGCCGTGCTGCTGGATGGCCTGGCGGCGGGTGCCTTTCCCGGGGTGCTGGCCCGCCACGCCGAGCGCCTGCATCTGATCTATCTGCTGCATCACCCGCTGGGTCTGGAGACCGGGCTGGAACCGGCGCGGGCCAATGACCTGCTGGCGCGTGAACGCGCCGCCGTGGGTCAGGTAGAGGGCGTGCTGGCCACCAGTGCCTTCACCGCCGGGCAGGTGGCCACCTGGGGGGTGTCTTCCGGGCGGCTCCAGGCGATACCGCCGGGGATCGAACCGCGGCCGCAGGCGTTGGGGCCCGGTCCCGGCGAGCGGCCGCTGCTGCTCTGTGTGGGCTCGGTCGTGCCGCGCAAGGGCCAGCTGGAACTGGTGCAGGCCCTGGCGTGCATCCGGACCACGGACTGGCGGGCGGTCTTGGTGGGTTCGCGGGTGCGGGACGCGGCCTATGTGCAGCGGGTGGAGGCGGCGATCACCGAGGCCGGGCTTGGAGACCGGATCGAGTGGGCCGGCGAATGCGATGATGCGGCGCTGGAGGGCTGGTACGGGCGGGCCTCGCTGTTTGTCCTGCCCAGCGCTTACGAGGGCTTCGGCATGGCCTATACCGAGGCGATGGCGCGCGGCTTGCCGGTGATCGGTACCACTGGTGGGGCGATCCCTGCGACCGTGCCGGAGGCGGCTGGTCGGCTGGTGCCGCCGGGAGATATCGGGGCGCTTGCCGAGGCCATTGACGCCTTGTTGGTCGATGCTGGAGCGCGCTACCGGATGGGACGGGTGGCGCGCGAGGCGATGGCGGAACGTTCGGACTGGGATGGTGCGGTGGCCGCACTGGAACAGACGCTGGAGGCGTGGCTGCAATGACGGAATCCTTCGACGCCGACTGGCTGGCCCTGCGCGAGGCAGCCGATCATGCCGCCCGGCCGGAGGCCCTGGTCGAATCCCTGCGTGCGCATCTGGCTGGGCGTCGTGTCGCCGGCCCCCTTGAGGTGACGGATCTGGGCAGCGGCACCGGCTCCAACCTGCGCTACCTCGCGCCGCGATTGCCGTCCCCGCAACACTGGCGGCTGGTGGATCACGATACCGGGCTGCTGGGCCGCGCCGTCGCTCCCGGCGCCGGGATCGAGCTCGAGCGGTGGGTGAGCGACCTGGCCGACGATCCGGCTGCGGCCCTCGCGGGCGGATCGTCGCTGGTGACGGGTTCGGCGCTGCTGGATCTGGTTTCGGAGGACTGGCTGGACCGGTTGCTTGCGGCCTGCGCCGAACAGGGCGCCGCGGTGTTGTTCGCACTGAGTTATGACGGACGGATTCGCTGGTCGCAGCCGCATGCCCTGGATGCCGAGTTGGAGGACGCGGTCAATCGCCACCAGCGCTCGGACAAGGGGTTCGGCCCGGCCCTGGGGCCGACCGCCGCGCCGGCCTGTGCGGCGCGGCTCGAGGGGCTGGGGTACCGGGTGCAAACCTGCGCCAGTGACTGGCGGATTGACGCGCATCGGGCGGGGCTGGGTGCGGCCCTGATCGACGGCTGGGTGGCCGCGGCCAGCGCGATCGACCCGGGCCGGGCGGCGGATCTGCGTGCCTGGGGCGAGGCGCGCGCCGTGGCGCTCGCGCGCGGCGAGGTCGAGCTGACCGTCGGGCATCAGGATGTGCTCGGTTTGCGCTGACCCACGCCGCCCGGGTGTTTTAATCAGCATCCCCTTACAAGGGAGAATTGGCGCCGATGTGCTGTCCATTATCCTGTTCGCTCTGGAAGGCGTTTCGGTGCAGGATAGAAATAGGTAATGGAATGAACGCTTGACGGAGACCCCGGAGTAGCGCTGATGAATGCATTCATCCGTGTTGCCCGAGTCGCTCCGCCAATGGAAAAACCGGAAAAGGTGAGGCATGGAACAGGCAGACAACAAGCAGAGAAGTTTCGTTAATCGCTACTGGATCCTGATCGTGATCGTGCTGTGGCTGATCGCCTGGTCGGCGCGCGATGTACTGGCCCCCAGCGCCGATGCGGTGCCGGAGGACACGGATGTCGAGGCCGTTGCGGTCGCCGAGGATGCCCCGGCCCCAGCGGACGAAACAGCGCCGCGTGAGGGGCGTTTGTCGGAGGGCGACATGGACCCGATGACGGGCGAGGCCTACGAGCGTGAGGACGAGGGCAGCGCACAGCGCCCGATTCCGGACCCGCAGCAACAGGCGCAGCTCCGGGCCACCGGCGAGCCGATGAGCGAAGAAGAGGTCGCGCGGCAGGTGCAGGAGGCGCTGGAGGCCGGGCGTGTCGCCTACTGGCGGGGCGGACCCGAGGAGGCGGTCGAGGTGCTGCGCACGGCACTGGAAGACATTCCGGCCACCTCGGCGCAGCGTGCCGACCTCTACGGCGAGCTGGGCAACGCCCTGTATGCCGCTGACGATGCCGCGGGCGCGATGCGGGCCTGGGACAGCGCCCTGGGGCTGTTGCCGACGAGCGAGCGGCGTTCGATGATCGAGCGCCTGGCGCCAGTGTATGACCGCCACCACCGCGATGGCGCCCGCCACCTGCGACAGTACCGCTAGGTCTTTTCGCGCCGGCGGAAGGCGCGGGCAGGGCAACCGAAAAGGCCCCGGGGGTGTACACCTCCGGGGCCTTTTCTTGTGGGGGCGGTCGTCTGCCAGCCGCAGGTTCAGACTAGCTGGTAGCGGTGCAGCTTGCGCCACAGGGTGCTGCGATCCATGCCCAGGGCGCGGGCGGTCTGCGAGCGGTTTCCGGCATGGGCGACCAGTGCCTCGCGCAGGCGCCGGGCCTCCGGATGCTCGCTGGGCTGGCCGTCGCGGGTCGGGTGGCCCGCCCGGTTGTTCGGTTGGCCGTCGGGAACGTGGGCCGGGTCATGGCGGTTGGTGCGCGGCGCATGGATCGTGTCCGCCGCATCGGCATCCATCCGGATCGGCTGGGGCAGGGGAAAGTCGTCCACCTGACCGTTGCGGGCGTGCAGGGTCAGACACTCGAAGACGTTCTCCAGCTCGCGGAAGTTGCCTGGCCAGGGGTGCTCCTGCAGCCGTTCCTTCAGATGCGGCGCGATGCGGATGCCGTGGTGTACCTCGTAGGCCTGCAGGGTGGCTTCCAGATCCCGGGGACGCTCGCGCAGCGGCGGGATTTCCACCGTGGCGACCGCGAGGCGGTAGAACAGGTCGGTGCGGAACGCGCCGGCCTCGACGCGGCTGCGCAGGTTCTGATTGGACGCGGAAAGGATGCGCACATCCACTTGCCGGGTGGTGTTCTCGCCGACGCGTTCGAAGGCGCCATCCTGGACCGCGCGTAGCAGCTTGGCCTGCAGGCGCGGGCTCATCTCTCCGATCTCGTCGAGGAACAAGGTGCCGCCGTCGGCCGCCTCGAAGCGCCCGACCCGGTCGCTGACCGCCCCGGAGAAGGCCCCGCGGGCGTGGCCGAAGAGTTCGGATTCCAGCAGCTCCTCGGGGATCGCCGCGCAGTTGATCTCGACGAACGGGGCACGGATGCGGCGGCTGGACTGGTGGATGGCCCGGGCCAGGCGCGTCTTGCCGGTGCCGGATTCGCCCATGAGCATCACGCGCACGTCGCTGGCGGCCACGCGCCGTGCGAACTGCAGCGTGGGCCGGCAGCTGGCGTCGTGGGAATGGAAGTGGCTGTCCTCGAGCCCGTCCTGTCCGTCCTCGCTGACGGTTTCCACCGCGGTTGTTCGCCGGCGCTGCGGTTGCAGGGTGATCAGACGCAGCGCGCGCTGGTCATCGTTCAGGCGCAGTGGCTGGCTGATCACCTCCAGCGGGAGGGTCTCGTCGTCCAGTTCCGCCATTAGCGAGAAGTGCAGGGCGTGCGGCGTGCTGTTGGCGTCGGCATCGTGCTCACCGGCGGCAATGGCGGCCTCTTGCAGGTGTTGTTCGAGATTCAGTGGTCCGAGGTTCGCCAGGGTGAGGCGGGCATCGGAGGGGATTTGCAGCGTCTGGTGAAAGGCCGGGTTGGCGAACAGGACACGGCCCCGGGTGTCGCTGATGAGGTGTGGGTCGCGACTGTGTCGGATGCAGATCTCGGCCAGTTCGGTTGTGGTCATCCCGCCTCCTTTTCTTGTTGGAGGGCCCGGCGGAAACGGTGCAGTGTTGCAACACCCGGGGCCGCCTGCAGCACCCCCGGTATGGCCCGTTTCGCCAATCCCTGTCTCGGTTATAGCGCGAAACGGGGGTGTTGCAACAGTCATTGCTTGAATATCAGGAAATCCTAATTAACTGATTGTTTTATAAGAATGTCGATATATTGGCATATACGTTGCTTGTAGTCGGGCATGAGTTCATCTACATACTGGGTAATGGATACCCACTGCGGTTTTCAGCCGGCTCACCCTGGTCGCCGGACGGGCCTCGCCGCCAGTTTCCCTGGCGTCCGGTCGAGTGCGGTCCATTCCCTGCCCTCGGTCCCGTGCGCGCAGGTGCGCCGGGTGCGGGCGCCTTCTTTCATCGCGACATTCGGCGCGAGGTAGGACGATCATGTTTGCGCGAGTTTCCCGACGCCTCCTGGCCCGCACCCTCCTGGGTACCGCACTGGCCCTGCCGCTGTTCGGCATCTCGGCGGCCCACGCCGCTGGTCTGATCCTCACGGTGGAGCCGGATCAGGCTGCCACCCAGACCGTTAGTGGCACCGTGGTCCCCTATCGCGAAGTCACCCTGACCGCGCAGTCCGCGGGACGCGTGGTGGATGTGGCCGGCGCCGAGGGCGATCGCTTCGAACAGGGGGCGGTGCTGGTCGCGATTAGCGACGACCGGCTGCGCGCCCAGCGCCAGGCGGCCGAGGCCGAGATGCGCACCGCCGAGGCCGCGATCCGCGAGGCCCAGATGCAGTACGGCCGCGAGATGGTCTCGCCGCAGTCGCGCAGTATTGGCCAGATGCCAGGCATGGGCGTGCCGTCGATGTTCGACCAGATGTTCACCCAGCCGATGGGCCAGGTCATGGGCATGGGCGATCCCGCGCTGGACCGGCGTACGGATCTCTATTCCCGCTACATCGGCGTGGATCAGGCGCAGGCGCGCTGGGAGCAGGCCCGGGCCCGGGTCACCGAACTGGACGCGGCCATCCGCGACACCCGGTCCGAGGCGCCCTTCGATGGCCTGGTGATGCACAAGCACGTGGAAGAGGGCGATACCGTCCAGCCCGGTCAGCCGCTGGTGAGCTTCGGCCACGTCGAATTCCTGCGCGTCGAGGCGCAGGTGCCGGTGCGGCTGGTGAGCAGCCTGCAGGAAGACGACTACGTACAGGTGCGGCTGGATACCGGTGACGAAGTGGAGGCCCGGGTCGCCCGGATCTTCCCCCTGGCCGACCCGCAGCGCCACACCGTCACGGTCAAGTTCGACCTGCCGCAGGGTGTGCGCGGTGGCCCGGGCATGCATGCGGCGGTGCATCTGCCGCAGGGCGAGCTTTCCGGTAACCGGGTCGTGATTCCGCGTTCGGCATTGATCCCGGGCGGTGCCTTGCCGCGCGTGGCCGTGCTTGATGGCGAGGGCCACGTCCGCGTGCGCATGGTGCGCCTGGGTGGCGGACGCGGCGACCAGGTGGTGGTGACCTCCGGGCTGGAGCCGGGCATGCAGATCCTGGCCCGACCGGGCGCGGGTGTGCGTTCCGGCCAGCCCGTGGGCCGCGGTTCCCCGGATTCGGGCGTCGGACGCCGCGACGGTGTCACGGACCCCTGGAGCCGTATGTAGGGATCCATACCCGGCTGCAGGCCGGGACTATCAGCGCCGGTTGCTGCCCCCTGGCAGGTGCACCGGTGGCGACGCGCCGGCCGAACCGGTGCTCGGGACGCCAGACTGACAACAGGACTGTTCAAGCTCGATGGCCGAAGACGACAAACAATCCGAGACCGGTTTCCGGCAGAAACACGGTGACCCCGGCATTGCCGGGCGCATGGCGGCGGCCTTTATTCATTCGCCGCTGTCGTCGCTGCTGCTGATTGCCAGTATCGCGATCGGCATTCTCGGCCTGATGGTCACCCCGCGCCAGGAGGACCCGCAGATCTCCGTGCCGATGGTGGACATCATGGTGTCCTACCCCGGCGTGCCCTCCGAGCAGGTGGCGAGCCTCGCGGCACGGCCGCTGGAGCGGCTGATGAGCGAGTTGTCCGGGGTGGACAACGTCTACTCCGCGTCGCATCGAGGCGAGGCGATGGTGACCGTGCAGTTCGACGTTGGCGAGGACATGGAGTCGTCCATCGTCAAGGTGCACGACAAGCTGATCGCCAATCGCGACCTGATGCCGCCCGGCGTCAGCGAGCCCATGGTCAAGGTCAAGGGCGCGGACGACGTGCCGGTGCTCAACCTGACCTTCTGGTCGCATGAGGTGGACGACGCCCTGTTGCGCCAGATCGCACTGGATGCACAGCAGCAGCTGAACGAGGTCCCCGACACCAACCAGAGCTTCGTGGTCAGTGGACGCGAGGAGCGCCTGCGCATCGAGGTGTTGCCGGAACGCCTCGCGGGCTACGACATCAGCCTGGATCAGATCGCCCAGGCCGTGCAGTCCGCGAATGTCGAGGGCGCGGCAGGACGCATCGAGAGCGGGGGGCTGAGTACTGCGGTGTACACCGGGCGTTTCTTCACCGGCGCCGCCGATCTCGAGCAACTCCTGGTTGCGGTCAGCGACGGCCAGCCGGTCTATCTGCGCGATGTGGCCGAGGTGACGTACGGCCCGGGCGAGCTGGAGCGGTTCGTGCGCCACTACTCCGGTCCGGCAGCACCCGAACCGGATGCGGCACCGGAAGGCGCCGCGGCGGTCACGCTGGCCATTGCCAAGAAGCCCGGCAGCAACGGGGTGACCGTCGCCAACGACGTGCTCGAGCGCCTGGAGCGTCTGAAGGGCAGCGTGATCCCGGACAATGTCGAGGTGGCGGTTTCGCGCAACTACGGCAAGTCCGCCAACGAGAAGGTCAACGAGCTGCTCTTCAAGCTGTTCATCGCCACCTTCGCGGTGACCATCCTGGTGGGCCTGTTCCTGGGGGTTCGTGCCGCGGTCGTGGTGCTGATCGTGATCCCGGTGGTGATCCTGTTCACTGTGTTCAGCGCGTGGCTGCTGGGCTACACCATCGATCGCGTCAGCCTGTTTGCGCTGATCTTCTCCATCGGCATCCTGGTCGATGACGCCATCGTGGTGGTGGAAAACATCTACCGACGCTGGCTGATGAAGCGCGGCATCGATACCGAGACCACGGTGGATGCGGTGCGCGAGGTCGGCAACCCGACCATCCTGGCCACCTTCACGGTCATCGCGGCCCTGCTGCCGATGGGTTTCGTCTCCGGGATGATGGGCCCGTACATGCAGCCGATCCCGGTGCTGGGGTCCGTGGCCATGCTGTTCTCGTTGGTGGCGGCGTTTGTATTCACCCCGTGGCTCACCCAGCGCCTGCGTCCGAGCATGGCGTATCTGGAAAAGGCCACCGACAAGGAACATCGCCAGGCGGAAAAGCTGGGGCGGTTCTACCGCACGGTAATCCCGGGGCTGGCCGACAACCGGGTGCGCGGCTACGCCTTTCTGATCGCCGTCATCGTGATCTTCTTCCTGATGGTCAGCCTGTTCATGACCACGGACGTCCGCGTGAAGATGCTGCCCCTGGATAACAAGCCCGAGTTCCAGGTGATGGTGAACTTCCCCGAGGGCACGGCCCTGACCGAGACCGCGACGCTGAGCCACGACATGGCCAGCGCCCTGCGCGAGATGGACGAGGTGGTGGCTCTGCAGTCCTACGTCGGGACCGCGTCGCCGTTCAATTTCAACGGCCTGGTGCGGCACTACTACCTGCGCAACGAACCCTGGCAGGGGGACATCCAGGTACAGCTGGTGGACAAGGGCGACCGCAGCCGGACCTCGCACGATATTGCCACCGAGGCGCGCGAACGCCTGACCCCGCTGGCCGAGGCGGCCGGCGCGCGCATCCAGGTGGTCGAGATGCCGCCGGGTCCGCCGGTGCTGCAGTCGATTGTCGCCGAGATCTACGGCCCTGATGCTGCCACCCGCCGCGTTGTAGCCCGCGATCTCGAGGGCATGTTCGCCGGTGCCGAGCACGTGGCCGATGTGGACAGCTTCCTACAGGCGCCACACAACGTCTGGCACTTCGATGTGGATCGCGACAAGGCGCTGCGCCGCGGTGTGACCGTGGACACCATCAATCGAACCCTGGAGACCGCGATCGGCGGGCAGATCCTGGGCGATGTAAAGGCGCAGTCGCTGGTCGAGCCGCATTTGATCGAGATGCGTCTGCCGATGGCAACGCGCAATGACATCCGGCAGCTGGAGATGCTGCCGATCTCCACCCGGCAGGGCGGGTCGATCCCGCTGGCCGAGCTGGGCGAATTCGTCCAGCGCCCGCAGGACGAGCCGATCTACCACAAGAACCTGCGTCCGGTGGAGTACGTGACCGGCGAGGTGGTCGGGCGTCTGGCCGCGCCGGTGTACGGCATGCTGGAGGTCCAGGAGCAGCTGGAGGACTACCGTCTTCCGGATGGCAGCCAGGTGCAGCCGCACTGGCTGGGGCCGCCGCCCAATGATGGCTCGACCGCCTTCGAATGGGCCGGCGAGTGGACGGTGACGTACGTGACCTTCCGCGACATGGGGATCGCCTTCGCGATCGCGCTGATCCTGATCTACATGCTGGTGGTCTGGGAGTTCGGCAACTTCGTGTTGCCGGGCATCATCATGGCCCCGATCCCGCTGACCCTGATCGGCATTATTCCCGGCCACTGGCTGATGAACGCCGAATTCACCGCGACCTCGATGATCGG
The DNA here is from genome assembly GCF_000380625.1 of Thioalkalivibrio sp. ALMg9. Taxonomy (NCBI): domain Bacteria; kingdom Pseudomonadati; phylum Pseudomonadota; class Gammaproteobacteria; order Chromatiales; family Ectothiorhodospiraceae; genus Thioalkalivibrio; species Thioalkalivibrio sp. ALMg9. Next base: position 180,510 of record NZ_AQYC01000007.1, read on the forward strand.
CTTCATCGCGCTTGCGGGGATTATTGTCCGCAACTCGATCCTGCTGGTGGATTTCGGTCGCCAGGCGGTGGACGAGGGCCACGACGTGCGCGACGCGATGATCCTGGCCTGCCAGGCGCGTACCCGTCCGATCATCATTACCGCGCTGGCCCTGCTGGCCGGCTCCAGCGTGATCCTGTTCGATCCGATCTTCCAGGGCATGGCGATCTCGCTGATGTTCGGCACGGTGGTGGCCACCCTGCTGACCTTGGTGGTGATCCCGCTGGGCTGTATCTCCGGCCGCCGCGCCTTCTGCCCGACCAGCCTGGACGAGGACGGTGCGGCCACGGCCGGCTGTGGCAATGGCAATGGCCATGCTGTGCATGCCGGTGTGACGGCCAGCGCGACCCAGGGTGCGTCTCCGGGGGCATCCGGCGAGGGGAATGACCTGTTCGGCCCGCGCGAGGGCGGGCCGGTCACCCAGGTCGTGCAATACGCAGGGCTTTATCTCAAGTGCCTGGTCGTGGCCTTCCTCGAGGGCCTGCGCGATCTGGCGCTCGCCCTGGGGCGCCTGATTCGGTCTTTCATTGAACGCCGCCGCAATGGCGATGGCGGCCCCCCGCCGCCCAGCGGCGGATCGGGCGGTCCCTCCGCCGGGCCTGGCGGGCCGACGGGCGGTGCCCCGGGGAGCGGTGGCGCGTCGGGCACGGGTTCCGGCGGGACTGCGGCGACTCCGCAGCCCCGTTCGGAAAACCCGTCGGCTGACTCGAAGCCGTCGGGCCCTGTTGCGCAGGCACCTGAGGCGACCGGCACCCCAGAGCGCGTGGCCTCCACACCGGCCACCGCGAATGCCGGAGCCCAGGACGCCGGTGCCGCGCCGTCCAGCCGCACCCAGGCTGTGAAGCCCGACTCCGCCGCGGGGACCGCGAAAGAGCCGGCCCCTTCCAAGACCGCGTCCCGTGCCGCGCAGGCGACCTCCACGCGGGGTGCTGGCGATGCCGCCGGGACGAACACTCCGAAGAAGTCGCCAGCGGGCACCTCGGTAAGTGCGAAGGACAAGCCCACCGCAGCCGCGAGCAAGACCTCCGGCGACACGTCCGTGTCCGGTGACGCCACGCAAGGACGCGCAAGCAGCACCAGCAAGGGCACCGGAACCCGGAAAACGGGCAGCGCGAGCGCGAACAAGCGCGCGTCGACGGCATCCAACAAGAAGGCCGGCGGGACAAGCAAGACCGGCACCACGAGCAGCAAGACCGGCCGCAAGGACAGCGGCAGCACCCCCAAGGGGAGCGGCAAACCGGGCACATCCGGCAAGGGCCGCACCCGGCGTGGGATTCGACTCAAGTGAACATGCAAGCAAGACCTCGAGGAGGTTCGCAATGAAGAAGCGTTTCAATTCCCGAATGATTGGTACCACGCTGGCCAGTGCCGCCGTGGCATCCGTACTGGCCCTGGGCGTCGCCCAGGCCCAGGAACAGGATCAGGGTTACGGCCAGGGTCCGGCGATGGGCCAGCAGGGCCCGGTGCCCGGCCCCTACGGGCACGCCCCGTACGGCTCCGGCATGGGCGCACATCCCGGTGGCGGGATGATGCAGCAGCGCGAAGGCTCCGGTGACTTCAGCTTCGGCATGTCCGGACGCAGTCAGGGTCAGGGCTACGGGCGCGGCCACGGTGATGGGTACGGCTATGGCCGCGGCCATCAGGGCTACGGTCCGGGTTATGGCCCGGGGTATGGCCCGGGGTATGGCCCGGGTTACGGCCCCGGTCCGCAGCAGGGTGGTTTCGGCCATCCGGGCATGATGCAGCCGGGCTATGGCATGCAGCAGCGTCAGGGCTACGGCCAGATGCAGCAGTTCGATCCGGACAACCTGCCGGAAGACATGCCGGAAGAGATGCGTGAGCGCATCCAGGCCCAGCACGCCGAGCGCCAGGAGCGCATGGAAGAGATGGAAGCCATGCGCGAAGCGCGTCAGAAGGCGATGGAAGCCGGGCGTGCGGCGTACGAGGAAGAGATGGAGCGCCAGCGTGAGCGCCGCATGGAGATGATGCAGGAGCGTCGTGAATCCATGCAGGAAGAAGGCGGCAACTGATCTGCGGATCGGTGATCGCATGCCGACGGGCGCTGGTGCCCGTCGGAGTGGAAGTCAGACGGAGGCAGTTCGCCATGCAGGGCAGGCAGTCCGGTCAACTGAAACGCAGGCGGGTCAGAAACGCCCCGATACTCGGGGTATTGCTGGCCACGGGGTTTCTGTTGCCGGCCGCCGACCTGGCGGCGAGTGATCGCCACAACCCCTGGGCCTCCGGTACGCCGGAGGTGCAGCGGTCGGCCCCGGAACGCCCGCGCGGGCGTTTTCCGGACCGCGATTACGACCCGTCACGGCGGGGTGAATCGCGGGATGCGCCAGGCCCGCCGCAGCACGCTCCGGCGTCCCGCGGTTACGGGCCGCAACACCCGTACGGCACACCGGGTGCTCCGTCGTTCCACACCCCTGGCGGGATGCCGGGGGGCTATCCATACGGGTATCCGGGGCAGTCCGGTTACCCGGGCATGGGCGGGCCGTCTTCGGTCTTCCCCTGGGGGATGGGCGGTTTCCCGTTCCCCTGACCAGTAAGGCGTGCATTCGAGAAGCCCTCCCCGCGTGCACGCATTCAAATTGAGGGCATGACTCCTTCAGGAGGTAGCACCATGAACAAGTTGGTCAAAGCAGCAGTTCTCGCCGTTTCCCTGGGTGGCCTGGCCGCCCCGATGATGGCCTCCGCCCAGTGGGGCGGCCCCGGCTACGGGTATGGCCCCGGCACCTATGGCCCGGGCTACGGCTATGGCCCGAGCATGCCGTTCTTCGGTGGCCCCGGTTACGGCTCCGGTCGTAATTACGGCATGGGCGACATGATGGGCGACATGATGGGTGACGGTAACTTTGACTTCTCCGCCAGTGGTCGTGGTCGCGGCCACGGTTACGGTCAGGGCTATGGGGATGGCTACGGCCGGGGTTATGGTCAGGGTTACGGCCACCCGGGTTATGGCTACGGCCCGGGCTACGGCTACGGTCCGGGTTACGGTCCGCAGGGCTACGGTCCTCAGGGCTACGGTCCTCAGGGCTATGGCCCGCAGGGTCAGATGCCGCAGCAGCAGGGCCAGGGCAACTAAGCCCGTCGCTGTTCGGGCCTGCCCGGTGTCGGGCAGGCCCCTTTTTTTCGGAGCCGTGCGGATTGGTGGGTTGCGCGTAGCCGCCAATCCGCAATGCTCGAAGGAGACGCCATGCAGACCGTCGTCGCCAATCTGAAAGGTGGTACCGGCAAGAGTACCGTGGCCTTTAACCTGGCCCTGTGGTTGCTGGAGGGGCGTCGTCGCGCCCTGACCGTGGATCTGGATCCGCAGCGAACCCTCAGCGATGTGCTGGAGGTGCGCCACGAGGAAGGCTACGAACCCGCGCTGGACGGGGTCAGTGATCTCGATGCCGTCCGCTCCCGCACGGGCGATTACGACGAGGTGCTGATCGATGTCGGTGCGTCGGACATGGCCTCCCTGATGACTGCGGTGGAGGGTGCCGACCGTGTGCTGATCCCGGTGCCGCCCAGCCAGGCGGACGTCTGGTCGACTTATCGCTTCGTTCAGCGCATTCAGGAGCAACGGGGGTCGCGTGATCGTCCCGAGATCCTGGCATTCATCAATCGTGCCGATACGCACCAGGCCGTGCGCGAGACCGACGAGACGCACGAGGCGCTGCAGCAGATCGAGGGGGTCCGCTTGCTGAAGCCGCGGCTGAAGCAGCGCATGGCCTTTCGCCGTTCCTTCAGCGAAGGGCTCTCGGTGCGCGAACTGGAGCCCCGCGGCAAGGCCGCCGCCGAGCTGGGCGCCCTGGCTGTAGCCCTGTTCGGGCGCAACCGCCGCAAGAAACAATAATGTGTCGCGTCCGGTGATCACCGGACGGCGGGCACCGAGCAGGAGAGCTTCATGCGCTTCATACGCAATGCGTTGGTCGTGATCGGATTGCTGGCACTGATTGGGGTGGGGTATGCCATTTTTGCTTTCGAGCCCTACCTCGGTCAGGTCCGCTCGCTGGATTCCCAGGCGCCCAAGGTCTATTCGCAGATGGCCCGCACGGTGCTGGAGACCGGCGACGCCGCGGAGGCCATGGTCTACAAGCGCAAGGTGGACGCGGGCCTGGCGGTCGAAGAGGTCGAGGATATTCTGCGCCTGGTGGCCAACGAGCTGAATATCCGCAACGTCGGCGAATTGCCGATGGGGGAGGAGGTACGCAGCGTTACCGGGGAGGACTTTCCGTTCCTGAAGATCTATATGTTCTGTGATGTGGCGATTGCCGCGCAGATGGTTCGCCACAGCCCGGCGATGGCTGCGTATCTGCCGTGCCGGATCGTGCTGCAGGAAGATGCCGAGGGCAATCTGTGGCTGATGACGCTGGATCTGGAGCCGATGATCCACGGAGGGCGCCCGCTGCCCGAGGATCTGCGCGAGCAGGCCATTTTTGTGAAGGAATCACTGGAGGAAATCATTGACCGCGCCGCCGTCGGCGCCTTCTGACGGGGGTATCGAATCCGTTTCCGTGCATCGACCAAGGGCGTTCAATGAGCGACGAGAGCAACAGTGATTTCAACAGGGTCCGCGACGAGGCGGACAAGGCGGATGCCCGCTCCCGGCGTGTGGAGCTGATTGTGTACGCCGCCTTGCTGGCCTTCGTGGTCCTGGCCATCTACGGGTTCTGGCTGATCACCAGCCTGACCCGGGATGTCAGCCAGTTGACCCAGGAGATCGCCCAGATGACCCAGGTGGTCGATCGCGACATGTCCACTATCGCCGGGCACATGGCCTCGATGGACCACCAGATGACGGACATCAACAACACCATGCGGGTAATGAACGAGGAAGTGGCGGTGATCGCGGGAAATACGCGCTCGATGGATGCCAATATCGGCTCGATGACGCGGGATACCAGCGTGATGGCGGGCGCGATCACGGGCATGCAACAGGATATGTGGAGTCTGAATCGCAATGTGGGGGCGCCCATGGGTATGATGAACATGTTCAACCCATTCACCGATCAGAGCGGTCCGGTCCGGGGTTCGCCGGGGCCGTATTACCCGCGCTGATCACGCGTTTCGACTGACGGAGTCCGCATGTTCAATCGTCCTGGCCCTCGGGTACGCAAGCAGCTCAAGCTGCTCAGCGACCGCCTTGCCGAAGAGAATCCGGTCCTGAAAGGGGTGGTCGACCCCTTCCGTGATCTGGACCGGGTCGGCTATGCGGCCGGTCTGCTGGATCCCACCGAAGACTCCTACGCCTTCACCATCTCCTGGTGGCCGATGATCGCCATGCTGGGGACGTTCTCGGCCGGCAAGTCCACCTTCATCAACGAATACGTGGGCACCACCGTGCAGCGCAGCGGTTCGCAGGCGGTGGACGACAAGTTCACCGTGATCAGCTACGGCGGAAGCGAGCACGTGCAGGAGCTGCCGGGGCTCGCGCTGGACGGCGATCCGCGTTTCCCGTTCTATCGCGTATCCGACGAGATCGAGCGCATCACCGACGGCGGCGGGCGTACGGTGGATCATTTTCTGGCGATGAAGACCGCGCGCGCGGAGCATCTGCGCGGGCGCATCATCATCGACTCTCCCGGGTTCGATGCCGACGAGCAGCGCGCGACGATCCTGCAGCTGACCGACCACATCATCGATCTGTCGGACCTGGTGCTGGTGTTCTTCGATGCCCGCCACCCGGAACCTGGCGCGATGCGCGACACCCTGGAGCACCTGGTCAATCGCGTCGCCGAGCGCAACGATTTCACCAAACTGGTGTTTATCCTTAACCAGATCGACACCACCTGGCGCGAGGACAACCTGGAAGAGGTGGTTTCGGCCTGGCAGCGCGCGGTGGTGCGTCAGGGCAATGCCACCGGGCGTTTCTACTGCCTGTACAACGAGAGTGCGGCGGTCGAGATCGGCGATCCTCAGGTGCGCGCGCGCTACGAGGAAAAATCCCGGCGCGACCGCCAGGAGATCCACGCCAAGATCCAGGAGATCAGTTCCTCGCGTTCCTACCGGATCCTTGGCTCGCTGCAGGCGATCGCTGAATCCATCGAGATGGACGTCATGCCGGCGCTGCAACGTGCGCTCGAGCGCTGGCGCCGCCGTGTCGTGCAGTTCGACGCCGGGATGTTCGCGGTGGTCGCGGTGATCCTGGGTCTGATTGGCTATCAGTGGACCGGTGGCGTGGCCCCGTGGACCGATGGCAGCGTCTGGCAGTCGATGGGCGAGCGCCCGTTGCTGACTGTTTTTGGCATCGTGGTGCTGGCGATCGTGCTCGGCGGGATTCACTTCTTCAATCGCCGCTGGCTGGCGCGCCGCATCGCGCGGACGCTGCCGACCGAGACCCCCGCCGGTAACTGGCGCGCGGCCTTCGAGAAGAACACGCGTCCCTGGCGCCCGATGATGGGGCGTGCACCGCTGGGTCTGGGGCGGCGGATGATCGGCCGCCTGCATCAGTTGCGCGACCGCGCCGAGGCCTACATCCAGCGCCTGAACAACCAGTTTGTGGATGCCAGTCCGGTCTCGCGCCAGGGCGGGCGGGCCTCGGCCAGCGATGTCTACAACCCGAAGGAGCCGGAAGCCCCGGTCCCCGACCCGACGCCGGGCACGGATGCGCCCCGCGATTACGCCGAGCCGGAGGCGCCGGAGAGGCGCTAGGGGTAGGGGCAGGCATGATGCCTCCTCCTGCGCCGGCTCGCAGCGAGCAGCACGACCAGCGGGCGCGGTTACCGGCCGCTAATGTTGTGCAGGAGGAGAACGATGACCATACTGGCGTGGCTTATGTTCGCGCTGGCCATGATCCTGGTGCCCATCTCGGTATGGGCCAGCATGGCAGCGCTGGGGGTTTGTGCCGGGTGTGCACTGATCCGCGACTGGCGCAGGGGGCGTCAGGCGTCGGAGCAGTAGGCTCTCCCGCCCCGACACCCACGGGCTTTAACCAACTGGGGACGGATCGTGCGCAGGGGGCTGTGGCGGATCCGATTCCTGTTACCACTGGAGGAGAAAGTAGAAATGAGTGATCAAAAGAAGATGGCCATCATTGCCACGAAGGGTAGCCTGGACTGGGGGTATCCGCCCTTCATCCTCGCCTCCACGGCGGCCGCTCTGGGCTACGACTGCGAGGTGTTCTTTACCTTCTACGGCCTGCAGCTGCTGCGCAAGAAACTGGATCTGCAGGTGACCTCGCTGGGCAATCCGGGCATGCCGATGCCGATGCCGATGCCGGTGCTTCTGCAGGCCCTGCCGGGCATGCAGAAGATGATGACCGTGATGATGAAGAAAAAGATGGCGGCGAAGGGCGTCTCCGATCTGGGCGACCTGCGCGAGCTGTGCCTGGAGGCCGAGGTACGCATGATTGCCTGCCAGATGACGGTGGACCTGTTCGACATGGACACCAGCGAATTCATCGACGGCGTGGAATACGCCGGGGCCGCCGCGTTCTTCGAGTTCGCCGGCGAGTCCGATATCTGCCTGTTCATCTGAACCGGCCGCGCGCCTGGCGCGCCCATCAAGGCCCCGCGGCGTTGCGCTGCGGGGCCTTTTTCGTTTTTGGGGTGCTTCCGGTGGGTCAAAGGGCGCTTCGTGGTGGATAAAAAGAGAAAAGATCAGTCGTGGCCGGCGTACATGGCCTCGATGGCTTTGGCGTAGTGCTTGGTAATGACCGGGCGCTTGAGCTTCATGGTCGGGGTCAGCATGCCGTTGTCCACCGACCAGGGTTCGTGCACCACGTAGACGTGGCGGATCCTGGCGTAGCCGGGAAAGTCGCGTAGCTGGTACTGGATGCGCTGGAGCAGGGCGCGCTCGGTGGCACGCGACAGGCGTCCGGCAGTACTGGGGTCGAGGTCGTGGTCCTCGGCGAAGGTCGTCCAGGCCTCGGGTTCGGGGACCACCAGGGCGCTCAGGAAGGAGTGGCCGTCGCCGACCACCATGACCTGATCGAACAGGGCGTCCAGGGCGATGGCCATCTCCATGTCCGCCGGCGGGACCTTCTCGCCATTGGTCAGCACGAGGATGTCCTTCAGGCGCCCGGTGATGAAGATGTGGCCATCGTCGTCGATTCGTGCCTGATCCCCGCTGTGCAGCCAATGATCCTGGTCGATCGTGGAGGCGGTGGCCTCTTCGTTCTTCCAGTAGCCAAGCATGACGCTGCTGGAACGGGTAAGCAGCTCGTCCATTTCGCCGATCTTTACTTCGATACCCGGAAGGGGCTTGCCGATGGAGGCGGGCAGGTTGTCGTCCGGGGTGTTGACGCTGACCACCGGGCTGGATTCGGTCATGCCGTAGCCATGCAGTACCGGGAGGCCGAGGCCGATGAAGAAGCGGGCAATCGGTGGCGGTAGCGGCGCGCCGCCGCACACGGCGAAGCGCAGCTTGCCGCCCAGGCGATTCAGCACCTTGTGCGCCACGATTCGTTCCAGCAGGGGCCACAGCAGCAGGCCCGGGGACCAGGATGCACGGCCCTGCTGGTATTCGAAGCGGCGCCAGCCAATGGCCACCGTGGCCTTGAACAGGCCACGGCCGATCGCGGATTTCTCCTTCAGGCCGGCCTGGATACGGCCATGCACACGTTCGTAGATGCGCGGGACCGAGATCAGCACGGTGGGCTGCACGGACATCAGATCCTCGCCCAGACCCTGGATAGAGCGCGCGAAAGCGACCTCGGCGCCGATCAGCATGGGCATGTAATAGCCGCCGGTACGTTCCAGCATGTGGGACAAGGGCAGGAAGGAGAGGAAGCGGTCGGTATCCGACAGCGGTCCGGCGGTGGAAGAGGCCTGGGCATTGTCGAGAATATTGCGATGCGACAGCATCACGCCTTTGGGTCGCCCCGTGGTGCCGGAGGTGAACACGATGGTCGCCAGGCCCAGGGGGTCCAGGTCCGGGCGACGCACTTGGTCGGGGTCGCCGCGTTCCAGCCAGCGGTCGAGGTGCATCACCCGCGAGTCATCGGGCTCACCCTCGGTTTGGCCCAGACACACGATGCGCTTGAGCGAGGGCATGTTTTCGAAGTGTTCGGACAGGCGCCGGTTGTGCATGCTCTCGCCCAGCAAGAGCAGGCGGGCCTGAGTCTGGCCAATGATGTAGGCGACGTTGTCGGGGCGGTCGTCGGTGTACAGTGGCACGGTAATCAGGCCCAGCTCGGTGGCGGCCTGGTCGAGGGCGACCCACTCGCGCGAGTTGCCGAGCATCAGCGCAACGCGTTCCCCGGGCTTGAAACCTTCGCGCGCCAGCGCAGCCTGCCAGCGATCCACCATCGCGGCCATTTCGCCCCAGGTGGTCTGCTTCCAGGTCTCCTCAGCGGCGCTGAAGTGGCGATAGGCCGGGGCATCCCGACTCATGGAGACCCGAGTGCGGAACAGCGCCGGCAGGGTGGGGGCCTGCTCCGGGGTGATGGTGGTCGACGACATGAGGGCCTCGCGCGCTGGGGTCCGATGACCCGGACGTTAGAGGAGGTGTCCATCCGGGGCAAGCTCAGCCCCGTGGAGGCGTCGTCTGCCTAGCGAATCCCCAGCGGGTGAGCGACGGGTTGGTAGGCGATGGCGCCGAGGACCAGGCTGAGACCGATCAGGGCGATCACGCCGCCCCCGGCCAGGCCCAGGGACGGCCCAATGTAGGTGAGCCGGCCCAGGCGCGTCGGGCCCAGCCAGCGACGGGTCCAGTCACGTGCGGAGACGGCGAGGGTCGCCAGCACCGAGACCGTCGCCGCCGTGCCCAGTGACATCGCCAGCACGGCGGCCACGCCAGCCCAGGCCAGGCCCAGGGCGGTGGAGACCGCCATGATCAGCACCGCGCCGGAACAGGGGCGAATGCCGACGGCCAGCACTGTGCCCCACCAGGTACCACGCTGGTTGGGATCCACGTGGTGCGGGGTGCCGCAGCCGCAGTGCGCGTCGTGTTCGTGCGCATGATCGTGATCGTGGGCTTGAGCGCGGTGGGCGCGATGCAGCCGCCAGGCATGGCGCAGGGCACGAACCATCAGCCACAGCCCGAGCAGCGCGACAAGGGCGAAGCTGGCGATCTCCAGGGTGCGTACCTGACCCAGGGTGTCGCGGGCCAGCCAGCCGAACAGGCCGATCAACACACCGACCAGGGCGATGGCGGTGACGCCCTGCGCCAGCGCGGAGACGGTGGACAGCAGGATGCCGCGCCGCAGGTTTTGCGGCTGGGTCAGCAGGTAGGCGCTGATCACCGCCTTGCCGTGGCCGGGGCCGGCGGCGTGGAAGATCCCGTAGAGCAGGCTGACCAGGATGAGCGCCCCGGCGGTTTGTGCGGTCGGGCCGTCGCGCAGGGCGTGCAGGCCCTCGGTCAGGCTGCGGTGCAATTGCCGCTGGGTCTGCAGCATCCAGCCGGTCAGGCGTTCCAGCTGGCCCGGGGGCTCAACCAGTGGGGTTGGCGCCTGATTGCCACTGGCGGGCGCGTCGCGTTCGGCGGGCGCCTCGGTGGGGGCGCCCAGCGGGTGGCCGGTCTCGGCCTGCGCGAGTCCGGAGCCGCCAAACAGCAGGGCCAGCAACAGGAGTAGCAGGTTGAGGGAAGGGCGGCGGAACAGGTCTTGGTCGGTGCGCATGGCGTTACTGTATAACACTCAGGCTGCGGTGTGGTGTGCGTGGCATCCGATCGCGCGGCAGCACCTGGCTCAGTCGCATTCCAGCGCGGCGGTTTCGGCGAAGTGACGGCCCAGGTCGTTGACCGGGCTGCGGTCCGAACGTTCCAGGGTGGCGGCGTAGCGGATCAGCTGCGGGTCCGGTCGGGGCTCGGTGACGGCGACCTCGCAACCGGGTCGATTCTCCACGAAGACGATGTCGTCCGGATCGTGCCGGATCTCGATCCAGTATTCCGGATCGAAGACGCGGTAGGTGAAGGCGTCACCGGCGGTGATGTCGTGTTCGTCCAGCGGCAGCTCGAAACGCAGGTGCAGGCGCCGGTCCTCCAGGGTCAGGCGCGCGTTGCGGGCCTGCGGCACGTCCAGGCGCTCGTCGCCCAGGTTCAGTTCGGTGAAGTAGTCATAGGCAGCCAGGTTTCCGAGCATGCGTTCGGCGGCGTGTTCCAGCGCCGCGTCGATGCCGGTGGCACCGTCGAGGTCCCGGGTCAGGTCTTCCAGCAGCATGTGGCTGTAGGTCGGGTCGATGCGCCAGGATTGCTCCATGCTCGCCAGGTTGCCGGCATCGTCGAAGACCAGCCCCATGCGCAGGTCGATCCACGCATGCGGGTGGGCGAGCGCGCCGGCCGGCAGGAGCAGGCCCAGAACCAGCGTCAATCGCATGAGCCAGGGGCGCAGATCCATCGGTTTCAGGTGGCGCGCTGCCAGCGCGTGCCGTCCGGCGTGTCTTCCAGCTCGATGCCGCGCGCCACGAGTTCGTCGCGGATGGCATCCGCCTTGGCGAAGTCGCGGTCCTGGCGCGCGGCCTTGCGTGCGGCGATGCGCTCCTCCACCCAGGCGGCCAGGTCATCGTCCCCGGGGTCGCCCTGAAACCACGCGGCCGGGTCCTGTTGCAGCAGACCCAGCAGGGCGGCGCCCGCCAGCAGTTCACCCTTGCGGCGGGCCCGTTCGGCATCGTCGGATGCTGTTGCCAGGGCGTCGGTCATGCGGTGCAGCGCGGTGATCGCGGCGGGGGTGTTCAGGTCATCCAGCAGCGCCGTGAACACTGCCGTGTCGGAGGCAGCAATGTCGTCGGCCTCGATGTCGGCCACATCGCGCAGTACGCGGTACAGGCCATTCAGGCTGTTGCGCGACTGGGTCAGGGTCTCTTCCGAGAAGTTCAGCGGGGCGCGGTAGTGGCGCGACAGCAGCGCCAGGCGCAGGACCTCGCCGGGGTAGTGCTGCAGCAGGTCGTGCAGCAGCTGAAAATTGCCCAGTGACTTGGACATCTTCTCGCCGTCGATGGTCAGGTGTCCGTTGTGCACCCAGTAACGGGCGTAGTGGGTGCCGTGTTCGTGGCAGCCCTCGGCCGCGCAGCCCTGGGCGATCTCGTTTTCGTGGTGCGGGAAGACCAGGTCGTGGCCGCCGCCGTGGATGTCGATCATCGGGCCCAGGTGGCTGCGGATCATCGCCGTGCATTCCAGGTGCCAGCCGGGGCGGCCCGTGCCCCAGGGGCTCTCCCAGCCGGGCTCGTCGGCCGCGGCCGGCTTCCACAGCACGAAGTCGCCGGGGTGGCGCTTGTAGTCGGCGACCTCGACCCGGGCGCCGGCCTGCATGTCCGCCAGCGAGCGCCCGGACAGGGCGCCGTAGTCCGGGTAGGAGGTCACGTCGAACAGCACGTGGTCGTCGGCCACGTAGGCGTGGCCGCGTTCGATCAGGCGCTCGATCAGCTCGATCATCGGCTGGATGTGTTCGGTCGCGCGCGGCTCGAGGGTGGGTTCCAGCGTGCCCAGTTCGGCGATGTCCTCGTGGAAGGCCCGGGTGAAGCGTTCGGTCAGCGCGGCAATGGGCTCGCCGTTGTCGGCGGCGGCCTTGTTGATCTTGTCGTCGACGTCGGTGATGTTGCGGGCGTAGACCACGTGATCCGGGCCGTAGAGCTCGCGCAACACGCGGAACAGCACGTCGAACACGACCACCGGCCGGCCGTTGCCGATGTGCACGCGGTTGTACACGGTGGGGCCGCAGACGTAGAGCGTCACCCGCTCAGGGTCCTGGGGCACGAACGGCTCGTCGCGCCCGCCCAGGGTGTTGTGCAGGCTGAGGGTCCGGGCCGCGCTCATTGCCCGGTGTCCTTGCCGTACAGCGTCTCGGGGGCGATCTCGGGATCGCTGGTCACCACGACGGTGTCCTGTTCGACCTGCAGGTAGAAGCAGCTGCGCCGCCCGGTATGGCAGGCCGGGCCGGTCTGGTCGACCTTCAGCAGCAGGGTGTCGCCGTCGCAGTCCAGGTGCAGCGAATGCAGCTGCTGCACCTGCCCGGACTGCTCGCCCTTGCGCCACAACGCCTGGCGCGAGCGCGAGTAGTAGCAGACGCGTCCGGTCGCCAGGGTCTCGTCCAGGGCCTCGCGGTTCATCCACGCCAGCATCAGGACCTCGCCGGTGTCGTGCTGCTGGGCAATGGCGGGGATCAGACCGCCGGCATTGAGCTTCAGGCGATCCAGGACCGCTGGGGTCGGGTGGCGCTCGCCACGGGACTCGCCTTCGAGTTGCTTGAACATCGCTGCGTCCGCTTGCGGGAGCGGCGAAGAATACCATTTTCGAACCGCGCTCCGAAGCCCGCGAACTGGCCCCGCCTGCCCTGGGTTGCGCTTGGGCCACGGGTGGTCGATGCTCGAGACAGGACAGCTGGCGGGCAGGGAATGCCGGCCGCGTCTCCATGGCGGTCGGAGGAATGGCATGGCGGGAGGCAACAAGGGAAGCTGGAGACCCAGCGCGGGGCGCACCGCGTTACTCATCGCCGTGCTGTATCTGATCGTCGGGCTGCTCTGGATCGCCCTGTCCGACCGGGCCCTGCTGCTGATGGTCGACGATCTGGAGCTGCTGGGGCAGTTGCAGACCCTCAAGGGCTGGGGCTACGTGGTGGTCACAGCCATCCTCCTGTTCCTGCTGGTGTATTTCCCCCTGAAGGATCGTGACCGCGCCTCGCGCGAGGCGCGCCGGCTCACCGGGATTGTTGAACGTTCCCCAGTGGTTGCCATTGAGTGGGCTACCACCCCCGGCTGGCCGGTCACCTTTGTCTCCCCGAATATCGAGCGCTGGGGCATTGCCCGCGATGCCCTGCTGCGCGGCGAGGTGCACTATGCCGACCTGATTCATCCCGACGATATCGACCGCATCGTGGCCGAGGTCGCCGCGCACATCGAGCGCGGCCCGGACCGTTACACCCAGTTGTATCGTCTGCGGGACGGACCGGGCGGCTGGGTCTGGCTGGAAGACCGGACCTGGCTGACCCGTGACGAGTCCGGGCAGGTCATCCGTATCAATGGTCTGCTGGTGGACGTGACCGAACGCCGGCGCGCCGAGCAGGACCTGCGTGATTCCGAGACCCGCTTCCGCGCGATCTTCGACAACGTGCAGGAGGCGATCCTGCTGCAAGACCTGGATACCGAGGCCCTGATCGGGATTAACGCTGCGGCCGAGAAGATGTACGGCTACAGCCGTGCCGAGCTGCTGGCCTGCAACGTGGACGACCTTAGCGCGGACGAGACCGGATTCGACGTTCAGCGCCAGAAGGCCCTGATGGAGCGCGCCCGGCGTGGCGAACAGCTGGTGTTCGAGTGGCGCGCCCGGCACCGTGACGGTCATGGGTTCTGGGTGGAGGCCAACCTGCAGGTCACCGAGATCGCCGGAGAGAAGCTGCTGCTGGTAACGCTGCGCAATATCGAGGCGCGCAAGCAGGCGGAGGCCGCCCTGGCACGCCAGGTGGATCGCCTGAGCCAGGCCGAGCGCCACGCCGGGCTGGGCAGCTGGGAGTACCTGCTGGAGAACCGCGAGCTGTGGTGGTCCGATCGGTTGTATGCGCTGCTGGGCTGTGATTCCCACTACGGCAAGCCGACGCTGGAGTCGTTTGCCCGCAATTTCTTCGACCTCGAGTCCGCGGACGGGGCGAGCTTCTCCGCGGTGATGGAGACCCTGATCGCCGGCGGCCGGCCCGGGCCCCAGCGGTTGCTCCTGAAGGCCCGGCCCGAGGCGCGCGAGGAGGCCTGGTTCAGTCTCACCATGGAGGCGCCGATCGAGCGCGCCGACGGCCTGCATTACGTACAGGGCACGGTGCTGGAGGTGACCGAGCTCAAGCGTAACGAACTGGAACTGCGCAATCTGAACGCCACGCTCGAACAGCGGGTGGCGGAACGCACGGCGGCCCTGCAGGCGCTCAACCAGGAACTGGAATCGTTTTCCTATGCCGTCTCCCACGACCTGAAGGCACCCCTGCGCGGAATCGAGGGCTACAGCCAGTTGCTGGAGGCGGACTACGGCGAGCAGCTGGAGGGTGAGGGTCGCGTCTTCCTCAGCAATATCCGCAATGGCGTGGCGCAGATGAACGAACTGATTTCGGATCTTCTGGCCTACTCGCGCATGGAGCGTCGGCCGCTGGAGGAGCGCACCGTCCGCGTGCGCGCGCTGGTGGAGGAGGTGCTGGAGTCGGTGGATCCGGGACTCCGTGAGCGCGCCGAGGTGAGTATCGAGATCGACCCTGATCTCTGCTTTGTAAGCGACCCGGATGGCGTCGCCCTGATCCTGCGCAACCTGCTGGAGAACGCGTTCAAGTTCAGTGCCGAGCGCGAGGCCCCGCAGGTAACGGTGCAGGCCGAATCCCGCAGCGCTACACTCGGGATCACGGTGCGGGATAACGGGATCGGTTTTGACATGGCGTTTCGGGATCGTATCTTCGATATCTTCCAGCGCCTGAACCGAGCCGAGGCTTATCCGGGGACCGGCGTCGGCCTGGCCCTGGTGCGCCGTGCAGTCCACCGGCTGCGCGGCGAGATCCGCGCCGAGGGCACGCCGGGCGAGGGGGCCGCCTTCCACGTGGAGTTCCCGCGATGAGCCACGCCGGACGTCAGCCCTCCATCCTGGTGGTGGAGGACAACCCGGTGGATATCGATCTGATGCAGCGCGCCTTCAAGCGGAGAAACCTCTCCAACCCGCTGGAGACCGCGCGCGATGGGGTGGAGGCGCTGGAGTTTCTCGATCGCTGGGAGCGCGGCGAACTCGCGCCGCCGGCGGTGATCCTGCTGGATATCAAGCTGCCCAAGGTGGACGGACTGGAGGTGCTTCGGCGTATCCGTGCGCACGAACGCTTCCGGCGCATTCCGGTGGTGATGCTGACCTCCTCCAATGAGGACCGTGACATCGCCACTGCCTATGACTGCGGCGCCAACTCCTACATCGTCAAACCAGTGGATTTCGCCCAGTTCGTGCAGGTCGCCGAGCAGGTCGAGCTCTACTGGTGCCTGCTTAACCACCCGCCGGTCTGAAGCCGCGGCCCCCTTGCAACCCGAGACCCCATGCGAATCCTGCTCGTAGAAGATAACTCGGCAGATGCCGATCTGCAGCGCCGCGTCCTGGAACGTCAGGTGCCGGGCGCCGACGTGTCCCCGGCGGGGTCTCTGGCCGAGGCGCGCGCGGCGCTGACCGGGGCGGATGGCTTCGACTGTGTGGTGGTGGATCTGCGCCTGCCGGATGGCAGCGGTCTCGACTTGATCAGCGAGCTGCACGCCGCGGGACGCGGCGAGGCCGTGCTGGTGCTCACCGGGCACGGCGAACAGGAAACCGTGGTGGCGGCGTTTCGCGCGGGTGCCGATGACTATCTGACCAAGGCCGATGGCTACCTGGAGCGCCTTCCGGGGCGGGTGGTGGATGCTTGCGCCCGGCGCGAGCTGCGGGTGATCGAGGCGCGTGAGCCGCTGCGGGTACTGTATGTCGAGCACAGCGAATTCGATGTCGGCCTGACCTGTCGCGAACTGGCGCGCACGGCCCCACATGTGCAGCTGGCGACGATGCACACCGCCGAGGAGGCCCTGGCGGCGCTACCGGAAAGTGCCGCCGGGGAGCTGGGCTTTGACTTGTTGTTGGTGGACTACCGGTTGCCCGGGATCGACGGCCTCGAGCTGGCGCGCCTGGTGCGCGAGGACCGCGGACTGGACCTGCCGACCATCCTGGTGACCGGGCAAGGCACCGAGGACCTCGCCGCGCGTGCCCTGCGTATGGGCGTGGAGGATTACACGGTCAAGCACGAGGGCTATCTGAAGACCCTGCCGATGCTGCTGGACCAGGTGTATGCCCGCGTGCGGCTGCGCCGGGAACGTGCGGCGCTGGCGGCCTCCGAACGGCGCTACCGCGAGGTGATCGAACGCGCCGGCGATATCGTCTTCGAGACCGATGCCGCCGGTTGCTGGCGTTTCCTCAATCCGGCCTGGACGGCCATCACCGGCCATTCGGTGGAATTGTCGATTGGCGAGGAGATGTTGTCGTTCATGCCGCTGGAGGATCGCGGTTTGGCCGCGCGACTGCTGACGCGCGCCGTGGAGGCCGACGACGGCCGGCTGGAGGCCGAGATTCGTCTGCGCGCGGCCGACGGCTCGCTGTGCTGGCTGGAGCTGCGCGGCCAGGTCAATCTGGATGCCGCGGGCCGGGCCACGGGCCTGTCCGGGAGTCTGGTGGACGTGACCCGGCGGGTGCTGGACCAGCGCGTTCAGGAGGTACGCGGGAACGTACTGGCACGCCTGGCCACGGGGGAGCGCGATCCACGCCTGCTGGAGGATGTGGTCAAGGGCCTGGAATCGCTGGCGCCTGACCTGCACGGCTGCATCATGCTGCTGGATGCCGACAGTCAGGAACTCTACGGCGTGGCGGCTCCGCGGCTGCCGGACCCGCTGCGCAGTGCGACCCGCCGGATCCGCGCTGCCCAGGGGGTGGCCTCCTGCGGCGAGGCCGCCTGGAGTGGCGAGCCGATGATCATCGAGGACTGCGGGACGCACCCGAACTGGGCCGGGTTCTGCGATCTCGTGCGTGGGGCGGGCTTTGGCGCTTGCTGGTCGTTCCCCTTCCGGGATGCCGACGGTGGCGTGCTGGGCACCCTGGGTATTTATCTCGGCGCGTCACGCGGACCCTACCCTGGCGAACGGGTGCTGATCGACGAGTTCACCCAGATCGCGGGGCTGGCGGCGCAGAAGCTGCGCGTCTCGCAGGCACTCGGCGAGCGCGAGCGCGCGCTGCGCACTGCCGCCGAGCTGACCGTGGAACTGTTGCGCGAGGACAACCCCGCCAGCGTGATCCACCGGCTGCTGGCCGAACTGGGGCAGGAGGCTGGCGCCGACCGGGCCTATGTGCTGGTGGCCGAACTGGACCACGCGGTGCGCGAGGCCCTGGATATCCACCGCTACTACTGGGTGCGTTCGGATGCCGAGGAGATGATCCGCCCGCCGCCGCTGCGCAACCTGAGCCTGGAATCGGTCCTGCCGCGCTGGCACGAGATCCTGCAGGGCGGCGGTGCGATCGATGTGCTGACCCGCGAGCTGCCGGATGAGGAACGCGCGATCCTGGAGGCCTCGCAAAGCCAGGCTGTGCTGCTGGTACCCCTGTACGTGGAGGGCGAGTACCGCGGGTTCCTCGCGCTCGACCGGGTGCGGCGCGCGCAGCGCTGGACCGATGCGGACCAGAGCCTGGCGCGCATCGTCGCCTCCAGTCTGGGGGCGGCGCTGGAACGGCGCCAGGCCTTGCTGGGCCTGCGGCGCATGGCGGCGGTATTCGAGAGTACCCGTGACGGCATCATCATCACCGACCTGACCCCGCGGATCGTCGCGGTGAATCCGGCCTTCGTCGACATCACCGGTTTTTCCGAGGGCGAGGCCCTGGGGCGCAACCCGAGCTTTCTGCAGTCCGGGCGCCATGACGGAGAGTTCTTCAAGCACATGTGGGACAGCCTGCAGCGCGAGGGTCACTGGCAGGGCGAGATCTGGAACCGCCGGCACAATGGTGAGGTGGCCCCGCAGTGGCTGAGCCTGAACACCGTTTACGACGAACAGGGTCAGGCCCTGCACTACTCCGGGGTGCTGACCGATATGTCCGAGTTGCGCCGCTCGGAGGAAGAGTTGCAGTACCTGGCTCAGAACGACGCCCTGACCGACCTGCCCAATCGCAGCCAGCTGCAGGTGATGCTGGGGCAGGCGCTGGAGCGTGCCCGCATGCATGGGCACCGGATTGCGGTGCTGAATCTCGATCTGGACCGGTTCAAGAACGTGAACGATTCCATGGGGCACCCGGCGGGCGATCAGGTGCTGGTGGAGGTCGCGCGGCGTCTGCGCGGGGTGCTGGGGCCAACCCATGTGCTGGGTCGGCTGGGCGGCGATGAATTCCTGATTGTGGCGGAGAACCCGGACAGCGACGACGAGATCGCGCGCTGCGCCCGCAGTTTGCTGGCAAGCTTCGAGCGCCCCTTTACGCTGGAGGACGGGCGTTCGGTCTATCTGAATGGCAGCATCGGTATCAGTCTCTACCCCGATCATGGCGACACCGTGACCGCGCTGATCCAGCACGCGGATGCGGCGATGTACCAGGCCAAGGCATCCGGGCGCCAGACCTGGAGTGTCTATACCCAGGCCCTGACACGCGCGGCCGACGAGCGCCTGGAGCTGGAGAACCGACTGCGCCAGGCCCTGCAGGACGACAACGGCGAGTTGCGGCTGCATTTCCAGCCACAGGTGCGGCTGGAGGACGGGCAACCCTTCGGCATGGAGGCGCTGCTGCGCTGGCAGCCGGCACAGGGGGAGATGATCCCGCCGGATCGCTTTATCCCGATCGCCGAGGACACCGGGTTGATCGTTGCACTGGGCGAGTGGGTATTGCGCGAGGCCTGCGACGCCGGGCGCCGATTGCTGGACCGCGGCGCCGGAGATTTCGGTCTGGCGGTCAATCTGTCCCCGGTGCAGCTGCAGCGCAGCGACTTCGTCAATCGCGTGGCGGAGATCCTGGCGCTGACCGGCTTCCCGGCCGCCCAGCTGGAGCTGGAGATCACCGAGACCGCGATCATGCAGCAGGGCGATCAGGCGATTGCACGGTTGGTGGCGCTGAAGGCGCTGGGGGTGAAGCTGGCCATCGACGACTTCGGGACCGGGTATTCCTCGCTGGCGGCCTTGAGGACCTATCCGCTGGATGTCCTGAAGATCGACCGCAGTTTCGTGGATGGTGTTGCCAGCGAGAGCGCCGACCGCGAGATCGCCGCCACCATCATCGCGATGGGCCGCAACCTGAACATGCAGGTGATCGCCGAAGGCGTGGAGACGGCGGAGCAGGCGGCCTTCCTGCAGGAGCGCGGCTGTGCCCTGGGTCAGGGGTATCTCTACAGTCGGCCGCTGGAGATCGAGGCGCTGGATGCCTGGATGACGAAGCATGCCGGCCTGCCGACACCCTGAGGGGCCCCGCTGGTCAGTGTCGTCAGGCATGCCCGCATGGCATCCCCTGGGCCGCTCCGGTAGCCTTTAGGCCCGTCTCTTGCCCGGAGCTGCCCCGATGTCCGATCCGTCCCGTCCCACTGCCTTGCGTTCGATCACCTTTCACGGCCTGGAGCCGGGGCCGCGTCTGATCGTGCTGGGGGCGGTGCACGGCAACGAGACCTGTGGCACCCAGGCCACCGAACGCCTGCACGCGGAGCTGGAGTCGGGGCAGCGGCGTTTGCTGCGCGGACAACTGACGCTGGTGCCGCGCACCAACCCGCTGGCCTATCAGCTGGAAAGCCGCATGGGCGAGCGCAACCTGAACCGCAATCTGCGCGTGACCGACGACCCACAGGACTTCGAGGACCGCATCGCCAACGTGCTGTGCCCGCTGCTGGCGGCGCATGATGTGCTGCTGGATCTGCACTCGTTCCACACCGGTGGGCAGCCGTTCATCATGCTCGGCCCGCGCGATAATGACGGCGAGCTGGAAGGCTTCACGCACGCGGCCGAGGAACAGGCGCTGGCGGCCTGCCTGGGGCCGCAGCGCATGGTCGAGGGCTGGCTGGATACCTACGCCCGCGGGGTCGCGCGCCGGATGAAGAACCCGAACGCCAGCCAGCGCGCGCAGATGCTCAGTACCGACCCGAGCTACGGCATCGGCACCACCGAGTACATGCGCTCGCAGGGCGGCTACGGCGTGACCCTGGAATGCGGCCAGCATGACGACCCGCAGGCGCCGGAGGTGGCGTACAACGCGATCCGCAACACCCTCGCGCATCTGGACATGCTGGAGGCCCCGGCCACCGCGGGCCAGGCCAGTCCGGAGGTGCTGCGTCTGGTCGAGGTGATCGACCGCGACCACCCGGATGACCGCTTTGCGCGGGAGTGGAAGAGCTTCGATCCGCTGGCGGCCGGCGAGCTGATCGGTACGCGTGCCGACGGCACCGAGGTGCGTGCCCCGGAGCCGGGCTTCATCGTGTTTCCCAACCCCAATTCCTTGCCGGGCAACGAGTGGTTCTATCGCGCCGAGTTCAGTGACCGCAAGGTCGTCTGAGCCGGGATACCGCGCGGCATGGACTTTGCGCCCTCCGGCGTTGCGTTGCTGCTCCTCGCCGCCGGGTTCTTCGCCGGCCTGCTGAATGCGGTGGCCGGTGGCGGCAGTTTCCTGACCCTGCCGGCCCTGATGAGCGTTGGCGTGCCGCCGGTGGCCGCGAATGCCACGGGGACCGCGGCCCTGCTGCCCGGTTATCTGGCCAGCGTGCTGGCGGATCGGCGGCAGTTACGCGGGGCGGGGCAGGAGCTGGGCCGGGGGTTGGCCTGGGGCCTGCTGCTGGCGGGGGTGCTGGGCGGGGCCCTGGGGGCCTCCGTGCTGCTGCTGACCGGGGATGCCCGGTTCCGCGCGCTGATCCCCTGGCTGTTGCTGCTGGCCACGGTGCTGTTTGCCCTCGGCCCTTGGCTACAGCATCAGGCCGCGCGGACGCATTCGGGGCCGCTACGGGTATTGGGGGCTGGGCTGGGCTGCGCTTACGGCGGCTATTTCAACGGTGGCGTCGGCATCCTGCTGCTGGCCATCCTGCGTGGCCAGGGGATCACGGATCTCGCGCGGGCGAATGCGGTGAAGAACCTGCTCTCCTCGGTGCTGACCCTGATGGCGGTGGGGGTCTACATCGCGGGCGGGCAGGTGGTCGCGACCGGGCTGCTGGCTGTCGGGGCCGGTGCGATCCTGGGCGCGCGGCTCGGTATCGCCCTGGTGCGCCGCGTGCCGGAGGCCGGCTATCGGCATGCCGTCACCCTGATCGGGGCGGTGATTACCCTCTTGTTTTTCCTCGATCCGGCCTGGCTCGCATCGCCTGACGTGTAGGCTGCGTCGAGCGAAGCGAAACGCATCGGTCGGCGTGACGTCTTTCCGTGTACCCGTGCGTCCTGATGCGTTTCGCGGGGCTCAACGTAGCCTGCGAAGCGTCTGCCATTGGCGTTGAGGGCCCGGTCAGGGGTTCGGGGTGCGTGCGGCGTCGAGTGTCCGGGCGAGGGCGTCCAGGGCGGCGGTATCGGATTCCGGCAGGATGGCCTCGATGCGGGGGCGCAGCGGCGTGTTGGGGGCGGCCATTGGCTCCAGCCCACCGTGGCCGTCCACGCGGTTGATGCGGTGCCAGCCTTGGTCGGTTGCCACCAGTCCTTTCAAGCGGTCGCCGGTAAAGCCGTCGACCAGGCCTGCGAGCGTTGCGTGGTCGACGACCTGCCCCTCGGGCATCAGCCAGCTGCGACCGATGTAGCCATCGCCACGGGTGTCAATGGTGACCCATTCATCTGCCGCCGGAGCAGCGTGGTCGTGGTCATGGTCGTGGTCATGGTCATGGTCATGGTCATGGTCATGGTCATGGTCATGGTCATGGTCATGGTCATGGTCCGTGGATTCGGTCGCGGCGTCGAGGAAGGCGCGGGCCTCGGGGAACAGGGCACCGCCGCGCTCCAGCCGGGGCCGGTCCAGCCATTCGCGCTCGATGCGGGCCTGAGTCGTCTCGACCACCAGGGGGCGCGGCGAGGGCATCGCGGCGACGTAGGCATGCAGCGTCTCGCGGTCATCCTCGCTGTAGAGATCGGCCTTGTTGGCCAGGAGCACGTCGGCCAGGGCGATCTGGTCCTGCCAGGTCGGGTGCTCGCGATGGCGGGGCGAGGCCAGGTGGCGTGCATCCATCAGGGTCACGGTGGCGCGCAGATCGAGGACGCCGGCGTAGGGCGGTTCGGTCAGGGTGCGGATGATCTGCGCCGGGTGCCCGAGACCGGTCGGTTCGATCAGGATGCGGTCGGGTTTCTGGCTGCGGATCAGCCGGTTCAGGCCGACGGTAAACATCTGCGCCGAGACGCAGCACAGGCACCCGCCGGGAACCTCTTCTAGGGCCACGCCGGTATCCGCCAGCAGCCCGCCATCCACGCCGATCTCGCCGAACTCGTTGACCAGCACAGCCCAGTGCTCGCCTTCCGGGCGCTGTGCGAGCAGGTGACGGATGGCGGTGGTCTTGCCGACGCCAAGAAAGCCGGTGATCAGGTTCAGCGGGATGTCGCGATGTTGGGCCATTTTAGCTGGGGTCGTCCAGTTGCGCGGGCGGTGGGGCGGTGCCGTTGTCTGCCGGCCCCAGGGTGTCGGGGCGCACGCCCTCGCTCTCCAGGCTCTGGCGCATGGCATCGTCGGCCTGCTGGGACATGACGATGATGGAGATGCGGCGATTGATGGCCGCTTCCGGATTTTCGCGGTTGAAGGGCACGCTGGCCGCCAGACCCACCACCTGGGCAATCTGGTCGGATTGGGTGCCGCCGGCGATCAGCGCGCGGCGGGCCGCGTTGGCACGGTCGGCCGAGAGTTCCCAGTTGGTGTAGTCCGGGCGCAGCAGCGGGCGCGCGTCGGTGTGTCCGGTGATCGAGACGCGGTTGGGGACCTTGTTGATCAGGCTGGCCAGTTCACGCAGGATCGCGTCGGCGTGCTCGAGGGGCCGCGCGCTGGCGCTGTCGAACATCGGGCGGTTCTCGCGATCGATGATCTGGATGCGCAGGCCCTCGGGCGTGATGTCCAGGAGCAACTGGTCCTTGAAGGGCTCCAGCGCCTGGCTTTGTTCGACCGCTTCCTCCAGGGCCCTTTGCAGTGTCTCGAGGGCCTCACGGTCGCGCGCCTCGGCCAGGTCGTCGAAGGTCTGCTCGTCGATGCCCACGGGGGCGTCCATGCGCTCGGGGTCATCGAGGATCTCGGGCAGGCCCTCGAAGTCGATGATCGACGGGTCCACGCCGGTGCCGTCGCCCGGGGCCTGCCCGGGCAGGGCCGCCTCGCCGTCGAAGGCCGACGGATTCTTGAAGTATTCCGACAGCCCGGCGCGTTCTTCTACCTCCATCGCCGCGAGCAGCCACAGGAGCAGGAAGAAGGCCATCATCGCGGTGGCGAAGTCGGCGAAGGCGACCTTCCACGAGCCCCCGTGGTGGGCCGCCTTGACCACCTTCTTCTTGACGATGATCGGCTGGGTCTTGTCTTCGACGCCCATGGATTCGGTCCGGACGGCCTCAGGCCGCCTTCACGTGCTCCTCGAGTTCGGCGAAGCCGGGACGCATCTCGCTTTCCATGGTCTTGCGCCCGAATTCCACTGCCACCTGCGGGCTGTACCCCTGAACGTTGGCGAGGATGCAGGCCTTGATGCACTGGAGGAACTTGGCTTCTTCCTGGGATCGCGACTCCAGGGCGGCCGCGGTTGGACCGACAAAGCCATAGGCCAGGAGGATGCCGAGGAAGGAGCCGACCAGGGCCGCTGCCACGCTCATCCCGATTTCCTCGATCGAACCGCCGATTGCGCCCATGGTGTTCACGATCCCCAGAACAGCGGCCACGATACCGAAGCCGGGCAGGGCATCCGCCACGCGGTTGACCGCATGGCTGGGGCGCTCGGATTCCTCGTGGTGGGTCTCCAGGTCCACGTCCATCAGGGCGTCCAGCTCGTGCGGGTTCATCGAGCCGGAGATGATCAGGCGCATGTAGTCGGTGATGAACTCGACCGCGTGATGGTCCTTGAGTACCCGGGGATGCGCCTGGAACAGGGCACTCTCCTCGGGCTCCTCGACGTCGCCTTCGATGCCCATCAGGCCTTCCTTGCGGGCCTTGGTGAACAGCTTGTACATCAGCGCGAGCAGGTCGAGATAGTCGTCGCGCGAGTACTTGGCACCCCCCTTCAGGAGTTGGGGGAGGGACTTCATGACGGTGATCACAACCCGCAACGGGTTGGCGATCAGGAAGGCGCCCAGGGCCGCGCCGCCGATGATCATGTATTCGTACGGCTGCCAGATGACCATGATATTGCCACCGTGCAGCATGAAGCCGCCGAACACGCCGCCGAGCACGATGATAAAGCCGAGAATGTACTTCACTGATGGGGTTCCGGGATGTGGGCTCGAGTAGGGGTTCTGCGGGCCAGTTCACAGTGCCGCAGTTGCTATAGTGACGGGCATAACCATAACGACTCCCCTGCGCGAGGTACAGCATGTCCCTGGACAAGGACGCGCCCTACATGGACGAAGCCGCCCGCCTGACGGCCGTGGAATGGCCGATCCTCGAGGCGAGCGATGCGGTGTTTGCCGACCCCGACGCCCTGGTTGAGCGCTCGCTGCGCGAACTGGCGCGTTACGCCGAACGCGACCCCGGTCTGAGCCTGCGTCTGATCCTGCGTGCAAACCGTTCGCGCCGCGGCCTGCGCCAGGAAGTGCACGCGGTGGGGGACGCCATCGCCATGCTGGGGTTGCAGAACGTCCATCAGGAGGCGACTGCGGCGCCGCGCGTCGAGGATGTCGTTACCCAGCCGCAGGCTTATCGCGAGATGGCGGCGCAATCGCGGCTGGCGGCAATGATTGCGACCGAAATCGCAGGCGAGCGCCACGATACCGAGCCGGGCGAGCTGGCCCTGGCCGCCCTGCTGAATCAGCTCGGCCTGCTCGCCCTGCTGGTGGAGGGCGAGCCGCGCCTGGCCCGGCTGATGGAGATCCTCGAGCTGAATGCGCTTCCGGACGAGGCCAGTTACACCGCGCTGGGGTACGCAACGGACGATCTCTCGCGTGCGATGGCGGAACAAATGGAGCTGCCGGAACTGGTGCAGGGGACACTGCGGGCGGTCAATGCGGCGCATCACCGGGCCTTTGAGGTGATGGTCGCGAGTGCCGTGGCCTGGCAGGTCTTTCGCGGCATGGATACCGCGCGCGGTGACCGCGACCTCGCGCTGCTAGCCGGGTTGATGGGTTTGACGGACAAGGAGGCCGCGGACCGGATCAGTGCGGTGATCGAGCGTTTCAACGCGGATGTCGCGGTCTATCATCGTGAACCGCTGGATCCGCAGATACCCGGGCGGGTCTGGCTGCGCGAGCCACATCGGCCGCGCCTGGCCCTGATGCCGCGGGTCGACCTGCTGGAAGAGGGGATTGGCGCGCTCGAGAAAGAGCAGAACCGCGAGCTGCGCGTACGGCGGATGCTGCGGGTGATGCAGTTCGGTGTAGGCCTGAACCGGGTGGTTTTTGCCCGTCTGTCCCGGGATGGCGAGACGCTGCGTGCCGAGCACCTGGTCGGCACGCTGCACGAGCCGGAGTTCAGCCACTTTGTGATCAACCGTGCGGCGCTCGGACCGTTGGCGCAGGTCCTGGATAAGGACACGCCGCAGTGGTGGGACCGCAAGCGCATCCATGAGCAGATGCCTCCGGCGGTGCGCAAGCTGACCGGCGGGGTCGACTGTCTCGTCGCGCGCCTGTGCGATGGCGAGCGCGTGCTGGGCCTGGTCTACGCCGACCGGCGTTCGCGTGACCTGGAGCTGACCCCGTTCGCCTTCGAGGGCTTTCGGCGTGTGCTGGCGGCGGCATCGCGGCCCGTTGAACCCCGGTAGGCCGCCGCCGGGTGCGATTCAAGTTTGGGGCATCCGGGTCGATACATTCGTAAGAGCGAATATATTCGCCGGGGATCATCCTCGAGGGCGCGGGTCGCAGCGAACGGCCCGCGCGAATTTGGGTTGCCGGACACGTCCTGTTCGGCATACAAGAATAAGGAAGTACGGCATGCGCAAGAATCTTCCCGTCACCCAGGCGGCCTATTCGCTCGATCGGCATGGGGATCTGATCTCGGCCACGGACGAAAAAGGCCGCATTCGCTATGCGAACGACGACTTCGTCGCGGTCAGCGGCTTCGACTGCGCGGAGTTGGAGGGGGCTGCACACAATATTGTGCGCCACCCGGACATGCCGGAGGCCGCCTACGCGAACATGTGGGCGACCCTGAAGGACGATGGGGCCTGGATGGGCATCGTCAAGAATCGGCGCAAGAACGGCGATCATTACTGGGTGGACGCCTTTGTCACCCCCGCCTACGAGAACGGGCGCAAGACCGGCTACGAGTCGGTGCGGGCGATCCCGGAGCGCGAACATGTGGCACGCGCCGAGAAGGTGTATGCCGCGATCAACCGGGGTCGGAGCTTCGCACGGCGCTGGTATCACGGCCTGACCTGTCGCCTGGCGGGCACCTGGATCGTGGGCGTCCTGCTGGCGCTCGCCGTCGTGTTCTCGGCGTCTTCGCCTGTGGTGCAGGCGGCCCTGCTGGTGCTGATCTTCGCTGTCGGCGGCGTGGCGTCGCTGGTGTTTACCTCCGGGGTGCGCCAGGCGGTCAAGCGCGCCCAGGCCCAGTTCGACAACCCGGTCATGGAGGCCATCTACACGGGGCGCCGCGATGACAGCGCCTCGCTGGAGCTGGTGCAGCGCTTCGGCGAGGCCAAGCTGCGCACCGTGCTGGGACGCATCGAGGACAAGGCCGAGGCGGTGAGTGACGGTGCCCACTCGATGGCCAGCAGCGTGGACCAGACCGCCGCCGGCGTGGAGCGCCAGCAAAACGAGATCGACCAGGTTGCCACGGCGATGAACGAGATGACCTCGACCATCCAGGAGATGGCGAGCAACTCCGCGCGCGCCGCCGAGGCCGCCAACAACGCCGAGAAGGAAACCGGGGCCGGTCAGGATGTCGTGAACGACACGGTTTCCGTGATCAACCGCATGGCAGCGGAGGTCGAGTCCACGGCCGAGAAGCTCGGCAAGCTGGAAGCGAGCACCGTGGAGATCGACAAGATTCTGAGTGTCATTCGCGAGATCGCCGAGCAGACCAACCTGCTGGCGCTGAATGCCGCGATCGAGGCCGCCCGCGCCGGGGAACACGGCCGCGGGTTCGCCGTGGTGGCCGACGAGGTGCGCAGCCTGTCGCAGCGCACCGACGAATCCACGGTGACCATTCGCAATATGATCGAGAGCCTGCAGTCCGGGGCGCGCGAGGCCATGTCCGCGATGCGTGCCAGTCAGGAGCGGGCTGCCGACGGGGTGGAGAAGGCCCAGGCGGCGGGCGATTCACTGACCAGCATCCGCGAGGCCGTTGGTCAGATCACCGAGATGAACACCCAGATCGCCACCGCGGTCGAGGAACAAAGCGCGGTCTCCGAGGAGATCAACCGCAACGTGACGTCCATTCGCGATGTGGCCACCGAGACCGGTTCCGTCTCCGCCCATGCCCGCGACGCCAGCGCGCGGATGCAGGCCGAGGCCGCCGAACTGAAGGCGCTGATCCACCGCTTCGAACAGAAATAAGCCGAGCCTCGATCGGGCCGTTATCGACTCGGTAGGGGTTGGAACGGTGGCGTCGAGCCTGCGTGGCGATGGCGGGCGGAACCGCGTTGGCACGCAGTGGGCAGGATGCGTTGAGCGCAGCGAACCGCATCCTGCAAGTTCATGTGTCGGCAGAGGCCCTGATGTTCTCTGCGCCTCGTGGTGAACGGGAACGTCAGGCGGTCTGGCGGTAGCGGCGTTCGATGTAGGCCTCGACGCGGGCCTGGAATTCCTCGGCGATGCGGTCGCCCTTGAGGGTAACGGTCTTCTCGCCGTCCTCGTAGACCGGGGCGACCGGTTGTTCGCCGGTGCCGGGCAAGGAGATGCCGATGTTGGCGTGCTTGCTCTCGCCGGGGCCGTTGACCACGCAGCCCATCACCGCGACGGTCATCTCCTCCACGCCCGGATAGCGTTCCTTCCAGGTGGGCATCTGGTGGCGGATGTAGGTCTGGATGTCCTGCGCCAGATGCTGGAAGTACTCGCTGGAGGTGCGTCCGCAGCCGGGGCAGGCGACTACTGACGGCAGGAAACTGCGCAGCCCCATGCTCTGCAGGATCTCCTGCGCGACCAGGACTTCCTTAGTACGGTCGCCGCCGGGCTCCGGCGTCAGCGAGATACGGATGGTGTCGCCGATACCCTGTTGCAGGAGCACCGATAGCGCGGCCGTGGAGGCGACGATGCCCTTGGCCCCCATGCCGGCCTCGGTCAGACCCAGGTGTAGCGGATAGTCGCAGCGTGCGGCCAGGTCCTGATAGACCGAGATCAGCGGCTGCACGCCGCTGACCTTGGCCGACAGGATGATGCGGTCATGCGGCAGGCCGATACGTTCGGCCTCGGCCGCGCTCTCCAGCGCCGAGGTGATCAGGGCCTCCTGCATCACCGCTTCCGGTGACAGGGGTTCGGCGCGCTCGTTGTTCGCGTCCATCATCCGCGCGAGCAGGGCCTGGTCGAGGCTGCCCCAGTTCACGCCGATGCGCACCGGCTTGTCGTGCTCGCAGGCGGTCTCGATCATGGCCGCGTACTGGCTGTCGCGCTTCGAGCCGCGCCCGACGTTGCCCGGGTTGATGCGCAGCTTGGCCAGCGCCTGCGCGCACTCTGGGTATTGCGTCAGCAGCTTGTGGCCGTTGAAGTGGAAGTCCCCGACCAGCGGCACGTCCAGTCCCATCGCATCCAGGCGTTCGCGGATCTCCGGTACGGCCTTCGCCGCGGCCTCGGAGTTCACCGTGATGCGCACGACCTCGGAGCCGGCGCGCGCGAGTTCCGCCACCTGCACGGCGGTGCGCAGGGCGTCCGCGGTGTCGGTATTGGTCATCGATTGCACCATCACTGGGTGGTCGCCGCCGACGGTGACGTTGCCGACGCGGACGGGGACGGTCTTGTGGCGCTTGGGAGTCGTATTCATCAGTAGGCGCGGGCGCGAGGTAACGGTGTGCGGAGTGTAACGCAGCGCCGCGTTGCTGCCGAGACGCCGCGGCCCTGCCGGGGTTGGACGGCATCGGGCAGCCCGCGTCATCCGCGTGTGGGTCATCTCGGACGCCGCGAGCGGCGATCCGGGATCTCCACGGTCAGGCGGTTGGCCCGGCGCTGGAGATCCCGGCTCTGCGCTTGGCTCCGGTCGGGATGACGGGGCGGTCTGGCCACCCGCAGGGGGTGGTCAGCGTTCCAGGCCGGCCCTCCAGGGCTGGAAGGTGTTCTCGACCGCGGCGCGACTGGCCGCGTGCCGGGCCTCGACGCGCTCGGCGATGGCCTGCTGCCAGGCCAGGCGGGTCTCGGCGTGCAGGGCGTCCAGGGCCTCGTGCAGGGCCTGCTCCAGGTCTTCGCGGTGGCGGGTCTCGTCGAGCCGCAGAAGCAGCCAGTCCACGCCGACGATCGTGGCCCCGGCGGCCGTGATGCCACAGCCCAGCGAGAACGGACCGCTCCAGGCGCAGACCCCGGCACCAAGGGCGCCCACGCGCCCGGCGCGACCGAGGCTGCGCGCCAGCCCCGCCTGCGTGGCGCGGGTGGCTAGCCGGGCCTGCACGGCACGCGCGATCAACGGGGTCGCGAGCCCGGTGCCGGCGGCGGCCGTGGCCGCCAGGCCGGTACGCTGATCGAAGCGCTCCAGGTCGATATCCAGCGCCGCGTGCAGGGCGTGGCCGCGTTCGATCTCGGCCGCTGAGGCCCCTCCGGCGCGCGGCGGTGGGTCCGGGATGCGCGCGTCCGCGAGGCGCTCGGCCAGCTCCAGACGCCAGGCGTCGCGAACCTGGCGTTGTTGCTCGTCCACGCCCCATTCGACGCGGGTCGCCAGGTCCCGCAGGGCGTGATCCCACAGCGCCTCGGGCAGCAGGCGCTCGCGCAGCATCCGCGCGGGGGCATCCGGTTCGGTGTCGCCCAGCCACTGGGTCCCGCGCAGCCACAGGCGCATGTATTCGGCGCCCAGCGAGTAGTACCAGTCCGCGACCTCGGGGACGCGGTCGTGCAGTTCCGCGAAGCGGGCATCGAGTTCGGCATCCACGCGGCCTTGCCAGTGGTCCCGGGCCTCGGCGTCCCCCGCCTCCAGCCATTCGAGCGTGAAGCGTTCGAGGCGGGTGAGGCGTTCTTGCTCGACCTGGTAGCGCTGCTCGCCGAGTTGCAGGGTCAGCGGAGCGGCCTCTTCCCAGCTACGGGGTTCGTGCTGGCTGGCCAGCCATAAAAGGCTGGTGCTGGCCAGCAGGGTCAGGACCAGCCAGGTCCAGGCCGTATGCCACCCCGCCGTCATCGCCATGGCCGGGTGCCGGTTGGGGCTTGCGGTATGCACGACGGCATGGCGGGGTCCGGGCTACTCGATGACGGGGGCGTTGCGCGGGTCGCCCAGGGTGTCGTTCGTCGGGCGCAGCGGCAGCAGGCCGTTGGCCAGCAGCAGGAAGCCGAGGGCCAGGAAGGCCTGTTCCGCGAGTACCAGCAGCCAGCCGAGCAGGGCCGGCAGGGATTCCACACCCTGCGGGAACCACTGCTGGCCCAGCCACAGGCGCAGGGCGTCCTGGGCGGCGGCGAGTTGCAATCCGGCCTCCAGCAGATGGCTGCGTGCGGCCTCCTGGTGGACCAGGAACCAGACCGCCTGTTCCAGCGAGGCGCCGGTCAGGTCGGGGTACCGGGCCAGCAGGGCCAGCGCCAGCAGGGCGACGATCAGCAGCATGCCCGTGAGCCGCAGGGCCCCGCGGCGGACCAGTTCCGGTGCGAACTGCGGATGGGCATGGCCGCGCAGCAGGCGGGCGAACAGGGCCTCGCTGATCACCAGCACGAAGCCGGCGACCAGCAGGGCGGCCCAGACCTCCTGGGTCGGGATGCGCGCGAGGGTGATCAGCAGCAGTCCGCCCAGCAGCGCGCCGATGATCAGGTGACGCAGGGCCATCAGCGGCCCGCCCCGCAGGCGGCGAGGCCATTGGCTGGTCGGCTCCAGGTAGCCGCGCAGGAAGGCCGCGCGCCGTACCCGGTGGCGCCGGAAGCCGCCATGGGCGATCAGCAGGGTGACACCGATCCACAGCGCCATCACCCCGGCCTCGGGCAGGACCCGCAGGTTCATGTGCATCAGCCACAGCCCGATTACCAGCAATGTCACGGTAAAGGCATGGCGCAGGGCGATATGCCGGGTCGGGAGTGGGCTGGACGCGGTGGACGAGGATGAACGGGACACGGGGGCTCCAGGAGGATATGCACGCCCTGATGGTAGCAGGCGCCGGGGTTGTCGCCTGGTGTTCCGGTTTCGTTCAGCCGGAGGCGCTATAACTGCGGCATGACTTGGACTCGTCTCGCTCGATACTGTTCGCCGGCCGTGTTCGGTCTGGCGGTGTGGCTAATGCTGTGGTGGCCGGCCTCTGTGGCCGCGGAGGAACTGCGTCTGCATGCGGTGTTCGGGGATCGCGCGGTGCTGTCCGTGGGGGACGAGCGCGCCGTGGTCTCCACCGGCGAGTCCGGCCCGGGCGGGGTGCGGGTCCTGCGCACGCGCCCGGGCGCGGCCCTGGTGGAGTACGGCGGCCGACAACATGAGCTGCGGGTGCAGCAACGGGCGGCCCCGGCGCGGCCGATTGGGCCGGCGGAGGGAGGTGGCGAGGTGCGGGTGCATCGGGATTCGCGCGGCGAGCATGCGCTGACCGCCGGGGTGAACGGCACGGCCGTTACCGTCGTCGTCGATGCGCAGGCTGACTCGGTGTTGCTGCGTGAGACCGATGCCGAGCAGGCCGGGGTTGACGCCGATCAGGGGCGCTCGGTGCGCATCCGCGACGTCCGGGGCACGCAGCATGGGCAGCGCGTCCGGATCGAGCAGTTGCAGGTGGGCGCGCTACGCCGTTCGGGGGTCAGTGCGATCGTGTTGCCCGACGATGCACTGCCGCGCTCGCGTCTGGGCCGCAGTTTCCTCGAGCACTTCGCGGTCGAAACGGACGGCGATGCCGTCGTGATCCGCGAGCGCTGAGGAGGTGGGTTAGCATGTGGCCCGTCATGACCCCCGAGATTCCTGCATGCCGCTGATTCGGCGCCATCCCGAGAACGCGCCCGCCCCCCGGCGCGAGATTTTCGGCTGGGCGATGTTCGACTTCGCCAATCAGGCCTACACCTTGTTGATCATCACGGTGATCTTCGGCGACCTGTTTACGCGCGTGATCGTCGGCGACGCCCCGGACTATCGCCTCGGTAACCTGTTGTGGAGCGTGGCCCTGGCGGTTAGCTACGCGATGGTGATCGTGGCCGCCCCGTTTGCCGGGGCGATCATGGATGCCACCGCCTCGCGCAAGCGTTTCCTCGCCGCCTCGTGGGTGCTGACGATCATCACCACCGCGTTGTTGTACTTCGTCGAACCGGGGCTGGTGTTCTTCGGCATGGCGCTGATCATTGCCTCGAATTTCGGCTATGCCATCGGCGAGTCCTTCATCGCCAGCTTCCTGCCCGACCTGGGGCCACCGGAGAGGCTCGGCTGGATCTCGGGGCTGGGCTGGGGTCTCGGGTATATCGGCGGGCTGGTGGCGACCGCTTTTGCCCTGGGGCTTCTGGGCGAGGTGAGCGCGGAGAACTTCGAGCGCATTCGCTGGGTCGGGCCGTTCGCGGCCGCGTTCTTCCTGGTCTCGGCGCTGCCGACCTTCCTGTTCCTGAAGGAGCGCGGTACCCGTCGGCGCATGGCCCGCAACGTCCAGCTGGGGCTCGGCTGGAAGCGGGTGAAGGCCTCGCTGGTCACGCTGGGCGAGCGCCGCGACCTGCGCGCGCTGTTCGTGTCCATCTTTTTCGTGATGGCCGGGATCTACATCATCATCGCCTTCACCTTCATCTACGGCGCGCAGGTGATCCAGTGGGACGAGCCGACGCGCGTGATGATGTTCGTGGTGACCCAGATCACCGCGGTGATCGGTGCCGTGGGCTTCGGGTTCCTGCAGGACCGCGCGGGGCCGGTGCGCATCTATCGCATCACGCTGGTGCTTTGGGCATTGGCGGTGCTGGCGATCTTCGCCACGCCGACCATCGCCCAGTGGCTGAGCGTGCTGCTGGGACGACCGGTGGAGGCGCAGATGGTGTTCCTCGGCGTCGGCATCCTGGCCGGGCTTTGCCTCGGCTCGGCGCAGTCCGCCGGGCGTGCCCTGGTGGCGCTGATGGTCCCGGCGCGCGAGGCCGGGCGCTGGTTCGGGTTCTGGGGGCTGGCGTCCAAGGCCGCGGCGATCTTCGGCCTGCTCGGCATCGGGCTGCTCCAGGTCTGGCTGGGCCTCGAGAACGCCATCCTGTTCTGCCTGTTCCTGTTCCTCGCCGGGCTGCTGGCATCCATTCCCATCCGCCTCGCCGACCGCCGCCAGGCCGCGGCGGTTTGATTCACCACGAAGCACACGAAGGCCCTTCTTCGTATCTTCGTGCGCTTCGTGGTGGAAATTCGAGCTACTCGTCTGGATCGCTCAGGCGTGTGGCGAGATGACCCGGGGCCTGGCGGCAATCGAGGATGGCGTAGACGCGGATGATTTCGTCATCGACCCGATAGTAGATCGCGAAGGGGAAGCGGCGGGAAAGCAGACGATGGAAACCATGATGCTGCTCGTGCACGCCGGCGTGCAGGAGCAGGGAGTCGATGTCGGAAAAGAGGGCATCGAGGAAATACTCGCCCAGCCCCGGTGACCGGGAGGTGTAGAACGCAGCACCTCGGGCCAGGTCCTCTTCCGCCGCGTCGAGGAGTTCGATCAAGCGCAAGGCAGGCCGTTACCCGTTGCGCAGGCGTCGCTTGGCGTCGTC
Organism: Thioalkalivibrio sp. ALMg9; assembly: GCF_000380625.1. Lineage (NCBI taxonomy): Bacteria > Pseudomonadati > Pseudomonadota > Gammaproteobacteria > Chromatiales > Ectothiorhodospiraceae > Thioalkalivibrio > Thioalkalivibrio sp. ALMg9. The sequence goes on from NZ_AQYC01000007.1 coordinate 214,757, forward strand.
CCAGGGGCGAAATCGGGCCTCACTGCTGGCAGCGGTCGCCTGGCGCTGTTCCAGCACGTCGCGATGCCAATTGGGGACCGGGACATCCGCCGGATTACGCGCCAAGTCTTCCCACAGCTCCTCCATGGCGCGGAGCTTTTCGGTCGTGGTCATTTGGTCGAGAGCGAGGGATGCAGTCACGTGTAACTCCCTTCAAACATACGAATCCAGTATAGCCCGTCGGCTGAGTACACGCCGTCGGGCCGGTCTCGTTTGATCAACCACGAAGCGCACGAAGGCACGACGAAGGGCGATTGCACCACAGAGGACACGGCGTACACAGAGAAAATCGAAGACAGTTTCGAACCGGGCAGGATGCCGTGGAGCGCAAAGGAAGCGCATCAATGCCCGCCACTGGTCTGACTGGACCACTCACCGTTCTTCTCGCCCCAGCTTTTCGGCCCCCTGGCCCGCCATCGCATTTCTCCGTGCCTTCCGTGCCCTCTGTGGTGCAACCCGCCCTTGACCTTGACCTGGCCCTTCTTAGTGCGCTTCGTGGTGGTATTACAAAGCCACGGGTGGCCCCGGAGGACTATTCGGTGGCGTGGTGGGTGGTGGTGGCGCCGCGGTCGAAGCGGCCTTCGTAGAGGCGCAGCAGGGCGGGGATCACGAACAGCACCAGCACGGTGGCGATGGCCAGGCCGAAGACGATGGAGATCGCCATCGGGATCAGGAACTGGGCCTGGACCGAGCGTTCGAACAGCAGCGGGGTGAGGCCGGCGATGGTGGTGACCGAGGTCAGGATCACCGCGCGCAGGCGCTGGCAGGCGGCCTCGACGATCGCCTCCTGCAGGGCCAGCCCGGCCTCGCGCAGGCCCTGGTAGAAGCTCACCAGGATGATCGAGTTGTTGACCACGATCCCGGTCAGGCCGAACAGGCCGAACAGCGACAGGATGGTCAGCTCCACATTCAGGATCCAGTGTCCGAGCAGGGCGCCGAGGATCCCGAATGGGATGATCGCCATCACGATCAGTGGCCAGCCCCAAGAGGCGAAGACCCAGGCCAGGGTGATGTACATCAGCCCCAGCGCCAAGATCAGGCCCGTGCGCATGTCGGCGAAGGTCTCGGCCTGGTCGGCTGCACGCCCCTCGAAGGAATACTCGATGCCGTAGCGTGCCGCGAGGTCGTCCAGCGGGCCGTCCTCCAGCGCGGCGCGGATGCGCGCGGCGTTGTTCACGCTGCGGTCGACCTCGGTGGAGACCTGGATGGCCAGGCGGGTGTCGGCATGGCGCAGGGTCTCGAAGCCCTGGCGCGAGCGCAGATCGACCACGCTGCCCAGCGGGGCGAATTCGCCGCTCGGCAGGCGCAGGTTCAGCCGCTCCAGGCTCTCGCTGGAATGGCGCTCGTGATCCGGCAGGCGCACGCGCACCTCGACCTCCTCCAGTCCGTCCTGGTAGAGCTGGGCGAGGTGGCCGTCGAAGGCGTCGCGCAGCTGGGCACCGACCGATTCGGTGGTCAGGCCCAGGGCGCGGCCCTCCGGCTTGACCTGGAACACCAGCTGTTCGCGGCCGAACGGGGTGTCGTCGTTGGTCGCGAAGGTGCCGGCGAAGTCGTTGAAGATGTCCGCCAGCTCCAGGGCCGCGTTCTTCAGCACATGCGGATCATCGCCGGTCAGGCGCACTTCCAGATCGCGTCCGGGCGGGCCGGTCTGGCGCTCATCGATGCTGAAATTCTCGATGCCCGGGGCCTGGCGCACGCGCTCCTCCCAGGCCTGGATGAATTGGCGGTTGCGCACCTCGCGCTGCTCCGGCGATGCCAGTTCGACCTGGATGTTGCCGAACTGGTCGCCGCGCGGGGCGTTGCCGTCGCCGGGGTCGATGCCGCTTCCAAGACGGGTGACCGACGCGCGCACCAAGTCGCCGCCGAGCTCCTGTTCGGTTTCCGCCAGGGCCTGCTCGACGTGGATCAGGAAGGCCTCCACCCGCTCCGGCGGGGTGCCGGCGACGAAGTTGACGCCGGCATTGACGATGGTGCCCTCGGGTGACGGGAAGAAGGTGAAGCCGATGCGCCCGCTGGCGGCCAGGCCGATGGCCAGGATCAGCGCGCCGACGGCTAGGGCCAGGGTGGTGCCGGAGTGGTTGACCGAGACCGTGACCGCGCGGCGGAATGCGCCGTTGCGGAAGCCCTCGAAGCCGTTGTCGAAGCGCTCGCGCAGGCTGCCCGGCCGCGGCGGCTTGAGCCGGTGCATCACACCCTTGAGGTGGGCGGGCAGGATCAGGAAGGCGATCAGCAAGGTGGCGATGATCACGCAGATCACTACCAGCGGGATGTCGAACAGGATGTTGCCGATGATCCCCCCGATCAGCATCAGCGGCAGGAAGGCGGCTACCGTGGTCAGCGAGGCGGCGATCACCGGGCCGACCATGCGCCGGGCGCCGTCGCGCGCGGCGCGGCTGGCCGAGAGCCCGCGCTGGTGCAGGCTGTAGGCGTGCTCCGAGACCACGATGGCGTTGTCGACGATGATCCCCAGCGACATGATGAAGCCGAACAGCGAGATCATGTTGATCGAGCCGCCAACCACCCACAGCACCACGAAGGCGGCGGTGAACGCGATCGGGATGCCCAGTGCCACGCGCAGGGCGATGTGGCGGTTGAGGAACAGGAACAGGATCGCCAGCACCAGCAACAGGCCGCCCAGACCGTTTTTCAGCAGCAGCGTGATGCGCTCGGACAGGAGCTCCCAGAAGGCGTCGGTGACCTGTAGATCAACCCCTGGCGGCAGGGCGGGGCGGGTCTCGGCCAGCCAGTCTTCCAGCACCTGCGCGGCGGCGAGGGAGTCACCGGTCTCCGAGCGCAGCAGCTGCATCTCGATCGCCCGCTGGCCGTTGGCGCGGACGCGCACCTGACCATCGCGATGGCGCAGGTCCAGGGTCGCGATATCGCCCAGGGTCAGGCGCCCCAGCTCGCCGTCGCCGCGCAGTACCAGGCGCTCGAAGCTGACGATGTCGCGCGCCTGCTCCAGGCTGCGGATCTGGCGCGCGGTGTCGTCGCGCCCCACCGAGCCGGCCGGCAGGTCCTGCGCCATGGCGCGGATCTGCTCGCCGATGTCCGCGAGCGTCATGTCCAGGCGGTAGAGGGTCGCGGACGGGACCTGGATGGCCATCTCGTCCGAGGTCAGGCCGGTGAACTCGATGCGCGCGATGCCCGCATCCAGCAGCTCGCGCTCGAACTGGCGCGCGAGGATGCGCAGTTGCTGCGGGTCCTCGGGGCCGGTCAGCAGCAACCGCGCCACCGGCTCGTAGCGGATGATGCGGGTGACCACCGGGGTCTCGGCGGCCTCTGGCAGGTTGCGCTGCTGGTTCACACGGTCGTTGACCTGCTCCAGCGCCAGGGTCATGTCGGTCCCGGCCTCGAACTCCATGGTGACCACGCCGATGCCCAGTGCCGAGGTGGAGGTCATGTTGCGCAGGCCGTCGACGGTGCGCAGGTCCTGCTCCAGCGGGTCGACGATGGCGCGCTCGACATCCTCTGCGCTGGCCCCGGTCCAGGGCACCTCGACGGTGACGAAGTCGAGCTCGAAGTTGGGGAAGAACTGGGTATTCAGTTTGGTCAGGGCAAAGGCCCCGGCCAGCAGCATCAGTGCAATCAGCAGATTGGCGGCGAGGCGATGCTCCAGAAACAGCTGGATCGGGCCGCGCGGGGACGCGTCGTTGTCCCGTGCGCCGCCGCCGGGCATCGGCGGCCCGGATGCCGGTTCGGGGCCGGGTTCGGACTCGCTCATTGCGCGGAATCCTGGGCTTCGACCTCGACCCGCAGGCCGTCCACGGCATTCGGCAGGCGGGTGGCGATCAGGGTGTCGCCAGCGGTGATCGCGTCGCTGCGGATCAGGGCGAGGGTGTTGCCGTCCGCGTCGATAAAGTCGCCCAGGCGCTCTACTTGCAAGGACTCCAGGCGCCCTTCAACCACGCGGAACACGCGATCGCGTCCGAACAGCGACTCGAACGGGACCGCGAGGCTGTCGGGCTCTTCGGGTAGCTGCAGGCGCAACTCGACGAAGCGGTTCAGCGGCATCCGCTGGCCCCCTGCGCGGACTTCGAAGACCCCGCGCATCCCGGATTCGCCGGTGCGGGTCTCGCCCTCCAGGCGCGCCAGCTCCGTTTCGATTTCGTGGCCGCCGACCATGGCATGTGCGGGGAGGCTCGTGCCCGCCTGCAGCAGGGCCTCGACCCGGGCGACCAGGTGTTCCGGAAGGCTGGCGCGAATCTCCAGGTCATCCACGGCGTACAGCCGCAACAGCGGGTCCCCCGGCCGGGCGCGTTCGCCAGTGGCGACCTCGACCTCGACGACGCGGGCGTCGAAGGGGGCGCGGATGGTGGTGCGTTCCAGGTCGATCGCGGCCTGCGCCTCGGCGGCGCGGGCGCGCGCCAGGCGGGCCTCGGCCTGGGCCCGGCGCATCGGGGCATCGGCCACGGCCTGCTCGCGGCTGTCCACGGTGATGCTGGCCTGTTGCAGGCGTTCGCGCGCGGCATCGACGTCGGATTCGGAACCGAGATTGCGTCCGCGCAGGTCGCGGGCCCGTTCCAGGCCGCGCTCGGCGATTGCCAGCAGCTCGCGTTCGCGGCGCAGGGCCTCGCGGTCGAAGCGGGCGCGCAGTTCCTCGCTCTCGACCGCGCCTTCCAGTTCCTGGCGTTCGGCCTCGCGCTGGTCCAGCAGGAGCTGGGCCTCGCGCGGGTCGATGCGGACGAGGGCATCGCCCGACGCCACCCGCTGCCCTGCGCGCGCCGGTACGTCTTCGATCTCGCCCTCGACCGCGGCACGCAGCAGCGCATCGCGGGCGGACTGGCTGCGTCCGTTCAGCATGATGCCCGGGCGGTGGGTGCCGGGCTCGGCGGTCAGACCCTGCACCGGCCAGGTGCGTTCGCTGGCCTCCGGCGGCGGGGCCGAGGGCCCGGTCGCGCGCAGAATCATGAATCCCACCACCGCGACGGCGAGGATCAGGACAGGGAGGATGGCTCGGCGGAGGGCGCGCGGCATGGGTATCTCGATTTGTTCGCGGTACTGGCAAGCCGGGTATGGCTCGTCGCTTGGAGACGCGCGCGGGCCGGAGGTTCCCGCAGCGGGCCACATCATACCATCGCGGTTTGTGGGGGAACCCCCGCGGTTGCGGTCAGTCCCTGTTGTGCCAATATTACGTTTTGCTTAAATGAGGATAAAGGCGATGAAGGGATCCAAGCGGTTTCTTGGCGGGCTTTTGGCGGCGGGTTTGCTGGCGGGCGGCGTTGCGGCTCCGGTCCTGGCCGAGGCGCCGCAGATCTGCGAGTGCCGCGATGGCCTGGAGATGGAGGGGACGCCGTGGATTCGTCTGATGCCGGGCGACATGACAGGGGGGTACTTCGTGCTCCGCAATAGCGGCGATCAGGATTATCGGATCGTTGCGGCGGAGGCGCCCATCGCGAAGGTGGTGGAGCTACACGAGCATGCCCATGTGGATGGCGTGATGCGCATGCGCCAGGTCGACGGCCTGGAACTCCCGGCTGGCGAGACCCTGGTGCTGGAGCCGGGCGGACTGCATCTGATGTTCATCGGCCTGCACGAGCCGCTGACGGCGGGGGACTGGATCCCGGTTCTCCTGGAGTTTGCCGACGGAGAAACCATGGCGATTCATGCCCGGGTGCAGCGGGGCGAGGGGGGTGCCGGTGAGGATCACCCCCGCGGGCACAATATGGACGGAGACGCTCGCGCCATGGACCACGGGGCCGGGCACGACGGGCACTGAAATGGACGCTGCGTACCCGTTGGGTGCACAGCGTTCCGGCCTTACTGGTTGGCGGGCCGGGTCGGGATCTCGACGTCGGCATCCTCGCGCAGCGCCTCCAGATACTCCTGGATGGCACGGCTTTCGAGGATCTCGATCAGCTCCGCGCGCACGTCTTCCAGTTCCGGGACCGGGGTATCGCGGGTTTCCTCCAGGCGGATGATGTGCCAGCCGAAGCGGCTCTCGACCGGTTCCGCGGTGGTCTCGCCCGGTTCCAGCGCCATGGCCGCCGCGCTGAATGCAGGGACCATTTGTTCCGGGGCGAACCAGCCAAGTTCGCCACCACGGGCCGCCGAGCCCGGATCGGTGGAATGGGCCTCGGCCAGTTCGGCAAAGTCCGCGTCGGCCTCCAGCTCTTCGAGCAGTTCGCGGGCGCGTTCCTCCTCTTCCACCAGGATGTGCCGCGCGCGATATTCGGTACCGCGGATTTGCTCGATCTGGCGGTTGTACTCCGCCTCGAGGTCCGCCTGGGTGATGTCGAGCTCTGCGGTGATGTGCTCCATCAGCAGCGAAGCCAGCAGGTTGGTCTCGACCATGCGCAGGATGCGCCGGGTCTCGGCATCGGTATCCAGCCCGCGGGCGACCGCCTCCTGACGCAGTAGCTCAAGGCTGATGACTTCCTCCAGCGTGCCGTCGCTCGCGGCCGGGCCGGGATCCTCGTCCATGCCGGCGTAGGCCAACAGGTCGGCGCGGGTGATCGCTTCACCGTTGACGATGGCGACGGTATCGGCGTCCCCGGTATCCGTGGTGACGTCGTCACCGGTGAACTCCGGCGTGGCTTGGTCCTGCGTGTCGCAGGCGGCGAGCAGCCCGGCGAGCGCCAGGGCGCTCAGGGCTGTGGTCAGGATGCGCCGCTTCATCAAAACACCTGCTTGAACGGGCGTACGTCGACCGTGGTGTACACGCCGGCCGCCACGTAGGGGTCGGCGTCGGCCCACTCGCGTGCGGCCTCCAGCGAGGGGAACTCCGCGACGATCAGGCTGCCGGTGAAGCCGGCCGGGCCCGGGTCGTTGCTGTCGATGGCGGGGCAGGGGCCGGCCAGGATCAGCCGGCCGTCGTCGCGCAGGGCCTGCAGCCGGGCGACGTGTTCCGGGCGCGCGGCCAGGCGCGCATCCAGCGAATCGGGGGCATCCTCGCCCTGGATCATGTACAGCATCGGCATTCTCCTCGGTAAGGGCACCAGTCTAACGATGTCGGCGGCCGGATGCCGTGAAGGGCTCGTTCTTATGGGCGCGCCGATGGATGCGCTACACTGCGCGGCCGATCACCGCACCGACTTGTCCCATGATCTCGATCCACCCCGATAATCCCCAGCCCCGGCTGATACGGCAGGTCCTGGACCAGCTGCAGGAGGGGGCCGTCATCGCCCTGCCGACGGATGCCTGCTATGCGCTGGCCTGCCTGCCGGGCGACAAGACCGGGGCGGATCGCATTCGCCGCATCCGTCAGGTGGACGAGACCCATCACCTGACGCTGTTGTGCCGCGATCTCTCGGAACTGGGCGTGTACGCGAAGGTGGACAACACCGCCTTTCGCCTGATGAAGGCCCTGACCCCGGGGGCCTACACGTTCATTCTGCCCGCCACCCGCGAGGTCCCGCGGCGGCTGCAGCACCCGAAGCGCCGTACGATCGGCATGCGCGTGCCGGCGAGCCCGATTGTCTCGGCGCTGCTGGAAGAGCTGGGGTCGCCGCTGATGTCCGCGACCCTGCAACTCCCCGGGGATGAACACCCGTTGAGCGAGCCCTGGGAGATCGAGGAGCGCCTGGGCAAGGTGGTGGATCTGGTGATTGACGGCGGCGCCGGGACCCTGGAGGCCACCAGCGTGGTGGATCTGACCGGCGACGCGCCCGAGGTGATGCGGCATGGCCTGGGCGACGTGGGATTTCTGGATGAATAGCCCCGGCCGACGGCGGGGATCACGGCGCGGCACGGCCGCAGGGAGGCGCAATGCGTAAGTGGGTGGTTCTTGCGGTGGTGGTGCTGGCAGTGGCGGCCATCTGGCCGGTGGTGGTCGGCACACAGGTCGAGGGTACCGTCGCCGAGACACACGAGGCTCAGCTTGGCGAGGTGTATCTGCGTCACGAGATGCTCGAATACGAGCGCGGCTACCTGGCCGCCAGCGGTCGCAGTCGGCTGATCCTGGAGGATGCCGACGGGCGCTTCGAGATCCCCCTGGTACACGCTGTGCGCCATGGCCTGCTGGGGGCGCGCGGTGATTCCTTCGTGGATCTGGATACCCTGGCCGCCCCGGAAGACTCGCTGCTCGCCCACCTGTTGCGCTCGCTGGATCTGCAGGTGCATTCGCGCTCGGGGATCGGCGGTGGCGTGACCACCCGCATTGCGTTCGATGATCTGCGCATGGACCTGATGAGCGTGCCCGAGGTGGCCGAACACGCCGCTACGGTGGGCGGTCCGCTGTGGCTGGATCTTGCGGCGGGCCAGGGGCGCTTCGCCTGGTCGTCCGAGCAGATCCTGGTGAGCCTGGACCTGCCGGAAACGAGATTGTCCGATGACAGCTTCTCGTGGGAGGCGCGCGAGGCACGTTATGCCACGGTTTTCGAGGCCGATGCCGACGGGGTCTTCGGGCGGCTGCCGGACTACGAAGGCGGCCTGGCGGCGGCCGTGATCGAACTGCGTGAGGGCGAGGCGACCCGCCTTCACCTGGAGCGCCCCCGCCTCGACGCCTTCCAGCATACGAACAACGACCACATGGACTCGCGCCTGCGGCTGCAGGTCGATCACGCCCGGGTGGATGATGGCGCGGGGGATGCCCTGACGCTCACGGCCCTGGACCTGCAGGCGGCGATCCTGCGCTGGGACCGTCCCAGCATGCTGCAGTTTCTGGCCGAGCTGGAAGCGGTCGACGCGCGCGGCATCGAGGGCGAGCAGCGCAATGCCCTGATCGGTTCGGCGATGATCGATGCCCTGGGCGGCATGATTGAACACCAGCCGGCGATCCAGTTGCGGGCGTCGCTGAACGACGAGCCGCCCCGGCAGGTCGCGCTGGACGCCGAGCTCGGCCTGCATGGCACGCAGCAAAGTCTGACGACCCGCCCGCTGGAGACCCTGCGGCTGGACAGCGATCTGCGACTCGGGCTGGAATGGGTGGCCGAATTCGACGCCGCGTATCCCGATATCGACCTGGACGCGCAGTTGCATGCCCTGGCTGCGGATGGCTGGGTCCGTCGCGATGCCGAGGCCGGCTACTGGCACGGCACGCTGGCGATGGCGGACGGCCGCGTGCGCATCAACGACGTAGATCGCACGGCAATGCTTCTGGCCTTGCTGTTCGCCTTCTCCGGCGGCATGTTCTGAGACGACTGACCGGGTGTGGACGCGCCCGTTTTATTCTGAGAGGAAGGGATAGATTCCGTGAGCAGTAACCAGGGTACCAACCAGCGCGTGATCTCCGGCATGCGCCCCACCGGGCGCCTGCATCTGGGCCACTACCACGGTGTGCTGAAGAACTGGATCGAGTTGCAGCACAACTACGAGTGCTTCTTCTTCGTCGCCGACTGGCATGCGCTGACCACCCATTACGAGGATCCGGGTGACCTGCAGCAGCACGTGACCGAGATGGTCATCGACTGGCTGGCGGCCGGAGTGAGCCCGGGTTCCGCTACGCTGTTCGTGCAGTCGCGCGTGCCGGAGCACGCCGAGCTGCATCTGCTGTTGTCGATGATTACCCCGCTCGGCTGGCTGGAGCGGGTACCGACCTACAAGGATCAGCAGGAGCAGCTGCGCGAGAAGGACCTGGCGACCTACGGATTCCTCGGCTATCCGGTGCTGCAGAGCGCCGACGTGCTGGCCTACCGCGCCGGCATGGTCCCGGTGGGTGAGGACCAGGTATCGCACCTGGAGGTCACGCGCGAGATCGCGCGGCGCTTCAATCACCTCTACGGCCGCGAGCCCGGCTTTGCCGAGAAGGCCGAGGCGGCCGCCGACAAGATGGGCAAGAAGGCCGCCAAGCGCTACCGCGACCTGCGCAAGCGGTTTCAGGAGCAGGGCGAGGAAGAGTCGCTGGAGGTTGCCCGGGCCATGCTCGATTCGCAGCAGAACATCTCGCTGGGGGATCGCGAGCGCCTGTTCGGCTACCTCGAGGGTGGCGGCAAGATCATCCTGCCGGAGCCGCAGCCGCGCCTGACCCCGGCCTCGAAGATGCCGGGCCTGGACGGGCGCAAGATGTCCAAGAGCTACGGCAACACCATCAGCCTGCGCACCGAGCCGGCCGAGGTGGAGAGCCTGATCCGTACCATGCCGACGGACCCCGCGCGGGTGCGGCGCACCGATCCGGGGGATCCGGAAAAGTGTCCGGTATGGGATCTGCACAAGGTCTACACCGACGCGAGCCAGCGCGAGGAGCTGCACGCCGGCTGCACCACGGCGGGCATCGGCTGCCTCGACTGCAAGCGCCCGCTGATCGAGGCGGTGCAGGCCGAGCTGGAACCCATCCAGCAACGCGCGAAGGAATACGCCGAGGATCCGGCGCTGGTGCGCTCCATCATCGTCGAGGGCTCCGAGGCCGCCCGCGAAGAGGCCCGCGAGACCCTGGAAGAGGTGCGCCGGGCCATGGGCCTGGACTACCTGCGATGAGCCAGAGTCTGAGGCATGGACCCGTACGCTGACTCGAGCGACGACCTCGAGCGCCCCGCGACCGTCGAGACCGGCGCGCACGGGGAGGTGCTTTATCGTGTGCATGGCGAGCCGGTGGCGGAGCTGCCGGCCGATCTCTATATCCCGCCCGACGCCCTGGAGGTCTTTCTCGACTCCTTCGAGGGGCCGCTGGATCTGTTGCTGTACCTGATCCGTCGCCAGAACCTCGACATCCTGTCGATCCCCATCGCCGAGATCACTCGGCAGTACATGGGCTATATCGAGGTAATGCAGGCCCTGCGCCTGGAGCTGGCGGGGGAGTATCTGGTGATGGCCGCCCTGCTGGCCGAGATCAAGTCGCGCATGCTCCTGCCGCGGCCGAAGGAGGCCGAGGCAGACGAGGATGCCGACCCGCGCATGGCGCTGATCCGGCAGCTGCAGGAATACGAACAGTTCAAGATCGCCGCCGAACGAGTGGATGCCCTCCCGCGCATGGATCGCGATGTGTTCGCCGCCGGCGCCAGCGTCGAGGCGCTCGAGGGCCCACCGCCGCCCGGGCCGACGCTGGACGAGCTCATGGAGGCACTGGCGGCGGTGATGCACCGTGCGAGTCTGATGGCGCACCATCATGTCTCCACCGAGCAGCTGTCGGTGCGCGAACGCATGTCGAACATCCTCGACAGCCTGCATCCCGAACGCTTCACCGATTTCGTGACCCTGCTTCTGGCTACCGAGGGGCGCCAGGGAGTCGTGGTGTCGTTCCTGGCGGTGCTGGAGCTGACCAAGGCCGGCCTGATCGAGTGGGGCCAGAGCGAACCCTACAGCCCTATCCGGTTGCGCCGGCGTGGGGCGCCCGTGGGAGACGAAGGGGGAGAATCGGCGTGAGCGTAACCACTGTATCGGATGTGCAGGTGTCTGCCGCGGCCGTTGATGACGCGCAGTTGCGGGCCGTCGAGCTTGCGGTGGAGGCCGTGCTGTTTGCGGCCGCGGAACCGGTGGGGCCGCGCGACCTGAAGGCTGCCTGCGAGGACCTTGGCGAGATCGATCAGGCCTTGCTGGAACGGGCGCTTGGTCGTCTGCAGGAACGCTATAACGATCGTGCGATCGAGCTGGTGCGCTCCGCTGGCGGGTATCGCTTCCGCGTGCGTTCGCGCTTCTCCGCGGCCGTTCGGGCGGCTCAGCCCGAGCGCCCGGCGCGGCTGTCACGGGCCCTGCTGGAGACGCTGGCGATCATCGCCTATCGCCAGCCGGTCACCCGCGCCGAGATCGAGGCCGTGCGCGGGGTGGCAGTCAGTACCGGGATCATGCGCACGCTGCAGGAACGCGAGTGGGTACGGGTGGTGGGGCACAAGGAGGTGCCGGGCCGCCCCGCGCTGTACGCGACCACCCGCAGCTTCCTCGACGACCTGGGCCTGCAGCGCCTGGAGGAACTGCCGCCGCTGGATCAGATCCGCGACCTCGCGGATGTGGCCTCCGACGCGGGCCTTAGCCTGTCGCCACCGGACGCGAAAGAAGACGCCGGTCCGGGCACGAGCCCGCATCTCGATTTCGATGACGGGGATGCCGATCCGGATCCGGAGCCGGCACCCCCGACGCACTCACTCTGAGATCAGCACTGGGCCGTTTCGGTGGTTTCCGGGCAGTCCTGCTGCACCAGGCGGTCGTCGTCCAGCCATTCCATGATGCCGTCGGTCACGTTGTAGACGTTCTCGTAGCCAAGGCCGTCGGCCAAAGCGCGGGCGAGGGCGCCGGTGCGGTTGCCTACGCGGCAGATCAGCACGACTTCCTCGTCCGGCTTGACCAGGTTGGTGAACTGCTCGCCAAAGGTCGGGTTGAGCTCGCCATTCTCGTCGAAGGCGGTAATGCGGTAGCTGCCCTCGATCACGCCGGTCTCCGCCCATTCGTCCGGACGGCGGATGTCGACGATGGTTGCGCCCTCGCGGATCTTCTCGGCCAGGCCTTCGTTGTCCAGGCCGCTAAAGGGCGCGCGTTCGACGTCGAGGATCTCGACCTCGAAGCGCAGGGTCGCGTTGGACGGGATGATGTTGCCGGCCCCGCGTTCGCCATAGCCGAGTTCCGGCGGGATGACGATCTCGCGCTTGCCGCCTTCGCGCATGCCCATCACGCCCTGTTCGAAGCCCGGGATCACCTGGCCCGCGCCCAGCGTGAGCGCAAATGGCGCGCCGGACTCGCGGCTGGAATCGAACACGCTCCCGTCCTCTTCCAGCGACCCGGTGTAATGCAGGATGGCCGTGTCATGCCGCACGATCCCGGGCCCTTCGCCGGCTTCGATTTCGTGGATCTCGATGGATGCTGCGGGCTCCGCGCTGGCAATGCCGCCTGCGAGCAACGAGCCGATCAGCGCCACTGTAAATATAATAAAACCGGAATATGCGGAATGACAAAAAGTGATCTTCATTGTGTAGCTTCCGTTTATATTAAAAAGGGTTAATAAAAGCCTGTGATCAGCAAGTTGCGAGATCCAATGGGGCACTATTCTACACCGCATATCGATGATCGAATACAGGCGTTATGTAGAAGTTTCTGGATCTTGTAAAAAATCCCCATTTTTTATTGCAGGCTTTGAAGGCGTTTGCTACAACTCCAAGTGGCTGTCCCAGGGAGAGAGGGGCAGTACATGAGATTTTGTTCCGAGAACAAGCCGGAGGCAGGCAAATGACTGACCACAAGAACGATGGTTCCGAGATGGACCGCAAGTCCGAAGAAGAAACCCGGGAGACCGAACAGCTGACCGAGACGGGCGCCGCCCGTCGCGGTTTCCTGGGTCGCCTGGGCAAGGGCGGTGCCGCCCTGGCCGTGATGGGTCTGGGCGCGGAAACCGCCATGCAGACCATGTTCCAGCGCAGCACCCTGTCCAGTGCCGTGGCCGCCGGCATCGAGGGCTTCCACGTGGATGGCAAGGTGGACGGCTTCATCTGGCTGAATGACCGCCCGATCAACGGTGAACTGCCGCCGCACCTGCTGCACGACGAAGTGACCCCGTTCCCCAATATGTTCATCCGCAACAACGGCGTTCCTCCGGAGAAGGCCGGGATCGACGCATCTGCATGGACCCTGACGGTCCACGGCGAAGCGGCGAACGAGGAGAAGTCCTACACCATCGCGGACCTCAAGGAGAAGTTCGAGCACCACACCCTGCAGATCTGGATCGAGTGTGGTGGCAACGGGCGTGCCGCGTTCGAGCCGTCCCCGCGCGGTAACCAGTGGGATCTCGGTGCGGTCGGCTGCCCGACCTGGACGGGTGTGCGTCTGCGCGACGTGCTGGAAGACGTCGGTTACGACGCCGACAAGGCCGAGTACATTGGCTTCAAGGCGGGTGACGCGCACCTGAGCGGCCGTGATGATCTGGATGCGCTGTCGCGTGGCTGCCCCATGCGCAAGGCCGTGGAAGACGAGACCCTCATTGTCTGGGCGATGAATGGTGAAGACATCCCGGAACAGCACGGCTATCCGCTGCGCCTGATCACTCCGGGCTTCCCGGGTTCCGCCAGCGGCAAGTGGCTGACCGAGATCCTCGTCCGTGATCGCGAGCATGACGGTCAGGGCATGACCGGCCACAGCTATCGCGTACCGCGTCATCCGGTGGAGCCGGGTGCCGACGTCCCGAACGAGGACATGGTCGTCCTCGAGGAAATGCCGGTGAAGTCCCTGATCACCTATCCGCAGACCGGTGCCGAGACCTCCGTTGGCAGTACGCTGAAGGTTGCGGGCAAGGCCTGGGATGGTCACGGCGATGTCGAGGAGCTTCATGTCTCGACCGACTTCGGGGTGACCTGGCAGAAGGCCGACCTGAAGCGTCCGGTGAACAAGTTCGCCTGGCAGACCTGGGAAGCGGATATCGAGTTCTCCGAACCCGGTTTCCATCAGGTGTGGGCCGTGGCCACCAACAGCAAGGGCGATCGTCAGCCGATGGTGCTGCCGGGCTGGAACCCGCGGGGCTACGGCAACAACAAGGCCCACCACATCGATGTCCGCGTCAAAGCGTAAGGAGCACCAATGAAGCCGAAGATGGTCCTGTTGTTGCCGGCCATCCTCGGCCTCCTCTGGGGGGCGCCTGCATTGTCGGGCGACCACGTCGAGGCTGCCGAGGAGTACAAGACCGACTCGGAAACCGGGCTGATCAAGGCCCCGGGATTCGATACGGTCAAGAACAATTGCACGGTATGTCACTCGGCCCGGTTGTTCACCAGCCGTGGGTACACGCGCAAGATCTGGCTGGAACAGATCCGCTGGATGCAGGACACCCAGGGGCTCTGGGAGTTCTCCCCCGAAGTGGAGGAGGAGATCCTGGATTACCTGGAAACCTTCTACCCACCGCGTTGATCGTGACACGGTGAAGACAAAACGCCCCGGGGTTTCCCGGGGCGTTTTTGTGTGTGTGCCCTGTGCAGGGCTGGGCGCCGTTGCCCTCGGCGGCCAGCCCCTCTAGCCGCGGCCTGCGTGCGTGATGGCCCAGCAACGATGGGGCGGGGGCGGGCGTCGGTAGTCCTCGTCCAGCGTCTCGCGCGTGATGTCGCGGGCCTCGAGTCCGGTCAGGGCCTCGTGGTCCAGCTCGAAGCGGCGGCGGTTGGTGGAGAAGTAGAGCACGCCATCCGGGGTGAGCAGGCGCGCGGCCAGGAGGATCAGGTGGGCATGGTCGCGCTGCACCTCGAAGTCGTCCTCGGTGCGCTTGGAGTTGGAGAAGGTGGGCGGGTCCAGGAAGATCCGCTCGAACACCATGCCGGGGGTGTCCGTGGCCCCTTCCAGCCAGTGGATCACGTCCTCGCGCAGCAGGGCGTGGGTGCCGGGCTGGCGCCGGCTGCGGCCATCGCGGATCTCGGCCTCCAGACCGTTGGCGCGGAAGTTGTCCTCGGCCCACTCCAGGTAGGTGTTGGACAGATCGACTGATACGGTCTGGCGTGCGCCGCCCACCGCGGCATGCACGCTGACCGCGGCGGTGTAGCAGAACAGATTCAGCAGGCGCAGGCCACGGCATTCCTGTTGCAGGCGCAGTCGCATCGGCCGGTGGTCCAGGAACAGCCCGCTGTCGAGGTAGGCATCCAGGTCGACCCACAGGCGGCAGCCGTGCTCGTGCACCGGAAACGGAGCGGGCTGGGCGGTCTCCGCGCGCTGGTACTGCGAGCGTCCCTTCTGTGCCCGGCGCTGCTTGTAATGCAGGTGGGCGGGCTCGACGCCGGTAACCTCCAGCATCGCGGCCAGTGCGCCGCGCAGACGCGCCTCGGCGCGTGCGGGATCGACGCTGGCGGGCGCGGCAAACTCCTGCACATGCAGGTGAACCGTGCCGTCCTCGGCCTCGTAGCGGTCGATCTGCAGGGGGTATTCGGCCAGATCCGTGTCGTAGATGCGATAGCAGGTGATCTCCTGGCGCCGCGCCCAGCGAGCCAGGTGACGCAGGTTCTTCTGCAGGCGGTTGGCGAAATCCGGCGCCGGGGCCGCGGCCGGCTCGTCGCGCCGATGGATCTCGAACTGCAGCAGGTGGCAGGCAAGGGTGCCGTTGTAGAAGCGGTGCTTGTGGCTGGCGCGCAGGCCCAGGCGTTGCGAGTCGGTGGTGTCCGCCACCAGCAGGGCGACATGCCAGCCGCCGAAGGCGCTGCGCAGGCGCTCGCCCAGCAGGCTGTAGAGCTTGATCAGTTCCGGGGTGTTGCCGATGCGCTCGCCGTAGGGCGGGTTGCTGACCAGCATGCCGTGGTCGGCCGGGGGCTCCAGGGTCAGGGCCTCGGCCTGCTCGAAGCGCGTGCAGTCGCGCACGCCGGCGGTCTGGGCCGCCTTGCGGGCGGCGGCCACCGCCCCCCGGTCGCGGTCGCTGCCCCGCAGCGGCGGGCCCTGCCAGGGGCGCACCGCGTCCCGCGCCTCGGCCACGCAGCGGTCCCAGAGCCCGGCATCGTGGCCGGACCAGCCGTGGGGGCGGAAACCCTCGCGCAGCAGGCCGGGGGCGGTACGGGTGGCCATCAGGGCGGCTTCGATCACCAGGGTGCCGCTGCCGCAGAAGGGGTCGAGGAACTGCGCGTCGGGATGGGTCTCCAGGTGTTCCGGCCAGCCGGCACGCATCAGCAGCGCGGCGGCGAGGTTCTCGCGTAGCGGGGCCTCGCCGCCGCTGCCGCGATAGCCGCGACGGTGCAGGCCACCGTTGCCGAGGTCCAGGCTGATCTGGGCCTGTCGGCCCTGCAGTTGCAGCAGCACGCGCACGTCCGGATCGGCGGCGTCCACGTCGGGGCGTTCGCCGGTGGCGTCGCGGAAGGCGTCGGCGATGCCATCCTTCACGCGCACCCCGGCGAAATGGGTATGCCCGATGTGCGAACTCTTGCCGGTCACATCCACCGCAAAGGTGGCGTCGAGCCCGAACAGGGCGGGCCAGTCCAGGGCCCGGCTGGCGACGTAGCAGGCATCGCCGTCGGGTTCGTCGAAGCGTACCAGCGGCAGCAGGATGCGGCTGGCCACGCGGCTGCCGAGCAGGCAGCGGTACAGCGTGGCGAGATCCGCGTGAAAGTGGATGCCGGCGCGGTCTTCGCGCAGGTCCAGGGCACCGAATCCCTCCAGCTCGCGAGCGACCAGCGGGGCGAGCCCGCCGGCGGCCGTGGCCAGATACTCGCGGTGGTCGGCCGTCGGGTCGAAGGGGGCAATCGGTTCGCCGGAGGGAGACTCGGTCATCGTGGGCTCGGGCTGGCTGGGAAGCCCGACATTCTGGCACAACCGGGTGCCGTGCCGGAGCGGGACTGGAGACTCGCGGCGTTCAGCGCAGCAGGCGCCGGCGGATCAGGTAGGTGGCCAGGATGATGGCGCTCCCGCCGTAGGCGGTAATCACGGCCAGGTGCGGCAGCCAGGCCGCGGGCCAGGTGCCGGTCATCAGCGGACGCACGATCTCCAGTACATGCGCCAGTGGCAGGGCCAGGGCCAGGCCCTGCACCCAGCCGGGCAGTTCGGTCAGCGGAAAGAACACCCCGGACAGCAGCAACATCGGCGTGACGGCCAGGGTGAAGTAGTAGAGGAAGAAGTCGTAGCTGCGCGCCAGGGCGGTGATGACCAGGGCCAGCGCGCCGAAGGTGAACGCGGCGAGGAAGATCACCGGCAGCGCGAGCAGGGCGCGGGCATCGGCCACCAGCCCCAGCACGCTGGCGACGATCAGGATGGTAATGGCGCTGATCAGGCCCTTGGTCGCGGCCCAGACGGCCTCGGCGAAGACGATGTCGTCCAGCGTGAGCGGGGTGGCCAGCATGCCCAGCCAGGTGTTCTGTTCCGCCATGCGGGTGTAGGCGGAATACATGCCCTCGAAGCTGGCGGTGAACATCGCGGAGGAGCAGATGATGCCCGAGGCGATGAACACCATGTAGCGCATGCCGTCGAGATCGCCCACCAGGCTGCCGAAGCCGTAGCCGAAGGCCAGCAGATACAGGATCGGTTCGCCGAAATTGCCCAGCATTGAGGGCACGATCAGCTTGCGCCAGACCAGAAGGTTGCGCCGCCAGACGGCGACGAAGCGCAGGCTGGGGCGGGGCAGGATGGGGTGGTCGCCGGACATGGGCTCAGTCCCTCAGCTCGTGGCCGGTGAGTTTCAGGAAGACGTCTTCCAGATCCGCCTCGCGCAGGGTGGGCTCGTGGCCGAGCGCGCGCAGGCGCTCGCGCAGCCGGTCCGGCTCGGCGGTGTAGACCAGCCAGGTGTCGGCGACCTGGTGGGCCCGGTCCTTCGGGCCCAGCTCGCGCTGCAGGACCTCGCCGGCGTCCGTGCCGCCAACGGTCAGGACCCAGGGCTCGATGTGTTCCGCGATCAGCCGGCTCGGGGCATCACAGGCGATGATGCGGCCGTGGTCGATGATCGCGATGCGGTCGCACAGTTCCTCGGCCTCTTCCATGTAGTGGGTGGTCAGCACGAGGGTGACGCCCGAGGCACGCAGCGCCCGAAGCTGGCGCCACAGATGATGCCGGGCCTGCGGGTCGAGACCGGTGGTGGGCTCGTCCAGCA
The DNA here is from genome assembly GCF_000380625.1 of Thioalkalivibrio sp. ALMg9. Lineage (NCBI taxonomy): Bacteria > Pseudomonadati > Pseudomonadota > Gammaproteobacteria > Chromatiales > Ectothiorhodospiraceae > Thioalkalivibrio > Thioalkalivibrio sp. ALMg9. The sequence continues at coordinate 233,124 of NZ_AQYC01000007.1, forward strand.
CCACCACCTCGGGTTCGTTGATCAGCGCACGGGCCAGGGTCAGGCGCCGCTTCATGCCGCCGGACAGGGCATTGATGCGCGCGCCGCGCTTGTCGTTCAGGTTGACCTGCGCCAGTAGCCGGTCGATGCGCGAATCCACCTCCGGCCCGGCCATTCCGAAATAGGCGGCGTAGGTGCGCATGTTCTCGATCACCGTGAAGTCGGGATCGAGGGTGTCGAACTGGGGCACGATGCCGAGGCGTTCGCGCACGGCGCGTTCGCCTTCCGGCATGGGCAGGCCCAGGACCTCGACCTGCCCGCCGTCGATCGGCGTCATGCCCAGCAGCATGCGCAGGGTGGTGGTCTTGCCAGCACCGTTGGGACCCAGCAGGCCGAAGAACTCGCCGGGGGCAATCTCCAGATCCACGCCGTCCACGACCGCAACGCCGTCGTACGCCTTGTACAGCTGCTGAATGCGGATGGCGGACACGGCGGGACTCGTGGCGGATGGAGAGTGCATACCATACCGATTCGCGGCGGCACCCCCAATGTCCCCCTGTGATGCCATGAAAAAGGCCCGGATCTCGCGATCCGGGCCGATCTTTCGGCACGTTTTCGGAATCTGTTAGGGCCGGCTGTAGGTATAGCCCTGGTGTTGCAGCCAGGAGATGTGCGCCACGCCGCTCGGGATTACGTCGTCTTCGGAGGCGTCGAAGAGTTCTTCGAGGGCGATATTGCGTCCGCGCAGGGTGTTCGCACAGACCTGGAACTCCACGTTCTGCATCTTTAGGTTCTCGATGCGGCCGCGCAGGTTCTCGTTGGTGTTGGCAGTTTGCAGCAGCCCGAGGCCGTCCCCGTGCATCACCACCTTGATCTCCATGTTGTCGGCGCCCACGGCGTTGATATGGTTCTGGATGTTGCCCATCGCGGCCATGTAGCGCCGCTCGTCGTCGTAGTTCACGTGGTAGATCACTTTGTGCGTGCCATAGTCGAAGTCGCTCGCGGCCGCCAGGCCGGGGATGCCGAGCACCATGGCGAGCAGGGCGGGAAGGAGCAGTTTCATTGCGTTCATTGCACAGGTTCCTCCTGAAACAACAACGAACCCGGGCGGGTTTGAGGTGCGCCACGGGGCCTTGCGCCGGGGTTGGCGCGCTGCGATCGGGGACTTCGCGGTGAAGGCGATCGACAGGTATGAGTAAGACGCATCAGCCATGCGCCTATTCCCGTCTGCAGCGCCACAAAAAGGGTCATGTGCCGTGTAGGGCGGGTTTACGAGAGGAGTCTAGTTGCACAAAGAAAAGGGCCCGGGAGACCCGGGCCCGAAGCGACGACCGGGAGATGGCGGTCGCCGGGTCCTTGCTGCAGGGGTATTACGGACGCACGTAGGTGTAGCCCTGCTGCTGCAGGTGCGACAGGTGGGCCACACCGCTCGGGATGATGTCGTCCTCGGACGCGTCGTAGAGATCGTTGGCGACATCGATGTTCCGGCCAACGACGGTGTTGTTGCACACCTGGAAGTCCACGTCCTGCATCTTCAGCTGATCGACGAAGGCCTTCAGGTCCTCGTTCGACTTGGCGTGCTGCAGCAGGCTGAGCCCGTTGCCGTGCATCACGACCTTGATGCTCATGCGGTCGGCGCCCACGGCGTTGATGTGGTTCTGGATGTTGCGCATCGCGCCGATCTGCCGCTGTTCGTTGTCGTGGTTCACGTGATAGACGACTTTCTGCTCGGAATAGTAGCTATCCGCGAGGGCGGTACCCGGCAGGGCGAATACGGCGGCGGCCATGGCCAGCGGAAGGATGAAGCGTTTGTTCATGATCGGGCTCCTGCGTTTGTTCCCGTGTTTTGTTTTCGATACGCCCGGGGCGTATGCCGCGTTGCAATCAGAGACCGGATCCAGGGCGGCGTCCATGCCTCTGGTGTCCGGTTATGGGTAAGACGGGAACCGTTGGCGATTATTCCGATCAAATGCAAGATAAGCATTTGATATAAAGTCGAAAATTAGAATATTAGAGTGAGCTTTATTGGTGCATTGCCCAGGTTGCATGCACGGCCAGGGTGAGCAGGACCAGGCCGCCGGCCAGTAGCGTGAGGGTGCCGGGGGCCTCGGCCAGGAACAGCCAGACCCAGAGGGTGCCGAACACCGCCTCCAGCACCAGGAACAGGGCTACCTCGCCGGCCGGCAAAAAGCGGGTCGACAGGGCGATCAGGGTCAGCGCCAGGGGGAGCTGGACGAGGCCCATGATCGCCAGGACTGCGAGGCTGTCGAGCCCGACCGCGAGTGGCGTCGCCAGCGGCCATGCGATCAGCGCGGCCAGCATCCCGCCCGCCGCGATCACGGCCAGCCGGTCCACTCGGGGCGCGCGGCGCAGCAGGGTCAGGTTGATGCCGACCACCAGGGCCGCCAGCAGCGCCAGGGCGTCGCCCAGCCAGCCCCCGGCCTCCAGCGAGCCGGCCAACACCACGGCAATCCCGCCGATACAGATCAGCATGGCGATCCAGGTCCGCAGTGGCACCCATTCGCGCAGCAGCAGTCCGGAGAACACGGCCGCGAACAGCGGCGAGGCCGCCAGGATGACCACCACGTTGGCGACCGTGGTGTGCAGGATGGCGAGTACGAACAGGATGGTGGTCGCCGCGAACCCGGCCGCGACCCAGCCGGCATCGCGCCCGCCCAGTCGCAGGTGGGTCCAGGCCCAGCGCCCGTCGAGGATCCGCAGCAGCAGGGTCAGGGCGAGGGCCATCAGCAACCCGCGCCAGAAGACGATATCCATGCCCTGGGTGTTGGCCAGGCGCACCAGCAGTCCGTCGAAGCTGAGCGCCATCACGCCGGTGAAGGCGAGCAGGGAGCCGTGCAGGTGTTCGCGTTGCATGATCCGGTTCACCCTCCATGTGCCGCGGGTTCGACGGGATTGCTGGGGAAACACGCAGCAATGTAACCACTCGCGTGGGTGCCCCAGGTTTTCCGAGACTAGGCGTGACGCGTGGCGGGTAGGGGTTCTACTCGCCCGTTCTCGATCTATTCGGGGCGCAACGCAGCACCGGGGAACCTGGGGCACCAACCCAAGGGCCTCGGCCGCCCGTTGTTGATGAAAACAGGCGCGCGAATGGCGTTGCGGGTCGCATATGCAGCTCGGCTACACTGCGCCCACCGCGCCTTGTTCGCACGCAGAAGCGACTCGAGCGCGCGTGGTTGCATTGCTCGGTGTTTCCCTTGTGCCCGATATTGTTCCAGGAGAGTCGCATGTCCGTATCCAGCCTGCCGCCCGAACTCCAGCCGATCGGGGCCATTGGCCTCGGCATCATGGGGGCGCCCATGACCCGCAACCTCCTCGCCGCCGGGGCCGACGTCCAGGTCTGGGCGCGCCGGCCGGAGACGGCGGAAGCACTCGCGCAGGATGGGGCGCAGCCATGCACGAGCCTCCCGGAGCTGGTTCGCGGCGTGAGGGTGCTGGTGCTGAATGTCTCCGATACGCCGGATGTCGAGGCGCTGATGCTGGGGCCGGACGGGGTCCTGGAGCACGCCCGCCCCGGCCTGATCGTGATCGATCACAGCACCATCGACCCGATGCGCACCCGCGCCATCGCCCGCGCGGCTGCCGAACGCGAGGTGACCTTCGTGGATGCCCCGGTTTCGGGCGGGGAGCCGGGCGCGCGGGCCGGGACGCTGAGCCTGATGGTGGGCGGGCCGGTCGATGTTGTCGAGAGGCTGCGACCGATCTTCGAAGTGGTGGGCTCCACCCTGACCCACGTGGGCGACAGCGGCGCGGGGCAGATCGCCAAGGCCTGCAACCAGCTGGTGGTGGGCGAGACCCTGGTCGCGGTGGGCGAGGCCTTTGCCCTGGCGGAGCAGTCCGGTGTCGACCCGGCGCGGGTGCGCGAGGCGCTGATGGGCGGGTTTGCCTCTTCGCGCATCCTCGAGGTGCACGGGCAGCGCCTGCTGGACGGCGACTTCGAGCCCGGGTTCCAGGTCGGCCTGTACCACAAGGATCTGGGGATTATCGCCGATCTGAGCCGCGACCTCGGGCTGGCGACGGAGGGGCTCACGCCTGTGCGCGAGGCCGTGGATGCGGCGCTCGAGGCCGGACAGGCGCGGCACGACGTGGCCATCCTGGCGCGATTCTGTGTGCGTGCCAGCGAACCGGCTGCCTGACGAGCTGCCCCGGCGCTTCAGAGCCCGAAGCGCCAGACCAGCCAGGCCAGCGAGAACCCGCCGAGGAAGACGAGGCCGGCCCAGGCCAGGCCACGCAGGCCGGGACCCGGTTTCGCGGCGGCCGGCACGTCCGGTGACATCACCGCGCGGAAGGTGAGCCAGGCGAGGATCGGAGCGGACAGGAACGACAGGGTGGTGGCGATGTCGACGAAGCGCGTGAACTGCTCGCCGGCCAGCCAGATCAGGGCCAGCGCTCCGGCCGCGACGATCAGCAGGGCGATGCGATAGCCCCACCAGTCCAGCCCGCGCTCGCCCCGGGGGGCGGGTTCCATGTCCTGCGCCTGGTGGCCGTTCTCTCGCAGGGTGCGGATGATCGCCATGATGACCCGCGGATAGGCGTCGGTGACCGCCAGGGTGGTGGAGAACATGGTGGTCAGTGCCGCGATGGCGATCAGGGATCGGCTCCACTCGCCCAGGCTGTGGGCGTAGAGATCCACCAGCTGCGCCGAAAAGGCGGCGGCCCCCGGGGCGAAACCGACGCCGGTGCCGTACATCAGCAATGCCCCCAGCAGCATGAATGCAAGCGCCAGCAGGGTCGCCCCGAGGTAGCCCAGGCGGAAGTCGAAGACCGCCTCGCGCACGCTGGGATGGTGCCCGGTCATGCGGGCGCGTTCCTGGGTCCAGACCGAGTGCCAGGCGGCGACATCCAGCGGGATCGGCATCCAGCCGAGCAAGGCCAGAACGAAGGCCAATCCGGCCAGGGTCCACAGGTTCGACCATTCCGGTGCGCCGGATAGGGCCTGCCAGTCCGGCGCTTCCTGAAAGGCGAGCGCGACGGCGACGACGGTGGAGATGCTCAGGGCAGCCATGATGACCTTCATGCCCAGGTCCAGGCCCTTGTAGGCCTCGATCATCAGGAACCCGATACAGGCGGCCAGGATCAGCGCGGACAGTGCGACCATCGACAGGTCCAGCCCGAACACCAGCGCGAACAGGCCTGCGGTGGTCAGCGTCACTACGGCCTGAATGATGAACAGCGTCCCCAGGGTGACGGCGATATAGAGTCCCAGGGCCCAGTTGCCAAGGCGGTGGTAGCCGGTGAGCAGGTTGTGTCCGGTGGCCGCGGCGTAGCGCGGGCCGAATTCCAGGAAGGGGTACTTGAACAGGCAGGCCAGCAGCACGATCGGGATCAGCAGCAGACCGTATTCGGCCCCGCCCCGGGTGGCCTGGACCAGATGCGAGACGCCCACCGCCGCTCCGGCCATCAGCAGGCCCGGTCCGATGGCGGCGCGCAGGGAGGCGCGGGTGGTAGCGGTCATGGGCCTGGGTCCGGGGGTAAGGGTGTGGGGGTACGGATTCTAGGGAAACACTGATCAATGTACACGTGCGTTTGGGTGTCCCATGTTCCCGATCCTGCCTCGGTTCTGATGGATGGACAGCGGATCGCAGGACGCCAAGGCCCGCACAGCGCGCCTTGTCTCGAGAAACTTGGGGATCAACGCGACTCATCAGCGTCGCCCAGGGAAGACGAGGGCGTGCCCTGACCGCGCCCGCCACGCTTCAGAGCGATAGCGGGACGCGACGGTAGACTTGCGGTGCGTTGGGGATATGGTCGCTGCTTGCGGGGAAGCGCTGGATCAACTTGTCGTAATAGCTGCGAATGTTCTGCACGTAGAGCACCGGCTCCCAGCCGCGGGCGTAGCCATAGCGGGTTTGCTCATGCCATTCGCGTTCCGCCAGGCGTGGCAGCCACTGCATTACGTCCAGCCAGCGATCCGGATCGTCGCCGTTGGCATCGGCCAGGCGCCGGGCGTCATGCAGGTGCCCCAGCCCCACGTTGTAGGCCGCCAGCGTCATCCAGGTGCGGTCCGGTTCCGGGATGCGTTCCGGTAGGCGCTCACGCAGGTCCAGCAGGTAGCGGGTGCCGCCGTCGACGCTGGATGCCGGATCGGTGCGGTCCTCGACGCCGAGGCCGGACGCGGTGTTCTGGGTCAGCATCATCAGCCCGCGCACCCCGGTGGGGGAGATGGCCTCCGCGTTCCAGTGAGACTCCTGGTAGGCCACCGCGGCGATGAAGCGCCAGTCCAGGCCGTATTCGGCGCCGGCGCGTTCGAACAGGCCGCGAAAGCGATCCAGCTGGTTATCCACGCGCCGGGCGAAGGTCAGGGCGTCCACCAGGTCGTGGGTCTCCAGATGGCCCAGGTAGCGGTCGATCATCAGTTCCAGGTCACGGTTCCCTCGCAGGCGGTCAATGTAGGCCTCCGCCGCGTCGATCAGGCTGCGGTCGAAGCCGGCCGGGAACAGCCAGGTGACGGCCACCCCGCGCTCGAATTCATAGGCGGTACGCAGATCGGGATGCAAGCGTTGCAGCCGGCCGAACTCCAGGGAGCTCATCAGGGCATAGTCGATTTGGCCCGCGGCCAATGCCTGGCGTTGCGCTTCGGCGGTCCCGATGGGTACCAGCTCGACCGGCGGGTCTCGCGGCTCGTACCCGAGGGTCTCGAACAGGCCCGGATTCGGGGTCTCGGACTCCGGATCCCCTGCCCGGACCGATACCTGTTGCCTCGCCGCGTCGGCGTGGGCCAGATGGGCCCGCAGGCGTTCCGGCAGCGGCGACTGTGCGGTGAGTCCGAGTCGGGTTCCGGCGGGCAGGCTGGCGAGGGCGGGCAGTGCAGCGGTGGATTCGTTGCCGCGCCAGAAGGCGAGAACCTGCTGGATGGCGAGGATCTCCGGACCGCGTTCGATCGTCGGTTCATCGGGGTCGACCAGCAGCCCGGCGGCCAGGTCCGCCCGGTGTTCGCGCAGGCGGCGGTGGGCCTCGGCGGCGGTCTCCACGCGGGTTACGCGAATGCGCGTGCCCAGTTCCTTCGCGAAGCCATGCAGCAGGGCCAGTTCCAGTTGGTCGTGGCCATTAGTGGCCGCCAGCTCCGAGCGCCCCAAAGGCGCTTCGACCAGCACTACCTGCAGTTCCTCGCGGAAGGTCAATTGCTGCAGGGCCGAGGGCGGCTGGAACCAGACCCGCAGGCCGATCATCACCAGCAATACGATGAACACGCCGAGCTCGATCTGGCGCCAGGTCGAACTCGGGGGGCGAAGGTGGAGGTGCGGGAACATGACCCGATGATACCCAATCGGCCGTGCAGGCAGTGCTAGCCGACGACCGGCGCAGGGCGAGATGGTGACCCTATCGCCAGTTCAGGACCAGGCCCTGGGCGCGGAGGATCTGCAGTGCGGGGTCGACACAGGTATCGATGAAGGCGGCCCGGCGTGGGTTGTCGCGCGCCAGACGGCGGTAGTGAGGGCCCGCGGGCAGGCCCGCGAGCTGGTAGATATCCGCCGTGGGGTAGTAGAAGGCGTGCACGAACTGGCGGAACACCCGCCGCATCAGCGGGCGATAGGCCGCCTTCTGCCAGGCCGGAAGGGTATCCAGGTAGCTTTCCAGCGTGTCGCGGGCATGTGCCATGTGGCGCGCTTCGTCGATCATGTGGGTGGAGACGACGTCATGCACCGTGGGGCTGATCTGGTCACGGCGCTGGTGGATCAGACGGTTCATCCGGTCCGGGACCTCCTCGCCGATCATCACCGCGATCCAGAAGATCGAGGACTCGAAGGGGGCAAAGCGGCCGACCAGGGTGGCGAGCCTTGGTTTCGGGAAGCGCCGTTCCGGCAGCTCCAGCCCGCTGCGGCGCATGAACTCGATGAACATCAGGCTGTGACCGGCCTCTTCGCGCAGCTCGTGCAGGCGGTAGTTCAGCCGGTCCAGGCGGCCGGTCGAGTGCATGGAGATGCGCGAGATGCGTTCCATGAACAGGCCTTCCAGCCACAGCGCGCCACTGATGAAATAGAGAAATTCGTACTGCGAGAGGCGCCGCTTCTGCTCGCCCGACAGCGCGGAATATTCGGGCGTGCCGAACAGCGAGATGGCCTCTTCCGGGATCCAGTAGTCCTCCGAAGACAGCGCATCCCAGCGAACCCGCATGAGCGGATCCTGGTACGGCGAGCTGTTGCGGCTCAAATGATCGAGCAGCTCCTGGGAGGAATTCATCGTTGGCGTGCCGGGACCCATGCGGATAACGCCCGGAATCATACCGACTCTGGCGCTCCGGACCAACGCCAACCCGTTGCAATCTGCGGTTGCTCCCCCATGATGGAGCCCATGGACAAGAATCTGCGGTACCGAATCAATTTTCTGAACAACGGAAAAACGTACGAGCTGTACGCCCGTGACGTTTACCAGGACGAGCTTTACGGTTTCGTCACCATCGAGGGCCTGCTGTTCGGCGAGCGCACGCAGGTGGTGGTGGACCCCTCGGAGGAGCGCTTGCGCACCGAGTTCGAGGGTGTGGAGCGCTTCCATGTGCCGATGCATGCGTTGATCCGGATCGACGAGGTCACGGCAGTGGGTACCCCGCGCATTCACGATGCGGGAACTGCCGGGGGCAATGTGCACGCTTTTCCCGGTCTGCCGGGCAAGGGCGGTTCCTGATCCCGCAAGCTGCTGTTTTTCGTCCCCTCCATTGCGCCGCTGCCGCGCCTGGTTTAGGATTCCGCGCTTCGTGACCGTCCAGCGGTTGCGGAAAACGGAGAGGTGGCCGAGCGGTCGAAGGCGCACGCCTGGAAAGTGTGTATACGGTAACCCCGTATCGAGGGTTCGAATCCCTCCCTCTCCGCCAGATTCAAGCAAAGGGGCCAGGTTGGCCCCTTTTGCATTTCCAGCCCCTGGCGTATCGGGATTCGAACCCTCGATCGATCAAGATGGATGATGGTTCGACGGGTGCCGTGCAGCGGTACCTTTCGCATCTGCGGCCTCGGGGATCCTGCTTGTCCGTGGGTGGCTGGGTCCTGGTTCGTCCTCCGGTGTTTACGGTGCCTTCGGTCCGCCGCCTGCCTTGTTGTGGCTGGCCCCGGTTCGTCGTTGGGTGTTTACGTGCCTTCGTCCGGCCGCCTGCCAGGCGCTGTCTCGCCAGCGCGCCGCGAGGTACTTTCTTGCTTGCCCAAGAAAGTACCCAAAGAAGGGCCCCCGGATTTCGCCCCGGAACCTTGCTCCAGGGCCCTCGGGCCGGCGGCGCTGAACTCGCTGCGCCTTCGGCTCCGCTCAGACATCCAGCGCCTTCTTCCGGCCCGAGGACCCTTCCGCAAGGGGCTCCATACGGGAGGGGAAGGTCAAAACCAACGGTACCCCGTAGGGTGCGGTTGAGCGCAGCGAAACGCACCGTTCCCCACGCCGTGCGACACCCTGATGCGATTCGCTACGCTCATCGGCATCCTACGCTCCCCGGCGCCCGCTACACGGGCGCGGCACGCAACGGCCAAAGGCCGAGCGTGCCGAAGATGTCCGAAAGCCTAGCCATCATCCACTGGCAAGAACGCCGGGATCGCCGTTGTTTGGACCTGCCTCCCCGTTGTCGTCGCGCCGAGTGGAGAGGCTTTTCGCGGGATTCAAGGCGCTGGATGTCTGAGCGGAGCCGAAGGCGTAGCGAGTTCAGCGCCGCCCGCGAAAAGCCTCGGAGCGAGGGAAACCCCGGCCCGCGCAGCGGGCCGGGGTCGCGGCAGTCGGGCGTGTTTCTTGGTTACTTCTTTGCACGAGCAAAGAAGTAACTCGGGGCGCGCTGGCGAGTCAGCGCATGGCAGGTGGCGGACCGAAAGTACGGAAACACAGAGGACGAACCGGGGCCAGCCTGACCGGGCAGGCGGCTGGATGGAGGCACGTAAACACTGGCGACGAACCAGGGCCAGCCACCGCAGGTGCAGGTGCAGGCGAAAGCGATCGGGGCTCGAAAAATGGCCGTCCAGTGCCCGGGGGCTAGCTGCGGGGCTTGAAGCCGGGTGGGTGGCGGGCGATCCAAGCGATAAAATCCTGTACCACTGGTTCGGCGAGGAGCGCCTCGCGGGTGTTCAGGCGTTCCGCCAGGGTTTGTTCGTCGAAGTGTTTGTGGATGTGGTCATGGCAGGGGCGGCAGACCCACAGGATGCGGGCCGCGCGCTCGGCGCGGCTGAATCGCCGGCGGATGCGCTTGCGCCGGTGCTGCTTGCGCGGGATCAGGTGGTGGCGGGTCAGCGCGTCCATCTTGCGGCCACACAGTTCGCAGGCGGCCGCGGGTCCCGGTTCAGGCTCGCCGGATCCGATCACGGCATCTGCAGGCGGCAGCGCGGCGGCGGCCGGGTGATGGCGTAATCGGGTTCGGCCAGGTCCATGAGGCAGGGCGCACCCTCCGGATCAATGATGCGCGTGGCGATGGCACGGATCGCGTCTTCACGCGGGCCCGTCTCGCGGACCTGGCGGCTGGTGATGGGTTGCCAGTCGCCGTCGCGTTCCTCGGCGATCTCGAAGCCGAAGGGGAAGTAGCCGGGTGCGCCGAGGCGCAGGTCGGTGACGACCAGCCGGTCGGGGGCGTCGGTGTGCTCGGCCCGGTGGAAGCGCAGCAAGTCGCCGGCGAACCATTGCAGACGCTGGCCGTCCTCCAGGGCCAGGGCCTCGTCCTGCAGGTGCGCGCCGCGCTCGAAGGCCTCGAAGTCCGGCCGGATCGGCTGGTCGAGGATGCCCACCCATGCCTCCAGGAATTGGTCATCATCCACGACGGTGATGCGCCACAGCAGGAGGTTGAACGGGGTAGGCTGCACCATGCGGGGCTGGTCCTGCAGGTCCATCGCGATGAGGGTGGGCTGGATGCGGTGGTCGATCCAGGCCTTCAGCGCCAGGCCCGAGCCCGCATAGGCGGTGGACAGGACCAGCCCGGCCACCAGCAGCCTGGGGGCGAAGCGGTAGAACAGCGCGCCGATCGCGGCGACCAGCAGGGGCAGGGTGTAGAGCGGGTCGATCACGAAGATCGAGGCTGTCCCCACAGGTCCGGCGAAGGGCCACAGGAGTTGGGTGCCGTAGGTGGTGAGCGCATCCAGCAGCACATGCGTGGACAGCACCAGGAACAGGAACCACCACCAGCGTCCGAAGCCGATATCGCGGGTGGCCGGAATGCGTGCGAGCAGGCCCGCTACGCCCGTCGCGACCAGCAGATGGACCAGCAGGGAGTGGCTGAAGCCGCGGTGATGGATGAAATCGGAGACGTCGTCCCCGTAGGCTATAAGCACGTCCAGGTCCGGGACGATGGCCACGGTGGCGCCCAGCAGGATGGCCTTGCGGCCCAGGCGTGATCCGAGGGTCAGGCCGCCGACAACGGCGCCCAGGCTGGCTTGGGTGACGGGATCCATGCGGGAGCATTTCCTTTTAGGTGACGCGCTTGCGACTGGCGCGCGGCGCCCGAGTTCACGTGATCAAACCAGAGCGGCAAACATGACTCAAGCCGGAACCGACAACCAATGGCAGTTCTGGGTGGATCGCGGCGGCACCTTCACCGACCTGGTCGCACGCGACCCGGAAGGCCGCCTGCATACCCGCAAGCTGCTGTCGGACAACCCGCAGGCGTATGCCGACGCCGCGGTGCAGGGCGTCCGCGACCTCCTCGGGCTGGCCGCCGGCGCCGCGATACCCGCCGGGGTGATCCACGAGCTGCGCATGGGCACCACGGTGGCGACCAACGCGCTACTGGAGCGCAAGGGCGAGCCGACCCTGCTGGTGATTACCGCGGGGTTGGAGGACGCACTGGCGATCGGGCACCAGGCGCGGCCGGAGCTGTTTGCGCGCGTCATCCGCCTGCCACAGCCGATCTATGCGCAGGTGGTCGCGGTGCGCGAGCGGTTGAACGCGGCCGGGGAGGTGCTGCAGCCAGTGGATCTCGAGGACCTACGGCCGCGTCTGCAGGCGGCGCTGGACGACGGTATTCGCGCGGTGGCGATCGTCTGCATCCACGGCTATCGCTATCCGGCGCATGAGCAGGCCATCGCGGCGCTCGCGCGGGAGATGGGCTTTGCCGAGGTGGCGACCAGCCACGCGACCAGCCCGCTGATCAAGCTGGTGCCGCGTGGCGAGACCACGGTGGTGGATGCCTACCTGTCGCCCGTGCTGCGCCGCTATGTCGATCAGGTGGCCGGCGAACTGGGGGATGTGCCGCTGCGCTTCATGCAGTCGCATGGCGGGCTGGTGGACGCGGTACATTTTCGCGGCCGTGACGCGATCCTGTCGGGGCCGGCCGGCGGCATCGTCGGTGCGCTGAAGACCGCCGCGCCGCTCGGCTTCGAGCGCCTGATCACCTTCGATATGGGCGGGACCTCCACCGACGTCGCACACCTGGCGGGCGAGCTGGAACGCCGCCAGGAGAGCGAGGTGGCGGGTGCGCGTCTGCGCGTGCCGATGCTGGATATCCATACCGTGGCCGCTGGCGGTGGGTCGGTCTGCCGCTTCGACGGCATCCGCCTGCGGGTCGGGCCGGAGTCCGCCGGGGCGCAGCCCGGTCCGGCCTGTTACGGCCAGGGTGGGCCGTTGACGGTGACCGATTGCAATGTGCTGCTGGGGCGCTTGCGACCGGAGTATTTCCCGGCCGTGTTCGGCCCCGAGCGCGACCGTCCGCTGGACCCGGAGCCGGTCCGGAAGCAGTTCGATGAGCTGGCGGTTCAGGTCATGTCGATGACGGCTGAACGGGTGACGCCGGAGGGGCTGGCCGAGGGGTTGTTGCAGATCGCGGTGGAGCACATGGCCCAGGCGATCAAGACCATCTCGGTGCAGCGGGGCCATGACGTGTCGCGCTATGCCCTGGTCTGCTTTGGCGGGGCGGGTGGGCAGCATGCCTGCCGGGTCGCGGAGCAATTGGGCATGCGCCACATCCTGTTCCATCCGCTGGGGGGCGTGCTGTCCGCCTACGGGATGGGGCTGGGGGAACTGCGGGCTCTGCGCGAGCGCAGCCTGGAGTGGCCCCTGGACGAGGAGCATGTCGCAGCGATCGAGGCCGCGCTGGACGATCAGGCCACGGCGGCGGCCGCGGCCCTGGCGGAACAGGGGGTGGAACCTGGGGGCATGCGCATCGAGCGGCGGTTGCATCTGCGGCTAGCCGGCTCGGATACGGCGCTGGAGGTCCCGGCCGGCCCCACTCATTCTCTGATGGAGGCCTTCGCTGCGGCTTATCGCGGGCGCTACGGCTTCGCCCCGCCGGATCGCGAGCTGGTGGTGGCGGTCGCAGCGGGCGAGGCCATCGCCACCGGGACCGAGTTGCCGCCGGACCGGGTACCGGAAACGCTGGTCGAGCGTCCCGCACCGGAGGCGGATACGGTCGCAATGGTCGTGGCGGGCGAGATGCGCGACGTACCCCTGTACCGGCGCGAGGCCCTGGGCCCCGGGATGACGCTGGCAGGGCCGGCACTGGTGATCGAGGCCACCGCCACGCTGGTGCTGGAGCCGGGCTGGCGGGGTCGCATCGAGCACGAGGGCACGTTGCGCCTGGAGCGCGAGGTGGGCGCCGGTCGGCGGGGGGCAGCCGAGACAGCCGAGACCACCGATGCGGACGCGATCCCGCGCGACCCCATCCTGCTGGAGGTCTTCAATAATCGCTTCATGGCGATCGCCGACCAGATGGGGTTCACCCTGCGCAATACCGCCCATTCGGTGAACATCAAGGAGCGCCTGGATTTCTCCTGTGCGCTGTTCGATGCCAGCGGGAACCTGGTCGCCAATGCTCCGCACATGCCGGTGCATCTGGGCTCGATGGGCGCCAGCGTGCGCGCGGTGGTCGCGGCGGCGGATGGAGATATACGTCCCGGAGACGCCTGGGTGCTGAACGATCCCTACAACGGCGGCACTCATCTGCCGGACATTACCGTGGTCACACCGGTCTTCGTGGGCCCCGGGGATGCAGTGACGGAGGATCCGCAGGCCGGGATCGCGCAACCGGCGTTTTTCGTGGCCTCGCGCGGCCACCATGCCGATGTCGGCGGCATTACGCCGGGCTCGATGCCGGCCTTCTCCCGTCGGCTGGAAGAAGAGGGCGTGCTGATCCCACCGACCCTTCTTGTGCGCGATGGGCGCTTCGCGACCGGGGAGATGCGGACGCTACTGGGATCGGGCGAGTGGCCGGCACGCAACCCGGAGCAGAATCTGGCCGATCTGGAGGCCCAGGTGGCGGCCAACCGCAAGGGGCTCGAAGAGCTGGGCCGGCTGCTGGACGAATATGGTGCGGCCACGGTGGCGGCCTACATGCGGCATGTGCAGGACAACGCCACCGAGGCGGTACAACGGCTGATCGCGGGCCTGGAGGGTGGCACGTTCACCTATGCGCTGGACAACGGGGCCGAGATCCGGGTGGCCGTGGCCCCCGATCCGGGAGCGCGCCGCCTGCGGATCGATTTCGCGGGGACCTCGCCGGCCCGCGAGGACAACTTCAACGCCCCGGGCTCCATCGTCCGTGCGGCGGTGCTGTACGTGCTGCGCACGCTGCTGGAGGACGAGATTCCCCTGAACGATGGCTGCCTGGCGCCGGTGGATCTGGCGATCCCGGGGGGGTGCCTGCTGAACCCGGCCCCACCCGCTGCCGTGGTGGCGGGTAACGTCGAGACCTCGCAGGTGGTGACCGACGCGCTGTTCGGCGCCCTCGGCGTGCAGGCCGCGGCCCAGGGCACGATGAACAACCTGACTTTCGGCGATGCCGAGCGGCAGTACTACGAGACCATTGCCGGTGGCGCCGGGGCCGGACCCGGCTATGACGGGGCCAGCGCCGTACAGACGCACATGACCAATTCGCGCCTGACCGATCCCGAGGTGCTGGAGAGTCGTTTCCCGGTGCGGGTGGAGCAGTTCGGCTATCGCCGGGGCTCCGGTGGCCGGGGGCAGCGCCGGGGTGGCGACGGTGTGATCCGGCGGCTGGGTTTCGATGCGGCGATGGAGGTGGTGTTACTGGCCAATCGGCGTCGCGTGCCCCCGTTCGGGCTGGAGGGTGGCGAGCCGGGGGCGCTGGGCGAGGATGCCATCCTGCGCGCGGATGGCACGCGCGAGTCGATGGCCGGCTGTGATCGCCAGTCGGTGGCGCCGGGGGATGCGGTGGAGATCCGGACTCCGGGCGGCGGCGGCTACGGGCGCGTCAGGGATTAGGCCCCCCCCCGCAGCACGGGGGCGTCAGTCGTCCCAGCGCTGGGGTACGCGCTGGATCTCGTCGGTGTCGTAGCCGAGCTCGTCCAGGTAGGCGAGGATGGCCTGGTAGTCGTCCTCGGGCATCGCCGGCTCGCGCGCCATGATCCAGACGTAGTCGCGCTTGCTGCGGCCGATGACCGTCTGGCTGTAGGCCTCGTCGAGATAGACGATCAGAAACTCGGCCTTGAACGGCCACAGGAAGCGCATGCCCCATTCGGCGTTGTCCTCGCTCTGCACGAAGCCCGTCGGGTTGTACTCGCGGCGCGGCCCGTCAAAGCCGCCCTTGTTGAACGAGAAGGTGGTGGCGATGGTCCCGTCGTCGTTCAGCGCGTACTGCTCCAGCGCGTTGTAGGCATCGCGCTCGAGGAAAGTCGGGATATTCGCGATCACGTACCAGTCGCCCATGTAGCGGTCGAGGTCGACGTGGTCCACGGTCGGCATCTTCTGCGGGCTGCTGCATCCGGTCATCAGGATCCCCAGTACCAGGCCCGCGAACAGGGCCGCTAGTGAGCGCGTCATCGGTGTCGTCCGTATGGTCCTGGAAGATGGACCGCCGCGGCGCGGGAAAGGTCCGCGTGGATCCACCGTTTGGGGCGGCGGGCACTCAGGCGGTCTGGCCGAGGCGCTGGTCCATCAGGTGATCGAACAGCGATTCTTCCGGAATGATCTGGGCGCGCCCGCTGCGGAATTCGTGCGCCAGACCCTGAATACTGTGCTGGCGCTTGGCCCGTCCGGCGGCATCAGTGAACAGCAGGCGTCCGGCGTGACTGCCGCGCCAGACCAGCTTCATGCGCGTGACCTTGGTGCCGGCGGGGGAGGTGAACTGGATCCAGGTGCCGGAGATCAGGTTGTCGGCATGCTCGACATGCTCGTCGTCATGGTCGCGCATCAGGGACGGGTCGTCGTCCGGATGGCGCGGTGAACTGCCGAAGATGGAACCCGGGCGGGCGCTGGCTCGCTTGCGCGCCGGCTGCTCGGACCGTTCTTCGCTGGTGCCAGACTCGCCGGTTGGCCCAGTCGGCGCCTGTTCGGCTGGCGACTGCCGATCGGCGGTGGCGGAACGGCGTTTCCCGGCGGCGACCAGGTGGGCACTGACCAGGTCCTGCTTGATGCGGGCGCGCTCTTCCTTCGACAGCGGGGCGCGATCGAGGAAGGCGCGGATGCGGGCCAGGAGCGGGGCGGAGGACTGGAAGTCCGGCTCCTTCTGCATCAGCGCCAGCAGTTCGTGCAGCAGAGCCATCCCATCGTTGTCCGGGTTCGCCGGGTCCGCGGGGGCATCAGAGGACGCCGAAGTCTCGGCGTCTGCGGTCTTCTGGGCCGTCATCAGGGGTACCCAGGCATCCATCAGCTGCTCGCGCGCCTCGTCGGGGATGTCCTGGCCCATGGAGATCACGGTGCGCTCCACCGTGGATTCGACGCTGTAACGGATCTCCAGCGTGCGCTCTTCCTGCTGTGCCTCGGCCTGCTCGCTTGCTGCCTGGTGAACGATCTGCTCCTCGGCTGTCGCGAGTTCGTCCCGCAGTCGGTTCAGGGCCTCGTCAAAGGCAGCGCTGTCGCTAAGACCACCGTTGCGCACGCGCTCCACGTTCTCGAACACCAGGCGGGTGAGCGGCAGCTGTCGGGCCTCGTCCAGGGGCAGGTCGGGGTCGATGCGCAGCGCGATGTTCAGTAGCAGGCCGGTTATCTGGCGCGCCGGGTGTGTGCGATCGCGGAAGAAGTGGGTTTCGCGCATCGCGATACGCACCAGTGGCAGCTGCAGGTCGGCAAGCGGTTCGCGCAGGGCCGGGTTGAGGTCGTCCCGTTTCAGGATCAGGTCGAACAGACCCTGCAGCAGATCCATGATGAACGGTTCCAGCGTGCTGGCCGGGGATGTGTTCAACACGGTCGTGATGGCCTCGACCGGGCTGCCGGCGGGCACCTGTCCGGTTGCAGTCATTACCTGGCCGGCGAGCGGTACCTGGTACCCGAACTGGCCCCAGTGGCCCGATGCGGTGCCGGTCCCGCACAAGTCGGTCCCCGGCGGGGCGCCGGTGGGGGCGGTTTGTCCCGCGTTGGGGTCGCTGCGACCGGCCGGCCTGCGTGTCGTCTGGCGCACCTGGGGAACCGTGAAGCCGGCCTCGCGGAAGTCCTGCAGCAGCGCCTGCATTTCGGGCTGCATTTCCCGGAGCATGTCACGATCGAACCAGTGCAGGAGCAGCAGGCATTCGTCGGCGGACAGCGGGACGGCCTCCATAGCCTCGAGGAACGCCTCGCCCAGTGCGTGGGGGTGCCAGGGCGCGGCTTCGGGCGGCGTGGCCAGGTCATAATCCCGAGTGACCGTCTCCAGCGCGTCGATCTCCTCGGACAGGCTGGAGCGCGCGCTGGTGACGAGCTTGCGCAGGGCAACTTCACGTTCGGTGTCGGCGTCATCCATCAGGGACAATTCCAGGCCGTCACCGGTGAGGTCGCCTGCGCCCTCTGTTTCGTCAACAGAGATCAGGGCCGCGTGTAGTCGCTCGCGGAAGTGTTGCCTGATCGTCGAGCTCCCCATTCGAACCTGTCGCGACAGGGCGAAATTCTGGGCCGCCCGCTGCGAATCGATGGCCCGTTCGGAGGCCTCCATCAGGCGGTCGTCGAGGTCATTCAGAAAGGCGTCGTGTCGCTCCTGGACCGCCTTGAAAAAAGGTGCCCAGATGCGGTGGAGGGTGCGGGCCGGGATCCGTTGGGGTTGCGCCATGTCGGTTCAGTAGCTGAGATCAAGGTTGCCAATCTAGCACCCCGGCAAGCAAAGGTGTCAGTCACCCGCGACGTGTCCCTGGCTTGACGGGGAAACGCATGTTGGGCCCCGGGTCAACGAGGTTGATGTTGATTCATTCGCACGTTGGCGTTGATCCTTCTATCTTTCTACAAGCCCCGGCGCGGCGGGTGCCGGAGCTAGCACGCAAGGCCGACTCGAACGCCAAAGTGCGAACGGGTCAGTGTCTCCCTGAATATTGCAACAGAGGCCGACAGATGCAGCGGATGATCGAATGGGCGGAACAGGGACGGGTGCCGGACCCGCTCGTGCGGGCGGGGATTCGTCGGCTGCTGGCCGAGCGGCTGCGCGCGAGTGGTGCCCCGGCCGAAGAGGCGATGGAGCGGCGCTATGCGTTGATCGAGGCGATGCGCGCCGCGCCCGTGGCGTTGTCCACCGAGGTGGCGAACGAGCAGCACTACGAGGTTCCGACCGAATATTTCGAGCGTTGCCTCGGGCCGTGGCTGAAATACTCCTGCGCCTGGTGGCCAGAGGGCGTGGATGACCTGCGCGGGGCGGAGGCGGCCATGCTGCAGCTGACCTGCGAACGGGCAGGCCTCGAGAATGGGCAGCAGGTCCTGGAGTTGGGCTGTGGCTGGGGTTCGCTGTCGCTCTGGATGGCGGAGCAATACCCGCGGTCGCGCATCGTCTCGGTGTCCAACTCGGCGACCCAGCGGGCCTCGATCGAGGCCCGGCGGGATGCGCGCGGGCTGGAAAACCTGACGATCATGACCGCGGACATGAACACCTTTGCGCCGGAGCAGACCGGGTTCGACCGCGTGGTGTCGGTGGAGATGTTCGAGCACATGCGCAACTGGCCCGAGCTGTTGCGGCGCGTGGCGACCTGGTTGCGTCCGGGCGGGCAGTTGTTCATGCATGTCTTCGCCCATCGCGAGTTCGCCTACTTCTTCGAGAGCGAGGGCAAACACGACTGGATGGGGCAGTACTTCTTCCGCGACGGGTTGATGCCATCGGATGATCTGGCGCGGCATTTTCAGGAGGATCTGCGCGTGGTGCGCCAGTGGCGGGTGAACGGCCACCACTACGCGCGCACCCTGAACGCCTGGCTGGCGCGCCAGGACGCCGCGCGGGACGAGCTGATGCCATTGTTCGAACAGACCTACGGCGCACAGGATGCCGCGCTGTGGTTCCAGCGCTGGCGCATGTTCTACATGGCCTGCGCCGAATTGTTCGATTATCGCGGCGGGAACGAGTGGTTCGTGTCGCATATCCTGTTTCGCCGGCCCGAGGCCTAGCGGATGGCCGGTTGGGTGATGTTCCTGGTCGGGTTCGGCGCGGCGCTGGCCCTGATGACGGGGGTCTGGGCGACGAGCGTGCTGCGGCGCGACGCGAGCCTGGTGGACCGCTACTGGGGTCTGGGTTTCGTCCTGGTCACGCTGGTGTGGTGGGGGCTGGCCGGGTGGCCTCTGCTGGGGCTGTGGATCGTGATCCCGGTGCTGTTGTGGGGGCTGCGGCTGTCCGCCTTTATTACCTGGCGCAATTGGGACCACGGCGAGGACGGGCGTTACACGGACATGCGTGCGGGCCGAAGCGAGGGTGCCTTTGCCGCGCGCAGTTTGGTCACGATCTTCTGGTTGCAGGGCGCACTGGTGGCGGTGATCGGTCTGCCCATGCTGGCCGTGGTGCGGGCCGAGGTGGTGTGGTGGCCGCTGGCCGTCGCCGGGTTGCTGTTCTGGGCGGTGGGACTTTTTTTCGAGACGGTGGCGGATGCGCAGATGGCACGTTTTCGCGCCGATCCGGGCAATCGCGGGCAGGTGATGGATCGTGGCCTGTGGCGCTACAGCCGTCACCCCAACTATTTCGGGGAGATTGTGGTCTGGGTCGGGTTCGGCCTGCTCGCCCTGGCGGCGGGCGGCTGGTGGGCCGTTCCCTCGGCGGTGCTGATGATCCTGCTGATCCTGCGTGTGTCCGGTGTCACGTTGCTGGAAAGTCGTCTGCATGAATCCCGCCCCGGTTATGCCGACTACGTGCGCCGCACCAACACGCTGATCCCGGGCCCGCCGCGCAGCTGATGTGGCGGCAGGAGTGATCCCGCACCCTTGCTGTGCTTTCCCTGTCCGCGCTATAAAGCGCACGTCCTGTCCGGCGCTCCAGATGCCGGACGCCGCCCCTGTTTTGTGCACGTCACCGCCAGCGAGCCAGCCGATCCGATGAGCGCGTCCCCGAGTTCTGTCCAGGCCATTGAATTGAAAGGCCGCATGATGCTGGTCTCTGTGCTGCGCGTGTACCAGACCGATCCGCAGGTTCTGGGCGAGGTGCTGGCCGCGCGGCGCGACCAGGCCCCGGATCTGATGCGCGACATGCCCATCGTGCTCGATTTGGAGGCAGTGGCCGAGAGCCCGGAGTCCGACCTGCAGGCAACCATCGAGCGCGTACGCGCCGAGGGCTTCAAGCTGATCGGCCTGCAGGCAGGCGCCGCCGCCGAGCGCCTGCAGAGCTATGCCGAACTGTTCGACGTCCTGCCGGTGCTGCAACTGGGCGGGCGTGGCGGCGCACCCTCCGGCGAGGTGCCGCTGGAAGACGAGCCCCCGGCGCAGGACAAGGCCGTCGAGCCCGAGCAGGAACGCCCGCCGACCGCCGTGGCGGCGGTCCACAGCGCGACTCGTATCGTCGATCAACCGGTGCGTTCCGGGCAGCAGATCTACGCCCGCGGGGGGGACCTGATCGTGACCGGCGCAGTCTCGCCGGGCGCCGAACTGCTGGCGGACGGGCATATCCATGTGCTGGGTCCGTTACGTGGGCGTGCGCTGGCCGGGGTGCGCGGTCTGGTGACCGCGCGTATCTTCTGTCGGCGCCTGGACGCCGAGCTGTTGTCCATCGCCGGACACTACCGGATCGCCGAAGACATCACGGAAGCCGAACGCGGCGAGAATCGGCTGGTGACACTGGACGACGAAAGCCTCAAGATCGCGGAGATCTGACCGGCCACCTGCCGGTCACGAATGACAGGAACCCGTCCGCACGCCCCGGGAACACCGGGCGCGTGCAAGACGACAAGGAGCTACCGCCAACATGGCACGTATCGTAGTGATTACCTCCGGCAAGGGCGGGGTGGGCAAGACCACCACCTCGGCCGCGATTGCCACTGGCCTGGCCCAGCGCGGTCACAAGACCGTCGTGATCGATTTCGACGTCGGTCTGCGCAACCTCGATCTGATCATGGGCTGCGAGCGGCGCGTGGTGTACGACTTCGTCAACGTGATCAACGGCGATGCGAACCTGAAGCAGGCCCTGATCCGCGACAAGCGTGTGGACAACCTCTACATCCTTCCCGCCTCGCAGACCCGCGACAAGGACGCCCTGAGCCAGGATGGCGTGGAGCGCGTGCTGAACGAATTGTCCGGCGACTTTGACTTTATCGTCTGCGACAGCCCGGCCGGGATCGAGCGCGGCGCACTGATGGCCGCCTACTTTGCCGACGAGGCGATCGTGGTGACCAACCCCGAGGTTTCCTCGGTGCGCGACTCCGACCGCATCCTCGGCATCCTGGCGAGCAAGACGCGCAAGGTGGAGCAAGGCGGTGAGCCGATCGAGGGCAAGCTGCTGCTGACGCGTTACTCCGCCGAGCGCGCCGAACGCGGCGAGATGCTGAGCATCGAGGATGTCGGCGAGATCCTGGCGATCGAACTCCTGGGCGTGATCCCGGAATCCCAGGCGGTGCTGAATGCCTCGAACGCCGGACAGCCGGTGGTGCTGGACGAGGAATCCGACGCCGGGCAGGCCTACCAGGACGCGGTGGACCGGTTCCTGGGCGAGGAACGCCCGCTGCGCTTTGTCGATGTACCGAAGAAGGGCTTCTTCGGGCGCCTGTTCAAGGGTTGATCATGGGGATTTTCGATTACTTCCGTCAGCCGCGGCAGAAGAGCGCCAGCGTTGCCAAAGAGCGCCTGCAGATCATCGTGGCGCGCGAGCGTGCGGCGCGCTCCGGGCCCGACTACCTCCCGGCCATGCAGCAGGAGCTGCTGCAGGTGATCCGCAAATACGTTCAGGTGGACGACGAGGCCGTGCAGATGAACGTGGACCGCGAAGGGGACTGCGAGGTCCTCGAGCTGAACATTACCCTGCCGGACGACCAGGACTAACGCGATGAAAGTTCTTGTGACCGGCTCGGCCGGCTTCATCGGCAGCGCCCTGAGCCTGCGCCTGCTGGAGCGTGGCGACCAGGTGGTCGGCGTCGACAATCTGAATGACTACTACGACGTCTCGCTGAAGGAGGCGCGCCTGGCGCGCACCCAGGACCACCCGAACTTCACCGAGGTGCGCGAGGACATCGCCGATCGCGCCGCGATGGAGCGGGTGTTCCGCGAGCACCGCCCGCAGCGGGTGGTGAACCTGGCGGCCCAGGCCGGCGTGCGCTATTCGCTGGAGAACCCGGCGGCCTATGTCGACACCAACCTGGTCGGTTTCGGCAACATCCTGGAAGGCTGCCGGCATAACGGCGTCGAGCACCTGGTCTATGCCAGCTCGAGCTCGGTCTACGGCGCCAACACCACCATGCCGTTCTCGGTGCACGACAACGTCGATCACCCGCTGAGCCTGTACGCCGCCAGCAAGAAGGCCAACGAGCTGATGGCGCATACCTACAGCCATCTCTACGATCTGCCGGTGACCGGGCTGCGCTTCTTCACTGTCTACGGCCCCTGGGGCCGCCCGGACATGGCGCTGTTCATGTTCACCAAGAAGATCCTGGCGGGCGAGCCGATCGACGTCTTCAACTACGGCCACCACCGGCGCGACTTCACCTACATCGATGACATCGTCGAGGGTGTGATCCGCACCCTGGATCACGTGGCCCCGCGCAACCCCGACTGGAACGGGGCCGAGCCCGACTCGGCCACCAGCGCAGCCCCCTACCGCCTGTACAACATCGGCAACCACGAGCCGGTGGAGCTGATGCGCTACATCGAGGTGCTCGAAGAGTGCCTGGGCAAGAAGGCCGAGAAGAACCTCCTGCCGCTGCAGCCGGGGGATGTGCCGGACACCTATGCCGATGTCGAGGCCCTGCGTCAGGACGTGGGCTATGCCCCCGCGACCGCGGTGGAAGATGGCATCGCCCGCTTCGTCGAGTGGTATCGCGAGTACTACCGCGTCTGATGCCCAGCCCGCGGCTATCCGGCCGCGCGGTTCTTCGGGTCTCTCGTTTGCTTGATCCTTCCGCGTCTGTTTTTCGCCGTCAGACTCGCTGCTCGTTCACCCAGGCCTTGCACACCAGGAACCTGTAGCCGGCCGGCGAGTCCACCGGAGACATGGATGCAAGGAGACAAGGGATGAGCCAGACGATTCTGATGGTAGTAACCAGTCACGGCGAGATCGCTCCAGGCCAGGCGACGGGCGTATGGTTCGACGAGTTCGCCGAGCCTTATGATCGCTTTCGCAAGGCGGGTTTCGAGGTCAAGGTGGCCAGTCCGAAGGGCGGCCCCGTGCCGCTGGATCCGAAAAGCCTGGAGGCCAGTCATGCGGGCCCCGCGGCGGTGGCCGCGCAGGAGGCCCTGGATGACACCATCGCGCTGACTGAGCACACGAACCATGGGGCCTATGCCGCGATCTTCTTTCCCGGCGGTCACGGCACCATGTTCGATCTGCCGGACAACCCGCATGTCCAGCGGCTGGTCGCGGAATTCATGGACAACGACAAGGTGGTTGGCGCCGTCTGTCACGGGCCGGCCTGTCTGGTCGGTGCGATGCTGGCGGATGGCACTTCCGCGGTGAAGGGGCGCAAGGTGGCGGCCTTCACCAACAGCGAGGAGAAGGCGGTCCAGCTGGACACTGCGATGCCGTTCCTGCTGCAGGACAAGCTGCAGGAGCTCGGCGGCGAGGTGGATACCGCCGACGACTGGGCCGATCACGTGGTGGTGGACGGCAAGCTGGTGACCGGGCAAAACCCGCAGTCCAGCAAGAGTGTCGCCGACGCGATCGTGCGGCTGTTGCGCGAGACGGGCTGAATACTCGAATCGGGGGGCCGGGGCATGCTGTCCCCGGCCTTTTTCGGGACCTAACTCGAATCGGGTTCAAAAAACGTAGTGGGTTCGATATGCTGAGCGCCATGACTACCGGGGATCGCAAACGCCGCGAGCGCGAGACGCGCGAGGCGCTGTTCATCGAGCGGGCGCACGAGCGCATCCGCGAGGAGGGCCTGCTGGCCCTGCAGATGTCGAAGCTGGCGGCGGACTGCGAGTATGCGACCGGTACGCTGTACCAGCACTTCGAGTCGAAAGAGGATCTGCTGGCGGCGGTCGCGGCACGCACCACGCTGCAACGGGCGGCGCTTTTCCGGGCCATCCCCGAGCTCTCCCTGGGCACGCGCTCGCGCATGCTGGCGATCGTGCTGACCGACATCGATTTTGCCGCGCAAAACCCCGACTACTATCGCCTGACCCAGTACCTGGTGACCGAGGTGGTCTGGGCGAATGTGTCGGCTCCGCGCCGCATGGCATTGCTGGAGGCCGGGAAGCCGATCAGCGAGGCGGTGCATGCGGTGGTGGCCGAGGCGCGTGACCGCGGCGACCTGCCGCCGGCCCGCGAGATCTCCGAAGACGAGATGGGGCTGGGCCCCTGGGCGCTGAACGTGGGGATGCAGAGCCTTGCCAATGCGCAGGGGTTGCTGGATGCCTACGACATCCATCGGCCCTATGACCACCTCATCCGGCATTTCCATGCCCTGATGACCGGCTGGCGCTGGGAGCCGCGGCTGGATCCGGACGAGCCCACGGTGGTTCGGGCGGAGACGGCGCGCGTGCGTGCCGCCCTGCGCGATGCAGGTCTCTGCGACCCGGGCGCTGTTTAGAGTCCGGCGACGGGCGAGTCTGTTGAACTCATTTCATGATGCCGGTGGGAATGCCCCCGCCGGTGTCTCCAGGAGACCCTGATGAAGCGTTTTATCCTCATGCTGGTGGCGGTGGCCATCGTGCTCGGCGGTATTTTCGGCTTCAAGGCCTTTGTCGATCAGCAGATCGCAGAGTACTTCGAAGATATGCCGGAGCCCGTGGTGACCATCAACGCCGCAGAGGTGTCGACGGACTCCTGGACTCCGCAGGTGCGTGCGATCGGTAGCCTGGAGGCCGTGCAGGGCGCGACCCTGAGCTTCGAGGCGCAGGGCATTGTCCAGGCGATCCACTTCGAGAACGGGGCGCGGGTCGAGGCCGGCGATCCGCTGGTGGACCTGGATACCACCCTGGACGAGGCCGAGCTCGACAACCTGCGGGCCGGCGAGCGCCTGGCGCGCCGCGAGCTGGAGCGCGCCAGGGGCCTGATCGAGCGCAACGACATCTCGGATTCGGAATTTCAGCGCCGGGTCGCCGAGGCCGAGCAGGCCCAGGCCTCGGTGAAGGCGCAGGAGGCGCGCATCCGGCAGAAGAGCCTGCGCGCGCCGTTCGCGGGCGAGCTGGGTATCCGCGAGGTGAGCGTCGGGCAGTTCGTCGGGCCCGGGGATCCGATCGTGGTGCTGGAGGCGTTGCAGCCGCTGTATGTGAATTTCACCCTGCCGGAGCGCCGCCTGGGCGAGATCGCCCTGGGTCAGGACGTCCGTGTGGAGGTGGATGCCTTTGGCGAAGAGTTCACCGGCGAGGTCACGGCCATCGAGCCGCGGGTCCGCGCGGCCTCGCGCATGTTCCGCGTGCAGGCCCTGCTGGAAAACGAACAGGGTCGCCTGCGTGCGGGGCAGTTCGCCCGGGTGACGCTGGATCGCGGGGAGTCCGAGGAGGCGGTGGTCGCGCCGCAGACCGCGATCCGCTTTGCGCCCTGGGGGCAATCGGTATTCGTGATCGCGGAGGACGACGAAGGCCAGCTGCGGGTGGAACAACGCCTGATCGAGACCGGCGCGCGCCGCGGTGATCTGGTGCAGGTCCTTGACGGGCTGGAGCCGGGTGAGCGTATCGCGGCCAGTGGCCTGCTCAAGCTGCAAAACGACTCCCCGGTCGAGATCACCGAGGATGCCCAGCCCGATGCCGAGCGCGACCCGCGCCCGGCGAACCGCTAGAGCGGGGTCGCTGGCATGCGCTTTACCGATATCTTCATCCAGAAGCCGGTGCTCGCCACGGTGGTGAGTCTGTTCATCCTGTTGTTCGGGGTGCGCGCGGTATTTGACCTGAACGTGCGCCAGTTCCCCGAGGTGCAGAACGCGGTGGTGACCGTCAGCACCGCGTATATCGGCGCGGATGCCGATCTGGTGCAGGGCTTCATCACCACGCCGATGGAGCGCGAGGTGGCCGAGGCCGAGGGGATCGATTACCTCGTCTCCACCAGCCGCGCGGGGATCAGCATCGTCGAGGCCCATCTGGAGCTGGACTACGATCCCAACGTGGCCCTGACGCAGATCGCGGCCCAGGTGGACAAGATTCGCAGCGACCTGCCGGCGGAGGCCGAGGACTCGGTGGTGGATCTGTCCGTGGGGCAGGACGTGGCCGCAATGTACATGTCGTTCTACTCCGAACGGCTGTCCAACAACCAGACCACCGATTACCTGATCCGCGAGGTGCAGCCGGAACTGGCGACCATCAACGGCGTGCAGCGAGCCGAGATCCTGGGTGCCCAGAGCTTTGCGATGCGCGCCTGGCTGGATGCCGATCGCATGGCCGCCTTCGGTGTGACCGGGCGCGACGTGCGCGAGGCCCTGGAGCGCAACAATGTGCTGTCCGCCGTGGGCCAGACGCGGGGTTCCATGGTTGGGCTGGACCTGACGGCGGATACCGATCTGAGTCGTCCGGAGGAGTTCGAGCAGTTGATCCTGTTCGAGACCGACGGCGACCTGGTGCGCCTGGGCGACGTGGCCGAGGTGGAGCTGGGCTCGGAGAATTACGACACCTCGGTGCGCTTCAATGGCGAGGCGGCCACCTTCGTCGGTATCGAGATGGCGCCGGATGCCAACGCCCTGGACGTGATTGCCGAGGTCCGCGACGTATTCGACGAGCGCATCCTGCCGCGCCTGCCCTCGGGGCTGGAAGGGGAGATCGTCTACGACTCCACGGACTACATCCAGAGTGCGATCGACGAGGTGCTGGTGACCATCGGCCTGGCGCTGGGGATCGTGCTGGTGGTGATCTACCTGTTCCTCGGCTCGTTGCGCAGCGTGATTATCCCGGCCGTAGCGGTGCCGCTGTCGCTGGTGGGCACCTTCATGCTGATGCTGCTGATGGGGTTCTCGCTGAACCTGTTGACCCTGCTGGCGATGGTGCTGGCCATCGGCATCGTGGTGGATGACGCCATCATCATGCTGGAGAACATCTCCCGCCATATCGAGGAGGGGATGTCGCGCATGGACGCGGCGATCCAGGGGGCGCGCGAACTCGCCTGGCCGATCGTGGCGATGTCGACCACCCTGGTGGCGGTGTTCCTGCCGCTGGGCTTCATCGGCGGGCTGACCGGGACGCTCTTCATCGAGTTCGCGTTCACCCTGGCGGCGACTGTCGTGATCTCGGGCATTGTCGCGATCACGTTGTCGCCGATGATGTGCTCGAAGATCCTGCGCGATGGCGCCACCGAGAAGCGCGGACGGATCGAAGGCTGGCTGGATGCACGCTTCGACTCCCTCCAGCAACGCTATCGTCGGCGCCTGCATGGGGCGCTGAATGACCGCTTCACCATCGCGGTGTTCGGTGCCATCGTGCTGGTGTCCTGCTACTTCCTGTTCGTCACCTCGCAGAGCGAGCTGGAGCCGCCGGAGGACCAGGGCTTCGCGTTCTCCATCATGGAAGGCGACGCCTACATGGGCCTGGACTGGCTGGAACGCAACACCGAGTTGACCGACCGCTTCTTCGACGAAATCCCGGAGCTCGATAACATCTTTATCGTGAACGGTTTTGGCGGAGGCCCGGGCATCGCCGGTGCCGGCAACCAGGCCCTGGGCGGTTTCGTCCTCGCACCCTGGGATCAGCGTGATCGGGATACCGAGACCATCCTGCAGGAGGAGCTGCAGCCACGCCTGGACCGCATCCCGGCGCTGGAGGTGTTCGCGATCCAGCCGCCGCAGCTGCCCACTCCGGGCGACGGTGCACCGGTCAGTGTGGTCCTCGGCTCCACCGGTTCGTTCGAGGAGCTGGAGCAGTTCGCCAGCGAGATCATGCAGCGGGCGATGGCGACCGGGCGCTTTATCTTCATGGACTCCGATCTCGACTTCGATCAGCCGCAGGTGGATCTCAAGATCGACCGCGAACGCGCCGCCCAGCTCGGGATCGACATGGCCACGCTCAATGCCGATCTGGCAACCATGCTGTCTGGCGGGTTTGCCGGGCGCTTCGCGATGGAGAACCGCAGCTATCGCGTGATCCCCCAGGTGCAGCGCAGCGAGCGCCTGAATCCGGAGCAGCTGGAAGAGTTGTTCACGCGTACCCGTGACGGCGAGCCGATCCCGTTATCCAGCATCGTGACACTGGAAGAAACGGTGACCCCGCGCTCGCTCAAGCGCTTCCAGCAGCTCAATGCCGTGACCCTGTCGGGCGTGCCGCGGCCGGGGGTGACCCTGGGCGAGGCGCTGGACATCGTCGACGAGATTGCCGCCGACGTGCTCCCACCGGATGTCAGTGTCGACTATGCCGGACAGTCGCGTCAGCTGAAGGCCGAGGGCAGTGAGCTGGTGGTCACCTTCTTCTTTGCCCTGTTGGTGATCTTCCTGGTCCTGGCTGCTCAGTTCGAGTCATTCCGCGACCCGTTGATCATTCTGACCACGGTGCCGATGTCGATCGCCGGGGCACTGATCTTCATCAGCCTTGGGGTGACTTCGCTGAATATCTATACCCAGGTGGGCCTGCTGACCCTGATCGGCCTGATTGCCAAGCACGGCATTCTGATCGTGGAGTTCGCCAACCAGCTGCAACGCCAGGGCCGGACGCTGCGCGAAGCCATCGAGGAGGCGTCGGCCCTGCGCCTGCGGCCGATCCTGATGACCACCACCGCGACCGTGGTGGCGATGGTGCCCTTGCTGATGGCCGCCGGGGCCGGTGCCGGCTCGCGTTTCGCGATGGGCCTGGTGATCGCGAGCGGCATGGCGATCGGGACACTGTTCACCCTGTTCGTGGTGCCCGCCATCTATCTCTACCTGGCGCGGGATCACCATGCCGCCGGTGACGGAGAGCCCGCCACTGCCTCCACGTCCTGATACCCGGGGTCGTTGCTGCGTGACGGGGCGTTCCCGGCGGCCCGTCACAGGGCCTGTGCGGCGGGTCGCGCCGAAGGCATGCAACGGCTACGGTCTTCGACTACAATCGACGTCCGCAATGGGTCGCGGTCGGCGTTTCGGCGCCTGACTGCATCCTTGCGAACCCGAACCCCTGCCGGTCAGCGGCCCTCCCGCTGCCCGGCTTTTATATAAACGATTGTCTATCGGTCGCATCTAGATTATTTATTTGTTATTAGTGATTGCCCTCCCTAATCTAGGCGACCATCACGATTAACCAACGCGTAGGAGAAGGCCACATGTCTGCCGCCAAGAAGTACTCCGCGGGCGTCAAGGATTACCGCGAAACATACTGGATGCCCGAATACACGCCGCTGGATACTGACCTGCTGGCGTGTTTCAAGATTACCCCGCAGCCCGGTATCGACCGCGAAGAAGCTGCCGCCGCTGTGGCAGCCGAGTCCTCCACCGGTACCTGGACCACGGTGTGGACCGACCTCCTGACCGACATGGATTACTACAAGGGTCGGGCGTACATGATCGAGGACGTCCCGGGTGACGACGAGTCCTTCTACGCGTTCATCGCCTACCCGATCGACCTGTTCGAAGAAGGCTCCATGGTGAACGTGTTCACCTCCCTGGTCGGTAACGTGTTCGGCTTCAAGGCCGTGCGTATGCTGCGCCTGGAAGACGTGCGCTTCCCGATCGCCTACGTGAAGACCTGTGGCGGTCCGCCCATGGGTATCCAGGTCGAGCGTGATCGCCTGAACAAGTACGGCCGCCCGATGCTGGGTTGCACCATCAAGCCGAAGCTGGGTCTGTCCGCGAAGAACTACGGCCGTGCCGTCTACGAGTGCCTGCGTGGCGGTCTCGACTTCACCAAGGACGACGAAAACGTCAACTCCCAGCCGTTCATGCGCTGGCGTGACCGCTTCGATTTCGTCCAGGAAGCGACCGAAAAGGCCGAAGCCGAGACCGGCGAGCGCAAGGGTCACTACCTGAACGTCACCGCGCCGACCCCGGAAGAAATGTACAAGCGTGCCGAGTACGCCAAGGAAATTGGCGCACCGATCATCATGCACGACTACATCACCGGCGGTTTCTGTGCCAACACCGGCCTGGCCAACTGGTGCCGCGACAACGGCATGCTGCTGCACATCCACCGTGCCATGCACGCGGTTATCGACCGTCATCCGAAGCACGGTATCCACTTCCGTGTGCTCGCCAAGATCCTGCGTCTGTCCGGCGGCGACCACCTCCACACCGGCACCGTGGTCGGCAAGCTGGAAGGCGACCGCGCCGCGACGCTTGGCTGGATCGATCTGCTGCGTGAATCCTTCATCCCGGAAGACCGCTCGCGCGGCATCTTCTTCGATCAGGACTGGGGTTCCATGCCGGGCGTGTTCGCCGTGGCCTCCGGTGGTATCCACGTCTGGCACATGCCGGCCCTGGTCTCCATCTTCGGCGACGACTCCGTGCTGCAGTTCGGTGGCGGCACCCTGGGCCACCCGTGGGGCAATGCTCCGGGCGCGACCGCCAACCGCGTGGCCGTCGAGGCCTGCGTCCAGGCGCGGAACGAGGGTCGCGAGATCGAGAAGGAAGGCAAGGAGATCCTGACCCAGGCCGCCCAGCACAGTCCCGAACTGAAGATCGCCATGGAAACGTGGAAGGAAATCAAGTTCGAGTTCGACACCACCGACAAGCTGGACGTCCAACACAAGTGATCGTCCGTGTGCGGGCGGCCTGAGTGGCTGCCCGCACCTTCAGAGAACAAGCGCATAGGATTAACGACATGTCCGATATTCAGAACTTCAAGCCGGTGCAGAAGTACGAGACCTTCTCCTACCTGCCCGAGATGAACGCCGATCAGGTTCGCCGTCAGATCGAATACGCCATTGCCCAGGGCTGGAATCCGGCGGTCGAGTACAGCGAAAAAGAACACGCCATGTCCAACTACTGGTACATGTGGAAGCTCCCGATGTTCGGCGAGCAGTCCGTCGAGACCGTGCTGAGCGAGATCGAGCAGTGCCGCCGTGCCAACCCCGGCATGATGGTTCGCTTCCTCGCCTACGATAACTACGCCCAGAGTCAGGGCACGGCCTTCGTGGTCGATCGCGGTCGCTAATTAGGGCCCGGTACCTGCCGGGTCCGCCTTCGGGCCCGGCAGTTCAGTAAAGCGTTATTTACCGTTGCTGCCGCCAACTGTAAGGAAGTGCCATGAGTAATCCGACATCTGCGTCTGAAGGTCTCTCGGGGCGTGAACGTGCCCTGGAACGGCGCAAAGCCATGTCTCGCAATGGCAAGGCTGCCGTGAAGTCGACCGACCAAACCAAAGGGAGCAGCCGCTCCGCTGGGGCTGCGCGAGATGCGCGCCAGGCGAAGGCGGACCCTGCCCCGGCACCCCAGGCGCGGGAGCCGGAGATGCACTCCAGTGAATCCTCGTCGCAGGTCTCCGTCGAGACCCGCGACACCACCCCCGAGCGCCGCCCGGAACCGGGCGCGCACACGGGTATCTCGAATGGCCGCCAGGCCGCCCTTGAGCGCCGCCAGAAGATGGCGCGCCAGGGCAAGAAGGCTGTGGGCCGAACCAACACGCGTGCGCAGGCCGCGGGTGGCATGGCCCCCGCCGGCGCCGAACGTTCGCGCCAGCTGGAAGCGCTGGCCCAGTCGCAGAACGTCGAGGTCGATTGCTCGAACATGAGCGGTCGCGAGATCTGCCGCCTGCGGCGTCAGGCGCTTTCCACGGAAGGGAAGAAGGCCGTTGCGCCGGAACCGCGCCGTGGGGATCGCATCAAGGGATCGGAACCGGTGGCTGCCGCGACCCAGGAATCCAAGAAGGATTGCGGCTGCGGCTGCAAGGGCGAGAAGGCCGAGCGCGATGCGTCGGTAAACAGCGCCCCGAGCCGCGACGCCGCGGTGGTCGAAAGCGGCTTGGACCAGCTGTGCCACAAGGTCGAGTCCGGGGGCGAAGCCGCCGGTCCGCATCCGATGATCTCGGAGGTTCGCGCGATCTGTATGGCGCGCCGGGATGCCATGGCGCAGAGCGGCAAGAAGGCCCAGCGTCGGCGTTTTAACGGCGGTCAGGCCCGCGGCACCATGCCGCAGGAAGGCGCCTGGAAGGCCGCCAAGCGCCAAGGGATGTCCGCCCGCGAAGTCGCTCGGCAGCGCCGTGAAGAACTGTGCAAGCTGGGCCGTGGCTCCTCCGAGCCGGGGCGTCCCTGTGGCCGGCCACGCCCCGTCGAGGGCGATGTGCCGCCGAAGGTTGAAGAGGGCACCACGCTCGCCGGCAGCCACGTCAGTGGCACGCAAGTCGAGCGGAGCTCCGGCGTTACCGGCACCGAGGCGGGCAGCTGCTCGTCGGTCACCGGGACCGAATACCTTGGGGTGGAACATTACGAGCGTTACTGTGGCGTGTCCCCCGCAGGTAATCCGCCTAAGGTGGGCGCTTCGCACACGGCGCACGGCCAGTCCGTCAGTGGCACCGAAGTAGGGCGGTCGAACCGTGTGACCGGCGACGAGCGTGGGTCCTGCGAGACGATCACCGGCACCGAATATCTCAGTACCGAACAATACGAAGGCTTCTGCGGCACGCGTCCGCAGGCCGGGCCGGCCCGAACCAGCGTGATGGTCACCCGTCAAGGGGAAGGCGTATCGGGCACCTCGGTCGGGCGTAGCCCGAGCGTTACCGGCGACGAAGCCGGCTCTTGCCGCGATGTGACCGGTACTGAGTACCTGAACACCGCGGCCAGCGAGGTTCCCTGTAACACGGGAAAGTCGAACGGGGCGCCGGCGAAGGTTGGCGTAATGCATACGCTTCGCGGTCGTGAGCTGACCGGTTCCGAAGTCGGGCGCTCCGTGAACGTAACCGGCAACGAATATGGCAGCTGCAAACCGGTGACCGGGACCGAGTATCTGGGCACCGAGCAGTTCCAGGGCTTTTGCGGTACTCGCCCGGAGCCGGCCCCGGCCAAGGTCCAGGAGTCGCACACCATGGAAGACCAGAGCGTGACGGGTGTGGCCGTGGGGCGTAGCCGGCATGTAACCGGCGACGAGCGCGGCTCCTGTGCCTCGCTGACCGGTACGCCGTACTACAACAAGTCCGACTTTGGTGAACTGTGCGAGCGCCCGGACGCCGGGGGCGTCCCCAAGGTCGGTGTAATGCACACCCTGCGGGGTCGCGAGGTTTCCGGTACCCAGGTGGATCATTCGATCCACGTGACGGGTGACGAATATGGTGGTTGCAAGCCGATCACCGGCACGGAATATGCCGGCTCCGAGCACTATGACGCCTTTTGTGGCGGTCAGCGCCCGGAAGCCAGCCCGGAGAAAGTGACTGTGGGCCGTACCTGGAATCAGCAGATTGTGTCCGGCTCGGCGATCGGGCGTTCCTCGCGGGTCACCGGTGACGAATATGGCGCCTGCAAGCCGGTGAGCGGCACGGCCTATATCGGTCCGGATCAGTACGACCAGTTCTGCGATACGCAGGATTCGAAGGAGGCCGGGACCCGTGTGGCCGAGCGCCAGTCCACGCCGGGGCACTCGCTGTCCGGCAGCCAACCGGGCTACGACAAGCGCGTGACCGGTACCGAACGGGGCGCCTGTCAGGACGTGTCCGGTTCCCCGTATGTGGGCGGTAACGAATTTGCCAAGAGTTGCGCCAGTGCCGCGAGCAGTCTGCATCCGCGTCTGCGCCCGGAAGGGATGGGCATGCAGGCCGCGCCGGCGCAGCCAGTGGCGCAAGCCGCTTCTCGCCCGATGCCCAACGCCGGCTTCAGCGTGGACACCCCGGCGCGGGTCGCCGCAGAGCGTCGGGAGCGCGTGACGGGGACGGCCTATGGCAGTAGCGGAAGCCTGACCGGTTCCATTAACAAGGCGATGGGTCTGGTCTCCGGCACCGAAGAGTTCCGTTATGGCGCCAGCAAGCAGTCCGTGGCCGCGGAGCCGGTGGAAGAAGCGGAGAAGGTCGGTGCCAACCGGGTGACGCTGAACGGCAGCAGCAATGGCGTCTCCATTACCGGCGACGACTGGGGGCGCGGTGACCACGTGACCGGGACCGAGGGCTTCTCGACGCGCCGCAACCAGACGCAGAAGGGTAACCCGCGTGGTGAAGGCCGCAGCGCTTATATCAATCGGGAACTCGAGCGCAAGGAAGCGCCCACGAGCAGGATCACGGGTTCCTCCGGGAACAGCGACGCCGGTTCTCTGGTGACGCTGTCCGGCGGGGCGCGCGGTTAAGGACAGGCGAGGACTCTGAAGAACGTCATGGTGCGTGGTCGCCGCAAAAACAGCTCCATGGGCTCGCGCTTCGCGAAGTCCCGGATTGCGGCTGCGCGCGCCGCGGCGCCGAGTAGTGCGGTCCCGGTGTCCGCGGTGCCGGCCTGCGGCTCGTCGTCTCCGGACATGGCGCGCGAACTGACCGCGGGTCACGCGTTGGCGGATGTCCCGATGAACGAGCGGTTGCACGCCTTCGAGCAGGGGTTCCGGGAGCGCTTCGCGCAGCTGGTTCCGGTGCTCAAGGAGGTGCATGCGCTGCAGCACGAGCGGGACTTCGAGGCGCGGGCGCAGGCGATCGTCGAGGAGCGCCTGG
The DNA here is from genome assembly GCF_000380625.1 of Thioalkalivibrio sp. ALMg9. NCBI lineage: Bacteria > Pseudomonadati > Pseudomonadota > Gammaproteobacteria > Chromatiales > Ectothiorhodospiraceae > Thioalkalivibrio > Thioalkalivibrio sp. ALMg9. Next base: position 267,753 of record NZ_AQYC01000007.1, read on the forward strand.
GGTATCAGCTGCCGCAAAAGGCGCTGGAAGATGCCTGGATCAACGATCTGGATACGCGCGAACTGTATCTGCACGGGACGTTCGAGCTGTTCGATCAGGTGGTCAACGAATACTGGGCCGGCCGTGATGACCTGGTCGCCGAAGCGGAAAGCGCAATTGCGTATTTCCTCGACTGCGACTTCCACGAAGTGGACATCTCCCCGTGCTCGGACGGCCGACTGCTGGGGTTGCGCCGCTTCATCCTGCGGCTTCCTGATCTCGCGGTGCGAGTGAAGAGTTACGCCGGGGCGCAGTTCGACATCGAAGAGGACGTACGTCACTGGACCAAACGCGAACTACTGCGCTTCCGTGAGGGGCGGCCGACCACGGCCGATGTCCCCAGCCGCTATCTGAAGATTGCGGCTTACCACTACAGTGGCGCGGATCCGCTGCATCAGGGCTGCGCGGCGCACGGCAACAGCGAGCGCGATGCGGCGGACGGCGCCCTGCACCAGCTGCGCGCGTTTCGTCAGGCGATCGAGAACACCTACTGCTGTGGGGCCTCGGTCGACACGCTGCTAATCGGGGTGGATACCGATACGGATGCGATCAAGATCCACATCCCGGACGCGGACACACGGATGAGCCTGTATCGCTTCGTGGAAAGCGCGGAGTTGTACCGGGCGACGCAGGGGCTGGACGAACAGACCGCATCGCTGCGGGTGTATCAGGCGATCCAGGACACGATTCACCAGCAGGGCTGGGGGCGCGGTAACGGCGCGCCGCATGAAGGGATGCTGCGCCTGATCTCGCGGCTGCTGCTGAGCAATATTTCGCAGCTGGATTATGTGGCGCGCTATCACGGAGGCCATTACGCCGATGTCGGCCACCGCGAGCGTGTGATTATCGTCGGCCAGGAAATCGAGGAGATGCAGGTTCGCAACTTCGCGTACTTCGCTCACCTGGAGACGATGGAAGAGGGCGCCGAGGGGATGGATGTCGGCGTGAACAAGATTTTTCGCAAGCTGAATGTCGAGCGCGGCCTGCCAATTCCGGTGGTGGTGCATTACCGCTACGACCGCAAGGTGCCGGGATCGCGGGAGCGGGTCGAGGCGCGTTGTCGCCGGATTCGCAACACGATCATGGATCGCTATCGCGACCTGGCTGAAAAGGGCCTGATCGGCTGCCACATGGTGATCCGCGACAAACGCAGCGGAAGCCGTCTGGAACCACTGGCCGCCTGACGCACACGGGAACGGGAATGAAGATCTGCAAGGTTGAGAAGACGCTGGTTTCGACCAACCGCATCCGCGATCTGGGGCACCGGCCGTTGCTGGTGGTTCAGGAAAAGGCGGGTGGGCCGCGCACCGTGGCGGTCGATGCGGTCGGGTGCGTGCCCGGGGACTGGGTCATCGTAGTGGGCAGCTCGGCGGCGCGCGAAGCGGCCGGTGACAAGTCCTACCCGAGTGACGCGACGATCGTCGGGATCATCGATTACTGGGAGGAGCAGTAGCTCCATGGAAATCATGCAGGTGCAGGATGAACTGGTGGTGACCCGTCGCGTCGACGGGTTGAGCACCATTTCGCTGCGCGTGCTGGTCGACCAGAAGGGCGCGCTCAGTGTGGCCGTGGATCCGGTCGGGGCGCATCCGGGTAACTGGGTATTCACCATCAGCGGGTCGGCCGCGCGGCTCGCGCTGGACGACAACACTATCCAGACCGATTTGACGATCGGCGGCATCATCGACCACTGGGACGATGGTGGTAAGAAGACGGAAGGGTCGAAGGACGTGGCAGGACAAGACCAGACCGATGCACAGCGCTCTGCTGGTTCCCGCAAGGCGGCGTGAGCGTCATTTTTGTTTTAAAAAACCGTAAATCCAGGAGAGAAGACAATGGCAACTGAACGTTTTGGTGTGGCGCTGGGCATGATCGAGACCCGTGGTCTGGTGCCGGCGATTGAAGCGGCCGATGCAATGACCAAGGCCTCCGAAGTGCGTCTGATCGGTCGCCAGTTCGTCGGTGGCGGCTACGTGACCGTGCTGGTCCGTGGCGAAACCGGTGCCGTTAACGCCGCTGTGCGTGCCGGTGCGGATTCCTGCGAGCGCGTGGGTGACGGCCTGGTGGCCGCGCACATCATCGCCCGCGTGCATTCCGAAGTGGAAAGCATCCTGCCCGAGCAGGTTGAAAAGTAAATAATCAGTAACGCTTGATAGGAGTTGAGTAATGGCTAGCGAAAACTTTGGTGTGGCACTCGGCATGATCGAGACCCGTGGTCTGGTGCCGGCGATCGAGGCCGCGGACGCAATGACCAAGGCCTCCGAGGTGCGTCTGATCGGGCGTCAGTTCGTGGGTGGTGGTTACGTGACCGTGCTGGTCCGTGGCGAAACCGGTGCCGTGAACGCCGCCGTGCGTGCCGGTGCGGATTCCTGCGAGCGTGTCGGTGACGGCCTGGTGGCTGCGCACATCATTGCTCGCGTCCATTCCGAGGTGGAAAACATCCTCCCGGAAAAGCCGTAACTCACGGCGGCCGAACCCCGTCGGGCCCGGATCGGGCCCGACGGCTTTTTCATGAAGAGGTAGATGATGGCTAACGAAATTTCTGGTGTGGCCCTTGGCATGATCGAGACCCGTGGTCTGGTCCCGGCGATCGAAGCCGCGGATGCGATGACCAAGGCCGCCGAAGTGCGCCTGATCGGTCGTGAATTTGTCGGTGGCGGTTACGTGACCGTCCTGGTCCGTGGTGAAACCGGTGCCGTGAACGCCGCTGTGCGTGCGGGCGCGGATTCTTGCGAGCGTGTGGGTGACGGCCTGGTGGCTGCGCACATCATTGCTCGCGTGCATTCGGAAGTGGAAGGGATCCTGCCGACGGCACCGACTGCCGGCGGTTCGGCCAGCTGAGGCGACATCCATGTCCGATCCACGGATCGTGGGGTACCTGAACCGGGCGGTGGCACACGAGCTGTCGGCGGTGCAGCAATACCTGGCCCAGGCGCGGTTGACCGCGATGTGGGGGATGACTGACGTAAGCGACTGCCTGCGTCGGGACGCCCAGGAAGAGCTGGATCATGCGGATCGCTTCATGACTCGCATGTTCCACTACGGGGTGGCGCCGAACGGTAGCCAGCTGGCGCCGGTGCGGCTTGGTCGCTCCATGGCCGAGCTTTTGGCGCACTCGCGCGAGCTGGAGATGGAGGCGATTCGTCTGTACGACGAAGCAGCCGTCTATTGCCGGCGCGTCGGTGCGGTGGATGATGCGGCGCTGTTCGAGAGCATCCTCGAGGATGAACTGGAACACGTGCGCGAGATCGATGCCCAAGGCAGCACCGCGTGACGAGCGCGGACGCGGCAACACAAGCGGAGTAGGCAATGGCGGATACCGATCTCGTGGTTCCGGCCGGGTGGGAACCCGGCAAGGGGACCTCGGCGTCCATGAGCAAACAGTTCACGTTCGACCGCTACGGCATCACGCGGAAGTTTCTAGACCACGTGGCCGAGCTGTCGGAGCAGGATGGTTATCATCCGAACATCAGCTTCGGCACGACCTACGTGAACATCACGATCGACGCCCGTGATGGCGAACAGCTTGGGGAAGGCGACAAGGCCTTTGCCCTTGAAGTCGACCGCCTGGCCGATGCCACCACCGGCTGAGCCGGGGGATTCTTGATGGGCCGGGTTGAGCCCGGTCCCCTTCCGCAGGAGGCTGTTGCGTGGGTTCGAGGGTAATCGCGGTAGTCAATCAGAAGGGCGGCACTGGCAAGACCACCCTGACCATGAACCTGGCCGCGGGGCTGGCCCGGCGGGGCCGCACGCTGGTGGTCGACGCTGACCCTCAGGGTTCGGCCGGTCAATGGGCCCGCATGGCCTCCGAGGATCGTCCGTTTGCGGCGTCGGTGTTTGCGGTTGCCGGGCCCCTCGACCGCGAGTTGAAGGCCCTGCGCAAGGACTACGACCACATCGTGGTGGATTGCCCGCCGACGCTCGAGGGCGGGGCCGTCACCGGTGCCCTGGCGGCCGCGGACGAGGTCCTGATCCCGGTGCTTCCGTCGCCGGTGGATCTGTGGGGTAGCGTCCGTATGGGGCGCGGGCTCGAAGAGGCCAAGCTCAGGAATCCCGCCCTGCGCCCCTACATCGTGATTAATCAGCTCGAAGTCCGCAGTGCGCTGTCGCGTGCGATGAAACACGCACTGATGGAGATCGACATCCCCGCCCTGGAGCAGTCGCTCCGCCGGCGGGCCATATATCGGCGTTCTGCGCTGGAAGGCTGTTCCGTCTTTGATCTGGGCAAGCCGGGCGAGGCGGCGGCGGCGGAGATCGAAGCCATCATCGAGGAGGTGTCGCAATGAGCAATCTGCAAGACAAGCTGGCAGCCGGCGTGCGCAGTGCGCGCGAGGACCAGGACAAGGACAAGAGCCCGGACAACACGGCCACGGCCGACGCGCCGGCCGCGGCACAGAAGGACACGAGCCAGGAGCCGGCGAGCAGCAGCCCGCGGGCTGCCGCGAGTACCAAGGCGGCCGCCACCAAGAAGGCGGCGACCACGACCCGCAAGGCTCCGGCCCGCAAGGCGGCCACGGCGCGCAAGAAGCCGGCAGCGACGAGGAAGACGGGGACGACCGCCCAGTCGACCCAGGCCAAGGCAACCCCGGGCCGGAAAAAGCCGGCTGCAAAGAAGGAGCCGAAGGCGAACAAGGGCGGCAACGCGTTGCATCCGGATCGGGTTTGGCCTGACTGACGCCGATGCGTGCCGGTGGCCGGGGCTTGCGCCCCGGCCTTTCTGATTGAGGAGTCGAAACATGCAGGACGAACTACGCGATCACCTGATCACCGAGGAGCCTTACTATCAGTCCACGGCGGATGAGGTGGAGCTGTACGAGGCTGCCTATTCGGTGCGCATGCCGATGATGCTCAAGGGCCCCACGGGTTGCGGCAAGACGCGCTTTGTCGAGCACATGGCCTGGAAGCTGCGCAAGCCGCTGATTACCGTCTCGTGTAATGAGGACATGACCGCCTCGGATCTGGTGGGGCGCTATCTGCTGGATGCCAACGGCACGCGCTGGCAGGACGGCCCGCTGACCCAGGCGGCACGCCACGGGGCGATCTGCTACCTCGACGAGATCGTCGAGGCGCGCCAGGATACGACCGTCGTGATCCACCCGCTGACCGACAATCGTCGCATGCTCCCGCTGGAGAAGAAGGGCGAGATGGTCGAGGCGCATCCGGATTTTCAGGTGGTGATCTCGTACAACCCGGGCTATCAGAGCCTGATGAAGGATCTGAAGGAGTCGACCAAGCAGCGCTTCGGCGCGCTGGACTTCAACTACCCGGATCACGCAACCGAAACGCGGATTGTGGTCCACGAAGGCGGGGTCAACGAGGACATGGCCAGCAAGCTGGTCAGCGTCGCGGAGCGCGCGCGCAATCTGAAGGGCCACGGGCTGGACGAGGGGATCTCGACCCGCATGCTGGTGTACGCCGCGTCGCTGATTGCGAAGGGAGTCGCGCCGCTGGCCGCCTGCCGCATGGCCCTGGTGCGTCCGATCACGGACGATCCGGACATGCGCGACGCCCTCGACTCCGCCGTCACGACGTTCTTCTAGGCGCGTGCGCCGGACACGATGAGCATCCATCTGGAGGAATACCAGGACCTCCTCGAGGACCTCGGGGGGCAGGCCGCCGAGGTACTCGAGGCCTCGTGGCAGGAAGCGACGCGGGCCTTCAGTACGGGTGGTCTGAAGCGCTACTACCTGGAAGGCGCACGCAGCCTGCACTCCCTGGGGCGAGGTTCGGAGATGGTCGTGGCCTTCGTCCAGGAGGCGCCGGATCTGGCGCAGGAGCTGGGCGAGGATGCGGTCGGAGAGCTGGTGAGCTCGGCGATCAAGATGTACTCCAAGACGAGTGGGGCGGTCATTACCCTGCTGATCTCCACCAGCCCGATTGCGGCGCGACGCCTGGGCGACCTGCGCCTGTTCGGGGGATATCTGCGCCTGGTCGACAACCTGCTGGGGCAGGCGCCACGCGGCGTTCGGCCGATGCTGGAACGCCTCGACGAGTTGCTTTCGCAACTGACGCTGGGCGGGTTGCGCCGTTGGGCGACCTGGGGCGCGCAGGCCCACCGTACCGACCTCGAGGAACAGATCGCTTATTTTGGTCTGGAATCGCCCGAGTCCCGTTCAGTATTCCAGAAGGAGCGACGCGGCACGCTGTTCGTGGATGTGCAGCGGCGCATCAACCTCTACCTGCGTTCGCTCTGGGCGCGCGATTTCTTCATGCGGCCGACGAGTGGCGACTTCGAGTCGCGCGAGGGCTACAAGCCCTATATCGAGGGCTTCACGATCTTCCTGCCGGATGCCTTCGACGACTGGGAAGGCCTGACCGGGCTCGATCTCTACCGTGCGGCGGCGGCCCATGCCGCGGCCCATGTGGTCTACACGCGGGAAATGCAGCCAGAGGAGGCGCCGCGCGGCGTGACCGGCGTGCTGACCGAGTTGTTCGAGGATGCCCGCGTGGAGGCCCTGGCAAGCCAGGGTTTCCCGGGTTTGCGCAACCTCTGGACACCCCTGCATACCGCGACCCCGGACGACGGTGAAGCGCCGCAGGCCCTGCTGGCCCGCACCGCACGGGCCCTGCTGGACCCGGACTACCGCGACGACCATCCGTTCGTGACCAGGGCCCGTGCGGCGCTGGCCGAACGGACGGAGGATCTCGAGGCCCCCGGCCTGGCGCGCGCCCTGGCCGAGGCCCTGGCGCCGGAATTTCCGGAACAGGGCTACATGAACCCGCGGCAGGTCGCGCCGGATGTGCTCTACCGTGACGACAATCGCTACATGTGGGCGTTCGGGCGCGAGGAAGACGACTTCGAGACGCTGATGGCCAGCGGTTCGAACCAGGAACGCGTCTACGTGACCCCCATGGAGATGATCAACACCCTCGATGTCCCTGGCGCTGGGGACGATGCCCAGATGATCATGGTGCTGGCGACCGAATGGTTCCGGGACGGCGAAGAGGAAAGCATCAACCAGCAGGAGGGCAAGGAGCCGATCTCGCTGCCCTACCACTACCACGAGTGGGACTACCAGATGCAGCTGGAACGGCCGCACTGGGTCACCCTGCTGGAGCGGCGTCCGCAGAAGGGCGACGTGGCCGAGATCGACGCGATTAACGAAAAGCACAAGCCGCTGATCTCGCGCCTGAAGTTCCTGATCGAGGCGATGCAACCGCAGGGCGTCCAGCGCCTGCGCAAGCAGGCCGAGGGCGACGAGCTGGACTTGAACGCGCTGGTCGATGCACAGATCGATCTGCGCATGCGGCGGCAGCCCGACGAGCGCATCTACGTGCGCAATATCCGCCAGGTTCGCGATCTGTCGGTGCTGGTGCTGCTGGATCTGTCCGAGTCCACCAACGAGATGGTCCAGGGTACGGACACCAGTGTGGTTCAGCTGGCGCGCGAGGCTACCGCTCTGCTGGGCGGGGCAATCTCCAAGATTGGCGATCCCTTCGCCATCCACGGCTTTGCCTCGGATGGTCGCCACGATGTCGAGTACTACCGCTTCAAGGACTTCGGCGCCCCCTACGACGATCACGCCCGGGCACGACTGGCCGGGATGAAGGGGCAGCTTTCCACTCGCATGGGCGCGGCCGTTCGGCATGCCGGGCATCTGCTGCAGCAACAGGGGACGCAGAAGAAGCTGTTGCTGATCGTGACCGACGGCGAGCCGGCGGATACCGATGTGCGCGACCCGCAGTACCTGCGTCAGGACGCGAAGCGTGCGGTGGAAGAAGTGGGCAAGAACGGCGTCTACAGCTTCTGTATCAGCCTGGACCCGAACGCCGACGAGTACGTCGAACGGATCTTCGGGGCACAGCACTTCATGGTGCTGGATCGTATCGAACGGCTCCCGGAAAAGCTGCCGATGCTGTACGCCGGTCTCACCCGGTAGGGGTCACGGGTACTAGCATGGCCAGGAAAGGGACCGGCACGACACCGCAGAAGGAGTCCGGCCTTCCGCAGGTGATGCTGAAATCCGAACTGCCGGCGCACCTGATCCGGCACGCCACCCTGCGCCAGCTGCAGGTGTTCGAAGCGATCGTGCGCCTGGGTAGCTTTACCCGCGCGGCGGAAGAGCTCTACCTGACCCAGCCCACCGTCTCCATCCAGATCAAGAAGCTCTCCGGCGCCCTCGGCCTGCCGCTGTTCGAGTACGTTGGGCGCAAGGCCTTCCCCACCGAGGTCGGGCTGTTGCTGTACGACACCTGCCGCGAGATGCTCGGCGCGCTGACCAACCTGGAGATGAAGCTCGCGGAGATGCACGGGCTCAAGCGGGGGCGGCTGCGCCTGGCGGTGATCACCACCGCGCAGTACTTCGCGCCGACGATCCTCGGGCAGTTCGCCAAGCGCTATCCGGACATTGAACTGTCGCTGGAGGTCAGCAACTTCGACCGTGTGCTGCAGCGCCTGGCCAACAACGATGACGATCTGTACATCATTGGACACGTGCCCGAACGGCTGACCGACATCGCGGTGTATCCGTTCGCGCCGAACCCGCTGGTGGTGATGGCCAGCCGCGATCACCCGCTGGTCGGACAGCGCAACATCCCGATCGAACGCCTGGAACAGGAGACGTTCCTGATGCGCGAGCCGGGCTCCGGGATCCGCGAGGCAACCCTCAAGCTGTTCCAGGAGCACGGGATCAGCCCGACGGTGCGCATGGAGCTCGGCTCCAACGAGGCGATCAAGCAGGCGGTGATCGGCGGCCTGGGGATTGCGGTGCTGTCGTTGCACACCCTCAGCGCGGAGGGGGCGGGCGGGCCGGTAGCACTGCTGGATGTGGAGCACTTCCCGATTCACCGCCAGTGGCACATCGTTCACCCCAGGCAGAAGGTCCTGTCGGTGGTCGCGCAGACCTTTCTCGACTTCGCGATCCAGGACGAGGCGCGCGTGCGCGGCCAGGTCGAGGATCTCCTTGCGGCCTTCAAGGCCCAGGCGAGCTGACCACAAGCGGTCATTGCAAGCGCAGCGGCCCGATCTGCCGGGGGGCGCTGGCAGCGGCGGCATTCGGGGCGGGTCCGGAATGACAGGCCCGGGAGCGTACCTTACAATTCACGGATTACCCGGCCGCTAACGGCCGAACTCGGAGATCAGTCAGTGACCACGAGCAGCCGACCGCGTATCAGCGGCACCCAGTTCATCAACGCCGACCAGGCGCCGCGCGCGCGCCTGAGCCTGAGCGCCTCGCACCGCGACCAGCACCATCCGGTGACCGGGACCGGCGGTGATCCCCGGTTCGGCGCGATCGATACCCCGGCCAACGAGAGCTGCGTGGTCTGTGCGCCGGCGACCCGCCGACTGGCCGAGGAACTGTTCGAGGGCTGGAACGCGGCCCTGCAGACGGGTGACGCGCGCAAGGTCGCCGAGCGCTATGCCGAGGACGCTGTTCTGCTCCCGACCGTCTCCAACGTCCCGCGCACCACGCACGCCGAGATCCAGGACTACTTCGAGCACTTCCTGGAGAAGAAGCCCTTTGGGACGATCAACACCCGCAACGTGAAGCTTGGCTGCAACAAGCTCACCGATGCCGGCACCTACACCTTTCGCGTGACGGATGGCGGTGAGACCAAGGAAGTCCCCGCGCGCTACACCTTCGTCTACGAGAACCGTGACGGGGGATGGAAGATCGTCCATCACCACTCCTCGATGATGCCGACCGCCTGAAGAGGGTGTCTCCCCAGTACGGAGGCCTTTCGGGCCTCGGGCACCGCTTAACGTAAGTTGACTGTTCTCAACGCTCCCGGCTTCGCTCCAGCGCCCGCGCGAGCTTGATGCCGCTCGAAATCAGGCCGACGTGGCTGAACGCCTGCGGGAAGTTGCCGAGGAAAGCGCCGCTAGCGGGGTCGATCTGTTCCGGGAGCAGACCCAGCGCATTGGTGCGGTCGCACAGGGAGTCGTACAGCGCCTGGGCCTCCTCCAGTCGACCCTGCCCGACCAGATTGTCGACCAGCCAGAAGCTGCACAGCACAAACGCACCCTCGTGCCCGGGCAGTCCGTCCGGGGATTCCTCCGGCAGATAGCGGTAGAGCAGGCCGTTGCCGGCACCCAGGCGCCGGACGACGGCCTCGGTAGTGGCGACCATCTTCGGGTGATCCGCGGGGATGACGCCGCGTCCGGGTAGTGCCAGCAGACTCGCGTCGATGCCGCCGCCGCCCAGATGTTCGGTCAGGCTCTGGAGTTCGGGGTCCCAGGCCTGTTCCAGGATCGCCTCGTGGATCTGCCGCGCCTCGGAGCGCCAGAGCGCACTGTCGCCTTGCACGCCGTTGCTCTCGGCCAGCGCAGCCCCGCGCTCCAGCGCGACCGCGCACAGGGCGGCGGAGTAGGTAAACGGTCGTCCGGCTGTGCGGACCTCCCAGATCCCGTGGTCGGGGTTTTTCCATTCGGTCTTGGCGGACTCGACCAGGCGCCGCAGGCGCTGCCACAGGTGATCGTCCAGCGTGCCGCCCCAGCGTACCCAGCGCCAGGCGCAATCGAGGATCTCCCCGAACACGTCATGCTGGCGCTGTTCGACCGCGCCGTTCCCCCAGCGCACGGGCCCCGAACCACGGTAGCCCTCCAGTTCGGGATCGCTGCGCTCCGGTTGCGGGAGGTGGCCGTCCACGTCGTACAGCACCCGGGGCCAGCCCGCGCGATCGACGGCGTCCAGGGCCCAGCCGATAAACCCGGCGGCCTCGTGGGTCATGCCGATATCGCTCATCGCATACACCGAGAACGCCGCATCGCGGATCCACGCGTAGCGGTAATCCCAGTTGCGCGGGCCGCCGATCGCCTCCGGCAGGGAGGATGTCGGTGCCGCGATCATGGCCCCGGTCGCGGTGTAGTCCATCTGCTTGAGGGTGACAGCCGAGCGGCGGACGAGGTCTTCGCGAGGCCCTTCATAGCTGAAGTGCGTCATCCAGCGTCGCCAGACCAGCAGGGTGGCCTCGAGCAGGTCCTGCGGGGTGCGGGGCTGGAACCGATGCGTATGCGGCCCCCACCCGAGGAGCACGTGATGCTGCTCCCCGGCCTCCAGTTCATGCAGGCTGTCCGCGTCCTCCAGCGGCAGGGACGAGCTCAGGGCCAGTTCCAGGTCCGGCTGGCGGTGCAACGCCAGGCCCAGCCCGGCCCCGTGCGGATACAAATCCGCCCCGCCCCGGGGTGTGACGCGGACCCGCAGGTGTACCCGGCCCTCCAGCACCTCGATCCGGCGCAGCAGCTCGTTCCGTCCAGCGGGTGCGTCCTCGGAGAGGTCGGCCCCTGCGCGCAGGGGCAGGCAGTCGGTCACCCGGACGCGCCCCTCTGGTCCGGTCATCTCGGTGATCAGGACGGCGGTATCCGGAATATAGCGCTGGTGCGAGGTGACCAGGGGTTCCGGGGCCACGGTGAAGGCGCCGCCGCGCTGGTGATCCAGCAGCGCGCAGAACAAGGGTTCGGAGTCAAAGCGGGGGACGCACATCCAGGGGATGGTCCCGTCGCGACCGACCAGGGCGGCAGTCGTGCAGTTCCCGATCAGGCCGTGCTCCTCGATCGGCAGGTAGCCGTCAATGCGGTGTACGGGGCGGTCGGATACGGTCACTGGATCACTCCTTTGACATGGACGGTTGGCCGGGCAGGCAGGAGGGGGCAGGCGCGTCCAGGATCACGACGGACTCGCCGGGCAGCTCCAGGGTGTCCGGACCCACCACGATACCTGTATCGGACTGGAGCAGGAGGTGACCGGCCGCGGCGCCCGGGCACGCCAGCCGTTGCGGGGCAGGGTGCAGGTTGCACACCACCCGCAGTCCCGACCGGTGCACGATCAACCAGCGTGCCGCCTCGTCGAAATGCGCCTCGATCGCCTCCAGACGGTCGTCGCCGAACGCCGAGTGGGCATGCCTCAGGGCGATCAGGGCCCGGTACCACTGCAAGATGTCGGCATGCGGCTCGCGTTCGAGCTCGTCCCAGTCCAGGCGGGATTGTTCGAAGGTCTCGATGGATTGCGGGTCCGGGACGTTGCCGGGATCGGTGCCCCGGCGGAAGGCCGCGAACTCGCGCTGGCGGCCTTCGGTCACCGCGCGCCCCAGGTCGGCGTCCGTGTGATCGGTGAAATACAAAAACGGCGTCGCGGCCGCCCATTCCTCCCCCTGGAACAGCATGGGCACGAAGGGACTGGTCATCACCAGGGCTGCGCCAATCTTCAGTAGTCCCGGCGAGCCGCCTTCACTGATTCGGTCCCCCAGGGCCCGATTGCCAATCTGGTCGTGGTTTTGCAGGCAGCCGATGAAACGCCGTCCGGGCAGGTCGGAGGCTGGTCGCCCGTGGGTACGCCGGCGGTAGTGGGAGTAGCGCCCGTCATAGACGAGGCCGCGCGTCAGCGCCCGGGCGACATCCGCGAGGCGTCCGAAGTCCGCGTAGTACCCGTCGGATTCCCCGGTCAGCAGGGCATGCAGTGCGTGATGGAAGTCCTCGTTCCACTGCGCGTCCAGCCCGTAGCCGCCGGCCTCGACCGGCCGTGCCACGCGCGGGTCGTTGCGGTCGTTCTCCGCGATCACCACCAGGTGCCGCCCGCGCGCGCGCCCGAGGCGTTGCACCTCGGTGGCGAGCTGCTCGATGAAATGGGTGGCCGAGGTATCGACAATCGCGTGTACCGCGTCGATGCGCAGGCCGTCGATGTGGTAGTCGCGCAGCCACATCAGGGCGTTGTCGACGAAGAAGCGGCGCACGGGGTCACTGTCCGGGCCGTCGAGGTTCACCGCGTCGCCCCAGGGGGTTTGATAGTGGTCGGTGAAATAGGGCCCGAACTGCGCCAGGTAGTTGCCGTCCGGCCCGAGGTGGTTGTAGACCACGTCCAGCAGCACCGCGATGCCGCGGCGGTGGGAGGCATCCACCAGCCGTTTCAGGCCATCGGGGCCCCCGTAGGCGTGGTGCGGTGCGTACAGGTCGACCCCGTCGTAGCCCCAGCCGCGCTCGCCGGGGAATGCCGCCACCGGCATCAGCTCCAGGTGGGTGATGCCGAGGTCGACCAGGTGATCGAGGTGGTCGATCACGCCGTCGAAGCTGCCTTCCGGGGTAAAAGTGCCGACGTGGATCTCCTGGATCACCGCCGCGGCCAGCGGCGGCGCCTGCCAGCCGGCGTCGTTCCAGACGAAGCGGGAATGCTCCAGCCAGCGCGACGGGCCGTGCACGCCCTGCGGCTGCCAGGCGGAGCGCGGGTCGGGGAACGGGCCGTTGCCGTCGACGCGGAAGGCATAGTCGCTGCCGTGCACCACCCGCGAGGTCTGCAGCGACCACCAGCCGTCCGCGCGGCGGTCCATTGGCATGCGGCTGCCACCGCACTCCAGTTCGACCTGATGCGCCTCGGGGGCCCACACGCTAACGGTGGTCATGACGTGGCCTCCTCGCGTTCGAGCAGGGCCACCGGAAACGCATCGAGGATCTCCGCGACCGGGTAGTCGCCGCCTTGCAACGCCGCGCCGGACAGGCGGTTGTGCCAGGTGCCGGGTGGAACCGCAAGCCGGGTGCCGCCCCAGTCGCCCGCCAGCCCGAGTGTCAGGCGCGGCACCAGCACCAGCGCCCCTTCGCCGCGCAGGTAGGCGACCGCGTGCCCGGCGCGTTCGCCGCTGGCGCGCAGCGGGGTACAGGCCGCATCCGGGCGGAACCACTCCGGGTGGCGGCGGCGCAGGGCCAGGGCCTGGTGCACCACCCACTGCTTGGGCAGGCCCTCGTCGCCGCGGGCGTTGATCTGTGCCGGCGAGAGGTGCGCGAGTTCCTCCAGCAGGCGGGTCCGCGTGTCGAAGTCCACCGGGCGGCGGTTGTCCGGGTCGACCAGGCTCAGGTCCCACAGCTCGCTGCCCTGGTAGATGTCCGGGATGCCCGGTGCGGTGAGCTTGATCAGGGTCTGCGCCAGGCTGTTGGTGCGGCCGGGGCCGACCAGCGGCTGCAGGAACGACTCCAGCGATTCGCGAAACCCCGGGTCGTCCAGGGTGCCGGCCACGAAATCGCGTAGGGCCTGCTCGTAGTCCTCCTGCGGATGGGTCCAGCTGGTGTGCTGCTTGGCCTCGCGTGAGGCCTTTTCCATGTAGGCCGTCATGCGCTCGGCGTCGATCGGCCAGGCACCGAGCAGCGTCTGGTAGTACAGGTACTCGGTGGCCGGGTCCGGCCACCCGCCACTGCGGTGGCAGGCGTTGTGACGCATCCAGCGACGCACGCTCCTGGCCCAGGCCTCCGGCATCTCGGAGAGCAGCAGCAGGCGGGCGCGTACGTCCTCGCTGCGCTTGGTGTCATGGGTTGAGGTGGCCAGCATCGCCTCGGGGTGCAGCGCCCGGGCCCGGGCGCTGGCCTCGTGGAACTCGTCCACCGACAACCCGAAGCTTCCCGGGTCGCCGCCGACCTCGTTGAGTGCCGTCAGGCGGTGGAAGCGGTACAGCGCGGTATCCTCCACGCCCTTGGCCATCGCCGGGCCTGTCAGCTGCTGGAAGCGCAGGGCGAGCTCGGTCTCGCGCTCGCCCGGGATGCTTAGCAGGAGCAGGTTGCGCAGGAACTGCAGCAGCTCGCTGTCCAGCTCCGGGCGGCGCTCGGCGGCCTGCTGGATCGCGGTCTCCACGCAGCCGACGTCGGCCGCCGTCACGCCGCCTTCGCGTGGGGTGACATAGGTGCGGTAGACCGGGAAGCAGGCCGCCGCCTCCAGCAGGGCGAGGTACAGCTCGTGACGGGTGTAGTCGCGGTGGCGGCGGTGGCGTTCGCAGATATCCACGAACAGCGAGCTCAGGCGATTGAGTTCGCTGCCGAGCAGGTCCTTGAGTATCTGTCGCTTGGATTCGTAGATCAGTCCCGGGTAGTCGGCCTCCTCGCCGGTGAGCTCCGCGAACAGCCGTGTCAGCGGGGTCTCGCCGGCCGGGTCCGCGAACAGCCCCTGCACGCGGTTGAGGAAGTCGTAGCCGGTGGTGCCGGCGATTGGCCAGTCGTCCGGCAGCTGCTCGCCGGGCTCGAGGATCTTCTCGGCGACGATCCAGGTGTCCGGACAGGCGCGGTGCAACTGGCTGAAGTACTGCCGGGGGTCGCGCAGTCCGTCCGGGTGGTCGACCCGCAGGCCGTGCACCGAGCCTTCCGCCACCCAGCGGACCGGCAACGCATGCACGGCCTGGAAGACCTCCTCCTTCTCCTGCCGCAGCCCGGCCAGGTCGTTGATGTCGAAGAACCGCCGGTAGCCAAGGTCGCGGCCGGCGGTGCGCCACCAGGCCAGCCGGTAGTTCTGCTTCTCGATCAGCGCATCCAGGGCATCGGGGTCGGCGTTGATCCGCTCGACCTCGGTCGCGATCGCCTCGGCGGCCGCCGGGTTCTGGCGGGTCGTGTCGTCCAGAAGCTGGCGGATCACGTCCTGGTCGCGGTGGCGCCGTTGCACCGAATGGTGTGCGATCAGATGCGGCTGTGGCAGGCGTGCACAGGATTCCGCGAGAAAGCCCAGCAGTTCGATACCCGTGGCGCGACAGGCGCGGGCGAGCAGCTCGTTGAGAGAGGAGGGGTCCAGCGGGAAGCGGTGCTCGTAATAGGCGAGGTCGAACAGCCCGGCGCCATATTGCAGGCGGATCTCGCCGGCCTCGAGGACACGGCCGTAATGATCGCCCAGCACCGGGAGCAGGACCTTGTTTGGCCAGCGCTCCTCCGAGGACTCCCAGTCGACGTCGAAGTACGTCGCAAACGGGCTGGACGGGCCGTTCTCCAGCACATCCCACCACCACGGGTTCTGGTCCCCGGCCACCGCCATGTGATTGGGCACGATGTCCAGTACCAGGCCCATCCCGGCCGCCGCCAGCGCCGCGCACAGGCGCTGGCGTGCTGGCTCGCCGCCAAGCTCTTCGTTGACGCGCGAGGGGTCGACCACGTCATAGCCGTGGGTGCTGCCGCGCACCGCCTGCAGGATCGGCGAAAGATAGACATGCGAAACCCCCAGCCGCGCGAGATAGGGAACAATCGCGGCAGCGTCGTCCAGCGTGAACCCCGGGTGCAGCTGCAGGCGACAAGTCGCGATTCGCTCGGGTTGGGCCTGTCGTCTCTCGCGGCCGTCCGCGGACCCCGCGCTTCCTGTACTGCTGATGGATCCCTGCATCGCCCTCCGTCCCGAAGGCAGGCCGGCCGGGCAATCCGGCCGCTAACCCGAATATGGACCACATCCCGAACGAAGGGAATCCGCATCGCCGGCCAACGACCAGAAACTGGGGCACGGCCGTCGGGATGGACCGCATGGCAGGAGGCAGGAGCTTCGCGGGGTGATGGGGTAAGCTTCCGGCATACCCCCACCCATGCGAAGGAGCTTCCGTATGCGTCGAGCGCTGGTCCTGCCCGCCTGTCTGGTCTCGTTGTTTTCCGTTGCGCTGGTTTCCGGGAATGCCCACGCGGCCGGGGCCGCGACACTGGTCCTGGAGGGCGATGAGTACGTGCTGGAGATGGAGGTCTGTGATTTCTCGGGTGAGTCGGATGACCGCTACCAGACGCTGGTGGCGCGCGCGGATACGGATCGCGGCCCGCTGCGGGTATTCGCCTCGCGCAATGCGGTTGCGGGGATGCTGACGCACTCGGTGTCGCTGCAGTTTGGGGACTTTCGTGCGGGTGGCGAGGTGCTGGAGGCCAATCGGACCCGCATGGGCCAGCAGTGGATTAGTGCCGCCGGAGGTGCTGCCGAGCCGCTGATCCAGATCGACGGCAGCGAACTGCAGGCCGACGGCCGATTCGCGGATATGGAGATGACGGGGGAGCCGGTGGACGGGCGCCTGACCGCGACCTGCGATCGCCGGTAGGCTTGGCGGGCCAAGCGCAGCCGTTGCATTATTTTCGGGTGGTTGGGCGCGCACCCGCCTGACCACCTGACGTATCGAGTTTCAGGAGGCGGCCGGAATGATCAAGGAGTCGGACTGGAAGCGGTTCAGCCGGTTGAAGGAAACCGCGCTGGATCGTTACTGCGAACGAGCCCTGGCCGATTGTCGGGCGACGATGGAACAGGACGACCGGTCGAATCACGAACGCTTTCTGGACCTGTACGAGCAAATGCGCGCAGCGGACAAGCGGCTTGCGTTCATCTTCGATGGCCACGCCCGCTCGAAGGCGCTGGACCAGTTCACGTGCATGCGGCGCGAGGGGCTGATCGAGGATGCGGAGCTGGCAGCGTTTACCGAAGAATTTGTCGAGAACACCCGGCCGCGGGGCGGGTAGTCTCTGGCTGGGTCGGGCGCCCAACGCGCAGGCGTATGCGCTGTATGCGAAGCGTCTCGGACCACCGGGCCGCATGCGCCCGCGCGTCCTTCACACAGCAACGCTCTGACCCCGGCGCCTCGCAGGTGACTGGAGCCGGTACCCAGATCGTCCCACAAGCCGCTCGAGCCCGCTCGCCGTGGTGTTGGATTGGGCGGTGAGCTTCGAGCCGATTGCCTGCCCCCCTGGTTTGCCGTGGTGGCCCTTTGCGAGCCGGGACGCTTTCAAGGGTTCGCGTAGGTGAAGGGCAGAAACCAAAAGGCCCGGCGGGTGCCGGGCCTTCGGGGTGGATCAGGAGGCGAGTCGCTTGTACTTGACCCGGTGCGGCTGGTCGGCCGCGGCGCCCAGGCGCTTGTGGCGGTCTTCCTCGTACTCCTGGTAGTTGCCGTCGAAGAACACCACGTTGCCGTCTTCCTCGAACGCGAGGATATGCGTGGCGATGCGGTCGAGGAACCAGCGATCATGCGAGATCACGATCACGGAGCCGGGGAAGTCCAGCAGCGCCTCTTCCAGCGCGCGCAGGGTCTCCACGTCCAGGTCGTTGGTCGGTTCGTCGAGCAGCAGGAAGTTGCCGCCGCTTTGCAGCAGCTTGGCCAGGTGCACGCGGTTGCGCTCCCCACCGGAGAGATCCTTCATGCGCTTTTGCTGGTCGGTGCCCTTGAAGTTGAAGCGGCCGACGTAGGCGCGTGACGGCATCTGGAAGTTGCCGACCTGGATGATGTCCTGGCCGTTGGAGATCTCCTCCCAGACGGTCTTCTCGTCCTGCAGGGCATCGCGGCTCTGGTCGACATAGGCCAGCTGCACGGTTTCGCCCAGCTCGATGGTCCCTTCGTCCGGTTGTTCCTGGCCGGCGATCATGCGGAACAGGGTGGTCTTGCCCACGCCGTTCGGGCCGATCACACCGATCAGCGCACCGCGCGGAACGGAGAGAGACAGGCCCTGGTAGAGCACGCGATCGCCGAAGTGCTTGGACAGGTTGTCCACCTCCAGCACCTTGTCGCCCAGACGCGGGCCCGGCGGGATGTAGATCTCCTTGGTCTCGGAGCGCTTCTGGTAGTCGGTGGAGGCGATCTCCTCGAAGCGCTTCAGGCGGGCCTTGCTCTTGGCACCACGGCCCTTCGGGTTGGAGCGCACCCACTCCAGTTCGGACTCCATCGCCTTCACGCGGGCCGCCTCGGATTTTTCTTCCTGCTTCAGGCGCTTTTCCTTCTGTTCCAGCCACTGCGAGTAGTTGCCCTGGAACGGGATGCCCTGGCCACGGTCCAGCTCGAGGATCCAGCCGGCCACATTGTCGAGGAAGTAGCGGTCATGGGTCACCGCAACCACGGTGCCCTGGAACTCCTGCAGGAAGCGCTCCAGCCAGGCCACGGATTCGGCGTCCAGGTGGTTGGTCGGCTCATCGAGGATCAGCATGTCCGGGTTGGACAGCAACAGCCGGCACAGCGCCACACGGCGGCGTTCCCCCCCGGAGAGGTTCTTCACGTCGGCATCCCACGGCGGCAGGCGCAGGGCGTCGGCAGCCACCTCCAGCTTTCGCTCCAGGTTGTGGCCGTCGGCGGCCTCGATCTTCGCCTCCAGCTCGCCCTGCTTCGCGGCCAGGGCGTCGAAGTCGGCCTCCGGCTCGGCATAGGCGGCATACACCTGATCCAGCTCGGCCAGGGCTTCCTTGACCGGGGCCACGGCCTCTTCCACGTTGCCGCGGACATCCTTGTTCTCGTCGAGCTGCGGCTCCTGCGACAGGTAGCCGATGTGGATGCCCGGCTGCGGGCGCGCCTCGCCGACAATGTCGGTATCCACGCCTGCCATGATGCGCAGCAGGGTAGATTTGCCCGCGCCGTTGTAGCCCAGCACGCCAATCTTGGCGCCCGGGAAGAAATTCAGGTTGATGTCCTTGAGGATGTACTTCTTCGGCGGGACGATCTTGCCCACGCCGTTCATGGTGAAGATGTACTGCGCCATGGTGCTCCTGCGACGAATTCGGTTTGGATGAGGGGGCTGGCCACTCGTGGCCCGCGCTGGGTCGGCACTTTACCATCCCAAGGGGGTCAGGGGCGTGTCTCGCGGACTGCCAGGGTTCCACCGCGGGCGGTCCCCGCAACTCCGCGATCCTTGTGGGTGTGTGTCGAATGAAGCGATCAAGGCGTTCAACGAGCGGGCGGGGGGACTGGCACGCCCTGGAAAGCTCGGGCCGTCCCATGAATCGGGGAGCGCAGCGGCCCTGCGACGGTGCCACATGCGACTGCGCCTCCTTTCTGCCACCCGGGACTGGACCCGGAGGCATCAAGCCGGGGCTCGAGGAATATCGGCGCGAAAGCCCCAATACTCGGAATGCTGGACGGCACAGGCTCAGCGCAAGCTGCTACCATTCATGCAATGAGAAGGTATCAAAGGGGGCGCGCGCACCAGGCCTTGCGCAGGGGCACGGTGCCCGCGCACAAGGCGCTGGATCAGCACCGGTTGATGCAGCGGCTGACCGGTAGCGAGCTTACCCGCGAGCAGTACGCGGAATCGCTTGCGGCCATGTGCCGACCGCATGCCCGACTGGAGCGGCGGGTTCATGCAAGCCGCCATCATGCGGAGTCGGGATTTGAGCTGTTACCACGTCTCGCGCGATTGGAAGCGGACCTGGTCGCGTTGGGCCAGCCCGTCCCTCCGGTCTCGCAGACGCCGCCGGACCTTTCGGATGGACGTGCGGCCTGGTGGGGCCGGGTTTATGTACTGGAGGGATCGCGTCAGGGCAGTGCGGTGATTGCCCGGTGCATTCGTTCCAACCTGGGCGATACGGTGCCTTGCCGTTTTTTCGGTGAGACCATCGTGCCCGACGACTTTGGTCGCTTGCTGGCGACGCTCGAGCGCGAGCTGGAAGTCGAGGACGCTCTCGCGCAGGCTGTAGCAGGCGCCCGAGAGGCGTTCGCCGACTACAAGGCCGAGCTGGATGCCTTCGACAGCAGGAAACGCGCTGTCGAAATGCGATAAATTCATTGCCCGCTGTCACTCCGCGAAGGAGATGAAGGATATGGACGAGCCGGAACTGGATGCCGCGCTCGAGGCTTGCGACCGTGAGCCGGTGCATATCCCGGGAGCGATTCAGCCGCATGGTGCGCTGGTTGCCATGGACGAGCAGCTCCAGGAGGTTCGCCAGGTCAGCGCCAACCTCGAAGCCATCCTCGGTGTGGCGCCGGCCGATGCCCTTGCCATGACACCCGAGCGGATGTTCACTCGCCGCTGGCTCGATCAGATCCGCATCCAGCTCGATTCACGGAACCGTTACGGTGCGCTGATCGTGTCGCTGCGTAGCCGTGGCCGGTCGCAGCGTTTTCGCCTGCTGTCGTATCGCAGTGGTGCGCGCGTGGTGGTCGAACTCGAACCGATTTCCGGCAATCCCGAACGCTGGCTGTTCGGCGCGATGGCCGACTGGCAGACCGAGCTGTCCGGACACACGACCCGTGACGGGCTGCTGCGCGCGCTTACCGCCCTGGTGCGCGAACTGGCCGGCTACGATCGGGTGATGATCTATCGGTTCGACGAGGACTGGAACGGCAGCGTCGTCGCCGAAAGCCTGGCCGACGGTGCCGACACCTACCTGGGTCACCACTTTCCGGCCAGCGACATTCCCGCCCAGGTGCGGCAGCTCTACAGCATCATGCGGGTGCGCGACATCCCGGATGCTTCGGCGGCAGCCGTGCCGCTCGTCCCGACAAGCGACCCGGCCGACGCTTCTCCCCTCGATCTTTCGTGCGGCATCCTGCGGGCGGTCGCACCGATCCATGTCACCTACCTGGCCAACATGGGCGTGGTCGCCTCGATGTCGATCGCCCTGCACCTCGATGGACGGTTGTGGGGGTTGCTGGCCTGCCATGCAGCGGCACGCAATATCCTGTCGCCGGCGTTGCGTGATGCCCTGCGCGCCATGGTGCAGACCACCTGTGTTCAGCTCGAATTGGTCCAGGCCCGCGAGGAGGCCGCGCTGATTCAACGGGCCAACGACAGTCGTGACGTCCTGGTCGATCAGCGTGGGGAGTTTCCCGAACCGGAAGAACTGCTGGCAAGCCACGGCAAGGAATGGTTGCGGATCTTCCGGGCCAGTGGCGCGGTTCTGGCCGCCGGTGATCAGAGCGCCGGCGTGGGCACGGTGCCGGATGCGGAATCGATCGACGGGATCGTCGCCTGGTTGAACAGGCATCACTCCGGCGATCTGGCCTGGTCATCGCGAGAACTCGGCCGGACCGAACTGGGAAGGTTCTGCGAACCCGCCCGGGCCTCGGGCTTGCTGGCGGTACCGCTGCCGATCCGGAACCCGCGTGACGCCTGGCTGCTGTTCTTTCGATCAGAGAAGGCCGAAACGCGCATCTGGGCGGGCAACCCCGAAAAGACACTCGACCGACAAAGTGGGCGAATTTCGCCGCGCGAGAGCTTCGCCTCCTGGAAGGAAATCGTGCGCGGACAGAGTGTCCCGTGGCAATCGGCGGAGCTGCGTGCGGCGACCGACCTGGCCAGCGATCTGGCCGTGCTGATCGCGGCCGGCGAAATCAGTCAGCTTAACCAGCGGCTCGAGCGCCTGGCCACCCGTGACCATCTCACCGGCCTGTGGAACCGCTACCGCATGGAGGAGGCGATCGACCAGGAGGTCGCCGTGGCCGAACGCTACGGGCGACCTTGCGCGCTGGTCATGTTCGATATCGACCATTTCAAGCGCTTCAACGATACCTGGGGTCACGATGCCGGTGATGAAGTGCTGGTCACGGTGGCGCGGACCGTCTCGACCTTCATGCGCGATGCCGATCTTGCGGGTCGCTGGGGCGGTGAAGAATTCCTCGTACTGGCTGCCAATACCGGTCTCGAGGGTGCAACCCGCCTGGCAGAACGGTTGCGCGCGGCGATCGCGGGCCTGGAGATCCGTGACTACGGCAGTGTGACCGCCAGTTTCGGCGTGGCGGTATACCGGGAGGGTGATCAGAGACGCGGAATCGTCAAGCGTGCTGATCTGGGTCTGTATGCCGCCAAGGAGGGCGGGCGCAACCGGGTAGAAGTCAGCGCGGGTTGAAGCCGCGATCCCTCCAGATCGGATTTCCCCTGGTTATGGCGTTCCTGCGCAGCACCGGGATTTACTGGTGCGGGTTGAAGCCGCGGCGGCGCAGGAAGGCCTTTTCCAGCTCGACGAGGGTGAACAGGACGATCCCGAACACGAGGATGCGGCCCCATTCCTCCAGGCCGATGGCGGTGGTGCCGAACAGGAACTGCAGCGGTGGGGCGTAGGTAAACATGCCCTGTAGCAGGATCAGGGCGCCGACGGCGATCAGCACGGGGCGGCTGCCGAACAGGCCCTCGCGATTGCAGGACGGTTCCAGGATGTAGCGGCTGTTGAACAGGAAGAACAACTGGCCCATGACCAGGGTGTTGATCGCCACGGTGCGGGCGAATTCGTCGGCCACGCCCTGTTGTTCCAGCCACAGGAAGTGGCCGAAGGTGCCGGCGACCAGCAGTGCCGAGACGAACCCCACGCGCCAGATCAGGAAGCCGGACAGCAGGGGGGTGCGCGGCGGGCGTGGAGGGCGCTGCATCACGCCGGGTTCGGTCGGTTCGAAGGCCAGCGCCAGCGCCAGGGTCACGGCGGTGACCATGTTCACCCACAGCACCTGCACCGGGGTCAGCGGCAGCGTCAGGCCGAGCAGGATGGCGGCGACGATGGTGAAGGCCTGGCCGCCGTTGGTGGGCAGCAGAAACAGGATGGCCTTCTTCAGGTTGTCGTAGACCGTGCGGCCTTCTTCCACCGCGTTGGCGATGGAAGCGAAGTTGTCGTCGGCCAGCACCATCTCGGAGGCCTCGCGCGCGGCCTCGGTGCCCTTGATGCCCATGGCGATCCCGACATCCGCGCGTTTGAGCGCCGGGGCGTCGTTGACGCCGTCGCCGGTCATCGCCACCACCTCGTGATGGCTCTGGATGGCGCGCACCAGGCGCAGCTTGTGCTCGGGCGTGGCGCGGGCGAACACGTCCACGTGGCGGACCTGCTCCTCCAGCTCTTCGTCGGTGGCGTTCTCCAGTTCGTGGCCTACCACCACGCCGCCCTCGGTGCGGATGCCCAGTTCGTCGGCGATGGCGCGCGCGGTGACGCCGTGATCGCCGGTGATCATCTTTACGCGGATGCCGGCTTCCTGGCAGTGGGCCACTGCCTTGATGGCCTCTTCGCGGGGCGGGTCGATGATGCCGCAGACGGCGACCAGGGTGAGACCGCCATCCTCGATGTCGGCAAACTCCAACTCCCGGCGATGATCCTCCATGCTCCGCGTGGCCAGGGCGAGCAGGCGCTGGCCGCGCGCGGCGACGCCGTCCATCCACTGCTGCCAGTGTTCGGCGTCCAGGGGCTCTTCGCCGTCGGCGGTGCGCTGGGTGCTGCAGACGGCCAGCACGCGTTCCGGCGCGCCCTTCAGGAAGACGAATGCCCCGCCTTCGTGATCGTGATGCAGGGTCGCCATGAACTTGTAGGACGACTCGAAGGGGATCACGTCGTCGCGTACATAGCGCTCGTTGACCTCCTTCGGGTCCAGCCCGCCCTTCATCGCCGCAGTGATCAGCGCCCCCTCGGTGGGGTCCCCCTCCATGGTCCAGGCGTCGTCCTTCGGGTAGACCTCGGCATCGTTGCACAGCAGGATGCCGCGCAGGATCTCCGCGAGCAGCGGGTCGGATTCCGGATCGGCCTCCTGGCCGTCGCGGGTAATCCCGCCGTGCGGCTCGTAGCCGACCCCGGTCAGTTCGTACTCCGCCGCGGTGGTGACGATGCTCTTCACCGTCATCTCGTTGCGGGTCAGGGTGCCGGTCTTGTCCGAGCAGATGGTGGTGACCGAGCCGAGGGTCTCCACCGCCGGCAGGCGGCGGATGATCGCGTGGCGCGCGGCCATGCGCTGTACCCCGATCGCCAGGGTGATGGTCATGATCGCGGGCAGGCCCTCGGGGATGGCCGCGACCGCGAGGCTGACCGCCGCGAGGAAGGTCTCCACCAGGTCGTAGTCGCGCACCCAGAAGCCAAAGGCGAAGGTGGCCGCGGCCAGTATGCCGATCGCCACCGACAGCCAGCGGCCGAACTGCGCGATCTGGCGCAGCAGCGGCGTCGTCAGGGTCTCCACCTCGCCGATCAGGGTGGAGATGCGTCCGATCTCCGTATCGGCCCCGGTGCCGATCACCACGCCGCGCCCCTGGCCGAAGGCGACGAGTGTGCCGGAATACGCCATCGAGACGCGGTCGCCGAGGTCGGCCTCTGGCTCCACCGGGGCGGTCTGCTTCTCGCTGGCGACCGATTCGCCGGTCAGCGCGGCCTCGTCGATGCGCATGTTGTGCGCCCCGGTCAGGCGCAGGTCCGCCGGGACGCGGTCTCCCGCCTGCAGGTAGACGATGTCGCCGGGGACCAGCTCTTCCGCAGGGATACTCCGGCGCTGGCCGTCGCGCAGCACCTGCGCCTTCGGCGAGAGCATCTGGCGGATCGCGTCCAGCGCCTTCTCCGCCTTGCCCTCCTGGATGTGGCCGATGATCGCGTTGATCAGTACCACCCCCAGGATCACGCCGGTATCCAGCCAGTGCCCGAGGAAAGCGGTGCCGATGGCCGCGGCGATCAGTACGTAGATCAGCACGTTGTGAAACTGCAGCAGGAAACGCCGGATGGGTCCGGTGCGTGCGGTTTCCGGCAGGCGATTGGGGCCGACGTCCTGCAGCCTATGTTCGGCATCCGGAGACTTGAGCCCGTGCTCGTCCACCTCCAGGCGCTTGAGGACCTCGTCGGTCTTCAGGGCGTGCCAGTCGAGGGATGGGTCACGATTGCTCATGCGTCTACCGTCAAGGTGGCGGCGGCGGGGCCGTTCCAGATTTGTCTATCATGCGCTGCGCAGGCCGCGCTGTCAGGACTACGCCCACGCGTTCGGGCGGAATTTTCCCACCGCTACTGAGTCTATTGGATCACGCTAACCACCCAGGAGGTTCCCCATGTCCCGTTGGATCGCCACGGCCGCCCTTGCGGCCGCAGCATTGTTGGTGGCCCCGGCCGCTCAAGCCGCGGAGAAGGTCACGCTGGAACACGATGATTTGACCCTGGTCGGGCATATGAAGGAAGGCATGGGGGCGAGCCCCTCCGATGGTGTGGTGCTGATGCTGCACGGCACCCTGGCGCACGGGCGCATGGAGGTGATGGCGGGGGTGCAGGACCTGCTGGCCGAGCACGGACTGAACTCCCTGTCGATCAACCTGAGCTACGGGATCGATGCACGTGAAGGGATGTTCGAGTGTGACGCCCCGGTGCGTCACGGGGTCGACGATCACCTGCAGGAGGTCAGCCTGTGGCACGAGTGGCTGCAGGACGAAGGCTACGGCCCGGTCACCCTGTTCGGGCACTCCCGTGGGGCCAATCAGGTCGCCCGCTACCTGACCGAGCACGACCCGGACGGCATCCGCGCCCTGGTGCTGGTGGCGGCTTCCACCTTTGACGAGGATGAGGCTGCGGCGGATTTCGAGGAGCAAAGCGGCCTGCCGCTGCAGGTGATGCTGGATCGTGCCCGCGAACTGCAGCGCATGAACCAGGAAGAGACCCTGATGGAGGACGTGCGCTTCCTCTATTGCGAGGAGCTGGACGTGACCCCGCGCGCCTTCCTTGGCTACTACGAACCGACTCGCCAGAACGACACCCCCTCGGTGATCCGCGGGATGCAGATCCCGACGCTGGTGATCGTGGGCTCCGAGGACGACGTGGTCCCGGATCTTCCGCAGAAGGTCGAGGCGGTGAAGGACAGCGGCGACATCACCCTGATGACCGTGGACGGTGCCGATCACTTCTTCCGCGACTTCTTCGCGGATGACGTGGCCGATTTCACCGCGGACTTCATCGATCAGAACTGATCGGTAAGCCCTCAAGAACAAGTCGGCGCTAGTGCAAGGCCGGCCCGGGAATTCCCCGGGCCGGCCTTTTTCGTGCCCGTGTTAGGGGCTATTCGACCAGCAGCGTCAGGTAGAGCCCGAGCATCGCGGCGGAGAACAGCAACCCGATGGTCTCCCATCGGGTCAGGACGCGTTCGGCGTCTTCCAGGCGCTGGCGCAGTTTCAGGCGCAGTAGCCGGAGGCGTGCCGGCATCCGGCGCGGCCGGGGTGGTGGCAGGGCCAGGTTTCGGTGTGTACGCCGGGCGCCGCTCCAGGCGGCCTCGGCCAGGGCGGCCAGATCGCCCTCCGGCACGCGCGGGGTCTCGCCGTCACGGATCAGCTGGTAGGCGATGCCGGCGAGGACGAGCCCGAGGGCGATCGGCCACAGCAGGGCCAGGCCATAGAGGTCCCGAGGCTCGACGGGCAGGCCGCCGGGCCCGACGGCCAGGACCCCGAACGGGAGCAACAACCCCGTCAGTGCAAGTGCGCCCCAGGCCCACCACCGGTGCCGGTCAAGTCCGTTGGCGGGTGCCTGCAGCCCGGCCTGCCAGCACCACAGGAAACGCAGCAGCAGCACGGTGGTGCCTGCCGCGGCGAGGGTCAGCAGCAACTCCGTATGGGCCAGCCAGCCGGGCAGGGCGTCGGGGGCCAGCGGGCCCTTTAGCGTGTTCTTGGCCAGCGCGCCGCTGGTGAACGGCAGCCCGGCCAGGGCCAGGGCCGGCAACAGGGTGAACAGGGCAAACGCGGCCCGGGCCAGGGGCGTACCCGGCCACTGGTTCTGCATCCCGGCCGTCAGGAACAGCGCGCCCTTCGCCAGGCCGTGGTGAACGGCGTACAGCGTGACAGCGGCCAGTAGCCAACCGCGCGCCTCCGGCAGCAACAGGGCCAGGCCAATGCCGACCGTCATCAGCCCCATCTGCGAGATGCTGGAGTAGGCGAGGATGGTCTTCGGTCGTACCTGCAGGACGCCCACCAGGACCCCGAGGAAGGCCGCTGCCAGGCCCAGCAGGACCAGGGTCTCGCCCAGCACTGCATGCCCGGTGGCGTCTAGCGGCAGCAACCGCATCCAGCCCAGCAGCCCGGCCTTGATCATCGCCCCGGACAACACGGCGCTGGCCGGTACGGGGGCCGCCGGGTGGGCCAGAGGCAGCCAGAAGTGCAGCGGCAGCATGCCGGCCTTGATCCCCAGGCCTACGACCAGCAGTGCGAGCGCCCAGCCCTCGGGGCGGGCGGCTGCCACCGCCGCCAGGCTGGATTGCCCTGCGGCGTGGACGGCCAGGAGCAGGCCCGCGAGCAGCAGGACCTCGCCCAGTACCGCGAGGATCAGGTACACCCGCCCGGCGCGCCACGCCTCCGGCTTTCCGGAGTGGACCACCAGCCCGTAGGCGGAGAGGCTCATCAGGGAGAAAAACAGGTAGAACGATGCCGCGTCCTGCGCGAGGACCAGGCCCAGATTCCCGGCCAGGGCCAGCAGCCAGAACACGTAAAAGCGCTCGCGCCGGGCGTCGTCACGCCGCTCGCCGAGGGCGAATAGTCCGGCTGCCAGCCAAAGGCCTGCAGTCAGGGCCAGAAACGCCCGCCCGGTTGGGTCGACGGCCAGGTGGGTCCCCATCAGCAGGCTATCGAAGGTCGCCTCCAGCCCGGTCGGGGCCAGGGCGGCGAGCAGCAGCCCGGGGAGCGCGGCCCAGGGGACCAGGCGGTTCAGCCGCGCCTGCCCCGGGTGCAGGCCGATAAATACCGCCAGCAGTAACGGCAGCAGTGGGACGGCGAGCAGGAGGATGCTGCTCACAGCCCGAACTCCGGCAGCGAATAGTCGCGCCGCACGATCAGGCTGACCCAGCCCAGCGGGCTCAGCCCCAGCCCGGCGAAGAGTCCCACCAGCAGGCCCAGCGCAGCGGTGAAGACCACCGGAAACAGCAGCATCCAGTGGGTCTCGAAGCGGGTCGGCCCGGCATGCGCCTGCAGTGGTTCGTGCCACGGCTCGCGGCGCTCACCGAGCCAGCCACGGATCACCGGCGGCAGGAAATAGGCGGCGTTCAGCAGGCTGCTGAGGACCAGCACGCCCAGCACCCAGGGCATGCCGGCCTCCAGCGCCCCCAGCCCGAGGTGCCACTTGGTCACGAATCCCGCCAGCGGTGGCAGGCCGATCATGCCCAGCGCCCCGAGGGTGAAGGCGAGCATGGTCAGCGGCATGCGCCGGCCGACCCCGTCGAGCTCGCTGATGCGGTGGATGCCGAGGGTCTCGGCGAAGTTGCCGGCGCAGAAGAACAGGGTGATCTTGGTGATGCCCTGGTGCACCAGGTGCACCAGTCCGCCGATGATCCCCAGCGGCCCGGCCAGCGCTACGCCGAGGATGATGTAGGAGACCTGGCTGATGGTGGAGAAGGCCAGGCGCTGTTTCAGGTCGTCCGTGCGCAGGGCCTGGATGGAACCGTAGACAATGGTGATCGCCGCCACCACCAAAAGCCCGGCGGTCAGGCCCAGTTCGATGGCCAGCTCGGTTCCATAGACGTCGTTGACGACGCGGATGATGCCGAAGGCGCCGGCCTTGACCACGGCCACGGCGTGCAGCAGCGCGCTCACCGGCGCCGGCGCGATCATCGCGATGGGCAGCCACGAATGCAGCGGCACCAGCGCCGCCTTTACCCCGAAGCCGATCATCAGCAGCACGAACAGGATCTGGAGGGTGGTCGCGTGCGTCTCCGCGAGACCGTCCAGGTACCCGCCCGGGGTGAAGCCCTCGGCTCCGGCCAGGAGCGTGAGCCAGACAATCGCCGTGAACAGCACCAGTCCGCTGGTCAGCGTGTAGGCGAGATAGAGCCGTCCGGCCCGCAGCGCCGCCGGCGTACCGCGATGGACCACCAGCGGCCAGGTCGCCAGCGTCAGGATCTCGTAGAAGATCAGGAAGGTGATCAGGTTGCCGGACAGGGCAATGCCGACCGTCGCACTGACGCACAAGGAGAAAAACCCGAAGAAGCGGCTGCGCCGGGGCGAACCCTCCAGGTAGCCGATCGCGTAGACGGTGGTCACGAACCACAGCACGGCCGAAAGACTCGCGAACAGCAGCGACAACGCATCGGCGGCCAGGACCAGGTCGATGCCCGGCATCAGCGGCAGGCTGAAGCGGTATTCGTCGCCGCGCAGCACCCCGGCCAGCAGGACTCCGACCAGTGCCAGCTTGGTGCCGGCGCCACCCAGGTTCAGCGCGGTACGCAGGCCCTGGCGATGCTCGGGCAGAAAAAAGATCGCGATCCCCGGCCCGAGGGAGCTGAACAGGATCGCGAGCAGCAGCCAGCCGCCGTCCATCAGGGGGCCCCCGGCGTCAGCGCGAGCGTGTTGAGGGTCAGCGTCCCGGCCAGCCCGGCGAGCGCCGCGACAGTCGCCAGGCCCAGCGGTACCCAGTCCATCCACGGCGAGACCGCCTCGCCGGCATCTTCGTGTCCGCGGTGAAAGGCCGGGGCCACCATCCGCAATATGTAGGCCGCCGCGAGCAGGCCGCCGCCGGCGATCGCCAGCACCCACAGCACGCCGATCACGCTGCCGGCCAGTACTGTGCCCAGACCGGCCTCCAGCAGCAGGTACTTGGCGATGAAGCCGCCAGTGAACGGCAGCCCCATCAGGCTGACGCCGGCCAGCCCCAGGGCGAAGACCGTGCGCGGCCGCGCCCGCAGTACATCGCCGAGATCGGCCAGCCGATCATGCCCGGCGGCGTGCTGCAGCGTGCCGGCCGCCAGGAAGACCGAGGCCTTGGCCAGCGCGTGGACGACCGCGAAGAACACCACCACCCGCCAGGCACCCGGATCCACCAGCATCAGCGGGAAGGCCACCAGCAGATAACCGAACTGGGCCACGGTGGAATAGGCCACAATCGATTTGAGGCGGCCGGCGCGCAGGGCCTGCAGCGAGCCCCAGACCAGCGCCGCCACGCCGAGCATCCCGACGAGGATGCCGAAGGCCGGGGTGGCCAGCGGGGCGAACACGCCCATCCACAGACGCAGGATCAGATAGAACGACCCGGTGACCACCAGTCCTGAGAGCACCGCGCTGACCGGCGCCGGGGCCGAACCGTGGGCCGGCGCCAGCCAGACATGCAGCGGGAACAGCGCAGCCTTGAGCATGAGCCCGGCGGTCATCAGTACGGCCGCCATGCGTTCGGTCGGGCCCGCCTCGGTGCGCGTCTCCAGCAGCAGCAGGTCGAGGACCCCGTGCTCTCCGAACAGCAGCACCACCCCCATCAGGAAGCTCAGCGAGCCGAGGATGTTGACCAGCAGATAGCGCACCGCGCCGGAGACCGCGGCGGCCGTTCCGGTGAAGGCGACCAATGCCACTGCCGACAGCGAGACCACCTCCAGCGTGATGTACAGGTTGAAGGCATCGCCGGAGAGAAACAGCATGTTCAGGCCGGCCCACAGCCAGAGCCACAAGGGCCAGAATTGGCGCCGCTCGATGCGATCATGCACATAGCCCAGGCTGTAGAGGCTGGTCGCAAGCCCCACGACGGCCGTCAGCACCAGCAGGGTCATGGACAGCCCGTCCAGATGCAGCATCAGGCCCAGTGGCGCCTCCCAGCCCCCCAGTGCCACCCGTGTGGCCGCGGCCTCCGGATCCGGTCCGGCGTTCAGGAACAGCGCGCTCAGACCGAGCACCCAGACCGTGATCGCGAGCGCCCCCAGCAGGCCGACGCGATGGGCCTGGCGCGGCCAGGCCGTCGCCAATACGGCCACTACCAGCGACAGCGCGACCAGCCCGGCGATCGCCGCCGGGAGCCACTCGGCATTTGCCGGGGTCACGAGGGCCGATCCTCGTCCGAGGCGGCGGGGCCGCCGTCGGCGTGATGTTCGCCGCGCGAGATGTCTTCCACCGGGGCGTCGTCGTCCGGGGGCCCGGGGAGCATCGCTGCATGGCCCGTCAGCCGCGTCAGGTGCACCACCAAAGCCAGGGCGAAGGCGGTCGCGCTGACCGCGACCACAATGCCGGTCAGGGTCAGGGCCTGTGCCACCGGGTCCGGCGGGCCCTCGCCGCGGGCGGCCACACCCAGCAGCACCATGAACACGCCCGAGCCCATGATGTTCAGGGCCAGGATGCGCAGGACCAGATGGTGCCGGCGGATCAGCCCGTACAGCCCCAGGGCAAACAGGATGGCCCCAGCGGTGGGGTACAACAGGCCCGGTGCCAGCGTGTGGGCCAGTGTTTCGGCCAGGCCGTTCATGCGTCGTCCCCGGCCGGGCGCCCGGCCACGAACAGGGCCACCAGGGCCAGTGCGATGGACAGCGTCGCCGCGACCTCGATCAGGAGGATCAGCGGGTAGGCCCAGGCGTCCGCATAGCCGAGAAAGCCGTGTCCGGCCACGAGGCCGTACAGCCCCACCAGCAGGAACAGGGCGACGCCGGCGGTCAGGCCCAGGCGCAGTGGCACCCCCGGCGCCATTGGCAGCTGGTGCGGTCGCGCCAGGACCAGCAGGATCCCGGCCGCGCCGAGGATGGCCCCGGCCTGGAAGGCCCCGCCGGGGGCGTGGCTCCCGGCCCACAGCACGTACACCCCGGTGACGATCGCGACCGGGACCAGCAGGCGCAGGGTGCCGGGCAGGATCGGGCCCGGGGCCGGACGCGCCGGGATCAGGTCATGTCGCCCCAGCGACCACGCGCCCAGCAGTGCGATCAGGACAATCGCCAGCTCGAGGAAGGTGTCGTAGGCGCGGAAGTTCAGCAGCACCGCGGTGATCGGGTGATCGACGCCCGAGACGTCCATGTGCGCATCCACTACCGGCTCCAGCCCGGTGGACTGCGGCTGGTGCCACAGCGCGGTGACCAGCAGGCCGCCGACCACCAGGGCAAAGGTCAAAGCGGGCAGGAAGGTCCGGCGTTCGGGCGGCGGGTCGTGCAGCGCCCGCAGCAGGGCATGCGGCCCGGTGGGGTCGGGCGGGGGCGTATGCGGGCGGCCACTGCGACGTTCCGCCATGATGCTGCGCAGGCGTTCCAGCGTGACCAGAAGCAGGGCACCGGTGATGCCCGCGCCGATCGCGGCCTCGGCGAGCGCGATGTCCGGGGCCTCCAGCCGCACCCAGGCCAGCGCCAGCAGCAATCCGAATGTAATGAACAGCACCACGGCCCGGAACAGGTCGGTACTCGCCAGGCAGCGCCAGGCCACCCCGACGATGCCGGCCAGCAGGACCAGATCGAAGAGGACCAGCAGCCCGTTCATCGATCCGACTCGAACTCCCCGTGGGTCCAGGTTCGTTGCGCCACCATGTGCGCGGCGGTGGTCCCCGCGGCCAGGACCAGAAGCCAGATCAGCAGCAGCTTGAGGATGTCCGCCGGACCGCTGGCCTGGAACATCAGTCCGAGTACCACCAGCCCGAGCCCGACGTTGTCGGCCTTGGTCAACGCATGCAGGCGCGAGTAGACGTCGGGGAAGCGCAGCAGCCCGGCGGTGCCGGCGGCGAAGAACACGAGCCCCGCCAGGATTAGGACCACGGTCAGGGTATTAGCGATCATCGTTCGGCTCCTCCGGCTCGGCGGATTCCGCGTGCTGGCGGTGGATCGGGGTATCCGGTGGTTCCGGCAGGCCGTGCTGGCGGACGAAGGCCACGGCCGCGACCACCGCCAGCAGCGCAAAGACCAGCGCCACATCCACCAGGGCGGATTCCTCCAGTGCCAGCGACAGCAGCAGCAGGATCGTCACCCCGGTGGTGCCGAATAGTTGCGCGGCCAGCATCCGGTCCCCGGAACCCGGCCCGCGCAGTACCCGAACGAGACCCAGCAGGATGGTGCCCAGCAGGAACAGCGCCGTGGCCAGGTAGAAGACGCTCACGAGGTTTTCCCGTTGCGTTTGTCGCGGTGGTCACGCGGGTCGCGGAAGGCGGCCCGGATGCGTCGTTCCAGAGCGATCAGCGCCGCCCGGGTGTCGGCGTCGCGATCCAGCACATGCAGGGTCAACAACCGGCCCTCCAGCCGAATGCTGAGCGTGCCGGGCAACAGGCTAATGACCGCCATGAACAGGGTCAGCGGCGGCCCATGGGCCAGTTCGGTTCGGTAGGTGACGAACGCCGGATGGATTGGCAGGCGCGGATCCAGGGCGCGGCGCGCGACATCCAGGCCGCCCAGAAACGAGTTGCGAAGAAAAAAGCCCAGCAGGCCGGGCAGGGCGCGCAGGCGTAACGGGAGCGGCCGGCCGGTCGGCAGCAGCAGGCTGGCGCTACCGGCCAGAACGATCGCCAGCAGGGCCAGCGGTTCCAGCAGGGCCTCGTGGCCCGCGAGCACCCACCACAGCAGCGCGGCCGCGGCCGCAGTCCCGATCGCCCGCCTGCCACGTGACCGCGCGCGGCCGGGGAAGCCGGGGCTCGGTTGCGAGGAGCGAGACGCGGGCGTCATCGAGTCGCTGCCTGGCGGAGGTGTCGAGGTGATCCTGGCGCTCTTATCTCAGTTCGTTGCTGGCGTCGGTGAACCCCATCAAGGACACGTCAAAGACGAACGGTTGCTCCTGGTGCAGGGCGCGGAAGGCCACGGTCAGGGCCTGCCCGCCTCGCAGCGCGCTCATCTGACTGTCATTCAGTTCGCGTCCGGCGACACAGCCCTGCTGCACGCAGGTCACGTAGCCGGCGTCCATTTCCTCGCCCGCGTCATCGACCTGCATGCGGATACCGGGTCGCAGATCCACGCCCAGCGGCACCAGCACCTCGATCACATGCTGGTCACCTTCACGGCGGATGGTGGCCTGCAGAAAGAGTCCCTGCGCCTGTTCGTCCTGAATCTGCAGGGTCTGCTGCATCTGGCAGCGCTCGCCGTTCGGGGTGTCGATGCAGGCGACCTCCCAGTCCTGGTAGACGGTGGTTTCCGGCTCCTGCTGCACGGGCTGCTGCGGTTGGCCGGGTTGTCCCATGTCCTGCGCCGCCCCCGGGGCGGCGAGGCCCGTGAGCAACAGCGCAACAATGGCAACGAAAGGGCTGCGGCGGACGTGTCGAAAAGACTGGATGGCCATAGGCATGATCAGGGTGGTCTCCGATGTTGAAACGTGGTCCTACTCTAGCGCGCCAGGCAAGGGACTGCTTTGAACCGGTCTCGGTTCCGGTGGTGCCCGCGTAGCCTCTCATGGCCCGGTGGTATAGCGCTCGACGAAGTCGCAGCGGCCCTCGGGCAGCCAGTCCGGGAGGTCGTAGTAACGTTCGAGTACCGGTTGCAGGATCTGGTCGTGGTAGGCGGCGTAGTCGAAGCCGCGGCCCTCGGCGAGGGTCCAGGCGACGCCGCGGATGGTCACTTCGCGTACGCGCACCTCGTCGAAGAAGGGCTCCACCTGCGCCGGATCCAGCTCGCCGCGGGTGGGGACGTAGAGCAGGTTGGCACCGTCCAGCGCGCGGAAGTCGGTAAGCAGGTCGTCCTGGCGGCCATAGTGCGAGCCGGGGCCGAAAACCCCGACCTCGCGGCCGGCGTAGTAGCCCAGTACCGCCGAGCGCGAGTAGCTGCGGGTGAAGACGTGCCAGTCCGCGTCGTATTCGCCCACCACCCCGGCCACCGATTCCGGGGCCAGGTAGAACACGGCGTCGGCGTAGCGGTCCTGGCCCTTCAGCCATTCCACCGGCATCAGCGCGAGGGTCAGGATCGCGACGGCGTGCAGCATCGCCAGGGCCCCGGAGAGCCAGACGCCGAGCGTCAGCGAGCGTCGGGCCAGGAACAGCGCGGGCAGCAGCAGGAAGGGCGCGAAGGCGGCGAGCCAGTGCAGCCCGATGCTCTTGAACGGGGCGAGCAGGGCAAACAGGATCAGCGGGATCAGCCCGGCGGAGAGGAACACGCCCAGTTGGTACTCGCGGATGCCGGCGGCCAGGGCGCGCCACTGGCGGGCGTAGAACCACAGCAGCCAGGGCGTGAACAGATAGACGAGCAGGATCGCGTAGGTCAGCCAGTTGCCCGGGTCGAAGCCGCCGTCGCCATGCCGGTTCACGACGTTGAACATCACGTTGTACCAGCAGTTGTCCCAGTTCCAGTACAGATTGAGGGCGACCGCCGGCACCACGCCGAGGATGATCAGTAAGAGGCCGCGCCAGTGCTGCCGCGCGAACAGCAGGATGTGCAGCCCCAGCGCGATGCCCAGGAGCACCGCGAAGTACTTGGACAGGAACGCCAGCCCCAGGGCCAGCCCGGCGAGCAGGAAATAGGCCGCGCGCCCGGTGCGCAGCGCCAGCCAGGCGAGGCCGGTGGCGAGCAGGGCGAACAGGATCAGCGGGGTGTCCGTCGCGGTGATGACCGCGATGAAGAACAGCGGCATGAACAGCGCCAGCAGCGAGACCAGGCGCGCCCGGACCGGATCGGTATGTCGCCACCAGAGAAAGACCGCAAGCGCCGGGGCCATGGAGGCGAAGATGCCCAGGGCGCGGATCGCCAGCGGATGGTCCGACAGGGGCAGGATGGCGCCGAGCCACCAGCCGATCATCGGCGGGTGGTCGTAATAGCCCAGATCCGGGTTATGGCCCCAGATGAGGAAATAGGCCTCGTCGCCGGTGATCGGCAGCGCCCATGCCATGCCGATCTTGACCAGCAGGACGGCCAGCAGGATCGCGCCGTAGTGGCGCGCGAGCCACGGCCACGCGGTGGGTGTCGGTCTCACTCGGGAGTGTCCTCCAGGGCGGGTCCGTGGACGCGCCGGAAGCGGCCCCGACGCAGCCGGTAGCCGCTGCGGGCCAGCTCCAGCATTGGCTGGTCGGCGTCGCTGTCGCCGTAGGCCGCGACCAGGTCCACCGGCTCCTCCGGGCGCAGGGTCGCCAGCCAGGCGGCGATGGCGGCCGGCTTGGCCGCGCCCCGGCAGTTGGTACCGTCGAGGCGTCCGGTCACGCGTTCGCTGTCATCGACCGCCAGGCGCGAGCTGACTACGCCGGCAAGGCCGTGGCGCTCGGCCCAGGGCTGCAGCCAGAGATCCAGCGAGGCGGACACCAGCACGCAGTCATGGCCCGCGGCCTGGTGGGCCTGGAGCGCGCGCATGCCCGCCGGGCGCAGCAGCCGGTCCAGGCGGCCCTCGGCGAACTCGCGGCCCTTTGCCTGCAGGTGGGCGAGGGTCTCGCCGGCCAGCATGCGGGTTAGCACGGCCTCCTTCGCGTCCTGGTTGGAGAGGCGCTTCAGCGCCAGGCCGGTCAGGGCGGGGAGGCAGTCCGGCAGGCGTCGCAGGAATTCCACTGTCCCCAGTGCGTGGCGCAGGAAGGGGAACAGGCTGTCGCGCCGGGTCAGGGTGCCATCAAAATCGAACAGCACGATCTGCCGCGCGGGGCCGGGCCGGGTGGGGGCGGACATGGCTAGGGAAACACTGATCCATGTACACGCTCGCGCTCGAGTCGCTTTTGCGTGCGAACAAGGCGCGGTGACTGCCGTGCAGTCATTCTGCACAAGGGAACCGCAACGCCGTTCCCACGCAAAAGCGGCCGAGCCCCTGCATTCAATCGCTTGTGGGGTTGGCACCCCAGGTTCCCCGATCCTGCGTTGCGGCCCTTGCCGGTAGAACCACTACCGGCTGCGCACCGCGCCTGGTCTCGGCAAACCTGGGGTTCCAACGCGAGTGTGTACATGGATCAGTGTTTCCCTAGAGCTTGAGGCGCTTGAACAGGTATTCGGGGATCAGGCGGATGATGGTCATGATGACCCACCACTTGCCGGGCAGGTAGGCCACGTCGCGGCCACGGTGCATGGCGCGGACGATGCCCCGGGCGACCGTTTCCGGTTCGGCCCACAGGGCGCCGGCGCGGTTGAAGCCCTCGGTCATCGGGGTGCGCACGAAGCCGGGCTTGAGCGTGACTACGTCCACGCCGCTGAAGAACAGCCGGTTGCGCAGCCCCTGCAGGTAGATCGCGAGCATGCCCTTGGCCGTGCCATAGGCGTAGTTGCTCTGGCGCCCGCGGTCGCCGGCGACCGAGCCGATGGCGGCGATCACGCCCCGGCCGCGGGCCTCGAAGTCCGGCGCGATGCGGGCAAGCAGGGCGATGGCGCTGGTGCCGTTCACGTGGATCGCTTGCAGGGTCTCGTCGACCGAGGCGTTGCAGGCCGCCTGGTCGGGCAGGGTGCCCCAGGCCAGCAGCACGCTGTCCACCTCGCCCAGGGCCTCCTGCGCCTGTTGCCAGATGGCCGCGTGGCCGTCGATGTCGGCGAGATCCGCCGTGGCGCCGAGGATGCGGGCGCCGTCCGGGTCGTCGCCACGCACCCGCAGGTCGGCCAGCAGGGCCTCCAGCGCCTCGCCGTCGCGAGCCACGCAGAACAGCCGGGCACCGGTGTCCACCAACTCCCGCGCCACCGCGGAGGTAATGGCCGAGGTGGCACCAAAGAGGACAACGTTCTTCATTGGGTTCATGCAGTCACCCTGCGCCAGAAGCCGGAGGAGAATTCGGGGTCCACATACTCGGCGAAGGCCTCCCAGCGGGGGAACCCCTGGCGGAAGACGTCGGCCGGCATGCGTGCGTCCTTCGCAGGGTACAGGGCACCGCCGGCCTCCTGCACGATCGCGTCCAGGCGCGCGAACAGGCGTTCGGTGTCGCGGCCCTTTTCCGGGAAGTCCAGCGCGAGCGTGGCACCCGGGCGCGGGAAGGACAGCAGGCCCGGCGCGGCGCGGTCGCCGAAGGTCTTGAGCACCGCGAGGAACGAGCCCTGGCCACTGGCGGCGATGGCATCCAGCAGGGCCTGTACGCCGTCCTTTGAAGCCGCCGGCGGCAGCACGCACTGGTACTGGTAGAACCCGTTGTGACCGTAGATCCGGTTCCAGTGCCGGATCGCGTCCAGCGGGAACAGCCACGGCAGGTGATGGACCGCGCGCGGGGTCGCGTGCACCGGCTGGCGGTAGTAGAGGTGGTTGAACGCGCGCAGGGTCAGGCGGTTGACCAGCGACACCGGCGGGTCCAGCGGGATGCTGCGGCGGTGTTCGTGCCAGGCGTCCTTGCGCGGCGCGGTGGTCGCATGGCGCCCGCCGCTGTAGATGCCGCGACCGACCCGGCCGCCGGCTCCCGGGTTCAGGCAGTCGATCCAGGCCACGGTGTAGGGCCACTCGCGCTCGGACTGGGTGTTCAGTTCCCAGAATGCGTCCAGCGAGTCGAAGCGCTGCGACCAGGCGCGCATCCAGGCGCTGCGGATCGGGGCCAGTTGCAGGGTCACGGTCTCGATCAGGCCGGTCAGGCCCAGGCCGCCGACGGTCGCGGCGAACCAGTCGGGTGTGTTCTCGGGGGTGACCTCCAGCACCTGGCCATCGGAACGACGCAGGGTCAGGGCGCGTACATGGTCGCCGAAGCTGCCGGCCTGGTGGTGGTTCTTGCCGTGCACGTCATTGGCGATCGCACCCCCCAGGGTAACGAAGCGCGTGCCGGGCACCACCGGCGTAAACCAGCCGCGT
Source organism: Thioalkalivibrio sp. ALMg9 (assembly GCF_000380625.1). Classification (NCBI taxonomy): domain Bacteria; kingdom Pseudomonadati; phylum Pseudomonadota; class Gammaproteobacteria; order Chromatiales; family Ectothiorhodospiraceae; genus Thioalkalivibrio; species Thioalkalivibrio sp. ALMg9. The sequence continues at coordinate 306,229 of NZ_AQYC01000007.1, forward strand.
GGCACGGCAAAGCGCAGCAGCGCATCCAGCGATACCCCGGCCTCGGCCGTGAGCTCTCCAGTGGCGGCGTCGAAGGCCACGAAGCGATCCAGCCCCGGCGTGTGCAGCAGCGAGGCCTGGGGATTCAGGCAGACGTCCCCATAGCTGCGCCCCAGCCCGTGGGCGAGCAGGGGGCGTGGCACGTCGGGCAATGCCCGCCCGCGGCGACCGAGCGCGACCTCGGCCGCGTGTTCCACCCGAGGGATGCGGTTCCAGCTGGCGGTCATGCCATGGCCTCCGCGCGCCCAATGTCCCCGTCATTGCGAGGCCGCTGCGCGGCCGCGGCACAAAGGCGCGTAGCGCGTTGAACGACCGCAGGCCGGCCCGACGGGCGAGCGCAGCGAGTTATCGCCGTCTCCTGCCCCCAACGCCCGGAACAGCTTCGGGAGATTGCCGCGGCCCCTGCGGGGCCTCGCAATGACGGGATTGGCGCGGCGAGCCTAGCCATGGTGCGGGTCCGGGAGTTCGCGGCCGCGGGCCTCGGGGTTGGTGCCCAGCGCGATCAGGCCGAGGATCACCGCGAACCACAGCGTGGTGAAGCGGATCAGCATGGTCGCCGCGACCGCATCGGCCGGTGGCATGTCGGCCCATAGCAGCAGGGCGATCATCACCGCCTCGGTGCCGCCGAGCCCCCCCGGCAGGAAGCTCAATGCGCCCGCCAGCATGGCCAGGGCGAACACGAACGCGGCAAAGGCGAACGTGGCCTCGAAGCCCATGGCATTCAGGATCCACCAGAAGGCCAGGGCCTCCGCGCTCCAGGCGATCACGCTGAGCACGGTGGCGCCGGCCAGCAGGGCGGGCCGGTGGCAGCGCCGCGCCTGCAGCAGGACGGTAACCAGATGGTGCAGGGTGCGCCACAGACGCTGCCCCGGGCGGTCGCTCACGGTTTGCAGCCACGCCAGCGGCCGGCGCCAGGCGAGCACCACCAGCGCGGCCAGGATGCAGGCGGCACCGATCAGGATCAGCCAGGTGCCCTGCGCGACCAGGGTTAGCCCCAGCATGGACAGCAGCACCACCGCGATCAGGTCGGACAGGCGTTCGGAGACGAATGCCGCGAAGCTGTCGGGGTAGGGTACGTGGCGGCGTTTCAGCAGCACCCCGCGCAGGGCCTCTCCGGCCTTTCCGGGGGTGGTGGTCAGGGCAAAGCCGGCCACGTAGATGTGCAGGCTGGCGCGGGTCGGGACGGCATGGCCCAGGGTGCGCAGGTACAGCTGCCAGCGGGTGAAACGCAGGCTGTAGTTCAACAGTGACAGCGCCAGGGCCAGCAGCAGTCCGCCGAAGCCCACCAGCTTGAGGGCGCGCCAGACCTCGTCCGCACCGGCCCACAGGGCGACCCCGAGATACAGGGCGACGGCCACGATGACCGAGAACATCACCGCGCGCAGGCGCCAGCCGGAGAGCCGTACCGTGCTCATGCGAGCACGGCGATGGTGACCCCCAGCCACACCGCAACAGTGGCCAGCAGGTGGGGGTCGGTGACCAGGTCGCGCGAGGTGTCGTTGCCGCCGCCGCGGGCGTGCAGCAGGAACAGGTAGCGGAAGATGCCGTAGATCACGAACGGCAGGGTGTAGATCAGCCCGTCGGTGCCGTGCAGGGCCATGGTCTCCGCGCTGACGGTGTACAGGCCATAGGCGAGTACCGTGCAGGCGGCGCTGATGGAGGTGAACTGATCGAGCAGGCTGAGGCTGTAGTCGTCGAGTACGCGCCGCGGCCGATCGGCGTTGCCGCGGCGTTCGATGGTGTCGTCGGCCAGCTCCGCGCGGCGCTTGGCGAAGCCAAGAAACAGCGTCAGCATCAGGCCGCACAGCAGCAGCCACTGCGAGGGTTCGATGCCCAGGCCCAGGGTGCCGGCGAGGATGCGCAGCATGAAGCCGGCCGCGATGCTGAATACATCAAGGATCACGATGTGCTTCAGCGACCAGGAATAGGCCACGTTCAGCACCAGGTAGGTCAGGATCAGCGCGATGACCCAGGTACTGACCATCGCCGCGAGGACCAGCGCGAGGATCGCCGCGGTGGCGAAGATCGCCCAGGCGGTGGGTACGCTGATCGCACCGCTGGCGATGGGGCGGTCGCGCTTGGTCGGATGCTGGCGGTCGGCCTCGACATCGACGATGTCGTTCAGCACGTACACCGCGCTGGCGATCGCGCAGAAGGCGAGGAAGGCGAGACTGGCCGCCAGCACCGTGCCGGGTTCGCCCCACTCGTGCGCGAACACCACACCGAGGAACACGAACCCGTTCTTGATGTACTGGTGCGGGCGCAGCAGTTTGATCAGCGAATACAGCATGCAGGCGTCGGTCGTGAAGGTCGTTGCAGTCTACTGACGCACTCGATGCGTTACCATCGGCGGCGCTAAAGCGCGCCCGTGCTGCGCGTTCGATTCCATGTTTCGACTCGCTGGAGAACTGTCATGTCCCGTATCGCCCGATCCTTTCTGCCCGCCATCCTGCTGGCCGCGGCCGGGCTTGTCGCCGGTTGCATGTCCGGCGGTGGCCCGGAGCCCGAGTTCGCCGAGGGCCAGCCCTTTCCCGAGCGCACCCTGAACGACCAGCACGGCAATCCGGTGGAGCTGCCGGGCGATGCCCGCGTGATCCTGAAGACCGTGGAGGCCGCGCCGGCCGGTGTGGCCAATGCGGTGCTGGATGGCATGGGCGCCGAGGCGCGCGATGCGCTGGGCATCATCTACATCGCCGATATCCACGAGATGCCGGCGCAACCGATGCAGAACGTGGTGCTGCCGCGGATGCAGGCGCGGGACTATTCCATCGTGGTGACCTCCAGCGAGGCCGATGCCGGCTTCCTGCCGCATCAGCGCGAGCAGGTGACCGTGATCCTGCTGGACACCGAGGGTGTGGTGACCGGCGTCGGCCATGCCGGTGGCGAAGAGGCCCTGAAGGACATGCTCGACGGCGCGCACGAGTAAGCCCGCGCATGATGGGTTCGAACCGCGGCAGGGTCTGAGTTGGCGTTCTTTCTGGGCCTGCTGACGGCCCTGGGGTTTGGCGCCGGCGATTTCTTCGGCGGGCTGGCCTCGCGACGCATTCCGGCGCTGGTGGTGGCCTGCTATTCGCAGATCCTTGCGACCGCAGCCCTGTTGGTGATCGCCCTTCCGCTGGCGGGTCTGCCTGGAGCGCAGGCCCTGATCTGGGGTGGGGCCGCGGGGCTTGCCCTGGCGCTGGGCCTGCTGGCGTATTACCACGGCCTGGCCCAGGGTTCGATGGGGCTGGTCGCTGCGGTGACCGGGGTGATCTCGGCGCTGGTGCCGCTGCTGGTCGGACTCGCGCTGGGTGAACAGCCGGGGCTGCTGGCGTTGCTCGGGATCGCCGCGATCGTGATCGCGATCGGGATGATCTCTGGCGGGGCGCGCAAGGCGAGTCCGCGCAACCTGGATGAACCGGTACGTGGCCTGATGGCGCTGGCGAGGGGGGAGCATCCGGTTCGTGGCCTGCTCGACGCGGCGATCGCAGGGGCCTGCTTCGGTCTGATATTCGTGTTCCTCAACGAGGCCGAGGCCGGCTCGCCGCTGTGGCCGGTAGTCGCGACCTCGGCAGTGGGTGCCCTGGCCCTTCTGGTGGTGATGCTGATCCGCCGTCCGCAGCTGGGGATGAGCCGCTCGACCCTGGTGTTGCTGTCGCTGGCAGGTCTGTTACAGGCGGCGGCCACTCTGGCCTTCGTGGTCGCGGTGCGCATGGGCCTGTTGTCGATCATCGCGGTGGCCGGGGCGCTGTCCCCGGCGCCGACGGCGCTGATGGCGCGATTGTTCCAGGCCGAGCGCATGTCACGGGTGCAACTGGCCGGGTTCTTCTTTGCCCTTGTCGGTATCCTGCTCATCGTGCTGGGCGGGCCCGGATAGGCATCGGGCGAGTCTGATAAGTTGGTCCCCGTCATTCACGCCACAGGAGGTGCGAAGTGTCCGAAGATCCGAAACCGGAAGTTGTGCGCAGCGACGTGAGCGAGCCCACGCTCGGCCCGCGCAAGGATGCCACCATGGTCACCGTGGTATACGTGCTTTATCTGGTCAGCTTCCTGACCGCGCTGACCGCCATCGCCGGTCTGATCATCGCCTATATCAAGCGCGGCGAGGCCGATACCGTCAGCGTCTCCCACTTCACCTACCAGATCCGCACGTTCTGGATCGGGCTGTTGTTTGCCGTGCTCGGGGTCATCACGACGCCGATCGGCATCGGCTTCGTGATCTTCCTCGCCCTGGTGATCTGGCTGCTGGTGCGCTGCATCAAGGGCCTGCTGGCCAACAACGACAACCGCGCTATCGAGCAACCTGAAACCTGGCTCTGGTAAACGCCTTGTGTCGTGCCGGAGCCGCGTTCGCGGATGCGTGAGCGGCTGGAGCAGTATCAGGTACTGATCTACCTGGTGACGATCGCCCTAGGGCTTTTCCTGGGGGTGGCCGCGCCAGGGGCCAGCGAGTGGCTGGAGGTGGTGCTCTGGCCCGTACTCGGGGTGCTGCTGTACGCCACCTTCACGCAGACGCCGCTGCTCCACCTGGGCGAGGCGTTCCGCGAGCCGCGTTTGCTGCTGGCCGCGGTGATCGGCAACTTCGTGGTGATCCCGCCGCTGGTCTGGACGATCCTCCAGGTGGCACCGGGCGATCCGGCGATCCTGCTGGGGATCGCCCTCGTGCTGCTGGTGCCCTGCACCGACTGGTTCATCACCTTTACCCATCTCGGCGGCGGCGATACCCGCCGGGCCATCGCCTTCTCACCCATTTCGCTCCTGCTGCAGCTGGCGCTGCTGCCGCTTTATCTGTGGCTGTTCTTTGGCGGTGAGTTCACCCTGGCGCTGGTTGGCGAGGACGTGCTGAAGGCCTTCGCGGGGTTGATCCTGGTCCCGCTGATCCTTGCCTATCTGACCGAACGCTGGGCCAACGACGACCCCGGCCGCGGACACCTGATCTCGGGCCTGGCCTGGCTGCCGGTCCCGTTGCTGGCCGTGGTGGTGTTCATCATTGCGGCCTCGCAGATCAACACGGTGCTCGACGGAGTCGGTGTGCTGTTGCCGCTGCTGCTGATCTTTGCCGGTTTCCTGGTGGTCGCGGCCCTGCTGGCGCGGGCCCTGGCCCAGGTGTTCGGCCTGCCGATAGCCGAAGGGCGGGTGCTCGCCTTCAGCCTCGGGTCGCGCAACTCCTTCGTGGTCCTGCCCATCGCGCTCGCCCTGCCGCAGGGGCTGGAACTCGCCGTGGTCGTGGTGGTGTTCCAGTCCCTGGTCGAGCTGATCGGAATGATGGTGTACCTGTGGTGGATTCCCTGCCACCTGTTCCCCGATCGCCCTGCCGCCTGAGGCGGCACTTCCGAGCCCCGGATCGTCGTCCGGCCTTCTCGTGCTGGGTCGATCATCCATTGCGTGCAGGGCCGCTCGCGGGACGATGCGGCCGTCAGCGGAGGCGGCCGCGCGGCAAGCACTTCCTGGCGCGGGTGCGTAGGAGGGCGGGTGGGCGTTGCGCGGGGCCAGCGGAGGAGCCGCTCCCCGTGTGGTGGCGCAGCTCCTGACTGTGAGCTGCGCCCAGGCTGGCGGCTGGCTGGGACCGGTCTTGCCGGGGTTAGCGTTCCAGGTACTGGAGTTTGCCTTCCACGCCGTCCCAATCCTCGGCGTCGGCCGGCGGGTCCTTGCGCGCGGTGATGACCGGCCAGGTGCGGGCGAGTTCGGCGTTCAGTTCGATGAACTGGAGCTGGTCTTCGGGGACGTCGTCCTCCGGCACGATGGCTTCGGCCGGACATTCCGGCTCGCACAGGGTGCAGTCGATGCATTCGTCGGGGTCGATGGCCAGGAAGTTCGGTCCTTCATGGAAGCAGTCGACCGGGCAGACCTCGACGCAATCGGTGTACTTGCACTTGATGCAGTTATCGAGAACGATGAAAGCCATGCTTGTCTCCCTTTGAATTCAGTCAGTTGACCGGGATTTTTGAGGCCCGGTCATGGTCGCGGCGGCACGTGTCCCTGGCCCTGCCGACAGGATATGGCGGCATTGTAACGCCTCCACCACCGGAGTCGTGAATCCCGGGCGCGGGCCGGCGTCATTTCGGGATCCGATGGGCTGCAACAGCCTTTACGGGATGGGTCGGTGGCGTCCCCGTGTGGCCCTCGTGCTGGCGGGCTGTGCGGTGGGGCCGGACTGCGAGCGCCCGGAGGTCGCCCTCCCGGAGGCGTGGCCGGGGGCGGTTGGCGAGCAGATGGACAAGGACTCCGCCGATGCCGAGTTCTGGTGGGAGAGGTTCGAGGACCCGCGGCTCGACCGCCTGGTGCGCGACGCCCTGGAGAACGACCTCGACGCTGGGATCGCCGCGGCCCGTGTGGTGCAGGCGCGGGCCGAATGGTTGCCGAGCCTGAATCTGGCGGCCCTGTTTGGGCAGGAGGCGAGCGGGTGGAGGCACGCCAGCGCGAGATGCGTGCCCGGATCGAGGTCCTTGACCTGGCGGAGCGGCGCTATCTCGGCGGCTTCGTGGGCTATCTGGAGGTGCTGGACGCGCGTCGCGCCCTGCTGGATGCGAGCCTGACCCTGACCGAGGCCTCGCGCGATCGGCTGGCGGCCACCGCGACGCTATTCCGTGCGCTGGGTGGCGGCTGGGACAGCGCGGCGATCCCGTCGGATGTGCTGGAAGATGGTGATCCGGACGATGCCGAGGAAGAGGCGGTCACGCCCGCGGATCCGGACGACTGACCCTCGACGCAGCGGCTACTTTTCGCGCAGGGCGTCTTTCATCCGATAGAGGGCATCCAGGGCCTCGCGAGGGGACATGTCGTCCGGATCCAGCGTGTCGAACAGGGCCTTCAGGGCGCGTGCCTCCGCTTCGTACGGCTCGGGTTCGGGTACGGCCACGTTGGCCGGGTCGGGCTTGGGCGTGAACAGCCCCAGTTGCGGCGAGTCGCTCTCGGCGGCGCGGTCCTCGAGCTCGCGCAGGTGCTGGCGCGCGAGCTTCAGGACATCGGCCGGTACCCCGGCCAGTTGCGCTACCTGCAGGCCGTAACTCTGATTGGCCGGCCCCTCGCGGACCTGGTGCAGGAACACGATGCTGTGCTCGTGTTCCATGGCATCGGTATGCACGTTGGCGACCGCGGGCTCGCGTTCGGCCAGCGCCGTCAGCTCGAAGTAGTGCGTGGCGAACAGGGTCAGGGCGCGATTGTGGCGCGTCAGGCGTTCGGCGCAGGCGAGCGCCAGGGCGAGGCCGTCGAAGGTGCTTGTGCCGCGGCCGATCTCGTCCATCAGCACCAGGCTCTCGGGGCCCGCGTTGTGCAGGATGTTGGCGGCCTCGGTCATCTCCACCATGAAGGTGGAGCGCCCGGAGGTCAGGTCGTCGGAGGCCCCGATGCGGGTGAAGATCCGGTCCACCGGCCCGATCTGCGCGCGCGCGGCTGGCACGAAGCTGCCCATGCAGGCCAGCAGCACGATCAGCGCGGTCTGGCGCATGTAGGTGGACTTGCCGCCCATGTTGGGGCCGGTGATGACCAGCAGCCTGCGCTCTTCGGGGTCCAGCTCGGTGTCGTTGGCGACGAAGGGCGCATCCAGGCCGGCCTCCACTACCGGGTGGCGGCCCTGTTCGATGCGGATGCCGGGCGTGTCGACCAGTTCCGGGCAGTGCCAGTCCAGGCGCCTGGCCCGCTCGGCCAGGCAGGCCAGGGCATCCAGTTCGGCGAGCGCGTCCGCAATCACGCGCAGACGCGGGGCGCGACCCTGGAGCTCGGCGATCAGGCCATCGAACAGGGCGCGTTCGCGGGCCATGGCCTGCTCGCGGGCGGAGAGGATCTCGTCCTCGAAGCGCTTGAGTTCCTCGGTGGTGTAGCGCTCGGCGTTCTTCAGCGTCTGGCGGCGCATGAAGCGCCCGGGCAGCTCCGCCGAGCGCGTGCGCGAGACCTCGATGTAGTAGCCGTGCACCCGGTTGTAGGCGACCTTCAGCGTGGGGATGGCGGTGGCCTCGCGCTCGCGCGCCTCGATCTCGCGCAGGAACGAGTCGGCATCGTTCTCCAGTGCGCGCAGGCGATCCAGCTCGGCATCGAAGCCGGCGCGGATCATGCCGCCGTCGGTGACGCGCAGCGGTGGCTCCTCGACCAGGGCGGCGGCCAGGGTCGCGCTCAGTTCGTCTTCCGGGGCCAGGGCGTCGTACAGCGCCTGCAGGGAGGCCGCGCTGGCGGCCAGCGGGGTCAGGGCCTGGTGCAGGGGCGGCAGGCGTTCGAGGCTCGCGAGCAGGGCGGTCAGGTCGCGCGGCCGGGCGCTGCCGAGGACGATACGCGACAGGATGCGTTCGACATCCGCGCTGCCAGAGAGGGCGTCACGCAGGGAGGTTGTCGCCCCTGACTCCAGCAATGCCGTAATCGCGGTCTGGCGCTCGCGGATGATGGCGCGGTCGCGCAGTGGCTGGTGCAGCCATTGCAGCAGCCGGCGCGAACCCATCGCCGAGCGGGTGGTGTCCAGCAGGGCCAGCAGCGATCCGTGGCGTTCGCCACCCAGAGTGCGGGTCAGCTCCAGGTTGCGGCGGGTGGCCGGGTCCAGCACCAGCATCTGGCTGCGCAGTTCGTGCGCCAGGCCGGTGATGTGCGCGAGGTCGCCGCGATGGCGGTTCTGCACGTAGGCGAGCAGGGCGCCGGCCGCGGCGATGCCGAGATCCAGGCCGTCGCAGCCAAAGCCGGAGAGATCCCGGGTGCCAAAGTGGGTGGTCAGGACCCGGCGGGCGGAGACACCGTCGAAATGCCAGTCCGCGTGGCGCTGCGGGGCGAAGCCCTCGATCCCGGGGATGGGCGCGGCCTGGTCGGGGATCAGGCATTCCACCGGGTCCAGCCGTGCCAGCTCGGCGGCCAGTTCGGTCGCGTCGCGCACCTCCAGCAGGCGGAACTGGCCGGAGGCGAACTCCAGGCTGGCAATCCCGTAGCCCTCCTTGCGGCCCTTGATCGCGGCCGAGCCGGCGGGGCACACCGCGACCATCCGGTTGATGCTGCGGGCCTCCAGCAGGGCCTCTTCGGTGACCGTGCCGGGGGTGACAATGCGCACGACCTCGCGCTTGACCGGGCCCTTCTGTTCTCCGACCGCGCCGGTCTGCTCGCAGATGGCCACGCTCTCGCCCAGCTTCAGCAGGCGCGCGAGATAGCTCTCCAGCGTGTGCACCGGGATCCCGGCCATGGGGATCGGCTGTCCGGCCGATTCGCCACGCCGGGTCAGGGTGATATCGAGCAGTCCCGCGGCGCGCTCGGCGTCATCATGGAACAGCTCGTAGAAATCACCCATGCGGTAGAGCAGCAGCGTATCCGGGTACTCGGCCTTGATACCGAGGTACTGCTGCATCATCGGGGTGTGTGCGGAAAGTGGCGTCTTGTCAGTCACTTGTTAGCGGCTGTCCAAAAAATCGGGATTTGCAATCAGACATTTGTCCAATGCTCGGTGGTTCGCCGCGCACGGTATCACGCGCGCGGCGGCATCGGTTGGCACCCCCCCCCCCGGTGCTCCCGTGCGGGCTCCGTACCCCAACGAGAAACGCCCCGGCCTCTCAGGGGGAGAAGGCACGGGGCGCCGAGCACACAGGGGGGTGGTGCTCTTCAGTCACGCTATCCGGCGCACATCAGGACCGCAAGCAGGCCAACTAACGTTCCACACCCCTGCTTATAACGCCCTCGTAACGCCCTCGAGTAGCGGGGTAGACACTCGCGCGGCTGGCATCGTTGTGTGGTGCGGTCTGCCGCCGATTTGCCCGGCTAATGCTGCATCTCATCGGAGTATGGGCGGCGGTGCTCATCGGTTCGCCGGCGCTCGATCCGGGCAGACGCGCAGTATACGGATGCAGTGCCCGACATGGCAGGTGGGTCAGGTGCGGCAGTTGTGCCACACTCGGGACAGCGCAAGCGACGCGATGTCAGGGAGGAGGCGAGCATGATCGGGGAAGAGGATCGGCGCGATCACCGGCGGATGCAGGTCAGCACGGCGGCGCGCGTCACCTGGCGCTCCAGTGGCGAGTCCATCAGCGTGCAGTTGGAGGACCTCTCCGCCATGGGTTGCGCCTTTGTGGCGCAGCGCGAGACCGATGCCGGTGTGGGCATTACGGTCTCGGTGCCAAGCCCGGACGGTCGCCTGGAGGGTCTTGAGCGCCACGGCCGCGTGGTGCGCTGCGCCCCCGTCGAGGGCGCATCCGGCAACGGCTGGCGGGTTGCGGTCGCCTTCGATCCGGAGGGATGATCGCGCCATGACGGCAGAATCGAGCACCACCCTCCTGACCCTCCGCGAGTCCGACGCCCCGAGCCTGTCGGCCCTGGTTTATGATCTGAGCGAGCGCCTGATGGCGAAGGGCGAACGCCTGTGCACCGTGGAATCCTGCACCGGCGGCGGCATCGCGCAGGCGATGACGGATATTCCGGGTAGCTCGCAGTGGTTCGAATGCGGCTGGGTGGCGTACTCGAACGCCGCCAAGACCGCGATGGTTGGCGTGCCGCCCGAGTTGATCGAGGAACACGGCGCCGTCAGCGAGGCGGTGGCCCGTGCAATGGTCGAGGGTGGGCTGGCCCGCAGCGGGGCGAATCACGCGCTCTCGGTCACCGGAATCGCCGGGCCCGGGGGCGGGACCGACGCCAAGCCGGTCGGCACGGTTTGCTTCGGTTGGCAACAGCGAGGCCAGGATGCCCGTGTCGAGACCTGCCATTTCGATGGCGAACGCCACGAGATCCGCCTGCAGTCCATGCTGCATGCCCTGAGCGAACTGCTGGCGCACTAGGGAAACCCTGATCAAGGGACCCGTTCGCGCGCGAGTCGATCTTGCGTGCGAACAAGGCGCGGTGACCGCCGTGCAGTCACTCGGCACAAGGGAGTCGTAACGCCTGCGGGCCGCGCCTGGAGTCTCCTGGGCACACGGGCCCCGCCAATGAAAACGCCCCGGCCTCTGGAGGCACGGGGCGTCGAGCACACAGGGGAGGAGGTGCTCGCAGGAAACGCTATTCGTCCCCTTTGATCCTCGCAAGCCAACTGGCTCACAGACCCCGAATTTCGTCCTGAACCCCGCGCCGGAACGTGTGCGGGGCCACGCCTGGGTGGGCCGCGTTCGGGGCGGGGGTGCCCGATTGCGCGGGTGTGTGCCGGCGTCCGTTCCGCAGCGTCGGGGTTGCATGGCCGCCGGGATCGCGGTCGGGGATACCGCTGCGGGATTAACGCAGTCACAGAACCGGGCAGGCGAACCGGGGCGACGCGGTATACGGTATATGTTGTGCATACGGAGGTCGTATGCCCCGGAACGCGCGGAGTATGCCGGGCGGGGCGGGATCGCAAGTCGACGGCGGGCGGGTTCGCGGACAGGTAGATCATGAGAAGGATCGACGGATGCAACAAGTGCCGCCGGACGTGGCGGCTCGCGTTTCTTGGGATCGCCCTGTTGTTGTGGTTGGTGGCCGGTCCACTGGCCGGGGCGGACGCGGATCCGGAGTCATCCTCGCCGGTGGTGGTCAGCCCGGCGGAAGTGGCGGCCCTGGAGACCGATCTGGCCGTTTTCCGCGACCGTCTCCCCGAGCTTCTGGAAGCCGTGGATACCCAGCCGGCGGAGGAGTGGCTGGAGGCCAGTCCGCTGGACGAGCTCGAGGCGCGCAGCGCTGACGAGGACCGGGCGGAAGCGGAACGGGCACTGTGGGAGGAGGCCCGCGAGTACGAGCAGGCGGCCGTGGAGCGAGTGCGGGGAGCGCTGGACCGTGCGACCACCGCCCGGGAGGTGCCGGAGCGTCTGGGCGAGTTGGAACAGGGTCTGGACGGGGTCGGGGCATTCCCGGCCGGGCTGGGCGAAGAGGTCTCGATCCGCCGCATCGAGGATGAGCTGGAACGGGTGGGGCGCGACCGCGAGCGACTGGAAGCGGAACTCGATGACCAGCGCATCCAGCACGCGCAAATGGAAGAGCAGGCGGAGGTTCAGGCGGAGACCCTGGAACGCCTGCGCCGGGAGCGTCAGGAGCTGGAGGACGGGCCACAGCCGCTGCCCGAGGAGGTCGAATGGACGGAGGCTCACGCAGCCGTGCAGGAGGCCCGGGCGCGACAGGCGGATGCTCGCCTGCTTGCGGCGCAGCTGGATGCCGTTTCGCTGCCGCCGCGGATGCAGGCGCGGGGCCTGCTGATCCGCGGTCTGGAGCTGGAGGCGCGCTGGCAGAGTGTCCTGCAGAGTCGGCTGGAGGTCCGGTTGACCGAACTGTCCAGCGAGGAACTGCAGGAGCTGCGAGCGGAGCTGCGTACCCTGCTGGAGCGTCAGCCGGAAGCGCAGCTGCACCATGCGGAGGAAATCGAGGAATTGCATGCGGCGTTCGACCGCATCGCAGAGGCCCAGGAACAGACCCGCACCCTGCAGTATGAGCGTGACCGGCTGGTCCGGGTCGAGCGGGAACTGGCGCAATCCCTGTCCCATGTCCACGAGCGTCTGGAGATCAGTGGCCTGACCGAGGCGCTGGGTGGGGTCTTCCTGGAGGAGCAGCGACGCCTGCGCGATCTTGACCAGGTCCGTTTCCAGCTACGTGATCTGGAGCGGGAGTTGGCGCAGTCGCAGTTACGGACCATCAGCCTGCGCGAGCGTCTGGCTGCGCTGCCGGCGGACCCGGTGGCGGAATGGGAACCCGCGGCCCGTGCGGCCTTGCGCGAGCTTCGCCGGCAGACACTGAATGCGGAGCTGCATGCCGAGGAGGCGCGGACCGAACAACTGCGCCAGGCCGACCTGCGGCTGCGTGCGGTCGTCGATCTGGTGGCGGAGCTCGACCGGATCCTGCAAGAAGCGTTGCTCTGGTGGCCGAGCCATTCCCCGGTCGGGGTCGCGTGGCTCGAGCGGGCGCCGGCCGCGACCCTGGCGCTGCTGGACCCCGCCGCCTGGGCGGAGTTGCGGGAGACATTCCTGCGCCAGACGCTGCACCGGCCATGGTTCATCGGGTTCATTCTGCTGGTGGCGGGGTTGCTGTATCTCGCCGGGCGCAATGTCCACCGGCATCTGGAGCGTCTCGCCGAAACGACTCGTCACCGCTATACGGACAGTATTGCGGTCACCATCCGGGCCCTGGGGTGGAGTCTTCTGCGCGTTTTACCCGTGCCGTTTCTGCTGCTGACTCTCGCATTCCAGTTGCATGCGGTCCCGGAGCCGGGTTTTGCGGTGGAGGTCCTGTCCCTGGCACTGATCACGGTTTCGGTGTGGTGGACGGCGGGTCACCTCCTGCTGCTCTTCATCAGCCGCCATGGGGTCGGGACCGTGCATTTCGGCTGGCCCGAGCCATTGCTGACGCGTCTGTATCGTCACCTGCACTGGTTTCTTCCGGTGCAGACCCTGCTGTTCCTGTTCGTGGCCCTGGCCTTCGGGCACCCGAGCGACGAGGTATTCGATCTTTATGGCCGTCTGGCACTCCTGGCGGTCATCCTGAATTTTGCGATGGTGGCCTGGCTGCTTCTGGCGCCGGTCCCGGACGGTTCGAAAGGCGGCACGCTGGACGAGCGCCGCCGGTTATTGCTGCGGGGGCTCGTGATCGTGATGGTGGTGGGCCTGGCGACCCTTGCCCTGGCCGGTTATCTGTACACCGTGGCCGAGCTCCTGCGGCACCTGATCGGGACGGTGCTGGTGCTGATTGTTGTCGGTCTTGGTTACAGCCTGGCGGCCCGGTGGCTGGTCCTGGGAGAGATGCGGCTGGCGCTGCTCCGGAACCGTGAGCGGCGCGAGCAGGAGGCAGTCACCGAGGGCGGCAGCGGCGGCGAAACTGGGCTGGACGTCCCCGAGCCGCAGCTGAGCATGGAGGACGTCAATCTGCAAAGCCGCACGCTGCTGCGGGTGGCGGCGCTGGGCGGTACGGTAGTGGGGCTGTTGTGGGTGTGGTCGGACATCCTGCCGGCCCTGGCCTGGCTGGACGGGATCACACTGTGGTCGCGCACGATCGAGATCGGCGAGAGTGAGATCCTCACCAGCGTGTCCCTCCAGGATCTGTTGCTGGCCGGGTTTCTGGGGCTACTGTTTCTGTTGTCGGCGCGCAACTTGCCGGGGCTGGTGGAGATCCTGCTGTCGCGCAGCACGCAGATGGATGCGCCCGGGCGCTACACGTTCACCATGCTCCTGCGCTATCTGCTGGCCGTGGTGGCGGTTATCGTGGTGTTTTCGCTTCTGGGCCTGCGCTGGAGCGAGATCCAGTGGCTGGTGGCGGCGCTGACCGTCGGTCTGGGTTTTGGTCTGCAGGAGGTCGTGGCCAACTTCGTTGCCGGGCTGATCGTGTTGCTGGAGCGCCCGGTCCGGGTGGGCGATACCATCACCGTTGGCGAATACAGCGGGACGGTATCGAAGATCCGGGGCCGTGCTACCACGATCGTTGACTGGGACAACCGGGAGATCGTCGTTCCCAACAAGACGTTCATCTCCGACCATCTGATCAACTGGACTCTGAGCGACACCACCACGCGGCTGGTGATCCCGGTGGGGGTCAGCTATGCGTCCGATGTCGATCTTGTCCGGGAGACCCTGCTGGAGGTGGCCCACGATGACCCGCACGTCCTGGAGGATCCCGAATCGGTGGTGTATTTCCTCCGGTTTGGCGATAACGCGCTGAATTTCGAACTGCGGGTGTTCGTCTGCCAGATGGCGGATCGGCTGGTCACGCTGAGCGGGCTCCACACCGCGATCATCAAGCGTTTCCGCGAACAGGGGATCGAGATCGCTTTGCCGCAGATGGACGTTCACCTGCACGACGACGAAACCCGGAGGCGTCGTGCCGTGCCCCCCGCGGCGGGTCCCGACGAACCCGGAAACCCCATGGATCGGTGACGGGTGCCCGGTTCGTTGGCCCGGGGCCGTGACCCGGGCCAACCCAAGCGTCCCGCCCGCAGGCCAGGCGGCTTGGCTCCGGTGCCGCGGGTGTCTTGTGCAAGTCCTTTGTCCCTGCACGATCACGGGTTGGGTCACTCCCCGCCCTGTGGGATACTGCGGCCCCGTATCCGCCCCGTCTTGGGCAACGGGTCGGAAACCATCGCAGCAAGTATCGGGAGGCATACCGTGGACGACAATCGCAAGAAGGCCCTGACCGCCGCACTCGGGCAGATCGAACGCCAATTCGGCAAGGGCGCGGTCATGCGCATGGGCGATCAGGAGGCGGTGGACGTCCCCGCGATCTCCACGGGCTCCCTGGCACTGGATATCGCGCTCGGCATCGGCGGTGTGCCGCGCGGGCGCGTGGTCGAGATCTACGGGCCGGAGTCCTCGGGCAAGACGACCCTGACCCTGCAGGTGATCGCCGAGGCGCAAAAGGCCGGCGGTACGGCCGCGTTTGTCGACGCCGAACACGCACTGGACCCGACCTACGCCGAGAAGCTGGGCGTGAACGTGGACGACCTGCTGGTCTCGCAGCCGGATACCGGCGAGCAGGCCCTGGAGATCTCCGACATGCTGGTGCGTTCCGGCGCGATCGACGTCGTGGTCGTCGACTCGGTGGCCGCGTTGACGCCCAAGGCCGAGATCGAGGGCGAGATGGGCGACTCCCACGTCGGCCTGCAGGCGCGGCTGATGTCGCAGGCCCTGCGCAAGCTGACTGCCAACATCAAGCGTTCCAACACGCTGGTCATCTTCATCAACCAGATCCGCATGAAGATCGGCGTGATGTTCGGCAGCCCCGAGACCACCACCGGCGGCAACGCGCTCAAGTTCTACTCCTCCGTGCGCATGGACATCCGCCGCATCGGCGCGATCAAGAAGGGCGACGAGGTCATCGGCAACGAGACCCGCGTGAAGGTCGTGAAGAACAAGATGGCGCCCCCGTTCCGCGAGGCCTATTTCGAGATCCTCTACGGCGAGGGCATCTCCCGCGTTGGCGAGATCATCGAGATGGGCGTGAAGGAAGGCCTGATCGACAAGGCCGGCGCCTGGTACAGCTACAACGGCGAGCGCATCGGCCAGGGCAAGGAAAACGCCCGCCAGTACCTCAAGGACAACCCGCACATCGCCGAGGAAGTCGAAAAGACGCTGCGCGAACGCCTGCTGCCCAAGCGCAACAAGGCCACGGTAGAGGACGTACCGGTCGATGCCCCGGTCGAGGAGCAAGGCTGACCCGGCCGACCCCGAGGCTGCGCTTGAGGTGGGCCTGCGGTTGCTGGTTCGGCGTGAACACTCCGGTCTGGAGCTGGCGCGCAAGCTCGGTGAGCGCGGCTTCGAACGGGATGCCGTGGACGCCGCGCTGGAGCGTGCGCGCGAGCTCGACTATCTGAGCGATACCCGTTACGCGGACTTCATGGCCCGCCACCGTACCGAACAGGGTTACGGCGAACAGCGCATCCGCGCCGAACTGGCCCACAACGGCATCGGCAACGACACCGTGAACGCCGCCATCGATGCCCTGGAGATCGACTGGATCGACCAGGCCCGTGGCCAGCTCGAACGCCACTTCCGCCATCCCCCCGAGACCCGCGAGGACGAGGCCCGCTATCTTCGCCACCTCGCGGGTCGTGGATTCCCCGGCGGTGTCGCCCACCAGGCCCTCGCCGCCTGGAAGGACGAACCCTGACCGATTGCTTCGCGACGCTCGCAATGACGTTTTAGTGTCCTGTCATTGCGAGGAGCATCGCGACGAAGCAATCCGTGTCGATGGCCACCGGATCCGGCGGCGGGGCATGTCCCAAACGATCGCTCCGGCCCCTTTTGGGGGCCTCGCAATGACGAGGAAGATGGCCCGAAGACGGGCCCGGCAATACGCGGGTGGGGCGCTTGCGTGATAGCATTCCGGGTTTGACCCCATTGCTATCGGAACCGCATGAAAAGCGCCGACATTCGCCGGAGTTTCCTCGAATTCTTTGAAGGGCACGGACACACGATCGTGCCGTCCAGCCCGCTGGTGCCCGGCAACGACCCCACGTTGCTGTTCACCAACGCGGGCATGGTGCAGTTCAAGGATGTGTTTCTCGGCCGCGAGAAGCGCCCGTACACCCGGGCCGTGTCCAGCCAGCGCTGCGTGCGCGCCGGCGGCAAGCACAACGATCTCGAGAACGTCGGCTACACCGCGCGGCACCACACCTTCTTCGAGATGCTGGGCAATTTCAGTTTCGGTGACTACTTCAAGCGCGACGCGATCCACTACTGCTGGCTGTTCCTGACCGACACCATCGGCCTGCCGCCGGAAAAGCTGTGGGTCACGGTCTACGAGACCGACGATGATGCCTACAAGGTCTGGGCCGACGAGATCAAGGTCCCGGCCGAACGCATCATCCGCATCGGCGACGACCCTGACGGCGGTTCCGACAACTTCTGGCAGATGGGCGAAACCGGCCCCTGCGGCCCCTGCACCGAGGTCTTCTACGACCACGGGCCGGAGGTCGCGGGTGGCCCGCCCGGTTCGCCGGACGAGGACGGCGATCGCTACATCGAGATCTGGAACCTGGTGTTCATGCAGTACGACCGCGATGCGGACGGCACGCTGAACCCGCTGCCGCGCCCGTCCGTGGATACCGGCATGGGCCTGGAACGCCTGGCGGCTGTGCTGCAGGGCGTGCATTCCAACTACGAGATCGATCTGTTCCAGGACCTGATTGCGGCCGCCGCACGGGTAACCGGTGCGACGAAGAAGGATTCCGCCTCGCTGCGCGTGATCGCGGATCACATTCGCTCCATCGCCTTCCTGATTACCGACGGCGTGCTGCCTTCCAACGAAGGGCGTGGCTACGTGCTGCGCCGCATCATCCGCCGCGCCGCGCGCCATGGCTTCAAGGTCGGCGCGCAGGACGCCTTCCTCTACCAGACCGTGGGTGACCTGGTGCGCGCGATGGGCGAGGCCTTCCCGGAGCTGGCCGAGGCGCAGGCCCAGGTCGAGAAGGTCCTGGAAAAGGAAGAGCGCAAGTTCCTGGAGACCCTGGACAAGGGCATGAAGATCCTGGAAGAGGACCTGCGCGATCTCGAGGGCAAGGTGATCCCCGGCGAGACCATCTTCCTGCTCTACGACACCTACGGCTTTCCGGTGGACCTGACCGGCGACATTGCGCGCGAGCGCGATCTGGAGCTGGACATGGAGGGCTTCGAGTCCGCCATGGCCGGCCAGCGTGCACGGGCCCGTGCGGCCAGCCACTTCTCGATGGACGACGGCGGCCTGCCGCAGGTCGATGTCGCGACCGAATTCTCCGGCTACGAGACGGTGGACGACGAGGGCCGCGTGCTGGCGCTGTACCAGAATGGCGAGGCCGTCGATCGCCTGGAAGTCGGTGCCGAGGGGCTGGTGGTACTGGACCGCACGCCGTTCTATGGCGAGTCCGGCGGCCAGGTGGGCGATGTCGGTACGCTCAGCGGTTCCGGCGTGCGCTTCCAGGTCTCCGACACCCGCAAGCAGGGTGCGGCGCACATCCACGTAGGCCAGGTCCGCGCTGGCACACTGGAGCGCGGCCAGACCCTGCAGGCCGCGGTGGAAGGCCCCCGCCGCGAGAACATCCGCCGCCACCACTCGGCCACTCATCTCCTGCACAAGGCGCTGCGCGATCAGCTGGGCGACCACGTGCAACAGAAGGGGTCGCTGGTGGACCCGGATCGTTTGCGCTTCGACTTCACCCATATGGAACCGCTGACCGACGAACAGCTGCGCTCCATCGAGGCCCAGGTGAACGCCGAGATCCTGGCCAACGAGGCCACCGATACCAACGTCATGGACATCGACTCCGCGATGGAGTCCGGCGCGGTCGCGCTGTTCGGCGAGAAGTACGGTGATCGCGTGCGCGTGCTGAAGATCGGCACCTCGGTGGAGCTGTGCGGCGGCACGCACGTGGACCGCACCGGCGACATCGGGTTGTTCCGCATTACCTCCGAGGGTGGGGTGGCCGCCGGCATCCGGCGTATCGAGGCGGTCGCCGGCGAGGTCGCCCTGCGCTGGGTGGACGAGCAGATCGGCCACCTGGACGCGATCGCCGATCGCCTGCGCGCCGGGCGCGGCGAGGCGGCCGACAAGGTTGCCCAGCTGCAGGAGCGTACCCGCGAGCTGGAGAAGCAGGTCACGCAGCTGAAGGGCAAGCTGGCCAGCCAGGCCGGCGACGACCTCGGCTCGCAGGCCAAGGATGTCGACGGCATCCAGGTGCTGGCCGCCAAGGTCGAGGGCGTGGAGCCCAAGGCCCTGCGCGACATGGTCGACCAGCTCAAGCAGAAGCTCGGCAAGGCTGTGGTGGTGCTGGGCACCGCGACGGGCGAGGGCAAGGTCAGCCTGGTGGCCGGTGTGACCAAGGCCGAGACCGGCCAGTTCAAGGCTGGGGATCTGGTGGGCCATGTCGCTACGCAGGTCGACGGCAAGGGCGGCGGCCGCCCGGACATGGCGATGGCCGGCGGCCAGAGTCCGGACAAGCTGGATGCGGCCCTGGCCTCGGTGGAGGCCTGGGTGCGCGAACGCGCCTGACCGCCCCATATCGTCCGATCCCGTCATGGCGAGGCGCGTAGCGCCGTGGCGATCTCCGGGGGTAGCCCCGGTGCTGGAGGGTTCGGCGGGATCCGGTGGTTTTGGACGGAGGCTGCCACGGCCCCGTTGGGGCCTCGCAATGACGGGGCCCTGCGCGGGGTTCGCCGGGGCGGTGGGCTTTAATGCGGCGGCCAGTTGGTGTTTAATGCCCGCTTCTTAAGTAAACGCTAATGGATGGGGTGCGCCCTATCCGGACGGTCGCAAGGACCGGGCACGGAACGGAATCTTGAAATGGCGTTGCTGGTACTCAAATTTGGCGGCACCTCGGTGGGTTCGCCCGAACGCATCCAGGCGGTGGCGGAACGCGCGCTGAAGCTGCGCGAGGAAGGCCATCAGCTGGTGATCGTGGTCTCCGCGATGAGCGGCGAGACCGACCGCCTGCTGGGCCTGGCGCACGCACTGAATCCGCGCGCGGACGGTCGCGAACTGGATGTGCTGCTGTCCACCGGAGAGCAGGTCACCATCGCGCTGCTGTCGATGGCGCTGGAGGCGCGGGGCTGCGATGCGCGTTCCTATACCGGGGCGCAGGTGACGATCCGCACCGACAGCGCGCACAACAAGGCGCGCATCCGTAGCATCGACGATGCCCGGGTGCGCGGCGATCTCAACGCCGGGCGCGTGGTGGTCGTGGCGGGCTTCCAGGGCGTGGACGAGGACGGCGCGATCACCACCCTGGGCCGCGGCGGATCGGATACCACCGCGGTGGCGCTGGCCGCGGCGCTGAAGGCCGACGAATGCCGCATCTATACTGATGTCGACGGCGTCTACACCACCGATCCGCGGTTGGTGCCGACGGCCCGCCGCCTGCAAAGCATCACCTTCGAGGAGATGCTGGAGATGGCCAGCCTGGGCTCCAAGGTGCTGCAGATCCGCGCGGTGGAATTTGCCGGCAAGTACAACGTCCCTTTACGAGTGCTGTCCTCGTTCGAGGAAGGCCCGGGAACCCTGATTACCACGGAGGAGGATGCGCAAGTGGAACAGGCGCTGGTTGCGGGTATCGCGTTCAATCAGAACGAGGCCCAGCTGACGGTTCAGGGCGTCCCCGATCAGCCGGGGGTCGCGCATCGCATCCTTGGCCCGATCGCGGACGCCAATATCGAGGTGGACATGATCGTGCAGAACGTCGGGGCGGATAATTCCACCGACTTCACGTTCACCGTCCATCGCAATGACTACGACAAGGCCCTGGAGATCCTGCAGGCGGCCGCGAAAGCGCTGGGCGCCCGCGAGGTGTCCGGGGATACGCACATCGTGAAGATCTCGGTGGTCGGGGTCGGTATGCGTTCGCACGCGGGCATCGCCAGCAAGATGTTCGAGGCCCTGTCGCGCGAAACCATCAACATCCGGATGATCTCTACCTCGGAGATCAAGATCTCCGTGGTCGTAGATGAGAAGTACCTCGAACTTGCAGTGCGTGCATTGCACGATGCGTTTGAACTCGAACAGACCCCAGTCGGTCAACAGGAGGACGGTTAAGGATGACAGACCGTAAAACGGTTACCGGACGACCGACTCCGTCCGACACAGGCACTGCGGAGAAGAGCATGCTCATTTTGACTCGGCGTGTGGGCGAGACCCTCATGATCGGCGATGATGTGTCCGTCACCGTCCTGGGGGTCAAGGGCAATCAAGTCCGCATCGGCATCAACGCACCCCAGGACGTCGCGGTCCATCGCGAGGAAATCTTTCAGCGCATTCAGCGTGAAGCGAACGTCGCCAGTGGTGAGGGCGGCGGCGAGAACTCCAGTGGCGGTGGTACTGGGGCGGGTGGTGCCGCGGCAGGCGCACGCGACGACTGAACCTCCCGTAAGGAAAGCGAAAGGCCCGGAGGCTGCGATCAGCCTTCCGGGCCTTTCATTTGAAGGCCCAAGGCCTTATCCTGTGCCGCGTTTCCGGAGAGTTGGCCGAGTGGTCGAAGGCGCTCCCCTGCTAAGGGAGTATGGGTCAAAAGCCCATCGAGGGTTCGAATCCCTCACTCTCCGCCAAATCCTGCGAAGGGGCCCGAGTGGCCCCTTTCGCATGTCTGGCCCCCGAGAGTTCCGGGATTCGAACCCGAGATATAAGAACGATGGTTCGACCGGTGGCGCGTAGCGACACCGGAACGCCGCAGCGTAGCGAAGGCGGCCCGAAGGGCGACCGGCGCAGCCGGGCGTAATCCTCACTCTCCGCCAAATCCTGCGAAGTGGCCCGAGTGGCCCCTTTCGCACGTCTGGCCACGGCGTTCGCCCCCCAGCCCGTCCCCCATTGCTTCGTGATCCGAACCTGTTTGTGCGGCCACCGAAAGTCGGGTGCCGGTGTGTCGGGCACGTTTCGCTGCGAGGTCCCGTCGCCGGCCTCAGCTCCGGCCGAGCGGTTTCGCGAGCTCGACGCGCGGCCAGCGGGCCGGCAGTTGTCCCGGGGCATGGGTGACGAGGATGCACTGACGGTCCTGCAGCCAGGGCAGCAGCCGTTCCACCACTCGTTGTTGCGTGGGGGTATCCAGACCGGAAAACGGCTCGTCGAGCAGGACGACCGGCCGGTCCTGAAGGACGACCGCCGCCAGGGCGAGACGGCGGCGCTGACCGCCGGAGAGGGACGCGCCGCCCTCGCCGATGCGGTAGTCCAGACCTTCGTCGGTGCCGCGCACGGCCTCGGCGAGATCGACTTGTTCCAGGGCCTCCCACAGTGCGGCATCGCTCAACGACCTGTGCGCCGGGGACAGGATGCTTCGGAGGGTCGTGTCCGGCAGTTGCAGGCCCTGGGGCAGGTAGCTGATGTGGCGGTACCGGGCATCGGTGGGGATCCTTGCCAGATCGTCGTGGCCGAGCGCTACGGTACCGGCCAGGGGCGGGAGTTCCCCGGCGAGGGTGTCCACCAGTGTGCTCTTGCCGTGCCCGCTGGCCCCGCTGATCACCAGGGGATAGCCACGCGCGGGTTCGAGGTCCAGGGGACCGAGCAACGGGCGCTCGCGGCGAAAGCCGATGGTCAGGCCGTGTGCGTGTAGCGCAGGGGCCTCGTCAGGCGGGGTCGGGTCCACGGACTCGGCGGTTGCGGGGGTATGGGTGGCGGCCACCTCCAGATGCTGCACCCGCCCGGCGGCTTCCAGGCTCTCGCCGGCACGCCACCATGCACCGGGCAGGCTGCCCAGAACCTCGCCCAGGCCCAGGGTCATCAGCGGCAGCAACACCGCGACCGGAGCGTCGAGCATTCCGTCACGGTACCAGCCCAGTGCCAGCACCAGCATCACCAGGGCGGAGGCGCCGACCACGGCCTGCACGATCTGCTCGGAGCCGACCCCGAACGCCTCCTGCGTCCGTTGCCGGCGCGCGTAGTCGTCGTTTTCCCGGCGCAGGCGGGCCTCGTACTCGCGGGCACGGTCGTAGGCCAGCAACTCGGCCAGGCCGCCAATGAAGTCAAACAGTCCGACGCGCTCGCCGGCCCGGGCCTGCACCAGCGCGTGGCTGCGGCGCTGCCCGGCAAGGGCGAGCACGGCGGAGACCGCGAGCGTCGCGACACCGGAGGCGGCGAGTACGACCGCGGCGGGCCAGGGTGCCAGCCAGACGGCGATACCCAGCGTGACCACCAGGCTGAGCGCCGCCGCGATCATGGGGCCGACCACCCGCAGGGGCATCGCATCGAGAGTGTCGATGTCGCCGGTCAGGCGGGTCTGCAGGTCGCCGCTGCGGTAGGCGCGAATGCGTTCCATGGGCAGCGCGGCGAGGCCGCGAAAGCTGCGGCCGCGCAGGTCGGCCAGGCTGCGCAGCACCGCCTCGTGGCTGACCAGGCGTTCGAAGTAGCGCGCCAGGGTGCGACTGATCGCGGCGGTGCGGATGCCGCCGGAGGGCACGTAGAGGTCGAGTGTGGCCAGCAGGCCCGCGCCGGCCAGGGCGGTGGCGGTAATGAACCAGCCGGACAATGCCAGCAGGGCGATGCCGGCGATCCAGGTCAGCGCCAGCAGTCCCCAGGCACCCCAGTACCAGCCCCGGCGCTGGCGGAATACGCGGTGCAGAAAGGCCAGTTCCGCGCGGGTAGCGTTACGCATGGCGCGCCCCCGGTGTCGCCGGCGCCAGGTCCAGGCGTTGCAAGCAGCGCTCGTGAATGGCGGCATGATGACTCGCGATCACCAGCGTCAGGCCACGGGCCTCGGCCAGCCGAAACAGCGTGTCGAGCAAGGCCTGTTCGGTGTCCGGGTCGAGCGCGCTGGTGGGTTCGTCGAGTAGCCAGAGCCGATGCCCCGAGAGCAGGGCGCGCGCCACCGCGACCCGCTGGGCCTGACCGCCGGAGAGCCCGCGCCGGGCCTCGCCGATGGCGGTATCCAGGCCGTCGGGCAGCTCGGGTGCGTCGAGCGGCAGGCCGGCCTGTTGCAGTGCCGTAGCCATCTCCGCGTCGCCGATCGTGTCGCGGCGGGCGAGCTGCAGGTTATCGCGCAGGCTGCCGTGGAACAGATGGGCGTCCTGGTCGATCCAGGCGAACTGCCGGGCCTGGGGATGGCGCTGCACCGTGCCCGTGGTGGGGGTGAGAAAGCCGGCACACACCGCGAGCAGGGTGGATTTGCCACTGCCACTGGGCCCGGTCAGCGCGAGATGCGCCCCGGCGTGAACGGCCAGGTCGAGATCCGCCAGTGCCGGCGTGCGCTGACCCGGGTAGTGCACGGTGACTCCCTTCAGTTGCAGCCAGGGGACCACTGCGCCCTCGTCGGGGGCCGCGGTGGCCTCTGGGGAGTGCTCGGGCCCAACGGGGCCCGTGGGCGACGCCAGGGCGGGGGCAAGGGTCTCGGCGGCGGCCAGGGCGCCGGCGCGGTCATGGTAGCTCTGGGCAAACTGGCGCAGCGGAAGGAAATACTCCGGCGCCAGCAGCAGGATGAACAGGCCGGTGAACAGGGTGATGTCGCCGGCCGGGCCGTAGTCGATGGCGCCGAACAGGGCGAAGCCGATGTAGATCGCGACCATGCCGATCGCGACCGCGCTGAAGAATTCCATGATCGCCGAGGACAGGAACGCGACCCGCAGGGTGCGCATGGTCAGGCGCCGTTGCTGGTGACTGCGCTCGACGACCTCGGCCTCGGCTGCGGCGATCGCGCGCGCTCGGCGCAGCCAGTCCAGGGTGCGGATGCGGTCGAGAAAGTGCCCCGCCAGTCGGTTCTCCTCCTCCTGCTGACGCCGGTGGATCTGTTCCGCGCCCATGCCAACGATCGCCATGAACGCCGGGATCAGCGGGGCGGCGAACAGCAGCAGCAGGGCGGCGAGCCAGTCCAGCCAGAGCGCCGCGACCAGGATGGCCAGCGGCGTCAGGATGACGGCCTGGCGCGCCGGCAGGTAACGGGCGTAGTAGCCGGTCAGGTCCTCCACCCGCGTCTGGAACTGCTCCGCCCAGGCGCCCGCGGTGGTCTGCCCAGCCAGTCGCGCCGGTCCAGCCTGCCGGGCCTGGCGCAGGAGATCGGCGCGCAGCTCCTGCTTCACCGCAAAGGCGAGCCGGTGACCGGCCAGGTCCCGCAGGGCCTGGGCGGCATAGCGCAGGGCGAGCAACACGAGGCCCGCGAGCAGGATCCCGGGCAGGTACGGGGCCTCGGGGGCGAACAGGGTGCCGTGGACCGCCCAGGCCACGAGCCCCGCCAGGGCAATGGTGGCCAATGTCGCCACCAGCGTGCTGGCCGCACTTAGCACAAGCCAGCGGCGGTGCGGCTGCTGGCGCGCGCGCAGCCATGGGCCCGGCGAGGTCCGGGCGTCTGTCGCCTCCGCGTCTGTTCCTGGCACTTGCGTCATCGACTAGCGCAAGTAGCGCCCGCGCAGCATGTTGAAATACAGCGGCTTGATCATGTGGACCTTCAGGCGCCACCACATCCAGCTCGGGGCGCCCTGGTCCAGGAAGGCGAAGGTCGGGACCTCCTCCAGGCTGTAGTCGAACTCGACCAGGGCCGCCTTGCCGACCTCGGTGATCAGCGGGCAGGAGGTATAGCCGTCGAACTGGCGCGACGGCTCGCGATCCTGGATCACGTCCACCAGGTTGTCGGGCATCACTGCGCCATGCGAGCGCACGGTGGAGGCGGTCTTGCCGATCGCGGTCGCGACGACGTCACCGGCACCGAAGATGTTTGGGTAGTCCGTGTGCTGCAGCGTGCGGTCATCCACCGCCAGCCAGCCGCCGGCCGCCAGGGGGCCGTCCTCGACTGCCAGCCCGGCCTCGCGGACGAAGTCGTGCGCGCGCATCGGCGGCGTTACGTGGAGGTAGTCGTAGTCCACGGTCTCGCGGCCGCCATCGCGGGTCTGGAACTGGGCCTGGCGGGCGTCGACATCCACCGCCAGCAAGGCGCCGCCGTCGTTTACGCTCACGCCGCGTTCTGCGTACAGGTCGCGCACCATGTGGTCGAAGCGCTGCACGCTGAACAGGGTGTCCGACCCGGTGTGATAGTGGAAGTCGGCGCCGGCGCGCTGCCCGGCGGTACGCAGCAGGTCGTCGGCGATGAAGGTCGCCTTGATCGGCGCGCCGGCACACTTGATCGGCGTGCTGGGGATGGTAAAGCGGGCCACCCCGCCGTGCTCGCCGAAGGCGTGGATCTGCTCGTAGGCGTCCCGCGCGGCCTCGGCGCTGGCGTACAGGCTGGTCAGCCCGGGACGGCCGATATCCTCGCGCCGCAGCCCCTCGATCGCCTCGTAATCCAGGTGCAGCCCGGTCGCGACCACCAGGAAGTCGTAGTCCAGCCGGTCGCCGTCGGTGGTCTCGACGCGCTGCGACTCGGGATCAATGGCTGCCACCGCGGACCGGACCCATTCCACCCCGCGCGGGATGTAGCGTTCGTTGCGGCGCTGGACCTCGCCCACCGAGTAGACGCCCGCGGCCACCAGGGTCCAGCCGGGCTGGTAATGATGGATCTCGCTTGGCTCGACAATCGTGATCCGGGCCCCGTCTAGCAGGTCGCGCAGGCGGGCGGCCATGGTCATGCCCGCGGCACCTCCGCCCAGCACCACGATGCGGGCCTGGCTGGAGACCGCCGCGCGGGCCGGGGCGGCCTGTACGCTGGTCGCCGACACCAGACCGGCGGCGCCGGCGATCTTCAGGAAATCGCGCCGGGACAGGCCCCGCAGCGTCTCGTCGGCTTGACGGGCCAGGGCCTTTTCAATCTCGGGATGCTTCGGGTCTTCGGGATGATGCATGGCTCTCTCCGCGTATCCGTCTGCCGCGCCGGAGACCGGGCGGGTCAGTTGCGATGGTCGCGCCGTCGACCGGGCGCTTCGTGTGACGGATTGCTTACAAGTTACATGCCAACACCGGCAGGCCGCTCCACTGGGCCTCGTGTGCCGGTATGGGCGGGGCCAGGCTGCCAAATATGGCAGTCATTCGAGACTTAGCTGACAAATATGGCAGAAACGGGCCGATGGTTGCTTGCGCCCGCCAGGCGGGAAAACACGGTTTGTAGCGTGCAGCCAGCGGTCGTGGTGCGGACAGGCAGTCTGGCACGGTACTTGTTAGGAGGTTCACCGATACGTCATGTCGGCGTGCCCCTGACTACGGAGGAAAGGCCATGGAGCTCGACCCCATACTGCTATCGCGAATCCAGTTCGCGTTTGTCGTTTCGTTCCACGCGATCTTCCCGGTCTTCACGATCGGGCTGGCTTCGTTTATTGCGTTTCTGGAATTCCGCGCCTGGAAGACCGGCGAAACGATCTATACCCAGATCTCGAAGTTCTGGATCAAGATCTTCGCGGTGGTGTTCGGCATGGGGGTGGTCTCCGGGCTGGTCATGTCGTTCCAGTTCGGCACCAACTGGAGCGCGTTCTCCTACGCCACGGCCAATTTCCTCGGGCCCGTACTGTCCTACGAGGTGCTGACCGCGTTCTTCCTGGAGGCGGCCTTCCTCGGCGTGCTGCTGTTCGGACGCGACCGGGTCCCGCAGGGGGTGCATCTGTTCGCGGCGCTGATGGTGGCGCTGGGCACGTTCATCTCGTCGTTCTGGATCCTGGTGGCCAACAGCTGGATGCAGACGCCGGTGGGCTTCGAACTGCAGGACGGCGTGTTCCACGTCACGTCCTGGATCACGGCGATCTTCAACCCGAGTTTCTGGCCGCGCTTCTTCCACATGGGGCTGGCCTCGTTGCTCACGGCGGGCTTTGTGGTCGCCGGGGTCTCCGCCTGGTACCTGCTGCGTCAGCGCGACGTGGTCATGAACCGCAAGGCCCTGGGCACCACGATGTGGGTTCTGCTGTTCGCGGCCCCGGCGCAGCTGGTGGTCGGGGATATCCACGGCCTCAATACCTTCGTGCATCAGCCGACCAAGGTGGCGGCGATGGAAGGCGTGTGGGAGACCGAACGCGGCGCACCGCTGCTGCTGTTCGCCATCCCGGACTCGGCCAACGAGACCAATCACTTCGAGATCGGCATCCCGAAGATGGCGAGCTTCATCCTGACCCACGAGATGGATGGCGAGGTGCCGGGTCTGCTGGAGGTCCCCGCGGAGGAACGCCCGCCGGTGGGCATCACCTTCTGGTCGTTCCGCATCATGGTCGCGATCGGCATGGTGATGATCCTGTTCGCCCTGGCTGGTGCCTGGCTGCGCTTCCGCCGCCGGATGTATGCCTCCCCGCGGTTCCTCAGGGGGCTGTCCTGGATGATCCCGGCGCCGTTCATTGCGGTGGTCGCGGGCTGGTTCGTGACCGAGACCGGGCGCGCGCCCTGGCTGGTGTACGGCGTGATGAACCACGCCGAGGGCATTACTCCGGCGCTGACCGGCGGCATGGCCCTGTTCACGCTGATCGGCTACGTCGCGGTCTACGCGGCGGTGTTCACCGGGGGCGTCTACTACCTGGTCCGCATCGTACGCCAGGGCCCGGAACCGGCCGATGCCACGCATGCAGCGGCGCACGCCAAGCGGCCCCTGTCGGCCGCCGATACCTGGATCGATGACGCCGCGGCCAGCGGTGAAAGGAGCTAAGTCATGGAAACCACGATTGATATCACGCTGATCTGGGTCGTCATCATCGCCGTGGGCGTGATCGCCTACGTGCTGATGGACGGGTTCGACCTCGGGGTGGGGATCCTCTTCCCCTTCGCCCCGGGGGAGACCTCGCGCGACGTGATGATGAACTCGGTCGCCCCGGTATGGGACGGCAACGAGACCTGGCTGATCCTCGGGGGTGCCGGGCTGCTGGCGGCCTTCCCGCTGGTCTACTCGGTGTTCCTGCCGGCGCTCTATATCGGGGTCTTCCTGATGCTGGCGGGGCTGATCTTCCGCGGTGTCGCGTTCGAATTCCGCTTCAAGGCGCATCGCTCCAAGTGGTTGTGGAATGCCGCGTTCGCGATCGGCTCGGCGGTGGCGGCCTTCGCCCAGGGCGCGGTCGTGGGTGCCTACATCCAGGGCTTCGAGATGGACGGGTTCAGTTTTGCCGGCGGACCGCTGGACTGGCTGACGCCCTTCACCGTGCTCACCGGGATCGGGCTGCTGGCGGGCTATGCCCTGCTGGGGGCCACCTGGCTGATCGTCAAGACCGAGGGCGAGACGCAGGCCTTTGCCTACCGCGTCGCGCCCTGGATGCTGGCGGCCGTGCTGCTGGTGTTCGGCGCGGTGAGTCTCATCACCCCGTTCATCGATCCGAAGGTGATGGAGCGCTGGATGGGAACCTGGCAGTACCTCTGGGTGCTCCCGGCCCTGGCGCTGTTCTCTTCCTGGATTCTGATTCGCGCGGTGCGCCGGCGCGACGAGGGGATCCCGTTCGTCGCCACGATTGCCCTGTTCATCACGACCTACCTGGGCCTGCTGGTGAGCAAGTGGCCGTACGTGGTGCCGCCGGACTACACCTTCTGGGACGCCGCCTCGTCGCCGGATGCGCAGCTGTTCATCCTGGTGGGCGCGCTGTTCGTGATCCCGATCATTCTGGGCTACACCGCGTGGACCTACTGGGTCTTCCGCGGGAAGGTGACCCCGGAGACCGGCTATCACTAGGTGTGTCCGGGCGCGCGCGAGCACGCCGGTGGGTCGCGGCCGACCCGCCGGCGCCGTCCGGAGAACGGGTTTTAATGCTGTCGCAACCTATGGGAGTGACTCCATGCCGTTGAACATCACTCGACTGAACGTGTCTATTGGGCAGCGCGACGGTGACGTTACGAGCATCGGAAGCGCATTCCTGGACCCCCTTGTGCGAGGCGAAGTGACGAGCATCACGAAGAAGGCGCCGGAACCGCAGGACACGCATGTCGAGACCCTGCGGCAGGTACTGGAGGTGTTCCGGGAGCCGGCGATCCTGCTGTCGCCGGACTACCGCATCCTGGCCGCCAATGGCGCCTACCAGCGTGTCTACGGGACCGATCGCGACGGCTCGGGTCGCACCTGTTTCGAGGCCTCGCATGGCTTCCGCCGCCCCTGTGACGAGGCGGGCGAATCCTGTCCCCTGCGGGCGGCCCTGAGCAGTGGCCACCGCGAACGCGTCCTGCATGTGCACCACACCGAGGCCGGGCGCGAGCACGTGGATGTCGAGTTGTTGCCGATCCGGGGCGAGGGCGGCGAGATACGCTACCTGATCGAACGGCTGCACCACATGCCCGTCTCGACGCCGCAGGCGGGTAGCGGCGGGCTGGTCGGACGCTCGAAGGCCTTCAATGCCATGCTGGGGCTGATCAGCCGGGTGGCGCCGAGCAATGCCTCGGCCCTGCTGCTCGGCGAGTCGGGAACCGGCAAGGAACTGATTGCCCGGGCGATTCACGAGGCGAGTCCGCGCCAGCAGTTGCCTTTCGTACCCGTGGAATGCTCCGGGCTGACCGAAACCCTGTTCGAAAGCGAGCTGTTCGGACATGAGCGGGGGGCCTTCACCGGTGCGACCTCGGCCAAGGCTGGCCTGGTGGAGGCCGCAGCCGGCGGCACCCTGTTTCTCGACGAGGTGGGGGATATCCCGCTGAGCCAGCAGGTCAAGCTGCTGCGCCTGCTGGAGACCCATGCCTATCGTCGGGTCGGGGGGATCGAGTCGCGGCGGGCGGATTTCCGCCTGGTTTGTGCGACCCACCGTGACCTCGAGTCGATGGTGCGGGCCGGCGATTTCCGCGAGGACCTCTACTACCGCATCAATACCTTTCCGATCGAAGTGCCCCCGCTGCGCGAGCGACCCGAGGACATCCCTTTGCTGGTGGAGGCCTTCAGCGAGCGTCTGGACCTGGCCGTGCCGCCGCGTCTCAAAGACGAGGCCCTGAAGATCCTCGGGCAATACCCCTTCCCCGGCAACGTGCGCGAGCTGCGCAACATCCTCGAGCGCGCGGCATTGCTGGCGGACGGCGAGGCGATCCGTCCGGAGCACCTGCCGGATCGGGTCCGGGAAGGAGGGCGGGCCCCGGGCGGAGGGGAGGCCGGTGGCCTGGATGGCTTGCTCCATCCGCAGTCCCTGCGCCCCCTGGAAGAGATCGAACGCGAATACCTGCGGCATGCCGCCGCAGTGTATCCGGGCGATCGCCGGGCGCTGGCGAAAACCCTGGGGATTAGCGAACGCAGCCTGTATCGGCGCCTGCGCCAGCTCGAAGGCGAGGGCGGCGAAGGCCACTGAGACGGCCCACCAGGACGAGGCGGGTTGTGCCCCGCCCGTCCGTGATGGAACGGGGTCCGGGGGAGCGGCCGGGCGACGTGTCACGAGCCCGTCATGAGCGACGGGGACGCTGAAGTACCGCCACAAGAATTAGCAAATCACCAAGTACCGATAGAAAAACCGAACTGGAGCCTGTCATGAAAAAGACCGCAATCACGCTGTCTCTCTCCGCCGCCCTCCTGGCGACCCCGATGCTGGCCTCGGCCGAGCCGCTGTCGTTCGGCGAGCAGCAGACCATCCGCTCGATGGCCAGTGCCGGCATCGGCCAGGCCATCGTCAACCAGATGGGGGCCGGGTCGATGGCCGTGATCAACAACCCGTCGCCGATCTGCGGCGCCCTGGCCGGCGGGCTGGGTGCGTCGATGCTGTCGGCCGATCCGCACGCGGGATTCCGCATCGCCACCCTGCGCTCCGCTGACGACGCCGCGGCCGCGGTGCGCGTGACTGCGGACAAGGACGTGGCCTATCTGGCACTGGGTGGCGAGCTGGACCGCGAGGAGAACGTCGCCCTGGCCCACGCCTATCTGCAGGAACTCGCGGCCTCCGAATGGGACGGCACGTTGGTGCTGCATATCTCCTCGTGGATGCAAAAGCAGGTCCAGGCTGTCGCGGAGGCCGACGAGGCCGTGGCCGACTACCTGGAAGGGCTGCGGATGGTAGCGCTCCAGCCCGACCTGGATGCGGGTCAGGCGGTGATGCTGGGCGTGAACTTCGACGGGGAGAGCTTCACGACCGAGGAGATGGGTCGCCAGGACATGCGCGAGGACTTGGTGGAGCTGTTCCGCCGCATGTGAGTGGGCGCGCGGTGGGCCGGATGGGCGCAACGCCTGTCCGGCTCGCTGTTAGAAAAAGACTATTGGCCTGGTAAAGAATTAGTAATTCACTAAATACGGAATTGCATATAAAGTAATCCGTACATGGAGGCAACGCCCCATGAGATACCGAATCAATCTCTAAACCGAAAGAAAGGAGTACATCATGGCACTGCGTTTGGGCGATACCGCACCGAATTTCCAGATTGACACCACCAAGGGCAAGATCGATTTCCACGAGTGGATCGGCGACTCCTGGTGCTTCTTCTTCAGCCACCCGGCCGACTTCACCCCGGTGTGCACCACCGAGATGGGTCGTACCGCGCAGCTGGCCAAGCAGTTCGCGGACCGCAACACCAAGCCGCTGGGTCTGTCGACGGATACCGTCGAGGAACACAACAAGTGGATTGAAGACGTCAACGACACCCAGGACACCACGCTGGAGTTCCCGATCGTCGCGGATGCCGACAAGAAGATCTCGGAGCTCTACGAGATGATCCACCCGGGCGAGAGCGAGACCGCCGCCGTGCGTTCGGTCTACATCATCGACCCGAACAAGAAGATCCGTCTGATGATGACCTACCCGATGTCGGTGGGCCGCAACTTCGACGAGATCCTGCGCGTGATCGATGCGCTGCAGACCGGTGACAAGCATGGCATCGCAACCCCGGCTGACTGGACCCCGGGTGCTCGCGTGATCATCCCGCCGACGGTCAGCAACGAGGACGCGCAGAAGAAATTCCCGCAGGGCTTCGAGGAGATCCGCTCCTACCTGCGCTACACCAAGGTCTGATCCGGACCAACCAGCAGCCTCGCCCGGCTACGGGCGGGGCCGTTCTCCCCAGGTGGGAGCAGGGGCCGCAAGGCCCCTTTTTTGTGTCTGTCGGTTACGCCTGGATACGGCGAACCGCTCGTCTTCAGCGGCCCAGCCCGGTCAGGCGGGCGGGTTCGAGGATC
This sequence comes from Thioalkalivibrio sp. ALMg9, assembly GCF_000380625.1. NCBI lineage: Bacteria > Pseudomonadati > Pseudomonadota > Gammaproteobacteria > Chromatiales > Ectothiorhodospiraceae > Thioalkalivibrio > Thioalkalivibrio sp. ALMg9. The sequence goes on from NZ_AQYC01000007.1 coordinate 338,966, forward strand.
TCGATCCAGTAGCCGTCGAGGTCCTTCACGAAGGCGATGTCCTTCAGGCCGCCTTCGTCGGGGCGCTTCACGAACTCGACGTTGTTCTGGTCGAACCAGCGCACGGCGGCGTCCAGGTCCGGGACCGAGAAGCAGATGTGGCCGAAACCCTGAGGTTCCTCGTTGCCGTCGTGGTAGTGGAAGTCCGCGTCGTTCTCGGTGCCGTAGTTGTAGGTCAGCTCAAGGATGCCGCGCTGGCTGAACATCCAGCGGGTGGCCTCGCCGGCGTCCTTCGGCGGCTGCGGTTCGTCCTCGCCAAGCTGCGCGAGGAAGTAGAGCGTGAACTCGAACTCCGGGAAGTCCAGGGTCTTCACCAGCTCCATGCCGAACACGCGCTGGTAGAAGTCCAGCGCCTTCTGTGGGTCCTTCACGCGCAGCATGGTGTGGTTGAAGCGAAAGCCTGCGGTGGGATTGTCGCTCATGGTGCGTCCTTGTCTCGGCCAAAGGGGGTGTCCCGGAAGACTGGAACACAGGCGGCGAGGTTCCCTCAAGTGCGCCCGTCACGCGTTGCGCTCGGAGCGAGGGGCTCCGGCACCGCGAGTCGCACAGGTAGCGTCGCTGGCTTCAGGGAGTGCCGCGGCGCCGGTGGCTGCGTCGGGAGATCGCCACGGCGCTGCGCGCCTCGCGATGACGGGATTTGTGACGCGCCCGGCCAGTTCATTGTCCGTCACTGCGAGGAGGCGCAGCCGACGTGGCTGTCTGTTGGGGGTACTCTCCGGCGGCGAGGCAGCGTTGGGAGATCGCTTCGCTTCGCTCGCGATGACGGGAGGCGTGGCCTTGGTGGGGCGGTTGGGGCTGTGTCACCGCGAGGAGGTGCAGCCGACGCCGGCAGTCTGTTGAGGATGCCCCGACGCCGGAGGCGGCGTTGGCCGATTGCTTCGCGATGCGCGCAATGACGGGATGGTGGAGCGGCCGGGAACACACATCCCCGTCACTGCGAGGAGGCGGAGCCGACGTGGCAGTCTGTCGGGGTTACCCCGGCGCCGGGGACGCGTGGGGTGCTCGCTTCGCGGCGCTCGCGATGACGGGATGCTGGACTTGGGGCGCGTGTCCGCGTCCAAAAGCACCGTCATCCCGGAAACCGCGCAGCGGTTATCCGGGATCTCCCGGGGCAGGTGCTGGTGTTCGTCGGTTCGGCTACTGCCGGCAGAACGGCCAGACCTGGTAGAAACGCCGGCAGCGGAACTCGGATTCGCAGCTCTGTAGCTGGGACTCGTAGCGGTCGGCGCGCTGCGCCACCTGGCGGGCCGCGGCCCGGACCTGCGGCTTGTTCTGGTAGCTGCCGCGGTTATAGCCGCCCTGGCCCTCGTGGTAGGCGAGGTAGAGGTGTTCCGAGTTGTACAACGACACGCCGGTCATGCGCTGGGTGCGGGCGTTGTACCAGCCGATGAAGTCGGTCGCGTGCTTCATGTGCGAACGTCGCGCGAAGCGGCTTCCGGCATCGTCCTGGTACTCGCCCCAGACCGGGTCCTGGGCCTGGGCATAGCCCCGGGCGGAGGAGGGGCGGCTCCACGGGATGAAGCCGAGCAGGCGCTCGCGGTCCGGGCGCACGTGGCTGCGGAAGGAGGACTCCTGCTGGATGAACGACATCTGGGTCGCGATCGGCGTGCCCCATTCCTGCTTGGAATCCCGCGCATGATCGTACCAGCGCGGCTGCTCGCGGAAGATCTCGCAGATGTTGCTCTGGTCATCGGGCGGGGAGGGCGACAGCATGGAACACCCGGCGGTGATGGCTGCCAGCGCCAGCAGCAGCCCGGCCCGCAAAATGGCGACGACCGCCCGCCGCATCTTCCTTGATTCTGCCTTGTCCACCCGAATCTCCCGCCCGGTTCCCCAATGGCCCGCGAGTATAAAGCACTCGCGACGAGGGCAACGGGCGCGCCGTGCGCCGAGTCTGCTTCCGGAGCTTGCCTCGGCCCCTGCGGGGCTGCGCAACGACAGGGTCGCGTCACCCGCCATCGCGAGCGGCTTTAAGCGATCTCCCGACGCGGTCCCCGGACCGGGGTGGCCCCCGAAAGACTGCCACGTCGGCTGCGCCTCCTCGCAATGACGGGAGCGGGGAGGCGCGGTCCCGGCGCGCCCTACATGCCCGTCATCGCGAGGCGTGCAGCGCTGCGGCGATCTCCGTCCGGGGCCACCGGAATCGGCCGTCGTGCGCGGTGTCAGGGTTCATCGAATCCGGCCGTCTGTGTGGGAGTGGCCCTGCCCGAGAGGGGCCAGGCCGGATCTCCCGGTAGGAGCTTGCTTGCAGGCGAAGCCACGCCATTGTCGGACGCGGGCAGGGGCGTTCGCCTGCAAGCAGGCTCCTACCGGCGTGTTCCAGCGGGGGGCAAGGGTACAGATCGTACGCCCTGGTTCGACCGGTTCGTTCGCGATGTCGCGGACGCGGGCAGGGGCTTCGCCTGCGAGCAGGCTCCTATCGGGGGGTGGTCCAGTCGGGGTCGAGGGGGCTCAGGGTCGGGTCGGTCCGCCATGGGCCTGGCTCGACCGGATCGCGGGCGATTTCGCGGATGCGGTCGATGAACGCCTGGCGGGGCAGGGTGATGGCCCCGAGGTTGCGCAGGTGGGCGGTCTCCATTTGTACGTCGACCAGCGGCCAGCCCCAGGCGACCAGGTGGCGACACAACCAGGCCAGCGCCATCTTGGAGCCATCCCGCTCGCGCGAGAACATCGATTCGCCGCAGAACAGCCGCCCGACCGCGACGCCATAAAGCCCGCCGATCAGGCGCGGGCCGTCCCACACCTCCACCGAATGCGCGTGGCCCGAGCGGTGCAGCGCGATATAGGCCTGCTGCATGCTGGTGGTGATCCAGGTGCCATCGGCGTAGTCGCGAGGGCCGGCGCAGGCCTCGATGACGGCCTCGAAGGCGCGATCGAAGCTCACCGTGTAACCGCGATTGCGGATCGCCTTCTTGAGGCTGCGATGCAGGCGGAAGTGGCCCGGCTCCAGGACCGCGCGCGGGTCCGGGCTCCACCAGAGGATTGGCTGCCCGGCCTCGAACCAGGGGAATACGCCGGAGCGATAGGCATTCAGCAGACGCGGCACGGAGAGATCGCCCCCGGCGGCCAGCAGCCCGTTGGGCTCGGGCAACGCCTGCGCCGGGTCCGGAAACGGCGCCTCCGGATGCTCCGGATCGAGCCAGGGCAGGGTGATCTGGGGGCCGGAGGTCATGGGGCGAGCCCCCAACGGCCAGAGTCCAGCGCGGGCAGGGGCTTCGCGGGCCAGCCCGCTCCCACAGGGCGATCCGGGATCCCCGGGTGCGGAGAAGGTCCAGTCGGTGAGCCTGTTGCCTGGGTCGGGAGATCCCGGATCTTCGCTGCGCTACGGCCGGGATGACGAGGTGGGGCGCTACGGCCGGGATGACGGCCGCAGCGAGCCGGGCTCGGGTTAGCGGTCGGGCACATCATCGGAATGGGCCTGGCGATAGGGCGAGTGTTCGTGCAGGCGTTCGCACTGGGCGCGCATCATCTGGGCCTCGCGCTCGCAGAAGTCGCGCACGGGCTGCTCGAAGCCCTCGGTCAGGATCATGTGCGCGGAGTAGGTGGGTGTGGGCAGGAAGCCGCGCGGGATCTTGTGCTCGCCCTGGGCACCGGGCTCGAAGCGGGCCAGCCCCTCGCGGATGCAGAACTCGATGCCCTGGTAGTAGCAGGTCTCGAAGTGCAGGTCGGCCAGCTCCTCGGTGCAGCCCCAGAAGCGCCCGTACAGGGTGTCGTGGCTGCGATAGCAAAGCGCCGCGGCGATGGTCTCGCCGTTTCCCTTCGCGTCCGGTTCTGTCGCATCCGGATCCGTCGCGCTGGGGCGCCGGGCCTCGAACAGCACCACCTGGTCGCCAAGCTCGGCCGCGGTCTCGACAAAGAAGGCCTCCGACAGCGTCGGGATGCCCATGTGCTTCTCGAAGGTGTCCACGTAGAAGCGGTGAAAGCGCGCCCAGTCCTCCGCCTGACCGGTGGCGCCGGTCAGGGTGCGAAACACGATCCCGGCCTCGTTCACGCGGCGGCGTTCGCGCTTGATGTTCTTGCGCTTCTTCGAGCTGAGCGCGCCCAGGAAGGCGTCGAAGTCCGCGTACCCCCCGTCCGGGGCGTTGGTCCAGTGGTACTGGCAGCCCATGCGCTCGGCCAGGCCCAGCTCGCGGGTCACGTCCAGATCGTCCTGGTTGGGGAACAGGATGTTCACGCCGGAGGCGTTCAGCTCGCGCCCGCGAGTGACCAGCGCGCGCACCAGCAGGGTGCGCAGATGATCGAAGTCCGGCGCCTCCGGGTGCACCAGCAGGCGCGGCCCGGTGGCCGGGGTGTAGGGCACGGAGACGACCAGCTTGGGATAGTAGTTCAGCCCGTGGCGGTTCCACGCGCCTTCCCAGGCGAAGTCGAATACGAACTCGCCGTAGTTGTTGGTCTTGGCGTAGGCCGGGGCCGCCGCGACCAGCTGGCCCTCGCGGAAGATCAGCACATGCTGCGGGAACCAGCCGAACTGCCGGCCCAGGCACTCGTGGCGCTCCAGGCCCTCCAGAAAGGCGTGGCGCAGAAACGGCTCGGTGCCGCCGGTCAGGGCATCCCAGGCGGCCGGGTCCACCTCGGCCAGGCCGTCACGCAGCTCGACGCGCTCCGCCGTGTTGCCCGTGGCGTCCTCCGACGGGTCCGCTGCCTGGGTGTCGCCCTCGGCGTTCACGCGATCAACCGAGCTTGTCCAGATACTTCTCCGCGTCCAGTGCGGCCATGCAGCCAGTGCCGGCGGAGGTGACCGCCTGGCGATAGACGTGATCCATCACGTCGCCGGCGGCGAACACGCCCGGCACGGAGGTGGCCGTGGCGTTGCCTTCCAGCCCGCTTTGCACCTTGATGTAGCCGCCCGCCATATCCAGCTGGCCCTGGAAGATGTCGGTATTCGGCTTGTGGCCGATGGCGATGAACACGCCCATCAGCTCGAGATCCTTGGTCTCTCCGGACTCGGTGCTCTTGAGTCGCGCACCGGTCACGCCGGTCTCGTCGCCGAGGATCTCTTCCAGGGTGTGGTTCCACTCGATGGTGACGTTGCCGTTCTTTTCCTTCTCGAACAGCTTGTCCTGCAGGATCTTCTCCGAGCGCAGCGAATCGCGCCGATGCACCAGGGTGACCTCGGAGGCGATGTTCGACAGGTACAGCGCCTCCTCGACCGCGGTGTTACCGCCACCGATCACCGCCACTTTCTGGCCACGGTAGAAGAAGCCGTCACAGGTGGCACAGGCAGACACGCCCTTGCCGGCGAAGGTGGTCTCGGACTCCAGCCCCAGGTACTGGGCGGAGGCGCCGGTGCAGATGATCAACGCATCACAGGTGTACTCGCCGGAGTCGCCGATCAGGCGGTAGGGCTGGTCCTTCAGATGCACCGTGTGGATGTGGTCGAAGATCACCTCGGTATCGAAGCGTTCGGCGTGCTTCTGCATGCGCTGCATCAGCTCGGGACCCTGCACGCCCTCGTTGTCGCCGGGCCAGTTGTCCACATCGGTGGTGGTCATCAGCTGGCCACCCTGTTCCAGCCCGGTGATCACGACCGGGTTCAGGTTGGCGCGCGCGGCGTAGACGGCGGCGGTCCAGCCGGCCGGGCCGGAGCCCAGGATCAGCAGTGGGCAGTGACGCGGCGCCTTCTCGCTGCCGCCCTTTTTCGGCTGGGTCGCGGTGTCGCTACCGGAGGAGAGCGAGACGGCGCCGGCGGCTGCCTGCATGGCACCCGTGGCGACGGCGGCCTTGGGGGCGTCCTTCTTGCCGGCCTGCTTGCTCTTCTTGTCGGATGAGTCCTTGGCGTCGCTCATGCGGTACTCCCTGTCGATTCGATGAATACGGCTGGCGCCGCCGGCCCGGCCGGCAACGCAAAAAAGTGGGTTCGATAAGGCGGGGATTATTGGGACGCGGCGGGTCTTTGTCCAACATCGCCACGCCGGACGTGGATGCCCCAAAGCGGTCCCCGCGCGCGATACCGATTCGGTAATCGCGGGCCATAAAACATTTTCATGTTCGCGTGGGCCGCGGGCACCCGGCGGGGAGTCACTACATCGGCGTTTGGTGGATAACCGGGGCGCCTCGCCAGGAATGGCGACAGGACGGGGAATGGGCGTTTTTATCCACAGCTTGCCCACGGCTTGTGCGCGGTTTGTTCTTTCGGGAGCTACTATATCTAGTGGCTATGCAGTTCTCGATCCCCGATCTATAGTATCTCACGTTCGATCCAACACCAGCGCGAGGCCCGTCATGCACAGCGATTCCCATACTGCCACAGCCCAGCAGGGCACCCAGTACCCGCCGCAAGCCGAACCGTCGGCCGAGGTCCTGGCGACCAGCCCGGGCCAGCACCAGGTGATTCGCCGCAATGGCAAGGTGACCGGCTTCGATGCCTCCAAGATCGAGGTCGCGGTGACCAAGGCCTTCCTCGCGGTGGAGGGCGGCAATGCCGCGGCCAGCCGTCGCATCCACGAGGTGTCGAAGGAAGTGGCCGGGCAGGTGGTGGACAGCCTGTTCCGCCGCGCCGGGACCCAGGGCATGACGGTCCACATCGAGGATATCCAGGACCACGTGGAGCTGGCGCTGATGCGCAGCGGCCACCACAAGGTCGCGCGGGCCTACGTGATCTACCGCGAGCAGCAGTCGCAGAAGCGCGCCGCCGAGGCCGCCGAGCAGGGTGCGGACGAACAAGCCGAGGCCGCCACGCTGAACGTGACCCGGGCCGACGGCACCCTGGCCCCGCTGGACGAGGAGCGCCTGCAGGCGGTGGTCGCCGAGGCCTGCGCCGGCATCGAGCAGGTGGATGGCGAGAAGATCCTGACCGAGGCCCGCCGCAACCTGTTCGACGGCGTGGCCGAGAAGGATGTCTCCACCGCGCTGGTGATGGCCGCGCGGGTGATGATCGAGAAGGAGCCGAACTACTCCGAGGTCACCGCGCGGTTGCTGATGGACGCGCTGCGCCGCGAGGCCCTGAGCTTCGTGCACGGCCGCCCGGAAGAGGCCACCCAGGCCCAGCTGGCCGAGCGCTATGCCGATTACTTCGGTGCCTACATCAAGCGCGCCGCCGAGCTGGAGCTGGTCGACAGCGAGCTGACCCGCTACGACCTGGAACGCCTGGGCGCCGCGCTCAAGCCCGAGCGTGACCTGCAGTTCACCTACCTGGGCCTGCAGACCCTGTTCGATCGCTACTTCATCCACAGCGATGGCACGCGCTTCGAGCTGCCGCAGGCGTTCTTCATGCGTGTGGCGATGGGCCTGGCGATCAACGAGATCGACCGCGAGGCGCGCGCGATCGAGTTCTACAACCTGCTGAGCTCGTTCGACTTCATGAGCTCCACGCCGACCCTGTTCAACTCCGGCACCCTGCGTCCGCAGCTCTCCAGCTGCTACCTGACCAGCGTCCCGGACGACCTCGACGGCATCTACAGCGCCATCCGCGACAACGCGCTGCTGTCCAAGTTTGCCGGCGGGCTGGGTAACGACTGGACCCGCGTGCGCGGGATGGGCGCCCACATCAAGGGCACCAACGGCAAGTCGCAGGGCGTGGTCCCGTTCCTCAAGGTGGCCAACGACACCGCGGTGGCGGTGAACCAGGGCGGCAAGCGCAAGGGCGCGGTGTGCGCCTACCTCGAGACCTGGCACATCGATATCGAGGAGTTCATCGAGCTGCGCAAGAACACCGGCGACGACCGCCGCCGCACCCACGACATGAACAGCGCCAACTGGATCCCGGATCTGTTCATGAAGCGTGTGGCCGAGGACGGCGACTGGACCCTGTTCTCCCCGAACGAGGCGCCGGACCTGCACGACCTGATCGGTGCCGACTTCGAGAAGCGCTACAGCGAGTACGAAGAGAAGGCCGCGCGCGGCGAGATGCGCGTGTACAAGACCATGAAGGCCGTCGACCTGTGGCGGAAGATGCTCGGCATGCTGTTCGAGACCGGCCACCCGTGGGTCACCTTCAAGGACCCGTGCAACCTGCGCAGCCCGCAGCAGCACACCGGCGTGGTTCACAGCTCCAACCTGTGCACCGAGATCACCCTGAACACCTCGGACGACGAGATCGCGGTGTGCAACCTGGGCTCGATCAACCTGGCCGCGCACATAGCCGACAACGGCGAGCTGGATCAGGCCAAGCTCGAGCGCACCGTGAACACGGCCATGCGCATGCTCGACAACGTGATCGACTACAACTACTACTCGGTGCCGCAGGCGCGTCGCTCCAACATGCGCCACCGCCCGGTGGGCCTGGGGATCATGGGTTTCCAGGATGCGCTGTACAAGCTGCGCCTGCCGTATGCCTCCGAGGCCGCCGTGGAGTTCGCCGACGCCTCCATGGAGGCGGTGTCCTACTACACCATCAAGGCCTCGACCGATCTGGCCGAGGAGCGCGGGCGCTACGAGAGCTTCCCCGGCAGCCTGTGGAGCCAGGGCATCCTGCCGATCGACTCGGTCGAAAAGCTGGCCGAGACCCGCGGCGACTACCTGCAGATGGACACCACCCAGCGCCTGGAGTGGGACAAGCTGCGCAAGCGGGTGAAGAAGGTCGGCATGCGCAACTCCAACACCATGGCGATCGCGCCGACCGCGACCATCTCCAACATCTGTGGCGTGTCGCAGTCGATCGAGCCGACCTACCAGAACCTGTTCGTCAAATCGAACCTGTCGGGCGAGTTCACCGTGATCAACCCGTACCTGGTGCGCGATCTGAAGGACCGCGAGCTGTGGGACGAGGTCATGGTCAACGACCTCAAGTACTACGACGGCTCGGTGCAGCCGCTGGACCGCGTGCCGGAGGACCTCAAGGCCCTGTACGCCACCGCGTTCGAGCTGGACACCCGCTGGCTGGTCGAGGCCGCCTCGCGCCGGCAGAAGTGGATCGACCAGGCGCAGAGCCTGAACCTGTACATGGCCGAGCCCTCCGGGCCCAAGCTGGACGCCCTGTACAAGCTGGCCTGGGTGCGCGGGCTGAAGACCACCTACTACCTGCGCTCCATGGGCGCGACCCACGTGGAGAAGAGCACCGTGGCCGACTCCTCGCGCGCCAACAAGCTGAACGCCGTCTCCGGCGGCCAGCAGGCGTCCGAGCCGGAGGCGCCCAAGGCGTGCTCCATCCTCGACCCGGACTGCGAGGCCTGCCAGTAAGGCCTGCCCGCGAGCGGGCAGCGAATACGTACGACCAAGCAAACTGAACAAAGGCCCGGCCACCGCGCCGGGCCGCCACCGAAAGAAGAGGGACACTATGCTTTCCTGGGACGATCCGATTGCCGCCGTAAAAGGCGAAGGCCAGAAACAACCCGCCGTACGCCCGGGCATGGGCTTTCAGGAGAACGAAGCCCTGATGAGCACCGCCGGTGCCGCGCCCAGCGTCCCGCCGGAGCCGGAGAACGCCGGCCAGCCGCTGGCCGAGCCCAACGAAGAGGCCCTGACCGGCACCGGTCTGGAAGACATCGAGATGGGTGCCGAGCGCATCCGCGTGGATGACAAGAAGATCATCAACTGCCACGCGGACCTCAACCAGCTCGTGCCCTTCAAGTACAAGTGGGCCTGGCAGAAGTACCTGGACGGCTGCGCCAACCACTGGATGCCGCAGGAAATCAACATGAATGCGGACATCGCCCTGTGGAAGGACCCGAATGGTCTGACCGAGGACGAGCGCACCATCGTCAAGCGCAACCTGGGCTTCTTCTCCACCGCCGACTCGCTGGTGGCGAACAACCTGGTGCTGGCCGTGTACCGCCACATCACCAACCCCGAGTGCCGCCAGTACCTGCTGCGCCAGGCCTTCGAGGAGGCCGTGCACACCCACGCCTACCAGTACTGCGTGGAATCCCTGGGCCTGGACGAGGGCGAGATCTTCAACATGTACCGCGAGGTGCCCTCCGTCGCCGTCAAGGCCGAATGGGCCCTGCCGTTCACCAAGCACCTGGCGGACCCGAACTTCCGCACCGGCACGCCGGAGGCGGACCAGAAGCTGCTGCGCGAACTGATCGCCTTCTACGTGGTGTTCGAGGGTATCTTCTTCTACGTCGGCTTCGTGCAGATCCTCTCCATGGGCCGGCGCAACAAGATGACCGGGGTGGCCGAGCAGTTCCAGTACATCCTGCGCGACGAGTCCATGCACATGAACTTCGGCATCGACGTGATCAACCAGATCAAGGTCGAAAACCCGCACCTGTGGACCGAAGACTTCAAGGACGAGATGCGCACCCTGATCCGGGACGCGGTCGAGCTGGAAGCACAGTACGCCCGCGACACCATGCCCCGCGGCGTGCTTGGCATGAATGCGCAGATGTTCGAGGAGTACCTGCACTTCATCGCCAACCGCCGCTGTGCGCAGATCGGCCTGGCCGAGATGTATCCGGGTGCGGACAATCCCTTCCCGTGGATGAGCGAAGTGCTGGATCTCAAGAAGGAGAAGAACTTCTTTGAGACGCGGGTTACGGAGTATCAGACGGGTGGGGCGTTGAGCTGGGATTGAGTTGGCGACGCGAAGCAAATCGGGACGGAGCCAGGGAGTTGGCCACGACCCAGACGAAAAGGGCGCCGGGTGGCGCCCTTTCCTTTAATTGAGCTCATCGTGTGTGGGGCAAGAAGCAAGGTTTGAACCCGCGGCCTCGAAGCGATGTATGTTGAGGGACTTCATTAAATCGCTTCAAACCAGCACGCCCGCCTGCGTTTTGAACACAGAAGCGTCCATTTCCGGGCACCCGCTGGCAGACATCGTATATGCGGTGGCTACAGAAGCATCGGCAATGCCTCAGGTGGCAAATACCATTTCTCGGCATCCGATGTCGTCTGGCGAGTGACAGTGCATATTGATGCCGAACAAAGCCTTCCAGCCGACGTGTTTTCCGCCGCTTCGCTAGGGCAAGTACGCGCGCCTGAATGCAAGCGTTGAGCGTTATGAAACCATGACCGAATACTTTAGCGACCGTGATCAGGGCCCAAGACCTCGGACCGAGGAGGTCGTTTCACCGACTGTGTGGGGTGGGGTTGTCGGTCTTGTTCGATCTCTGATTACCACGGGTGCATTTGGCGCCAAATACCCTGAGACTTGTCCTGACGGGCAAGGTCCAATAGGCACCGATGAAAATGCGTTGGCTCTTGCTGTTCAAGCTGAGATTCCTGGGCTTCCTTGGCCATTGGTAACGACCGAGAGAGCCCAACAAGGTTTCTATTCGGAAGAACGCTCCTTCGCTCCCAACACGTTGTTGATTCTGGACTTCATTGAGTTCTGTCACTGCATGGTAGCAAAACCCATCGAGGGTTCGTATCACAGTTTTTTCCGTCATCACCATCTCTCGTTCGATGAAGCCGAGGGGAAACAAGTCTTCCGAAAGGACATCAATCGAATCTTCTCGCGTAACAATCTCGCGTTTGAGCTTCATCCCGACGGCCAAGTTGTACGGCTTGCTCCGGCTGTCCTGAGCGAATCGCTCTCTTCCGCGCGCTTTTGTACTGGCGACTCAACACTCGATGACATGCTCGAAGAAAGCCGCGACAAATTCCTTAATCCGTCGCCGTCTATCCGTCGAGAGGCTGTAGAGCGGTTGTGGGACTGCTACGAACGTTTGAAATCGATCGATAGTCCCGGCAACAAGAAGGAATCCATTGAGTCCTTGCTTCTGCGGGCTGCACCAGACGCCGCATTTCACTCCGTACTCGAAACCGAAGCGCGCGCTCTAACCAATATTGGAAACTCGTTTCACATTCGCCATTCCGAGGTAACTCAATCGGCCGTTACCGATTCTGCGCACATTGACTACCTGTTCCATCGCCTCTACAGCTTGGTGGCGTTACTCTTGTCGAAGCCAAGTGGGCCGCATGACGCCTAACCCAGCGGTGGAGCGGTAAAGCCGCGCAAGACCGCTCACATTGAATGTTAGGGTCAAAACATTAAAGACCGAGGCAATGAATAAAAATCCATTGAAAAGCCTGGACTACGATCTTCTCGACCATGTGTTCGATATGGGAGGAGGGTATGTCCTAGATTTCTCGAATAAAACATTTTCTGAGTTTTTTTTCGATGAGCTCGGCATTGACATAGACAATGCTCATTATTGCGATATTGGTAACAGCAAGGCGAACCGGCTTCGGAGTTATCTAAGGCAAGCTAGTCGGGAAGATGTATTAAAGGTTCTTGGTGCTCTATGGGAATACAGAGAAGTGAAAAGGAAGCGAGCGGGGGTTAAAGAAGGAAATCCCCAATATATCGCTGAGTTTTGGCAGCTTATTAGGAGACTTGGCGGCACGCCTCCGAAACACCGAGCAGAGAATGATAATGCTGCGCCATGTGAGAAAATGGATGACCGTATAGCCAATGATCTACTTGGTAAACTAATGGAGGTTAGTAATCTTGACCCTCAGCCAAGAGGTTATGCATTTGAAAAGTTCCTGAAGGAGCTTTTCGATGCGTGTGGTTTGTCTGGCCGAGCGTCTTTCCGCCTGGTAGGTGAGCAAATCGACGGTAGTTTTGAAATGGTGGGGGAAACGTACTTGCTGGAAGCCAAGTGGACAAATCAGCAAGTCGATGCTTCTGATCTCCGAGCTTTTAATGCAAAAGTAGAGGGTAAGGCTTCGTGGTCTCGAGGATTATTTATCAGTAATAGTGGTTTTACTGAAGATGGTCTTCTTGCTTTTGGATCTGGCAAGAGACTGATTTGCATGGATGGTTTGGATTTGAGCGAAATACTTTTAGGCCGACTTTCATTCCAGAATGCGCTATCTAAAAAAGTACGTCGTGCTGCGGAGACTGGTCGGCCTTTCGTTCGCGTAAGGGATCTCCATTGATGTTCTACAAGCACAACAGATAGAAGATAACGGGGTCGGACCTCGGTAACCTACGGAAAAACCGAGGTAAATGTGTCGACTTCCCGTAAATTCGGTCCATTGAAAACTGGAGGTCTCCGGGCACACTAGAGCCAAAGGAGGCCGAGATGCGCAAGAGTCGGTTTACGGAGAGTCAGATTGTTCAGACGCTGAAGCAGGTCGAAGGCGGCCGGAAGGTGAAGGACGTCTGTCGGGAGATCGGGGTCTCTGAGGCGACCTACTACCAGTGGAAGTCGAAGTACGGTGGCATGGAGGCTGCGGACGTCCGACGGCTGAAGGAGCTGGAGGACGAGAACAACCGGCTCAAACGGATGTATGCCGAGCTGGCCCTGGAGAACACGGCCCTGAAGGACGTGATCACAAAAAAGCTCTGAGCCCGGACGATAAGCGCCGTGTGGTCACTGCGTTGACGCAGGACCACGGGCTGAGTCAGCGCCGGGCCTGTCAGGCGGCAGGGGTTGCGCGGTCGGTGGTGCGGTACCGCAAGCAACCGGACCGGGACGATGCGGTGATCGCGCTACTGCAGGAGTTGGTGGAGCGCTATCCGGAACGGGGCTTTGGCAAGCTGTTCAAGCTGATCCGGCGTCGGGGCATGCCCTGGAACCACAAGCGGGTCTGGCGCGTGTACTGCGCCCTGAAGCTGAACCTGCGGCGCAAGGGCAAGCGCCGTTTGCCACCACGGGAGCCACGGCCCCTGGCGTCGACCGAGGCCCCCAACGCGTGCTGGTCGGCGGACTTTATGTCGGATGCGCTATGGGACGGACGGCGCTTTCGCACCTTCAACGTGGTGGATGACTTCAACCGGGAAGCGCTGGCCGTGGAGATCGATCT
>NZ_AQYC01000008.1:0-495000 GCF_000380625.1 Thioalkalivibrio sp. ALMg9
TTGATGGCCCTCCCCCCGGGGCATCGAGTTGAGGGCTCCCTTCGGGGAGCCCTTTTTTTGTTCCGCGATCCGGGCCCGGTACTACAGCGGTCATGGACCCTCGTGCGAACCGGCCAACCCCTCTCCCGCCACCCCCGGCAATCATCCGGCGACTGCCCCTGTTCGGACTCGCACCACCACCCCGGACCGACGCTCGCCCGCCCTTCGGATGTCCGCCTGGCCTGCCAGCGCAAGACTATCAATGCACCACTCGAACTCGAGCCCCGTCCTTCGGAGGCGTGTGAGGCTAGCGCCCCGTATGCCCGAGCCCCCGCTGCACCCCGACCAAGATGCGAACGGGCCGGTAGCACCACGACCGGACTGCGCGCCGCGCCGGGTCTCGGGATACACGGGGCATCACCGCGATGCCGGCACATTCATCAGCGTCTCCCAGGCACCTGCGAAGACACCAGGAGCATGGCAGTGGGCCGTAGTCGAGGGGACGGATAACCCGGCCCCGAAACCGTGGCATTGGCTCATCCCCGCCGACATCCGGTCGCGGGCCGTGCCGGCCGCCGCGAGCGGCCCCCCGGCCGAGCGCAGCCGTCAGATACCAGACAACGAAGTAATGTCCGGGCCGACCCGGGATTACAGGACCGGCCGGACGGATGGATGTGCGGCGACCAGGCTGTCGCACACAACAAAGGGGCTGCTCTCGGCAGCCCCCTTGATCGACCGGTTCGTGCCGGGTCTACAGGCGATCGAGCAGCGCTTCGGCATCCGCCCGCTGGGGGAACTGGTCGTGCCTGTCCAGCACGCGACGCAAGCGTTCAGCAGCGGCGTCGCGCTCGCCCCGTTCGCTTTCCGCCCAGGCCAGGTGGTACTGAATGCCCGGATCATCCGGGGCAAGCTCGCTGGCACGGCCAAGGATGTCTGCGGCCTCTACAGGCTCACCGGCGTGGATCAGCACCGCGCCCAGGGTGTCCAGCACCGGAGCCGCCTCCGGTGCCAGCTCGGCGGCCCGGCGCGCATGCTCCAGCGCCTGCCGGGTATCACTCTCGCGCAACGACCATGCGAGGTTGTTGAGCGCAATCACGTCGTCGCCATCCTGCTCGACGATCCGACGGTACGAATCCACCGCTCCGGACCGGTCGTCCGCCGCCATCTGCTGCGCCGCGTGGATATGCCATGTCGCCAGGTCCTGCGGATTTTCATCCAGCCAGGCGGCCAGCGTGGCCCGTCCCGCATCGCCATCCCCGGCTTCGCGCTGCGCCTCCGCCAGTGCATGCACCCAGTCCCGACGTTGCGAACCCGGGTCCGCCAGTGCGGCCCGGTAATGCCGCACGGCGGCGGCTGGGTCGTCCCGCTGCATGGCCGCGCGGCCCAGCAAGGCCTGGACCTCGCTGCGGTTCTCGTAGAGCTCCTCCAGGCGCGCCAGATGGGGCTCGGCATCGCTCATGCGTTCCTGATTGAGCAGGCCCCGGGCCAGAAGCAGGCGGGCCCGGTAGTGGTCCGGCTGCTGCTCCAGGAGCTCGCGAAGCGTGCTCTCGATCGCGGCATCGTCACCGGCCTGCGCATGCGCGCGGGCCAGGGCGAGGCGCAGGTTCACGTTGTCCGGCGCCTGTTCGACGGCCTCCGCGAGACTTGTCACCGCGGCATCCGGACGATTGAGACTCTGCTGGACGTCCGCCAGCGCATACAGCAGGTCCGGATTCCCGGGGTGATGTTCACGCGCGGCCAGGAGCGTCTGCAGGGCCTGCTCCGGTTGGCCGCTCTGAAGCTGGATCTGGGCCAGGGTGAGATGCGGCGGCAGCAACTCGGGCTGCGAATCGATGGCCGTTTGCAGCCAGCGCGCCGCCCCCTGGTGGTCGCCATCCTGCAGGCTCATGTTGGCCAGGCGCTGGGCCGAACGGGCATGCCCCGGGTCGCGCTCCTGGATCGCTTCCAGCACCTCGCGCGCCGCCCCGCGATTGCCGACCTGGAGTTCCAGGCCAGCGAGGTTCATCGCCACGGATATATCGTCCGGGTCCAGCGCGACGCCCTCGCGGAAGGCCGCCCGGGCCTCGTCGGTTCGCCCCAGCCCCATCAGGGCAGCGCCCTGCAGGCTCAGCGGACCGGCCGCTTCCGGCTGGAGCTCCTGCAGACGCTGTGCCCGCTCGAGTGCCTCGTCGTAGCGTCCTGTCTGCAACAGGTACAGCACCAGCGTGGTATCCACCTGCTGGGCCGAGGCCTCGCCGCCTCCGGCGGCGCGCAGCGCATCCAGACCTTCTTCCGTCTCCCCGCCCCGGAGCAGCGCCACCGCCAGCAATTCCTGGAGATCCTGCGAACCCGGGCTCGACGCAGCCGCGTCGCGCAACGCATCGATGCCGGCTTCGGAATCGCCGGCAACCAGCAGCAGTCGCCCGCGCAGCTCGGCCATGTCGGCCGGCTCGCCGGTGTAGTCGCGGCTTGCCCGCTCCACGAACTGCAGGGCATCCTCCACGCGATCCTGTTCCAGATAGATCGCCGTCAGCGTACGAATACCCTGCAGCGATCCGGGGCTCTCCTGAACATGACGATTGAGGTTGTGTTCGGCCTGCTCCATGTTGCCGAGACTGCGATGAGCCAGGCCGAGGCCCAGAAGCGCCGGGCTGTAGGAGCGATTCCCGGCCAGGGCCTGCTCGAAACTCGCCCGCGCTTCGCTATGCCGCTCCTGCTCCATCAGGAGCATCCCGTCCAGATAATGCACGCCCGGATGCGACGAGCCGCCTTGCTTCAGGCCGTCGACATCCGCCCGTGCACCCTCGTAATCACCGGCATTCAGACGCACCATCGCCCGCGCCATGTGATCGCGCCCCGAGGCCGGGCGCACTTCGATGGCCCGGCTGAAGGCCTCTTCCGCACCCTCGGGGTCGCCGGTGATGCGCCGATACTCGCCCAGGAGACTCCAGGCCTGTCCCAGCTCGGGCTGCAGGTCAAGGGCCTGCTCCAGGGATGCGATCGCGTGCTCGGCATCGCCCTGGGCCATCGACAGGTGGGCATGCGCCAGGGCCTGTAACGGCTCCTGCTCGCGCTCTCCAATCTGCGCCAGCTCGCCTTCCGCCGCCTCGCGCTCGCCGACGGCCGCGAAGGCGACGGCCCGCAAGGCGTGCAGCCGCGGCCGTTCCTCCGCCGCCAGGTCCTCTGGCACCTCCTGCTCACGGATGCGCACAAGACGATCGGTCGCGAACCACGCCTCGGCCAGCGGCAACGCCACCTGAGCGTCCGGGATCCCGAGCGACTGCGCCCGCCCCAGCTGACGCAGCGCCTCCTCGGGGTTGTTCAACTGCAGGTACACCACCCCGAGCCTTTGCCGAGTGGCGGGGGCATCGGTATTCAGCTGCAGGGCATTGCGGTACTCGATGCGCGCGCCCTGGTAGTCGCCCTTCTCCTGCAGGGCCTGGGCGCGTTCGAGGTAGTCCTGTTCGCTGCCCGCCCCGATCTGGTCGCAGCCGGCCAGACCCACACCGGTGGCCAGCACCACGGCCAGGGCCAGGGGCTTCAGCCGCCCGTTCGGTATCCGGTTGGAGCGGGGCCGGGCAAGCCCGGCGTCTTCTTGCATGTATCGGGTAGTCACTATGGTGCTCCTCATCTGAGCCCGTACTTGTCGAGCAGGCCGTAGAGCGTTGGACGGGTAATGCCGAGAGTGTCGGCTGCCTGGGCGATGTTGCCGTTCGTGCGCCCCATCGCCTTGATTACGGATTGATATTCGGCCCGGTCACGGGCCTCGCGCAGGCGCTCCGGCGGCGGATCCTGATCCCGGTCCTGCAAGCCGAGGTCTTCCGCGGTCACCAGATTGCCGTCGGCCATGATTACGGCGCGCCGGATCAGGTTCTCCATCTCGCGCACGTTGCCGGGCCAGCTGTGGCCCTCGATCGCCCGCAGCGCATCGGCAGTGAAGCCGCGGCGGGGTTTGCCCTGCTCGCGGGCGAAGCGTTCCAGAAGCGCATGCGCCAACAGGGTTGCGTCACCCTGACGTTCGCGGACCGGGGGGATGTCGATGGCGATCTCGCTAATGCGATAGAACAGGTCCTCGCGAAAATCGCCCGAGCGGATCAGCGCCTGGAGGTCCTGATTGGTCGCACCGATGATGCGCACATCCACCGGGATCTCGTTGCGCCCGCCCAGGCGCTCGACCGTGCGCTCCTGCAGAAAGCGCAGGAGCTTGGCCTGCAGGCTCTGCGGAAGATCGCCGATCTCGTCCAGGAACAACGTGCCCTTGTCGGCGTGTTCGATCTTGCCGATGGTCTGACGGGTAGCACCGGTGAAGGCGCCCTTCTCGTAGCCGAACAGCTCGCTTTCCAGAAGGTTCTCGGGGATCGCGGCGCAGTTGATCGCAACGAAGCGCTCCTTGGCGCGGTTACTCAGATCATGGACGGCGCGCGCCAGGACCTCTTTGCCGGTGCCGCTGTCACCCAGCAACAGCACCGTCGCGTCGGAGGGCGCCACGCGTTCCACCATGCGGCAGACCTGAAGCATGCGCGGATCCGCGGTGATGAGCCCGGACAGCGAAGAGACGCCGCCACGGGCCAGGCGCCGATTCTCCTCCTCGAGCTCGTACAGCCGCGCGGCGCGGTCCACGATCAGACGCAGGAGTTCGGCGTCTACGGGCTTGATATAGAAATCGTAGGCCCCCAGGGCAACGGCCTTCAGGGCGTTCTCGCGATCATCGTTGCCGGTGACCACGATCACCTTGACCCCGGGATTGAACGCCAGGATCTCCTCCAGGAGTGCCAGGCCCTCGGTGGCGTTTGCGGGGTCCGGGGGCAGACCCAGGTCCAGCGTGACCAGCTCGGGCTCGTGACGGCGCATGTGGGACATCGCGCTGGCACGATCCTGGGCCTGGAGGATCTCGTAGCCGTCCAGACACCAGCGCAACTGGCTTTGCAGGCCGGTGTCATCCTCGACAATCAGAAGCTTGAGCATCGACTCCATTACATTGCACCCGGCCCGGGGAGGACGTGATGGTGGACGGCGGGGAGGGTTGTCATGCGCCGTGCTGCGGCAGGCGCAACGTGAAGGTGGTCCCCTCGCCGATGCGGCTGGAAACATCGATCCGCCCGCCCATCCGGACCACCAGGTCGCGGGCCTCATACAGCCCAATACCCATGCCGGCGTTTCCCTTGGTGGTCTGAAACGGACGGAAGAGCCGCCGACGAACGAAGTCCTCGTCCATGCCGGACCCGTTATCCTCGATTCCGATAATGACCCATTGATCCCGGGTTTTCAGGGTCAAGGTTATATCGCCGTTATCCGGTGTGGCCTCCTGCGCATTCCGCACCAGGTGGAGCAGCACATTCCGCAGGGCGTCACGGTTTCCGAGGACCTCCGCGGATGTGTCGATCGCCACTCGGGGCAGCGGATGGATCTCGCGGCTATCGCCGGCGACCTCGCGCAGCAGGGCGTCCATGTCGATCGCCTGACGCGGGCTGTCGGCACCCGGTTGCGCCTTGCGCAACTGGGCGAGGGTGCGTTCCAGACGCTCGCGTGCATTGCCGACGGTGCGGAAGGCGTCCGCCACGAACTCGGGGTTGTCACGGTGACGCTCGGCGTTGGAGCTGATCAGGGACAGCTGGGCCGATACGTTCTTGAGGTCGTGGACCAGAAACGCCGCCAGCCGGTGGAAGGTCTCGAATTGACGCGCCTCCAGCAGCGCCTCGTCGGTCTGCACCAGGGCCACGTAGACCGCCAGCTGACGGCCCGCGGTCTTCAGCAGGTCGCGCTCCTCCCAGTCGATACGGTGCCGTGCCCGCGGCTGGGCGAGCACGACAAAGCCCTCCAGACCATCGCTTTTCAGGAGCGGCACCACGGCCCAGTGGCGCGGATTGTCGACCAGCCACTGCGGCAGATCGAGCCCGTGATAGAACGCCGGATCGCGGCGGAACTCGTCAATATCGATCACCCAGCCGGAGTGCGTCAGAAACGCCACCAGCGGGTCGTCCGGTTCCATTGACGGATAGTCCGGCTGGCCCAGATTCAGGACCCCGTCGAGGGCGAAGGTGCTGTCGTCCCGACGAACCCACAACAATCCCCCCGGACTCTCGACCAGCTCGCCAATGGCCTGGATGGCCCGCTGGCGAAACGGGGTCTCGTGGTCCGTCTGCGCCAGGGTGCCGGTAAACCGCAGCCACTCCTGGCGGTAGTCGTAGCGATAGTTGAAGAAGTGCTTGGCCAGCCAGACGCGCAACTGGGCGCGGACGCTGCCGGAAAAGAGCACGATCGCCAGGAGCAGCACGGCCCCGAACAGCAGGGTGACCTGCAGCAGCGCGCCCAGATCGCCCCCGTGGTGGCGCAGGTAATACCCCGCGCCCCCGACCGCCAGCAGATACAGCCCGGCCCCGAACAGCGACGCGGTGTGAAACAGCAGATGGCGGGACACCGTGGGCCCCTCGCGGTGCGGCAGGCGCCGGCTCACCGCGACCGCGAGCAACGGGACCACTAGCGCGTTGACGAACCCGCGGGCCTGCCAGGACGGGCTGTCGATCGTCTGGAACAGCACCAGATCCGCAAACAGGAACAGGTCGAACGCGAACAGGCCACCCAGGCCCAGGCAGAGGAACTTGATCTCCCAGCGATTCTGCGGCGGCGTGTTGCGGTAGACCTGCTCCACCAGCACCAGTCCGGCAATCGCCATCAACAGGGTTGCCAGCCCCGGCCAGATGGCGCCCAGCAACTGTGGCCACAGCATCGGCACCAGGATGAACAGCAGGAACGCCGTGGTGGCCGCCCCCCACCAGCGCAACGCACGCGGCTCGACCCCGGGGCGGCTGCCACTGCCGGCGAGCAGCGCCAGCAACACCGCAAACCAACCGGCATTGCGCGCCACCTCCATCACCCCACCGGAGATCGCGGCACTGGTCCCGTAGTGCCAGGCCAGAAAGCCCAGATATCCCGCCCATCCCACCGACAGCAGCGAGGCCAGCACCATCCACAGGGCCGAGGGGCGATTGCGCCAGCGCACCACGGTCACAACGGCCAGGACCAGGAACGCAAGTGCCGCCGTCAGATAGCTCGTCGCGGCCAGGGGCATCAGCATCGCGGATTCAGCGGGCCCCGCGGCCGAACAGCACAACCTTGACGGTCTCGAACAGGATCAGGATGTCCAGAAACAGGGTGTGATTCTTCACGTAATACAGGTCGTACTGCAGCTTCTGCCGCGCATCCTCGACCGAGGCCCCGTAGGGATACCGCACCTGAGCCCAGCCGGTGATCCCCGGACGGATGGTGTGGCGCGCGGGGAAATAGGGGATCTGCTCGGTGAGCTGTCCGACGAACACCGGCCGCTCCGGGCGCGGTCCGACGAACGACATGCTGCCCTGGAAGACATTGATGACCTGCGGCAGTTCGTCGATGCGCAGCTTGCGAATAATGCGCCCGACACGGGTGATGCGGTCGTCGTCATGCACCGCCCAGCGCGCGACGCCATCGACCTCGGCGTCCTCGCGCATGCTGCGGAACTTGCAGACCTCGAACGGGACGTTCCCCTGACCCACCCGGGTCTGCCAGTAGAACACCGGGCCGCGACTCTCCAGCTTGATCGCCAGGGCGGTGGCCAGCATCACCGGCAGGGTCGCCGCCAGCAGTGTGGCGCTGGCCAGCACATCGAACGTCCGTTTCACCGCGTTGCGCGTCCAGTGCTGCCGGAAGCCTTCGCCGAAGATCAACCAGCTGGCGTTCAGCGAGTCCAGCTGAACCTTCTGCAGTTCGCGCTCGAAGAAGCTCGAGACGTCGGTAACGGCAACCCCGTTGAGCTTGCACTCAAGCAGCTGCCCGATCGGCAGGTTGTGGCGTCGGTCGCGGATCGCGACCACGATCTCGTGTACTCGGTGCTCGCGCGCCATGTCCAGCAGGCTGGCATCGCTCCCGAGCTGGAAATGGCGTCCCGGATCCCGCGCGCAATCCTTCTCGCCCTGGGTAGCGATGTACCCGAGGACCCGATATGGCAGCTCTTCCGAATACTTGTCCGGATGGATCGTGTCGATCGCGCAGGCCCGGCTGCCGGTGCCCAGCACCAGAACCCGGCGCTTGAAGGCATCCGCCTCGGAAAAGTTGCGCCAGAGGGTCCTTTCGGCGACCAGACCGGTCAGCAGGAGCAGCACGCCGCCGCCGACTGCGGTCGGCGAAAACAGCGCAGCCGGGACCATGGCGCCATAGGCCAGCAGCAACCCACCCACAACCAGGATGGCCGGAACCAGGCGCAGCAGCGACCGCAGCGTGCTGCGGGTCGCGAGGTAGTCGGATTCGTACAGGCCGGCCAGAGTCAGGACCACCAGGACGACCAGCGTCGCCACCATCAGCTGGGGGTCCAGCAGGCTGAGAGCCTCCGGCTGGAAGGGCGGCAGGGTCAGCACCGCATACAGGCACAGATACGCCACGAGCAACTCCGCGCCCGCGAGCATCAGGACGCGGCGGCGGATGTAGTGGCCAAAGATGCGCATGACTAGCCGCCTCGCCGAGGCGCGTACACAGAAGAGTTGTTCGTCCTTTTCAGGGGGTCCATGGCTACCGTCCCCGAGCCCGATCAATGGGGGCGGTCGTTCCCGGGTGGCGCCTCAAAGGCCCACCCACCCGGAAACCGGCCCCCCGTTCCGGGTTCGTCAGAAGCGTCGTTCAGGAATGATCAGCGTGTCACCGGGCAGCATGTCCACGTTGGCCGAGATATCGCCACCGTTGACCAGGTCGTCCAGGCGCACCCCATATTGCTTGCGCTCGCCATTCTCGTTACGCACGATCACTGCGCGATTGCCAGCGGCAAATTCGGTGATGCCGCCCACCGCGATCATCACGTCCATCACGCTCATCTCCTCGCGATATTGCAGCGCCTGCGGCGCGGCGGCCTGCCCGATCACGCGAATCTGGCGACTATAGGGCCCGGCAAAACCGGTCACCATCACCGTGACGATCGGGTCACGCAGGAAGCGGGACAGCTCCTCCTCCATCACACGAGCCAGCTCCGTGGGCGTCTGCCCGCTCGCCTGGACATCCTCGACCAGCGGGGTCGTAATTTGCCCGTCGGGGCGTACCGACACGCCAGTGGAGAGATCCGGGTTGCCGCGCACGGATACCTGCAGGGAATCGCCGGGACCGATGATGTACTGCTCGATCACCGTGCGCTCGATGGAGGTCGGGGCCTCCGGGTAATCCGTCGTGGCACAGCCTGCCAGCAACAAGGCCGGCAGTAGGATGACGAAGCCGAACCTTGGCCCGGACTTCGACCCGGCCTTTGGAGCATTGATCAGGGACATCACGACTCCCCCTTGGAGATTCTGGCGGTTGTTAGAGGCTTCACCCGACCGGGAACGGGGCCCGCACCGCGCCTCAAAGGTCGCGGAAACTGGCTACGCTTACCGGGAATACCGGATTCCACAAGCAACTTGATGTTAGGCCTCGGGTATGAACAGAGTCCACGTAAGGTCTTCATTCCCGGCGCTCCAGGACTAACGTTCGTGTTACGGAGACGTCGGGCCATCTACCTCCACCGAACAGGAGTGTCCCGTGGAGTTTCTGTCTCTCCGTTTCCTTGCCGACTGGTTTCTGCTCCCGCCCAGCGGACCGCTCCTGCTGGCCCTGGCGGGCCTGCTCCTGTACCGGACCCTGGCGGGCAAGGCCCTGTTGACCGGCGGGCTGCTCCTGACCTACGCATTCAGCATCCCGCCCGTCAGTCACGCCCTCATGGCCCCGCTGCAGGCCGCCTACTCGCCGCCCGACACGGCCGCGCTGGAACACGCCGAGGCCATCGTCGTGCTCGGCGCCGGGTATCGCAGTGGTGCGGCGGAATTCTCCGGCGAAACGGTCAACGACCTGGCCCTGGTGCGACTGCGCTACGCCGCCGCCCTGCACCGGCAAACCGGACTCCCCGTGGTCGCCACCGGTGGCGGCCCGCAGGACCGGGAACCGGAAGCCCGCTGGATGGCCGAGGTCCTGGAGGAGTTCGGCGTCAGTCCGGTGTGGCAGGAAACCCGTGCGCGCGACACGGAAGGCAATGCCCGGCACTCGGCCGCGCTGTTGCACGAACGCGGCATGCAACGCGTCCTGCTCGTCACCCATGCGCACCACCTGCCGCGCGCCACTGCGGCATTCGAGCGCGCCGGGCTGGAGGCCATCCCGGCCCCGACCGGCGCCTTCGTCGCCCACGACACGAGGCTCTCGTTAGGCGCCTTCAAACCCCAGGCTAACGCCATGCGCACCAGCTGGCTCGCCCTGCACGAGTACCTCGGTATTCTGTGGTATCGCTGGCAATACGGCCGTCGCCCGGCACCGCCGGACCCCTGACGCGCCCCGCCAGCACCAACCCATCACAACCGAGGGGCGACGGATGAATCTGCTGGTAACGGGCGGCGCCGGATACATCGGCAGCCATGTCCTGCAGCATCTGCGCAGGGGCGGGCACGACGTCACCGTGTACGACAACCTCAGCACCGGGCACGCATGGGCCGTGGGGGATGCCGAGCTGGTCGTCGGCGATCTGGCGGATACCGGGCGCCTGCGAGAAACGCTCGAACGCGGCTTCGACGGCGTGCTGCACTTTGCCGCGCACATCATCGTGCCGGAATCGGTCACCGACCCGCTCAAGTACTACGGCAACAACACCCGCAACACCTTCAACCTGCTGGAGGCCTGTGCCGCCACCGGCGTGCGCTACTTCGTGTTCTCCTCCACCGCCGCCGTCTACGGCATCCCCGACACCGTCTCGGTCGCGGAGGACGCCCCCCTACAGCCGATCAACCCCTACGGCGCCTCCAAGATGATGTCCGAGCGCATGCTGATGGACCTGGGCGCCGCCTCCGACCTGCGCTACATCAGCCTGCGCTACTTCAACGTGGCCGGCGCCGACCCCGAAGGCCGCCGGGGCCAGGCCACCCCCGACGCCACCCACCTGATCAAGGTCGCCTGCCAGGCCGCCACCGGCCAGCGCGACGGCATCACCGTATTCGGCACCGACTACGCCACCCGCGACGGCACCTGCGAACGCGACTACATCCACGTCGAGGACCTCGCCGCCGCCCACGTCCGCGCCCTGGAACACCTCGACGGTGGCGGCAACTCGCAGGTGCTCAACTGCGGCTACGGCCACGCCTACAGCGTGCTCGAGGTCATCGACGCCGTAAAACGCGCCAGCGGCGTGGACTTCCCCGTCACCCTCGGCCCGCGCCGCGAAGGCGACCCGCCCGCCCTGATGGCCGACGCGCGCCGCATCCGCCAGACCCTCGCCTGGGAACCGCAATACGCCGACCTCGACCTCATCGTCCGCCATGCCCTCGCCTGGGAGCAGAAGACTGCACTAGAGACCGCCTGATCCGTATCTCCCAGGCATTGAGGGCCGAATGCTATAGTCGAGCCAAAGCCCAAGGCGGTCCGAAACATGGCATCGATCCTCCACGCCAACACCGGAAACACGGCAGAGGCACCCCCGCCCCGCGAACGCGTGAACCACCTCGCGCATGCGACCGCGGAACTCGTGCGCGAAGAGTTCGGCAACGACGCACAGGTGTTCTGGTTCGGGTCCTGGCCGCGCGGCACCGCACGGTGGAACTCGGACATCGACCTCGCCGTACTCCCGGCCAGGGAGGTTTCCATCAGCGACTGGGGCCGGCTCCGCGGGCACATCGAGGATCTGCGCACCCTCTACACCTTCGACCTGGTTGACATGACCGAGGTCAGCGATGAATTGCGCAAGGAAATCGAGAGCGAGGGAATCCCGCTTTGAGCGCGGTCCAGCGAAACCGCGTTACAGGACCGTCCGACGGGCGAGGTGCAGGAGCCGGGCGGGCAGTTCGTAATCCAGCTCCCAGACGATGCTCATCGGCTTGCTACCTTCGTGGTTCTGGTAGCGAACCGGGCCACAGAAGGTGAATGGCTCGCTGAGGCCCGTCACATCACGTTTAGCGCGCCGAATGAACAGTATGGGGGTGTAGCCGAGCTCTTCGTGATGGATGTAGCGCTGCCCGGTTTCCGAGCTGGGCGAGGTGGCGGACTGCGACTGCCAGTGGAACCGCCGCTCGTTGAGGGCGTAGTCCTCGTACATGGTGGTGGGGGAGAACTCCTGCTCGGATTTTTCCAGGGTGACGAACAGCGCATCCACGCGCCGTTCCGGTACGTGCCGGACACCTTCCTGCTGGGTGATGGGCTTTTCCAGGCTCCCGAGCCCCAGCGCCAGCAGGATCTGCTCGCGGGTGTAGGACGCATGCAGCTCCAGCGGCCCCGTCTGCTCAGAGAAGGTGATGCCGCTGGCGGGCACGATGCGCTCGTGTCGCCAGGCGGCGACCTCCTGGAGATCCCGGTAAAGGGGGCGCTGTTCGCGGACGAAACCGTCCACGGCCGAGAGGTCCCCATCCCCCGGCCGTGTCTTGCCCCATAGCGTGCTGTGGACGAGGGCCAGTCGGAGCTGATCCTCTTCGGCAAGCTGCTCCACGTTCGCCGCCGGCTGCGCCAGATGGGTCTGCAGGGTTTCCAGCAACTGCCGGTCGTCACACCGCGCCAGGCGCTGCAGCCCGCGTTTGAGGCTGCTGGCATAGGGCCCCAGCGCCGCCGCCGATTCCCCTCCGCAGTCCGCGCGCAGCCGGGAGGGCAAGTCCTTGCGCAGCAGGTCTTCGGCATCATCCATATGCAGGCAGTCGAGCATCTTGGGCAGGCTCGCGGAGTCGATGTCCCCCTGGAAACAGGCCTTCAGCTCGCGCACGATCTGCGGGCGCTGGCGGTTGATCTGTGCACGGATGTTGTCGAGGACCCGCTGGGTGGCCAGGCGGTCGAGGTGAATCAGGCAACCGCTGGGCAGCCACGGGAAGCCCTCCTGGATTTGGTGATCCACCCGCTTCTCCGGCCGCGCACTCAAGGCCCGGAACCGATCGGCATAACGAAAACGCCGATCCTGCGGTGCGACGAAATCCAGCACGGTCAGGTGCGGCTTGCCCTCGTGCAAACGCAGGCCGCGGCCAATCTGCTGCAGGTAGACCGTGAGACTCTCGGTCGGGCGCAGCAGCAAAATGGTGTCCACCTCGGGCAGGTCCACGCCCTCGTTGTAGAGGTCCACCGTAAAGATGAAGCGGATGCGCCCCTCGCGCAGGTCGCGCTGTACCGACTGCCGCTCGTGGTCCGAGCTCTCGCCGGTCAGCACCGCGCTGGGCACCTGCTTGGCCGAAAAATGCTCCGCCATAAACCGCGCATGGGCGCGACTGATACAAAAGCCCAACCCGCGAACCGAGCCGAGATCCGTCGCGTGTTCATGGGCCTGCTGCAGGACCCAATCGGCGCGCGCCCGGTTGCCGGTGAACACCCCTTCCAGCTCTTCGGCGTCATAGCCCCCGCGCCGCCAGCTCACCCGGCTCAGGTCCACGGATTCGTGGTCGGCCACGCCGAAGTAGTGGAACGGCACCAGCAACCGACGCTCGATCGCATCCGGCAGGCGGATCTCGTGGGTGTAGCGGTGGCCGAAGTGTTTGCGGATGTCGTCGGCGTCCGTGCGCTCCGGCGTCGCCGTCAGGCCCAGCAGGCACTTGGGCCGCACATGGTCGAGGATGCGCTGGTAGCTGCCGGCGGTACTGTGGTGCGCCTCATCCAGCACCACGTAATCGAAATGCTCCGGGGCCAGCCGGTCGAGGTCTCGCGCATTCCAGCTCGCCACCGTACAGAACAGATGGCGGTCCTGACTCGGGCGCGCCCCGCCCACCAGCAAGTCACCGAATTCGTGGTCCTGCAGCACTTGGCGGAAGCTCGCCATTGCCTGACGCAGGATCTCCTCGCGGTGGGCGATGAACAGCAACGACGGGCGCCCTTTATCCGCCTGCTCACGCGCAAAGCGCCGATAGTCGAACGCGGCGATCATGGTCTTGCCGGTCCCGGTGGCGGCGATCACCAGATGGCGGTCGATGCCCGAACGGCGTTCGCGCTGGATGTCCTCCAGGATCTCCTGCTGAAAAGCGTAAGGCCGCAGGTCGAAGAACGCGGTGGCGTCTTTCTGCGCCCCGGGCCCTGAGCTGGATTCCGACTCCAGCGCCTGTTGCAGGCGCGGAAGGTCATCCGTCGTGAGCGGTTCGAACTCCGCCGGGTCGGCCCAATGTGCCTCGAACGAGGTCTGGATCTGGCGCCACATATGCGGCAGCTCGTACTCGCTGACCTTGGCCGTCCACTCCAGCCCCTCATCCATCGCGACGCGCGAGACATTCGCCGAGCCGATGTAGGCACTACCGAACCCCGTGCTCCGATGGAACAGGTAGGCCTTGGCATGCAGGCGCGTGCGGTGCGTGTCGTACGAGACCCGAATCTCCGTGTTCGGCAGGCTTAGCAGAAACTCGATCGCTTTGAGATCGGTGGCCCCGAGGTACGAGGTCGTCGCGATCCGCAGCCTGGGTGCGCCATCAGCGGTCGGGGTTTCGGTAAAGCGCTTCAGCGTTTCGCGCAGGGCGCGAATCCCGCTCCACTTGATGAAGGACACCAGCCAGTCGGCGCGCTCCGCACTGGCCAGTTCTTTCTCGATCTGCGTGACCAGGCTGGGTGTGCGATCCGAACCAGTGAGCAGGCTGGAAAGAGCCAGCGGCACATCCGGCCGTGGCGTCTCCTGCTGCCCTACCCGGTCAGCCGCCGGGGAGCGCACCTCCAGCAACTGCCGAAACGGCGGCTGCGGAAGGTCTTCCTCGATCCCCGAAAGCGGATGTCCCGCCGCCGCCAGCGCATCCGCAAGCCCCTGCACGGCCCGGGTCCAGTCCTCGTGCCCCTTTTCGCGCAACTCACCCGCGCGCTCCGCGAGCCGCTGGGCCAGCTCGGCGACCAGGCTCATCGCCAGACCGTCGCCCTCCAAAACCTGGCTCCAGCGGGCATGGTCTTCCAGCCCCAGGGCTTCCAGCGCCCGCCGGACCCGCGGCGTATCCAGCCGCTCATGCAGGCCGACCCATTGGACATCGGACAGGGATTTGGCGGCGCTATCTCGGCTCATTCGGAACATGCAGCAATAAAGGCTTCAAGCAAGGGGATGTCCGCAGGCGCAAGCTCGAGCCCTTGAGCCTCCAATGGCGACACCCAGCGCCAGCGATCATGCACCGTCAGCACCGGGCTCTCGTCATCCGTCCACGCCCGCAGCGCCACCAACTCAAGGCTTCCGTTACCCGGAATCGGTGTGCGCCCGATCTCTTCCCCCACCCGGACCTCCATCGCCAGCTCTTCACGGAATTCGCGGCACAACGCCGCCTGCAGCCTCTCGCCCGGCTCCGCCTTGCCCCCGGGGAATTCCCAATACCCGGCCAGAGCCTGATCGGCCCCGCGACGCGCGAGAAAGATCCGCCCCTGCGCGTCCTCCAGAATGCCGCAGACCACCAAAGCCCTATTCGCTTCTATGAGCGTTTCCAACACTGACTCTCCATTTCCCCTGGTCAGATCCTACCAGGGAACACCGCCACGGCTCCTGCCGGGAACCCAACTCTCAGGCCACGCCTGGTCGCTCCTCCCGCCACGCCAATTCCGGGATAACCGTGATATCCCGATTCTGTCTAGCACCGGGCTCTGTCACGCCCGTGCCGCCAATCTCCTCGTCTCGACCCAACCCAGTCCACCCGCAAGCGTTCAACGCCAGCCCCTGCGTCTCACCCACGTTGGGCCGGAGGACGGATGTAAGTCGTTGACCAAGAGCCGGTTGATGCTCGTCCAAGCGGGTGGGGCGCTCCGCCACTCGACGCGACGAATGTGACCATGATAAAAGCTTGGTTTGCATTTAACGCTCTACCAGCGACGAGCGAACGCCCGGACAATATGCAGAATGTGCGTATCATAAATATCAAATATTCTGTCTAACCTACTGTTAAGACGCGAAGAGAGGTCATGTGAAACTCGAGACACAGGTTACTGGCAATATTGGTTTGTATTATGTGTGCTATCACTTGTCCCGAATGGGCTGGAATGTGATGCCAACCTCTCGAAATGCACGTGGAATTGACCTTATTGCTTATGACACGACTGGGACCGAGTTCATTGGGGTCCAGGTGAAAGCGCTAACAAAGCGAGCCCCCGTGCCGTTAGGTTCGAGTCTGGGCAAACTTATGGGTGACTGGTGGGTAGTCGTTAATAATATTGGCAAGGAGCCATCGACCTATATCCTTCGACCAAGCGAAGTGCGGCATTTGGCTCATAGGGGCGAGAAGGACGGTCGGGTCAGTTATTGGCTCCAGCCGAGATCATATTGTGTGGACGAATTCAGTGAAGCCTGGGGAAGAATCGGCGATGGTCACTAGCGTCTTAACCAGTCGCTCGAGTACGCTTCGGCCCAAGTCGGGCCTCCGCCGGACGGGCTTTCCGCTCCGCTCCAAGCCCGCCACTCAGCTTTGCGTTATGCGCAAAAGGAACATTGAATGAGTGATCGATTGGTTGAAGACGGCTTTCTCGTTGGCGCTTGGCAGTACAACAAAGAAAGTCCGCCGCGCAAAATCTTCCCGTATTTGGTCAAGAAACGCGGAAGCAAAGAAAGGATGTTCGATGTCTCGCTTTCAGGAAGAAGCGACTCATACATAGGAATTTCGATCCAAGAGTTTGTGGATCGCCTTGGTGCTGGGCAGCTCCCAAAAGAATGCACAGTTCGCATGAAGCCTCTTACCAACAATCAGGGCATGAGCAACGGCTGGTTAGTGCGCAATATCCAGATAGAAGGTGAGCTACAAAAGGTCTTACAGGAAATTCGCACAAAGAAAAGAAAAGAAAAGCTCCGAACACACTCGAAGAAGAGCAAGCGGCATTTAAACGGTCCGTAGATGATGCGGCGCAATTAAGCGATGAAGAACTGAGTAAACGCCTACCACAATCAGATCATCCACCAGAACAACGTACGGTCACAACAACGGTGTATGTTCGCAATCCTTTCGTCGTGGAAGCTGTTCTTAGGCGCGCACAAGGAGTTTGTGAGAGCTGTGGTGAAGATGCGCCGTTCACCAAAAACAGTGATGGCGCTCCATACTTGGAAGTGCACCATAAACTGCCTTTAGCAGAAAAATGTCCAGATTCAGTCAACAACGCAATCGCGTTGTGTCCAAATTGCCACAGAAAAGCACATTATGGAACAAGCGCATAACAAGGTGTTCAAGTCGCTCGCTATGTTCACTGGGACGTCTGGTACTCCGCAGCTTATCGTCGGAACTTCGGGGTCGGACCTTGCCTTTTGCCCTGCGCGGCCCCACCTGCTCACGCATTCCACCATGCCGTTGATGAGCGACCGCACGAGCACTCCCCCATCGCTACCCGAGTGACCTTTGACCGCTGCAAGGGCGGGGTCTAGCGTCAAACGGTAGGCTCAGGGAAAGCCGGGCGAAATCCGTTGCAACCTCGCGGAATCGCGAAGGAGGCATACCATGCGCAGCGTAGACAACATGCCGGTCCTCGACTGGCAGGACGGCAAGAACGCGATGCGGGCGAAGTTTCAGGTGATGCACGAGGAACCGGTGGTGCTGAAGATGCCGGCCGACATGGACTGGTCGGTGAACAGGGGCGAATTCGGCTGCACGCTGGACGAAAACGGCATGCCGCGCGACTGCGAAGGCGGCAGCCTGCTGCAACGTCTGGCGGAGCTTAATGACATGCCGGGACTGGAGGACATCGCGAAGGCCTGTGCCTACTCCAGCTCCCGCGTGGATATCGACGCCGCAGGCTCCCGCATCATCGTGCACGACTGATCGGGGCTGCGCCGCCGGGACCGCCCGGCGGTGACCCTGCAACCTGGAGCGGTGGCCGATGTCGGTGATCCACCACGAGATGGAGATCGACGCCGCTCCGGAGGCGGTGTTCGATCTGATGGCCCGGATGGAGGCGTTCGCCGCCTACAGCGAGGCCATCGAGTCGATCACACGTGTCGGGCCCGAGCGCTACCGCTGGCGTGTGCGGGTGGCCGGGGTGCCGCTGGTCTTCGATGTGGATGTGCTGGTCGTGGTCCCGCCGCGCCTGCTCGGCTGGCGCGCGCTGGCCGGGTTGTCCTGCGAGGGCTGCTACCGGCTGACGCCGAGCGCGCGCGGCACGCATCTGGAGCTGGGCGTGCGCTGCGGCGACGATAATCCCCTGACCTACGGCCTGCTCGGCCTGGCTGCCCACCCGCTGCTGGACGCGCTGGGGGTGGAGGTAGTGCGCAACGCCTGGCCGTGCCTCCACCGGGCGTGAGGCCTACGCTTCGGCGTGAAACTCGCGGTATTCGTCGAGGAAGGCGAGCCGCGTGGTGTCGGTGACGCGGTCGATGTAGAGCTTGCCGTCGAGGTGGTCGATCTCGTGCTGGAAGACGGTGGCGAGAAAGCCTTCGGGCTCCAGATGGCGCGGCGTTCCGTCCGGCTCGCGGTAGTCCACGGCAATGTGCCGCGGTCGCGCGACTTCGCCACGCAGGCCGGGTACGGAGAGGCAGCCTTCCCAGTAGCGCTGCGGCGTCGGGTCGAGCACGGTCACGGCCGGGTTGACGAGGACCAGGCGGCCGGTGGGCACGGCATCGGGGTAGCGGCTGTTACCGGGCTCGATCTCGATCACGGCAATGCGTTGCGGCACACCGATCTGGGCGGCGGCCAGGCCGAGCCCTTCGTTGGCGTGCATGGTGTCGACCAGGTCGTCCACCAAGGCGTGCAGGTCGGGCCTGTCAAAATCGGATTCGGGTACCGGGTCGCAGACGCGACGCAGGTCGGGGTGTCCCATGCGCAGGATATGGCGAACGCTCATGGGAAAGATGGTGCCACAAGGGGGAAATAATGGTGGCCGGGGACGGAATCGAACCGCCGACACGGGGATTTTCAATCCCCTGCTCTACCGACTGAGCTACCCGGCCATACTTCGGGGGAATCGTCCTGCGGACGAAGGGCGGTATTAAAGCCGTCCGGCGGCCCCACGTCAAGCGCGCGGGGCCGCCAGATCGATACGAGCCGCGGAAAACTGCGACTCAGGAGGCGTTCGGGTCGACGAAACCTTCCGGCTTTTCCGAACCGTCGCCGAACAGGAACTTCTCCATTTCCTCTTCGAGGAACTTGCGCGCCTTGGGGTCGACCGGGGTCAGGCGGTATTCGTTGATCAGCATGGTCTGGTGGCTCAGCCAGGCCTGCCAGGCCTCCTTGGACACGTTCAGGTAGATCTTCTTGCCCATCTCGCCGGGATAGGGCGGGAAGTCGAGCCCGTCCGCCTCTTTGCCGAGTTTCACGCAGTTAACGGTTCGTGCCATTGCCGGGATCCTTGTCGTCGTGCAGATAACGCTGGATGGGGGCCGGGATGCCGACCGCCCGTGATGTGCCGGGTTTATACCAAATCACCCTGTTGCCTTCCATGATCCCACACGCGCCAGCCGGGAGGTCGAAGGGCCGAATGCGCAGATCCAGGCGGTAGTGGCTGAAGCTGTGCTGGAGCCCGTGATCGGCACCGGACGGGGTGGCACCGGGCCACTGAACGAGCACCCAGTCTTCCAGGGCCTCGGCGGTTTCGGCCTCGGGCAGGCTGTAGAGCCCGCCCCAGATGCCGTCCTGTTCGCGCTGGATCAACGCGATACCCTCCGGTGCCCGCAGACAGGCGGCCCAACGCGTGCGTGTGGGCAGATCGCGGCGCGGCCGGGGCGAAGGCAGCGTGCCGGTCAGGCCCTGCTGCGCGGCGCCGCAGTCCGCGTGCACCGGGCAGGCCTCACAGGCGGGGCGGCTGCGAGAACAGAGCAGGGCGCCCAGGTCCATGATCGCCTGGGTGTAATCCGCGCAGCGTGCGGCAGGGGTACGCGCCTCGGCTTCGCGCCACAACTCGCGCTGGACGGCGGTACTGCCCGGCCAGCCGTGGATCGCCGCGTGACGGGCGAGTACGCGCTTGGCATTGCCGTCCAGGACGGCCTCGGGCACGTCGTGCGCCTGGGCGATGATGGCCGCGGCGGTGGAGCGCCCGATGCCCGGCAGTTGTTCCAGGCCCGCGCGCTCGGCGGGGAACACGCCCCCGTGTTCCTCGACCACCACCTGTGCGGCGCGGTGCAGGTTGCGCGCACGGGCGTAATAGCCAAGCCCCGACCACTGGTGCAGCACGGCGTCCTGCGGGGCCGCGGCAAGGCTTTGCACGTCAGGGAACCGCTCCATGAAGCGCAAGAAGTAGGGGACGACGGTCTCCACTCGGGTCTGCTGCAGCATGATCTCGGAGACCCACACCCGATAGGGCGTGCGCGGATGCTGCCACGGCAGGTCCTGGCGACCGTGGCGATCGAACCAGACGAGCAGCCGCTCGGCGAAGGCGTTCATGGGCGAATCGAACATGGCGGCACCCGCACCGGGGGCGGGCGCCGCGGGTGATCAGCGACTGCGGAAGCGATCCAGGAGCCGGTCGGACTCCTGCTCAATGCGCTCGCGGGCACGCTCTTCTTCCTCGTCCAGGCGTTCGCGGACACGATCCTCTTCCTCTTGCACGCGTTCGCGGACCTCGTCCTCGTAGCGGTCCCGCAGGGCATCCTCCAGATCGAGACGGAAGCTCGGGTCGGTGAACGTGCCGCTGATGCGGATCGGCAGCGTCACGCCGCGCAGATCGTCGAGTTCCCGGCCGCCCTGGCCCTCCAGCGTACCCACCACGGTGCTGTTCACGCGGTAGTCGAGGGTGTCGTCGTTCAGGTCGGCCTGGCCTTCGCCGCTCACCCGCAGCAGGGGCGAGCTGGCCGCCAGGTCCTCGTTGCGCACGATGCCGTCGCGAATGGTGAAGCTGCCGGTCAGTTCGCTGAAATCGGTCTGGTTGGGCTCGTCTTCTTCCAGCTGCTCGCCGCGCAGGCGCGCCTCGGCCCGGCGAATGATCTGGGCCACGTTGATGCCGCGAACCGCGCCATCCTCGAAGCGCATGTTGCCGGAGCCGTTCAGGGCACCCTTCAGCTCGCTCAGGAGCTCGCCCCGGGTGGCGATGTCCAGCTCCAGGTTGCCAGTACCCATCAGGCGCGCATCGTCACCCTGAAAGTCTTCCAGCAGGGCCCCGATATCCAGGGCCTGCAGGTCGGCCGCCAGCTCGTAGCGCGGGGCATCGTGGCGCGCATCCAGGCGCAGGCGGCTGCTCAGCTCGCCGTCGTAGGCCTCGGCATTCAGGGGCTGGATATTCCAGTCACCGGCTTCGGCGCGGATCTGCAGCTCGATGTTGCGCAGGACCATGCCCATCACGTCGAGGCGGCCCAGCGCCGCGCTGCCATCCACATCGACGCTGCGCAGGGCCTCCAGCGGCAGTTCGATGGCGATATCCTCGTCGGCTTCGCCATTGCCATTGCCGTTTTCCGTGCGCGCCTCTTCCACTTCCGGCGGCAGGTAGCGGTCGAGATTCAGGCGCTCGCCGGAGACATCGAAGGTGATCAGCGGGCGTTCCCCGCGACCATCCCAGCCCGCGGAACCGCTCAGCATGGCGTCATCCACGGTGATCAGGAACGGGTCCATGTTCAACGCCTGGAAGCTGCCGTGGGCGGACAGGTCCAGGGCAACCCGGGCCAGGGCATCCGGATCGCTGGTCTTGGGGGCGTCCATTCCCAGGTCGGTCAACACGTCCTTGAGGTTGAAGGTGTTGGTGCGCATCTCGCTGCGGATCTGCGGCTGCTCGCCATCCAGCTCGGACAGCTCGGCAAACCCGGTCATGCGCACGCCGGCGACACCCAGCGTCAGACGCTCCAGGCGCAGGGACATCGCGTCGGCCATTTCCAGGGCGACATCGGTTTCCAGGGTCATGCCCACGGCGCGCGGCAAGCCACCACCGTCGAGGCCCAGGGTGGCGTTCAGACGACGCACGGAGTAGCGCTCGTTGAGCAGGTCGACGTTCATCAGCCCGCCGAGGTCGAGCGCGAGCTCCACGGGTTCGGCCAGATCGCCGCCCTCGGCGCGCACGACCGCTTCCAGATCCAGCCGCGTCTCGACGCCCGGGCGGAAGCGCCCAATCTGCAGCTCGAACGGGTCCAGGGTGGCCTGCATGCCGGTCTCGCGATCATCCCAGTGCACCCGGGCATTGGTCAGGGAGATCCCGGCCACGTCGATGCGCTGCAGGGCCAGCCGCGTCTCGGTCGTGGTGCGCTCGTCGTCATCCGCACCCACGGCCTCGTCGCGGGCGGCGCCCGCGTGATCCAGCAGGTCGTCCCAGTTGTTGCGGCCCTGCTCGTCGCGTGCCAGGTTCAGGCGCACACCGTCGGCCTGCACGCGCTGGACCTCCAGCTCGCGGCGCAGCAGCGGCATCACCGCCACCGCGACATCCACCACGTCGACCTCGGCGAACGGCTCGTCGCCAAAGCCCTCGGCATTGCCGAAGCGCACCTCTTCCAGACGCAGTCCAAGGCTGGGGAACAAGGTCAGGCCGATCGGCCCGGAGAGGGTCAGCTCGCGACCGGTCGCTTCCTGTACCTCGGCCTCGATGCGCTCCTTGTAATCATTGGCATCGAAGGTGATCAGCAGGTAGGCGGCCACGATGATGGCCAGCAGGATCAGTACGGCGATCAGGCCCAGCAGGCGCTTGATCCATTTCATTCGGAATCTCCTTTCGGTTCGGCCCGCCAGGTGCCACTGCGACCCCCGCGTTTCTCGAGCAGGCGAACACCATCAATTTGCATGCCGCGATCCACGGCCTTGCACATGTCGTAGACCGTCAGCAGCGCGGTGGACACGGCGGTCAGCGCCTCCATCTCCACCCCGGTCCGAGCGTGCACCTCGCAGGTGGCCTGCACGCGCACGGCGGTGTCTTCCGTCTCCAGATCCAGGGCCACCCGGGTCAGTCCGATCGGGTGACAAAGCGGGATCAGGTCGCCGGTCTTCTTGGCCCCCATGATGCCAGCCACGCGGGCAATACCCAGGACGTCCCCTTTCGCATGGCGGCCTTCGCGGATGCGCTGCAGGGTGTCCCCCTGCATGTGGATCCGGCCCTCGGCGATCGCCACGCGATGGGTGACGGACTTTTCGCCAACATCGACCATGTGCGCATGGCCTTCGGCATCGAAGTGAGTGAATTCGTTCATGCCGGCTATAATGCTTGACTCGCAGTTATCTTTACAGGGGCCGGAATGACCGTAAGCGTTCACTATTTCGCGCGATTGCGCGAGGAACTGGGCCGCCAGGGCGAAGAAGTGGCCCTGCCCGGAGAAGGCCTGACCGTCGGCGAGCTGTGGCGGCACCTGCACCAGGATGCCCCCCCGGAACGCCTGATGGCCGCGGTCAACCAGGAGCAGGCGAGCCTGGAGACCCCGGTGCGCGATGGCGACGAGGTCGCCTACTTCCCGCCGGTCACCGGGGGCTAGGGTGGCGGTCGAGATCCACACCAACGATTTCGACCCCTGGGAGGTCATCCGCCAGGCCGAGCAGTCCATCCCGGCGAACGCCCGCGGCGCGGCCAGCGTGTTCGTCGGCCGCATGCGCGACTTCAACGAAGATGAGGACGTGACCGGCCTGTTTCTGGAGCACTATCCGGGGATGACCGAGCGCGAGCTGGAGCGCATCGTCGCCGAGGCCGAGGCGCGCTGGCCGCTGCTGGGCTGCCATGTGGCCCACCGCGTCGGCGATGTGCGTCCCGGCGATGCCCTGGTGCTGGTGGCCACCTGGTCCGCCCACCGCATCGCCGCCCGCGACGCCTGCAGTGACATCCTCGAACGCCTGAAGCACGAGGCCCCGTTCTGGAAACGCGAGACCCTGGCCGACGGCACCGACCGCTGGGTAGAGAAGAACACCCCCGGCTTCTGAGCCGACGGGTCAGAGTGGGCATTGTGGGTGTGCCCTTGTGGGAGCGGGCTTGCCCGCGAAGCCCCCGCCCGCGTCCAGCTTTGGCAGGAGCATTCGCGGGCAAGCCCGCTCCCACAAAACCCGCCCCCTCCGGGCATGTCCGACCCAAGCCACCGCAACACGCCATCCCGAAAACCGCACAGCGGTTATCCGGGATCGCCACCGCCGGAGATGAGCCGGGCGTCCGCGGAGGCTCCAGCGCGGGAGATCCCGGCTCTCCGCTTCGCTCCGGCCGGGATGACGGGGTGGGCCGGAGGATAAGGCCGGCTTAACAGTGGACACGGGGGTGCGCCGGGTGACGGAGTTGCGCGCGGACTTGGGCGCAATGGAACACGGCCGGTCCTCAGCGCAGGGTGAGGAAGAGGGTCTGGTTGCCGCGACGCAGTTGCAGCTCCAGGGTCTGGTGTGCGGCCAGTTGTTGCGGCAGGTCGGACAGGCGCTGGATGCGCTGGCGGTTGATGGCCAGCAGCACGTCGCCCGCGCGCAGGCCGGCGCGCGCCCCCGGGGTGCCGGGCTCCACCGCGATCACCGCCACGCGACTGCCCCCGTCACGCCCGGTGGCCTCGGACAAGCGAACACCCTCCAGCCGCGGATGCACGGCCGCGCCCTCGATGCGCCGCTCTTCGGGGCGATCCAGACGGGCCACGATCCGCTGTTCGGCCCCGTCACGCAGGACATCCAGACGCACATCGGAACCGGCGCGCAGCAGGCCGAGCCGGTTGCGCAGGTCGCCGGCGCTGCGCACCGGCTGGTCGTCCGCCCGCAGCACGATGTCTCCGCTCTGGAGGCCGGCGCGTTCGGCCGCGGATCCACGCACCACGCGCGTGATCACGGCGCCCTGGGAAATATCCAACTCAAAGGCCTGGGCCAGCGCCGGGGTCAGATCCTGCATCTCCACGCCCAGCGCGCCGCGTTCGACGCGACCCTCCGCCAGCAAATGGTCGCGAATCTGGCTGGCCATGTTGGCGGGGATCGCGAAGCCGATACCAATGTTGCCCCCGCCGCGCGCGAGAATGGCGGTATTGATTCCAACCAGCTCGCCACGCAGGTTGACCAGCGCCCCGCCGGAGTTGCCGGGGTTGATGGAGGCATCGGTCTGGATGAAGTCCTCGAAGCCGTCACCACCCAGTCCGCTGCGGCCCAGGGCACTGACGATGCCGCTGGTCACCGTCTGGCCGAGGCCGAAGGGGTTGCCGATGGCGACCACGAAGTCGCCCACGCGCAGGGCGTCGGAGTCCGCCAGCGGGATCGCCTGCAGGTCCTCCGCGTCGATGCGGATCACGGCGACGTCGGTGGCCGGGTCGGTCCCCACCACCTCGGCCTCGTACTGGCGGCCATCGTAGAGCGTGACCAGGATCGCGTCGGCGCGCGCGATCACGTGGCTGTTGGTCAGGATGGTGCCGGCCTTGGCGTCCACGATCACGCCGGAGCCCAGACCCTGGCGTTCGCGTTCACGCGAACGCTCGGGGACATCGAAGAACCGGCGGAAGAAGGGGTCGTCGAACAGCGGGCTAACCGACTCCACCACCCGCGCGCGGGTGGCAATGTTCACCACTCCGGGGATGGTGCGCTCGAGCATCGGCGCCAGGGAGGGCAGGGGCTGACCGTCCACCGCGGCCGGGAGCTGGGCGGCGGCCGGTGCGGCCCCGAGCAGGGCCAGGGCCAGGATCAGAAGGGGAACCAGCCGACGCATGGACGATCCTCGATCAGGGCGCCAGGTTGGCGCGCGGGGCGAAGGACGACTCCTTGGCCATCTTGCGGTACCAGTCACCGGCCTCGTCCTCCGGCGGGACCTGCACCAACAGCTTCAGGTAGAGATCACCCGGTGGCTTGCCCGGCAGTCCCTTGCCCTTCAGGCGCATCTGCTTGCCCGACTGGGTACCGGCCGGGACCTTCAGGTTGACCCAGCCATGCGGCGTGGGCACCTCGATCGTCGCGCCCAGCGCGGCCTCCCACGGGGTGATCGGGATGTCGCGGTAGAGGTTGCGACCGTCCAGCGTGTAGCGGTTATCTGGCTTGACCCGGATCTCCAGCAGCAGGTCGCCGGCGCCACCACTGCCAACGCCCGGGTCGCCCTGGCCGCGCACCCGCAGGCGCGAGCCATCCTTGGCCCCGGCGGGGATGCGCACGCGCTGCACCCGGCCCTCGGCATCCTGAACCGAGACCTCGGTGCCCTTGAGCGCCTGATCCAGGCTGATGTCCACGCGCCCCTCGCGGTCGGCGCCGCGCATGTTGAAGCCGGCGCCGCCACGGCGACGCCCCCCACCCATGCCGCCACCGCCGAAGATCGAGTCGAAGAAGTCCGAAAAGCCGCCGGCATCGGCGCCCCCGCGGGCACCGCCGTATTGCGCCCGGCCGTCCCAGCCGGGTGGCGGACGAAAGTCCTGTCCCTGGCGCCAGTTAGAGCCCAGCTGGTCATAGGCCTTGCGCTTTTCCGCGTCGCCCAGGGCCTCGTAGGCCTCGTTGACCTCCTTGATGCGGGTCTCGGCGTCCGGGTCCTTGCTGACATCCGGGTGGTACTTGCGCGCCAGCTTGCGGTAGGCCTTCTTGATCTCGTCCTGGCTCGCGTCGCGGCTCACACCGAGGACCTTGTAGTAATCCTTGTATTCCATTGCGTTCCTCGAGCGATTGCGGCTGAGTCCTCGGGTGACACCCGGATCCCGCCACATGATAGCCGGGATGCGGCTGTCACCCCGGGAAACACGAGCCGCAGAAAAAGATCCGTGCCTCCCTAGGTTCAAAAAAACGGGCGCCACCGCGGGTGGAACCCGGGGCAGCGCCCGTGTCTCGCCCGGTGGGCGAGCATCCCCACCGGGCACGTGAGGCCGGATCAGTTCTCGATCTGGATCCGGCGCGGCTGCACGCGGGCCTGCTTCGGGATGCGCACCTCCAGCACGCCGTTCTCGCTGCGCGCGGAGATGTTTTCGGCATCCGCCGTATCCGGCAGCGAGAAGCGGCGGAAGAACGTGCCACGCACGCGTTCGATGCGCTTGTAGCCATCCTTCTCTTCCTCGCTTTCGTGCTTGCGCTCGCCGCGCAGGGTCAACACGCCATTCTCCATGTTCAGTTCGATGTCCTTCGGGTCTACCCCGGGGATATCGGCATGCAGCACGTAGGCATCGGTCTCTTCGCGGATATCTACCGCGGGGGCCCAGTCTGAGGTCGCGGAAGAGTCCTCGGCGCCGGGCATGTCCGGCATGCGACCGAGTTCGCGCGACAGTTGACCGAGCAGGCTGAACGGTTCGTAGCGGGTCATGGTCATGGTGTTCCCTCCTGTGTGGGCGTCATCTGACTCACCCATAGCAATAGGGGACACTTCCCGCGTTTTCAAGGGCCTGAGGAAGACGCGGATCACGGCACCCGCTCGCGCTCGAGTCGATTGTGCACAGTGATCAGTGTCTCCGCTACAGGCGCCGAAACTCCCTCAGCTTGTAGTCATCGTCGGTGATCAGTTCGAACACGCCATGCACGCCGCGCTGATCCAGATGGCTGCGCAGCAGCCGCGCCGGGAATTGCACGCTTTCGCCGCTGTCGGCCTGCGCAAAGACCACTGCGGCGCGGCCAGTGTAGTAGTCCTCCATCTCCTGGCGCGAGATCGCCAGGCGCAGGCGAAACCGGCGCATCGCGCTATTCCAGGTTTTGCACCTGCTCGCGCAGCTGCTCGATCAGGACCTTCATCTCCACTGTGGCACGCGTGATCTCCAGATCGTGCGACTTGGAGGAGATGGTGTTGGCCTCGCGGTTGAACTCCTGCATCAGGAAGTCGAGCCGCCGACCGCTGGGCCCGCCCTGGTCCAGGATCTCGCGCACGGCCGCCACGTG
This sequence comes from Thioalkalivibrio sp. ALMg9, assembly GCF_000380625.1. NCBI lineage: Bacteria > Pseudomonadati > Pseudomonadota > Gammaproteobacteria > Chromatiales > Ectothiorhodospiraceae > Thioalkalivibrio > Thioalkalivibrio sp. ALMg9. The sequence continues at coordinate 27,492 of NZ_AQYC01000008.1, forward strand.
ACCGTCAATGCGATCCAGCTCCTCGGCAATATCCATGCGCTGGGCCAGCAACGCGACCTCCTGTTCCAGGCGTTTCGGGTCCAGGTGCAGGTCCAGTTCGCGGATACGCGCCAGGATGCGTTCGCGCTGCTCGTCGAGCATCGGCTGACGCCGCGAGTGGACCGTCCGGGCATGCTCCGCCAGGGCCTCCAGGCGCGTGCGCATGCCATCGGCCAGGGCCGCCCCCTCCGTCGTACGCATCGCGACCAGGGCCTCCAGCGCGGTGTCGAAGCCGGCCAGTAGCGGCTCCGCCAGGACCTCGCCGGCATCCGAGGCGCCCTGCAGGACGCCGGGCCAGCTCAGCACGTCCAGCGGCGAGACCGGGGCCGGATTGCGCATCCTTCGCTCGATCGCCGCGCAGGCATCGATCAGTGCCTGCGCGCGCTCCTGATCGAAGGCCTCCGGGGCGTTGTCCGCCTGGCCTCGGTCGCGCAGCACCACGTCCACCTTGCCGCGCGCCAAGTGGCCCTTGAGGCGCTTACGCACCTCGGCCTCCAGCGAGCGCAGGTGATGCGGCAGGTGGATCCGCAGCTCCAGGTAGCGGTGATTGACGCTCTTGAGCTCCCAGTCGAACACGCCCCCGTCCAGGGTGATGGCGTGCCGGGAAAATCCGGTCATGCTGGTAATCATTATTCCCCCGTTGCGGTCCCTGCTGCGCAAGGCATGAGTGTAGTGCGTTACCCCACTGGGCGACGCACTACACTCATGGCCCGTATACTGCGCCCCTCTCAAATCTAGCAAGGATCACAGCATGCGACCCAGTGGCCGAGCAGCCGACGCGATGCGCGCCGTGCGTTTTACCCGCCATTTCACCCGTCACGCGGAGGGTTCCGTACTGGTGGAATTCGGGGACACGCGCGTGCTGTGCAACGCCACGGTGGAGTCGCGCGTGCCGCCGTGGTTGAAGAACAAGGGCCGCGGCTGGGTCACCGCCGAATACAGCATGCTGCCGCGCTCCACCCACGAGCGCATGGTGCGCGAGGCCGCCCGGGGCAAGCTGGGCGGTCGCACCATGGAGATCCAGCGCCTGATCGGGCGCTCGCTGCGTGCCGCGGTCGATCTCGAGGCCCTCGGCGAACGCCAGATCATCGTCGACTGCGACGTGATCCAGGCCGATGGCGGCACCCGCACGGCCGCGATTAGCGGGGCCTACGTCGCGCTGCGCGATGCCATCCGCAAGGCACGCGAACAGGGCCTGATCCGCAAGGACCCGCTGCACGGGCACCTGGCAGCGGTCTCCGTGGGCATCTTCAATGGCACGCCGGTGCTGGACCTCGATTACGACGAGGACTCCCAGGCCGAGACCGACCTGAACCTGGTGATGAACGAGGCCGGCGGGGTGATCGAGATCCAGGGCACGGCCGAGGGCCACGCCTTCCGCCGCGACGAGCTGGACCAGATGCTGGATCTGGGCGAGAAGGGCATCCGCGAGATCTGCGACGCCCAGCGCGCCGTTCTGGCCGAAGGCTGATTTGGGCCATGGTCGGCGAACCCCAACGCGTTGTGCTGGCCACCGGCAACCCCGGCAAGCTGCGCGAGATCCGCACCCTGCTGGAGCCGCTGGGCCTCGCGGTCGAGCCGCAATCGGAGCATGACGTGCCCGAGGCCGAGGAGACCGGCCTGACGTTCGTGGAGAACGCCATCCTGAAGGCGCGCAACGCCGCCCGGCACACCGGACTGCCGGCGATCGCCGACGACTCCGGGCTGGAGGTGGAGGCCCTGCACGGCCAGCCGGGGATCTACTCCTCGCGCTACGCCGGTACGGACGCCGACGATGCCGCCAACAACGCGCGGCTGATGGAGGCATTGCAAGGCGTGCCACCGGAACAGCGGGGTGCGCGTTTCCGCGCCGTGGTGGTGTACCTGGAACACGCCGAGGACCCGGCCCCGATCATCGCCGAGGGCGTATGGCCCGGACGCATCGCCGAGCAGGCCAGCGGCGCCGAGGGCTTCGGCTACGACCCGTTGTTCTTCGTTCCGGAGGAAGGCTGCACCTCGGCCGAACTGGACCCGGCGACCAAGAACCGCCTGAGCCACCGCGGCCAGGCCCTGCAACAGCTTGTGGCCAGCCTGCGCAACCGAATGGGCAACCCGACGGCCTGACACCCGCTCCTGCCTGGCTCCCGGGCGTATCCAGGGAGATCGCCACGGCGCTGCGCCCCTCGCGATGACGGTGTCTTTGTGCCCGTCGTTGCGAGGCCCGTAGGGGCCATGGCAACCGCCCGACGCCCCCCCCCCCCCCCCGGCGCATGTTCGGGCCCGCGTCGGGGCCAGGCCCAGGAGATCGCGAGGCGCGCAGCGCCGTGGCGATCGGCGCGAAAACCCAGACGTCGGGGGCCGCAATGACGGGACTGGGTGCTTTCGACGCCACCCGGGGGCTCGCCTATGCTCCGCACATGAACTCCGCCCTGATCCATCCGCCGCCACTGGCGCTGTACGTGCACCTGCCCTGGTGCGTGCGCAAGTGCCCGTACTGCGACTTCAACTCCCACGAGCCCCGCGGCGAGGCGCCGTTCGACGACTACGTGGCGGCGCTGCTGCGGGATCTTGAGGGCCAGCTCCCGGATGTCTGGGGGCGGCGGCTGGAGAGTGTGTTCATCGGCGGCGGGACCCCGAGCCTGTTCCCGCCGGAGGCGCTGGACGCTCTCATGTCCGGTCTGCGTGCCCGGCTGCCGCTGCGCCCGGACTGCGAGGTGACCCTGGAGGCCAACCCTGGCACCGCCGATCGCGCCTACTTTCGCGGCTACCGCGAGGCCGGGGTCAATCGGCTGTCGCTAGGTGTCCAGAGCTTCGACGATGCGATGCTCGCCCGGCTGGGCCGCATCCACGGCGCCACCGAGGCCCGCGACGCGGTGGCGCACGCCCGCGCCGCCGGCTTCGAGGCGATCAATCTGGATCTGATGTTCGGCCTGCCGGGTCAGTCGGTGGCGACCGGGCTGGCGGACCTGCAGGCGGCCATCGAACAGGACCCGGGGCACATCTCCTGGTATCAGCTGACCCTCGAGCCGAACACCCTGTTCGCGGCGCGCCCACCCGAACTGCCGGAGGACGTCACAATCGAGGAATTGTTCAACCGCGGCCAGTCCCATCTGGCGGCGGCTGGCTATACTCGATACGAGATATCCGCCTATGCACGCGCGGGGCAGGAATGTCGCCACAACCGCAATTACTGGACCTTCGGCGACTATCTCGGCATTGGCGCCGGGGCCCACGGCAAGCTGACGCAGGTGCACGATGGCACGATCCTGCGGCGGGTGAAGCCGCGCCAGCCGGAGGCCTATCTCGCCGGGCCGCAGCAGCACAACGATCAGACCGTGCCGACGGCGGAGCGACCCTTCGAGTTCATGCTGAACGCGCTGCGACTGGTGGAAGGTGTTCCGGCCGCGAGCTTCGAGGCGCATTGCGGCCTGCCGCTGGCGGCGCTCGAGCCGGCGCTTTCCGAACTGCGCGCGGACGGGCTGCTGGGGGCGGATACGGAGCGCCTGCAGGCCACGGAACGGGGCCTGGCGTTTCTCAATGACGTGCTGGAGCGTTTTCTTCCGGAAGGGACTCCGCAGGACTCGATCGCCACGCCGATAGCCTGGCCCGCGGGCCGGGAGGAGGGTCGATAATGCGTCCCGTCGAGTTTGTTGGTTTCGCCTGCCCCTGGTGCGGCGAGCCCGGCGAGATCACGGTGGACATGGTCAGCAATGACCGCGAATGGGTCGAGGACTGCGCGGTGTGCTGTGCCCCCATCGTGTTCCGCCGCGAGGATGCCGGCGACGAGGAGATTCCGCGCGTCGCTGCCCAGCGGGAGGGCGAGTGAGCGCGGCGCCACCGTATACCCCGATCGACTGCGAGCGCTATTCCGAGCTGGAGCTGGCCATCCTGCGCGGTCAGTCCCTGCGCACGCACTGGCGCCGCGGGGAGATGGACCGCATCGCGATCGTGCGGCCGCTGGACTTGCGCACCCGGCGCAGCGCGGAGTACCTGATCCTGCGTGACGCCGAGGGCCGGCGGCAATGGTGGCGCCTGGACCGGCTGATCAGCTTCGAGCCGGTCCCGGGCTGAACGCCATCCGGGCTGCGACCGGCGAGGTGGCTCGTCTGATCGCCGCACCACATAGGGCACAGCGGACACGGAGAAAGGCGCAGGGGTTGTCGGGGGCGGTAGACACCGCTGGATCATGCACAACGCAGAAGGCGTGGACCCTTTGGGGTACGCCCGTAACCGGGCTTCCGGCAACTTGCCATCCCCTGCGAATCAACAGCCCTGCAATCCCGCTGGACCAGAATGGGCCTTGTTCATCCTCTATGCGCTCCGTGCCCTCTGCGGGGCAACCAGGAGGGCTCGGAGCGCCAGCCCGGGAAGGGACCGGGGCTGCGTGGGGCGCGATCGCTTCGCTGGCGCTCGCGCTGACAGGGGGCGGGCGCAGCCCGCCCCCTGTCAGCTGCGCTTCATCTGGTCGAAGAACTCGGAATTGGTCTTGGACGACTGCATGCGGCCAAGCAGGAATTCCATGGCCTCGATGTCATCCATGCCGTGCAGGAACTTGCGCAGGATCCAGAGCTTTTGCAGCTCGTCGGGTGCGGTCAGCAGTTCCTCGCGACGGGTACCGGAACGGTTCACGTTGATCGCAGGATAAATGCGCTTCTCCGCGATGCGGCGCTCCAGCTGGAGCTCCATGTTGCCGGTGCCCTTGAACTCCTCGTAGATCACCTCGTCCATCTTCGACCCGGTCTCGACCAGTGCGGTGGCGATGATGGTCAGGCTGCCGCCCTCTTCCACGTTGCGCGCGGCACCGAAGAAGCGCTTCGGGCGATGCAGGGCGTTGGCATCCACACCACCGGTGAGCACCTTGCCGGAGCTGGGCGAGACGGTGTTGTAGGCGCGCGCCAGGCGGGTGATGGAATCCAGCAGGATCACCACGTCGCGCTTGTGCTCGACCAGGCGCTTGGCCTTCTCGATCACCATCTCGGCGACCTGCACGTGGCGCTGGGCCGGCTCGTCGAAGGTGGAGGAGACGACCTCGCCCTGGACCATGCGGTCCATCTCGGTGACCTCTTCCGGGCGCTCGTCGATCAACAGGACAATCAGATAGCACTCGGGGTAGTTGCCGGCGATGCTCTGGGCAATGTTCTGCAGCATCAGCGTCTTGCCCGCCTTGGGCGGGGAGACGATCAGGCCGCGCTGGCCCTTGCCGAACGGCGAGACGATGTCGATGATCCGCGCGGTGATGTCCTCGGTGGAGCCATTGCCGCGCTCCATGCGCATGCGCTTGTTGGCATGCAGCGGGGTGAGGTTCTCGAACAGCACCTTGTGCTTGGCGTTCTCCGGCGGCTCGAAGTTGATCTCCGAGACCTTCAACAACGCGAAGTAGCGCTCGTTGTCCTTGGGCGGGCGGATCTTGCCGGAGATGGTGTCGCCGGTGCGCAGTCCGAAGCGTCGGATCTGGCTGGGCGAGACATAGACGTCGTCCGGCCCGGCCTGATAGGAGCTGTCGGCACTGCGGAGAAAGCCGAAGCCGTCGGAGAGGATCTCGAGGACACCGTCGCCAAAGATGGCTTCGCCGCTCTTCGCGTGAGCCTTGAGCAGGGCGAAGATGATCTCCTGCTTGCGGGCACGGGACATGTTCTCGATGCCTTTTTCTTCGGCAAAGGCCACGAGATCGGCAGCGGACATCCGCTTCAATTCGGTCAGATTCATGCGTGGGATGCTGTGTTCAACGTGGATGATCGGCGACCGGGGGTGGTCACTCGGATTGACTGGAAGGAGGCAGGGAATGGCCTGGCGGCCACTCGAACTGGTTCGATGGTAAGCGAGGCGGCGGCGCGGGGCAACCCCGGTGAAGCCGGGCGCCTGCGAGGCCTGGCGGTTAACCGCCAGGCCCGGGTGTTACAGGTGCTGATCCAGGAACGCAGTCAGCTGCGACTTGGACAGGGCACCGACCTTGGTGGCCTCGACATCGCCGTTCTTGAACAGCATCAGCGTCGGGATCCCGCGGATGCCGTACTTTGGCGGCGTGGACGGGTTCTCGTCGATGTTCAGCTTGGCGACCTTGACCTTGCCGGCGTATTCTTCGGCGATTTCGTCCAGAATGGGGGCGATCATCTTGCAGGGCCCGCACCACTCGGCCCAGTAGTCCACCAGCACCGGCTGATCCGCCTTCAGGACGTCCTCGTCGAAACCGGCGTCCGATGTGTACACAATTTTGTCGCTCACTCCGAGCCCTCATGACTTGGGTTGGGGGAGCAGCCCGCACCGCCGGCTGCACGGCCCTTACTATCGACGATCAACGCCGGACAGTTCAAGTAATACGCAGGAACCGAGGAACCCCATGACCGAAACCGTGCAGGACACACCCCGCTTCGACCAGCTCGATCTGCCCGAACCCGTCCAGGCGGGCATCCGCGCCACCGGTTTCGAAACCTGCACCCCGATCCAGGCACAGACCCTGCCGATCGCGCTGGCCGGCCACGACGTCGCCGGCCAGGCCCAGACCGGGACCGGCAAGACGGCCGCCTTCCTGATCGCGACCTTCAACCGCCTGCTGCGCCAGCAGCCTTCGCCCAACCGGCGGCCCACGGAGGTGCGCGCCCTGATCCTGGCCCCGACCCGCGAACTGGCGATCCAGATCCACAAGGATGCCGAATCGCTGGGCGCCGAGACCGGGCTGAAGCTCGCGCTGGCCTACGGCGGCACCGGCTACGACAGCCAGCGCGAACAGCTGGAGGCCGGCGCCGACATCCTGATCGGCACGCCCGGACGCATCATCGACTACTTCAAGCAGAAGGTCTTCGGCCTCAAGCATACGGAGGTGGTGGTGCTGGACGAGGCGGATCGCATGTTCGATCTCGGCTTCATCAAGGATGTGCGCTTTCTGATGCGTGGCTGCGCGCCGGCCAGCGAACGCCTGTCGATGCTGTTCTCCGCCACGCTGTCCTTCCGCGTGATGGAGCTGGCGTACGAGCACATGAACAATCCGGAAAAGGTCCAGGTCGAGGCCGAGACCCTGACTGCCGACCGCGTGCGCCAGGTGATCTACTACCCGGCCAACGACGAAAAGATCCCGCTGCTCCTCGGGCTCGCACGCGACCTCAAGCCGGAGCGCGCCATCGTGTTCGTGAACACCAAGCACGGCGCCGAGAAGGTCTGCGACTGGCTGAACGTGAACGACCAGAAGGCCGCGCTGCTGTCCGGCGACGTGCCGCAGAACAAGCGCTCGCAGCTGCTGGAACACTTCGCCGCTGGCGAATACACCTACCTGGTGGCGACCGACGTGGCCGCCCGCGGGCTGCACATCCCGGCGGTCACGCATGTCTTCAACTTCGATCTGCCGCAGTCCGGCGAGGACTACGTGCACCGTATCGGGCGTACCGCACGTGCGGGCGCCGAAGGTGACGCGATCAGCTTCGGCTGCGAGGACTCGGCCTTCTACCTGCCGGATATCGAGAGCTATCTGGGCGAGCGCATCCCCACCGCGAGCGTGGACCCGGCACGCCTGTTCCAGGATGCGGTCAAGCCGAAACCGCGCCCGCGCAAGCCGCGCGACGATCGCCGCGGTGGCCCGCGCTCCGGCGGAGGCGGCCGCCCCGGAGGCAGCCGCCCGCAGCGCAGCGGCAACCGGGGCTAAGCGGACGCGGGAAAACCACAGAAAAAGATGGTGCCGGCGAGAGGAGTCGAACCTCCGACCTATCGATTACGAATCGGTGCCGGTGACCAAACAATGTAGAGGGCGTTACGTCAGGTGACCCGTGAGGACTGGTAAACACACCAGCACTACGGGGAACCATTATGACAGTCCGAATCACGACCACATCAACCAAGGGCGGTGTCGGCAAGACCACCGTCACGGCCAACCTCGGCGCCTACCTCGCGGACCTCGGCTACAAGGTCCTGCTAATCGACGCCGACATCCAGCCCACCCTGTCCAGCTACTTCCCGGTGGACCCGGCCCTGATCGCCGCCGGGGGACTCACGGAACTCATTACCAACGGCGACACCGACGGCACGGTCACTCCGATCGACATCCCGCTCGACGGCGAGCACGACGGGGCCCTCGACATTGTGCTGTCCAACGACCCCCAGGGTCGGCTGCAGCAATGGATCCTGCACACGCCGGACGGCCGCGTGCGACTCAAACACATCCTCGCGGATTACGACGACCTCTATGACGTCGTCCTGCTGGATACCCAGGGGGCTGTCGGCCCCCTGCAGGATGCCGCCGTCCTGGCGGCAGACTTCCTGCTCTCCCCTATTCCCCCGGAAATCCTCTCCGCCCGCGAGTTCGCGCGCGGGACCGTGTCGATGCTTGATCGGCTGCGACCGATGGCGGCCATGGGCGCACCGGTCGGTCCACTTCGCGGCCTCCTCTATCGGGTAGACCGAACCGGAGACGGCCGCGCGATCGCGGACGAACTCCGGCGCGAGGCCTGCGGCGAAAGCCGAGGCCAGATCACCATCCTCGATACGTTCATTCCCTCCGCCGTGGCCTACCGAGAGGCGGCCACCCAGCAGGTGCCCGTCCATCGATGGGAGCCCCACCGGCAAGGGCCCACCCTGTCCGGTGCCGAGACCATGCGCCGCCTCACCGAGGAGCTGTTGCCTCACCTGATCCGGGGAGGGGCACAACATGGGTAAGAAACAGCTGAGTTCCGAGGAGTTGCGCAGCCGCCTGACCGTCGGCCATTTCGGTGATTCGGCGGCGCAGGATCTGCCGCCAGGCGACCCTCTGACCGTCACACAGATGGTGTTGGAGATCGACCGGATCCGGCCGTATGACGGAAACCCCCGGCGGCAGCGCAACCCGCAGTACGACGAGATCAAGGCCTCCATCCGGGCGCAGAAGCGTCTGAACAACGCCATTGAAGTCACCCGGCGGCCGGACGACGACCTCTACATGGTACGCGCCGGCGGGAACACGCGGCTTCAGATCCTGCAGGAGCTGTACGAAGAGACCGGCGACGAGGCGTACCGCAAGGTCCATGTGCTGTTCCATCCCTGGACCTCGGACCAGGATGTGTTGGGTGCGCACCTGATCGAGAACGAAATGCGCGGGACGATGACCCTGATCGATCGCGCCCTCGCGGTCGATCGGCTGCGCGAAATGTTCGAGTCGGAGGCCGGCGAGAGTCTGAGCCGCAGCGGACTACAAAGACGGCTACAGGACATTGGCTACACCGCATCACGAACACTGCTTATTCGGTTTGAGTACGCGGCGAAGGCTCTCCTGCACTGCATCCCGCAGGCCCTCCACGGAGGGCTCGGCAACGACGGAGTCGAGAAACTCCGCAAGCTCCATCGGTCGGCTCATGCCGTAGGCGAGTCCCATGGGCACACCCAGGATGCGGTGGACATGGTGTTTGAGGAGTCCCTCGCCGCCACCGATGCCCCCGATTGGGACCCCGGTGCAGCGCGCCAGGAACTGGAGCGGCGTCTGGCCGAAGAACTGTCCCTCGATCTGCGCACCGTGCGCATGGAACTCGATACGCCGCCGACGCAGGACCCCGAGGGGACGACGGACCCAGCCGACATGCCCTCGGACGCCGATCCCGGCGCAATGGTCCAACAGACACCGCCCGCCCACGATGCCTCACCTACCGGGACACCCGGAGCGTCCCCCGGACGTTCCGGGGCCGCAACGGATCCAGTGATCGGTGATGGGGCCGGTGCGGGTGACCCACCTCCTTCCAGCCCACCGGCCGCGGCACCGACTGAGCCCGCGCCCACGCCCGCAGCCGCGCCAACCGTGGCGGATCTGAGGCGTCGGATCTACACGTTGGCCGAGCAGATCGCCGCTCGCTACCACTACGCCGATCAGATCCAGCCCGTAGACATCGGCTATGGCTACGTCCTCGACCTGCCGGGCGAGACGGCCGAGGAGGCGGATGCCCGGATGAACGCGGTGGAGAACGACTATCGGCACTGGACCTGGTGGCTGCTGGTCAGCTGGTCGCAGATCGGCCTGCACCCGGACCGCGTCCTGCAGACAGCCCCCACCCATCGCCTGGCCTCAGCCATTCACCGAGGCGACGAGGAGGAGGTCATCGCGCGGCACATCGCCGAGCCACCCTGGCGCGGGCTGGGCTGGATGGTCAGTTCGTGCCTACGCGAGCGCGATTTCGCCGACTTCGTCGCCCTCGTCCAGGCCTGCCGGGACCTGCAGCACCAGGCGGACGCGGACGATCTCGATCCGTGGGAGGGCTGAGCCATGAGCAGCACAACGGATCTCACCCTCCATGTCCTGCGCTACGCCATGTCCCGGCTGCAGGACGCCGACATGAACGCCCTCAGCGTATTGGGCCTCACACCCGACCAAGCCTCGACCCTCGCTGACATGACCTTCGACGAGCTGGTCGAAATCTCGCGACTCGGGCATCTGTTCATCGACCTCCAGATCGACGCTGATCGGTTCGATCAGCTCCTCGAACGCGCGCGGGACGAGGTCCAGTCGCGGCAGGTCCAGGACGAGCTGCTTAGGCACCAGGCAGACGCCCGGATGATGGAGGCGCTATTTGGCATGACCACGACGGATGTGGCCCGACGTCGGCGAGTGCTCGGACTGCCCTCGCAGCCCGGTCGGCCGCGATCACCCACGTCCGAACAGGCTCAGGCGATGTGGGACGCATGGCGGGCCGCCCCGAAGGACCTACCCGATCCGGATCGCTATCTCCACGTCGCGCGCAGCACGGGGGCCTCGGCCTCTGCGGTCTACCGGCTCGTCGCGGAGTGTCAGCACACGCTCGCTGATCGGGCCCCAACGTATCCCGCCAAGACGGCGCGGCCCGTGGTCGACCTGGTGCATCACCAGTTCGGGACCCACCTCTATTCCGCCGGGGGCTCGTCATGACTGAGGAGATCACACCCCGCATCCGAGGGCTCAAGGCGTACCTGGAGGACGCCGCGCGCCAGCTACGGGATCGGCCGCCGGACCCCGGCGGCGAGGAGGAAGGCGCAGTCCTGTATTTCGGGAACTGGCATGACTCCCACCCCCGGGCACTGCTATACGCGGACGAGCTGGGGCCGACGGACAAGCTCGCCTGGATGGTGATCCAGGCGAACTCCGATCCCAAGGCCCCCGCCGGATTCCCGTCGTATGACGAGTTCGAGCGTGCGGGGCTTGGGTCCCGGCCCACCATCGCCGCCGCGATCGCCATGCTGCGCATCACTCGATGGATCTCGCTGTGCGATCGCGTCCGTGACGGTCAGGGCCGATACCGGGGGAGCGTCTACGCGATCCACGACGAGGCGGTATCCGTCACCGAGGCGATGTACCTCGATCCGGAGTACATCACCTACCTCGAAAGCCTGACCGATCACGGCCATCGACGGGTACGCGAGACCGCGCAGCAGGTCGTGTCCACGATCCAGCATCGCCTCGATGCCGACCGCGACCTCACCGATCCCGTGGACACCGGGGATCGCTTTGAGCGCCGCCTCGCCACCCTGAGCGCCGAACCGGCCGTGCGAGCCGCCGCGAGCCCCAGGGGTCGCGCCGGGAGCGGCCAAGTCAACGAGGCTAACTCGGGTGAGAGCCAAGTAAAGAATCTTAACTCGGTCGCTGATCACCAAGTAAAGAATCTTAACTCGGTGGAACCTCCCGAAGAAAAGCCTTCAAAAACAGTAATTTCATGCCGAGTAAAGAATCTTAACTCGGCTCACGCACGCGAGGGTAGTAGTAGTTTATATAAACCTACTACTACAAAACCTACCTCTGAGGTATTGGAACAACCGGGCGCGCGCGGCAGTGAGGAGTCGGCCGACGCGCTGCACTATCCCGAGAGCTTCGGCTCCGATCACCGCAAACTGGCTGATCGGTGTCTGCAGGGATTGCCCGCCGACCAGGCCCAGCAGGTCCTGGACGAGGTCGCCGGTGCCATCCGGGATCGCGCTCAAACGGATCCGATCCGCAACCCCTTGCGCTACCTGAGTGCCGTCGCCAAGCGGGCGCGCAGCGGCGATTTCCTGCCGAGCTACGCCGTGGACGCGGCCGAACGACGCCGGCGCAAGGCCGAGCAGGCGGAGCGCGAACGACGGATCGACCAGGCGAGCGTCCAGCAGGCCGAGGCGCAGGTGGTCACGGTCGAGCCCGACGCGAACAACGAACTGGTGCAGCGATTGGAGAAGGCCCGCAGCCGCAGCACCCACCGATCCAAGGAGCCAGGGGCATGATCCTCGACGAACATGACATGCCGTTCAGCCACGGCCGCGCTCGCGTGGTCCGGGACGCGCTGAATCGCGAGACGGATAAGCGATACGAGCTGGTGCCAGTGCATTGGGGCGGCCAGCAGGCGGGCTATGGCGTGGAGCAGGTCGATCCCGACGCACCACCCGAGCCCCCGCCCCGGCCACCTGACGACGAAGAACCGAGCGAATCACTGCGACAGGCCGCACGGGAGTATCGCGCGCCGGCGTCGGCCGGGGAGCCACCCCGGGACCACCCCGCCGACGCGGACGCCGAGGTGCCGACCTACACCTTGCGGCCGGCGCTGCGCAGCGTATGGCCCACGGTGCTCAAGTTTGTGCTGCTCCTCGCCGTACTGGCCTGGACGCCGGAGATCGTGGCTTGGCTGGGGCAGTTGCCCGATCCAGTAGGCGCGAGCATTGCCGAGTGGCGCATGACCATCCCGGGCATTGGCGAGCTGCCCATCGTGCAGGCAGCACTGTCGATGGTCCTCGGTATCTGGATGGTGCTCACCGCGATCCGCATCGTGTTCGCGATCTACTACTACCGATTCACCCTCGACCCCGACCGCGTGACGGTGCAGACCGGGATCATCGCGCGCCACCGGCGCACGTTGCGCTATGCCAATGCCCGGATCCCGACCCTGGAACAGGGAGTCATTGATCGCCTGATCGGAATCGGCGAGGTCCGAGTGTCCTCGGCGGGCGGCGGCGAAACCGGCGAGATCCGGCTGCATGGCGTGAGACGACCGCTGGAGGTGAAGGAGGAGATCCAACGGCGCGTGGACGCGGTTTGGGATCGCTGAGCCAGACCAGGGAGGGGTGTAACCCCGTTACACCCCTGAGCCAGACCAGAGGGGAACGGCCGTGCCGAGGATTGCCACAGTAGACGCAGATCAGGCCCTGGATCGACTGCTGGACGTTGCACTGAACCGCAGCGGGCAGTCGCGCTCCGTCCGTCGCGTGCTGCTGGCCTGCTACAACGCGCCGGAATGGCCGCTCGACCTGTCCGATCTACGAGGACTCGATCCGGATCTCCAGGCGTCCGCGCTCACGGCAATCGGACTCTATATCGCTGGCTCCGATCTGTACGAATACCGCCCGGAAGCCCCCTGGCAGGCGATTTGGGATTTGGCCTGCCAGGAATCCGAGGGCGGTGATAGAACACGCTGACCGGGATCTCCCGGGACTCACGACATTAGGAGGCGACCATGGCCGACACGAAACCCATGCCCAACGAGGCCGACCCCATCGTGGACTGGCGTACCGCCAGTTCGTCACCCGGAGGCCTGCGCGGGTCCGCCGCGATGGAGATCCAGACGCGCCAGGCGCAGCGGCTGGTGCACGGACGCGGAGCAACCGACAAGAAGGCACCCATCATCGGACTCGTGCGCTTCGCGACCACGATGCGGCGGATCTGGCGAGCCGCCGCCCTGGATGATCCGTGGGCCGACTGGAAACTGCTCCAGACCTATGAGTCGCTCACAGAGAACCGCGAGGGCATCAATGCCCTCCGGGAACAGACCGAGCGACTCCTGGCCTCGATGCCCGGTATCGACATCGATGTGGCTCAGAGCCAGAGCCCGTGTACCGTCCCGTTGGAGTTCTCGAACCCCTACGGCTTCATGGGGGCCTACCTGATCGCCGACTTCGATCGAACCGCACGCGCCATCCTGACCGCACGCCACGTCGGGCTCATGGGCCGGGACAAGAGCGAGCGGATGCTGTATCAGGGTGGCCGGCTGGTTCGCAGTGCGTTCAATGCACCGCAGGGATTCCAGTATCAGGGCGTGACCCGAGACGACGTGGCCGCTGGCACAGCGAAAGCCCGACAGGCGATCGAGACCCTCGGCCTGCCGCCGAAGGAAGTCCTGGAGGGGAAACTGCGAGCGCCGGTGGCACCCGACATTCGGGACCCGAAGGCGCGCAGTGAACCGCCCCCGGGGCTCTATGACGACGAGGACGAGGATGAAACCGATGCCCCGGCAGGCGAGCGCGCCGAGTCCTACGACTCGCCCGTGGCTCAGGAGACCGGAACGTGATGGACCTTGATGGATCGCCTGGCTCAGATGCACGGAGAGTAGTTATAGCCGAAGGCCTGCCATGTAGTTACGCCCTAAAGGGCCCTTTAAGGGTAAGGGGGGCGCGGGGCCACTGGAGAGGGATACATGAAACTCGCTGACGCACGTAAGCGAATGCAGGTTCTCGAAACCGAGCTACGGCAGATCGATCATCAGATGGACCAGCTGGTGCAGGAGTTCAAGAACACGTACCAGCGGCCCTGGGTCGCGCATCCTGCGATCCATCGCTCCCGGCGCGAAGGCGGGTCCGTGTTCCGGTGGCGTCTACGTGGATTCGACGGCATCGGCCAGTCCTGGCTGATGTTTACGTCGGACATGCTGCAGGAGGCACTTTCCCGCGAGGGCGTACCCCTGCGAACGCGTCTGGCGTGGCTGAAGATCGAACGTCGAGGGCGGACCCTCACGTTCGAGCACCGTCGGCGGAACTACGAGCGGCTGCGCCTCAAGGACCTGGTCACCCAGCTACAGGGCTTGAACGCGCTGGAAGACCGATGGAGCCATATAACCGGTCAAGGTTCGACGAACGGCACAGACTAATAGTCCGAACCGCTCGAACCTCAGCTAACTGCGTGCGCCTCGCTTGGGGTTCCGAACCTACCCCTATGGTCACAGAACAAGACGCGCTCCACAGTTAGGGCACGAAGGCCGAGAAATCGTAGGTATCGGCACGCTCGGGTTCACCTAGGTAGTAGCCTTGCGCCGCATGAACACCAATGCATAACAGCGCCTCCAGGTCGTGTTCGTTCTCGATCCCTTCCGCGACAACCTTCGCCCCTATCTCGTCCGCGAAGCGAGCCATGGCCACTGCCAGTGCTCGCAGTTCGGCATTGGTGGCAATGCCATCGATCAGAGTTCGATCGAGTTTGATCATGTCGGGGCGCAATCGAACGATGTGGCGAAAACTGGCGTACCCAGCGCCGGCATCGTCGATGGCCAAACGGACACCACCGTCACGCAGCCCCGAGAGCGCCTTGTGGAGCAGGTCATAGTCCTCCACCGCAGCTTCCTCCGTGACTTCCAGCATGATCCGATTCAGCGGGTACTGGCACAGCAGGTCGTACAATCGCCCCGACTGGATGACCCGCGGCGAAGCGTTGAGTGAAAGGTAATGCTCTGCAGGGATATCCTTTAGATGGCGAAGCGCCTGCGCTATCAAAGCGAGTTCGAGCTCCTCCCTTAAACCCACGGTGTGGGCCTCATCCAGCCACTGGTCTGGTCCGCGCCGCGGTTCACCGCCGAAGCGTGCGAGGGCTTCGAACCCCAAGGCTTGTTTGGTCTTCAGGTCGTAGATCGGTTGAAGGACGACGTGGAACTCCTGCCTATCCAGTACCTGCTCAATGCGTTTTCGTCCTTTGAGCCACTGCTCGTGACGAGCCTCCTCTCGCTCTATCTGTTTACTCACGAAGCTCGCGAACGTGCGCATCAGGCCCAGGTCGCGTTCACTTAGGGTTTCGTCGGCCTCGCGATCGAAACAGCAGAGCGTGCCGAAGACACGGCCATCGGAAAAACAAATCGGCACGCTGATGTGCGCGCCAACGGGTATATCTTGCGTAGCCTGGATCTTGCGCGCCTCGGGTAGTTCCACCGCATTCTGGATCAGTTCCGGAAGCCGCCCGTCGAGTACACGTTTACAGTAACTTTCCTCCGCTGGATCCGAGTCTCCAACGTTCAGTTCCAGAGCACCATTCTGCTGCTCGATGTACCGGAAGAAACGGCGATCATCCTTGACCTCCGATATGAAGGCCACTTCCATCCCCATATGCGTACGTACGGCATGTAGGGCCTCTTCTAAGAGCTCGTCCGCGCTGCTCACACCCCAAACGCTTGAATGATCAAGAACTTGGTCCACCAAGGGTGGAGTCCTTGGCAAATGACTCGGCTCACTCATCGCGGTTCCTTGTGGTTCCTTCGGGTCGTGGAAGAGTCCTGGTGCAGAGTGGGCAACTTCAGCCGAAGATGCCCACCCCTGGGCGAGTAATCTCCCTCCATTGCGAAGCCAATGACCGCCGTGCCACTCCAAGCCTGGGTCATGCGGTCGGGAAACGACACTTCGAGACTCGCAGAAACTTAAGGCTGCAACAAGCGAGATCTGAACCAATCAGGCATCCCCGAGGCTAGGCGACGGGTGCTATACGCTGAACGAACGGATCTTCGAGATCGCTATTGTGGTCGTCGCTTTACCGACTGCATTTTGACCAGCGTCATACTTCGGGATGGGTCTTCTCGCCGGGCGGAGCGTTAAGAGGGAGGGTCACCTGTCTTCCCGCAATGACACCTCCACAGTCAGCGAATCCGCCCTTTCGGGCTAAGTGGCTCACTGCATGGACTGCGTTAAACCCCTTGTCCATCAGTGAGGATTTCCACTAGATCCCTCGACTGGCGCACCGCACTCTGACACCGAACCCACGCTAGGTGCGAATCATGTCCAACACCTTTTTCGGCCGCGGCAACCTGGGCGCGGCGCCCACGCTCCGCCATGCCGAGCGAAGCGGCGAATCGACCCCCGTCACCAACCTCCGCATCTTCTTTGATCGACCGAAGCCCGACGGCAACGGCGACTTTGAAGACAAGGGCGGGTTCTGGCTGGACGTAGCCCTGTGGGGCCCCCGTGCCGAGCAGGCCGCGCGCCTGCTGCCGAAGGGCGCTCGGGTCCACGTCGAGGGAGAGCTGTTCGAGTCCACATGGAGTGACCGCGAGACCGGCGAGGAACGATCCCGCCTCGAAGTCCGCGCGTCCGCTGTCGATCTCGACCTTGCGCGCGTCGAGGACGTGACGTTCCGGCGACGGAACGAGAGCGCGGGAGCGACCGATGCCTGAGACCCCGTTCGCCCGTGCACGCTGCGATGCCTGCATCTACTGGCACCGCCTGAGCACCAATGAAGGCTCCTGCCGACGCCACCCCCCGGGACTGCTGCAACCCGTAGGCGAGAGCGACGGACCGTTCCCCCTGACGAAGGCGATCCACTGGTGCGGCGAGTGGACGCATCCCGACGAGGCCCGCTGAGGCATGCCCTTGTATCAGGCCCAACTGGTGGAACTCGGTCGCGTGGTCGCCACGACCCGTTTCGAGGCGCACAGCGACCAGGCGGCCGGGAAGGAAGCCGACGAAAGCGCCGACTGGCGCAGAGGGCAATGGGCGGCGGTCACCCGTGTACCCACGGAGCCAGAACCCACGGTCGCCTCGCGCGTCACCGCCGATGACCCAACCAAGGAAGAAGGAGACACTCCATGACGAACGGCACGATCACCCGCACCCTCCTCGCCGGTGCCGCAATCGCGGCCCTGTCCGGCTGCATCGTGATTGAGGAGACGCGGCCGACGACATCCAGCAGCTCCACGGCTGGATCCAACAACCAGGCCTCCGGCCAACAGCAGTACGCGAACGAGGTCCTCAACTTCGAGGTCGCCACCGCGACCGACGTCGATACCGCCTTCAATCGCATCCGCCGCGAGTTCGGGTATCTGCCGCTGGAACAGCGCACCAATCGCGCCGGACAGGCGTGGCTGGAGGCCTCGGATGCGTACCATTTCCATGAAAACCCCGGATCCTTCTACTCCGTGCGGGACTACCGCGAAATCCTCGGTCACGCCGGCGTGGTCCAGATGGACATTTCCCGTGACGGCAACGGCAGTCACATCGCCGTGGAGTATTACGAAGGTACGGACCAGGTAGACGGCTTCCCCGCCACGGACGCGTTCATGGACCGCTTCCGCGCGAAAGTGCGCTCCACGGTCGAGTAGGTCCGGTCGTGCGACTGTTTATTGCGGAAAAGCCCTCACAAGCCCGCGATATTGCGCGCGTACTCGGCGCATCGCGCAAGGAAAATGTGTGCATTCGCGGGGATGGGGTGACAGTCACCTGGTGCTTCGGGCACCTGCTGGAAATGGCCCCGCCACAAGACTATGACCCGGCGCTCAAGCAGTGGCGCGTGGAGACGCTTCCCATCCTGCCGGACCAGTGGCGGATGAACGTGCGACCCAAGGTGAAGGGGCACTTTTCCAGCATCCGGTCCCTGCTGAAACAGGCCTCTGAAGTCGTCGTCGCGACGGACGCCGACCGGGAAGGCGAGACGATTGCGCGCGAGGTGCTGGATCTGTGCGGCTACCGGGGGCCCATCCAGCGGCTCTGGCTCGCCGCGCTGGACGAGGCCAGCGTGCGCAAGGCCCTCGCCAACCTGCTACCGGGGGATCAAACCTTCCCCTTGTACCGCGCCGGCGTGGCGCGCGCCCGTGCCGACTGGCTCGTGGGCATGAACCTCACGCGGGCCTACACCCTCGCGGCGCAGGCACGCGGGTATGACGGCGTGCTCTCGGTCGGGCGCGTCCAGACGCCCACCCTCAAGCTCGTGGTCGATCGTGACCGCGCGATCGAACAGTTCAAGCCAGTCCCGTACTACGAGGTTTCGGTCCGCTGCGGCCACACGAACGGCTCCTGGGAGGCCCGATGGGTGCCACCCGAGGGAGTGAGTGACTCCGAAGGCCGCTGTACCAGTCAACAGGCGGCCGCCTCTGTGGCGCAGCGTGTACAGGGGGTGCAAGGCACCGTGACCCTGGCGCAGACCGAGCGCAAGCGCGAGAACGCGCCGCTGCCCTACGATCTCTCGACGCTGCAACAGGAGGCATCGAAACGGCTGGGGATGGGGGCGCAGGAGGTCCTCGATACCGCACAGTCGTTGTACGAGAAGCACAAAGCCACCTCCTATCCCCGGACCGACTGCCGCTACCTGCCCGTCAGCCAGCACGGCGAGGCACGCGACGTCCTGCAGGGACTGATGCAGAGCGACTCGACCATCGAACACCTGGTCGAAGGCGCGGATGCCGCCGTACAGGGACGCTGCTGGAATGACGCGAAGATCACGGCGCACCACGCCATCATCCCGACCACCGCCGTCGCGGATGTCCACGCGATGTCGTCGCGGGAACAGGCGGTCTACGACCTGATCCGACGCCGTTTCATTGCGCAGTTCTATCCCGCCTACGAGTACGACCAGACGCGACTGGAAGTCGCGGCCGAAGGCGAAACCTTCCGCACGCAGGGACGCGTCAAGCGCCGAACCGGTTGGCGTGTACTGATCCAGACGGACGCTTCAGCCGAGGAGCGCGCCGAAAGCGACCAGGCCCTTCCCAACGTACAGAAAGGCGACCCCGTCTCGCTGGCCGGCGCGCAGATCCGCGACAAGGAAACCACCCCGCCGGAACGCTTTACCCAGGGCACGCTGCTCGCCGCCATGAAGAACGTCGCCCGCGAGATCGCGGACGAGCGGCTGCGGCGCGTCCTGAAAGAGAACACGGGCATCGGCACGGAGGCGACGCGCGCCGGGATCATCCAGACCCTCATGGATCGCGGTTACCTGGAGGAGCGCAAGAAGAAACTCACCTCCACGTCCGCCGCCCGGTCACTGATCGATGCGCTTCCGGATCCGGTGAAGGACCCGTCCACCACGGCTCTGTGGGAACAGGCACTGGACCAGATCGCCAAGGGAGAAGGTGAGATCGACGGGTTCCTGCAGCGGCAGTCCGAATGGGTCAAGCGACTGGTGCAGAACGTTCAACAGCAGGGCGCCGACGCGGTTCAGGTCGAGGCGCAGGTCCAGCACCCCTGCCCCGCATGCGGTTCGCCCATGCGCCGCCGCAAGGGCGGGTCCGGGGCGTTTTGGGGCTGTACCCGCTACCCGGACTGCACGACCACGTTGCCCGACCAGGGCGGGAAACCCGGCAAGGCCCCGAAACAGGGGCCGGTCGGGCAGTGCGGCTGCGCCCAGCAGGGCAGCATCAAGGAATCACCCAAGGCCTGGCAGTGCGAAGCGTGCAACGCCATTGTCTGGAAGCAGGTCAGTGGCAAGAAGCTGACCGAGACCCAGGCGCTCACGCTGTTCGCGGGGGACCTAGTACAGCTCAAGGGTCTCAAGAGCAAACGTACTGGCAAAACCTTTGATGCCGGTGCGAAACTAACGGAAGGCAAGGTGCAGCTGCAGTTCGACTGACTGCGCCAGACTACAGGAGAGCCCATGGCGATCATCCGATTCCCCATCGAGCGCCGCGATCACTGCGCCTCCGGCGCGACCGTGGAACACCCCGAGCACGGGATCTGCGAAGTCCTGGATATTCCGGACGACGCCCCGATGCAACGCCTGCTCTACCGGGAGCGGGATCACGCGTGGGTGGAGGCCAATGTGCGGGAGCTGCGCCAGATCGAGCGCCCGCTCGAACCGCATGAATTGACAGACGATTATTGGGAAGGATAAAACTAGAAGCGTCACACGGCTTTACCGCCCGCCTGAGCGCATCAGGCCCCTGAAAGCACCGCCCGGACCGGGTAGCGGTGCGCTGGCCCAGCCAGTCGGTCCTGCTGTATTCCATCCACCCACGCCGGGGAGAGCCTCCCCCCGGTTGGGCGCGTCTCCTTTGGCTATTCTCGAAGGAGGCGCCTTTGTGAAAAGACCCCTTATCTACATCCAGACCGTCAAGGAAGATTCGCGGAAAATGGGCGTCGGCATGATCGTCGCCAGTATCGTCGCGTTATTCCTGGAGGCGGTGCCGCTGGCCAGCGTGCTCTACGTGATCACGCTCGGAGTGATGCTCCTGGTCATCGGAAACATCCAGCTCAACGAGGAGGAGTCGTGATGGAGCCGTTCGCGCTGATCGCCACTCTGATTTTCATCGTCTTTGTCATCCTGAACGTCATTGCCTGGCGTCAGGAACGTCGCAGCAAGAAAAAGTAGCGCCTCGCGCTACCTTCACCCTCCCGGGGAAACCAATCCCCGGACGGGCATGGTTTCTCCGGATTTCACTGAAACAGGAGAGCCACCATGTCTGAGAACAAATACTTCGATCTGCACATCACCGGCCTTGGCTACCTGAATCGGGTGCGCGAGGTGAGCCCCAAGAAGGGGGCGGCCTTCTATGCGTGCGACATCGTCGCGCTGCATGGTTCCGCCGACGCTCCCGACAAGACCCGGTTCGATTGCCGGGTCAGCGGGGCTGAAGCCGAGCGTCTGATCAAGACCGCCAAGACCTATGTCGATGAAGACCGGAAGGTCCTCATCGGGTTCAAGCTGGGTGATCTGTACCCGGATCTGTTCGAGTATCAGAAAGGCGAGAAAGCCGGTCAGACCGGCGTTTCGCTGAAGGCTCGACTGCTCCGGATCGCCTGGGTCAAGGTGGATGGCGAAACCGTCTACACCGCATCTGCGGACTCGACTCAGGAACCGGAAAGCTCGGCCGCCTGAATCCGACCGACCGTTCGCCAGGGGGTCCTCCCCCCCTGGCTGCGGGGCGTCTCCGTTGTGGGACACCACCGATCCCTCTTGTTGCGGCAGGAGGGATCGGGGTGTCCCACAACTGACGGAGAAGCCCTATGAAAGCTCGCACCACCATCACCAAGCTCTTTCGTTCGCTCGACTCGGTTTCCGAGGCCCTCAAGTGCGGTTTCCAGGTACTGGATAGCCGCACCCTGGAGCCCATTACGGATGCCGATCTGGAACAGCTTTCCACGTCCGATCTTCACCATCTGGAAATGCGGATCGGTTGATCGTGCCGACGCCCCTTCGGGGGCGTCATTCCCGAGGGTCGCGCGCGATCCTGGGGAATGACGGCTTTACCGCCCGCCTGAGCGTATCAGGCCCCTTAAAACCCTTCCGGATCGGGAAGAAGGGTGCCGGCACTGCCGGTCGATCCATTTCCTTCACCCACCACGGGGACAACCGACCCCTGTGGGGGCGGTCTGTCCCCAATACTCGGAGACAGACTCATGCGAGGACTTCACATCAGTCGGAAACACGAAGGCATGGCATTCAAGCGCGCGGGCGAGCGCGTGGACCTTCGGTTCACTCAGCCCGAATACACCAAGCGCCAACCGGCACGGGTGACTCCACCTCCGCGTCACTGGTGCCTCGAAGCACCCTGCTGACCGCTGTGTGCGTCGAACCCCGGGACATTGTCCTGGGGTTCGGCTGTTTTGCGGGCCGTCATTCCCGAGGGTCGCGGGCGACCCTCGGGAATGACGGCTTTACCGCCCGCCTGAGCGCATCAGGCCCCTGAAGCATCCCCGGATCGGGCAGGGGTGCGCCGGCTTCGCCGGTCGATCCATTCCTTCACCCACCACGGGGAGAGCACTCCCCTGTGGGGCGCTCTCCGTTCACAGACAGGAGAGCATCGATGGACAAGGAAACCATCAAGGCGTTTATCGCCTGGCTGGAAGCGGCGACCGAACAGGAGATCCTGGATCGGCGTCAGCAAGCATTGAACGCTCAGGTGAGCACTCGGGAGGGACGTGCCGACATCAATCTTGCGCTTCGTCTGATCGACGAGGAGCTGCTGGCACGTCTCGATCTGAAGTCGCAATCGCACTGAGCTTTACCGCGCGCGGTTTGAGTTGATCGTTGATCTGCTCGAACCGCTCGGTTTCGCCCCTGAACAAGGCGCGCGTCAGCGCCTGTTCCAGGGTGGAACGTTGACCTTCAATGACCTTCATCACCGGCGCCTCGCTGCTCGGGTGCGAACGGTCAACATACCATTTCAACCCCCGTGGGGCAGTCGGATCCCACGGGGTCGGTCTGTCCCCATTTTCATGCGCAGGAGACAGACCATGTCCAAGAAAGAAGCCTCCAAGGACCTGTACCAGGAAGTGACCGATCAGATCGTTACGGCCCTGGAAAACGGTGTCGTGCCCTGGGTCAAGCCCTGGGATGGCGACAAGGCGGCGCTGGCGAGTGGAATGCCCGTCAATGCCGCGACCAATCGCCCCTACCACGGGGTCAACGTCATGCTCCTGTGGATGCGGGAGGTGGCACACGGGTATTCCACCAGTCGGTGGATGACCTTCAAGCAGGCGAAGGATGCCGGCGGATCGGTGCGCAAGGGCGAGAAAAGCACGCTGGCCGTGTTCTTCAAGCCAATCCAGCGGCAGAAGACCGACCGCGATGGCAAGCCGGTGACGGACGAGAAGGGCGAGCCGGTAATGAAAACCGTGCCCATCCTTCGGGCCTTCAAGCTATTCAACGTGGACCAGATCGATGATCTGGAGGACCGGTATCGCGTGGGTCCCACCGGGGACGCCCCGGAACCGAGCTTCACGCCCATCGAGGCCGCGGAATCGGTGTTGGAGTCCTCCGGGGCTTTGATCCGACACGGGGGCGACCGGGCGTTCTATGCGCCCGGTCCGGATTACATCCAGTTGCCCCCGAAGGCGTCGTTTCGGGAAGAGGCCGGTTATTACGCCACGGCACTCCACGAACTCACGCACTGGACGGGACACGAGTCCCGCCTCGCGCGCGAGGGGATCGTGGAGTTTGATCACTTCGGATCCGAGCGCTATGCGTTCGAGGAGCTGGTCGCCGAGTTGGGTGCCGCCTTCCTGTGTGCCGAGATCGGTATCCAGGGGGATCTGCGTCACGAAGGCTACATCGGCTCCTGGGTCCGGAAGCTCAAAGAGGACAAGCGGGCCATTTTCCGGGCCGCAAGCCAGGCCCGGAAAGCCGCTGAGCACCTGCGGCCGGAGGCCGAGGTACAGTCCGAAGCAACCGGGTGAATCCACTCTCAACCTTGACGGCCTTCAGGCCGTCATTCCCGAGGGTCGCGGGCGGCCCTGGGGAATGACGGCTTTACCGCCCGCCTGAGCGTATCAGGCCCCTGAAAGCACCCCCGGATCGGGCAGGGGTGCGCCGGCTCCGCCGGTCGATCCATTCCTTCACCCACCACGGGGACACCGTCCCCCGTGGGGGCGGTCTGTCCCCTCCTTGCAGGAGATAGACCATGACGTTTTGCACTGAGACGGATCTTGCGATTCACCGCCACCGCGTCCCCGACCTCGAACGGATCCGGATCCTGCCGAGGTATCTCGGGGCACATGCCCTGGCATTTGAAAATAGCGTCTTCGATTCGCTGGGAACCCTGGCGGAAGCCTACAGGGGCGGCTTTTGGGAGTTCTACGAGCTTTCCAACGGCGGTTTCTACATGGCACCCGAACAGGAACGGAACCTGCGGATCGTGGTGCCCGGTAACGGCTACGAGGGCGAATTGAGTGCGGACGCGGCGGGCATTGTTGCCTGTCTGTTCGCCTTCAACGCGATGGCCTGGCGCTTTCGCGAAGATCGGCACGTCAACCTGTACCACTGGTTGAGGGATTACGCCCTGGACCACGACGAGTCCGGCGAGATCCTTCGCGCGATCGACTAGCCAACGGCATTCCATTCCCTAAAGGGGCGCCGGCCCCTTTGGGGGTCGGTCGCCCCTCGGCACAGGAGACTGACCGTGGAATCTCGACATCACTCCATTCTTGGGGACCTGGTCCCCATGGACCGAGGGCTGTACGCCCTTGGCTCGGACGCGACCCGGATCATGGTCTGCCATGGCCCGGGCGTATTCCTGCTCAACTCGCACGCACTGGAGCCGATGGACACGTCGCCCGGCGCCCTACGCGCTCAGGCACTCGAACACCTGGCGTTTCTCGCCGAAATCGAGCCGATCGAATCGCTGGCTTTGGCGGTTGCGACCGGCAAGCAAGCCGCTTGACCACACGCCCCCCTTCGGGGGCGTCATTCCCCAGGGTCGCGCGCGATCCTGGGGAATGACGGCTTTACCGCCCGCCTGAGCGTATCAGGCCCCTGAAGCACCCCCGGATCGGGCAGAAGTGTGCCGGCTTCTCCGGTCGATCCATTTCCTTTACCCACCACGGGGACAACCGTTCCCCATGGGGCGGTCCCGCCCCACCAGGAGACCGATCATGGAACAACGAAACCATTCAATCCTCGGCGACATCTCACTGATGGATCACGGGCTCTACGCCCTGACCACAGACTCCGGCCGACTCATCCTCTGCCAGGGGCCAGCGGTATTCGCGTATCACGCCCTGGAATCCTTCTAGGCGTCTCCCGGGGCCCTACGGGGCCGTCTTCCTCGAGCCGGTCGCCGGCCGTCCGGTTCTAGGCAGTCAGCATTCCCTTCAGTAAGAAGCATCGAGGCGCCAGCAAGACTTTCCGTACAGAAGAAAAGAGCCTACTTGCACCGATTTATCCATAAATTCAACCCACTACGCGGGCGATCGCCCCCTGAGTACAACCGATCCCTGTAGTTAAGGGACAACCGCTACAATGACGCGCATGATTGCATTCGGATGGATTCTCGATCGACACCCCAAGCAGGCGACAACACAACACCAGCAGCCGATCGCCTCAGGCCCCCACAGCGCGCTTTCCAGCAGAAACTCCAGTCATGACTTTTGACTACGAGCGCCTTGGTCCTCAGGATTTCGAAAGACTCGCCGCGGATGTTCTGAAATCGCGAGAACGCGCGACCTTCGAACAGTTCTCCGAGGGCCCGGACGGCGGCATCGACCTGCGCCATGTTGCAGCGGACGGCACCACCATCATTGGCCAGGCAAAGCGGATTGCCGATTTCTCCAGGCTGAAGCGAGCGGTTGTGGCTGAGCGCGATAATCTCGATCGGCTACAGCCTTCCGGTTATAGGCTGATTACGTGCGCTCGCCTGAATCCTGAGCGAAAACGAAAGCTTCAAAACGAATTGCAGCCCTGGGCCCAGAACCCCTCGGACATAATCGGCCGCGACGAACTCGACGCCACACTCCGGGAAAATCCAGATCTGGTTCGCAGCCATGTCAAACTCTGGCTACAAGACGGAGAGCAGTTGCGGACGATCCTGCACCGTGCAGAGGAGAGCACTTCCCGTGACGCCATGGATGACCTTTGCGAGCGCGCCCGCGCCTTTGTTCGCCACCGCCGAGCCGACGATGCAGCACGGTTACTAGAAAAAAGTCACTGTTGCCTGATTACCGGCGCCCCAGGGGCCGGGAAAACGGCCTTGGCGGGATATCTGGCCCTCCAATGGGCCGCTGAAGAAGGCTACGAGGCACTCTTTGTTCGAGATCGAGAAATCCAAAGTGCCCGCTGCCTGCTTCAAGAAGGTCGCCGCCAGGTCCTGATCCTCGACGACTTCCTGGGGGCTCAATTTCTGGAGTCGGAGCGGGGCCTGGCCATGGAAGGTTCACTCCTTAGCCTTATCCGGCGCATCCAAAACGGCGATGGCGAGCACAAGCTCCTGATGACAACCCGCGATTACATCCTCCAGCAAGCCCGTCAGCGTCTTGAACGCTTCCATCGCGACGCTGATCGCCTCGATCGAGTTACTTTGGAGGTGGAAGCACTCGACGAATGGGAGAGGGCCCACATTCTTGTTGCGCAGCTCGACTATGCCGGCGTTAGCAGCGGTCATATCCGGTCCCTCATGAGAAATAGCACCCACCTGCACATCGTCAAGCACGACAATTTCACGCCCCGCCTGGCCGCCGAGACCGCCGAAGATGCCCATCAGCAACCGGAAACCGGCTACCCAGAATGGCTGAAGGCGCAATTCGACGATCCGACGGAATACTGGGGCAAGGCGTTTCGCCATCTGAGCCCAGCCGCACAACACCTGCTCTACGTTCTCGCTGTTGCCGGTGGAGACGGCGCGGTGGATGACCTCACAGAAACATTCCACGCTCTGCACCATGATCTTGCGCTCGGACGGGCACAGGCCAATGCACTACACGATGCGTTGCAGGAGCTTGAACCCAACTTTGCCATTACCAAACGCATCGAAGACAAGATATGGCTACGCTATACGACACCGGCAATCGGAGACCTCATTCAGGCCCTCATCAACCGAGATGCTCACCTCAAAGGAAGATTGATCGCGCACCTGCGGCGCTTTCAGCATGGCCTTCGCTTGTTCCAGCTTTTCGAAGGCGATGTGCGGCCGGTCAAGACGGACGCCCAGTTGCGAACGCAACTTTTTGAACAACATCGTGCCTGCCTGGAGCAGCCAGCTCTAGAAAGGCAAAGTTTTCGTGATCATCAGGGACTCCGTAGTAAGATCACCATCCCTAAAATGTCCAGTAGAATTATCCGTCTATGGCATGCGTGGAACGCGAAGGGAACACAAGCGCAATATCCAACTGCTAAATCTAAGCAGTCGTCCTCCACATTCGGTGAAACGCTGTCCGCCTTGGCCGCGACATACCTCCCCGACGAGGAGGCTTGGCTAAATGCTTTCTCCAACAATTCGCATCGACCATTGTTGGGCCTCACATGTGGGTTTCCGGATCGAGCTCAGCGGTACGGTGTGTGGAAGGCTGCTCTAGAAACGGCTGTATTTACCGATGACGTATTGGCGGTGGCCGAAGCCATGGAGCATTGCTCGGAGCTTGCGCACTACCTGCAGGAGGAGAAAGCACTCCTTCTTCAGGCTATCGATGAGGCTGTCGATAGCGAGCTCGAGAGCGCCGACGAACCTGGGCAATTGGATGAAGCCTTGGAGAACCTGAGTGCCATGGAACACCTGACGAAGCATGACCTAAGGGACTCCCATCAGATCCTTACAGAGCGGCTGGAGGAACTCCTGCAACAGGAGCCGGAAGACAGCGATGAGTCGTCACCAATCAGTCGCAGCGGGCGCGGCGGCGCACCGGAATCTCAGCTAAACGCGTTGTTTCGACAGTTGGCCGAAGCGGCCCCTTGAGGAGCATCAATTCGTGAACGACAAGGAATAGGTCATGCATCGTTTGAGCTCAGTACACATACGGAACTTCCGCTCGTGCCGCGATGTAGGACTTTCGCTGGGCGACTGCACCCCCATCGTGGGCTATAACAATGCCGGAAAGTCCAATCTTCTAACTGCTATTGAGTGGTTTGTAGCGCCATCGTCACTCCGGGAAACCGATTTCCACGACTCGAGCCAACCTGTAACCGTGGACGGCATCATAGCGGGGCTTGATGGCGGAATCCTAAACCAACTCGAGGACGAACATCGCCGCAGAATCGAGCCTCTGATTGGTGAGGGTGAACTTGTACTTCGTCGCATCCAGTACGAACCGAACGTTTCGACCAGGCAGATAAAGCTTCAGGTGCCGGATAAAATCGAAGCCGATGGAAGCGTTTCTTCGTGGAGGGACCATCCTGGCGGGATTCCTGAGGCCCTGAAGAATCTCTTTCCGGAACCAATCACCGTCGGTGCCATGGAGGATGCCGCCGAAGACGCTACCAAAGCCAAGAAAACCTCCACCATCGGCAAACTGCTAGCACAGTTCACTGGCCCCGCCGAAGCCAGCCACGGCGCTGAACTGACACAGGCTCTGGCACCGCTGACCGACAAACTCACGGCCGCCGGTGCCGAGCGCGCCGAAGAACTCAACCGCTTTGACCATGAGGCCACTGAGGCCCTGCGCCCCTTCTTTCCCGGCATAAAGCTGCACCTCGATATTCCCGTGCCCAGCGTCAAGGAACTCTTCAGCCGGGGGACCATCCGGGTAAGCGAACAAGGGCGTAATGCCGTTCGCGACTTCACCGCCCTGGGCCACGGCGCCCAGCGCAGCATCCAGATGGCGCTCATCCGTTATCTCGCCGACTTCCGAGCGGACCAGCACACGACGGCACAACGCCGGCTCCTGCTCATTGAGGAGCCCGAGCTGTTCCTCCACCCGCAAGCCATCGAACAGGTACGCTCTGCTCTGGACAGCCTCTCCGGACATGGTTACCAGGTCATCTTTGCGTCGCACTCCCCGGTGATGGTGGAGCGGGAAACAGCAGCGCATACGCGCATCGTCCGCAAGTCCGCCGAATCGGGGGAGACTCGTGTCACCCTGACAGCAGAGGAGGCGCTCAAGAAGCGGATTCAAGACGACAATAAGCGGTTGCATGCCCTTTTCGGGCTGGAAAATGCCAACCACTGGCTGTTTAGCGACCGCGTCCTCATCGCCGAGGGCTCAACAGAGCGCTATCTTCTCCCCTTTGTTTACGAAGCGGTCACCCGGCGGAAACCAGCGGATGATGGCCTCGCTATCCTTGGACTCGGAGGTGGCGGGAGCCTACCGGAGTCGCTTACCGTCTTCCGTGAGCTAGGAATCGAAGTTTGCGCGTTAGCAGATTTGGACTTCGCGGCAAATCAAGCCGTGCAGCACGGCTTGATTCCGGATGACGACGAAGACCTGTGCAAATGCCTCCGCCAGATTCACGCCATGGCTGATGATGACCCGACTATTTTCATCGGTGATAATGGCCGCCCCTGCAGAAACGCCCGCAACCCGGCTGGCAGCAAGAAGCCTTCCGTAGTGTTCCGCGACTGGGCTGCGCGCCCGGAATCGCGTCCCGTAGCGGAATCTCTCCACCATAAGCTTCGGGGTCACGACGTCTGGCTCTGGACGGGCGGAGACATCGAACATCACTTGGGCCTATCCGGCTCCAAGGATATCAGCAGCTGGGCACCATTCCGTCGGCGGCTGGACAGCGAGCCTTTCGACGCGGTCGTTTACGACAGCGAGACCGTAAAGGCTCTTGTGCAATGGGTGCGTCCCGCGTGTCCGGCCTTATGACTGCGTGATGGTTAAGAAATTTCGATCAGGCGCAATATGGCATCACATCTGCACCATGCAACGGCTGATGTGATCTCGAGTTCCCTCTCAGCATGGCGCATTCCATTTCCGTTGGTTGCAGATATCCGACACGCGCGTTCCGGAGTATTTGCTTCGGTCCATCGCCATGCGTTCCAATACGGATTACACCGCCCGCCTGAGCGGATCAGGCCCCTTGCCGACGCCCGTCGGCAAAAGCCCCTACGCGCCGAGAGTGGGGGCGCCGCAACCCCGTAGGCGGACCGGCGCTATCGACTGATCCAATTTTGTCCCTGGCTCGGGTCAGTCGATCAATACCGATCCTCGGTGGAGGTTCACAAGTCAACTCGTTGGGCCCTCCGGGCCCGGCACGAGTTCTTCTCGAATGGCTTAGGGGGGTCTCCCCACGGTCGGTGCGTAGCGCCCGCCGTGGGGAGACCCTAGTCTCCGTGATTCAAATCACTGGCCGCCCACCGCCAGATGCAGCGTGGGTCCCTTTGTGCGGTACTGCCGCGCCATTCGAGATAGATCCATCCCCCCAAAACCATGGATCGCCGGAATACGACTCGCTACTGCAGGAGGGTGAGATCGATCCGCCCTGGGGAAGACTCCTACTCGACCGGGCCATCGCACAATCGACGCGCCCGGTCCTGAAGCACCTCAATCGAAGTCAACTCGCGGATCAGCCACCCCCGACCCAACCGGGGTGGCTGGTTACGTTTTGCCCACGCCTGGCAAGTCCTTGTTCCCTCGCTTTCTTCCCCCTCTTTCCCATGCAGTTACCCCCGGTTTTTGTGGATAACTCAAAAACCCTTCGCGCTCGCTTCAGGATTTTTCGTAGCCGCTACACGCGGGACCCGGAGAATTAGCGACGTCCGCTGCCTTGGCAGCGGGCGGCCCATACCCCCGTAGGGCTGGTGCCCGCGCCTCCGTTGGCGCGGGCCTTTATTCCAAGCAGGCGAGGCAAGACATGCGAAAACGGTTACCCGCACTCCTTGTGGCGCTGGCGTTCACCTCCTGGGGAACCGCTGCGGCCAGTGACATTCAGGTGGGTCGATACCTCACCGCCACCGATGCGCCCGCACCCGAGCAGGTGCAGCCCCTGCAGGTCACGGTCCAGATGGATTTTCCCTCGGACATCCAGCACGTCGGCTCCGCGCTCACCTACCTCCTGACACATAGCGGGTATCAACTGGAGGAGCCGGCCAAGGCGGACCCGGCCATGCGGGTGCTCCTGACCCGACCGCTTCCCGAGGTGCATCGAGAGCTGGGGCCCCTGAGCCTTGAGAATGCGCTTACCACCCTCGCCGGCCCCACCTGGCGCCTGGTCGTCGATCCCGCCATGCGGGAAATCTCCTACGAACCGCGTGCGCCTTACGCCGAGTCCGCGCGGGCGCGCGGCCAAGCGATCGAAGCCGACACCGTGCGCGACGTGCTCGCGCCACAGCCCCCAACAGCCCGCCTGTATGGTCCGGTTCAGCGCGGAGAGACCCTCGGTTCCATCGCCGAGGCGGTTTCGCCGGAGCAGCCGACGCGCATGGCCGTCGCGCTGTTCGAGGCCAACCCGCACGCGTTCTTCCCGGCCAATGCGCCGAACCCGAATCAGCTCCGCACCGGCGCCGAACTGGAGATCCCCAGCGACGAGGTCGCCGCCCGGTATGCCCCGTCCCGCGCCCGGTCGATTCCGCGAGGTGATCAATGAGCACGAACGAGAAGTCGGACAATCGTCCAGCGCCTCAGCCCATCCCGCGCTGGCTCAAGATCGCGGGGCCGGTCGTCGGCCTCGCCGCCGTAACGGGGTTGCTCCTGATGTTCATCGGCGGCGGAGGGGCCGAAACCGAGGAACCCGAGCCCGTGCCGGCCGAACCGGTCGCGGAGGCAGATGGAGCGCACTTCAACGAACTGGAAATGCTGCTCGCCTCCCTGGAGGCACGGGTCGCCAGTCAGGACGAGGATCTGCGCGCGCTGCGCTCCGAGCAACGCGACTTTCGCGAGAAGCTCGACGGGCTGGAGTCCGCGCTCGACCACCAGGGACCGGATCAGGCCGTGACCGACCGACTGGAGGCCCTGCAGGGTGAACTCATGGACCTGCGCGCCGAGGTGGAATCCTCGG
The DNA here is from genome assembly GCF_000380625.1 of Thioalkalivibrio sp. ALMg9. Classification (NCBI taxonomy): domain Bacteria; kingdom Pseudomonadati; phylum Pseudomonadota; class Gammaproteobacteria; order Chromatiales; family Ectothiorhodospiraceae; genus Thioalkalivibrio; species Thioalkalivibrio sp. ALMg9. Next base: position 59,269 of record NZ_AQYC01000008.1, read on the forward strand.
AGGCCCTGGAGCCCATCGAGGCGCTGAGGGGCGATCTGAACGCCACGCAGCGCCGCGTCGCCCGCCTGGAGGAAACGCCTGAAACCCCCGAACCGAACGCCACCCTGACGGGTATCGAACACTGGGGGGCTCGCCACTTCGCCATCCTGGAAGGCGTGAGTGGCCGCGAGCGTATCCGCGTGGGTGGGCGCTATGGGCAATGGACGCTGGAAAGCCTTGATCCGGATGCCGGCGTCGCGGTCCTCCGGCATCCACGCGGGTTCATGCACGCCCTCGCCATCCACGACGAGTAGGAGCAGGAGACCATCATGGGTGGAGCTGTCGTTTTGCTGTTGATTGGAGTCGGCGTCATCGCGGCCACGCACGATCCGGAACCCGAGGTGGCACCCGATCCGCCCCCCGTCGAGCCCGTCGCGATTCCCGAGCCACCCCCGACCTGCCTTGACCGGGTCGCCGAGCGGACTCGGGTCGAAGCCGATCTGTCGTCCACATGGGAACAGCGGGTCTATTTCATTGATGGGCGCCCCTGCATGCGGGGGCACCCATGACCCGGTCTCGCTCCTCCGTGATCGCGCTGTTGGTCGCGGTCGGACTTTCCGGCACCGTTCAGGCCAGTTCGGTCGAGTCCGACGCGACCCGCACCGAGGCCCGGGCGTCCGAAGGCGTCGAAACGGTGCCGGCCCGGACACAGCATTGGGATCTCTCCGACGCCGAGTGGGAACGCTACGACGCCATCATGGAGGGGCCACGAGGACTCTGGTCGCCGGATCTGGACCCGATATGGGTCCTGGGGATTCATGCAGAGACCGAGCGCGAACGTCGGTACTACGCCGAGCTGGCCGTGGAGCAGGAGCGTGATCGCGTCACCGGAGAACTGGCCTTCCAGCATGCCTACGATGCCGCGTGGGATCGCCTCTACCCGGATCGGGTGCTGATCGAGCCGCGTGATCGGTCCGGCGCTTCGGACGGGGCCGAGCCGAGAATCAGCGAGCCGAGGACCCCCACCCTGGACGACCTCGGTGCGGACGATCGCGTGGTTCTGGTCGCCGCCCGCGACTGCGGCCGCTGCGGGGACATCCTGGAACGCGCCGTGGAGCGCTTGCAGGACGGGGCACAGTGGCGGCTGGACGTCTTTCTGACGGATACCGATGCGGATCAGGAGGTGCGCCGATGGGCGGCGGAGAACGCGGTCCCGATCGACCTGGTGCGAGCCGGTCGTATCACCCTCAATCACGACGACGGCACGCTGGCCGATCACGACACGCCCTCGCTGTTGCGGCAATCCGGGCAGCGCTGGCAGCCGGTCTTGCCCTAACGCTCGCGACCCAAGCGGTAGCCGGCGTTCCTGAAGGCTACCACCGCGTCGCTCAGGCCGAGGGTGTTCCGGCCGATGTCCTGTACGCCCTCGCCGCCGCCGAGTCCGGCGCACGGCTGTCCACGGGTGCGGCGCGGCCGTGGCCCTGGACCCTCAACGTGGGTGGACGGCCGGAGCGATACCGCACGTACCGGGAGGCGCTGGACGCCCTGGAGCGCCACCTCGCGGCCGGGAAGCGGAACATCGATATAGGACTCATGCAGGTCAACTGGCGCTGGCACGAGGCTCGTCTCCAGGACCCGGCGCGGGCCCTCGACCCCTATCGCAACCTCCACATCGGTGCCGCGATCCTGCGAGAGCAGTACGAACGCAGCGGCCACTGGCTGGAAGCCAGCGGCCTCTATCACGCGCCCTCGAACACCACCAACGCCGCCCGCCACCGGGCCCGCGTCCAACACCATCTGGATGCTCTGCCGTGATCGTGAAGTCCCCCCTGGCCGCCCTGCTGCCCCTTCTCTTCGTCTCTGCCTCTGCGCAGGCCATGGAGGTGATCCTCGATACGGGTGAGGGCCGTCCGGCGGCCCCCTACCTGGAGCGCCTGGAGGGCGCCGAAGAGCCCACACCTCGCAATACGGCCGCACTCCCCCCGCTGAACGACGCGGCCGAGCGCATGCTGCCCATCGAACCGTCCCGCTTGCGCGTGGCACCGCTGCAGGGACAGCCGCCGGCGCATGTCCGCGAGACGCTTCAGCACATGCCACGTCCACTCTGTTTGGTGGGCTCGGATCCGCAATCGCTCGCCTGGCTGGAACTCCACCGGGTCGCGCTCATGCAGGCGGGGGCCGTGTGCATGCTCGTTCAGGCGGAGACCCCCGACGACCTCGAACGGGTGCGCGACACCGCGCACGGGATCCCGGTCCAGCTCTCGCACGGCGATGATCTCGCCGAGCGTTTGCAGCTCGACGTCTACCCGGTCCTGATCTCGCGCGAGGGGATCGAACAATGAGCCAGCTGCCCGTCGAGGCCCTGCTACGGCCGCCGGTCGAGTTCTACTCCGCCTTTGTGGCCGGCGCCGCCGCCGTCATCGCGGTCGCCGCGCCCTGGGCCCTGATGATGACGCCCTCGATCGCCTGGGTCGCGGCGGCGATGCTCGGGGCACTGGCCGTGCACCGGGCGCGACAGGGGTGGAGGATCGTGCGGTATCACCGCCATCTCCGACAGCTGCCCGAGTTTTCCATGAGCGCGAAACAGATCCCCGTCTCGCGCCGCAAGCTCTACCTCGGACGGGGGTTCCGCTGGACACAGAAGCACACGCAGCGCCTGCGGGACACGATCCGACCGGAGGTCCAGCATTACGTGGATCCCGGCCACCTGTACCGCTGGGCCCGCCGCAAGGAGGTCCAGTGGGAGTCCACCCCCGGGCTACGCGGTATCGCACGCGCACTGGGCACCCGGGCCTGGTGGAACCCCCTGGCACCCCTGCCCCCCGTGGGTGGAAAACCCGCGCTACATGCGGTCGAGCCGGACGAGGAAGATGCCTGGACGGATCTCGGTGAGCGCGTGGGGCACACCCTCGTCCTGGGTACGACCCGAGTGGGCAAGACTCGACTGGCCGAAGTCCTGATCACTCAGGACATCCGGCGCGGCGACGTCACCATCGTGATCGACCCCAAGGGGGATGCCGAGCTGCTCAAGCGGATGTATGCGGAGGCCCGGCGCGCAGGGCGCGAAGACCAGTTCTATATGTTTCACCTGGGCTACCCCGACCACTCGGCACGCTACAACGCCGTCGGGTCGTTCAGCCGCATTACCGAGGTCGCCACCCGTGTCTCGAACCAGCTCCCGAGCGAAGGCAACAGTGCCGCCTTCAAGGAGTTCGCGTGGCGATTCGTGAACATCGTGTCTCAGGCGATCGTGGCGCTGGGCCGACGCCCGGATTACCAACAGATCCTCCGGCACATCACCTACATCGAGCCGCTGCTGATCGAATACTACGAGCACTGGCTCCCCAGCGTGGCGCCCGAAGGATGGAAAGAGGAAGTGGGGCGGCGCGAGGCCAACACCAACGAACGCCAGCTACCGCGCAACCTGCAGGGTCGGGACAAGCGTGCCGTCGCCCTGATGCTCTACGCCAAGGAGCAGGGGCTGTTCGACCCGGTCGCCGACGGCCTGCGCAGCGCCTTCGAGTACGACAAGACCTATTTCGACAAGATCGTGGCTTCGCTGCTCCCCCTGATGGAAAAGCTGACCACCGGCAAGACGGCGGAGCTGATCGCCCCCGACTATCTCGACACCGACGACCCTCGCCCGATCTTCTCCTGGCGGGAGATCATCCGCACCGGCGGCATCGTCTACGTGGGCCTCGACGCGCTCTCGGATGCGGACGTGGCGGCGGCCGTGGGCAACTCGATGTTCGCGGATCTCTGTTCCGTCGCGGGTCAGCTGTACAAGCATGGGCAGGACGACGGACTGCCGGATGGTGGTCGGTCGGGGCTCCCGACCGTCAACGTGCATGCCGACGAGTTCAACGAGCTGATCGGCGACGAGTTTATCCCCCTGCTGAACAAGGCCGGTGGAGCGGGGTTTCAGGTCACGGCCTATACGCAGACCTGGTCCGACGTCGAGGCCCGGATCGGATCCAAGCCCAAGGCCGGTCAGGTTGCCGGTAACTTCAACACGCTGGTCATGCTGCGGGTGAAGGAGTACGAGACGGCCGAAATGCTCACGGAGCAGCTTCCGCAGGTCGAGATCAACACGCTCATGCAGGTGTCCGGCACCAACGATTCGGCCGATCCAGAATCGGACCAGCACTTCTCCAGCCGCAACGAAGACCGCATCACGGTGACCGAGGTCCCGCTGCTCACGCCGTCCGACATCGTCACCCTGCCCAAGGGTCAGGCGTTCGCCCTGATCGAGGGGGGGCAGCTCTGGAAGATCCGTATGCCGCTCCCGGACAGTACAGCGGATCCGGTGATGCCCGGGTCGCTCGCCGACATCGCCGAGCGCATGCAGCGCGATTACACCACCGCCGAGCACTGGTGGCAGGACACCGCCATGCCGGTCGCCCCGCAGGAACCCGCCTGATGGCGAGCGCGCGCCGGCAGAGATCGAGTCACCCCGCGCAGCAGCGCGACCCGGGGCTGATCGGGCGAACGCTGAACCTCGCGGGGCAGCTCGTCCTGTGGTTGCTCGCGGCGTTGCTGTTTTCCCTGGTGGCGGAATGGGTCGGCATGACGTGGATCTGGCCGGAGCAAGGCATCCAGCACAGCCAGCAGATGCTCGAACGCGAGATCGGCTACCTCAACGAGGACTTTCGTCAGTCCATGTTGACCGCGGATCCAGGGAGCTACGCGCGCAGCTTCGCGGAGATGTCCTATCGCTTCCTGTTCGAGTACACGGGGATCCACTCGCTCGTGGAGTGGCTGTCGATTCCCGCGCACCCCGAGGATGGCCGGATCGTTCACTCCCTGCGCAACGGGTATCACTCCATTGAGCCGTATGTCCTGGCCGGCATGGCGATCACGCAGGTCTTCGCCCTCCGCCTGGGAGTGCTGACCCTCGCCATGCCGGTGTTCGTCCTGTTCGCCATGGTGGCCCTGGTCGATGGCCTCGTGCAGCGCGATCTCCGCCGCTGGGGGGGTGGCCGCGAATCGTCGTTCGTCTACCACCACGCGAAACGGCTGATGGCGCCCTCGATCGCCATGGCCTGGGTGGTCTACCTCGCCCTGCCGTTTTCGGTCCACCCGAATTGGGTCATTCTCCCGTTCGCCCTGCTCAATGCGATCACCATCGCCATTACGGCTTCGAGCTTCAAGAAATACCTCTGAGAACCCCACCCGCCCCTGCGAGTGTCACGAGCGCAGGGCGTTTCTCCACCCCCGGACGGCCGGACGCCAAACCCCTTACCACCGACGTTCGGCGCCGCACTCCCGCTCGGGCTTGCGATGTGGCCCGCTCGAACCACCCGCGTTTCACCCTCGCCAAACCCGCCCTTTCGGAAGGCTCGAATAGTACGGCGCAGGGGTTTCACCCATGGCGCCCGAAAAACCCTCGCGATCGGTTTGAGGATTTTTCGTAGTCGCCACGGCCGGGAATCAGAAGACTGTGGCTCACGCTAACGCCTCGGAGTCATACGCCATGCACAGGACCCTTGTCGCGCTCGCTACGGGCGTGGTGATGATCACCCTCACACCGGCGGCCCTGGCCGACCGCGATGCGGAACGCGAGAGCCTGAGCCGACTCGCTCACGAGATCCAGGCCCTGCACGCGCTGGTTGATCAGGCCGAAGCCCATGCCGAACCCGACGCACGGATTCGCTTCCAGTACGACTGGCTGCGCCACGACCTGGAGCGGGTGCAGGCCGGCATCGAGGAGCACCTCCGGGCACCGCGCGCCCAACCGCGCCGGGTCGAGCCCCTCAGTGGTGATTACCGCCGGTGAGCGGCGATGCCTCCAGTCAGTTCGAGCAGTGGGCCGGCGCGAGTGGCGCCGACCTGGGGCTCGCGATCGCGGCCATTGTCGCGGTCACCTATCTGATCTGGCTCATGTGGGTCGTGATGGGTCAGTTCCGCGCCTGGAGCGATCGCGAGACACCCATGTTCGACCTGCTTTGGGTCTCTGTACGGGCCGCCGTCGTGGTGATGCTCGTGGGTTACTTCATCCGTCCATAGGAGGACTTTCCGATGCTCAATACCTGCAAACGCCAATGGGCCCGCGCCCGCCACATCCTTATGACTGGAGTCGTGGTCGCCCTCCACTCCACGCCCGCCTGGGCGCAGAACCTGCCGACGGCACCCGAGCCCGACGGAGGGTTCGAGGATGGCAACTGGATCGACGTCATGCGCGGCTACATCTTCGAGGGCGCGATCGTCCTCGGCACGCTGATCGCCGTCGCCTCCTTCCTGTGGGTGTCCTGGACCGCGCTGACCAAATTCAATGAGGCCCGCCAAGGCAAGGCCGAATGGGGCGAGGTGGGTCTGCTTGGCGTGGTGGGTGCCGTGGTGCTCCTCGTCCTGAGCTTCTTCGTCAATCAGGCCATTTCGATCATGGAGTAATGCCGCGTGGCGACACCCGGACTCGAAAACCGAATGGCCGAGCGGCTTAACGAGGAGCCGCCCATCTTTCGCGGCTGCTCCTCCAGTGAGCTGCTCGCCATTCTCGTGCTCGCCGTGATCGGCTGGCTACCCGTCGGGATCCTGCTCGGTTTCGTGGTCGGCGCTCCGATGATGGGCGTCGGATTCGCGGCGATCGCCGTGCTGGGGACCGTATTCATCACCGCCACGATCTTCCAGAAGATCAAGCGGGGCCGCCCCACCGGCTACTACCAACAACGCGCCATGCTCGCCCTTCACCGGAGCGGCCTGCGCAAGGTCCCGGTGACGCTACGCAGCGGGACCTGGGACCTGGGGAGACGTTCGTGAGATACCGCAAGGAACTCGACAGCGCCCGATCGCACATCAACACCCTCCGGGGCGTCATCGGCGTCATGGCGCTCGTGGCCCTCGGCCTGTGGTGGGGGTGGCAGCAGGCCCCCGACCGTCTGACGGTGCACATCCCCCCGGAGCTGCGCACCGGCGGGGTTCTGGAAGCCGGAGAGGTGCATCCCGCGTCGGTGTACACCTTCGCGTTCTATATCTGGCAGCAGGTCCATCGCTGGCCCGAGGACGGGCGCGCGGACTACCCGGACAACCTTTGGTCGCTGCAGGCGTTCCTGACTCCACGGTTTCAGCAAACCCTCGAAGCCGACCGCGAGCAGCGCGAGCGGCGCGGTGAGCTGCGGGATCGCAGCCGATTCATCCGGGAGATCGACGGCCTGCGCTACACCCCGGACCGCGTGCAGGCCACGGGGGACGGGACGTGGACGGTATGGCTGGACGTGGAGGTCGAGGAGCGCATCGACGGCGAGCGCGTCAAGCAGGTCTTCATCCGCTACCCCCTGCGGGTGATCGCCTACGACATCGACCCTGAATCGAACCCCTGGGGGCTCGCCCTCGCGGGCTTCGCCCAAGACCCCTATCGCATCGATCCGGAGGAGGAGCAGTAATGCGCCCGATCCTCGCCATTGCCCTTATCGCGGCCCTCGCGGGCCCGGTGTCGGCCACCGCCGACGACAGCCCCGACCGCATTACGTGGGACGGCACGCCCGTCCAGGTCACCCTGCCCGTGGGGCAGGAGCGGCTGATTCGCTTCCCCGCAGGGCACGTCCGCGTGGGGCTCCCACCCCATATTGATGATCAGGTCCGCGTGTTCTCGAACGACGGGGTCGTGTACCTCAAGGCGCAATCCTCGTTCGGCCCCGCCCGCGCCGTCATTGCCGATGTCGAGTCCGGGGCGACGTTCATGCTCGACCTTTCGGCCGAAGACGGGGCGCGCGCCAACGAGGTCGTCATTCATCGACCGGGGAGCCGCCGGGACCGCGCGACGGACGTCCCCGACGCCGAACCCGACCACCAGAACCTGGACTACGTGGCGCTGACGCGATTCGCGTCCCAATCCCTGTATGGCCCCAGCCGGCTCGCCCCGCAGATGCCCGGCGTGCGCCAGGTTTCGCTGAACCGGGAACCGGTCCGGCTGGTCCGGGGCGCGGCCGTCACCGCCGAACCGCTCGCGGCCTGGCGTGGCGGGCGCTGGTATGTCACCGCCGTCAAGCTGCGCAACGCCACGGAATCCCCGGTCACGCTCGACCCCCGCGACCTGCGGGGCGACTGGCTGACGGCCACCTTTCAGCATGCGCGGCTGCACCCGGCCGGCCACGAAGCCGACACGACCGCCGTGTATGTCGTGTCGGACCGCCCCTTTGACGAGAGCTTTTGGGGGGTGCGCTGATGGTTTCCACCAAGGGCAATCGACTCCTGCCGATCATCGGCCTGGCCGTCGGGGTATTGATGATCCTGGTGATGTTGCGCTCGTGCGGCACCGAGCCGACGGCCGAGGCACCGGACTCGTTGGACCAGCGACAGGCGGCGGCGCAACCGGACGCGGACACCGCCACCGACACCATCCGCACCCTGACGGCCGAGCAGCGCGAGACGCGCCGACAGCTGCGCGAACTGCGCGAAGACAACCAGCGGATGCGCGAGCAGCTGGCCGAGGAAGCACGGCAGGAGCCGGACCCCGAGCGCCAGAGCCACCTGGAGGGACTCCTCGGGCGCATGGACCAGCTCAGTTCCCGCGTACAGGACATGGGGCAGCAGCTGGAGCAGCGCGACGAAGATCCCGACCTGGTGCCCGGGAGCGACATTCCGATCGGGCTGGGCATCCGGGAAGACGAGGCCCCGGTCATTCAGGACCGCACGCGCACGGCCGAACCCGAGTCCGCCGACACCCTGCGCTGGACGAATCCCGTGGGCTATGACCCCGAAGAAGAAGGGGGCGGGCTCCTCGATCGCAGCCGGTCGGTGGCCGGCACCATCCGGGATCGCGGCGCCGCCGGGATGGAGAGCGCGCGCGACACGGCGGCGCGCGCCACCGGCACGGATACGCCGGAGGAAGATCCCCGGTACACGGTGCCACGCAACTCGACCCTGATGGGCTCGACCGCCATGACGGCCCTGATCGGTCGCGTACCGCACGGCGGGACGGTGGAGGACCCGGTGCCATTCAAGGTGATCGTGGGCGAACGCAACCTGGCCGCCAACGACATCGAGATCCCCAACATCGAAGGCATGATCTTCTCCGGCACGGCCATTGGCGACTGGACGCTGTCCTGCGTCCGTGGGTCGCTGGAGTCGGTCACCTTTGTCTTCCAGGACGGCACCGTGCGCACCCTGCCGGACCCCGACGGGGATTCCGGCGACGCCCTCGGCTGGATCTCCAACGAGCGGGGCGTGCCCTGCATTGCGGGCGATCGCATTTCCAATGCAGCGGCCTATCTGGCGCAGTCCACCGGCATCGTCACGGCGCAGGCCGCCGCCGACGCAGCCGCCGCCGCTCAGACCACGCAGATCGTCGGGCAGGAGGGATTCACGCAGAACATCGTCACCGGCGACACCGGGGAGTTCATCGCCGGCCGCGCGGCATCCGGCGCCGCTCGCGAACTCGCCCAGTGGCTGCGGGAACGCCAGGAAAGCCACTTCGACGCGGTCTTCGCCCCCGCCGGCGAAACGGTCGCCATCCACCTCGACCGGGAACTGAGGATCGATTATGAACTTGAAGGCAGAAGGGTCTCCCATGAAGCGTTCGAGCGCCGCTCTACCCATCGCACTCTTGATTAGTGCGGTCCTGACCGCCGGCTGCGCCTCCACTTCGGCGGACAAGGTGATCCCGAAGGACGGCCCCACGATGGACGAGGTGTACGAAGGACACTTCGAGTCCATGGGGCGCACCGATGTCGATGCCGCGCGTCAGGCGCTGCAACAGCCGATCGGCCGAGACGTCCAGGACGGCACGGCGGATCTCGCGGGCTACACCCGGTCCGCCCACGACGAAATCGAAACCCGTTTCAGTCGGGTCCCCAATCCGACCCTGGTGATGTTCGTGTACCCGCACCTGGCCGGTCGCGACGAGGTGCCCGTGCCCGGGTATTCGACGTCGTTCCCGATGTATGACCGCCACCACTATGCACTCCCCGGAGAGGCGGGAGCCCGATGATGCTGAAGATGCTCACCTCGCTCCTCCCCGGCCGTTCGGCAAGGGATGAAGACGAGAACCAGGGGCCCGACCCGAACCTGGGCGGGTCGCGGCCGGTGACACAGGCCGAGGTCAAGGACCTCTACCGCCGGCCCAACTCGTTCACGGACCTGCTCCCGTGGACGGACTACGACCCGGCGACTCAGGTGTTCCTCCTGGAGGACCAAAACAGCGTTGGCGCCCTGTTCGAGCTGACCCCGGCCAGCTCCGAGGCGCGCACGCCCGAATACATGGAGGACCTGCGCCAACAGATCCAGGGTGCGCTGACCGACGCGGTCCCCGAGGTGGACGGCTCTCCCTGGGTGCTGCAGGTGTTCGTGCAGGACGACCCGTCGCTTGGAGGTGTCACCGACCATATCCGGGCCTATGCCCGCGAGCGGTCCGAGGACAATCCGTTTCGGGACGCCTACCTCGCGGAAGTGGACGACCATCTGCACCGGATCTCGCAGGAGGGCGGCCTCTTCGTCGATCAGCAGGTCACCGGGGGCGCGTGGCGTGGGCAGAAACGCCGCGTGCGCGCGTGCCTGTACCGCCGCTCGATCTCGGGCGACCTGTCGCCCGAGGAGACGCTCAACCAGGTCGCCGCCCAATGGGCGACCTCCCTGGAAGCCGTCGGGGTCGGCGTGAAGCGCTGCAAGGCGCAGGATCTATATGAGTGGCTCGTCCCGTGGTTCAACCCGCGTCCCGAGGTGGCCGATGGCGACCCGGAGAAGCTGCTGAACGTCGCCCCCTACCCGGGTGACGAGGATCTCCCGTTCGGCCGTGACCTGGCCGAACTGTTCACCTATTCGATGCCGGTGTCGGATGCCGAGGCCGGCGTCTGGCGCTTCGATGGTATGCCCCATGCGGTCCTGAACGTCCAGAGCCTGCGTCAGGCGCCCAAGACGGGGCATTTCACGGCGGAACGCCAGGCCGGCGAGAACATCTATGCGCTGTTCGATCGCGCCCCCGAAGGCACGATCCTCTCGGTCACGATCACCATCCAGCCGCAGGACCAGGTCTCCAACCACATCGGGCAAATCCACGCCGCGTCCCGTGGGGACAACATCGAATCGCGGCTGGCACTGGAGGAGGTGGAGACGGCGCAGGAAGAACTCGCGCGAGGCAACAAGCTCTACCCCACCCAAATCGCTTTCTATATCCGCGCGGAGAACGACACGCAGCTGGTGCGCCGGCGCAACGAGCTAGCCTCGCGTCTGGTGGCAAACGGCCTCCAGATCATCACCCGAGAGGCCGAGCTGCTCCCGCTGGACACCTACCTGCGCGCGCTCCCGATGGCCTATGACCCGACCCTGGAGCGCGTCACGCGCCGGAGCCGCTACGTGTACGCGGACCACCTCGCCGCCCTGCTCCCCCTTTACGGGCGCACGAAGGGGACGGACCACGCCGGGTTTCTGTTCTACAACCGGGGCGCCGAGCCCCTGATGTTCGATCCGTTGCATCCCTCGGATCGGAAGAAGAACGCCCACGCGTTGATCCTTGGCCCCACCGGGGCCGGCAAATCCGCCCTGCTCACCTATCTGATCCTCCAGATGGTGGCGGTCTACCGCCCCCGGATCTTCATCATCGAGGCGGGCAACTCGTTCGGTCTGCTGGGTCAGTACCTGAACCACCGGGGCGTTTCGGTCAATCAGGTCTCCCTCAACCCCAAGGAGCGTGTCAGCCTGCCGCCGTTCGCGGCGGCGACCCAGCTCCTGGACGACCCCCTGGTGGACAAGAAGATCGAGGAAGAAAACCCCGACGAAGACGACGAGGACGACATCGAGGAGGGGCGCGACCTGCTCGGCGAAATGCAGATCGCGGCGAAGATCATGATCACCGGGGGTGATCCGCGCGAGGAGGCGCACATGCGCCGCCCGGACAACACGGCCATCGCCAACGGCATCCTCCGTGCCGCCAAGAACGTCCGCGCAGCGGGGCGCGAACAGGTCCTGACCGAAGACGTGGTCGCCGGGTTGCACGAGGTCGCGAAGGAGGAAGATTCCCCCGAACGCCGCAAGCGTGTAAGCGAAATGGCGCAGTCCATGGAGGTGTTCTGTCACGGGTTCGCCGGCAAGGTCTTCAACCGGGCCGGCGAGCGTTGGCCGGAGGCCGACGTAACGATCGTCGATATGGGAATCATGGCGCGCGAGGGCTACGAGGATCAGCTCACGGTCGCCTACGTGGGCCTGATGAACCATATCAACGACCTGGTCGAGCAACACCAGCACTCCGAACGCCCGACCCTCGTGCTCACCGACGAGGGCCACATGATCACGACCAATCCGTTGCTCGCCCCCTACGTCGTCAAGATCACGAAGATGTGGCGAAAGCTCGGGGCCTGGTTCTGGATCGCCACGCAGAACCTGGAGGACTTCCCGGACGCGTCCCGGAAGATGCTCAACATGATGGAGTGGTGGATGTGCCTGGTGATGCCGAAGGAGGAGATCGAGCAGATCGCCCGCTTCAAGGACCTCACCAGCGAGCAGAAAAGCCTGCTGCTCGGAGCCCGCAAGGAACCCGGCAAGTACGTCGAGGGCGTGGTCCTGGCCGACCAGGTGGAAACGCTGTTCCGCAACGTCCCACCCCCGATCGCCCTGGCCCTGGCGATGACCGAGAAGCACGAGAAATCGGAGCGCCGAAAGATCATGGACGAGCTGGGGTGCTCGGAAGTCGAAGCCGCCGAAGAAGTCGCGCGCCGGATCGGAGGGGACGCATCGTGATCAATCAACACACCCTTTGGGCGAGCGACTTCGCCTGGACCGAATGGCTGCTGGTCGCCGGGGGGCGCAAAGGCCTGTTCCTGATGCCCGAGAACAAGGGTGGCCCGGAACGACTGGAGATCCACACCCTCCCTCTGCAGGGCGAGGGCCAGCTGATCCACAAGGGCGGCTGGCTCACCGATGCCCAACGCGACGTCGTTCTGATGGAGCTGACCGTGTACGGGCGCACGCCCGAGACGCTGGCGCGTGAGTTCGAGGAAGGCGAGGTGCGCGCGGGTCCGCTGCGGGACATGGCGATCCGTTTGGCTGAGGCAGAAGGCCGCGTGTGCGAGCGCATGCTGAACGAGCCTCAGCGCCGCTTCCGGGCACAGCTTCACCTTCCCTCGACATCCAGCGCAGGAGGCCGCTCATGCGACAAATGATCGCCGTTCTACTCCTGATGGGGATCAGCCCCGCCGGTGCCGACCCGGGGCAGATCGAGGTCTTCGTGACCACCGGTACGACCGTGTCCACCACGCCGGCCGACCGCCGGGGGATCCCCGTCGAGATCCACCATGTGGACGCCGTGGACCGAGCAACGGAGGCCCTGAGTCAGGGGCTTCCAGCCGACCCCGAGGCCGCGGCCTCAATCGCGCAGGAGCGCCTGGACGCCCGGGCACATCGGGATCTCGAAGCCGCCTACGATCCGCTGCTGCGCGCCTATCGCCTGAACATTGAACAAGTACCGGCCATCGTCTTCGACGGCCAGGCCGTGGTGTATGGCACAACGGATCTCGCGCGCGGCCTGCGCGAGTATGGACGGTGGCGGCCATGATCCGGGGGTCCATGCGCAGCACCGGCGCCGGAATCGTGGCCGCGCTCTGCCTGCTGGTGGGCAGCCCCGCGAAGGCCGAGGATCCGGACACCATTAGCACAGCCGAGATCACTTCACAGACGAGCAGCGCCCTCTCGTCCTGCCTGAATTGGGAGATCATCGGGGTCTGTCTGTGGCTGCGCTGCACCATTACCGGGTGCAGCGTCGTCACCACCGAACGGATCCGGCACTACGTCCCGGACGCCGTCATTTCGGCCTACCAGAACACCGGCGAAAACCCGTGGGCGGAAATCCGGGGAGCGCTGGGGTCCGCACAGGAATCCGCCGCCGAATCGATCCTGTCGTTCGATGCCTTTGTCGGAGGCGGAAACACGCTGGAGGGGCGCCATTCCCGCGATGCCCGTCAGCTTCGATTCAAGGAAGCGGATGTTGTCGGACACCCCTTCATGGAGATCCTGGAGTACATCGACGTCCCGTACATTTGTCCGGGCGCGGCCACGGCCGAAGCCTTCCACCCCTACTACCAGTCCGCGACCAGCGTACTCGCCTGGCGCTACGCGGTGCCCGAAATGTTCTACACCGAATCGCTCCAGGAGGGTGAGCGGGAGATCGGAGAGTGGGACGACTACACCTGGGGTGCGGTGTACCCCCGGTCGGGTTATGTCTCCCAGCCGGAGGATGCCAAGGCGGCCGCGATCGTCGCGCAGCGGGCGGGCGACATTACCACTCGGGAAGACCAGTCGGGGCATGTCTACGAACAGCTCCCGGGCGACGACGTGGTGCATGAGGACGGTTACCGCGTGTGGCTGCCCCCCGAACTGGTGGAGCGGGACGAAGAGACCGGCACGTTCCAGATGCACATGCCCACGGAGACCAACGCCTGCGAGGTGTTCGGGGAAGACGACACCGAGGACAAGGAGGGCTGGTCCAGCGACAAGACCAACCTCAAGGGCAACTACGTCTGGACGCTCTGGCGCCCGTACAACTGCTGCGAAATCGGGGGCCAGGTCTACCTCGGCTCTGTCACGTTCTAGGAGACGGATCATGCGGATGCGGAAAACACTGATCGCTGCTACAGCCTGCGCGGCGCTTTGGGGACCTACCGCCGGCCATGCCCTCGTGCCGTCCGAAGACGGGTTCTGGTACTACGAAGTGGGCGGTGCCGAGCCCATTTCCAATGCCCCGAATCCCAATGTCACCACGACCCGGCTGGCCTTCGGCGCGGAGGCCAGTGCGGGGTATAGCTGTGGCAGCTTCGATCCCCTGCTGAGCATCGAGAACACCCTGAACGAAGTCGCTCAGGGCATGGAAGACATGGTCGATCAGATGGTCCAGGCCGCCACGAATGCGATCGCCTCCCTGCCGGCCATGGTGCTCCAGCGGTCCAATCCGGGACTGTACGACCTGTTCCAGAACAACCTGCTGCGAGCCGAGGAAGAGCTGTCGCTCGCCACGCAGAGCTGCGAGGAAATGGAAGCCGCCATCGCCGACGGCCGCAACCCCTATCAGGAGTGGGTCACGCTCTCGAAGGGCGATGACTGGCGCGCGGCCATGGGCTCCGGGGGCGACATCGTGCAGGTCCAGGAGGAGATTGATCAGAACGCCGGGAACGACGGGGCCGAATGGATCGGAGGTCGGCGTGGTGGACAGGGCCAAGAACCGATTGATGTGATCAGCGATACCGTCAAGGCAGGCTACAACATCACCCTGGACCGGCCCCCGAACGCCGGAACACCCTATGCAGGGGGCGGAGACACGCCCCTCCTCGCGCGGACCTGGAGCAGCCCACAGGAGGCGCAGGAGTGGGCAACCCGGGTGCTCGGGGACAAGCACATCCGCACCTGCCAGGGCTGCGAAAGCGAGACCACCCCCGGCGTGGGCCTCCTGCCCATCCTCGAAGAAACCAACCAGCAGGTCCGCGAGGACCTGATGCAGCTCGTTTCGGGCGCGACCAATCCGACACGAAACAACCTGCGTGACGTTTCGGCACCCGGCGTGGGTGTGTCACGCGGCCTGATCGAGTCGCTTCGCGAACTCCCGGAATCCGACCGGATGGTGGCGACAGGACGACTCGCACAGGAAGTTGCGACCGCGCGCACGATGGAGCAGGCCCTTCTGACCCGTCGCATGCTGCTGAGTGGGCGGAAGGCACCGGAGATCGACGCGGCCGGCGTCGCCCGCGAAGACATCCGGGACGGCATCGAGGAGATCACCTCGGAGATCGACACCCTGATGCTGGAGATCGAGGCGCGTCAGGCGGTGGTGTCGAATACGGCCAGCTCGATCCTGCGTGAAGCACAGCGCCGGACCAACGCATCCAGCGGCACCCCGTCCCCGCAACCGATTGAGACCGCCCCAATCCGTGGCGGCGTGGTGCCACGGCCATGATTTCTCGGATCCCGCGCCACCTCCTGATCGGGGTCATCGCGGCCTTTGCGATCGTCATCGTGGCGGGCCTCGCGTGGAACATGATCGAAGGGGCGGAGGCGGTACGCGCCCGACTGGACCGGGCTGAATGGCTGCTGGCCGGGTGGCGCTGGCTGCTTATCGCGGCGGTCGTGCTGGGTTGGCGGTACTGGGTGACCTGGCTCGGCGGGCACCTGCCGGCGGAGTCGCAACAGCGTCTGGTGGACGCGCGCTGGAGAGTCGCGGGATGGCTCGTGATCCTGGAAATTCTGCTGGGACAGAACCTGCTGGGCCGCGCCGTGGAGCTAGTGGTATGACCGTTGGGCATCCCCTCGAAGCATTCACCACCATCTTTGGGTGGATGCAGTTTCAGAATCTGTGGGACATCCTGGTGTTCTCGGGGATTGCGTTCATCCCCTTCCTGATCATCGTGATCCGGGCCTTCGTGGACAACTACACCGGGCAGGAGGCCAAGGCCGGGAGCCGGAAATCCGTCCACATGATGGAGGTCGAGATCGTAAAGGCGCTCTCGGTCGTCGTGCTGGCTGCGCAGCCGATCTGGCCCCTCGCTCTCAGTGAGCTGGAGTTTGAGAACACCTGCAATCAGACACCAGGCATTTCCGGCATCGAGGACACCACGTACTCGGACGCCTTCGATCTCACGAACGCGTCGGTGCCGGTCTGGTGGTACGGGACGATGGCGATCTCGAAGGGGATCACCGGCGCGGCGATCGCCGGTATCGGTTGCCCGGAAGAAATGGTGCGCACACGCCTGACAATCGATGAACAGCGGATCTCGGATCCCGAAGTGGCGCAGAACGTCCAGCGATTCACGAATGAGTGCTTTATCCCGGCCCGCTCTCGATACCAGCGAGAGCGTCCGGACGTCGATTCACTGCTGGCCACGCACGGCACGGACGATCCCGAGTTCATCGGTTCCCGTGTGTACCTGCAGACCGGAGGATTCTACGACCGCTATAGGGCCGGCAGCCCCGTACACGGCTTCGACTACAACCCGGCCCGAGACGATCCAGATTACAACGAAGGCGCGGAACCGATTTACGGTCGGCCGTCCTGTGAGGACTGGTGGAGCGGGAACGGAGGACCCGGTCTGCGGCAGCAGATCCTGGATGAAATGGAAACCAGCACCTTTGAGGGGATCCGGGACCGGGTATCCGGATTCTTCGGGACCTCGGACGAGGAGATCGAAGACCGGATGATCCGACGGATGGTCGATCAAGCGGCAGTCAACGCCCCGACTGCGACCAGCGACCTCGTAAATTCCAATACCGATGCCGGCGTGTTCTCCCGCATGGCGGCGTCGTTCGGTATCGCTCAGCAGGAAATGTTCTCCCACGGCCCCCTGATGCTCACCATCCGCGAGGCCGCGCCCATCGTGCAGAGCTTCCTGCTCATGGGGATCTACATGCTGCTCCCCATTCTGCTCGTGTTGTCGCTGTACTCCTGGGGTCCGGTGTTCATCGCGACGGCCTCGATCCTCACGATCACGTTCTGGACCTACCTCTGGACGATCAGCCGCTGGCTGGAGGACAACATGATGGCGGCGTTGTATCCGTCCACGGGTAATTACATGGCATCGAGCTTCGGGTCGCTACTGTCGAATGACATGGGGATGAAGGCCAGCATCCTGAGCATGGCGATCGGGTTCCTGCACATCGGCCTTCCGCTGCTGTTCAGCATGCTCGTGGGATGGGCGGGCTTTAAGGTCCAAGGCGCGATGGGCGCTGCAGATCAGACCAGCGGCGGCATGGACAAAGTTGGGGGCGCCGCCGGGACCGCTGCCGGGAGAAAAGCGATGGAAGGCAGCCGACGTCGCTAGTTGCGGCGCGGGTTGGAAGGTAGGACGCCTTTACCTGTGATGTTTCCATCCGAGTTGGGTCCACGAGTCGTCGGGCGCCTCGCGTCCCGGCCCGACGGCGCCGATATAGGTCCTGCCATCGAGTGCCTCAATCTCCACGTTCTCATCCGAATAGGGGTCAGGCAGTACATCGCCACCCTCAAAGCCAGGGGTTTCGGCTGGGACCATCATGTCGCCTAGGATGTCAGCCACTGTCGCGTCCTGACTTGAAGCGCCGGCGGCCTCCTGGCCGTCCAGCGCTGGCCGGGCAACAGCGTGCCCAACGCCCAAGCCCAAGCCGACCAGCGCGGCGCCATAGCGCCGCACGCCCACCGTCCAGCCATGCCGACGGACGGCGGTCACCAGCCCTGCGGACAGGAAGATGGCCAAGGCGGCCAAGATCAGAGTCAGGATGAAGCCCATACACTACCCACGACGTTTCTGCGTCTATTACTACACACTTAGCGCAGTCGGGCCACGGACGCAACCACCGTGACGTGCGATGCCGTAGGTGGATCGAAGTTAGCCCGAACGAAGAGCCAGGCTCGACTCCGAACCAGGCTTGTCTGCGAGGCTTATGCGCCCTCAGACTATGGCGTTGGCACGCACGAGCAACATTGGGCGTCGATCGCCGCAGGTTGATGGATAGGACATGATAGTGGCCCAAGCTAGGCGGAGTCAGGGGCTACTTTTATCGCTGGACACTTCAAGCTCGCCGGTCGGGGGCGCGATCGTGCGAGGAGGCGTCACCGTGAGCGCAAAGCGAGTAGAGTGGCCGGGCCGGATGCGGCATCTTCGGTAACGATGTGCAGTTTTCCCTTTCTCAGCCGGGGCACAGCAGCCCCATCGTGTGTCCATGCCGAAATGTTCACTGTAATCGACATCGAAGCCGACTGGGCACTCGACGATGAGCCCATGGGTAGCAAGGACAAATTCTGGGTAGATCGTCCGGACGATTCTCTGCCGTGGCTGTTCAAATTCAGCCGCGTCAACGATGGAGAGGAGACTGGCGAGCACTGGTCGGAAAAACTGGCTGCGGAAATCGCGCAACGGCTCGGCATTCAACATGCGCCGGTCGAATTAGCCCGATTTGGCGATTCTTGGGGCAGTCTGTCTCGAATGTTCGAAACGCTTGCCGATGAAGCGGTCGAGCTCGTTCATGGAAATGAGCTCCTCGCAGGTGAAATTCCAGCCTATGATCCCGAACGCAGGTATAAGCAGAACCAGCACACCCTGGAGAATATCCTGCACGCCGTACAGCATGGCATTCAGGGTAATGAGTCCCGATTGGCGGAAGCGTACCACCAAATTGGCGGGTATTTGGTACTGGACGCACTGATCCTGAATACTGACAGGCATCATGAGAACTGGGCGCTGTTCCGTCGCACGAAGGGCGATAACTCGATCGAACACTGGATAGCACCATCATTCGATCACGCTTCATCCCTAGGGCGAGAGCTAACGCGGAGCATGTTGATCGACTGGCAAAACGACACGACGATTGATCGGGTTGCTTGGTACGCTAAACGTGGACGTGGCGGTGTGTTTCGCAATACGGGGGACAGAAGAGGCGCTAATCCGTTGCAGTTGGCTGAGCTTGCACAGCGTACGTGGCCGCAATTTATCGATCCTTGGCTAAAACGGCTGCGAGACGTCGGCCGCGAGGCTATTACCGCTCCCTTGGAGCGTGTTCCGCCGGACTGCATGACAGAGGCGCATCGATGGTTTGCGCGAAACCTTCTCGAACATACCTACTCACGATTGGTGCGATGATGACGGATCAGACGTTGTACCTGGCCTGGCAGGACCGACACGGTGGGCACGATGGAAAGTCCGCTACCCGACAGTGGTTTCCTGTCGGGCAGCTTGACACGCTCAGCAAAGGAAAGGGGTATCGGTTCCGATACATCCGAGGTGCCGAAGAGGCGCGGGACAAGGCTGGATTCCAGCCGCTGGACGCGTTTCCGGAAATGTACGGCGATTACCTGTCGCCAGATCTATTTGCCCTCTTCCGGAACCGCGTGCCGAGCAGGGCACGGCGCGATTACGGCAACATTTTGAAGCGGCTTGGCTTAACTTCGGAGGCCACTCCGTCTGAGATTCTGGCTGTTTCCGGCGGCAGGAAACAGACCGACAATTTGGAGGTCTTCCCAAAGATCCAGAAGAATGTTGACGGGAGCTTCACCTGCGGATTTTTCCTACACGGTTGGCGCCATGTGAGCGACAGCGCGCGCCAGAGACTTTCTGCGCTGGAACAAGGCGATGAACTGCGTATTGCGGTTGAACTCAATAACCCGGCCACTGGAGTGGCCTTGCAACTCCAAACTTCGGATGAGTACCACGTGATTGGATGGGCCCCTCGATATCTGATTGCTGATCTCCTACAGGCTGTTTCGGAAGCACCGGCAAAACTCACTGCTCGTGTGGCGCGGATCAATCCGGCACCCGCACCCTACAATCAGCGTTACCTGGTCGATATGAGGGGGTCTCTCCCAAAGACGGTCGAACCCATGAGTTCACCGGATTTTCAGCCACTAGTATCTTGAGACTGGCCACCTCAGCCCACCCAGGGGCTGAGGCTAATCACGGCACCGCGGTCCGCGGTACCTGCCGAACGGGAATTCAGCGCCCCTAGCCAGCAGTCGGTTTCTAGACGCTTTTTTGCTTCCATCTTCCCTAACACTCGGATCCTCCCGTTCCCAACACTCGGATCCTCCCGTTTTCTTCCTGCGAATGCGCATCGGCCCACCCGTCTCGAAATTGATCGTTTTCGAGAGGGTCAGGCCGAATCCAGCGATGCCACCCCATTGATTGCGGTCAAGCGCCTCAAAACTGTGTCTTGAAACCCTGTGTCGCAGAACCTAGCATAGCGATGAGTTTCGAGAGGCCAAGCCTATGAAAGTCGGGTACGCGCGCGTTTCAACCCGGGACCAGGACCCATCGCTCCAGACCGATGCCCTGCGGCAGGCCGGGTGCGACCGGATCTACGAGGACCGCGCTTCGGGAGCCCAGCGTGATCGTCCGCAGCTTCGGGAGGCCCTGGATTACATGCGGCAGGGCGACGTCCTGGTGGTCTGGAGACTGGACAGGCTTGCCCGGTCAATGCGTCAGCTCATTACCACCGTTGGGGATCTGGAGGAGCGCGGGATCGAGTTCCAATCCCTGACGGAGTCCATCGACACTACGACGCCAGGCGGGAAGCTGGTCTTTCACGTATTTGGCGCAGTGGCCGAGTTCGAGCGCTCCATCATGCAGGAGCGGACTCGTGCGGGCCTGGACGCCGCGCGCCAGCGTGGCCGCACCGGCGGGCGCCCCCCTGCGCTTACAGACGAGCAGCTGGCCTTTGCGTCGACAGTCCTTTCCCATTCCGATGCCCCCGTGCGGGAACTCGCCAAGCAACTGAGTGTTTCGCCCGCTACGCTCTATCGCCACTTTCCCGGCGGCCGGGCCGCACTTCGTGACAATAGCGATGAATGAGGTCCGCCTACGCAAGGTCGTCCCGGATCGCAATCAGTACCGGTTCTACCGGATGCTCATCCAGAGAGGGCTTTTCGGTGGGTATGCCGTCTGTCGCGAATGGGGCCGCATCGGACGCCCTGGAACCACTCGCGAAGAACGGTGCAGTACCGCGGACCAGGCAGAGGCGACGCTCACCCAAAGGGCTGCGGCCAAGATGCGACGCGGCTACACCGGCTGGTCGAACGACGCGTAGGGCAAAAGGGAAAGGCTCGGGAAGGGAATGGCATGAAGAAGGGCAAGGGGCTTACCCGAAAAGGGATGTCGATAAGTCGAGCCAAAGGGCACAAACGGTATAGGTTCCGAGCCGCCCTACGCGTAAGCTCAGCCGTGCGGCTTTGCCGCGTCGGCTGCAGCGCCTTGTTGGGCACGCGGCCTAAATTCTGTCAATGCGTCAGCGTTCTCGCAGTACCACCTAAGAAGCTGCTGGGCTGCCTGGAGCCCAGCGAGGATATCGGCGCCTTGCGAACTAGCCGTAGCGCTCGGATCTAGGCGCGGCACTCTGAGCCGAACCGCGCCGGATTTCCCCGCTCTCGTGACTTTCATTCCCTCGGCGAGCGAACGTTCAAGCTCCGCGCGCATGGCGTTCAGGCGAGGCCCAGCGCCGCTTACTTGGAGATCGACGTAGCCGTGGGTGAACTTGTGTACGAGGCCCACGCCGCGAGGTAGTTCTGGCGAGTGAAAGGATATGAAAGTGGATCCAGCAGGCTTTGTACCGGGCTCCCGCATTTCACGATCCGGCGCGTATTTACATGAGTACAACCAATATTCCCGCCAAAAGGAACTGGCTGCCGCGTCCTCTTCGGGCTGATAGCCAAGTGTACCTTTCTCTATTGCTGCTTGTAGTAGCGCGATTTTGTAGTGGCGTCGGTTTCCTAGGTCCTCTGCTGACAGGAACCAGTCCAGGATGGCTTCATACGTGATCCTATAGTCGAAACCTTTGTTCCCGGACAATGGGGCAAAATAGCGGCTCGGCGCGATAATCACGCTGTAGTACCGGGCACAGACCTGGCGCGATACGTATCTATCACCGCGGAGGCGGTACCGTTCGGCCTGCCGCGGCTGAAGTCCGGCGCCCACCTTATTCTCGACTAGCAAGCGGGAGCGTCGCCCGTCGGTAGCAGCAAATGTCACTTCAAGATCCGACTCGCCCGTCGAGTCTGTCACTGAGCGCTGCGCATCTATGCACGCTCCTACGTCGAGCGACAGGTTGAGCCCCAGCTCAACGAACCAATTCCCGAACGCCGGAGACGCTATGAACTCTTCAAGAAGTAGGAGATCCACATCTCGCTCTGACACGCTGGCTATGGAAATTCCCATCATGTTTGTTCCTGTGCCCAACAGTAGATTAGACAGAATCTGTGATATTGGTGATATGCAGATTCTGGAAAACACCCACTAAGCCGTGTTAGGCCGAGTCATTTGCCCCCTTTTTTACGGTTGTCCTCGATGCAGAGCATCTGACAGTTGTCCGCCTCAGTCTTGCCGCCCTCGTGCCACGGCCTGATATGGTCTGCCTCCATCTCCTCGATATTAAAGGTGTTGCCGCAGTCCGGACAAACGCCCTTCTGCCTCTCAAACGCTGAACGGACCATCCTCTCATCGAACTGGCGAATGTTGAGATGCTTCTCCTTGCCGTTCAAGACGTAGAGGTAGATACCGCGATGGTTCGTCACGTCTGGATCTTGGATGAGCGCCGAAATACGATCCTCGAGTTCGTCCGGGTCGAGAGCCACGTCCTTGTACTCATTGTAGAGAAAACCCCAAGGCTGACCCTTCATTGCTTTCTTGCGCTCCACGGGAAAGGTCGCTCTCACCCAAGCAACGACGTTCTGGAAGTAGACCCACAATTCGTTCGCCTTGGACTTATGTTGATGTTTTCCCATATAGCCCGGAATATCGCCGCCACTGATCCAGTCGAGGACGGTTTCAAGATAATCTTGACGGATTGCCGCTCCTTTCATTAAGTCTCCGCCCACTTGGTGGGCGGGACACCCAGTCTTGCTGAAGTGCTTCTTAGCGTCAGACAACCAGGGACCAGCATACGTCGCGTTGCGAAGTTCTTGCTTGGTCAAAACCTTACCGGCAATGTTGATGGTCTCGAACCACGCCAAGCGCTCGCTGTCTGTCCCTTCACAGAAGTACACCATCAACTCGTAATTGAGGATCTGCTCCTGCTGGTCATCCGTTAGGTTGTGGAAATAGAGGTCGTTCCACGCGAACTCTCCGTCCACGTACTGACAGATCGAGATCGTGCGCTGCTGGCCGTCGATCACTTCGTAGGTTCCGTCGTCGCGGACGGACCAATACATTACGTTGAGGGGAAAATCTTTGGTGAGTGTGTCAATGACCTTGTCTCGCTCTTTGGCATCGTAGACGAACTCACGTTGATAAGGCGGGCGAATGTCGAGTCTGCCGCCGTATCCGCGAACACCACCCTCCGCGTCGTCTTCGTAATCCTCACATAGATCGCGAACGGAGATTTCCTTGAGTTCGATTTCCATCAGATTTCAACCTTCTTGCTGCGGATCAAGATGCGAGGGTAAGTCTGAATAAAGAGCTCACCGCTCACTTTATAGTAAGTCTTTCCAGAGGGGGGTGTCGCCACCTTAATTACTGCGCCATCATTTAACTTCCCAACGAGACTGACTTTGCCGTTTGCGCTCACTTGCTCTTGCTGCGGATACTTCTTGTTCGCCGCACCAAACCACGTTTTGGTAATTCCGACAATCTCAAACTGATCAGGGTTGTGCTTCGCGAAAAATCCGGGAGTGACACCCATTACACCCTTGTAGTCCTTTGGGATGTTGGCAACTGCGCCAACCTCTATGGCATCGAAATTGTCATAAGCGGGATATTCGTCAGGATTGTACGTTTTGTAGAGAATCAAATTCTCGTGGCGTTTCTTGTAGTCGAGGTTGGTGAACCAACACATATTTCCAAAGCTGCGCCACTTCTGGCCCGCGTCATCAACCCAGAACCGCGTTGCGCGTTCTTGGTAATGCTCTGGAACTTTGAAACTCATGTCACCGCTGTTAGCGCCCAACCACATTTTCTCGTCTTTGAGAAGCGGAAAGATTTCCTTCAACGTGATGGCGTTCTGGCTTGCAAGAATGAGGAACTTCTTTTTGAGCTTTATGAGTTGTGAGACATATTCCCGAAACAGAGAGAAAGGCGGATTCGTGACCACGATATCCGCCTGCTTCAAAAGATCGATGGCCTCCGGACTTCGAAAGTCTCCGTCGCCTTCTAGGAAGTTGGCCTCGATTTCGTGGTCTCCAGGGATGCGGTCACCATCCTTGTCCCCATCGTACTCTAGGAAGATCGCTCTCTCGCTGTCATGCTCGCTGAAGAGGTCTCGCTTCTGGTTCTGGTAACAGGTTGCTATTAACTTTTTGAGACCGAGCCTCTCGAAGTTATAAGAGAAAAAGTGGAAGAAGGCGCTGACTCTCGGGTCGTCGCAGTTGAGGTAGACGACCTTGCCCTTAAAGTGCTTCCGATAGTGCTTGAGCTCTCGCTCCACATCCTCTAATTGTGTATAGAACTCGTCCTCTTTGTTCGCCTTTGCTCTGCTCAAACTCGCATTCTGCGTATCTACCATCCTATTTTTCCTGAGCTCGACCATTGATTTTTTCGGATACACCACGCCTTGTGGGTAACTCGGCGGTCTAACGCCGCCCATAACCCGCAGCTAAAAGCGGAGCAACGAAGGAGCGTAGCTTTTGGCTGTCGGAGTTGACGGGCTTGTTAGCCTTGAACATGTGGATGCACCAAAAATGCGACCCTCGAACCAACCTCAACAACATGAAATCCATTTTCATCAACCAGCAGTTGGAAACGCGGCTTGTTTTCAGGCTCCAATCCGTGCTGACGGATTTTTTGAATGAACATATCTGTGTTTTCCTTTACATGCTTTTCAATATCTCTTACCAGACTCCGATAGCGGTCAGCGAGCATTTTTGACTGGACCGAAGTCCCTGCGGTGCTGTATCCGCCTCCGATTGGCCCATACACTACACCTTCATCGACCTGTACCAGGGTTTGCACGCCGGCCTTGCGAAGCTTAGCAATGTCATCATTGGTTGGTTGATAAGCAAGTCCCAAGACACCATTAATGCGATAGTTTGCAATGGCCTCCGGCCACTCCTCATGAAGCGTCTTTATAAGCTCTTGTTCACGCCAAGCGCCGTGCGCCTTTATGTCAATGAAGTACACGTCCGAATTACCGACCAATGCAAACAGCAGTGGCCCAGTCCTCCCAGCGAAGCCATTGCTTATATTTTGACCCAAATGAAAATGATGTATCCCCCAGTCGTTCAGAAGATAATCCTCATAAGTGTCGCTCAGTATCGTTTTGCTTAGGTGCGGCGTAACGTCGTCGCCATTGGCGAATTTAGCTTTTAGCGCCGCGTAACCAGATTGATGTTCTTGCGGACATGAAAGCCTGCTCGACTCGTGCACATCGCGACATAACGGTGGGACCCTGCGCTTGCGTATATTAAAGAACTTATACGAAAGGTCGTCAGGCGTATCAGTTGCGTCTACAGCATATCCTGCTGTGGTTATCTCGCTGCGAAGATACTCAACCCAATCGCCAGACAAATCAATTTCTATTTCCATCCTCGCTCCTTAGAAAGGCTAACAGTGTATTAGAAAGGATCTGGGATATTGGCGCTATACAGATTCTGGATAACACCGACATAGCCATGATATCCCGCGAGCGCGGCTCCATGCCGTTCGGTTACCAACGCGCAGAGGGGAGACTGCTTGGTGAACCTCGCGGCGGGATTGCGGCGTTGTGCGTTTCGGGCCCGGTGGTGCCGAAGGGAGCGCCAATGCGCCGAGACATGTGTTCATTGAGCGGGCCTCGTGGGGATGGTGCGTTGGTCGCCTGTCCCGGCGGTCAGCAGGTGCAGGATCAGTAGGGCGAAGTCGCGTTGGCGTTCGGGGTCGTCGAGGACCTGCATGGAGAGTTTTTCGTGGTCGGTCATCGCGTCGAGGACGGTGTCAGTGACGCGTTTGGGGAACAGGCCGTGCATCACCTGGCCCGGATGGTTGTGGACGAGGGCCAGGGTGGAGCGCCGGCGGTACGGGATACGGGGCTTGGTCAGACCGCGATCCGGCGCTGGGTCGAGCAGCTCAAGGCGGATATCGCCGGCGAAGCCGGCGATGGGCGACCGCTGACGTCGGAGCAGCGCCGGATCCGGGGGCGGGAAGTACAAGCATAGGCAGAGCTCACTGGTCGCGCTGTACCGCGCCATTCGACCGCACATGTCGTCTCCATCCGCATCGGCATCCGGGCCCGAACCGTTGCCTTACAGCTCAACCCGTTTGTTTGGGGCCATGTTCTTCGTGGCGAGACGCGCCCTCACGATCCGTTCGTGCTCTTCCGCGCCGCGGGCTTCTGGTGACCGCTCACCCACCGTTACGGTGCTGACGCGGACCTCGGTCTCCGGTCCATGGCGTCGGCGCAGAATGGGCGAAAGTGCGTCTGCGTACTGTTCAGCGAGGCCATTGTCACGGAAATACGCCACTGCACCCCCACCACAAACTCGGGTATGCGGCCCGACCATGACTGTGTCCTTAGCCTCTATGGCAAACAGGGTGATCGGGAGACGGGCCGCACCCCGTACCTCCACGAAATAGAGAGTTTCCCTTCCTCTCATCGCTTTGCCCCCTTGGCTTGTTGCTGGCGTCAGGGTACCCGACCCTTGCCTGAAAAACAGGCGCCATGCTGACAGGGTTTACCCATACATGAGCACCGCGAAGTCCGCATCATCATACGGTCCCCATTTCTGGCTGAGCCATGCTGCGTCTGTTCCGTCGATCAACCCCTCCAGATGGCCCGAGCTTCAAGCCACCGATTGACGGGCTACTCCCCGTCCTCAAGCCCGACAATCTACTGCAGCCCCCCCACCGAAAGGCACTCCTGCGCCAGATCACCGGCCTTCTCGCGCTCCCGTCGGAGTGCGCCGAACAGTACGTCGCTGCGACCCTGCGCCAGTACGCGACGTTCGTCCAGGAGGTGCCCGCGTCCGAGGTGCACCATCACTCCGGTCGTGGCGGCATGCTGGACCACGGCCTTGAGGTGGTGCTCAAGGCGCTGCAGATCCGCCGGGGGTACGTTCTGCCACCCGGGGCAGAACCCGAGCGGCTGTCACACGAGGCGGATGCGTGGTCCTACGGCGTCTTCTCGGCAGCTCTGCTGCACGACGTGGGCAAGCCCGCGGTTGACCAGGAGATCGTCCTGTACGACGCCCTGGGCAACCGCCTGGGGCGCTGGGAACCCTGGCTCGGGCCGATGACCGAGCGACCGGGTGCGCACTGGTATTCCGTGCGGTACAGGCGCGGTCGTGTTCACAAACTCCACGAACCTGTATCCAGTCTCGTCGCGCATTGGGTCCTGCCGCCGGAAGGCATGTCCTGGATCGGTCAACACCAGGAACTGCTGCAGGCGTGGATCCATGCAATCCACGGGCGGATGGAGGATGCGGGGGCGCTGGGACAGATCATCCTGCAGGCCGACCGGGAGTCGGTGGCGCGAAACCTGGGCGGCGAATCACCGGACCGACTTCCGACGCCCACGAAGCCGCTCCACGAGAAGCTGATGACATCGCTTCGGCACCTGTTGAGGAGCGAAGATCTGCCGCTGAATCGCAACGGCGCGGCAGGCTGGCGCACGGAGTCGGATCTGTGGCTCGTATCGAAGCGCGCAGCCGACGTGCTGCGGGCACAGCTCCGCGAGGAGGGGCATTCCGGTATTCCTTCAAACAACGACCGGATCTTCGACACACTGCAGGAGCACGGAGTGCTGACCACCAACGGGGACCGCGCCATCTGGAGGGCCCGGGTTGCCGGTGACGGCTGGTCGCACGAGCTAACTCTCATCCGCCTGCCGGTGGCCCGCATTTGGTCCGATCCTGATGCGATGCCGATGGTGTTCGAGGGTTCCGTGAGTCCGCTTGGTGAGGCGCCGGCCGAGGGAACAGCGGAGTCCGGCGAGGGATCGCCAAGCCGTTCGGCACCTGAAGATGCGGGCGCCCCTGCGGCAGATCCGCCCACGGCGAGGAGCGTCGCGATCCAGACGGGTCAGTCTGACGAGGTGGTGGAAGGTCACTCGACCCCCTGCCCGCCCGTATCCGGCGGTGCTGACGACCTGCCGCTCCCTCCGGGGCTCGACGGTGTCCAGGATGAAGCCACTGATGAGCCGAAGGCCGAGCCACCGCCGCAGTCGATGGCGTCCTGCGATTCGGGTGCGGACGCCCCCTTGCCTGAAGACCCGGGGGATGCCTGTCTCGAATGGATCCGACGCGGTGTCGCGGACGGGTCTCTCCTGGTGAACACGCGTGAAGCACGGATCCACGTTGTCCCCGAGGGGGTGCTGCTCGTCAGCCCCGGGATCTTCCGTGACTTTGGGAGCGCGACGGGCCACGCGTGGAACACCGCTCAGAAGCGCTTTCAGCGGTTACAGCTGCACGAGAAGTCTTCCGAAGGCACCAACATCCATCGCTATGTGGTACGGGGTGAACGCCAAACGAGCCGTATCAACGGTCTCCTAATCCGCGACATCTCCGCTGTCTTCGGTCCGGACTGGATACCCTCACCCAACGACCACCTGACACCCGCCACCGAAGCGTAAGCCAGCCGTCTTGCCCGGATAGTTACAGGGGTGTGACACGGGAGCAAGAACGAAATATTCTCCATGGTTTCTTCCGAAATCATAAAAATCGAATATTCGGAAGAAATGCAGAGGGAGCTGGCAAACAGGCAAGGAAGCAAGGAGGAGGAAAAGGAATGTTGGTTTTGACCCTGAAGGACGGGGAAGCACTGTACGTGGGGAATAGCGCCCTCGTGGTCGCGGTGCAGACCCAGGAAGCACCACTTCGACTGGCGGCATGCGCGCCCGGTCTCAATGTCGAGTGGGACACCGCAGGCAGCCGAATCACGCTTCATCACCCGGACGGCCCTGTCCGTATGGAGTACGTCGATCATCGCAAGGCGCGCCTTGGCATCGAGGCCCCCGATAGCGTGGAGATCGTGCGCGAGGCGTTGCAGGAGCGACGTCAATCCTCCCAGGAAATTTCGGCTCCATCGCAAACGGAGTAGGCGGTTTCACTGCTGGATTCGTGAGGACGCGCGCCTGGCAGGGAGACCGTGTGCTAACTTCAGTGATGCCAGGGGCGTGACTTGAACCCGTTACAGGGGAGGGCATGCCCGCGATGGAAACCCACCGCACCCTCGACGACCTGGTGCAGATCTATCTGCGCGAGCGGATTTTGCGGCCCGATACCGCCATCCGCTACCAACAGGTTGTCCGACAGATTAAGAACGACATGGGCGTCAGGACGCTGGACGAGATTCAGCGCGACACGCTGCTGGAGTGGCGCAGCCAGGTCCTGCAGCGCGCCCGCGCGACGACCTGGAACTACTACCGTCGCCATTTCCGCGCGATGTGGCGCTTCGCCATGGAAGCGGAATGGATCAGCCATGACCCCCTGGAACGGGTCGATGCGGCTCCTGAAGATCGCCGGATCAAGACCGTTTCGCGCGACCTTCTGGATGAGGCGATCGCGGCGCTCGATGATCCCGAGAACCGGTGCCTTGAGCCCCGGTGGTTCTGGCTCGTGGTGCTGCTCACCTTCTACTACACCGGTATGCGACGGCGGCAACTGGTGGCACTAACCTGGGGCGATGTGTGCTGGAAAGAAGGCGAGCTGCGGCTATCAGCAGCGGGATCGAAAACCCACCGAGAGTGGGATATTCCGATCCCCGCGCCCTTGGTGGAGCCGTTGCGGGAACTCTATGACCGGACCATTGCGCTACGCGGCCCCCGGGGCCTTGAGCAAGCGCAAGTGTTCAACCTGGGCCTGCACCGTGGCGAAACGCGCTACCAGGGGGACGGCATCCGAGTAGGACAGGTCAGCGGCTTTTTCCGGAAGCTAGGCGAGGTACTGGGACAGCCCATATCGCCGCACCGTCTCCGGCATACGCTGGGGACCGAGGTGGGGCGACGGGAGAACCCCCCGCTTCGCGCGCTGCAGCACTTGCTGGGACACACCAACCTATCGACTACGATGCAATACGTCGAACCGGACATGGGGCAGCTGCGCCAGTTGGTTGACCACCTTCCCCAACCGGGCCGATCCTAGCCAGCGTGCCGGATCACCACAGACACGCAAACCCTTGCTTGACTGTGGATTCCGATATGGGATAGTAAAGGATCGGGTGGCTTCACATGCCGCCCGTAGCCAGTCAGTACGTGCCACCTGGCAGTACGCCTCGACATTCGAGCGGGGGACGCAAAAAAGAAGGGCGGTGCCATCAACACCGCCCTTCCGATGGTCCGAATAGGGCGGACCTGTCCCTGGCTCTGGTCTGTCATCGTCCCCTTGATCCGACGATGGCAGCAAGTTTGGTGCCGGCGAGAGGAGTCGAACCTCCGACCTATCGATTACGAATCGATTGCTCTACCAACTGAGCTACACCGGCGAAGCGCGACATGATAGCGAGGGCCGGTGCCGACCACAATCCGGCGAGCCCGGACAATCGACCGATCACCGGCTCAGGAGCGGCGGCGGCCCACGCGGAAGACGACGTCCACACCCTCGAGTTCCTTGCCTTCGGGCAGGGCGGGCAGATCGGAGATGTCGATCCGCGCCGGATCCACGTCTTCCAGTTGCCCGGTATCGGTATGGAATAGGTGGTGATGCGGATTCAGGTTGGAGTCGTAGAACAGCTTGGCCGGATCAATCACGACCTCGCGCACCAGCCCCTTCTCGGCGAACAGGTTCAGGGTGTTGTACACCGTGGCCTTGGACACCCGCGAGGCATGCCGCATTAGCTGCCCGAGGATTTGCTCGGCGCTGAGGTGCTGATGGCGGGCGAACATCACGCGGGCAATCTCGACGCGCTGCTCGGTCGGGGAGATCGCGTGCTCGCGCAGCATTTCGCGCGCGGCGTGGACCGAGAGCAGATCCGGGTTGTTGGAGTCGATGTTCATGATTCCGACGATATAACAGGGATCTGGAGCAAGTCCATATCCCGCTTTCCGGGGACCGGTGAGGCCGGGAAGCCTGATAGAATGGAGCGGGTGATGGGAATCGAACCCACATTAAGAGCTTGGGAAGCTCCCGTTCTACCATTGAACTACACCCGCTTGCGCCGCCGATTGTAGGCCTTGTCGGCCTCCGGCTCAACGGTAAACTGAGCAGTCGAAGAACCATGCAGATTCAGCTGAACGGCGAACCCTTTGAACTCCCCGATGATCGCGGGGCCACCCTGGCCGCGCTGATCGAGGCACGCGGCCTTGGCGGCCGCCGTCTGGCGGTGGAGGTGAACGAAGAGCTGGTCCCGCGCAGCGAGCACGCGGCCCATCCCCTGAAACCCGGGGATCGCGTGGAGATCGTGCAGGCGATCGGGGGCGGCTAGATTGCCCAGCCGCCCGGCCTGCGACCACTTTTCAACGAAGGAATGACCATGACCGAATCGGCCGCGTCCGCCGACGACCTGTTCCGCGTAGGCACGCGCGAGTTCACCTCCCGCCTGCTCGTTGGGACCGGCAAGTACCGCGATCTCGACCAGACCCGCGACGCCATCGAGGCGAGCGGCGCGGAGATCGTGACCGTCGCCATCCGCCGCACCAACATCGGCCAGAACCCGGACGAACCCAACCTGCTGGACGTGATCTCGCCGGAGCGCTACACGCTGCTGCCGAATACTGCCGGCTGCTTCAATGCCGAGGATGCGATCCGCACCTGCCGCCTGGCACGCGAGCTGCTCGACGGCCACAACCTGGTGAAGCTGGAGGTCCTGGGCGACGAGAAGACCCTGTACCCGGACGTCTTCGAAACCGTGAAGGCCGCGGAGACGCTGGTGGCCGAGGGCTTCGACGTGATGGTCTACACCACCGACGACCCGCTGCTGGCGAAGCGCCTGGAAGACATCGGCTGCCTGGCGATCATGCCGCTGGCCGCGCCGATCGGCTCGGGCCTGGGCATCCAGAATCGCTACAACATCCGCGAGATCGTGGAGAACGCCTCGGTTCCGGTGCTGGTGGATGCCGGGGTCGGCACCGCCTCGGACGCCGCGATCGCAATGGAGCTGGGCTGCGACGGCGTGCTGATGAACACCGCCATCGCCGCCGCCGACGACCCCGTGCTGATGGCCTCGGCGATGCGCCACGCGATCATCGGCGGGCGCCAGGCCTTTCGCGCCGGGCGCATGGCGCCGCGGCGCTACGCCTCGGCCTCCTCGCCGCAGACCGGCCTGTTCTTCAGCTGAGCATGAGCGACCACGCCAACGCCGAGACGGACGACAAGCCGTTCTACCGCCGTATCCGCAGCTTCGTGCGCCGCGAGGGCCGGCTGACGCCGGGCCAGCAGCGGGCACTGGACGACCTGTTTCCGCGCTTTGGCCTGCAGCTACCGGAACCCGCGGCACCGCTGGACCTGACTTCCGTTTTCGGGCGCACGGCACCCGTGACGCTGGAGATCGGCTTCGGGGACGGCGAGAGCCTGGCCGAGCAGGCCGCGAACCAGCCGGCACGCGACTTCATCGGTACCGAGGTGCACCGGCCGGGGGTCGGGCATCTGCTGCGCGAGGTGGAGCAGCGCGGCCTGACCAATGTGCGCGTCAGCGACGTCGATGCGGTGGAACTGCTGGAGCACTACCTGACGCCCGCCAGCCTGGACTGCGTGCAGGTGTTCTTCCCCGACCCTTGGCACAAGAAGCGCCACCACAAGCGGCGCCTGATCCAGCCGGCCTTCGTGCGCCACCTGGCGACGCGCATCCGGCCGGGCGGGCGGCTGCATCTGGCGACCGACTGGGCCGAATACGCCGAACACATGCTGGTGGTGCTGGAGGAATGCCGGCCATGGTTCGTGCCGGATGGCCCGATCCCGGCTCCCGGCCGGCCGCCGGAGCGCCCGGTGACCAAGTTCGAACGGCGCGGGGAGCAACGCGGCCACAAGGTCGCCGATCTGCTCTACCGGCGCACCGACGAACCCGCCTGATGATACCCGGCGCGATGCCGGGTCGGATCAGGCGTTCTTGACCACCAGGACCGGGCAGTCAGCCCCGCCAATCACGCGCTCGGACACGCTGCCCATCAGAAGGCGCTTGAGCCCGGTACGCCCGT
This sequence comes from Thioalkalivibrio sp. ALMg9, assembly GCF_000380625.1. Lineage (NCBI taxonomy): Bacteria > Pseudomonadati > Pseudomonadota > Gammaproteobacteria > Chromatiales > Ectothiorhodospiraceae > Thioalkalivibrio > Thioalkalivibrio sp. ALMg9. Next base: position 92,644 of record NZ_AQYC01000008.1, read on the forward strand.
GGCTGCCGACCACCACCAGATCGCGATGGTCGCGCGCAGCGACCTCCAGCAGGGTGACCTCGGGGCGCCCCTCCTCGAAGGTCGCATCGGCCTCCAGCCCCTTCTCGCGGGCCTCGCCCTGCAGACGCTGGATGGCCTGGACACCCTCCTGACGCCGCTCCTCGTTCTGCCCCGGGACCGCCACGGACACGATCGTGATCGGAAGCTTGCAATAGCCGGCCAGCTCGATTGCGGCGCGCGCGGCCTGGTCCCCAAGGTCGGAGCCGTCGGTCCCCACCAGAAGCCCGCGATGCGGCGCCTGGGCGCCGCGCGGGACAATCATCACGTTGCAGGGTGCGAGCCCCACGACCTTGCGCGTGGCGTCGCCCACCATCAGGCGCGAGAGGTCACCTCGATCGCGTCGGCCGATGACGATCAGCCCGGCCTTGAACTCCTCGGCAATGGCGACGATCTCCTGGTGCCGGTCGACCCCGTGGCGCAGGATCATGGAGGCATCGATGCCCACCTCGCGGGCGCGCTTTTCCAGTGCGTCCAGATCGGTCTGGCCGGCAACGCTCGCCTCGTGGCTGCGCGGCGGAGACAACGCATCGTGCTGGGTATCGGTGCGGATAATCCGTGCGACGATCAGGCGCGCACCACAGCGCTGCGCCAGATCCAGCGCCACATTCTCGGCGGATTCGCTGAACTCGGAGCCATCCGTCGCCAGGACGATGGTCTCGAAACGGCACAGCGGGGCATCTGAATCGGACATGCTGGGGTCTCCACCTGGACTTTTTTCCAAGCATAACCGACATGCCGGCAAACGCCAGCACTCGGGGCCGCGCCGAACGAACCGCCTACCCAACGCCAGCGCATTTTTTGCGTCCGTGCCCGCGGGATGAAATAATCCCGCGCTTTCAAGGGAAAGGCGGAATCTGTTTCCGCCGACCCGCCTCGGCGCCTGCGCCCGGCGCGAGTCCCCTTTTTCGGCTTCTGGCCACGCGCCGTCCGGCGCGGGTCCTCAGGACACGACTGGAACATGGAAAACCTTACGCTGACCACCGAGATGATCGTGGTGCTTGCGCTGCTCGCGTTCACGATCTTCCTGTTTGTCTCCGAGATCATCCGGGTCGACCTGGCGGCGATCTCGGTGATGGTCCTGCTCGGCCTGCTGACGCTGGTGCCCGGACTCGGGATGCTGGTCGGCCAGGAAGAGCTGTTCAGCGGCTTCGCCTCCAATGCGGTGATCTCGATCATCGCGGTGATGATTATCGGCGCCGGCCTGGACAAGACCGGCGTGATGCACAAGGTGGCGGCGTTCATCATGCGCGTGGGTGGCACCACCGAAAAAAGCATCATCCCGACCGTCTCCGGAACCGTCGGCGTAATCTCCAGCTTCATGCAGAACATCGGCGCAGCCGCGCTGTTCATGCCGGTGATGAGCCGCATCTCCAATCGCCTGAACATCCCGCTGTCGCGCCTGCTGATGCCGATGGGCTTCGCCGCGATCGTCGGCGGCACCATCACCCTGGTCGGGTCCAGCCCGCTGATCCTGCTGAACGACCTGCTGCCGTCGGACATGGAACCGTTCCAGCTGTTCGACGTGACCCCGATCGGCCTGGCCCTGCTGGCCACCGCCATCGTCTACTTCGTGCTGCTGGGCCGCTTCGTACTGCCGTCGGTCAAGAGCAAGGCCACCCAGCGCGAAAGTGCACAGGACTACTTCCAGCGCGTGTACGGCCTGTCCTACGAGATCCATGAGCTGTTCGTCCCGGAGAACGACCCGATGGTTGGGCGCACGGTGGCCGAGATCGAGCGCGAGACCGGGATCGCGATCGTCGGCACCTACATGCGCGACGAGCTGCGCATGGCACCGTGGACCGGCTACGAGATCCAGGCCAACTCGCACCTGGCCGTGCTGGCCAGCCCGTCACGCATGGAAAAGCTGTGCGAGGGCACGCGCAAGCGTCCCAGCACCCATCTCGACGTGTTCGCCAACGCCCTGGACAGTGGGCGTTCCGGCGTCGCCGAGGTCGCCATCGCGCCGGGCTCGAACCTCGCCGGCAAGACGGTCACCGAACTGGCGATGCGCCAGACCTACGGCCTGTCGGTGATGCGCATCCAGCGCGGCAACGAGACCTACGGCGAGGGGCTACGCGACATCCCCCTGGAACCGGGCGATATCCTGGTGGTGCACTGCACCTGGGAATCGCTGGCCCGGCTGGAGCAGGACCGCGATTTCGTGGTGATCACGTCGGACTATCCGCGCGAGGAACTGGTACCGTCCAAGGTGCCGCATGCGCTGTTCTTCCTGGCGCTGACCGTGGGCCTGATCGTGTTCACCGACCTGATGCTCTCGGTCGCACTGCTGACCGGCGCACTGGGCATGATCCTGACCGGCGTCATCAGCCTCGACAACGCCTATCGCGCCGTCAGCTGGAAGACCGTCTTCCTGCTGGCGTCACTGATCCCGCTAGGCATGGCGGTGGAGAACACCGGAACCGCCGCCTGGATCGCGCAGAACACGCTGGAGATGCTGGGGACCGTACCGCCCTGGGTGCTGCAGGCGACGATCTTTGCCCTGGCCACGTTCTTCACGCTGGTCATGTCCAACGTCGGCGCGACCGTGCTGCTGGTGCCGCTGGCGATCAATTTCGCGATCGCCGCGCAGGCCGCGGGCATGGATGCCGACCCGCGCGTGTTCGCGCTGACCGTGGCGATCGCCACCTCGAATTCCTTCCTGATCCCGACCCACCAGGTGAACGCCCTGATCATGGGCCCCGGCGGCTATCGGGTGAAGGACTTCATGAAGGCGGGCGGCATCATGACCATCCTGTTCGCCGTGGTCGCCATGTTCATGCTCAACCTGATTTTCTAGTCTGTTAAACGCAACCTTTAGCAACCCGTTTGCAAGGAGAAATCCCATGTCCCAGAAGCATCCCGTGATTGCGGTGACCGGTTCCTCGGGTGCCGGCACCTCCACCGTCAAGCGCTCCTTCGAGTCCATCTTCCGTCGCGAGCAGATCAGCCCGGTTGTGATCGAGGGCGACAGCTTCCATCGCTATGACCGCAAGGCAATGAAGGAGGCGATGCAGAAGGCCGCCGCCGACGGCAACGATCACTTCTCGCACTTCGGCCCCGAAGCCAACCTGTTCGATCGCATCGAGGGGCTGTTCAAGACCTACGGCGAGACCGGCCAGGGCGAGAAGCGCTACTACCTGCACTCCGACGAAGAGGCCGCCGAGCACAACGAGCGCCTTGGCACCAACCTTGGACCGGGCGAGTTCACCCCCTGGGAAGAGATCCAGCCGGGCACCGATCTGATGTTCTACGAAGGCCTGCACGGCCTGGTCGTGAACGGCGAAGTGGACGCCGCGCAGCACGTGGACCTGGGTATCGGCGTGGTGCCGATCGTGAACCTCGAGTGGATCCAGAAGATCTTCCGCGACAACGCCGAGCGCGGCTATTCCGCCGAGGCGATCGTCGACACGATCCTGCGGCGCATGCCGGACTACGTGAACTACATCACCCCGCAGTTCGGCTACACCGACATCAACTTCCAGCGCGTGCCGACGGTGGACACCTCCAACCCGTTCATCGCCCGCGCGGTGCCGACCCCGGACGAGTCGATGGTGGTGATCAGCTTCAAGGATCCGGCGAAGCTCGGCATCGACTTCCCGTACCTGCAGAACATGATCCCGGACTCCTTCATGTCCGATCCCAAGACCCTGGTGGTCCCGGGCGGCAAGATGAGCTTCGCGATGGAGGTCATCCTGGCCCCGATCATCCACGAGATGCTGTCGCGTCGCGGGTGATCCGCAAGCCCAAGAGAAGTTCCCAAGCCCCGCTCCGGCGGGGCTTTTTTCGTTCAAGGCCGGGCATTCCGCTAGGATTCGGGCTTTAACCAACAGGACGGAGTTGGCGTGTTCGGACTCTTCGGGCCACGGCCGGCCCAACAGATGGAGCGCTTTCGCAGCCGTTACGACGGACGCTCGCTGATCGTGCACCAGGGTTTCAACGGGGACTGGCTGGAGGAGCTCATCAAGCAGCCGGGTGGCGGCGGGCACTTCCGCATGGACAGCCGGCCACTGCCGCGGCGGCGCCCCACCCCGGTGGAATGGCTGGTGCAGACCTACATCCTGCCGCTGGACCTCCCTCAGCCACTGTTTCTGGACGTACGCGAGGACGCCATCCTCGTGCGCCACCTGACGCGCGGGCAGCATGCCGTGCACCCCTCCGAGATCGCCTGGTTTCTGGAGGAACTGGACACTCGCCACCACGCCCGCCTGGTCTTCGCCGAAGACGGCGGCCTGCACGTGCACACCGGCCTGCCGGTCGAAGACAACGAGGCCCTCAGCATGCTGGAGCATCTCGGTTTATGACCACACCCTTTCGCAGCGCCACCGCCCGCGGCGACGAGCCCGGGGCCCTGGCCACCACCCTGATCGCCGAGCTCGGCGAACAGCCGGTACGTGGCGATGATGAGGTACGCGTCGGCTTCATCTATCTCTCCGACCCCCTGAGCCGCCACGCCCGCAGCCTGCTGAAACACCTGCGCGAAGGCCTCGGGATCGATCACTTCGTCGGCGGCATGGCCATGGCGATCATCGGCCCGCGCGACGAGCTCTACGAGCAGCCCGGTGTGACCCTGATGATCGGCGAGTTCCCGGCATCCAGTGTTCGGGTCATCTACCATCCGGTACGTCGCTTCGAGGATCTGGTACAGGAACTGGACGGCTTCCTCGACCCGCAGACCCCGGGGCGTCTGATCCTGAATGCCGACCCCCAAACGGAGGGCCTGGAAGACATACTGACCGAGATCGGCGAGCAGACCGCCTGGTTCGCCACCGGGGGTGTCAACTCCGGCGAGCCCGGCGTGGTACAGATCGCCGACGGGGTCTCCGCCTCGGGCATCACCGGCCTGGCGCTGCGCGACGATGTCGCCATCGCCGCGCGCCACAGCCAGGGCTGCACACCGCTGCCCGGCCAGCACGAGCTGACCGAGACCTGGCGCAACATCATCGTGCGCCTGGACGGGCAGCAGGCGCTGCCGGCATTCAAGGGCATCATCGGCGATGTCCTGTCGCGCGATCTGGAACGCGCGCTGGGCTACATCCTGGTCGGCTTTCCCATCGCCGGCTCGGATACCGGCGACTATCGCGTGCGCAACATTATCGGGGTGGACCTGGACCAGGAGGTGCTCGCGATCGGCGAGATGCTGGAACCGGGGTCGCAGATCCTGTTCGTTCGCCGCGACGGCCAGGCCGCCCGCGACGACCTGGAACGCATGCTGGAACAGGTGCGCGCCCAGGCACCCAACGGTATTCGCGGGGCGCTCTACATCTCCTGTGTCGGGCGCGGACGCCACCAGTTCGGGCAGGAAGGCGCGGAGTTGGCTATCGTGCAAAAGGGGCTGGGGGACGTACCCCTGGTCGGCTTCTTCGCCAATGGCGAGATCTTCGCCAACCGCCTGTACGGCTACACCGGGGTCCTGACCCTGTTCACCTGAAACGCACTCCACCACACCCCGGGAGAAGGCATGCAGTACCGCAAGCTGGGACAAACCGATATCGAAGTCAGCCTGATCGGCCTGGGCACCATGACCTGGGGCGAGCAGAACACCGAGGCCGAGGCGCACGAGCAGCTGGACTACGCGCTGGGGCAGGGCGTGAACTTCATCGACGCCGCCGAGATGTACCCGGTGCCGCCGCGCGAAGACACCCAGGGCCTGACCGAGACCTACATTGGCAACTGGCTGGCGCAGCGCCAGAATCGCGACCAGGTCGTGCTGGCCAGCAAGGTCGCCGGCCCCGGCATGATCGACTACCTGCGCGGCGGCCCCCAGCTGAACCGCGAGCACATCGAGCAGGCCCTGAGCGACAGTCTCAAGCGGCTGCAGACCGACTATCTGGACCTCTACCAGGTCCACTGGCCGGCGCGCGCGACCAACTTCTTCGGCCAGCTCGGTTACAGCCACAAGCCCGACGATAACGCCACGCCGATCGAGGAGACCGCCGCCGCCCTCAAGGCCATGGTCGACAGCGGCCGGGTGCGGACCATCGGCATCTCCAACGAGACCCCGTGGGGCTTCATGGAATGGATCCGCGCACATGACCGCGGCCTGTCCGAGCGCATTGTCTCCATCCAGAACCCCTACAACCTGCTCAACCGCAGTTTCGAGGCGGGCCTGGCCGAGATGGCCATCCGCGAGGACGCCGGCCTCCTGGCCTACTCGCCGCTGGCCTTCGGCATGCTCTCCGGCAAGTACCTGGATGGCGCCAAGCCGGCAGGTGCCCGCCTGACCCTGTTCGAGCGCTTCCAGCGCTACAGCAACGAATCCGGCCTGGCCGCGACCGCCGAGTACGCCAGGCTCGCCGCCGAACATGGGCTGACGCCAACCCAGCTGGCACTGGCCTTCGTCAACCAGCAACCGTTCGTGACCAGCAACCTGGTCGGCGCGACCACCATGGAACAGCTGCGCGAGAACATCGCCACCGTCGACATCACCCTGTCCGACGCCGTGCTGGAAGCCATCGAGGCGATCCACGCCCGCTTTACCTACCCCTGTCCGTAGGTCGGATCCGTTGCACCTGATCGATACGCACGTCCACCTGGACCTCGACGCGTTCGATCCGGACCGCCCGGCGGTGCTGGACCGGGCCCGCGCCGCCGGCGTGCGGGAGTTGGTCCTGCCCGGCGTCACGCGTGCCCGCTGGCCGGATCTGGACGCCCTGCACCGGCACTACGATGGTCTGCATGTCGCCTACGGTCTGCACCCAATCTTCCTGCAGGACCATGCGGATGACGACCTCGACGCGCTGGAGCCCTGGCTGGACGCGCACCCGGAGACCGTCGCCGTCGGCGAGATCGGACTGGACGGCTACCACCAGGAGCTCGACTGGGACCGTCAGTGGCGGTTCTATACGCGGCAACTGGCCATCGCCCGGGAACGCGAGCTGCCGGTGATCATCCACAGCCGACGCGCGCTCGACGAGGTCCTGAAGGGCCTGCGCCAGTACCCCGGCATCAGCGGCATCCTGCATGCCTTCATCGGGAGTCCGCAGCAGGCTCGGCAGGCGGCGGATCTCGGCTTTGCACTCGGGATCGGCGGACCCGTGACCTACGAGCGCGCAAAGAAACTGCACCGCGTGGTGCGCGACGCACCGCTGCAGGCGCTGGTGGTGGAGACGGACGCCCCGGACCAACCGCTGGCCGGACACCAGGGCGAGCGCAACGAGCCGGCCATGACTGCCGAGGTCAACCGCCAGCTCGCGGCCCTGCGAGACATGGATCCGGCCGAGATGGCTATAATCACGTCACAAAACGCACGCCGGGTCCTCCGGCTCCCGACCGGTTCCGCTGCATGAGCTCGCCCGCCGACGCCCCGCACAATCCCTATACCGAACGCACGGATCTGCTGCTGGGGCATGACGTCACCGCGCGCCTGCGCGATCGGCATGTCTTCATCGCCGGACTGGGCGGTGTAGGCAGCTACGCGGCCGAGGCGATCGCGCGGGCCGGGGTCGGACGCATGACCCTGGCCGATCACGACGTGGTGGGGGCCTCCAACCTGAACCGCCAGCTCGTCGCGCTGCGCTCCACCGTGGACCGGCCCAAGACCGAGATCATGGCGAACCGCATCCACGACATCGATCCCGACATCGAGGTCACCATCCGCCAGGACTTCCTCCAGCCCGACACCATCGGCGACCTGGTCCCCGAGGATGCCGACTTCGTGCTGGACGCGATCGACTCCATTGTCTGCAAGGCCGCGCTGGTCGCGACCGCCCAGGCCCGCGGGCAGGCCGTGATCTCGAGCATGGGCGCAGGTGGGCGCATCGACCCGACGGCCGTGCGCGTAGGGCCGCTGACCGAGACCCGCGTGTGCCCGCTCGCGCGGCAGATGCGCAAGCGGCTGCGGCGCCTGGGCGCACATCTCGACTATCCCGTGGTGTTCTCCATCGAGCAGCCGCGCAAGGGCACGGAGCACCGGCCGGTCGGCGACGGCGGGCGCCCGCGCTCGGTCAACGGCACCATCTCCTACCTGCCCGCGATCTTCGGCCTGACCGCCGCCGGCCACGTGATCCAGACCCTGATCACCCGCAGCTGACGGACACGAATCGAGTGCAGGAACCCGTATCGACTCGTCATTGCGAGGCGCGACGCGCCGCGGCAATCGGCGAGGGGTACCCCCCAGCCGCACCGCACCCGCAAGCCCTGGACAGCACCGCTACTCGTCGAACACGGCCTCGATGCGGGCCTGGATGTGCTGGTCAGCGTCCGGGCCGAACTGTGTAGTGGCGGGATCAAAGCGGTCGCAGAAGGCGTAGGCAAACTTCAGATCCTTCACTCCGAGGGCACCGAACAGGCGTGCCTCGAAGGAATGATCCTCAGGGTTCTGGATCAGCGTGGGCCAGCCGTCCGCGCCCGGGGCCAGGGCAGGGCCGAAGAAGACCACGCCGGGCAGATTCTTCAGGCGCAGTGCACAGGTGCCATCGGTTACGCCGGCCATCGGCAGGAAGTCGATGGTGCGCGACAGGCGCTGCTTGCGGTTGAAGGCGATATCGATCTCGCCGCCCGCTGCGCGGATCGCCGGGGCCTCGGCCTCGAACGTGAGGGTCTCCAGTCCCGCAGCGCGCCAGGCATCCAGATCCTGCGCCCCATACCGGCTGGGCAGGAACAGGTACGCGGGCTTGCTGATGGCCCGGATCGCCTCCAGGAGCGACTCGGAATAGATCGGCGCGTTCACCAGGATGCCGCCGAGCTCGAGGTCGTCGATCAGCCACACGGCCGGTTCCGAATCGCCGATCCGGTAGATGGTCCGGTCACGCAGTTCGACCAATGGGGCGCTGATCAGGGGTTCACTGGCCATCGGGCTTCTCCGTCGACAGGGTGGCGGGGCGAGGTTCGATCTCGATCATGGTGGTCTCGATCCAGCTCTCGGCCTCGGACAGCACCTCGACCGGCTTGCGACCGGCGGTCTCGATCGGTGCCCCGATCACTACCTCGACGGTGCCGGGATAGCGCCGCAGGCCCTTTTTCGGCCAGAAGCTCCCGCTGTTCAGCGCCACCGGCAGGACCGGGTAGCCGGTGCGCACTGCGAGCATCGCGCCGCCCTGACGGTAGCGCCCGTGTTCGCCCGGGGCCACGCGCGTGCCCTCGGGGAACACGATCACCCAGCGGCCCTGGTCCAGGCGCTGCTTGCCTTCGGCCACCAGGTTCTCCAGGGCCTGGCGTCCGCCCTCGCGATCAATCGGTACCGGATCGAGCATGGACAACGTCCAGCCGAACAGGGGGATCCGCATCAGTTCACGCTTGAGCACCCAGGTCTGCATGGGAAAGATCGCGACGAAGGCCACCGTCTCCCAGGCCGACTGGTGCTTGGACAGCACCACATGAGGGCGCGAGGGGTCGATGTGCTCGCGCCCGTGCACCCGGTAATCGATGCCGCAACTGACACGCAGCCACCAGACGTTGAACCGGCCCCACAGGGTCAGGACACGGTAGCGGACGGGGCGGGAAAACGGCCAGATCAGCGGGGGTACCAGCAGCCCGAAGACCAGGATGGAGCCAACGAGCCCCAGCTGGAACAGCAGACCTCGGATCAGGGGCAGCATCGCCCGGCCCTACCCCGTCGCCAGGCGGCCGATGTCGGCCACGGTCTCGAACGCGCGACGCAGTTCACGCAGCAGGGCCAGGCGGTTGCGCCGCTCTGCGGCGTCCTCGGCCATCACCATCACCTGGTCGAAAAAGGTGTCCACCCGGTCTCGCAGGCCTGCCAGTTCGCCGAGCGCATGCAGGTAGTCACCGTCGGCCACCGCCTGCTCGACCCCCGGACGCACGGCCTGCAGGCCCTGGTACAGCTGACGCTCCTCGTCCAGCGCCAGGGCCTCCGGATCGAGTTCCGCCTCGGCCTCCTCGCCGGCCTTGCGCAGCAGGTTGTGGATCCGCTTGTTCGCGGCGGCCAGGGCCTCGGCCTCCGGGCGCTCGCGGAACAAGCTGACCGCGCGCACGCGGCGCACGAAATCCAGCGGGGCATCCGGCGCGACCGCGGCCACCGCCTCGATAGTCTCGTGCGCCTGCCCCTGTTCCAGCAGGTACCCGCGCAGGCGCTCGAGGATGTACTCGCGTACCGGTTCCACGGCCTGATCGGCCTCCGGCACGGGTTCGCGGATGGGTTCGGCGGCGGCCTGCAGCAAGGGGGTCAAGGCCAGCGGCAGTTCGCGCTCGACCAGGATGCGCACCAGCCCCAGCGCGGCGCGGCGCAGGGCGAACGGGTCCTTGGTGCCACTGGGCTGCTTGCCGATGGCGAAGATGCCGACCAGGGTGTCGAGACGATCGGCCAGCGCCAGCGCCTGGGCGAGCGGGGCGTCCGGCAGCTCGGAGCCGGACTGGCGCGGCCAGTAGTGCTGCTCGATCGCGGCGGCGACGGTCTCGTCCTCACGGTCGTGCAGGGCGTAGTAACGCCCCATGGTGCCCTGCAGCTCGGTGAACTCGAACACCATCTGGGTAACCAGGTCGCACTTGGCCAGACGTGCGGCGCGCGCGGCGAGGGTCGCGTCCAGGCCCATCAGCCCGGCCAGGCGCTGCATCAGGGCCTCCAGCCGCATGGACTTGTCGCGCAGCGTGCCCAGGCGCTTCTCGAACACGACCGAGTCCAGCGCCTCCAGGCGCTCTTCCAGGCGCTTCTTGCGGTCCTGCTGCCAGAAGAACTCGGCATCCGCGAAGCGCGGGCGCAACACGCGCTCGTTGCCGTCGCGCACCGCGTGCGGATCACGCGATTCGATGTTGCTGATCACGATGAAGTGCGGCTGCATGCGGCCGGCCTCGTCGACCACCGGGAAGTACTTCTGGTTGTCCTGCATGGTGGAGATCAGCGCCTCCTGCGGGACATCCAGGAAACGCGGATCAAAGCCGCCGGTCAGCGCCACCGGCCACTCGACCAGCGCGGTCACCTCGTCCAGCAGGTCCGCATCCACCAGCGCACGCCCACCCAGGGCCTTCGCCTGCTCGTGGACCTGCTCGAGGATGCGCTCGCGGCGCGCCTCGAAAGACGGCTCGACAAACCCCGGGCGACGCAGCCGCTCGGCGTAGTCGTTCCCGCGCTTGAGCTCCAGGGCGCCGGGCTGATGGAAGCGGTGGCCGTGGGTCTCCCGACCCGCTGTTTGTTCCAGCACGGTCATCTCCAGCACCTCGGGCCCGTGCAGTACGACCAGCCAGTGTGCGGGCCGCACGAACTCGGTACGGCTGCTGCCCCAGCGCATGCGCTTGGGTGTGGGCAGGGCGTCCAGCGCGGCCTCCAGCATCTCCGGCAGCAGTTCGCCAAGGGCGCGCCCCGGCTGCAGCTGACGAAACACCAGGTATTCGCCCTTGTCGGTGGTCTCGCGCTCCAGGCGCTCGACCTCGACACCACAGGATCGGGCAAAGCCCAGCACGGCCTTGGTCGGCTCGCCGGCATCGTCGAAGGCCGCGGCCACCGCCGGGCCGCGGCGCTCCTGCAGCTGGTCCGGCTGGCGCGCGGGTACGCTCGGGAACAACACGGCCAGGCGCCGCGGGGTGGCGAAGGCCTCGGGCTCGCCCGGCTCCAGCCCGGCCTCGCGCAGGCGGGTGGTCAGGCCCTCGGCCAGGGCGTCGCGCAGGCGCGCGAGGGCGGTCGGGGGCAGCTCCTCGGTGCCAAGTTCGATCAGGAGTTCTCGGGCTTCGGCCATGTTGGGTCCAGGTTGGGTCCAGTACGCGCCGCGCGACCCAGGGGGCCGGCCGGCGCGGGATTGCGGGATTCAGGCGGCGTCGGGCTTGTTCGCGTCGTCTTCGGCACACAGCGGGAAGCCCAGGGCCTCGCGCGACTCGTAGTATTTCCGGGCGACGTTCCGCGACAGCTCACGCACGCGCAGGATATAGCGCTGGCGCTCGGTGACCGAGATCGCGCCGCGCGCATCCAGCAGATTGAAGCTGTGCGAGGCGCGCAGCATCTGCTCGTAGGCCGGCAGGGGCAGGCCCAGCTCGATCATGCGATCGCTCTCGGTCGCGTGCTGGTCGAAGGCGGCGAACAGGGCGTCGCGGTCGGCATGCTCGAAGTTGTAGGTGGACTGCTCCACCTCGTTCTGGTGGTAGACGTCGCCGTAGGTGATCGCGCGGCCGTCGGGCCCGATCGTCCAGACCAGATCAAACACGCTCTCCACCCCCTGCAAGTACATCGCCAGGCGCTCGAGGCCGTAGGTGATCTCGCCGGAGACCGGGTGGCAGTCCAGTCCGCCCACCTGCTGGAAGTAGGTGAACTGGGTGACCTCCATGCCATTCAGCCAGACCTCCCAGCCCAGACCCCAGGCGCCCAGCGTCGGGGACTCCCAGTTGTCCTCGACGAAGCGGACGTCGTGGGTCAGGGTGTCGAACCCGAGCGCCTCCAGCGAGCCCAGGTAGAGCGCCTGGATGTCCGGCGGCGAGGGTTTCAGCAGGACCTGAAACTGGTAGTAGTGCTGCAAACGGTTGGGGTTGTCGCCGTAGCGCCCGTCGGTCGGGCGGCGGCTCGGCTGCACATAGGCCGCGCGCCACGGCTCCGGCCCGATGGAGCGCAGGAAGGTCGCCGGATGGAAGGTCCCCGCGCCCATCTCCATGTCGTAGGGCTGCAGGACCACGCAGCCGTGATCGTTCCAGTAGTCCTGCAGGCGGCGGATCAGGTCCTGGAAGGTCGGACTGCTGGGCGGGGTGCGTTCTTGCGACATGCGGGATCCCGGGTCAGGGCAAAGCCGACAGTATATCGGCCCGGCTTCGGCCACGGCCACCGCTCGCGTTGGCGCGGGCGTTTTGCATGCAGCCAAAGCGCGCCCATACTGGGGCCTTGATTCTGTTCGGGAGAGTGGCCCTGAGCGACCCCCTCGCCAATTCCGGACCTTCGGTCACGCCGGAGAGCGGCCAGCGCTATCGTGATACCCGCCGGGTCACGTTGGTCGGCGCGGCCGTGAACAGCTTCCTCGCCGTGGCGCAGCTCGTCAGTGGCTGGCTGCTGAACTCGCAGGCCCTGGTGGCGGACGGCGTGCATACCCTGTCGGACCTGATCACCGACGGGGTGGTGCTGTTCGCGGCAAGCAAGGCCGCCGCCTCCCCCGATCAGGAACACCCCTACGGTCACGCGCGGATCGAGACCCTGGCCACGGTGATCGTCGGAGTCTTTCTGGCGCTCGCGGGTCTGGCGATTGCCTGGGCTGCCGGCAACCGCCTGGTCGAGCCCGAGGCCATGACCGGCCCCGCAAACATGGCGATCGCCTTTGCCCTGCTGACCCTGGTGGCCAAGGAAGGCCTGTACCAGTACACCCACCGGGTGGCGAAGCGCCTGAAGTCGCGGATGCTGGATGCCAACGCCTGGCATCACCGCACGGATGCGATCTCGTCGCTGTTCGTGCTGGCCGGGGTGGCCGCTGCGGTGGCCGGGTTCCCGTGGGCGGATGCCCTCGCGGCGCTGATCGTCGCGCTGTTCATCCTGCATATCGCCGGGCGGCTGATCGTACGCAGCGCGGCGGAGCTGATCGACACGGCCCTGGAGCCGGAGAAGGTCGAGCGCATCCACCGCACGATCATGGATGTGCCCGGGGTCAAGGATGCGCATATGCTGCGCACGCGGCGCCACGGCAGCGAAGTCGTCGTGGACGTGCATATCCAGGTCGCGCCGATGATCTCGGTCTCCGAGGGCCATCGGATCGCCGATGCGGTGTTCCACGCGGTGACCGATGCACATGACCGGGTGAACGACATCACCGTGCACGTGGATCCGGAAAACGACGCGGAACAGGCCCGGAGTTCCATGCTGCCGCTGCGCCCGACGCTGGTGGAGGCGCTGCGCGAGGCCTGGGCGGACGCCCCGGAGCTGGATGCGGTGGAGCACCTGTCGCTGCATTATCTCGGCGGTCGGGTACACGTGACGCTGACCCTGCGCCTTGACGGGGCAGCCACCCCGGCAGACCTCGAGGCCCGCACCCAGGCCCTGGCCGACCGGCTGCACCGCCATCCCGGGGTAGGCGACATGCTGGGCGAGGTCACGCTACTCTATCGGCCCTGCACTCATTAGGTGCGCGCCACCAAAGATGCGCACGAAAGTTGTGCATATAAGGCACCAGATTGGTGCATACAGGATGTGGCGGGGCGCCCCGGGTGCCCGTTTTTCGCGCGCCCGGGCCAAACAGGACCGGATGGCATGATGCCTGCATAATGAATCGCGACGCCGCGCAAGCGCCCGACGGGCCGGCCGGCCACCTTTGAATACCCAAGTAAAGACCAAGGAGATCCCCATGTCCGCAGCCGACGTGCTGAACCAGATCAAGGAAAAGGAAGTTCGCTTCATCGACTTCCGTTTTACCGACTCCAAGGGCAAGGAACAGCATGTGACCGTGCCGGCCCACGACATCGACGAAGAGACCTTCGAGGAAGGCAAGATGTTCGACGGCTCGTCGATCGCCGGCTGGAAGGGGATCAACGAGTCCGACATGATCCTGATGCCGGACGCCGAGTCCGCGGTCCTCGATCCGTTCTTCGAAGACATGACCATGAACATCCGCTGCGACGTGGTCGAACCGGCCACCATGCAGGGCTACGACCGCTGCCCGCGCTCCCTGGCGCGCCGCGCCGAGGCCTACCTGCAAAGCACCGGCATCGCCGACACCGCGCTGTTCGGCCCGGAGAACGAGTTCTTCATCTTTGACGATGTGAAGTGGGGCACCACCCTGTCCGGCTCCTACTGCCGCGTGGATTCCCAGGAGGCCTCCTGGAACTCCGAACGCGTCTACGAGGACGGCAACATCGGTCACCGCCCGGGCGTGAAGGGCGGCTACTTCCCGGTCCCGCCAGTCGACAGCCTGCACGACATCCGCTCCACCATGTGCGAAGTGTTGACCGAGATGGGCCTCGAGACCGAGGTGCACCACCACGAGGTGGCGACCGCCGGCCAGTGCGAGATTGGCGTGGGTCCCGCGACCCTGACGCAGAAGGCCGACGAGGTGCAGATCCTGAAGTACGTGATCCAGAACGTGGCCCACGTCCACGGCAAGACCGCGACCTTCATGCCCAAGCCGATCGTCGGTGACAACGGCTCCGGCATGCACGTGCACCAGTCGCTGTCCAAGGACGGCAAGAACCTGTTCTCCGGTGACCTGTACGGCGGCCTGTCCGAGACCGCGCTGTACTACATCGGCGGGATCATCAAGCACGCCCGCTCGCTGAATGCCTTCACCAACCCGTCCACCAACAGCTACAAGCGTCTGGTGCCGGGCTTCGAGGCACCGGTCATGCTGGCCTACTCCGCCCGCAACCGCTCCGCCTCGCTGCGTATCCCGTTCGTCATGAACCCGAAGGGCCGTCGCGTCGAGCTGCGCTTCCCGGACTCCACCGCCAACCCGTATCTCGCCTTCGCGGCGATGCTGATGGCCGGCCTGGACGGCATCCAGAACAAGATCCACCCGGGCGATGCGATGGACAAGAACCTCTACGACCTGCCGCCGGAAGAAGAGAAGGGCATTCCGCAGGTCTGCCATTCGCTGGACCAGGCGCTGGAAGCCCTGAACCAGGATCGCGAATACCTGACCCAGGGTGGCGTGTTCACCGACGACATGATCGATGCCTACATCGACCTGAAGATGGAAGACGTCACGCAGATGCGCATGACCACCCATCCGATCGAGTTCGACATGTACTACAGCCTGTAAGGCAGCCGCTTCCGGCCCCTCGGGGCCGCGAAGCCATCAGCCGCCCCCGGCCCCTGGCCGCGGGCGGCTTTTTTGTGCCGGTCGAGCGCGATCCGTGCGCGGCGGGCAACGGATGAGGGCGCTCACCCCCGTCGAGCCCCCGACCGGCCTTGTTGGCTAGAACGAAAAAGGCCCCGCGGATCTTCGTCCGCGGGGCCTTCTGGGTCACTCGAGGCTTGCACCCGTGATCAGGCGTGCCAGCCGAACTCCTCGGCCTTTTGCCGCGCCAGCGCCGGGATGTCGGTGGCGACGAACTTGTCGTGCAGCACCTGGACCCCGATCATGTGGTTGATCACCGCGTCCAGCTGAACCTGGGTGGCGGCCGGCGTGTCCTCGGACTCGTGCAGCTCAAACACCTGACGCACGCCCTCCGGGTCCAGCAACCCGGCCTCGGCGACCTTCTCCGGGGACAGATAGCGATCGGCCAGGGCCTTCATCGCCGCCCACTTGACCGGGTCGGTGTGCGCGGGCGGCGCCATGAAGGCGAACTTCTCGCGCTCGTAGAGCACCTTCGGCAACAGGCCCTTCATCGATTCGCGCAACACGTACTTCTCGGTGGAGCCCTTGATGCGCATGGTCGGCGGCAGGTGGGCGGCGAACTCGGCCAGGTGGTGATCGAGGAACGGCGGACGCGCCTCCATCGAATTGGCCATGTCCATGCGGTCGCCGCCCCAGGTCAGGATCTGGCCCTCCAGCATGGTCTTGATCCAGACGTACTGAGCCTTGTCCAGCGGATGCCGGCCTTCCAGCATGTCGTCATCCAGGGCGTTGGCGATCGCCTTGCCCGGCTTGTAGTCCTGCATGCGCTCGCGGCGCTTCGGGTGCAGCAGGCCCGGCACGTGGTCGGCCGCGGCCAGCCACGGCTGCAGGCAGGACGGGGTGAAGCCCATCATCTGCGTGAAGTCGGGGTCGTTGACCTCGTCCTCGGCCAGCATCGCACCAGAGACCAGCTCGTTGGACTCGTTCAGCATCTGCTGCCAGGCCTGGCGGTCGGCCTCCGGCAGGGTATCCAGGCCGTGCAGGAACATGTCGCGGCGGAAGGCCGGATAGCCGCCGAACAGCTCATCCGAACCCTCGCCGGTGACGACGACCTTGTAGCCGGCCTTGTTCACGTGGCGGCTCATCAGCAACTTGGCGACACCCAGGGTGTTGTAGATGGTGCGCTCGGCGTGCCAGAGGGCCTCTTCGAAGTTGTCGTAGAGGTGGTTGGCGTCCAGGGTCATGATGTCCTGGTCGGCACCCACGCTCTCGGCCATCTCGCGGGCGATCGCGGTCTCGTCATAGTCGTCGTTGTCGAAGCCGATGGTGAAGGCCTTGACCGGCGCCTGCTGGCTGGCCGAGGCCAGCCCCAGGGTGATGCAGGAGTCGATCCCGCCGGAGAGGTAACAGGCGACCGGCACGTCGGCCTCCAGGCGCAACTGCACCGCCTCCATGAGCTGGTCGCGCACGCCCTCGATCCAGTACTCCTCGTCGGTCTCGCTCTCGGGCGGGCGCTCGGAGGCCAGCGGGAAGTCCATGTCCCAGTACTTCTCCTGGCGGATCTTCAGCTTCCCGTGGGCGCGCTCGACGATCACCATGTGGCCGGGCTTCACCTGCTGGATGTCCTCGAAGGCGGTGGTGCCGGGCACCATGGTCTGCATCAGCTGGTGGTAGAGGCCGTCATCGGAAAACTGGCGCGGCACATCGGGGTTGGCGAACAGCACCTTCAGCTCGGAGCCAAACACGAAGCTGCCGTTGGCCTCGGTGAAGTACAGCGGCTTGATGCCGAAGCGGTCGCGGATCAGTATCAGCCGGTCGTGCTTGCGGTCGTACAGCGAGATCGCGAACTCGCCACGGAAATGCTTGACCGCGTCCTCCAGCCCTTCGCGCTGGTACAGGTGCATGACCATCTCGGAGTCGCTCTTGGTGCGGAACTTCACCCCGCGCGAGGTGAGATCGGTGCGGATGCGCTTGTAGTCGTACAGCTCGCCGTTGACCGCGGTCATGATCTCGCCGCTGTCCATGCAGAACGGCTGACGGCCGCGGTTCTCGTCCAGGTCGATGATCGACAGACGCGCATGGGAAAAGCCCACACCGCGGTCATCCTGGGTGCGGTAACCGAAGCCGTCGGGGCCGCGGTGATACTGGATCGCGGCCATGTTGACCAGGGTTTGCGGGTCGACCTTGCGGGTCGGGTCGGCGTGAAAGATTCCTGCAATGCCACACATGGCATGTCTCCTTGGTTATCCGTTCGGGGCGAGCGGGGCGCGGGCCGGGCAGGCCCGGCGCGCCACGCCGCTCGCGATTCAACTAAAAGGCGGCGTCAGCCGTCCGGGGTATCCATCACCGCGCTGATGCGGCGTACCACCGTGGTCAGCAGCGCCATGCGCACGAATACGGCCCCGCGAGCCTGGGCGAAATACCAGTTGTGCGGGGTGGCATCGAGGTCGGTGGACAGCTCTTCACCTCGCGCCAGCGGATGCAGGACCACTGCGCCCTCCTTCAGCGGGGAGTGGCGATCCAGCTTCAGCCCCTCGCCCATCGCCTCGAAGGTGTCACCCACCCAGGCGATCGCGTTGATGTACACGACATCCAGATCCGGCAGCGCCGGGTCCAGGTCGTGCACCACGCGTAGCGAGATCCCGGCCTCTTCCAGTTCCTCGCGCTGACCCGGATCGAAATTCTCGTCCTCGCGCGAGACGAGCACGATCTCGTCGATCGCCTGCGGGAACAGGCTCAACAGGCGCAGCAGGGAGCGCACCGTGCGCATGCGCGAGGGCACCCCGATGATGCCGACCTTGATGCGCTGCTCCGGGGCCACCTCGCCGGTGAACAGCTCCGGGCGCCACTTGGCCAGGGCGTAGACGTCCGCCAGCGCCTGGGTCGGGTGTTCGTCGATCCCGTTGCCGGCGTTCACCAGCGGGATGCGCAGGTTCTCCAGCATGTTGTGCGCGGCCTCGCCGTCGGAGGAGCGCAGGACCAGAACATCGCCGTAGTTGTTGAACATCTCCGCGATGTCCGCCAGCGATTCCCCCTTGGCAATACCGGTGCTCTTGGGGTCGGTAATCGACATGACCGAGCCGCCCAGGCGGTGCCAGGCACTCTCGAACGACAGCCGCGTGCGCGTGGACGGCTCGTAGAACGCGCTGATCAGGATCTTGCCCGCCAGCGGCAGGTGCATCAGCGCCGGCGTGGTCTCGTACTGCGCCGCCAGGCGGAACAGCTGCAGCAGCTCGTCGCGCGAGAACTGCTGGCTGGAGACCACATGCGAGGCCGCCAGCTTGAGAAGCGGGTCGGGGTCTTCCTCCACCGCCGCCAGCAACGCCTTCGGCCGGTCGGTACCGGCGGCGCCGTCTTTCGGGTGGAGCACGTGCAGGGGATCTTCGGTGTAGTTCACCAGAGGCATCCTTTTTTCCAGTCGCGGATAAACAGGGCAATCAGCAGGATCGGGGTCAGGCTCGCCACCAGTGTGGCGATGATCACGATCACGGACAGGGCTGTAATGGAGATCGTCATGCGGCCACCTCGCCGTCCGGACGGGCCAGGCGGCCCCAGTCGAATGGCCGCGGCATCAGCCAGGTGCTCAGCACCATCACGGCCAGCGAGACAGCGGCCCCGACCAGCGCGGCCACATAGAATCCAATCAGGAAGTAGCTGGCCAGGCCAATGCCCGACCCCAGTATCATCGACCAGGCCGCGCCCTGCGGGTTCGCCCGCTGCCAGTACAGCCCGGCGACGATCGGCCAGATCGCGGAGGCCACGAAGGCGCCGGTGAAGTACAGAAGCTCGGCCAGCGAGCCGACGATCGGCAGCTCGCCGCGGTAACTGGCCGCCAGCCAGGTCACGAGGCCCAGGAGCACCACGATCACCTTGGTCGCGTGGAACTGGTGCTGTTCGCTGGCCTGCGGGCGGATGTGGCCGCGGTAGATGTCACGGGTCACCAGGTCCGAGGTGGCCGCCAGCAGCGAGTCGAGACTGGAGGCGAGCGCGGCGAAGACCACGATGAACACCACGATCGCCCCGGTCAGGCCCAGCACCTCGGCGGCCACCAGCGGCCCGACCATGTCCGCGGCGGGCACGTTGAGGCCCAGCGCTGGCGTGGCCAGGGCGATGAAGCCGGCCACGATCGGGATTGGCAGCCACAGCAGGCCGCCAAAGAGGTAGGCCCGGAAGCCCACGTTGCGGCCGAAGGCGAAGGCGCGCGACCACCAGACATTGGAGTGGAAGATCTCGCCGACGCCAAACAGCAGATTGTTGAACAGGAACATGATCGCGGCCGGGAACAGCAGGTTCAGCAGCTCCGGGCGCTCTTCCATCAGGTTGAAGTGGATCGCCTCGAAGCCGACCTTGTCGATGGTCAGCCAGGCGATGAACGCCGCGCCGGCGATGATGATGACGGTCTGGATGAAGTCGGTCCCGATCACCGCGCGCAGGCCGCCCAGCAGGGTGTAGAGCACGCAGACGGTCAAAATCACGGTCATGCCCACGCGGTAGTCGATGCCGGCCAGGGCGTTGATCAGCACGCCGCCGGCCATCGCCATCGAGACCAGCCAGCCGAAGGCGTAGATCAATGACACCACCAGGAACACCCGCCAGGTGAATTTGCCGTAGCGCAGCCGGATAAAGTCGCCGGAGGTAAAGCCCTCGGGCATCAGTTCGCGGATGCGCCGCGCCAGCGGCGCGAACAGGATCAGGCCCAGGGCCCCCAGCGAGTAGCCAAGCATGCCCCAGACGCCCAGTTGCAGCGCCAGCTGCGGGGCCGTCATCGTGGTGTTGGCGGTGACCCAGGTAGCCATCGCGGTGGCGGTGGCCAGCGCCAGGCCGACGTTGCGCCCCGCCAGCATGTGATCCTCGGCGGTCTTGTTGCGACGACCCAGCCACCAGCCCAGCACCACCCAGAGGACGCTGAACGCCGCCAGCAGCCCCCAGGCGATGGAGGTCGGGAGGATCGGGTCGTCGAGACCGGTCACGAAGCCTCCTGCACCTTCTTGATCTCGCGGATCGCCTCGTCGGTGGTCATCACGCGGGCGTAGCGGTCCTTGATGGTCGTGAGCGTGGCCTTCTGCATCTCCGGCGTCACCGTGGCCGTGGCGTCGTCCATCAGGGTGACATAAAAGCCCAGGTCGCAGGCATCCCGCACGGCGGTGGATACGCACTCGTTGGAATACACGCCCACGATGAACAGCGCGCTGATGTTCAGGTTGCGCAGGATGTAGTGGAGGTTGGTGGAGTTGAAGACCCCGCTGGCGGTCTTGTCCAGCACGATCTCGTCCCCGACCGGGGCCACCTCTTCGACGAACTCGGCATCCTTGGAGCCGGGGGCGGCATGCAGATTCAGGCGCTTGTGGCCCGGGCTGCGGTCGCGGCCGTCATGGGTCAGCGAGCGGATACGGGTATGGATCACCTCCAGCCCCTCTTCGCGGAAGGCATCCTGCAGGCGGCGCACATTGGGCAGCACCGTCTGCTCCAGGCGATTGAAGTAATACTCCTGGGCCTCCAGCGGCACGCCAGAGTCGGCGGAGTTCGCGAACACGCCGTGGCCGCGCGCGGCATCCAGATACTGCAAGTCGATGCACAGCAGGGCGACATGGTGCTCCCGCAACTCCTGACGCAGCACCGGCGTGGTGATCAGACTTTCCTGGTACTGCTCGCGCAGCGGATCCAGGGAGTCGTAGTCGGTCAACTGGGTGACGTTGTCGTGTTCGGCCATTCCGGGCGCTTCCTCTCGTCGCGATTTATTGCCGAGCGGCCAACGCCAGGGCACTTTGCAGGGTCAGGTTGGCGCCGGTCTCGATGTCTTCCCAGTTTGTCCATTCCGCGGCGGAATGGCTACGCCCCTGCAGGCTCGGCACGAAGATCATGCCCGTGCGGGTGATGCGGCTCATGCTCTGGGTATCGTGGGCTGCACCGCTGGGCATGGTGATGTACTCCAGCCCCATGCGTTCGGCCTGCGCCTCGATGGTCTGCACGACGCCGGGGTCACAACGCACCGGATCGATCTCGGAGAGGACGTCGAACTCGAACATCAGGTCGCGTCGGCGCGCCAGGCTGGACAGGGTGCGCCGGGCCGCATGGGCCAGCGCAGTCAGGACCTTCTCGTCGGTGTCGCGCACCTCGAAGGAGAAGGTCGCCATGCCCGGCACGGTATTCGCCGCCCCCGGTGCCAGCTCCACGCGGCCGATGGTGGCGCGCGAGTTCGGACTGCCGTGCTCCTCGATCAGGCGATTGATCTCGCCGCCGAACTCCGCCAGACCCTGGAAGGGATCGATACGCATGTCCATCGGCGTGGTGCCGGCGTGGTTGGGCTGGCCCTTCAGGCGCACCTCCCACTTGAACAAGCCGGTGATTGCCTCGACCACCCCGACACTGAGGCCGCGCCGGTCCAGCACCGGGCCCTGCTCGATGTGGGTCTCGATGAAGGCATGCAGGCTGTGCGGATCGCGCCGCGCGGCCAGCGCGTCGTCGGCGTTCAGCCCCCAGTTGGCCATGGCCTCGACCAGGGTCACGCCTTCGAGATCACGCGCATGGCTGATGCTCTCCGGGGTGAGCTTGCCGGCCATCGCCTGCGAGCCGAACATGCCGCCGAAGCGGCCCTCCTCGTCGGTGAAGTCGATCACCTCGAGCGGGTACTCGAGGTCGACCGCGTTCTCCTTGGCGGTGCGCAGCACCTCCAGCCCGATCAGCACGCCCAGTGCCCCATCCAGCGGCCCCCCACCGGGCACAGTATCCAGATGCGAGCCCATGGCCACTACAGGCCGCTTGCCGTCGTAGTCGAGGCGCCCGTGCAGGTTGGCGGCACCGTCCTGCCAGACATCCAGGCCGGCGGCCTCGAGGCGCCCACGAAACCACTCGCGCCCGGCGCGGTCGCCGTCGCTGAATGCGCGACGATGCAGGCCCCGGTCGGCATCGCGGCCGATCTGCGCGAGATCGTTGATGTCCTGCTGCAGGCGCTGCATGTTGATCTTGAGATCCGTCATGGATACCTCCGAAAGCGGGCCCACCCCGGATCACGCGAGAACGTTAGCTCGACACGGATCGGCAGGGCTGGACCAAGTGAATCAGCTGCGCGGACGCCCGCGCAGGATGGCCCCGATCAGGACCAGAAAGACGACTGCGCCCACGGCAAAAAAACCGAAGGCTCGGGCCAGGCTGTGATGCTCCACCGACACCATGGCTTGATCGGCCCAGGTGTCCGGATCGGCATCCGCGGCGCGCAGGCGAAACCGGTAGTCACCATCGGGCAGGCCGCTGATGACCGTGCTGGTATCGCCGCCCTGATAGAGGATGCGCGCATCCGCGTGGTCGGGACCCGAGGCCTGCTCCAGTACCACGGGCGCATCTGCCTCCCACGCCAGGGTGAAGCCGCCATCCGTTGAGCGCTCGGGTGGCGCATCAAACGTGGGCTGCGCACCCGCCGCCAGAGGAAGGCAGAGAAGAAACGGCAGCAGCACGCGAAAGAATCGCATCAGGGCCTCCGCGGCAGACGGTTCAGGACTTGCCGTCGAACGGCTGCAGGCCGGCCTTGGGCTCGGTGGTGTTCATCGCCTCGACCAGCAGGTCCAGGCCCTGGTCCAGCTCCACGAGACGTCCCTTCGGCAACGACTGCAGGGCGCGGTTCAGTTCGCCCTGCGGGGCGGCCGGTGCCCTCTCCAGCAGTTCCAGCCCGGCATCGGTGACGTAGAGCCGGACGATGCGCTGGTCCTTTTCCGGACGCCGGCGCTCGATCAGACCCCGGTGTTCCAGCTTGTCCAGAAGATTGGACGTGGTGGAGGCATGCACCGATAGTCGGCGCGACAGGTCGCTGACGTTCAGTCCCGGCGTGCGCTGCAACTCCCACAACGCCCACAGCTGCGAGGCGCTGATGCCGCAGGCGCGCTCCACCGACCGCGAATGCCCCTGCAGGGCGCGGATGATCACGCGCAGCTGGCGGATTACCGACCGCGCGACATCCGGCTCGGCCGGCGCACCGGCAGGGGTGCCGGATTCGTCCTGGGGTGCCTGGTGCACGGCTTGGGTGGAGGTCATGAAAACTTCTCGCAATAAATCATTCGTCTATTTATTTTTGTACAAAAATAGTTTTATTGCAACTCGAGGTCGAACTGGCGAAATCGTGCCACGGGCTCTAAACAAGTGAGTTGGGGTATCTGCCCCGGCGAGAAGCCCGTCTCCCTGCCGGGTCCGAGACGCGCGACCGAAGGGCCCCGAACCCTCGGGGCCACAAGGAGGAACACGGGGCGGGTGTGGTGGTCGCACCACAGTGCGCCGAGCTCGCGTATCTTGTTTACAACGCATTAGAAACTGCTTATAAACGTTGCCGGCTACGATCAAGACGCACAGACGCACATTCCGTGTCCGCCCAGGATGGCCTCTGGCGACACCCGAACCGCCCGACCAGAGAGGATCGCAATGAAGAAGACGATGAGCTGGACCCTGGCACCCCTTTCCGGTGCCGTTGCCCTGGCCCTGTTTTTGGGCCCGAATGTCGCTGCCGCGGAATACGACAGCATCCAGGTCGGCAACCTGGCGATCGGCGGCGCCCTGCGCGCGAACTACACCGTGGGTGACTATGAAGGAGACCGACGCGATTGGGACAAGGGCGGCGACTTCCTTCTCGATACTGCCCGGATCAACCTTGACTACGAGAATGGGCCCTGGCTCGGCAAGATGGAATACCGTTGGTACAACGATGCCGCCAGTTCCTACAATATGCTGCACACTGGCTGGGTAGGTTATAGGTTCGAAAACGAGAACCAGCTCGAGGTGGGCGTAACCCGAGCACCGTTTGGGCCGGGTGCGTACGGCGTCTCCCAGAGCTGGTTCTTCGACCAGCATTACTACGTTGGTCTTTCCGACAATATGAACCTCGGCGTCAAGTACACCATGCCGATGGGTGACTGGACGTGGGACGTTGGCTACTTCTACTCGGATGCCGGCTCTTACTCTGGCAACAACTCTGATGACAGTGCGCGATACTCTTACGACGTAGTCGACGAAACCGGGACAGGCTTCGAGGAACGAAACCAAGTCAATTTCCGCGGGATTTACAACATCCCCAATACTGAACACGAGGTCGGTTTCTCGGCACAATATGGCGAGCTGAAGAGCAATGGTCCTCAAAGCGACGGCGACATGTTCGCGGTCTCAGGACACGCAGTTAACCGCTTTGGCAACTGGACCCTTGCCAGTCAACTGTCGTACTACAAGTACGACGTAGAAGAGCATGATCTTCTCGATGTAGGCGGCGAGGTCTTCCGAAGTGACAAGCTAGTGCAGTTTGGGGCCTACGACTACTGGAATGAAGTAGCGGCAGAAGCCTGGATTCCAGCGGTCTCGGCCAGTTACTACCACGAGACTCCAAATATTCCGTGGCTGGACTACGTGATCCCGTACGCAGAATACAGCTCCGTAGTGAAGCGCGAGAGCGACTTCAACAACAGCGACCTGCTGGTTCTAGGTGCCGCTTGGGCTCGGGGGAACTGGTACATCTACACCGACCTCGCTTACTCCAACGGCAACGGCTTTGTTGGCGGTGATACCCCTTACGGCGAACAGCTTGGTGCCAATACCACCGACGACTGGGAAACCCGTATCAACATCAACTTCGGGTATTACTTCTAAGGGCGGTCGCGGAAGGTCGTCGCCGGACGGCCTTCGGGCGAAGCCGAGCCCGCACCGAATGGTGCGGGCTTTTTTGTGCCCGCCGAAAGCCACTGGGATCAGGTGCGGCTACTCGCGGGCGGACGCCGGCGAGGTATCTGGTCGGCCGGGCTGGGGCATACGGTCGGGGTTGGCCCAGCGCATCAGGGCGAAGGCGAGCAGGATGGTGGGGATGCCGATCAGGGCGGAGCTGGCGAAGAACCAGACCCAGCCGATGTGTTCGGCCAGCACGCCGGTGAAGCCGGCGAGGAATTGCCCCGGCAGGGTCATGATGGAGCTGAACAGGGCGTACTGGGTGGCGGTGTAGGCGCTGTTGGTCAGACTGGAGAGATAGGCGATGAACACCGAAATCGCCATGCCCCCGGAGAGGTTGTCGGCCATGATCGCGAACACCAGCCCATAGGTCTCGGGCCCGAGCGTCGCCAGCCAGGAGAAGGTGAGGTTGGTCAGCGGCGCCAGGATCGCGGTCGCGATCAGCATGCGCATGATGCCGAAGCGCACCACCAGCAATCCGCCCAGGGCCGCACCGGTCAGGGTCATGGCCAGGCCGAAGGCGGCGGCAATATTGGCGATCTCTTCCTTGGTGAATCCGATGTCCAGATAGAACGGGTTGGCCATCACCCCCATGAAGATGTCGCTGATGCGAAAGACCGCGATAAACGCGATAACAACGAGGGCGATGCGGCCGAAACGCTGCCAGAACTCGACAAAGGGGCAGACCACCGCGCCGATGACCCAGGCCTTGAGGTCCCGCCACCAGCCGGTATCCGATGTGCTGTTGAGGTAATGGACCACGCGATCCTCGAGCCGGGCCGTGGCAGCATCGCGTTTCGCGACCTCGGGCTCGCGCACGATCAACGTGCAGACGACACCTACCAGCATCAGCGCGGCCATGGCGGCATAGGACAGGCTCCAGCTACCGACGGCGGCGATGTGCAGCGCCCCGGCCCCCGCGGTCAGCAGTGCGACGCGATAACCGAACACGTAGGCCGCCGCCATGGCGCCCTGGCGCTCCTGGCTGACGGCCTCGATGCGATAGGCGTCGATGGCGATGTCCTGGGTGGCGGCGCCAAAGGCGGTGAGCACGGCCAGAACCGCAACCAGCCAGAGCTGTTCGACCGGGTCGGTCAGGGCGATCCCGCCCAGCCCGAGGATGATCACGGCCTGGGCGAACAGCATCCACGCGCGGCGGCGCCCGAATACGCGGGTCAGGAGCGGCAGGGCGAGGCGGTCGACCACCGGTGCCCAGAACACCTTGATGCTGTAGGCCATGCCGACCCAGGACAGGAAGCCGATGGAGGCCAGCTCCACCCCGAGATCGCGCAGCCAGGCGGTGAAGGTCCCGCCGGTCAGCAGCAGCGGCAACCCCGCGGCGAAGCCGAGGAACAGCATCCCGATGACCCGTGGGTGGCGGTAGACCGCCAGGGCCGCGCGCCAGTCGCGGCTCGGGGGACGCTGCGCTTCAGCGACTCCGGTCATGCGCGGACGTCACCGAATGCGAGGAAAATGCCCCGATCAGGGCTGGTAGTCATAGTCGATCCAGAACGGCGCGTGGTCGGAGAAGCGATCGTCGGTATGGATGTACGGGTCATGCGCGGTGGCCGCGATGCCCGGCGTGGCGATCTGGTAGTCGATGCGCCAGCCCACGTTCTTGGCCCAGGCCTGGCCGCGGTTGGACCACCAGGTGTACTGCTCCGGGCGTTCGTCCAGCCGCCGGAACACGTCCACCATGCCGATCTCGTCGAACAAGTGGTCCAGCCAGGCCCGCTCTTCCGGCAGGAAGCCCGAATTCTTGCGGTTGGACTTGTAGTTGGTCAGGTCAATCTCGCGGTGGGCGATGTTCCAGTCGCCACAGATCACCCATTCGCGCCCGTCCTGCATGCGCTCGGTCAGCCAGGGCCGGAAGAACTCCAGGAAACGCCACTTGGAATCCTGGCGATGATCGCCGGAGGAGCCGGACGGCAGGTACAACGAGACCACCGACAGATTGCCGAAACGCATCTCGGCATACCGGCCCTCGTTGTCCGCCTCCTCGAAGCCGATACGCGTAATGACCTCGTCCGGCTGGCGGCGGCTGTACAGGGCCACGCCGCTGTAGCCGGGCTTTACGGCATCGACATAGACACTGTGGTACCCGGGTGGATGGAAGGGCTCGCCCTGGATCTGGTGGATCTGGGCCTTGGTCTCCTGGATGCAGACCACGTCGGCCCCGGTCCCCGGGAGCCAGTCGAAGAAACCCTTGCGGGCGGCGGCACGGATGCCGTTGGCGTTCATCGAGAGTATGCGCATGGCGGGGAACGATACCGGCGCGCGCACGCGCGGGAAAGGGCCTGGCTGCGGAATCCGCGTGTCCCTGTGTCAGAATACGGCGTTTTACGACCGGAGCACCCCGATGACCGCCCACGCCTTCCTGGAATACGCCCTGCAACGCGACGTCCTGCGCTTTGGCGAGTTCACGCTGAAGTCCGGGCGGACCAGTCCGTACTTCTTCAACGCGGGCCTGTTCAACCGCGGCTCCGACCTGACCCGCCTGGGCGAGTTCTACGCCCGTGCGATCGTGGACTCCGGCATCGAATTCGACCTGGTGTTCGGCCCCGCCTACAAGGGCATCCCGCTGGCGGCGGCGGTCACCGAAGCGCTGTTCCGCGATCACGGCATGGACCTCCCCTGGGCCTTCAACCGCAAGGAGGCGAAGGACCACGGCGAGGGCGGGAACATCGTCGGCGCGCCGCTGCAGGGCCGGGTGCTGATCGTGGACGACGTGATCACCGCCGGCACCGCCATCCGCGAATCGGTGGACCTGATCCGCGCGGCCGGGGCGACGCCAGTGGGCGTGGCGATCGCCCTGGACCGCGAGGAGCGCGGCCGCGGCGAGCGCTCGGCGATCCAGGAGGTCGAAGCCGACTTGGGCCTGCAGGTCATCCGCGTTGCCGGGCTGACCGATCTCGTGACCATGCTGGAGGATACGGGCCGCGCGCCCGAACACCTGGAGGCCCTGCGCGCGTACCGCGCCGAGTACGGCGTTTAGGGGGCGCGTACCGCGGCATCGCCCCCCGTCATTGCGAGGAGTGAAGCGACGAAGCACAAAAGCAGCGAAGCTGCGTTGAACGGCCGCAGGCCGGCCCGCAGGGCGATCGAAGCGAGCAACCTCCCGGAGCTGGCAGGGGGCCGGGCCGGGATCGGGCGGTTCCGGACGGAGGTTGCTTCGTCGGCTACGCCTCCTCGCAATGACGGGGCAGGGGTTTACGCGGGGTGGCGGCATGTGCGCCGATCGGCGCTACAGCAGTTCGGTATCGTCGTGCGAGTAGGCCGGGGAGCAGCTGCAGAGGATGTGCAGCGGCTCGGTGCCAGTATTGAGGATGTTGTGCGGCGTGCCGGGATGGATACAGACGGTGTCACCCACGGCCACCGGGAAGGTCTCCTCACCCAGACGCATCTCGCCCTGCCCGCGGGTCACGTGATAGATCTCCTCGGTGCGGGCATGGCGATGCAGGCGCGTGACGGCACCCGGCTCGACCACCGCCTCGGCCAGGCTCTGGGCCGCATTGCCGTGCACGTCAGGGTGCATCAGCTCGCGGATCTCGGAGCCGTCCTTCGTATCGTAGGCCGGTGTGTCGCTGTAGCGTGTGTGCATGGCGCGCTCCCTCAGGCCGAGGCCGGCACTTCCTCGAACAGGAGGCTGCGCCCGCCCATTGCAGAGGGCTTGGGCACGCCCATCAGCTCCAGCACGGTCGGGGCCACATCGGCCAGGCCGCCGCCGGTGCGCAGACGCCAGCGCTGCGAGTCGGTAATCATGCACATCACCGGATAGATGGTGTGCTGGGTGTGCGGGGCCCCGGTCACCGGATCCACGTATTCGTCGCAGTTGCCATGGTCCGCGGTGACGATCGCCGAATATTCGAGCCTCTTCGCCGCATCCAGCACCCGCCCGACCTCACGATCCAGGACCTGGACGGCCTCGATCAGGGCCTCGCGCTTGGCCGTATGCCCCACCATGTCGCCATTGGCGAAGTTGACCAGGACGAACCCGTAGCGCCCGCTCTCCATCGCCTGGATGGTCTGGTCGGCGACCTCGGCCGCGCTCATCTCCGGCTGCTCGTCGTAGGTATCCACCGACGGCGAGGGGACCATCACGCGCTGCTCGCCGGCGTAGGGCTCTTCCTTGCCGCCGTTGAAAAAGAAGGTCACGTGGGCGTACTTCTCGGTCTCCGCACAGTGGAACTGCGGGATGCCGGCGGAGGCGATGGTGCTGCCCAGAGTCGTCGACGGGCGTTCCGGCGGGAACGCGATCGGCGACAGGAAGCGCGGGTCGTACTCGGTCAGGCAGGTCTCGGACACCGGGTGAAAGTCACCGCGGTCGAAGCCGTCGAAGTCGTCCATGCCCAGGGCCGCGGTCAGCTGACGCGGACGGTCATTACGGAAATTGAACAGCACGCAGACCGCATCCTGTCCCAGCGGCTCGCCACCGTTGATGATGCGCGGGTTGATGAACTCGTCGTCCTCGCCCGCCGCATAGGCCGCCTCGATCGCCTCGCGCGCGGAACCGGCGGCCTCCCCCTCGGCGTAGGCCATCGCGCGGAAGGCCTTTTCCGTGCGCTTCCAGCGCTTGTCACGGTCCATCGCGTAGTAACGCCCGCACACGGTGGCGATGGCGCCGCCAGCGTTCGCCAGCTCTTCCTCCAGCGGATCGAGGTAGTGGAGCGCGGAACGGGGTGCGGTATCGCGGCCGTCGGTGATCATGTGCACCATCGGGCGCGCGCCCTCGCGCTGGCAGATCTCCACCAGGGCGCGCAGGTGGCGGATATGCGAGTGCACGCCACCATCGGACACCAGACCGATCAGATGCAGCGGCTGGTCCTTCGCGGCCGCGGCGCGCGCAGCACTGACCAGGGCGTCGTTCTCGTAGAAGCTGCCATCGGTGATCGAGTCGTCGATACGCACCAGGTCCTGGTTGATCACGGTGCCCGCACCCAGGGTCAGATGCCCGACCTCGGAGTTGCCCATCTGCCCATCCGGCAGCCCGACGGCGCGACCACAGGCGTCCAGTGTCGTGTGGGTATGAGTGGAGAGGTACTCGTCGAGGCGCGGCGTATCGGCCTCGGCGTAGGCATTGTTCAGCTTGGACGGGTTCACGCCCACCCCGTCCATGATGATCAGCAGGACAGGGCGGCGGGGGGTGGGACGCGGGTGTGCCATCGCGGGATCATTACCTGGGTCAATGGGTTACCCGGGTATTTTAGCAACTTCCGATGCTTGGCGGGGGCGCAGGCCTGCACAAATACGGCCGCCGGCGCGGTGACTCAACGATCGCGCGCCGTATCGCCATCCTCCTGCGATGCGTCCGCGTCGGGCTGGCCGTCGTCAGCTGGGCCCTCGCCACCCTGGCTCTCGTCCGCCACGGGCGCCGGCTCGGCGGGGGCGTCAGTGGCGAGTGTGCTCGCGGACTCGCGCTGGCGACGCAGTTCGGCCTGTTCTTCCTCGATGCGGTCGAGCTCGGCGTCCATCTCGTCGTCGGTCAACGGCGTGTACCCGGTGCGCGCGGCGGCGCTCGCGCCCCCGCCGGCGGATGCGGCCGCCGTGGACGAAGTGGCCCGCGTGGTGCCGGACGCCTTGCCCGAACCGCCGGGGCCACCGCGCGGCGTACCACCGCCGCCACCCGGTCCATCGTCGTCCGGACCATCATCGGCGTCGGCCGCATCGTCACCGCCCGCAGTCGCACGGCGTTGCGCCTTCTTGCGCTCCATGATGCGCGACAGGATCAGGCCAATCTCGAACAACAGCCACATCGGTAGCGCCAGCAGGGTCTGCGAGATGATGTCCGGCGGGGTCAGCACCATGCCGACCAGAAACACGCCGACGATCACATAGGGGCGCTTCTGCGACAGCTTGGCCGGGGTCGTGGCCCCCATGGAGACCAGCAGGATCGTTGCCACCGGCACCTCGAAGGCAATGCCGAAGGCGATGAACAGCATGATGACGAACGACAGATAGCGCGAGATATCGGTCATCACGGCCACGCCCTCGGGCGCCGTGGCCGTGAAGAACGCGAAAATGAGCGGGAAGACCACGAAGTAGGCGAACGCCATCCCCAGATAGAACAGCGCGGTGGACGACGCCACCAGCGGCAGCGCCATGCTCTTTTCGTGCGAGTAAAGTCCGGGCGCCACGAAGGACCAGACCTGATACAGCAGGTAGGGGATGCTGAGCACCACCGCCAGCAGCAGGGTCAGCTTGAACGGGATCAGGAACGGCGCGGCCACGTCGATCGCGATCATGCTGGTGCCTTCCGGCAGGTGCTGCATCAGCGGGCCGGCCAACCAGGTGTAGATCGGGTTGGCGAACGGGAACAGGATCAGGAACATCACCAGGATGGCAATGAACATCCTGAGGATGCGGTCGCGCAGCTCGATCAGGTGCGTGAGCAGGGTCTCGGTCGCTTCCGGACTCGGCTCGACCCCCGGTTTGGTCTTGCTCATGAGTGCTTGTCAGGGGTCTGGTCGTTGTGGGTGGTATCCGCTTCGGGATCAGAGGCCTCGCCCCCCCGTGACTCGGCAGGGTCCGGGGTACGCCGTTCGCGCACCGCCGGTTTCGTCCGCTCCGGACGCGGGCCATCGGAGGCGCGCGCCTTTTGCTCGGCGGCCAGCGCCGGGTCGTCGGTCATCAAGTTGCCATCCAGATCGCCCTGGGTGGGCACACGCCGAACCTCGGGCGCATCCGCGTCGTCGGCTGCCTCCGGCGCACCCGTGTCCGAAGCACGCGCCGACGCATCCGGGCTGCGCATGGATGGCTTGTCCCGCACCGCGGGCTTGGCCTTGTTCTCGGCCAGGGCCTTTTGCTCCTTGCCGGAGAGATCCTTGCGGGTCTTCGGCTTGCCCTCGATATCTTCGCGCAGGTCCCGCTCGGTATCCTCGATATCCTCGATATCCTCGCGCAGACTGGTCTCGGTCTCGTCCATCATGTTCTTGAGCTGGCGGATCTCGCGATCCTGGCTCTTCAGCATGTTGCGCAGTTCGTCGGTCTGCAGCTCCTGCTCGAAGTCCGATCGCACGCTATGGACGAAACGCCGGGTCTTGCCGACCCAGCGCCCGATCTCGCGCGCAAGCCCGGGCAGACGCTCCGGCCCCACGACCAGAAGCGCCACCAGCACGATGATGATGATTTCCCAGAAGCCGATGTCGAACATGGGCTATCGCTCGAGCCTGGCCGCCGCGCAGGGCGCGAGGCTCAGGACTTCTTGTCCGATTGCGAGGCGTCGGAATCCTTTTCGCTGCTCTTCTTCACCTCGGCGTCGACCACCCGGCCTTCGCTGTCGGTCTGGTTCTCGACCTCGCGCGGCTCTTCGTCTTCTTCGCCTTCCTTCTTCTCGGCGTCGGGATCCTTGACCGCCTGGCGGAAGTTTTTCATCGCCGAGCCGATATCCCCACCCATGTTGCGCAGCTTCTTCGTGCCGAACAGCAGCACGACGATGAGCAGGACGATGAGGAGCTGCCAAATGCTGATACCACCAATACCCATGGACTCTGTTCTCCAGTCATACAACTTTGGGGTTAGCCTGAACGGCGCCAGGCCCATAATCAACTCTGGGGCACACCGGCCACTGTGGGCGTTCGTGCTGGAGTCGCTGTTTCTTCGCGGACAGGGCGCGGTGATTGCAGTGTAGCCGCGCCACATGAACGAACGCTTTACGGCCGGCGACTAAATGCGGCCCCCGGGGAAAGACCGATCAATGTACACGCTACGAATGGTCGGACCGGCGACCACTGGTTTCGCGCGCGGCCTTCTCGGCAACGCCCGACAGACCGAAACGCCGGCCCAGTTCATCGAGGACATCGTCCGGGTGCCGTCCGCGGGCCGCGAGCACCACCAGGGCATGAAACCACAGGTCGGCCATTTCCGACACCAGGGCGTCGGTGTCGTCGTTCTTGGCGGCAATCAGCGTCTCCGCCGATTCCTCGCCCAGTTTCTTGAGCATCTCGTCCAGCCCGCGCGCGTGAAGCTTCGCCACGTAGGACTGCTCCGGGTCGGCCTGGCGACGCTGCTCGATCACCTCGGCGAGCGCGGAAAGCACCTCGGCACCA
The DNA here is from genome assembly GCF_000380625.1 of Thioalkalivibrio sp. ALMg9. Taxonomy (NCBI): domain Bacteria; kingdom Pseudomonadati; phylum Pseudomonadota; class Gammaproteobacteria; order Chromatiales; family Ectothiorhodospiraceae; genus Thioalkalivibrio; species Thioalkalivibrio sp. ALMg9. Next base: position 126,065 of record NZ_AQYC01000008.1, read on the forward strand.
CTCGGACGAGCGGGAGTCGAATCGGTCATTGCGCGGCCACCTCGGCATCGTTCGGCCGCACCGGGACACCGGCCGCCGCCATTGCGTCCTTGGCCTCGCCCACCGTGTGCTGACCAAAGTGAAAGATACTGGCCGCCAGCACGGCATCGGCATGGCCCTCGGTCACGCCCTCCACCAGGTGCTGCAGCTCACCGACCCCGCCCGAAGCAATCACCGGCACGCCGACCGCATCGCTGACCGCGCGGGTCAGGGGCAGGTCGAAGCCGATACGGGTGCCGTCACGATCCATGCTCGTCAGCAGGATCTCGCCGGCCCCCAGAGACTCCATGCGCTGCGCCCACTCGACCACGTCCAGCCCGGTCTCGCGGCGGCCTCCGTGGGTAAAGACCTCCCAGCGCGGTGGTTCATTCCCCGTGCTGACCTGCTTGGCGTCAATCGCGACCACGATGCACTGGCTGCCGACCCAGTCGGCGGCCTCGCGCACCAGCTCGGGCCGGTGCACCGCGGCGGTGTTGATGGAGACCTTGTCGGCCCCGGCGTTCAGCAGGCGGCGGATGTCTTCGACGGCGCGCACGCCACCACCCACAGTCAGCGGGATGAACACCTCGCGCGCGACGGCCTCGACCACGTGCACGATGGTCTCGCGGTCGTCGCTGGAGGCGGTGATGTCGAGGAAGGTGATCTCGTCCGCACCCTGGGTGTTGTAGCGCCGGGCGATCTCCACCGGGTCCCCGGCATCGCGGATGCCGACGAAGTTGACACCCTTGACCACGCGGCCGGCGTCGACATCCAGACAGGGAATGATGCGCTTGGCGAGCATCTCAGGTTGCGAGGGCCTTGCGGGCCTCCTCCAGGGTGAAGGCGCCGTCGTACAAGGCCCGGCCGACGATGGCGCCGGTAATGCCCTCGTCCTCGCGGGCTGCGAGGTTGCGCAGGTCGTCCAGCGAGCTGATGCCGCCGGAGGCGATCACCGGCACGCGCACGTTGCTCGCCAGGCGCGCGGTAGCCTCCACGTTGGGGCCCTTCATCATCCCGTCGCGGGCGATGTCGGTGTAGACGAAGGCCACCACGCCGTCCGCCTCGAAGTGCTGGGCCAGGTCGATCACGTCGTGGTGCGACAGCTTGGACCAGCCATCCACCGCCAGCTTGCCGTCCTTGGCATCCAGCCCGACGATGATACGGCCGGGGAATTCCAGACACAGGTCGTTCACGAAGTGCGGCGCGCTGACCGCGCGGGTACCGATGATCACGTATTCGACCCCGGCATCCAGATAGGCCTGAACCGTGTCCTCGTCGCGCACGCCACCGCCGATCTGGATCGGCAGGTCGGGGAAGGCCTTGGCAATCGCGTGCACCGCCTTGGCATTGCGCGGCTGACCGGCAAAGGCGCCGTCGAGATCAACGATATGCAACCGCTCGGCCCCGGCATCGACCCAGCGCTTCGCCATCTCCACCGGGTCCTCGCCGAACACGGTGGAATCGTCCATGTTCCCCTGGCGCAGGCGAACGCACTTGCCTTCCTTCAGATCGATTGCGGGAATGACCAGCATCTTCGACTCCTCACGACGCCCCGGGACCGTCACCGTCCCAGCGCAGAAAGTTATGCAGCAGACGCAGCCCGCAGGCGGCGCTCTTCTCCGGATGGCACTGCATGGTGAACAACGAGCCCCGCGCCAGTGCCGAGGCAAAGGTCTCGCCATAATCGGTGCGCCCGGCGACATCGGCCTCGCGCTCGGGCTGCACCCGGTAACTATGGACGAAATAAAACCACGGGGTCTCCGGCAGGCCGTGCCACAGGGGATGCTCCTGCGCCGGCAGCACGCGGTTCCAGCCCATGTGCGGGATCTTCAGGCGCCGGCCATCCGGGCCCTCCATGGCGGGAAAGCGCGCGACCCGGCCCGGCAGGATGCCCAGCAGGTCGACGCCGCCGCTCTCCTCGCTGGCGTCCATCAGGATCTGCTGGCCCAGGCAGAGGCCCAGGAACGGGCGGTCGGCCGCCAGCTCCGGCAGCAGCCGGTCGAGCCCGCGATTCGACAGCGCCTGCATGGCGTCCCCGGCCGCGCCCTGGCCGGGAAACACCAACCGGTCGGCCTCGCGCAAGGTCTCGGGGTCGTCGGTCAGCAGTACGCGCTGGTCGCCCGCGGCCTCGTGCTCCAGTGCACGCACGACCGAGTGCAGATTCCCCATGCCGTAATCGATGACGGCAACAGTTTCCATGGCCGGGTCTCGTCCGTTGGTCCGTTACAGACTGCCCTTGGTGGACGGCGTGATCCCCGCGGAGCGCGGATCGAACTCCGCCGCCACACGCAGGGCGCGCCCGAAGGCCTTGAAGATGGTCTCGGCGACATGATGCGCGTTGTCGCCACGCAGGCAGTCGATGTGCAGGGTCATCCAGCTGTGGTTGACCAGGCCCTGGAAGAACTCGTGGAACAAGTCCACATCAAATTCGCCGATGTGCGAACGGCGGAAATCCGCGTGCATCTCCAGCCCCGGACGCCCGGAGAAGTCGATGACCACCCGTGAAAGGGCCTCGTCCAGCGGGACATAGGCATGGCCATAGCGGCGGATACCCTTCTTGTCCCCCAGGGCCTTGGCCAGCGCCTGCCCCAGGGTGATCCCGACGTCCTCCACCGTGTGATGGGCATCGATATGCAGATCGCCCTCGGCGCGCACGTCGAGATCCACCAGGCCGTGACGGGCCACCTGGTCCAGCATGTGGTCGAGGAACGGGATGCCGGTCTCAAGATGGCTTTGGCCGGTGCCGTCGAGGTTCAACTCGACGGCGATCCGGGTCTCCAGGGTGTCGCGGCGGACAGATGCAGTACGTTCAGTCATGTTCCGGTTCGGGCACGGTAAAAGGTCAGTGTAGCAAGGCTGGCCGTCGCCCGGTATGACACAGGGAAACACGGGCCTATTCACGCTAGGGAAACACTGATCAATGTACACACTCGCGTTGGCACCCCAGGTTTTCCGAGACAAGGCGCGCCGTGCAACGGGTAGGGTTCTACCCGCAAGCGGTGCAACGCAGGATCGGGGAACCTGGGGTGCCAACCCCACAAGCCATTGAAAGCAGGGGCTCGGCCGCTTTTGCGCGCGCACAGCGTTACGGCTCCCTTGTGCAGAATGACTGCACGGCAGTCACCGCGCCTTGTTCGCACGCAAAAGCGACTCGAGCGCGAGCGTGCACATTAATCAGTGTTTCCCTAGAGCAGCGTCGGGGCGGACAGCGGCCTCACCCCCGCCACTACATGCCGGAGGTCAGCTTCGGCCCCACCAATAACGCCTCGGGCACCACCGCCTGGATCGCCCCCGGCACTTCAGTGCAAAGCCCTGGCCGCGCGGTCAACGAGACCCACAGGGTGTTCAGCTTCAGGTTCAGCTCGACGAACGCGATATCGTCCCCATAGCTGTTCAACACGCGCTCGATGGCGCGCGCCCGGGCATGGAGTTCGGAGCGCGGACGCTGGCGCAGCCCGGGGATCAGCATCATGAAGTCCGCCAGCCGGCGGCCTGCGGCGTCGCGCCGGGGCAGGCGTTGCCACAGGGGCTGGTGGGGCTCGAGGAGCAGCGCCGGGCGCAGGGCCGGATCGGCTTCACGGGGCGCGGGGATATCCGGGGACATGGCGGTGCGCTCGGCATGGACCTGTCTGGAGTGTAGTCCACGCCAGAGAGACGCTGACCACAGACACCCGATGACCGGACACAAAAAAGCCGGGGACCAGCCCCGGCTTCTTCAAAGAGAGTGGGAACCCTCTTTTTACCGCACTTCGACGTCGGTCGAGTCGGATTCACCCTTGTTGTCCGTCCAGGAGACGGTCACGGTGTCACCGGCGGCGCCGTCGATCTCGCACTGCAGGAACGGGTTGCGGGAGACGGTGTAGTTCCAGTTGGCGGTAATGGCGGTGTCGCCATTGCGCGCAATTTCCACGGTTTCGATGAAGTGCGGGCCACCGTCGTCGTCGGGGACGAGCATGTCGTGGCTCATCAGCGCACGGATATTGATAACGCCGTTGCTTTCTTGGGCGCGAACTCGGATAGACATATCTTAAACCTCCAGTAGTGTTCGGATCAGCGGTTGGGGGTCGGCGTTAGCCGCCGCAGCCACCGACCGTGACCTTCACTTCTTGAACCGTCTTGTACCAGGTGTCGCCGGACTTCACGGCGGCGATCACGTTGGAGGACTCGCCCATGCGGATACGGCCAGAGATGTTCGCATGCGCGCCATCGGCCAGCACGTAATGTGCGACCAGCGGCAGGTTGTTCAGCTCGACGAACACGGCCATTTCGGTCACGTTGTCCAGGCTGGATTCGACCGACACCGGAACCACGGCGCCGTTCTCGGCGATTTCCGGGGCGCTCAGGGTGACGTCGCCATCGGCAATGTCGCTGGAGCCGGTGACGGCTTCAAAGGCGGCTTCGAGGCCTTCGGCGCCGAAGGCCTCGGACGGCCAGGCGGCGAGCAGCTTGCTCGGGGCGAGCAGACCGGCCCCGACGGCGACACCGACAGTACCGGCGGCGAGAGTGCCTTTCAGGAAGACACGGCGCTTGGTGCTAATCATGGATGATCTCCTCTCATCTTGTGGGTCAGATCCGGATTATCCGGGACGTCTTGGCGGCGAACCGCGGTGACGCCTGTTGCTTTGGACGGCGAGCGGCAGGTCTCTATTCCCTGCGGATCGGGCTCCGCCCCCTGACCAGCTTCAGTGGTCTTTTGCTGGTCTCGCAGATGCATCGTCCCAAACCTGGCTGAATCATTGATGAACGAATCATCGCCGTTCACGATCGGGTAAATTTCGTCGGACAGATACCGCAGCATCTATCGCTAGCACCTGAAGCCAGGGGCGTATCAATGGCACACTATCGCCTCTTGATGCAACGAACCCCGGATCCGACCCATGTTCTCCTGCAAGGCCCAGTGGCTCCTGATTGCCGTGATCGTCGTGCTCGGCACGATGCAGATGCTCTCCGCCTGTGGTCAGAAGGGCGATCTCTATCTGCCCGATGACGACGAAACCGAGGAGCGGCGCTGAATGGACTACTTCGATTACCACCGCGGCACCCTGTTCTGCGAAGGCGTAGCAATGGACCGCCTTGCAGAGCTGGTCGGCACCCCCGCGTACGTGTATTCCCGCGCCACGCTGGAGCGCCACTTCCGCGCGTTCAGCGAGGCCCTCATCGGCACCCCGCACCAGGTCTGCTTCGCCGTGAAGGCGAACTCCGCGCTGGGCGTACTGAATGTGCTGGCGCGCATGGGCGCCGGTTTCGACATCGTCTCCGGCGGCGAACTGGAGCGCGTGCTGCGCGCCGGGGGCGATCCGGCGAAGGTCGTGTTCTCCGGGGTCGGCAAGACCGCCGCCGAGATGCGCCGGGCCCTGGAGGTCGGCATCCACTGTTTCAATGTCGAATCCGCCCCGGAGCTGGACCGGCTGGAGGCCGTCGCCATGGAGATGGGTGTCCTGGCCCCGGTGTCGATCCGGGTAAATCCGGACGTCGACGCCGAGACCCATCCCTATATCGCCACCGGGCTGCGCGAGAACAAGTTCGGCGTCGCCATCGAGGAGGCACCGGCGCTGTATGCCCGGGTGCGCGACAGCCAGCACCTGGAAGCAACCGGCGTCGACTTCCACATCGGCTCGCAGCTGACCCGCATCGACCCATTCACCGACGCGCTCAAGCGCGTACTGGCACTGGTCGACGAACTGGCCGCAGACGGCGTCGAGCTGGAACATATCGATGTCGGCGGCGGGCTGGGCGTGCGCTACCGCGACGAGACCCCACCGGAACCGGATGCCTGGGCCAGCGCCCTGCGCGAGGTCCTGGGCGATCGCCCGCTGAAGGTCCTGCTGGAACCGGGGCGCGCAATCGCCGCGAATGCCGGCGTGTTCCTGACCCGGGTGGAATACCTGAAACACACCGAGGCCCATGACTTCGCGATCGTCGACGGCGCGATGAACGACCTGCTGCGCCCGGCCCTGTACGGCGCCTGGCAGGAAATCGTCCCGGTGGTACCGCGCAGCGACACCGAGACCCGCACCTACGACATCGTCGGCCCGGTCTGCGAGACCGGCGACTTCCTCGGCCGCGAACGCGAGCTTGCGCTGGCCGCCGGCGACCTGCTCGCGGTGCGCTCGGCCGGCGCCTACGGCTACGTGATGTCCGGCAACTACAACTCGCGCCCGCGCCCGCCGGAGGTAATGGTCGACGGCGACCACTTCCAGATCATCAACCGCCGCGAGCAGGTCGATCACCTGATGATGCGCGAAAGCATGCTGCCCCGGGATCCGGAGGACCAGGACCCGTCAGGGAGCGTCGAGCCGTGATCCCGCGGCGCCCGGAGCCGGAGTTGATGCTGGAGCCGGAGCAGGCCCGTGCCTATGCCGAGGCCGACTTCGCCGCCCCGCACGAGGGTTTCGTCGACGCCTTCGCCGAGGCCTTTCCCGGGCCCGTGACCGGGCCGGTGCTGGACCTGGGCTGCGGCCCGGGCGATGTCTCGCTGCGCTTCGCCACGCGCTACCCCGACTGCGAGGTCGACGGCCTCGACGGCGCCCCGGCAATGCTGGCGGCCGGCGACGCGCTGATGGCCGGGCACCCAGCCGCGGACCGGGTGCATCTGGCCGAAGGCTGCCTGCCAGAGGCGCGCGGACCGCGCGCGCCATATGCCACGATCATCAGCAACTCCCTGCTGCATCACCTGCATGACCCGGCCGCTCTGTGGCAAACCATTGCGCGTGACGGCGCGCCCGGCGCGGCGGTGTTCATCATGGACCTGCGACGGCCGGATACGACCGAGACGGTCCGGGCCCTGGTCGCGGAGTACGCCGCCGACGCGCCGCCGGTGCTGCGCCACGACTTCGAGCACTCCCTGCATGCCGCCTTCACGCCCGACGAGGTACGCGAACAGCTGGCAGCGGCCGGGATCGAGGGCTTCACGGTGACCATCACCTCGGATCGCCACATGACCATTGTCGGCCACCTGCCGGAGACCGCCTGATGCGCCTGGACTTCACCAAGATGCACGGCCTGGGCAATGACTTCGTGGTCATCGACGGCATACGTCAGAACGTGCGGCTCGACGAGCCAACGCTGCGTCACCTGGCCGATCGCCACTTCGGCATCGGCTGCGATCAGATCCTGCTGGTGGAGCCACCGGGCGATCCGGCGCAGGCGCTGTTCCGCTACCGCATCTTCAATGCCGATGGCTCCGAGGTGGAGCAGTGCGGCAACGGCGCGCGCTGCTTCGCCCGCTTCGTCCGCGAGCAGGGCCTGACCGAGGCCCGCGAGATCCCGGTCGAGACCCTCGGCGGGCGCATCGTGCTGCATGTCGAGGACGACGAGCAGGTGCGCGTGGATATGGGGCGGCCGGAGTTCGCACCGGCGCGCATCCCGCTGCTCGCCGAGGCCGAGGCCGATGCCTACACGCTGGATGTGCAGGGCCACTCGATCACCCTGGGCGCGGTCTCCATGGGCAACCCGCATGCGGTGATCCTGGTCGACGACGTGGCCAGCGCACCGGTCCACGAGATCGGCCCGATCATCGAACGCCACGCAAGCTTCCCGCGCCGCGTCAATGTCGGGTTCGCCGCACTGTGCGACCGCGGACATGTCGACCTGCGGGTGTTCGAACGCGGGGTCGGCGAGACACTCGCCTGTGGCAGCGGCGCGGCCGCCGCGATGGCCGTATTGCGACGCCGCGGACTGGTCGACGACAACCTCGAAGTGACCCTGCCGGGCGGGACCCTTGTGCTAAGCTGGACCGGACAGGCCGAGGCTCCGGTTTGGCTGACCGGGCCGGCCACCACGGTATTCAACGGCTGGATCGATCTATGACTGGGCAGCAATCCTCCAACGCCTCTGCGGCAAAAACCAAGACCCCCAAGACCCGGGCTCCGGAAGACCGCACGATCAGCGCGGCCGACGTCGAGGCCTACCTGCGCGAGCATCCCGACTTCTTCCAGGACCACCTGCCGCTGCTGGACATACTGCGCCTGCCGCACCCGACCGGTGGCGCGGTGTCCCTGCTGGAACGCCAGGTCGCCCTGCTGCGCGAGAAGCACCGCGCCATGGAACAGCACATGGGCGAGCTGGTCGAGCGTGCCCGCGACAACGAGCGCATGGGCCAGCACCTGCACGAACTGGCCAAGACCCTGATGCGCGCCGAGAACCTGGACGCCGTGCTGGCGCTGACCCAGGACGCCCTGCGCAACGAGCTGGGCGCGGAACGCGTCAGCATCCGCCTGGCCCACCGCGAGGTCGACGACCTGCATGCGCTGACCACCAGCGAGCTGGCCACCTTCGACCCGCTGTTCAGCCGCGGCAAGGCCCAATGCGGTCGCGTCCCGGCCGAGATGCTGGACGTGCTGTTCGATGACGCCGAGGAGATCGGTTCGGCCATCCTGATGCCGTTGGGCAATGAATCCGACCATATCGGGGTACTTGGCCTGGCCAGCGAATCCGCGGACCGCTTCGAGCCCGACATGGGCACGTACTTCGTCACCCACATCGGCGACCTGCTGGCCGAATCGATCCGCTGCCATGTCGAGCGGGCCCACGCCGCTGCCTGACGCACCCGAGCAGGATGCGGATATCGCGGCCTTTCTGGCCCATTTGAGCGATATTCGCGGCCATTCGCCGCATACCGTACAGGCCTATCGGCGCGACCTGGCCCGCCTGCGCGGGCTGCATAACGGCCCCTGGGATGCCCTCAAGGCAGCCGACATGCGGCGCATCGCCGGACAGCTGGCCCGCCAGGGCCGCCACCCGCGCTCGATCCAGCGCTTCCTGTCCGCCGTGCGCGGCTTCTTCGCCTATCAGGTCGAACAGCGGCGCATGCCGGCCAATCCGGCCGCCGGCATGCGCGGCCCGCGTGCCGGGCGCCCCCTGCCGCGCGATCTCGATGTCGACCAGACCCAGCGGGCGCTGACCCCGGCGGAGGGCATCGAACCCAACCTGGCGGCACGCGACCAGGCGATGCTGGAGCTGCTGTATTCGTCCGGGCTGCGCCTGTCGGAACTGACCGGACTGGATCTGACCGACCTTGACCTGGATTCCGGGCTGGTGCGCGTGCTCGGCAAGGGCCGGCGCGAGCGCAGCGTCCCGGTGGGGCGTGTGGCACGCGATGCGCTGCGCACTTGGCTGAAATGCCGGGGCGACTGGGCCACAGCGGACGAGCGCGCCGTGTTCGTCAGCCGCCGAGGCCAGCGCCTCGGCAACCGCGCGGTGCAACGCCGGGTCGCCGAGGCCGGCCGTCGCGCCGGGCTGGATGTGCGCCTGCACCCGCACCGTCTGCGCCATGCCTTCGCCAGTCACCTGCTGGAGTCGAGTGGCGATCTGCGGGCGATCCAGGAACTTCTCGGCCACGCCAACCTTGAAACCACCCAGATCTATACCCATCTCGACTATCAGCACCTGGCACAGGTGTATGATGCCGCCCATCCGCGGGCCCGCCGGAGAGACTGATTCGGCGAGGATCCCACCCACCAGGTGAACGATCCCGGGCCGCCGCAACCCAACACCGTGCCCCATGACACTCAGCCGTAACAGGAGAGATCCGTGGAACAGTTTCGCGGCACCACCATCGTATGCGTCCGCAAGGGCGGCGCCGTCACCCTCGGGGGCGACGGCCAGGTTTCCCTTGGCAACACCGTGATGAAGGGCAACGCGCGCAAGGTGCGCCGCGTCTACCATGATCGCATCCTCGCCGGTTTTGCCGGCGGCACCGCCGATGCCTTCACCCTGTTCGAACGCTTCGAAGGGATGCTGGAGAAACACTCCGGCAACATTACCCGCGCCGCCGTCGAGCTGGCCAAGGACTGGCGTACCGACCGCGCCCTGCGCAAGCTGGAGGCATTGCTGGCGGTCTCCGACCGCGAGAACTCCTTCGTGATCTCCGGCAATGGCGACGTGATCGAGCCCGAGCATGCACTGATCGCAATCGGGTCCGGCGGCCCCTACGCCCAGGCCTCCGCCCAGGCCCTGCTGCAGAACACGGATCTGCCAGCCCGCGATATCGTGGAGAAGTCCCTGAACATCGCTGCCGATATCTGCGTGTACACCAATCACAACATCACCCTGGAGAGCCTGGACGCGGAGTAACGCGACCCGGCGCCAAGCGATTCGACCAAGGCCCATTTGCCATGACCGACATGACCCCCCGCGAGATCGTCCAGGAACTGGACCGCTACATCATCGGCCAGGACGACGCCAAGCGCTCCGTCGCCGTTGCCCTGCGCAACCGCTGGCGCCGCCGCCAGCTGCCGCCGGAGCTGCAACCGGAGGTCACACCCAAGAACATCCTGATGATCGGCCCGACCGGTGTGGGCAAGACCGAGATCGCCCGGCGTCTGGCGAAACTGGCCCACGCCCCGTTCATCAAGATCGAGGCGACCAAGTTCACCGAAGTCGGTTATGTCGGGCGCGATGTCGAGTCGATCATCCGCGATCTGGCTGAGGCCGCGGTGAAACAGCTGCGCGACGAGGCGATCAAGGAAAACCGCCTGAAGGCCGAGGACGCCGCCGAGGAGCGCATCCTCGACGCCCTGCTGCCAAGCCCACGCAATGCCGGCTTCACCGAGTCCGAGCCGGACCACGCCAACAGCGAGACCCGCCAGAAGCTGCGCAAGCGCCTGCGCGAGGGGGACATGGACGAACGCGAGATCGACATCGAGGTCTCGCAGAACCCGCAGGGCGTGGAGATCATGACGCCCCCGGGCATGGAAGAGATGGCCAGCCAGCTGCAGTCGATGTTCCAGAACCTCGGCGGGCAGAAGACCCGGTCGCGGCGGCTGAAGATCGCCGAGGCGCGCAAGCTGCTGATCGAGGAAGAGGCCGCGCGCCTGGTCAATGAAGAAGAGCTGAAGCTGAAGGCGATCGAGCGCGTGGAACAAAGCGGCATCGTGTTCCTCGACGAGATCGACAAGGTCGCCAAGGGCAGCGAGAAGACCGGCGGTGGCGAGGTCTCCCGCGAGGGCGTGCAGCGCGACCTGCTGCCGCTGATCGAGGGCACCACCGTCTCCACCAAGCTGGGCATGGTGCGCACCGACCACATCCTGTTCATCGCCTCCGGCGCCTTCCACCTGTCCAAGCCGTCCGACCTGGTGCCGGAGCTGCAGGGCCGGCTGCCCATCCGTGTGGAGCTGGACGCCCTGTCGGCCGATGCCTTCGTGCGCATCCTGACCGAGCCCACCGCCTCGCTGACCGAGCAGTACACCGCGCTGATGAAGACCGAGGGCGTGGAGCTGCGCTTCGAGGAAGAGGGCGTGCGCCGTCTGGCCGAAATCGCCTTTGACGTGAACGCACGCACCGAGAATATCGGCGCCCGCCGTCTGCATACCGTGCTGGAGCGCCTTCTGCAGGACGTCGCCTACCGCGCCCCGGATGTCGAAGGCCCGGTGATCGTGGATCGCGCCTTCGTCGACGAACGCCTCGGCGACCTGGCGGAAGACGAGGACCTGTCCCGCTACATCCTCTGACGCGACCCGCTCAGCGGGTCGGCCATGCGCGGGTCGGCCATGCGCGGGCCGGCCATGCGCGGAGAGCTACCGCGCGGGAGGTTACTCGGGCGCCCCCCGGCGATAGGGATCGGGCCAGCCCGCGGGCGCTGGGTTGAAGCGCTTGTAGGCCCAGTTGTACTGCTCGGGACAGCGCCGGACCAGGGTCTCCACGTGGCGGTTGATCGCCGCGGCCGCCCGGGCAAAATCGCGATCGGCCACCTCCGGGCCGGCCACGACCTCGTGATAGCGATAGCCCCGGCCCCCGGGCAGACGCTCGGCAAACAGGAATACCACGTGATCCGCGCGCCCGCGCAGCAGGCGCGGGAGCAGGGTCATGGTCAGGGCCGGACGCCCGAAAAACGAGGCGTGCTGGCCCGAGGCGCCCTTGGGGCTCTGGTCCGGCAGGATGCCGATGATCTCGCCGCGGTCGCGGGCCTGTTGCAGGATGCGCAGGCCACTGCGATCGGCCGGGGCCAGCTCGGCCCCGGTGGAGGCACGGGCCTCGCGCACCCAGCGGTCCACCTCCGGGGTCTTGAACGGGCTGTACAGCGTGGCCATCGGCCCGTGGCAAGCGGCATGCAGTCCGGCGAATTCCCAGGAACCGAGATGCGGGGCGCACAGGAACAACGCCCGACCGGCGGAGCGCTCGCGCAGGCGCGCGTACTGCGGCGGCTGGACGGCCAGGGTCTCGAGGCTCTCCGGAGGCGACTGCCACAGCCAGGGGGACTCGGTCAGGGCCCGGCCCATCGCCATCAGGGAGCGCCGCCCCACCCGCCGCCGCCACGCCGGGTCCTTTTCCGGAAAGCACAGCGCCAGATTGATGCGGGTGATACGGGCCGCGCGGGTGGGCAGGTACCACACCAGCGCCCCGACCGCGCCGCCCAGGGCGTGGTTCACGCGCAGCGGGAGGCGCGCCAGCAGGCGCAGGCCCACCCCGATCAGGCGATCACGCAGATGCCGACGTCGGGCCATGTTCGGACACTGCGGATTCGGTGGTTGCGGCCGCGCTCGGCGGTGGATCGCGCGGAGGAATGCCACCCTCGGTCATCAGGGGCTTGAGTGTGGTGCGCAGGTTGCGGAACAGTCGCGGGTGCTGCGCCTCCTCCTGCGCCAGCAGCTGTTTCATGTGCTCGCGCTGGGTGGGCATGGCGAAGCAGGCGGGGCAGTTGTCGAGGATCACCGGGAGCCCCGCGGCGTCGGCAAAGTCGCGGGTCTGGCGTTCACGCACGTAGACCAGCGGGCGAATGACCCGCAGGTCGCCGGCGTCGATCGCGTAGTGGGCCTTCATGGTGCGCAGCTGGCCGCCATGGAAGGCGCTCATCATGAAGCTCTCCGCGAGATCATCGAGGTGCTGGCCCAGCGCCAGTACGTTGTAGCCGTGTTCGCGCGCCGTGCGATACATCAGGCCGCGCTTCATGCGCGAGCAGAAGGAGCAGAACGAGTCGTTGTCCATGTGCGCATCGGCCAGCTCGGCGATGGGCTCGGACACGAAGTGATAGGGGATGCCGTAGCTGCCCAGGTAATCCATCAGCCGCTGCGGCTCGAATCCCTCGATCTCGGGGTTGATCGTGACCGCCCCCACCTCGAAGTGCACCGGGGCCCGCCGAGCGAGGTTGTGCAGCAGCCACAGCAGGGTCAGCGAATCCTTGCCACCGGACAGGCCCACCAGGATGCGGTCGCCCTCGCGGACCATGTCGAAGTCGGCGATGGCGCGCCCGGCGAGGCGGCGGATCGAGGCGGGAACGGCGGGTGTCTCCATGGGCCCGCAACATAGGCCGGCGGTCGGCTGCACGCAAGCCCAACCCGCAATGGTGGCGGAGGATTTCGGTGCACACCGCGCCTCCCGTGCACCAGAGATGAACACCCGTCGCTCTCGCACAGGGCAGGGGTTGCGACCTGGGGGCACCGGGGCGGCGAATGGCGGGCGTCTCGCCGTGGCACCCCGCTTGCATGAAGACGGAGAAACCTACGTCCACCCGGGGGACCCGATGCACGACCGCAAGAGCCTCAGCCTGGCCGCCGAACTTCGGCGAAACCTGCGCGCCGAATTCCCCGCGGTAGCACGGCTTTCGGTCAGCGACCCGGATTTCATGGAGGCCATCCTTGATTACGCTGCCCGCTCGCAGTCGAGCATGGTCGAGGCGGCGGCGCTGACCCTGCGCAGTCAGCTGGAGGGAACGGGGTATCTACGAACACCCTCACCCGCGAAGACGCAACCAGAAGACGGGGCCCAGGGAGAACACCGGCCTGCGCACAAGCGGCGGGTCTATCGCGGGCGGGTAATCGAGGACCCGGAGTAGGGCCGGATCGGCGGTTGCGGGAAGAGCCCGAAGGGTTTCGCCCACGCTGCGTTTTGGCGACACTCGGGGTTTTGCCCGGAGGGCTTCCATGGACGCGCTGTATCCCGAGATCGAGCCCCACGGCATGGGGCGCCTGCAGGTTGGCGACGGCCACGAGCTGTACTTCGAGGAATGCGGCAATCCGGAGGGGATACCCGTCGTGTTTCTGCATGGCGGGCCCGGCTCGGGTTGCGAAAGCTGGCACCGCCGCTTCTACGATCCGGAACGCTACCGCATCGTGCTGTTCGACCAGCGCGGCTGCGGACGCTCGACCCCGCACGCAAGCCTCGAGGCGAACACGACCTGGCACGCGGTCGCAGACATCGAGCGCCTGCGCGAGCACCTGGGGGTCGAACGCTGGGTGGTATTTGGCGGGTCCTGGGGCTCGACCCTCGGGCTGGCGTATGCCCAGAAACACCCGGAGCGGATCCTGGGCCTGGTGCTGCGCGGGATCTTCCTGTGCCGCCCGCAGGATATCCAATGGTTCTACCAGTCGGGCGCGGACCGGTTGTTTCCGGAGGCCTGGGCCGACTACGAGGCACAGATCCCGGATGGCGAGCGGGAGGACATGGTAGGTGCCTATTATCGGCGGCTGACCGCCGACGATCGCGCGGTGCGCGAGGCCGCGGCCCGCGCCTGGTCGAGCTGGGAAGGGCGCACCTCCTGTCTGATCCCGAACCACGACGTAATTGCGCACTTCGAGGCGCCGGATGTGGCCGTGAGCCTGGCCCGGCTGGAGTGCCACTACTTCGTTCACGAGACGTTCCTGGAACCCGACCAGCTGCTGCGCGATGCCGGCCGGCTGCAGGGGATTCCCGGCACCATTGTGCACGGCCGCTACGACGTGGTGTGTCCGGTGAACCAGGCGGTGGCCCTGCACCAGGCCTGGCCGCAGGCGCAGCTGGAGATCGTACCGGACGCCGGCCACTCGGCGGCGGAGCCGGGCATCGTGCGCCGACTGGTCGCAGCCACGGACCGACTGGCAGGGGAACTGTCCGGGCACATCGAGCCCGGCACTGGACGGGGGCAGGCGTGATCGCACTGATCCAGCGCGCAAGCGCGGCGCGGGTCACCATCGACGGGGAGGACGTCGGGGCGATCGGGAGCGGCCTGGTGGCTCTGGTGGCCGTGGAGCCGAACGATACCGAGGCGAGCGCGGAACGGATGCTCGACCGGCTATTGGGCTACCGGGTATTCGCGGACTCGGCGGGCCGAATGAACCGGAGCCTGGGCGAGACCGGTGGCGGGCTGCTGCTGGTGCCCCAGTTCACCCTGGCAGCCGATACGCGCAAGGGGATGCGACCGAGCTTTTCCGGATCGGCGAGCCCCGAGCATGGCGCAGCGCTGTTCGATTGGCTGGTACGGCGGGCAGGCCAACGCCATGAACCCGTGGCCAGCGGGCGTTTCGGGGCGGACATGCAGGTCAGTCTGACCAACGACGGCCCGGTGACCTTCTGGCTGGAGGCCAGGGGCCAGTAAGGGACGATCTCGTGGACACCCACGATGAGGCTCAAGACGGGCGAAGCACAAAGGACACGGACAAAGGCCAGGGTGACGCACATGGCCTGACCCTCTATTTGGGACCGACCCACGGAACTGGCCGGGGCCGGATGCACCGCTACTTGCCGGTCATTTGATTGCCCGGCATTGCCACTGCCATGACGTGCACCTCAGTGGATGTCTGTCTGCCCCGTGTCCTCGGTGACGAACAAGCAGGTGTCGCGACCCCAAACGAAAAGACCCGGCGCGAGGCCGGGTCCTGGCGGGCGATGATCCGGGCGTGGATCAGGCCGCGCGGCGCAGGAACGGACGCTGGCCGGACTGGACCGCGCGACGGATGAAGTCGGCGCGGCCGGCCTCGCGCTGGTTCAGGTTGTCGGCGCATTTCGACGGCTCGTAGGCTGCGGCGGAGAGCATGACTTCCAGCTCGCACAGGTCGACCTTCGGCTCTGTCAGTTCGTCCGGGTTCGTGTTCAGCTTGCGGCCGACTTCCCAGAACATGCGGGGGTTCCACAGCTTGGTCTGGATTCGCGGGGACTGGAACAGGGTGACGCAGCGGTTGTTGAGCTCTTGCTGATCCATAAGGTGCTCCTGTGACAGGTTATTCAAGCGCACCAAAATCTAGCGAACCCGGGGCACGAATACAAGCGTCTCCTGATGGAATGAACGGTTGGGGCGCCGCACACTATTCCACGGTCACCGATTTGGCGAGGTTGCGCGGCTGATCCACATCGGTGCCCTTCAGCACGGCCGTATGGTAAGCCAGCAACTGAAGCGGGACCGTGAACAGAACCGGAGCCAGCCAGGGACTGAGGGCCTCGTTCTGCGGGAGACCGACCCAGGTGTCCTCGGGTTCCAGCGCGCGCGCGGCGTTGGATTCGCCAATGACGATCAGCTGCCCGCCCCGGGCCCGTACCTCCTGCAGGTTGCTGGAAAGTTTCTCCAGCTGGGCATCGTCCGGGGCGACGGCCACGACCGGCATCTCGGTATCCACGAGTGCCAACGGACCGTGTTTCAGCTCGCCGGAGGGGTAGGCCTCGGCGTGGATATAGGAGATTTCCTTCAGCTTCAGCGCGCCTTCCAGGGCAATCGGGAAATAGGCCCCACGCCCGAGAAACAGCGCATGCTGGCGCTCCAGAAGACCCTCGGCGATCCGCGCAATAGGCGTGTCGAGCGCGAGGATACGGGCCACCTGATCGGGGAGACTGCGCAGGGCCGCGACCGCATCGGCCCGCGCGGCGGCGGGCATACGGGCGGCGCTGGCGACCTGACCCAGCAGCAGGACCAGGATGGCCAGAGCCGCCAGTTGGGTGGTAAACGCCTTGGTGGATGCGACGCCGATCTCGGGTCCGGCATGGGTCATCAGGACCAGGTCGGCCGCCCGTGCCATCGTGCTCTCGGGCACGTTGCAGATCGCCAGCCGCGCCAGGAACGGCTCGTCCTGGGACTGACGTAGGACCGCCAGGGTATCGGCGGTCTCGCCGGACTGCGAGATCACCACCAGCAGGGTGCCCGGGGCGAGGACGTGGCGCCGGTAGCGATATTCACTGGCGACTTCGACTCGGGCCGGAAGACCCAGGTGCTCCTCGATCCAGTGGGCCGCGACCATGCCGGCGTGATAACTCGTTCCGCAGGCAACGATCTGCACGGCGGCGACATCGGCCAAGCGCTCGTCGCTGCCCGGTCCGAGGATGTTCTCGAGGATGCCGGCTTCGCCCAGGCGCCCCGACAGGGTTTCTTCCAGGGCGTGGGGTTGCTCGTAGATCTCCTTGAGCATGAAATGGCGGTACTCGCCCCGGTCCGCGATGCTCGCCTGGCACCGACTCTCGCGGATACCGCGCTCGACGCGTTCTCCGGCGGCGTCGTGGATCTCGACGCCGTCGCGCGTGAGCCGGGCAATGTCTCCATCTTCCAGGTCGACGAAACGCTGGGTGACCGGAAGCAGCGCCTGCACGTCGGAGGCGGCGAAGGTCTCGCCAATGCCCAGGCCCAGCAGGACCGGGCTCCCGGAACGGGCAACAATCAATTCGTCGGGGAAGTCCGCAAAGACCGCCGCGATCGCGTAGGCACCTTGAAGTTCGGCACAGGCGCTGCGCATCGCATCCAGCGGCGACGAACCCAGTGCCAGGGCCTGCTCGAGACGATGGGCGATCACCTCGCTGTCGGTCGCGGATACGCAGGGCCAGCCGGCAGCGTCGAGCCGGGAACGCAGGTCGCCGTGATTCTCGATGATGCCGTTGTGCACGATGGCCACGCGGCCGTCGCGCGAACGGTGGGGATGGGCATTCTCTTCGGTGGGAGCCCCGTGCGTCGCCCAGCGGGTGTGAGCGATGCCCACCGGCCCCTCCAGCCCAGCGGCGTCGATCCGTTGCTCCAGGGCCGCAACCTTGCCGATGGCACGCAGGTCCGAGAGGCCGCAGTCGTTGACCACGGCCACGCCAGCGGAGTCATACCCCCGGTATTCCAGGCGATGCAGACCCTCGACCAGGACGGGGACCAGGTTTCGTTCGCCAATGCCTGCAACCAGACCGCACATCGATTACTTCTCCTTGTCGTTACCGCTCTTTTTCGGGCGCGGCCAGTCGCGAATCGTGCGGGCTCGGGCGCGAGTCAGCGCGAGAGCGCCCGCCTCGACGTCGTCGGACAGGGTTGACCCTGCGCCCACGGTCGCGTCGTCCCCGATGCGTATCGGGGCCACCAAGGCCGTATTGGAGCCGATAAAGGCGCGCTCGCCGATCTCGGTGCGATGCTTGTTGGCGCCGTCATAGTTGCACGTAATGGTGCCCGCGCCCAGATTGGCGCCAGCGCCAATCTGGGCGTCGCCGACGTAGGTCAGGTGGTTCGCCTTGGCCCCGGCACCCAGGGTGGAATTCTTGATCTCGACGAAGTTGCCGACGCGCGCCCCGGTCCCCAGTTCGGTGCCGGGCCGCAGGCGGGCGAACGGTCCAATCCGCGCATCGGCATGAACCCGCACCCCCTCGAGGACACTATGCGCCGCGATCTGCGTGCCGGAACCGATGTCGCAGTCCCGCAGCACGCAACCGGGTCCAATATAAACATCGTCCGAGAGCGTCACCGTGCCCTCGATCACGACGTTCACATCGATCTGGCAGTCGCGCCCGAAGGTGAGAACACCGCGCACATCCAGGCGCGCGGGGTCGGCAAGGCCCAGACCGTCGCGCATCAACCCTGCACCAAGCGCCGCCTGGTACAGCCGTTCCTGAACTGCCAGTTGCTCGCGGTCGTTCACCCCGAGGACTGCCGCGGAATCGCCGCTTTCCACCACCTCCACGGCACATCCGTCGGCGCGCGCTGCCGCCACGACATCGGTAAGGTACCACTCGCGTGGTCCGGTCACCCGTGGTTCACAGGCGGCCAGCCATCGGCGCAGCTCACCCGCGGGGGCGGCAAGGACACCCGTATTGATCAGGTCCACGGCACGTTCACGTGCACTGGCCTCCTTGTCCTCGACGATCCGCTCAAGTTGCCCCGACGAATCCAGAATCAAGCGCCCATAGCCGCTCGGGTCGACGACCCGGGCGGCCAGCACCGTGACACCATCGCCGTCCGCACAGGCCACCAGGTCGGGAATCGGTATGCGCGGCACATCGCCATAGGTCACCAGTACACGTGCCGCGTCCGGGATGGCTTCAAGGGCTCGAAACACCGCGTGGCCGGTCCCGCGAGGCTCCCCCTGGTCGACCCAGGTCAAGGCTTGCGGGGAGTCGGCGAACGCCGCCCGCACCCGCTCCTGCTCGTGACCTACCACCACGTGGCAGGCGGCGGCGTCCAGCGCCGTAACTCTTTCCAGGACATGGGCCAGCAGGGGACGGCCGGCAAGGGCTTGCAGGACTTTCGGACGGCGCGAACGCATGCGCGTCCCCTTGCCGGCTGCAAGTACCGCGATATGAAGGGGCTTGGATTCAGGCATGGGTACAATGATAAAGGGCCAACCGAGATGGTTGGCCCTTAGCGTAAGTCATCCGTCGCAGTTTGCCGGATTATTTCCGGCGCAGCTTCTGGATCATCTGCAGGCGTGCCGCCGCCTCGACCAGCTCGGCCTGGGCCTTGGCGTAGTCGAAATCGGCCTTGGAGTTGGCCAGCGCCTCCTCCGCACGTTTTTTCGCCTCGATGGCCTCGGCCTCGTCAAGATCCTTCGCGCGCACCGCAGTGTCCGCCAGAACGGTCACATGGTACGGCTGCACCTCGAGGATGCCGCCGGACACGAACACCGGCTGCGGCTCCGCGCCTTCCTTTTCCAGGATGCGCAGTTCACCCGGATTCAGCCGGGCGAGCATCTGCGTATGCCCGGCATACACGCCGACCTCGCCCCCTTCGGCGGGTGCGGCGATCATCAGGGCCGTCCCGGAGTAGATCGACTCCTCCGCACTGACCACATCCACATGCATATTCATGGGCATAACGCCTTGCTCCTTAGCCGAGCTTCTCGGCCTTCTCGACAGCTTCTTCGATCGTGCCGACCATGTAAAAGGCCTGTTCCGGCAGGTGATCGTATTCGCCGTCCACGATGGCCTTGAACGCCCGGATGGTGTCCTTCAGGGAGACGTACTTGCCCGGGGCTCCGGTGAAGACTTCCGCAACGAAGAACGGCTGCGACAGGTAGCGCTGGATCTTTCGCGCACGGGCCACGGCCAGCTTGTCATCTTCCGACAGCTCGTCCATGCCGAGGATCGCGATGATGTCCTTCAGCTCCTTGTAGCGCTGCAGGGTGCCCTGCACCGCCCGCGCGGTGTCGTAGTGTTCCTGCCCGATGATCTGCGGATCCAGCTGACGCGAGGTCGAGTCCAGCGGGTCCACGGCCGGGTAGATGCCCAGCTCGGCGATCTGGCGGGACAGCACGACCGTGGCATCCAGGTGCGCGAAGGTGGTGGCGGGGGACGGGTCGGTCAAGTCATCCGCTGGCACGTAGACGGCCTGGATAGAAGTGATCGAGCCTTTCTTGGTCGAGGTGATGCGCTCCTGCAGCACACCCATCTCTTCCGCCAGGGTCGGCTGGTAACCCACCGCGGAGGGCATACGACCCAGCAGCGCCGAGACCTCGGTACCGGCCAGGGTGTAACGGTAGATGTTGTCAATGAACATCAGCACGTCACGGCCTTCGTCACGGAAGAACTCGGCCATGGTCAGACCGGTCAGCGCTACGCGCAGACGGTTACCCGGCGGCTCGTTCATCTGGCCATAGACCAGGGCCACCTTGTCGAGGACGTTGGAGTCCTTCATCTCGTGGTAGAAGTCGTTGCCCTCACGAGTACGCTCCCCGACACCCGCAAACACCGAATAACCGGAGTGCTCGATCGCGATATTACGGATCAGCTCCATCATGTTAACGGTCTTGCCCACGCCGGCCCCACCAAACAGGCCGACCTTGCCGCCCTTCGCGAAGGGGCACAGCAGGTCAATGACCTTGATGCCAGTTTCCAGCAGCTCGGTCGAGCCCGCCTGCTCGTCAAAGGTCGGGGCGGCGCGGTGGATCGACCAGGTCTCCTGGGCCTCCACATCACCGGCGTTGTCCACCGGACGACCGAGGACATCCATCACCCGACCCAGGGTCCCCTTGCCGACCGGCACGGAGATCGGCTTGCCCGTGGCGGTAACCGCGGTCTGACGCTTCACGCCCTCGGTCGTGCCCATGGCAATGGTACGTACCACGCCGTCGCCCAACTGCTGCTGGACTTCCAGGGTCAGACCGTTTTCCAGGGTCAGCGCGTCGTAGATCTTGGGCACTTCGCCGTGGGGGAATTCCACGTCCACGACGGCGCCGATGATTTCGACAATCTTTCCAGAACTCATTTGTTCATCCTCGTAAGTCGTAATTCGTGCCGAATCGACCGATTCGTGCCGGTGGGCGCTAGACCGCAGCCGCGCCGCCGACGATCTCGGAGATCTCCTGGGTGATCGCAGCCTGGCGCGCCTTGTTGTAGACGAGCTGCAGGTCCTTGATCATCGTGCCGGCGTTGTCGGAGGCCGACTTCATCGCGACCATCCGTGCGGCCATCTCGCAGGCCACGTTCTCGACCACCGCCTGATAGATCAGGGACTCGACATAGCGCTCGAGCAGCGTATCCATCACCGGATGCGTGTCGGGCTCGTAGATGTAATCCCAGTGGTGCTTGAGCGATTCGTCGCGGCTAGGCGCCGTCGGCAGCAACTGCGTGGCCTGGGCCTGCTGCGTCATGGTGTTGACGAACTTGTTCTCGAGCAGCACCACGCGATCGACCTTGCCGTCGCGGAAGTTGTCCAGCACGACCTTGATCGAACCGATCAGGTCATTGATGTGCGGACGGTCCCCGAGATCCTTGGACTCGGCCACGATGTTGCCGCCCAGGCGCTTGAAGAACTGCAGCGCCTTGCTCCCGATCACGCACAGATCGACCTCGACGCCCTCGTCGCGGTAGCGACGCATCTCGATCACGGCCTTCTTGAACAGGTTGGTGTTCAACCCGCCGCAAAGACCACGGTCGGTCGACACGATGATCAGCGCGACGCGCTTGACCTCGCGTTCCACCATGAACGGATGCTTGTACTCCGCATTCGCCATCGCGACGTGACCGATCACGTCGTGGATCTTCTGTGCGTAAGGCCGGGACTCCTGCATGCGGTCCTGGGCCTTGCGCATCTTGGACGCGGCGACCATTTCCATCGCCTTGGTGATCTTCTGAGTATTCTTGATACTCTTGATCTGCGTCCGGATCTCCTTAGTGCCCGCCATTGCGTGCTCCCGTTACCAGCTGTGCTTGGCCTTGAACTCTTCCAGGGCGCTTTTCAGCTTTTCCTGAATGGAGTCGTTGTAGTCGCCAGTGCTGTTGATTTCGTCCAGGAGCTCCTTCTGGGAGGAACGCGCGTAGGCGATCAGTTCCTTCTCGAAGCTCACGATCTTGTCGGCCTCGACGTCGTCGAGGAAGCCCTCGTTCGCGGCGTACAGCGAAAAGGCCATCTCGCCGATGGACATCGGCTGGTACTGACCCTGCTTCATCAGCTCGGTCACGCGCTTACCGCGATCCAGCTGCTTGCGGGTCAGTTCGTCCAGATCGGAGGCAAACTGCGAGAACGCCGCCAGCTCACGATATTGCGCCAGCGCCAGACGCACGCCGCCACCCAGCTTCTTGATGATCTTGGTCTGGGCGGCACCACCGACTCGGGACACCGACAGACCGGCGTTGATCGCCGGGCGAATACCGGAGTTGAACAGGTCGGTCTCGAGGAAGATCTGACCGTCGGTGATCGAGATCACGTTGGTCGGAACGAACGCGGAGACGTCACCCGCCTGGGTCTCGATGATCGGCAACGCGGTCAGAGAACCGGTCTTGCCCTTCACTTCACCGTTGGTCTTCTCTTCAACGTACTCGGCGTTCACACGCGAGGCACGCTCCAGCAGACGCGAATGCAGGTAGAAGACATCACCCGGGTAGGCCTCACGACCCGGCGGACGACGCAGGAGCAGGGAGACCTGACGGTAGGCCCAGGCCTGTTTGGTGAGGTCATCGTAGACGATCAGCGCGTCTTCGCCGCGATCGCGGAAGTATTCGCCCATCGCGCAGCCGGCGTACGGGGCGATGAACTGCATCGCCGCCGACTCCGACGCATTGGCGGCCACGATGATGGTGTTCTGCATCGCGCCCGCTTCTTCCAGCTTGGACACCACGGAGGCGACCGAGGAGGCCTTCTGGCCAACCGCGACGTAGACGCACTTAACGCCGGAGTCCTTCTGGTTAATGATCGCATCGATCGCGACGGCGGTCTTGCCGGTCTGGCGGTCGCCGATGATCAGCTCGCGCTGGCCGCGACCGACCGGGACCATGGCGTCGATCGCCTTGATACCGGACTGCAGCGGCTGGTCGACCGACTTCCGCTCGATAACACCGGGCGCGATCTTTTCGATCGGGCTGGTGATGTCGCTTTCGATCGGGCCCTTGCCGTCGATCGGACGACCCAGGGAATCGACTACCCGACCCAGCAGCGCCTCGCCAACCGGCACTTCGAGGATGCGGCCGGTGCACTTGACCGTCTGGCCCTCGGAGATGTGCTTGTAGTCGCCCAGGATCACGACACCCACAGAGTCGCGTTCAAGGTTAAGCGCCATACCGAAGGTGTCGCCCGGGAACTCGAGCATCTCGCCCTGCATGACGTCACCGAGACCGTGGACGCGGGCGATACCGTCGGTCACGCTGACCACGGTGCCCTCGTTGGAGGCCTCGGACGAGGCATCGAATTTCTCGATGCGCTGTTTGATCAGATCACTGATCTCGGAGGGATTCAGTTGCATGTTAAATATCCTCTTAGCGACTCAAATTGGCAGCCAGGCGGTTCAGCTGGCCTCGCACGGAGCCGTCGATTACCAGGTCGCCGGCGCGGATGATGGCCCCTCCAAGAAGGGCGCTGTCGACCGAATGCTCGAGATCGACTTCGCAGCCCAGGCCCTGGGCCAGGGCGTCGTGGATCTCTTTCTCCTGCGCCTGGGTGAGCTTGCGAAAGGCAATCACGTCGGCATGGACGCGGTGCTCGGCCGCGGCCTTCAATTCGGCAAAGGCATCGCTCACGGCGGGGAGGGCGGGCAGCCGGCCGTTTTCGGCCAGCAGGCGAACGAGGTTCCCCGCCTCGGGCCCCACCTTGTCACCGGCCACGTCGAGCACGAGCTGTGCCCGGTCCGGCCGCGGGACCCGCGGGTTGGAGAGGAGACTGTGCATCTGCGAATCGCGGGCGATCGCCGCCAGCAATTCGAGCTGCTCGGCCCAGCCGGCGAGATCCTTGGCCTCGCGGGCCCGCTCGAAAGCTGCGCGAGCGTAGGGTCGGGCGACCGAAATCAGGTCTGACATAACGTCTCCTTACAGCTTGGCCGAGAGCTTCTTGAGCAGATCGCCGTGCGCCTTGGCGTCGATTTCCTTGGCCAGGATCTGCTCGGCACCGGCAACCGCCAGCTCGGAGACCTGCTTGCGCAGCTCTTCCTTCGCGCGGTTGATCTCCTGCTCGATCTCGGCGTGCGCCGCCTGCTTGATGCGTTCGCCTTCTTCGTGGGCCGTGGACTTGCTTTCCTCAACCACGTCGTTGGCGCGCTTCTGCGCAGAGGCCACGATCTCGTTGGCCTGCTGCTTGGCCTCCTTGAGGACCTCGGTCGCACGCTCCTGGGCGAGCTCCTGCTCTTTCTCGCCACGTTCCGCGGCTGCCAGGCCGTCGGCAATTTTCTTGCGACGTTCTTCCAGGGCGGCGGACATGGGCGGCCAGACGTAGCGCATCGTGAACCACACGAAGACGCTGAACGCGAGCAGCTGGCCAATGATGGTCAGATTGATATTCATCCTGCTACCTCAGGTTGGACGAGTGGAGGGGACCTCGGGACTCGCTCAGCCTTATTAACCCAGGGCGAACAGGACGTACAGGCCGATACCCACGCCGATCATCGGCACGGCGTCGGTCAGACCCATCACGATGAAGAACTGGGTGCGCAGCATCGGGATCAGTTCCGGCTGACGCGCGGCGCCTTCCAGGAAGCGACCACCGAGGGTACCCACGCCGATGGCGGCGCCGACAGCGGCCAGACCCAGAAGCAGCGAGCCAGCCAGGACGATCAGAGCGTTAGCCATTTCCATTTTTGTATCTCCAGTCGAGTGTTGAAACAGTCAGTTGAGTAGGGAAGTCGAAATCAGTGGTCTTCGCTGTACGCCATGTCGATGTAGACGACGGTCAGCACCATGAAGATGAAGGCCTGCAGCGGCACCACGAGGATGTGGAAGATCGCCCAGCCCACGTGCAGTACACCGCCGGCCAGACCCAGGATCAGGCCCGCAGAGTACATGACACCGATCAGGATGAAGATCATCTCCGCGGCGTACAGGTTGCCGAACAGTCGCAGGGCGAGCGAGGCCGGCTTGGCCAGCAGGTTGATAAACTCCAGGACGAAGTTGATCACCCAGAAAAACGGCTTGATGTACACGATGTTGGTCTGGAACGGGATGCCCGTCAGTTCCTTGATGAAACCCACTGGGCCCTTGATCTTGAGCGAGTAGTAGATGATCAGGATGAACACACCGAGCGCCAGGCCCGCGGTCACGTTGATATCCGTAGTCGGCACGATCTTGAAGTACGGGATACCCAGAAGATAGGCGATGTGCGGGATCAGGTCGACCGGCACGAGGTCCATCAGGTTGAGCAGGAATATCCAGACGAAGATGGTCAGCGCGAGCGGCGCGACCATGTCGTTCTTGTGCTTGAACGAGCCACGGACGTTGTCGTTCACAAAGTCCATCATCATTTCGACGAAATTCTGCCAGCCGCCCGGGACGCCGGCGGTGACCTTCTTGGCCGCGGCACGGAACGTGAGGATGAACAGCAGCCCGAGTGCGATCGACCACAGCATGGAGTCGACGTGGATCGCCCAGAAGCCCATTTCGGCGGCTTCGGTGCTGGTGGTGGCGAAGCTCATCCCCTTCTCGGGGTGGAGTCCGAAGGTAAGATTCGTCAGATGGTGAGCAATGTGCTCTTCCATCGTGGGCAGTCCGCTTTCTGAAGCCATGCAGTTATCTCGTCATTGCTTGATCAGAAACCCGGTGCAGCCACCACAAGGGGGCCAGGTGCACCAGGAGGAAGATGCCGAACAACGCCAGTAAGTCCGGCTCGTCCAGGTAAGCGAACGCCACCCCGAATGCCACCGCGATGATTGCCAGTCGTCCCATCTGGGCGCCCATCATGCGGGCGGTCAGCGAGCCCACCTGATCGGAACGGTAGGCCCGAAACACAACAACCGCGGCCACGGCGTTGCCGAGCGTCGCGGTGATGCCGCCCACCGCAGCCGAGATCGCCACGATCGGGGGGAACAGGGCCAGAAGCAGGCCCGACAGTATCAGCGTTAAGGCGAGCTGCAGACCTAGCGATTGTAAGGCGTGTCTGAAGCGTCGCGGTGTCATTCAGCGGATGGGCACACCCACCCCTCTCCCAAAAAGTGCGCGTAGTATAAGAGCGCCCTTCTACTGCGTCAAACGGCGTTCGGGGCCATCGGCCAGGCCGCTCAGAGAGTTACTGGATGTGGGCGAGGATGCCATCGAGCTCGTCGAGGCTGTTGTATTCGATGACCAGACGGCCTTTGCCCTGGCGGTTGTAGCGAACCTGGACCGCGGCGCCCAGCTGGTCGGAGAGACGGCTCTCCAGTTGCCGCACCTCGGGCGAGGGTCCGGCATCCTTCTTCGGCTCCGGGGTCGCGGCGAGGATCTTCTTGACCAGCTGCTCGGTCGCGCGCACCGAGAGCCCGCGCTTGACCACGGTCGCGGCCACCCCGGGCTGGTCGTCCAGGGGCACCGCCAGCAGGCAGCGGGCGTGGCCCATCTCCAGGCGCCCCTCGTTGACGTGGTCCTTCACCGTGTCGTGGAGTTCCAGCAGGCGCAGCAGGTTGGTGACCGCAGTGCGCGAGCGGCCGACCGCGTCGGCCGCTGCCTGGTGAGTCATCTCGAATTCGCCGATCAGGCGGCGGATGGCCTGCGCCTCTTCCAGCGGGTTCAGATCCTCGCGCTGGATGTTCTCGATCAGTGCCATCGCCGCGGCGGCCTGATCGGGGATGTCGCGGACCACCGCCGGGACGGTCTCCAGGCCCGCGATCTGGGCGGCACGCCAGCGGCGCTCGCCGGCGATCAGCTCATAGCCCTCGTCCAGGCGCCGCACGACGACGGGCTGCACGATGCCCTGGGCTCGGATCGAGTCTGCCAGCTCGGCCAGCGCCGCCTCCGCCATGTGGACCCGGGGCTGATACTTGCCACGCCGGATCTGCTCGATCGGGAGCTGCTCCAAACTGTCGCTGTCGTCACCACCGGCCTGGGCGCCGGAGAGCAGGGCATCCAGGCCTCGGCCCAGTCCTCGTTTCGCCATGGTTGATCGTTCCTGCAGGCAGTCGGTAAGGGGGTAACAGGCGGCGTTCAGCGCCGCAACATCTCGCCGGCCAGGGCCAGGTACGCCACGGCCCCGCGCGAGGAGGCATCATACAACAAGGCCGGCTGGCCAAAACTGGGTGCCTCGGCCAGGCGGATGTTGCGCGGGATCACGGTTCGGAACACGCGATCGCCGAAGTGGCCGGTGAGCTGTGCCGAGACATCCCCGGAAAGACGATTGCGTGGATCGAACATCGTGCGCAGCAGGCCCGAGATACGCAGCTTGGGGTTGGGACCGCGCTGGATGCTCTCGATGGTGCGCATCAGGGCGGTCAACCCCTCCAGTGCGTAGTACTCGCACTGCATCGGGATCACCACACCATCGGCCGCGACCAGGCCGTTGACGGTCAAAAGGTTCAGCGACGGCGGGCAATCGACCAGGATGTGGTCGTAGTTTGCCCGGGCCGGTGCCAGCGCCTCCTGCAACCGGTATTCACGGCGCTCGGCCTCCATCAGCCGCACCTCGGCCACGGTCAGGTCGCCGTTGGCCGGGACCAGGTCATAGCCGGCCTCCACTCGGTGGGCGGCCTCGGCCACCGTGGCCTGGCCCAGCAGGACCTCGCAGGAGGTTGGGTCATCGGCGTGCTTGTCGACGCCCGAACCGGTGGTCGCGTTGCCCTGCGGGTCCATGTCCACCACCAGCACGCGCTTGCCCAGGCGGGCGAGCGAGGCGGCAAGGTTCACGCAGGTAGTGGTCTTGCCCACTCCGCCCTTCTGATTGGTGATGGCCAGCGTATCGGTCACGGGTCGGCTCTCTCGATAATGGCGATGTGCCGCTCGGCGGTCTCGCCGGGAATGGTAACCGGGTCCACGCTTCGGTACGACCACGGGGCCGGGAGCGGTTCGGCGACGACCGAGCGCTGACCCAGCATGGCCAGCACGCGGCCCCCCTCGGCCACCTGTGGCGCGACCCGCGAGACCATGTCGGCCGGGGCCTTGAACGCCCGCGCCAGCACCGTGGTATAGGGCGCGGAGGGCTGGAAATCCTCGATCCGTACATGCACGGCCTCGACCCCGGACAGCCGGGCGAGTCCGATCACGTTCCGCAGGAAGCGGATGCGCTTGGCCGCGCTGTCGAGCAGGCAGAATTCGCGTTCGCGCTCGGTGGCCGCGAGCACGAAACCAGGCAGCCCGGCGCCGGTCCCGACATCCAGCACCCGGTCCCCGTGAAGATACGGGCGCAACGTCAGGCTGTCGAGGATATGCCGGCGAATCCACTGCGCGGGGTCACGCACCGCGGTCAGGTTGTGCACGCGGTTCCAGCGCCCGAGCTGTTCCAAATAAATCGCCAGGGCCTCGATGGCCGGTGGGTCCAGCGCCCAGTCCCCGGCCACGGCGGCCAGGGCCGCGCGCCAGTCGTTACTCGCCACTGGCGCGCTGCTTCAGGTGCACGGCCAACGCCGACAGCGCGGCCGGGGTCACGCCCGGGATGCGCTGCGCCTGGGCCAGGGTATGGGGGCGGAATTCCGCCAGCTTCTGCCGGATCTCGTTCGACAGCCCGTGGACCCGGGCATAGTCGAGGCTGTCCGGGAGGGCGGTCTGCTCGGCCTTCGCCTGGCGGTCGATCTCGGCCTGCTGACGCTCGATGTAGCCGGCGTACTTGGCCTGGATCTCCGCCTGCTCGCGCACGTCGGGCGTGCAGCCGACATCCAGGTCGGGCAGCGCATGCATCAAGCCATCGTAATCGGCCTCGGGGCGGCGCAGCAGGTCGAGCAGCGTGGCATCCGGATCCGGCGCCTTGCCCAGCAAGTCGATCAGGGCCGGGCGGGTTCGCTGGTCGCGGTCCGGGCGGGTTTGTCCGAGTCGGGTCATCTCGGTCTCGATGGCCGCGGCACGGGTCTCGAAGCGCGTCCAGCGGGCGTCGTCGACCAGCCCGTACTCGCGCCCGACCGGGGTCAGGCGCAGATCGGCATTGTCCTCGCGCAGCAACAGCCGGTACTCGGCGCGCGAGGTGAACATGCGGTAGGGCTCCTGGGTGCCGCGGGTCACCAGGTCGTCGATCAGCACACCGATGTAGGCCTCGGAGCGCTGCGGGATCCACGGCGCGGCGTCCTGCACCAGCCGCGCGGCATTGAGCCCGGCGACCAGACCCTGGGCAGCGGCCTCCTCGTAGCCGGTGGTGCCGTTGATCTGGCCGGCAAAGAACAGGTTTCCGAGCTCGCGCGTGGCCAGCGTCGGGCGCAGGCCGCGGGGATCGAAGTAGTCGTATTCGATCGCGTAGCCGGGGCGTGTGATGCGCGCGTTCTCGAAGCCGGCAATGCTCTGCACCAGGGGGACCTGGATCGCATACGGCAACGAGGTGGAGATCCCGTTGGGGTACAGCTCGTGGGTGGTGAGGCCTTCCGGCTCGACAAAGACCTGGTGACTGGTCTTGTCGGCAAAGCGCACCACCTTGTCCTCGATCGAGGGGCAATAGCGCGGGCCAGTGCTGTCGATCTGGCCGGAGTACATCGGCGCCTGGTCGAGGTTCGCCCGGATCAGGTCGTGGGTCTTCTCGCTGGTGCGCGCGATATGGCAGGGGCGCTGGGCCGGGTGGTCGTCGGTCGAGCCGATGAAGGAAAAGACCGGGCGCGGGTCATCGCCCGGCTGCGGCTCGAGCCGCGAGAAATCCACGCTGCGCCCGTCGATGCGCGGCGGCGTGCCGGTCTTGAGCCGCCCGACGGCAAAGGCCATCTCGCGCAGGCGCGCCGCCAGGCGGGTGCTCGGCGGATCGCCCGCGCGCCCGCCGGGCTGCTGGGTGAGCCCGGTGTGCATCTGGCCATTGAGGAAGGTACCCACGGTCAGCACCACGGCGCGGGCGTCGAATGCAATGCCGCCCTCGGTGACCACGCCGGTGACCCGGTCGCCGTCCAGGGTGATATCGGCCACCGGCTGCTGAAAGATCTGCAGGTTCGGCTCGGCCTCGACGAACTGGCGGATGGCCTGGCGGTAGAGCTGCCGGTCCGACTGGGCGCGGGTCGCGCGCACGGCCGGGCCCTTGCGTCGATTGAGGATGCGGAAATGGATGCCGGCGGCGTCCGCTGCGCGGCCCATGACGCCCCCCAGGGCATCGATCTCCTTGACCAGGTGGCCCTTGCCGATCCCGCCGATGGCCGGGTTGCAGCTCATCTGGCCGATGGTCTCGATGTTGTGGGTCAGCAGCAGTGTGCGCGCACCGCCGCGCGCCGCGGCCAAGGCAGCCTCGGTGCCGGCGTGCCCGCCGCCAATCACGATGACATCAAAGGAGTTCGCCATGGTCCTGCTATCCCGGCCGACGGTCCGGCCTGTGAGTGCAATTCGCGCCGCTTATGGTCCGGGCACGAAAATCGGAATTCTAGCAGGGAGTTACGCGAGCGCGAAGCGGCCCCCGGGCCAAATGGTTTTCCGGGCGTGCCGCGGCGGCCTGTTCGCCTGGTTCGTTGCGCCGCGGCGGCTTCGGCCGTGATGGGCAGCAGAGGCCGAATCCAGCGCCCCCCGTCATTGCGAGCAAAGCGAAGCAATCTCCGGAAGCTGGCATGACGTCGGGCCGCGAAATCCGGTGGTCGCGGCGGGCGATTGCCGCGACCCCTTTCGGGGCCTCGCAATGACGGGGACTACTTGCCGATGCAGAAGCCGGCGAAGATCTCGCCCAGCAGGGCCTCGTGGTCCTGGCGACCGAGGAGCGCGTCCAGGGCGCGCTCGGCCAGACGCAGCTCTTCGGCGATCAGGTCCGGGGGCGCGGCGGCGTCGATCGCGGCGAGATGCGTGGCCGTCGTACGCAGGCCGTCCAGATGGCGCGCGCGCACGCTGAAGCGTTGCTGGCCACCCTCGCTCACGCCCAGGCGCTCGACGATCGCCTGTTTGAGCGCGTCGACCCCTGCCCCGGTCCGTGCAGAGATCCTGAGCCCGTGGTCCGCTCGGGTGGAGTCGGCGGCGCAGTCCATCTTGTTCCAGACGGTCAGTCGCGGGATTTCCGCCGGGGCCGCCAAGTCGGGGGCCGCATCCGGACGCGTGAGATCGCGCAGCTCCAGGATCAAGTCAGCCCCGGTGGCCGCCTCCCGCGCCCGCTCCATGCCGATCTTCTCCACCGGATCCTCACTCGCGTGCAGCCCGGCGGTGTCGATCAGTTCGACCGGTATCCCGTGGATCGCAATCGGCGAACGCAGGACGTCGCGAGTGGTCCCGGGGCGATCGGTGACAATCGCGACCTCGCTCTCGGCCAAACGGTTCATCAAGCTGGACTTGCCGACATTCGGGGCGCCGACCAGGGCCAGGCGCAAGCCCTGGGCAAAGTAACGCGCCGGACGCAGTCGTTCGAGGAGTTCGCGGATGGTCGTGTGGAGGGTGTCGGCACGGCGTGCGATATCGGCGGCAGCCTCCGACTCGAGATCGGTCTCGCCGAAGTCGATCTCCGCCTCAATGACCACACGCAGGTCGCGGATCGCGCGCGAGACCGGTTCGAGTTCGGTCGCCAGGGCTCCGTCCAAGCTGGATCGCGCAAGCCTGGCGGCCTGCTCGGTCTGGGCGTGGATCAGATCGGCCACCGCCTCCGCCTGCGCCAGGTCGAGTCGGCCGTTGAGGAAGGCCTGCTCGGTGAACTCCCCCGGTCGGGCACGACGCGCGCCGAGATCCACCGCAGCGGCGACGATTGCCTCCAGCAAGACCGGGCTGCCGTGGCCCTGCAACTCGATCACGTCCTCGCCGGTGTAGGAGTGCGGGCCCGGGAAGGACAGGATCAGACCGTCGTCCAGCGGCTCGCCAGTCGCCGGATCAATGAAGCTGCCGTAGTGGGCGTGGCGTGGAAGGAGCTGCGCGCGTCGGGTCAGGCGCTGGGCGATGGGCAGGGCCTGCGGACCCGACAGACGGACCACACCGATACCGCCCACCCCCGGCGGGGTGGCGACCGCGACGATGGTGTCCGTCACGGTCACGGAGCGTCAGCTCTTCTGCTTGTCCGGGTCCTCGCCGCTCTCGATCTTGCGCGTGATGTACCACTGCTGGGCGATGGAGAACAGGTTGTTGGTGAACCAGTACAGCACCAGACCCGCCGGGAAGAAGGCGAAGAACACGGTGAACACGAACGGCAGCGCCATGAAGATCTTCTGCTGCACCGGGTCCATCGGCGGAGGGTTCAGCTTGTACTGCACGAACATCGACACGCCCATCAGGATCGGCAGAATGAAGTACGGATCGCGCGAGGACAGATCCTGCACCCACAGCCACCAGGGCGCCTGGCGCAGTTCGACACTCTCCAGCAGCACCCAGTACAGGGCGATGAACACCGGGATTTGCACCAGGATCGGGAGACAGCCACCCAGCGGGTTGATCTTCTCCTTCTTGTACAGGTCCATCAGCGCCTGGTTCATGCGCTGCTTGTCGTCCTTGTAGCGTTCCTTCAGTGCCTGCAGCTTGGGCGCGACCTTGCGCATGCGCGCCATGGAACGGTAGCTGGTGGCGGAGAGCTTGAAGAAGGCCAGCTTGATCAGGATGGTCAGGATGACGATCGACCAACCCCAGTTGCCCACGAAGGCGTGGATCTTGTCCAGCAGCCAGAACAACGGCTTGGACAGGAACGTGAAGATGCCGTAGTCGGCCGTAAGCTCCAGGCCCTGGGCGATCTCGGAGAGCTCTGCCTGGAGCTTGGGTCCGACCCACAAGCGGGTGGAGAACTCGCCGCTGCTCCCCGCTGCGATCTGGCGCGATTCGGAGTGCAGGCCAATCAGATACTCGTCACCCAGATCGCTGGGCACGGCACGGGCGTACAGCGCATTGACCTCGTCCTCACCCGGGACCCAGGTGGAAACGAAGTAGTGCTGAATCATCGCGATCCAGCCGCCCTGGATGCGTGCCTGAATGGGGTCGTCGCGGAACGATTCGAAGCTTTCGCGTTGGTAGCTGCCATCGAAATAGGCCGCTCCGGTAAAGGTGTACAGCCACCAGGACTCCCGATCCGGCGTCGGCCCGTGGCGGAGCTGTCGGTACTGGCGACCGCTCCAGGTGGAATCGGACCGGTTGTGGACCTCGTAGTCCAGCTCGATCAGATGCGAGCCACGGGTAAAGGTGTAGGTCTTGGTGACCTCGATTTCGCCATCGTCGGAGACCCAGCGCAGCGGGACCTCGAGCTGTTCCTGCCCGTCGGCGAGCTCGAAGCGGTCCTGGTCGACCTGGAAATTGGCGTGGTGCGACGGTGCGCGCCCCTCCATCGACTGGTCGTTCACCCGGTCGTGGGTCAGACCACTCTGGGCGACATAGCCGCGCACGCGATGGTCGAACAGGCGGACCGGCACCAGCGGATCGTCCTGCAGGTCCCGTGGATACTGCAGCAGGTCGGCGCGCAGCAGCGTGCCCCCGCGGGTGTCAATCAGGATCTCGTGGGTATCGGTACGCACGGTGATCTGCTGACGGTCCGGCTCCTGCAGGGTGCTCACTTGCGGGGCGTCTGCCGCCCGCGTGTCCGGTTCCGACTCGAATTGCGGCGCATCCGGCACGTCCTCCGGACGGGCATCGGGGTCCTCCGCGGCGCGCTCGGCGGCGGTGTCCGGCTGGGATGTGCTGCCGTAATCCTGGTTCCAGGCCTGCCACATCAGGAACAGGACAAAGGCCAGGGTCAGCCACAAAAGGGGGCGAAGGTTATCCATGAGCGCGACTACTTTGAGGGTCGAGTGCTGGGAGTATCGGAACGCGGGTGCGGGACCGGGTCATAGCCACCGGGCGACCAGGGATGGCAGCGCAGGATGCGGCGCAAACCGAGCCAAAAGCCCCGCAGGACCCCGTGAGTCTCGACCGCCTCGACGGTATAGGCCGAGCACGTCGGGTAATGCCGACAATGGGGCGCCATGAACGGCGAGATGCCGTACTGGTAGGCCCGGACGGGCAACAGGGCGATCTTGCGTGGCAGAGTCATTGCAGACGTTCCAGCAGGCTGTCGATCTCGGCGCGCAGGGCGCGGCGGTCCATGGTCGCCGCGCCGCCTCGGGCCAGCACGATCATGTCGACCGGTGGCAGGTGGGCCCGCCGCCGGCGGAAGGCCTCGCGCACGATGCGCTTGATCCGGTTGCGGTCCGATGCCTGGCGGACATGCCGCTTGCCAATCGCAAGGCCCAGGCGTGCCTCGCCAGATTCCGAATGGCGATACAGCAGGGTCAGATCGCGACCGCGCTGGCGCCGGGCGTCCTTGAAGACGCGCTGATAATCCGCACCGGTCAACAGACGGACGCGGCGAGGAAAGGTCTCGCTAGCTGGCGCCGCGGTCACGGGAGCCGGCGCGCCGCCCGGACTACGGGCAGAGGCGCTTGCGGCCCTTGGCGCGACGGGCGTTCAGGACCTTGCGACCACCACGGGTGGCCATGCGGGCCCGGAAGCCATGCGTGCGGGCGCGAACGAGCCGGCTGGGTTGAAAAGTGCGCTTCATGAGAGTTCCCGTGACGCTTGGTTAAAGGGCGGTGAAAACTAGCGCCATCCGGACGCAAAGTCAATCTCGAGGGTCGGCAAGTCGCTGGCACCGGGTACCCCCATCGGCGTAGACTCGGTGGCTTCCAATTCCCCCGTCGCCCCGGAGACGAACGCGTGTCAGCCAATGCCCTGTGGACAGCCTGTCTGGATCGCCTGCAGGGGAAGGTCAGCGAACAGCAACTCAACACCTGGCTGCGGCCGCTGCATGCCGAAGAGTCCGAAGGCGGGCTGCGACTGCTCGCGCCGAACCAGTTTGTGTTCGAGCACGTGCGCGATCACCTGCTGGAATCGATCGAGCAGACCGTGGGCGAGCTGCAGCCGGTGGGCGAGCAGGACGGGCGCCGCGTGCGACTCGGGATTGGCGGTGCGCAGATTCCGGTCCCGCCGACCCCCAGTGGTCGCGAGTCCCGCCACGAACGCGGCGCTGCAGACAAGAGCGCCAGCACTGCGCCACGCCCCCAAGGGCCCGTGAGTAACCTGAACCCGGCCTTCACCTTCGACAGCTTCGTCGAGGGCAAGTCGAACCAGCTCGCGCGCGCAGCCAGCCTCCAGGTCGCGGAAAACCCCGGGGTGGCCTACAACCCGTTGTTTATCTATGGCGGGGTCGGGCTCGGCAAGACCCACTTGATGCATGCCATCGGGCACAGCATCCTGGCCCGGCACCCCGAAGGGCGGATCATCTATCTGCACTCCGAGCGCTTCGTGGCGGACATGATCAAGGCGCTGCAGCACAACGCGATCGACGAGTTCAAGCAGCACTACCGCTCCGCCGACGCACTGCTGATCGACGACATTCAGTTCTTTGCCGGCAAGGAGCGTTCCCAGGAGGAGTTCTTCCACACCTTCAACGCGCTGCTGGAGGGCCAGCAGCAGATCATCCTGACCTCGGATCGCTACCCGAAAGAGGTCGAGGGGCTGGAGGAACGCCTGAAGTCACGCTTCGGCTGGGGGCTGACGATCGCGATCGAGCCGCCAGAACTGGAGACCCGGGTGGCCATCCTCCAGCGCAAGGCGGAGCAGGCGGGGATCGAGCTCCCGTCCGAGGTCGCATTCTTCATGGGCAAGCGGATCCGTTCCAACATCCGCGAACTGGAAGGCTCGCTGCGGCGGGTGATCGCCAACGCGCACTTTACCGGGAAACCGATCACCGTCGAGTTTGCCAAGGACGCTCTGCGCGACCTTCTCGCAGTACAGAACAAACTGATTACACTGGAGAATATCCAGAAGACGGTCGCGGACTACTATCGCGTGAAGGTGGCCGATCTGCTGTCGAGCCGGCGCAGCCGATCGATTGCCCGTCCGCGGCAGATCGCGATGGCCCTGGCAAAGGAACTGACCCAGCACAGCCTGCCGGAGATCGGACAGGCCTTCGGCGGTCGCGATCACACCACGGTAATCCATGCCTGCCGGAAGGTCGCCGAACTCCGCGAGGCGGACGCCAGCCTGGACGAGGACTACTCGAATCTTCTGCGGACTCTCAGTAGCTGAAGTGGCTGTCCAATTGTCGGCAAAGCTGTGGATAAGCTGGGTGCAACTGCGGTATGGAAAGGTGGAAAACGCGGACCGCGAAACTGTCCACAGGTTGGGAACAGGCTTCACAGAGGTTCGCGAGAGCCAAAAAGTGTCGACAAATAACTGAATTCAAAACGAAATCGGGGTTTCCTGCACAGGTCGACCTGCCCCTTATTACTACTATTTAAATATCTAAACACTAGATACAGGACATCGCCATGGAACTGTCTTTCAATCGCGAGACGATGACCGAAGCGCTGCAACGGATTGTGGGCGCGGCCGAAAAACGATTGACGATGCCGATCCTCGGGAATGTGCGTCTGCGACCGGACGACAACGGCGCGATCCGGATGGATACCACGGATCTCGAACTCGCCTGGCAGGCGGGTGCGGAAGGCACCATCCCGGGCGAATGCGATATCACCGTATCGGTGCGCAAGCTGTTGGACGTCGTGAAGGCGGCCCCCGGGGACAGCGAGATTCGGGCTCGGGTGGAAGGCGAACGCATGACCGTGGGATTCGCCGGTTCGCGCTTCAGCCTGGCGACCCTGCCCGGCGCGGATTTCCCCGACTGGGAGGCGCGAGGGTCGGAGGTCGTGCTCGATGTGCCCCAGAACCGGCTGCGGCGTCTGCTGGAAGCGACGATGTTTTCGATGGCGCAGCAGGACGTGCGTTACTACCTCCAGGGTTTGCTCCTGGTAGCCAGCGGGACCAGTCTGCGGGCGGTCGCGACGGACGGGCATCGCTTGGCGCTGGCCGAGGTGGAACTCGAGCACCCGGTGGAGGGGCGAGTTGAACGCATTGTCCCGCGCAAGGCCGTGGCGGAGTTGCGACGAAATCTGGCCGACGACGAATCGACGGTCCGGATCGGATTCGGGGAAGACCAGGTCGTATTCGAACTGGGCAAAGCGGTCCTGCGCAGCAAGGTGATCGAGGGGCGCTTCCCGGACTACGAACGGGTCATTCCTTCGGATCTGCCCTCCACGTTGCGGGTCGACCGGGAAGTTCTGAAACAGGCGTTGGGCCGGGTGGCGATTGTTGCGAGTGACAAGTATCGCGGCGTACGCATGGCCCTGGGGGAGAACGGTTGCCAGGTGATGACCCACAATGCCGATCGTGAAGAGGCCCAGGAGTCGGTCGAGGCGGAATACGACGGGGGGCCGATGGAGATCGGGTTCAACCTCGGGTACCTGGCGGACGTGCTGAATGTCCTGGAGACCGAGCAGGTCCGGATCGGGCTGCGTGACGGGAACTCGTCGATCCTGATTCAGGCGGAACCACCGGGCGGGGCGCGCTACGTGGTGATGCCGATGCGCCTGTAGATCCGGGGTCTGCGTGCTGGAGTCGCTGTGGTGGCAGGGGGTCCGCAACCTTGAGGAACAGGCCTTGACGTTGGGGCCGGGGATCAACCGGCTGGTCGGGCCGAATGGTGCAGGCAAGACCTCCATTCTCGAAGCAGTGCATATCCTCGCGGCTGGGCGCTCGTTCCGTACTCAGCAATTACGTCGTGTTGGGCGGAGCGGAGCCGAAGGGTTGTGGATTGGGGCAGTGGTGAAGGATCCGGCTGGGGGCTCCCATCGGCTGGGGATTAGCTGGGATGGTGCGCGCCGGTCGCGGCTCGATGGCCGCTGGATGGAAGGCCATGCGGCGGTCGCCGAGTGGTTGCCGGCGCGAACGCTGCATGCGGGCTCCTTCGAATTGTTGACGGGTGGACCGGAAGAACGCAGGCGCTTGTTGGACTGGGGCTGCTTCCATGCAATCCCGGGGTACCGGGGCCAGTGGCAGCGCTGGAAGCGGGCCCATGACCAACGTAATGCCGCCTTGCGCGCGGGGGACCGCGCGGGGGCTCGCGAGTTTGAGCGACCCTGGCTGGAATTCGGCGAGGCGATCAGTGACGCGCGCCGTCGTTACGTAGAATCCTGGCAGGCGGCGACCAAGGAGGCCGCCCGGCAGTTCGGATTCGGCGAGCGGTTAGCCGATTTGAACTTGAATCCGCGGATGGGCTGGGATCGGGAAAGGAGCCTGAGCGAGGCGCTGGAGCGTAGTCGGGAGGGCGACGAAGAACGGGGCTTCGCGCAGGCGGGGCCGCAGCGGGCCGACATTGATTTGCGGCTATCGGGTCGTCTCGCCGCCGAGGCCTCCCGGGGCGAGCAAAAGCGACTGGTTACGTCTCTCGTGGGCGGGCAGGCATGGATGCTGGAGGCCGAGACCGGGCGGGCGCCGGTGATGTTGCTGGACGATGTAGTGTCGGAGCTGGATCGCGAGGCAGTGGAGGGGTTGATGTCCGGGTTGTGTGCGTCGGGCTGGCAGATCCTGGTGACCGCTGTGGGGGATGATATCCCTGGGCTGGCAGGGGATACCGCAGGGCAATTGTTCCACGTGAAACATGGTCGCGTAACCCCCGAACCCCCAGCCTGATGCGCCCGGGCCTTGGGTCTCGTCGCCCTCCTGGACCCCCGTACGTGACCTCACCGGTGCCCCCCGCCTTTGCGCTATACTGGCGTGTCTGCAACTGGCCGGATGACTGACCCGAATGTCCGAAACTGAAGCCCAAGATCCCTCCGTCTACGATTCCTCTCAGATCCGCGTCCTCAAGGGCCTGGATGCCGTTCGCAAGCGACCGGGCATGTACATCGGTGACACCGATGACGGCACAGGCCTGCACCACATGGTCTTCGAGGTGGTCGATAACTCGATCGACGAGGCGCTGGCAGGTCACTGCGACAGTATTGAGGTCACGATCCACGAGGACAATGCGGTCTCCGTCACGGACAACGGTCGCGGCATTCCCGTGGATATCCACGAAGAAGAGGGTATGTCGGCCGCAGAGGTCATCCTCACTGTCCTGCATGCAGGCGGGAAGTTCGACAACAACTCCTACAAGGTCTCCGGCGGCCTGCACGGCGTGGGTGTCTCGGTGGTGAATGCCCTGTCGGAAGAGCTCCGCCTGGAGATCCACCGGGATGGTCAGCGCCACGAACAGATCTATCACCTCGGCGTCCCGGATGCGCCGCTGGCGG
Organism: Thioalkalivibrio sp. ALMg9; assembly: GCF_000380625.1. NCBI lineage: Bacteria > Pseudomonadati > Pseudomonadota > Gammaproteobacteria > Chromatiales > Ectothiorhodospiraceae > Thioalkalivibrio > Thioalkalivibrio sp. ALMg9. The sequence continues at coordinate 165,265 of NZ_AQYC01000008.1, forward strand.
TGACCGGCACCACGGAGCGCAACGGAACGAAGATCTGGTTTCGCCCCAGCCCGACCATCTTCACCGACATCAATTTTCACTACGAGATCCTCGCCAAGCGCCTGCGGGAGCTGTCGTTCCTCAACTCGGGCGTGCGCATCACGCTGCGCGACCACCGGGATAACCGCGAGGAGACCTTTGTCTTCGAAGGCGGTATCCGTGCCTTCGTCGAACACCTGAACCAGAAGAAAACCGCGCTGCATCCCACGGTCGTCTACGCCGACCAGATGCGCGAGGACTACGCAGTCGAAATCGCCCTGCAGTGGAATGACTCCTACCAGGAGAACATCTTCTGCTACACCAACAACATTCCGCAGCGCGACGGTGGCTCGCACATGGCGGGCTTTCGCGCCGCGCTGACGCGCACGATCAATCAGTACCTGGAGAACGAGGGCCTGATCAAGAAGGCCAAGGTCGCCACGGCGGGCGACGACATGCGCGAAGGCCTCACGGCCGTGCTCTCGGTCAAGGTGCCGGACCCCAAGTTCTCGTCGCAGACCAAGGACAAGCTGGTTTCCTCCGAGGTCAAGCCGATCGTTGAAAGCGTGCTGTCGGACGCCCTCAACAATTTCCTGCTGGAACACCCGCAGGAAGCCAAGGCCATCACCGAGAAGGTGCTGGATGCCGCGCGAGCGCGCGAGGCCGCCCGCAAGGCGCGTGAGGTCACCCGCCGCAAGGGAGCGCTGGATATTGCCGGTCTGCCGGGCAAGCTGGCCGACTGTCAGGAGAAGGACCCGGCTCAGTCCGAGCTCTACCTGGTCGAGGGTGACTCCGCCGGCGGTTCGGCCAAGCAGGGTCGTGACCGCCATTTCCAGGCGATCCTGCCGCTCAAGGGCAAGATCCTGAATGTCGAGCGCGCGCGCTTTGACCGTATGCTGGGTTCAGCCGAGGTGGGCACGCTCATCACGGCGCTGGGCTGCGGTATTGGCAAGGAAGAGTACGATCCGGACAAGCTGCGTTATCACCGCATTATCATCATGACTGACGCGGACGTGGACGGCTCCCATATCCGTACCCTGCTTCTGACCTTCTTCTTCCGCCAGATGCCGGAACTGATCGAGCGCGGCCACGTATATATCGCGCAGCCGCCGCTGTACAAGATCAAGCGTGGCAAGCGCGAGCAGTACGTGCGCGACGAGGCCGAAATGGGCGAGATCGTGATCTCCCTCGCACTGGACGGCGCCGCGCTCTATCCCAGCCCGGATGCACCTCCGATTACCGGCGAGGCCTTCGAGGACCTGGTGAAGGGCTATCAAAAGGCCGCGCGCGCCGTGCAGCGCCTGGGCCGGATGTACGACTCGCGCATCCTTTGGGCGATGCTCGAGGCTGATGCGATCCCCGAGCCCCGAAGCGTGACTAACGCTGCGGTTCAGGCGTGGTTTGCCCGCATCCTGGAGAATCTATCCAGCGACAAGGCGGGTGCAACCCGCTACAGCCTGGGGCCGGTGACCCAGCATGAAGGCACGGCACAGCTGAGCCTGGACCGCATCGAACACGGCGCCGCCCTGTCGCAGTACATCACCGATGACACCCTGGCATCGCGTGATTTTCAGGCAGTACTCGACCTGTCCGCCCGTCTTAACGCCCTTCTCGACGAAGGTGCGTACATGAAGCGCGGGGAACGCGTCCACGTGATCGAGGGCTTTTCCGAAGCCATGGAATGGCTCCTGCAGGAGGGGCGCCGCGGGCTGGCAACCCAGCGCTACAAGGGCCTAGGCGAGATGAATCCCGACCAGCTTTGGGACACCACGATGAACCCCGAATCCCGCCGCCTGCTCCAGGTCCGGGTCGAAGATGCCATCCGTGCCGACGAAATCTTCACCACCCTGATGGGCGATCAGGTCGAGCCGCGTCGCGAATTTATCGAGTCGCGAGCCCTCAGTGCCGAGAACGTCGATATCTGACGTACTCGCTGCCACGGTACGACGAATCCCGCCGGCACCATGCAGGTCCTGGCCGCACTCCTGGTCCTGGTGATTCTGGCGCTGGTCGCGTTTCGCCTGTACACCCATCTTGCGGTCCATGAACGCCGCGTCGTCGCGGCCTGGGATCGACTCGATACCCTGCTCACCCAGCGCAATGGCCTGCTGGAGCGGGCTTGTTCCGCGACCCGGGCTGATCCGCCCCTGGACCTGCGGGCGCTCCAACAGCTGGTCCAGGAACAGGAGCGAGCGCGACGCTGCGGTGATCTTCCTGGTCTGGCCCGGGGCGAACGCGCCATCCGCGCCGAATGGGACCATATACGAACACAAATCCTTGATAAATATAACAATTTGTCGGTTTCGCCCGATCGACTGCCCCCTCGCGTAGCGGCACTGGACCAAGCAATTACGGAGGCCCTCGGCCGCTACAATGCTGCTGTGGATGCCTATGCCGGGCTGCGCTGCCAGTGGGCCTACGGACTCCTCGCCCGCCTCGCTGGCCATGCCGTCTTTCACCCCGTTCGCCCGCCGAGCCCGTAAGCTTCGCCCCGACGACCCCGTTGCCGGGAACACCCTGCCGGGCTTTCTGTCCGAATGGCATAATCCACTGCTGGCCCGACCCCTGGAGATACCGTGTCCAACCCCTTGCTGCAGACCGACCGGCTGCCCGCCTTTCGTGCCATCGAGCCCCAACATGTCCTGCCCGCGGTGGAAACCGTCCTGGTGGAGAATCGCGCGGAGATTGATCGGCTGGTCGCGGCCGCCGGGGATCAACCAACCTGGGCTACGCTGATCCAGCCGTTGCAGGCGCTGGACACGCGCCTGGATGCCGTCTGGTCTCCGGTGGGTCACCTCAATGCGGTCATGAACGGTCCCGAGATTCGCGAGGCATACAACGCCAGCCTTCCCCTGTTGTCGGATTACGGCAGTTGGGTCTCGCAGCATCAGGGCCTGTACCGGGCGGTCCGTCGCCTGGCAGACAGTGAAGAGTACGCGCAGCTTTCGCCCCAGCGGCGCAAGGTGCTGGATGACATGCTGCGTGATTTCCATCTGAGCGGCGTCGATCTCCCCGAGGCCGAGCGCGAACGCCTGCGCGCCATCAACGCCCGCCTTTCGGAGCTGACTGCACGTTTCGAAGAGAACGTGCTGGACGCCACTCAGGCCTGGACCTGGCAGACCGATGATGCGGCCGCGCTCGCCGGCATCTCCGAGTCCGATCGGGCCATGCTCGCGCAGAACGCTCGCGATCACGACCAGACGGGCTTTGTCGTGACCCTGGATATCCCCAGTTACCTCGCAGTCATGACCCACGCCGAGGATCGCGACCTGCGTTACCGTGTCTACGAGGCCTTCACGACGCGTGCGTCTGACCTCGGGCCCGGCGCCGGCAATCACGACAACAGCGAGATCATGGTCGAGATCCTCCAGTTGCGGGAGGAGAAGGCGCATCTAACGGGCTTTCGCCACTACGCCGAGCGCTCGCTCGCGACCAAGATGGCCGATAGCGCCGAGCAGGTCGAAGGCTTCCTCCAGGATCTGGCGCACCGCGCGCGCCCCCAGGCCCAGCGCGACCTGGACGAGTTGCGCGCCTTTGCCCGCGACGAGCTCGACCTCGGAACCCTGGAGGCCTGGGACATGGCCTTCGCGGCCGAGAAGATGCGCGAGCGGCGCCTGGGTCTCAGCCAGGAGATGTTGAAGCCCTACTTCCCCGCTGACCGCGCGGTCAGCGGCTTGTTCGGCCTGGTCCAGCGTCTGTTCCAGGTCCGCTTCGAGCCCGACGACAGCATCGAGACCTGGCACGACGACGTCCGGTTTTATCGCATCTTTGACGCGAATGGCACCGAACGCGCTGGCTTTTACTTCGATCTCTACGCCCGCAAGAACAAGCGCGGCGGCGCCTGGATGGATGTCTGCCGCAACCGTTTCATCTCCGAGGACCGCGCCCAGCTGCCGGTCGCCTACATGACCTGCAACTCCACCCCGCCGGTGGACGGCAAGGCGGCCCTTTTCACTCATGACGAAGTGATTACGCTGTTCCATGAGTTCGGTCACGGCCTGCATCACATGCTGACCCGGGTGGACGAACCCGACATCGCCGGCATCAACGGCGTGGAATGGGATGCGGTCGAACTGCCCAGCCAGTTCATGGAGAACTGGTGCTGGGAACGCGAGGCGCTGGATCTGTTCGCGCGCCACCACGAGACCGGCGAGGCGATGCCCGAGGACCTGTTCCAGCGCCTGCAGGGGACGCGCCATTTCCACGCGGCGTTACAGCTATTGCGCCAGGTCGAGTTCTCCCTCTTCGACATGCGCTTGCATGCCGGGCCCGCCCCTGCGCAGGCCGCGGACATCCAGCGGCTCCTGGAGACCGTGCGTCAGGAGATCGCGGTGGTCCATCCGCCGGCGTTCAATCGCTTCGCCCACGGCTTCGGCCACATCTTCGCTGGCGGCTATGCCGCGGGGTACTACAGCTACAAGTGGGCCGAGGTCCTGTCGGCTGACGCATTCGGGCGCTTCGAAGAGGAAGGTCTGTTTTCGTCCGAAGTGGGGGCGGCCTACCTGCGCGAGATTCTCGAGGCCGGAGCCTCGCGCCCGGCCGCGGATTCCTTCCGTGCCTTCCGCGGGCGCGATCCGCAGATCGACGCCCTGTTGCGTCATAGCGGCCTGGAGGAGAAAGCCGCGTGAAGATCGCCAGCTGGAACGTCAATTCGCTCAAGGTGCGTCTGCCGCAGGTCCTCGATTGGCTGGGGAGCTCGCGGACCGACGTCCTGGCCCTGCAGGAGACCAAGCTGACCGACGAGAACTTTCCGGCCGCGGCCATCCGTGATGCGGGCTATCAGGTCGTGTTCTCCGGGCAGAAGACCTACAACGGCGTGGCCATCATCTCCCGCACCGAGGCCACCGACGTGGTCACCGACCCGGCCGGGCTCGAGGACGCCCAGCGCCGTATCCTCGCCGCCACCATCGGCGAGGTTCGCGTGGTCAACCTGTATGTAGTGAACGGCGAGAACGTCGGTACCGAGAAATACGCCTACAAGCTGGACTGGCTGGCGCGGCTGCACGCCTGGCTGGCCGACGAGATTGCGCAGCACCCGAATCTCGTGGTCCTCGGTGACTTCAACATCGCCCCGGATGATCGCGACGTGCACGACCCCGAGGCCTGGCACGAGCGCATCCTTTGCTCCACGCCGGAACGCGAGGCCCTGGCCGCGCTTACCGATCTCGGCCTCACGGATACCTTCCGCGCCTTCGAGCAGCCCGCGGAGGAGTATTCCTGGTTCGATTATCGAGCTGCGTCCTTCCGTCGCAATCGGGGTCTGCGCATCGACCTGGTCCTCGCCAGCGCTCCCTTGCAGGCCCGTCTGCAGGCCGCGGGCATCGACCGCGAACCGCGTGCCTGGGAGCGTCCGTCCGACCATGCCCCGGTCTGGGCGGAATTCTCCGCCTAACCCTGGCCCGGGTCGCACCAACCGGCCATTCCCGAGGGAGACCCCGTGAAGTACAAGGATCTGCGCGATTTCATTGATGGCCTCGAACAGCGCGGCGAGCTGCGCCGCATCACCCGCGAGGTGGACCCGAACCTGGAGATGACCGAGATCGCCGACCGCGTCCTGCGCGCCGGCGGCCCGGCCCTGTTGTTCGAAAACCCTACCGGCTCCGACATCCCGGTGCTCGCCAACCTGTTTGGTACTCCGGAGCGGGTGGCCATGGGCATGGGCGAGGACTCTGTCGAAGCCCTGCGCGAGGTCGGGCGCCTGCTTGCCTTCCTGAAGCAGCCGGATCCGCCCAAGGGGCTCAAGGCGGCCTGGGAACAGCTGCCGATCTTTCGCAAGGTGCTGGACATGGCGCCCAAGAAGATCCGCGGGGCGCCCTGTCAGCGCCATGTAATAGAAGGCGATGCGGTTGATCTCGACCAACTCCCGGTCCAGACCTGCTGGCCGGAAGACGCCGGCCCCCTGATTACCTGGGGCCTGGTGGTCACCCGTGGCCCGGAGAAGTCGCGTCAGAACCTCGGGATCTATCGCCAGCAGGTGATTGGGCGCAATCGCGTGATCATGCGCTGGCTGTCCCATCGCGGCGGGGCCCTCGATTTTCGCGACTGGTGCCAGGCCCACCCCGGCGAGCCGTTTCCCATCGCGGTCGCCCTGGGTGCCGATCCGGCCACCATCCTCGGCGCAGTGACCCCGGTGCCGGACACCCTGTCCGAATATGCCTTCGCCGGGCTGCTGCGTGGCAGTCGAACCGAGGTCACCCGCTGCATCGGTTCCGACCTGGAGGTCCCGGCCTCCGCCGAGTTCGTGCTCGAGGGGCACATCCACCCGGGGGATACTGCGCCGGAAGGCCCGTTCGGGGACCACACGGGTTACTACAACGAGGTGGACGACTTCCCGGTCTTCACCATCGACCGCATCACCCATCGCGATCAGCCGATCTACCATTCCACCTACACCGGGCGCCCGCCGGACGAGCCCGCCGTGCTCGGGGTGGCCCTGAACGAGGTGTTCATTCCCATCCTGCAGAAGCAGTTCCCGGAGATCGTGGACTTCTACCTGCCGCCCGAGGGTTGTTCCTACCGTCTGGCCGTCGTCTCCATGCGCAAGCAGTATCCGGGGCACGCCAAGCGCGTGATGATGGGGGTGTGGTCCTTCCTGCGTCAGTTCATGTATACCAAGTTCGTGATCGTGGTCGACGACGACGTGGATACCCGCGACTGGAAAGACGTGATCTGGGCCATCACCACCCGCATGGACCCGGCCCGCGACACCACCCTGGTGGAAAACACCCCCATCGACTATCTCGATTTCGCTTCCCCAGTCTCCGGACTGGGCTCGAAGATGGGCATGGACGCGACCTCCAAATGGCCGGGCGAGACCGATCGCGAGTGGGGCCGGCCGATCGCCATGGACGAGGCGGTCAAGCGCCGCGTGGACGAGATCTGGGATGAACTGGGGATATGAGGCGTGACGCGCCGCCGAATCCCGGGCGCGGTCGGGCTCCTGGCTGTACTGCTGCTGGCCTTGACCGCCTGTGCGGCCGCCCCGGAGCGTGAAACCGTGCGCGCGGCGGGGACCCCAGTGAAGGAAGCCCCTGCGCACGCAGCGATTGCCCCCGATCGCGTCCGCCGCTGGTCGGCCGCAGAACCCGTCGCCGTGGTGATCGCCCTGCACAGCTTCCGCGATCACGCCGGTGCCTATGAAGCCCTGGGCCCCTGGCTGGCCGATCGCGGCTACAGTGTCCAGGCGCTGGATCAGCGCGGCCATGGCACGAGCGAGCCGCACGGCCGCTGGCCGGGTGCCGAACCCCTGATCAGCGACGTGGCTACAATGGTCCGCGCGGTGCAAGCGGAGTACCCCGGGCGGCCGGTTTTCCTGCTGGGCGAGAGTATGGGCGGATCCGCCGCGCTAGCGAGCCTCGCCACTCATCCGGAACTGGAGGTCGCCGGGGTTATGGCCATTGCCCCGGGCCTGCGTGGCGGGATCCCCGCTCGGGGTTTCTGGGATGCCGCCGTGCGTACCAGCGAGGTCCTCGCCGGCGGGCTCACGCTGACCATCGACCCCGACTACTCCGACAGCCTCGCGCCCGCCGCGGTCGAACGCTTCTCCACGGATCCGCGCATCATTCGCCGCGTGCGCATGGATACCTATGCCGGCGTGGTCTGGCTGGCCCAGTACGCTACGGATCATATCGGCCACGTCACAGCCCCGGTGGTGTACCTGTGGGGCGAGCAGGACGGGACGATCCAGCGCGAGTCGGTCTACATGGCCGCCCGTGCCCATCCACAGGGCCAGGCCGAGGTCTGGACCGACGCCGACTGGCCGCATCTCATTCTGCACGCCCCCGACTGGCAGACCACGGCCACCCGCCTAGTCGACTGGATGCAGCGGGTTACGACCGATCCGGCGGGCTCGCCTGCGGTATTGGCTCCCAACCCCCGCCACGACCCGTAGCCGAGGCCGCCGACCCGGTCGGACTGCGGTTGCTTGCGTTCGGGGCGGCAGCGGCGAGAATAACGGCCTTTCCGCGACCGAGGGTTTCCGATGGCGTTCGATGTCACCATTCAGCCCAGTGGCCATGTATTCGAGGTCGAAGACGACGAGACCGTCCTCGAAGCCGGCCTGCGCCAGGGCTTCGCCTTTCCCTACGGCTGCCGCAATGGCGCCTGTGGCTCCTGCAAGGGGCGGGTGCTGCAGGGCGAGGTCGATCACGGGCCGAACAAGCCACCGGGCATCAGCGAGGCGGAACTGGCCGACGGCATGGCCTTGTTCTGCCAGGCGGTCCCGGTGGACGACCTCGAGATCGAGGTGAAAGAGATCGGCGCGGCCAGGGACATCGTGGTCAAGACCCTGCCGTGTCGCGTGGCGGCCCTGAACCGCCTGGCCGACGACGTGATGGAGCTGCGTCTGCAGCTCCCGGCCGCCGAGCGCCTCCAGTTTCTCGCCGGGCAGTATCTGGACATCCTGCTCAAGGGGGGTGAGCGCCGCAGCTACTCCCTGGCCAACGCCCCGCACGACGATGCCCAGCTGTCCCTGCATGTCCGGCACATGCCGGGCGGGCGTTTCTCCACCATGGTGTTCGAGGAGCTCAAGCCCAAGGCGCTGCTGCGTATCGAGGGGCCGCTGGGCAGCTTTTTCGTCGACGAGGAATCCCCGCGCCCGCGCCTGTTCGTTGGAGGGGGCACCGGTTTTGGTCCGTTGAAAGGCATGCTGGACCATCTGGCCGCCGAGGGACTGGATCGACCGCACCACCTGTTCTGGGGCGCCCGCGGCGCCGATGGCATCTATGCCCCGGACTGGCTGCAGCAGATGACCGCCGAGCACGCCGGACAGTTCCGTTTCACGCCGGTGCTGTCGGATACGCCGGCCGAGACCGCCGCCGGCTTTGCGGCCGTCAGCGGCTGGCCTCACGATGCGGTGCTGTCGGAGTACCCGGACCTGTCCGGCTTTGATGTCTACATGGCCGGGCCACCGGCGATGATCCACGCCGCGCGCGAGGCCTTCCAGGCGGCCGGTCTGCCGCCGGAGCAGCTGTACTACGACAGCTTCGAACCGGCCACCCCGGCCGAGTAACAGCGCCGGCGCCCGCGTTGTTTGTTCACCGCGAAGCGCACGAAGTAGGGCGGATTGCACCACAGAGGACACGGAGAAAAGCGCAGGGCGGTACTTAGGTTCTGGACGCGGCGGCTCAGACCATCGGCCAGCCCCGCCTAATCAATAGCCGTTCGTCGTGGCCCTGGAGGGTCTTTGCGTTCCTCTGTGGACTCTGTGTCCTCCGTGGGTTCAGTCGCCCTGGAATTTCTTCGAGCCTTCGTGCGCTTCGTGGTCGATGACTAGGCGCGATCCGCGCGTAGCTGATTCGCCAGGCGGTGGACGGCGGCCAGCATGGCGGCGTCGGTCGGGTCCTCGGCGGTCTCGACGGCGGCCTTGAAGCCCAGCTCCTGCGCGATCTCCGCGATGCGTTCGCTGCCGACCACCAGCGGGGTCTTGCGCAGCCACATGCGCCCCAGCTTGCCGACCATCTCGTACAAGTTGCGCAGCCCCTCGCCACTGGTGATGGTGATCACGCCGATCTGCCCGCGCGAGAAGGCGTACATCAGCTCGCCGGTATCGCCCTCGGGGCGCCCGCGGCGGTAGGCCTCGGCAAAGGTCACCTCGGCGCCGCGGGCCTTCAGGGTGTCGCCCAGCAATTCGCGGCCGCCATCGCCGCGGAAGATCACCACGCGCTTGCCGGCCACGTCCTGCATCGCCTCCTGCGCCAGCAGGGCCTCGCTGTCGAAGCGTCGCGGCGGCAGGATGTCCGCCGGGCGCCCGAAGCCCTTCAGTTCCTGCGCCGTGCGGTTGCCGATCGCCGCGATCTTTGTGGTGGTGGGCCATGAATGTTCCGCCAGGGCCAGATTGAGCACGCGCTGGACGGCGTTCGGGCTGATGAACACGGCGATATCGAAGTCCGCCAGCCGGTCCAGGACCTCGCGCAGGTTGGTGGGATCACTGGGGGCCAGGATCTCCAGCACGGGAAAGCGGATCACGCTCGCGCCCTCGGCCGTCAAGGCGGTACAGAACGGCTCCGCCTGGGCGGCCGGCCGGGTGACCAGGATGCCAAGGCCGGCGAGCGGGCCTTGGGCCTCGTCGACCACCGTGTTGTCGTCTGCGGATGCGGTCATGCGTCTACCCCTTCGTGTCCTGGCCGTGTTCCCGATGTGCGGCCGCGAGCAGTTCGCCTGCCCCGAGTTCCAGCAGCATGTCCGCCAGGCGGATCCCCAGGGCCTGGGCGTCGCTGCGCGGCCCCTCGACCTGGCGGCGCAACAGGCGACTGCCATCCACTGCGCCGACCAGGCCGTCCAGGTGCAGCTGATCCCCGACCAGGGTCGCATGGGCTGCCAGTGGGACCTGGCAGCCGCCTTCCAGGCGACGGTTGAAGGCCCGCTCGGCGCGCACGCGGTCGGCGGTATCCGTATCGTTCAATGGTGCGATCAGCGCGCCGATGGCGGTATCGCCGGCGCGACACTCGATGGCGATGGCACCCTGACCAACCGCCGGCAGGCTGACGTCCGGCTCCAGGCAGCTGCGAATCCGCTCATGGAACCCGAGGCGTTTGAGCCCGGCTGCAGCGAGCAGGATGGCGTCGTATTCGCCGGCATCCAGCTTGCCCAGGCGGGTATTCACGTTGCCGCGCAGGTCACGGACCTCCAGGTCCGGTCGCCGCGCGCGCAGCTGGCACTGCCGGCGCAGGCTGGAGGAGCCAACCCGGGCCCCCTGCGGCAGTTCGTCGACATGTGCGTATTGGTTGGACACGAACGCGTCCAGTGGATCCTCGCGGTCGAGGATCACCGGCAGTTCGAGCTGCTCGGGCAGCTCCATCGGCACGTCCTTCACCGAGTGCACCGCGATGTCGGCGCGGTCCTCCAGCAGCGCGATCTCCAGCTCCTTCACGAACAGGCCCTTGCCGCCGATCCGCGCCAGCGGGGAGTCCAGGACACGGTCGCCCTGGGTGGTCATGCCCACCAGTTCAACCGGGCGCTCCGGCTCACGGGCGCGCAGACGGGCGGCGACGTGTTCGGCCTGCCACATGGCAAGCGGGCTCTTTCGGGTGGCGATGCGTACAGGCTTCATGGATTGTCCGGGCGAGCCACGGCGCGAGCGGCCGGGCGTTCAAACGGCCTAGTATAACGGCGAATGCTTCGCGCCCCGAATCCCGCAGGGGTGTGCGGCCCTCTCAGGTCCCGTTGCGCAGGTAATCACGCACTCGTGGCAGCTGGCGGCGGCTGATGGGGATGGGGTCCAGGCCGTCGTGGAACAGCAGGCGGTGGTCGGTCTGGCCGAGGCTTTCGACGCCCTTGACCGAGGCCTTCACCGCCAGGCAGCCGCGGTGCACCCGCAACAGGGCGGGGCCGTACAGGCCCTCCAGTTCGCGCAGGCGGGCGTCGACGAAGCCGGCCAGGCGTGCCGAGCGCGCCATGACGTAACCGCCCTCCGCGATGAAGATGTCCACCTGTTCCAGCGGTACGCGTTCCTCGCGCCGGCCGACGGTGATGTGGACCTCGTTCGGGAAGGTCTCGGGCCGGTCCTGTTTTTGCTGCACCGCACGCTGCAACGCCTGTTCCAGCCGTTCGCGGCGCACCGGCTTCAGCACGTAGTCGCGCACCCCGGCCTCGAACGCCTCCAGCGGAAAGCGGTCGTGTGCGGTGACCAGGATTACCGTCAGCGCGGGATCTTCCGCATGCAGACGCCGCGCGAGTTCCAGCCCGTTTTCCCCGGGCATGTCGATATCCAGCAGCAGGGCATCCGGCGCGTGGTCCTGCAATTGCATCTCGACCTCGCCGGCATGCGCAGCTTGCGCCACCACCCGATGCCCCAGCTCCTGGGCGAGCGCGGTCAGGCGTTGACGGGCAATCGGCTCGTCGTCGGCAATCAATAACTCCAGTCGAGCGTTGTTCATGTGGTTTCCCCCCGGTTCGCGAGCGGCAAACGGATCCGGACCTCGAACCGCTCGGCCTCGGCCTCGGCCTCGAAGTGTACCTGCCCGCCGAAGGCGTGCTGCAGCCGCAGGCGTACCGCATCGGTGGCGGTGCCGGTCCCCTCGCCGCGTGCGTGTGGATCCACGGTGTTGCCGATGGTCACCGTGACCCGTCCGGAATCCATGCGGCAGCGCACCCATATGCGCCCTGCGCCGCGTGCGGGTGCGATCCCGTGCTGGATCGCGTTCTCCGCCAGCGGTTGCAGGATCAGCGTGGGCACATCGAGATCCAGGCCCGGGTGGTCGGGGCAGTCCCAGTCGAGTACCAGGCGTTCGCCGAAACGGGTCTGTTCGATCTCGAGGAACGCGCGGACCAGGTCCAGCTCCTCACGCAGCGAGTGGCGGTCGCCGGTGGCGAATGTGGCGCGGAACAGATCCGCCAGATCCAGGGTGATCTGTTCCGCACGCGCAGGATCACTGCGACACAGCCCGGCGATGGTGTTCATGCTGTTGTAGAGAAAATGCGGGCGCAGGCGGGCGCGCATGGCCTGTTCCCGGGCCGCTGCCACGGCCCGGGTTTCGCGTTGCCAGGCCGCCTGCAGGTACAGGTAGTGCATGGCCATCAGGCTGAGGATGGTGGCGACGCCGATCACCGGCCAGCGCAGCGCCGGGTCGGCCAGCACCAGTTCCTCCGCGAGGCGATAGACGATGGCGGTGTTGGCGATGGGAACCAAGGGCGGCAGCACGATCTGCGCGGTCAGCGGCAGTCGGTGCAGCGATCTCTTGAGCCCGCACAGGATCAACAGGCTGGTCAGCGCCACCCAGAAGATGAACAGCGCGTGCAGCGCCAGGGCCGACAGCCAGTCCTGGCCGCCGCCGCGCAACAGGGCCACGGCCAGTGCCAGCAGCACGGCCACCATGAGCACGCGCAGCAACGTCTCCGCACTGCAGAAATCGGGCAGCGGCGAGAGCTCCCCGGTGGTGTCCCTGGTGGTTTCCCCCTGGGCCATGCGTAACACTCTCCCCTGTTGCCGTGCGCAAACGGGCGCGGGACCGCGCCATGTTCACTCCCCGGCTGTGCCCGTATACTTCCGTGTCTTTCCCACCCGCTTCAGGATGCACCATGACGCAGGATTCCTCGCACGACAAGCCAGCCGCCACGCCCGCCGCCTCCGGCGAGGCCAAGCTGTGGGGCGGGCGCTTTTCCGAGCCCACCGATGCCTTCGTCGAGCGCTTCACCGCGTCGGTGGATTTCGACCGCCGCCTGTACCGCGAGGACATCCAGGGCTCACAGGCGCATGCGCGCATGCTGGCCAAGGTCGGGGTGCTGACAGAGGCCGAGGCCGGGGAGATCCTCGCGGGGCTGGACGCCATCCGCGACGAGATCGCCGCCGGCGAGTTCGACTGGCAGGTCGGGCGCGAGGACGTGCACATGAACATCGAGGCGCGGCTGATCGAACGCATCGGCGACGTCGGCAAGAAACTGCATACCGGGCGTTCGCGCAACGACCAGATTGCGACCGACATCCGCCTGTGGCTGCGCGCGGCCATCGACGATGTCCTGCGCCTGATCCGCGGCTATCAGGATGGCCTGGTGGCCCTGGCCGAGCGCGAGGCGGATACCGTGATGCCCGGCTTCACTCATCTGCAAACCGCCCAGCCGGTCACCTTCGGCCATCACATGCTGGCCTGGTACGAGATGCTGGAGCGCGATGCCGAGCGTCTGCGTGATACGCGGCGCCGGGTGAACATCCTGCCGCTGGGCGCCGCCGCGCTGGCCGGTACGCCGTATCCGCTGGATCGTGAATACACCGCCGAGCTGCTGGGTTTCGAGAGTGTCACCCGCAACTCCCTGGACGCGGTCTCCGATCGTGATTTCGCCATCGAATTCACCGCGGCCGCCGCGACCCTGATGATGCACCTGTCGCGTCAGGCCGAGGAGCTGGTGCTGTGGACCAGCGCCCAGTTCGCCTTCATCGAGTTGCCGGATCGCTACTGCACCGGCTCCTCGATCATGCCGCAAAAGAAGAATCCGGACGTACCCGAACTGGTGCGGGGCAAGACCGGCCGGGTCTACGGCCACCTGATGTCGCTGCTGACCCTGATGAAGAGCCAGCCGCTGGCGTACAACAAAGACAATCAGGAAGACAAGGAACCGCTGTTCGACACCGTCGACACCCTGCTGGGCTCGCTGCGTGCGTTCGGCGACATGGTGCCGAACCTTGAGGTGCGGCGGGAGAATACGCTGGCGGCGACGCGCAAGGGCTTCGCCACGGCGACCGATCTGGCCGACTACCTGGTCGGGCGCGGTGTGGCCTTTCGCGATGCCCACGAGGTCGTCGGGCGAGCGGTGCGTATTGCGCAGGAGCGCGGGGTGGATCTGGCGGAGCTGCCGCTGGCGGACCTGCAGGCGATCAGCCCGGCGGTGGGCGAGGACGTGTTCACGGTGCTGACGCCCGAGGGCTCGGCCGCCGCGCGTAACCTCACGGGGGGGACCGCCCCGGAACAGGTGCGCCGCCAGGCTGCGGCCGCCCGCGAGCACCTGGCCGCGCTGGCCCGCGCCGACCGCTGAGTTCACCCCGCGCTGCGGTTCCCGTTGTGCGGGGGCGGGGCGCGTCTGTGTGCCGCCTGGCCCGCCTTCAGATCCGGTCCAGCGTGGACTCCAGCACTTCCCAGTGGACGTTGCCGTGGACGACCTCGTAGGCCAGCAGTAGCTGGCCGTGCGCCGAATCGCCCTCGAAGTTCGCCAGGACCCACTGGTGGTTCAGGACGTGGATGCCGTCGCGGCGGAACGCGTATGCGTCGCCTTCCGGCGCCTCGTGCGGGATCAGGCCGGTCTGCTGCATCAGGTCATCGGCGAGACGCTCGTTCGGGCGCACCATGCCGCGACGCTGCAGGTCCTGGAGATGGGCATTGGTCAGGCCCAGTTCCACCGGACGCGGGATCTCGTGGCGGGTGTATTGCTGCAGCTGCATCTGCGCCTGCAGCAGGTCGCGGTTGGCCTCCGAAAGATCCTGTTCGAGCCCGTTGCCGCGGGCGATGTAGATCGCCAGCACGACCACGAAAAACAGCATGAAGCCGAGCCAGACCAGGCGTTCGTTGGTCTTCAGGTTCTGCGGCTTGGGGTTGTCTTGTTCGGACACGGGGCTTGCCTCCGGAATGCTGGGGTGCCGGCTGCCGTGGGGCATCCGGCCGGAAAATGAACGCGCGACCGCCGTGGGTTCCTGAACCCGGGTCGATGCGACGCGCATGATAACCCCTGACACCGCAACCTGCCGAGAATGCCCCATGTCGGTTCCCGACCCCGTCAACGCCGCCGCATCCGAGAGCCAACTGGAGTGGATCAACCACTTTGCCCGTCTGCCGGAGGCCTTTCACGAGAGCCCGGCTCCCGCCCCGTTTCCGGATGCGACCTGCCTGGCGAGCAGCCCGGCCATGTGCGAGCGTCTGGGCCTGGAGGCCGCGGCCCTTGGCCGCGACCCGTGGCTCGGGGCCTGCACTCACGGTAGCGAGCTGGCGGGCGCCGAGCCGCGCGCCTCGGTGTACGCGGGACACCAGTTCGGCGTCTTCGTGCCGCAACTGGGCGATGGTCGCGCGAAGCTCCTGGGCGAGGTTCGCACGCCAACGGGCGAGACCTGGGAGTTGCAGGTCAAGGGCGCCGGTCCGACGCGCTTCTCGCGCGGCGCGGACGGTCGTGCGGTCATGCGTTCCTCGGTGCGCGAGTATCTCGTCTCCGAGGCAATGGCCGCCCTTGGCGTGCCGACCACCCGTGCGGTGGCGCTGTTCGGGTCCAGCCTGCCGGTGTACCGCGAGCGTGTCGAGCCGGCGGCCATCGTGCTGCGTGCCGCGCCGAGCTTCCTGCGCTTCGGGCATTTCGAGTACTTCCACTACAACGGCTACAGCGCCCGCCTGCAGGAGTTGATCGCCTACGCCCTGGCACATGACTACCCGGAACTCCAGGGGGCCGATGATCCCGTCGCCGCGATGCTGGAGGCGGTGATCGCCCGCACCGCGGAGATGGTCGCCGACTGGCAGGCCATCGGGTTTTGTCACGGCGTGATGAACACCGACAACATGAGCCTGGCCGGGCTGACCATCGACTACGGGCCGTTCGCGTTCATGGATGCCTTCGACCCCGGCTACATCTGCAACCACACCGACCAGGGCGGGCGCTATGCCTTCGACCAGCAGCCGCAGATCGCGCAGTGGAACCTGATCCGCCTGGCCGAGACCCTGGTGATCCATTTCGCCGACGCCACTCGCGAGGCGGCGATCGAGCACGCCAAGGCGCTGCTGCAGGGCTTCCAGTCGCAGTACCGGCAGGCCTGGCTGGCGCGTATGCGCGCGAAGCTCGGGCTGCAGGTGGAGCAGGAGGACGACGAGGCGTTGATCCAGGAGCTGCTCGCACGCATGACGGCCGAGGGCGTGGATTACACCCGATTCTTCCGCCAGCTGCCGGACCTGGAGCAGCCGGAGATCCGGGCGCAACTGGAATCGGAACTGGAGGATGGGGCCGCATGGCAGGCCTGGTGGTCGCGCTATCAGGCGCGGCTCGCGGGGGAGGGGCTGCCCCCTGAAGAGCGGCGCGCGGCGATGAATGCCGTCAATCCCAAGTACATCCTGCGCAACCATCTGGCCCAGGCCGCGATCGAGCAAGCCGAGGCAGGGGATGCATCCGAGGTGCTGCGTCTGCAGCAGATCCTGGCGCGTCCGTTCGCCGAGCAGCCGGAATACGAGGCCTATGCGGACCTGCCGCCGGAGTGGGCGAGCGGGATCCAGCTAAGCTGTTCGTCCTGAGAGGGCGTGCAGGCCGGACCCCGGACTGGAACGTCCGGAGACCGAGGCCAACTTATCCGAGGATACCGCGCAGGATGTAGAAGTAGACCACCGCGAGGATCGCGCCGGCCGGCAGGGTCACGATCCAGGACAGGAAGATCATGCGCACCAGCCCCAGATTGATCGCGGCAATCCCGCGCGCCAGGCCCACGCCGAGGATCGCGCCCACTAGGGTATGGGTAGTGGAGATCGGCAGGCCGGTGCCGGAGGCCAGGACCACGGTGGCCGCCGCCGCGGCGGTGGCGGCATAGCCGCGGCTGGGGGTGAGCTGGGTGATCCCGGTGCCCACGGTCGCGATCACCTTGTGGCCGTAGGTGAACAGGCCGAACACGATCCCGACCCCACCCAGCAGCAGCACCCACATGGGCACGACGGTCTCGGTGCTCACATCGCCGGTCTGGATCACGTCCACGACGGCAGCCAGCGGGCCGACGGCATTGGCGACGTCGTTGGAGCCCAGGGCAAAGGCCATCGCGCACCCGGTCACCACCATCTGGATGCCGAACACCTTCTCGACATTGGCGAAATGGGAGCCTTCCTCGCCCACGCCGGTGGGATCGTCAAAGCGCAGGCGGCGGATTGCCATCATCCCGAGCACGACCACGATGGCGCTGATCAGGATCGCGAAGCCATAGGCCTGCACGGGCGTGAGGTCCAGGCCGACGTGGGTCAGGCCCTTGAACATCGTCACCAGTGCCGTGACAAAGGCCGTGAGGAAGATATAGAGCGGCGCCCAGCGCTTGGCGTTCTTCAGCGGATCGACGGTATCGAGGATCAGGATCTGCACACTGCGGAACAGGGCAAAGGCGATCATCCCGCCGACGAGCGGCGAGACCACCCAGGACATCGCGATGGTGCCGACACGTTCCCAGCGAACCACCTCGAAGCCGAGGCCGACCACGGCAAAGCCGACGATGGCGCCAATGATGGAGTGGGTCGTGGAGACCGGCCAGCCAAAATAGGAGGCGACCATCAGCCAGGTCCCGGCGGCTGCCAGGGCCGCCAGCATCCCGTAAACGAGCAATTCGGGGTTGTCGGCCATCAGGCTGGAGTCGACCATCCCGCTGCGAATGGTCTGGGTGACCTCGCCGCCGGCCAGCCAGGCCCCGGAGAAGACGAAGATCGCGGCTACAAACACCGCCTGGCGAATCGTCAGCGCGCGTGAGCCCACCGAGGTGCCCATGGCATTGGCAACGTCGTTGGCGCCGATGCCCCAGGCCATGAACAGGCCGAAGATCACTGCAAGGCCGAGCAACAGGGTGCTGTATTCCATGCCGTCCTCGGTGCCTGTGCCTGGGTGCCGGTGGTTACTTGGCGAGCATCAGCTGCAGGCGGCTGCCTACACGCTGGGCCAGGTCGGCCAGCTCGCCGATGGAGTCGATCACGCGATACATGAACATCACGTTGACCGGCGGTAGTTCGGCCTCCTGCGCGAACAGGATCTCGCGCACCTCGCGCTGGGCCTCGTCGGACTCGTGCTCGATCTGGTCCAGCTCAGTGAGGATGCCGTTGACGACCTCGACCTCGTGGCCGCGGAAGCCTGCCTCCACCAGTTCGTCCAGCTCGTTGATGGCCCGGCCGGCCTGGTCGACGGCATCCACGCTGCGGTCGAGGAAGCGCTTCAGCGACTCGCCCATGTTGTCGGGGAATTGCATCTGGCGGCCCAGCATCAGCCCGGCGATGTCTTTCGCCATGTTGGCGATGCGGTCCTGGATCAGCAGGGTGTCGAGCACGTCGCGGCGCGACATGGCCAGCATCATGCCCTTGGGCAGGTGCAGGCGCAGGTCTTTCTTCAGGCGGTCCGCCTCGCGTTCCAGCTTCGAAATCTTCTTCTGCTGTACCCGCGCGGTCTCCCAGTCGTCGCGGGCCATGGCCTCCATGAACGGCGGGAGCTCGGCGATGCAGGCGCGCACCTTCTCCATGTGCGCCTGTAGCGGGCGTACCGGGGAACGGCCAAACAGCTCGAAGACGAAGTTCTTGGGGGACATGGCGGCGCGAAGGTTGTCACAAAGCGTTAATCTAACGCAAAACACCGGAGCGCGCGCGGTCTTGTTGGTCCCGCCGACGCCCTCGGTGCGGTACACTCATCCGTCAGAGCTGGGGGTGCCCGCGATCGATGCGAGCTGAGAGAGTCCCCTTGAACCTGAACCAGTTAACGCTGGCGGAGGGAAGCTCGGTGCTCGATCCAGTCCGCGCGCGCTCCGTTCGCAGTCTGTCCGGCCCGTTCCGTTCCCTCTGCTGCCATGCCCGCACCGCAGAGGTCACTGTATGAGCGCCATCCCCGAGTCCTTCGCCCGCAAGACCGCCCAGGTCTCCGCCGACGTCACGCGCCCGTTTCCCAATTCCGAGAAGGTCTTCGTGCAGGGTTCGCGCCCGGATATCCGCGTGCCGTTCCGCCAGGTCGCACAAAGCCCCACGCTGACCTCCGGCACCCCGGAAGAGAACCCGCCGATCCCGGTCTACGACACCTCGGGCCCGTACACGGATCCGGACGCGACCATCGATCTGCGCCATGGCCTGACGGATCTGCGCGGCGGCTGGATTGACGAGCGCGGCGACACCGAATGGCAGGATGGCCCCAGTTCCGAATACGGCCGCGTCCGCGCCGCCGACCCGGAACTGGCCAGCCTGCGCTTCGAGCACATCCGCCCGCCGCGCCGGGCGAAGTCCGGGGCGAACGTCTCGCAGATGCACTACGCCCGCCAGGGGGTTGTCACCCCGGAGATGGAGTTCGTCGCCATCCGCGAGAACAACCGCCTGCAGGAGCTGCGCGCCGACCCGCGCTACAAGAAGCTGCTGCGCCAGCACGCCGGCGAGTCCTTCGGGGCATCCATCCCCGAGGCGATCACGCCCGAGTTCGTGCGTGACGAAATCGCCCGTGGCCGCGCGATCATTCCGGCCAACATCAACCACCCGGAGCTGGAGCCGATGATCATCGGCCGCAACTTCCGCGTGAAGGTCAACACCAACATCGGCAACTCGGCGGTCTCCTCCTCGATCGAGGAGGAGGTCGAGAAGCTCGTATGGTCCGCACGCTGGGGCGGCGACACCCTGATGGACCTGTCCACCGGCAAGAACATCCACGAGACCCGTGAGTGGATCCTGCGCAACTCGCCGGTGCCGATCGGCACGGTGCCGATCTACCAGGCGCTGGAGAAGGTCGACGGCAAGCCCGAGGACCTGACCTGGGAGCTGTTCCGCGACACCCTGATCGAGCAGGCCGAACAGGGCGTGGACTACTTCACCATCCACGCCGGCGTGCGCCTGCAGTACGTGCCGCTGACCGCCGATCGGGTGACCGGCATCGTCTCGCGCGGCGGCTCGATCATGGCCAAGTGGTGCCTGGCGCATCACGAGGAGAACTTCCTCTACACCCGTTTCGACGAGATCTGCGAGATCATGAAGGCGTTCGACGTCTCGTTCTCCCTCGGTGACGGGCTGCGCCCCGGCTGCCTGGCCGACGCCAACGACGCCGCGCAGTTCGGCGAGCTGGAGACCCTGGGCGAGCTGACGCAGAAGGCCTGGGCGCACGACGTGCAGGTGATGATCGAGGGCCCCGGTCACGTCCCGCTGCAGAAGGTGAAGGAGAACGTCGACAAGGAGCTGGAAGACTGCTTCGAGGCGCCGTTCTACACCCTCGGCCCGCTGGTGACCGATATCGCCCCGGCCTATGACCACATCACCTCCGGCATCGGCGCGGCCAACATCGGCTGGTATGGCACCGCGATGCTCTGCTACGTGACGCCGAAGGAGCATCTGGGCCTGCCCAACAAGCAGGACGTGCGCGACGGCATCATCACCTACAAGATCGCCGCCCACGCGGCCGATCTCGCCAAGGGCTTCCCCGGCGCGCAGCTGCAGGACAACGCGCTGTCCAAGGCGCGCTTCGAGTTCCGCTGGGAGGACCAGTTCAACCTGGCGCTGGACCCGGAACGCGCGCGCGAATTCCACGACGAGACCCTGCCCAAGGACGCGCACAAGGTCGCCCACTTCTGCTCCATGTGCGGCCCCAACTTCTGCTCCATGAAGATCACCCAGGATGTGCGCGACTACGCCGCGGCCCAGGGCGTCTCCGCAGACGAGGCCCTGAAGAAGGGGATGCAGGAGAAGGCGGTCGAGTTCGTCGAGAAGGGTGCGCGCCTCTACCGCGAGGTGTAGATCGACCGGGAGAGACGCTAGAGACGCTAGGGAGACGCTGATTAATTCGCACGTCCGCGCTCGATCGATTTTGCCCGCTGACAAGGCGCGGTGAGCGAAGTGTAGCCGAGCTACATAAGCAAGCCGCAACGCGGTCAGCGGGCCCATTTTCGTCAACAACGGGCGGCCGAGCCCTCAAGGGGTTGGCGCCCCATTTTTCCCGATCCTGCGTTGCGGCGCTTGACCGTAGAGTGACTACGGCGCTGCGCACCGCGCCTTGTCTCGGAAAAAATGGGGCACCAACGCGGACGTGCGAATTAATCAGCGTCTCCCTAGCGCACCTCGATCCGGCTACGGCCGTTCTTCTTGGCGGCGTACAGGGCCTGGTCGGCACGATTGAAGGTGTCGACCCGGTCCTCGCCGGGGCGGTATTCGGTGACACCGAAGCTCGCGGTCAGCCGCCCCACCGTCTCGAAGTCGAAGGCGGTGATTCGCGCCTGCAGCTCACGGGCAGCGACGAGCGCCTGTTCGCCGCGCGTCTGCGGTAGCAGCACGAAGAACTCCTCGCCCCCGATCCGACCGATGGCATCCACCTTGCGCAGGTTCTGCCGCAGCAGGCCGGCGAACTGGCGAAGCACCCCATCGCCGGTGCTGTGTCCCCAGGTGTCATTCACGGACTTGAAGTGATCGATGTCGATCAGGATGACCGCGAACGGTTCACCGTAGCGCTCGGCCCGTGCGCGTTCATCGTCGAACAGGCGCTCGATATGCGCACGGTTCCACAAGGAGGTCAGTTCGTCGATCCGGGCGGCACGGGCCAGCTGCTGTTGTTGCAGGAAGGTGTGCTTGTGGGCCTTCTCGAGGATGAAGGCGCTCAAGCAGCCGAAGGAGAACGCGGCCAGGGCCCACATCAGGTGCAGCTGCAGCAGATCCGCCTCCAGCGGCTGGCGGAAGGTGGCGGCGATTACCAGCGCGATGATGGCGGTTGCGGCAATCACGGCCTGGCGCAGGGCCAGTCCGGAGATCGCAAACGTCCACATGATGCTGAGATAGATCTCGGGGGCGAATATCAGAAACTGCGCCGAACCAACGTTCAGATGCAGGTTGGCCGCGTTCGCTACCACTGGTGCCAGGGTCAGCAGCACCCACATCAGCGGCTGCAGGCGCTGATCGAAACTCATCAGCCCGACCGCCAGCAGCAATCCCGGCACCAGCAGGGCATGGGCCACAAGCCTCGAGGTGTGCAGGTCGGTGGCCACCGATTGCTCGAGGACGGCGTACAGAAAATACAGCAGGGCCGTCAGGAACGCGACGTAGCGGGCCTGCGGGATCCGCACCTGGCGATGCCAGGCCGCGAAAGCCCGTCGAGCGTCTGAGTCTTCCCGGTGCAACGGGTTTCCCAGGACCCGCAGGCGCCTGATGATGTCCAAACCCTGACTCCTATAACCGTTCAGGCCGCAGCGTGCGGATCCGGACGTGTCGCCGCCGCGGCCCTGCGAACGGGCCATGCGAAACGTTAATCGAAAGTGGCGCCCGCCGGGACTACTGCATGTGGCCGAAGCCGCCCATCAGGCCGGCGCCGATGCCGAAGATCATGCCCAGGACCATCAGGATCAGGTAGATCAGCAGCAGCACGCCAAAGATGGTGAAGTAGATGCGCAGGCGGCCGAGGGCGTACTTGATCGCTTCCGGATCGGCACTTTCGTAGGCGCGCTGGGAGGCGCCGGCGGCCTGCATCAGGACCACGCCGGCCCAGATCGGGATCCAGGCGATGATGATGCCGATGATCGACAGGGCGGTCAGCACGCCCGAGATGATTAGCATCACCCCGATCAACTGCATCCAGAATTTTCCGCGAACGAGCGGCTCGATCAGTCCACGGAGGTCGGCCCCGTTGGTGGTGTCCTGTTCCATGTTCAGACTCCTTGTCGTGATGGGCGGATGGCCGGAGCATAGCAGGCCCTTTCATGGTGTGACGCATTCGTTGTTTTGGTGCGCGCCGCCCGTGCATACTCGAGCAGGTGACAACCCGAAAAACAGGGCCACGCAAGGCTCGTGAAGCAGGGGGATGTATGAGCGACCAGGGACGACGCAGGGATGCCGGCCGCAGCGGGCCGCAGGGGACAATGCTGTTTCAGGGACAGGCCTTGCCCGAGCAGGAAAGCGCCGCGGACACCGCCAGCGGGGGGGCGCCCCCCGGCGGCCACCCGGTGCTGGTGGGGATCTCCGAGCCCTTCGGCCAGCAGCGCCTGACCTTGAAACCGGGCAAGCGCTCGGTGGGGCGTGAGGCTACCAATGACATCGTACTGCAGGAGGGCAGCGTCTCCTCGCAGCATGCCTGGCTGGTCAACGACGGCGGCGAATGCCGGGTGGTCAATCTCTTGTCCACCAACGGCACCTGGGTAAACGACGAAAAGGTGCACGAGGCTGCGCTGAAGGACGGCGACCACGTCCGTTTCGGGCGGGCCGAGTTCGTGTTCCGCCGCCGCGACGACGGTTCCGATGCCCGGCCTGGCCGTGGGCCTCGGTCACGCTGGCGCTGGCTGGGCATCGCGGTTGCGGTCCTGGTACTGGCGGCCGTCGCGCGCATCCTGCTCGAGACGGTTTGAGGCTCAGGGTCGCCGGCGCATGCAGCGGATCGGACGCTACGGGGTCGGCGAGGAGATCGGGCGCGGTGCGATGGCCGTCATCCATCGCGGCTACGACCCGGATATCCGGCGTCCGCTGGCGATCAAGTGCCTGCAACCGGACTACGCCCGCCGGCCCGAGTACCGCCGGCGCTTCCTGGCCGAGGCGCGTGCCGCCGGCACCCTGACCCACCCGGGCATCGTCACCATCTTCGATGTCGGCGAGTCGGATCAGCAGCCGTTCATCGCGATGGAGCTGCTGGACGGCATCACCCTCGCGGAGTTCGCGGAACAGTTCCGGCCGCTGCTGCTGCGCAATGTCCTGAAGATCGCCATCCAGCTGGTGGAGGCCCTGGACTATGCCCACCGGCATGGCGTCGTGCACCGTGACATCAAGCCCGAGAACATCATCGTCACCAGCGCCACGGCGAACATCAAGGTGATGGACTTCGGCATCGCCCGCACCCTCAGGGACCCCGACTGGCGCGCCGACGACGACTGGCTTGCCGAGGACGACGACGGCTATATCGCAGGATCGCCGCACTATATGGCGCCGGAGCAGGTCCGTGGCCGCGATACCGACGCTCGTGCCGATCTCTATTCCGTGGGCGTGGTGCTGTACGAGCTCCTGACGGGGGCCACCCCGTTTCGCGGGCATGATGTCGAGACCCTGCTG
This sequence comes from Thioalkalivibrio sp. ALMg9, assembly GCF_000380625.1. Lineage (NCBI taxonomy): Bacteria > Pseudomonadati > Pseudomonadota > Gammaproteobacteria > Chromatiales > Ectothiorhodospiraceae > Thioalkalivibrio > Thioalkalivibrio sp. ALMg9. The sequence continues at coordinate 189,453 of NZ_AQYC01000008.1, forward strand.
ACCCGGGTGGTCAAGGATTCGGTCCCCGCACCGCGGGTCATCGTGCGCGACTGTCCGCAGGAACTGATCGAGCTGGTGTTGCGCCTGCTGGCGAAGGAGCCGGACGAGCGCTACCAGTCGGCCGGCGAGCTACTGGTGGACCTCGAGCGTATCGACGAGCAACGCGCCGAGCGCGAACGGGCAGGTGCCGGGCGTCGGATCATCCCGCTGCGTCTGCGCTGGGCCGCGGTCATGGGGGCACTGGTGGCGGTCACCCTGGTTGTCGGCGGTACGCTGGTACACCAGAAGCAGAATGAGGTGATGACCGACCTGGCGTTTGACTATGGGGCCACGCTGGCGCAGATCATCTCGGTGGAGAGTGCCGAGGACCTGTTGCTGGAGGACACCATCGCGGTCCAGGGCCGCCTGCGCGACATGCAGGCGAACCGGGAGATCGCCCTGCTGAGCGTCGTGGACCACCGCGGCGAGGTGGTGGCCAGCAGCGACCCGGAGGTCCTGGGCCAGCCCTACGAGCCGCCTTCCGAGGACCGCCTGCTTCAGCGTCGCGACGGCCAGGCCGTGTGGTCCGTCACCGGGCGGGATGGCGCAGAGCTGTTCATGTTCGAGGCCCCGGTTCGCTACCAGGATCATCACCTTGGGCAACTCCAGGTCGGGCTGTCCACGGGGTCGCTGCGCGCGGCGAACGAGGCCACCTTCATGGCCTTGCTGATGCTCACGCTGGTCACCCTCCTCGCGGTGCTCCTGGGGGCCTACGTGCTCGCCCGGCGTCTTCAGGCGCCGCTGGACCGCCTGCGCGGGGCGCTGGACCAGATCGGTCAGGGGCGGCTCGATACCCGGATCCGTGCCCGTCGACACGACGACTTCGAGCGGGTCTTCAGTGCCTACAACGCGATGGCCGACTCGCTGGAGGCGCGCATGAAGCGCCGGGTCGCCGGGACGCCCGAGTGCAGCGCTGCCGGGCCGGTTGCTGACGGCGACCGCACCCAGGAGCTCGCATCCGACGAGTTGCCGATCGAAGCCACCTCAAGACGTACCGCTACGGATTAACTCCGGTCGTTCTCGCGGTCCAGGGCATCCAGGCGGCGCTGCAGTTCCAGGGCTCGCAGGCGATAGCCGCGCGCCGCCTCGAACCCGGGGTCGATCGCCAGGGCCTCGTCCCACAATGCGATGGCGGTCTCCAGGTCCTGGTTGCGGTAGCGCACGATGGCCTCCGCGTGCAGGGCCTCCTTGCGCTGTTGCTCCAGCTCGTCAAGGTGCTGGCGCGCGGTCGCGTGTTGCGGGTCCTGTTCGAGCACCCGGCCGAAGGCCTCCAGCGCGTTTCCGGTCGCGCCTGCAGAGCGCGCCTCCACGCCCCGCTGGTGCCAGTAGCCGATCGCCGCGTCGCGCGAAAGGGGGTCCAGCCAGCTGGCCCATTCGTTCTGCGCCTCGGGGTGCTCGCGGGCCAGCTCCACGACCTCCAGCGCCGCGCCATAACGCCCGGCTGCCAGGTCGGCCTCGATTGCGCGGCGCAAACCGTCCTCGCTGACGCCGGGCGCGGCGTCGGGGTCCAGAGCCATCAGCTGTTCGTCCAGATCGGTCTCGCCACGCTGCGGCCCCGCTACATCCCGCGGGATGCGCAGCCGTTGCCCGACGAGCAGTCGGTCCGGGCGTTCGATGTCGTTGTAGCGTGCGAGGATCACAAAGCGGGTGGCATCGCCGAGGTGCTCACGCGCCAGCCCGCCCAGGCTGTCGCCCGGCTCGACCGTGTGAACGAAATAGGCCTCGCCCAGGGTCGCCTGCGGATCCCCGGAGAGCTGTTCACGCAGGCCGCGGGCGGCGCGGTTGCCCGGATCATCTGCGAGGATCCGGTCCAGTGCCGAGCGTGCCCGGTCCATCTCGCCGCCCTGCAAGAGCTGCACGATCTCGGCGATCTTGAGGCGCTCGTCCTGCCCCTCACGGGCGATCGGGTCGGACGGGGCCTCGTCGGTCGCGGCGACCACGTCCTCGGCGGACTCCGCCTCGGGGTCGAACAAGCCCTGTAGCTGCGCACAGCCGGACAGGAACGCTGTCAGTACGACAAGCAGGACGAGGCGAAGCAGCGTGGTGTGGGCTGGCATCATGGCAAGGACTGGTGCGGCTCGGCGAGTCCGCGAGTATACGGTCGGCATCAGTCCAGCGGCCACAGCAGGATCGCAAGGGCCGCAGCCAGTAGCGCCAGCAGGCCCAGCGTGGGCCCAATGCGCGCCTTCAGGTGCCGGCGCCAGAAACGCCCGCGCGGCGGCCCGCTCCGCCATGCTGCCAGGGCCACGTTGTCACCCTTGGCTCCGCCGCGTCGCGCCGCTTCGACGGCGGCGCTCGCGGTGGCCGAGTCGAGGTCCGGGCTGTCCAGCAGTTCCGCGATCTCGATCGGTCCGATCTGTTCCCAGAAGCCGTCCGAGCACAACAAGAAGCGCGTGTGACGGGTGACGGGGGCCTCGGCGTAGTCCACTTCGATCGGGTCGACCACGCCGAGGCCTCGCAATAGCCGGTTCTGCTCCGGGTGCGTTGCCATTTGCGCCTCGCTTATTACCCCCTCGTCGACCAGCTGCTGGACCCGGGTGTGATCGCGCGTGCGTCGCTGAAGGGTGTCGCCCTCGAAGTGGTACAGCCGGCTGTCGCCGCAATGGGCCCAGCAGGCGGAGGTCGGGGTCACATACAGTGCCACCAGCGTGGTGCCGGGGCGTTGTGACGGATCGGTACCCCCGGCCTCCAGCAAGGCTGCATGGGTCTCGTGGAAGAGAGCGTGGAGCAGGTCACGGGCATCGGCAGCCTGCCCCGCGTAGCGGGTCCACAGGCGTTCGGCGGTCGCGATCGCGGCGTGCGAGGCGCGTGCCCCGCCCTCGTGGCCGCCCATTCCGTCCGCGACCAGCAGCAGGGCGCTCTGCCCGTCCGCGTTTTGTAGCACGGTCACCGCGTCCTGTTGCTCGGCGCGGCCACCCATCTCCCTGGCGTATCCGGTTTCCATGTGCGTGTGGCCCCGCTGATCCCGCGACCATGATGACCGAGTTGATCGGCGCGCGACAGCCCCGGGGGGAGAAGCGCATCGATCCGTGTCTCCCTAGCCGGTGGCGCCGATCCAGAACTGGATAGAGCGGCCGAGGAAGTCGTCCCAGGTCATGTAATGCGAGCCGTCGCACGAGAAGGTCAGGCTGATCATGCCGTTGAACAGGTTGATCGAGGCGGAACGCAGGTACACGGTCTCGTCGGCATAGCGCAGCGCGCGCAACGCCTCCAGCACGCGGCCGACGTCCTCCCTCGGGATCAGCGCCTCCGCGGGGTATGGCTCGTGCGGAAACGCCAGGCAGACGTCCGGGTCGCCCAGGGATTCGTGGGTCAGGATGCGGTAGCGGTACGGGTCCTCGGTGGTCCACAGCGTGGCGCGCGAACTGGAGAAGTGAAATACGCCCTGGAACACGCCGCGCTCGGTGAACAGTTCTTCCAGAATGGCCAGGGCGGTGTCCATGTTCTGGTCCATCAGGCTCTCGGTGCGGCTCTGCAGGAACAGTGTCCCGCGAATCGACGGATCGCCCTTGATCTGGCGCCACTCGCTGGGTTCCTCGTACAGGTCCTCGGAGAAGTCGGGCAGGTTGCGCAGGTCGAAATCCGCGCCGAGAAAGCCCAGCGCATTGCCTTGGTCGTCGCGCACCAGCTGCAATGAGGTCAGGGATGGCCGGCGTCCGAGCAGGCTGATGTAGGCATCCGACAGCAGGAAGCCGTCCGCGGGCACGGCCTCCTTCATGTACGGGCGCTGCGAGCGATCGCGCCCGAAGTGTTCCGGCAGTACGCCAGTGCGCGAGATGTTGTCCGAAAGCTGGACCCCCTCGGTATTCAGCGCATACACGAAGGTCGCCTCCGGGATCTGGCGGATCGCCTCCTCCAGGATCGAGTCCAGCGCCTCGCGGCGTGGCCACGCCGCGCTCAAGCGGCTGGCGATCTCCGCCAGGGGTTCATGCAGTTTGTCCTCGAGGTAGTCGCGCTGGTGCTCGATCGCCTTTTTCAGTTCCGTCATGGTGCGGTGTCGTCTCCTTTCGGTGCGCCACGATTATCCCTGATCGGGGATGGCGTTGTCGTGACGGCCCGCGCGGGCCGTTTGTCCCGGCACTTCGGCCCGTCGAACAGGTCCGAGCAGGAACCATGCCGACGACGAGTCAGCCTGTGCCCGATACTGCGAACATGCCCATGACGAAATCTACCGAATCCCTCCGCCCGGCCCGCCCCGGCGATCTCGACGCTATCAATGGGCTGGTGGCCGAGGCGGTCGAGGACTGGCCCTTGCCCGAGCGCGTGCGCCGGCTCGCCCTGCCGGCCTACCGCTATACCGAGGCCGATCTGATGTTCCTCGAGGTGACGGTGCTGGAGCGTGCGGGCGAGGTGGTCGGCGCCGCCGCCTGGGAGACGGCGGAGACCCGCGAGCTGCCGGAGGGTGCCGCCGATGGGCTGTTGCTGCATGGCCTCTACGTGGGGCGAGCCGCCCGCGGGCAGGGTGTGGGCCGGCAACTGGTCGAGGCCTGCCGGAGCGCCGCGCACGAGGCCGGGGTGGCCGGGGTGCTGGTCAAGGCCCAGGCCTCGGCGGCCAGCTTCTTCGCGGCGATGGGTTTCGTCCCGGTACCGGTGCGCGATCGCGACCGTGACTACGAACAGCGCTACTGGTGGGCGGTGGAAGGTTCGCCCGTCGCCGGCTGACGTCAGCGTCGCGCCCGGTGGCGGCACCAGCGGGCACCGAACAGGCCCCCGACAATGGCCAGCATCAGCAGCCCGAGGGGCCAGAGATGCTCGGGTGAACTCAGGAAGTGGAGCAGCGAGAAGGCGTCCCCGTGTCCGTGGCCGGGGTGGGCCAGGACGGGCGTGGTGGCCAATGCTAGAGCGGTTCCCATGAGGGTGCGCAAGTTCATCTCGGGGTCCTCCTGTCGTTCTGACCCACCATAGCGCGACACGCAGGCCGCTTCAGCAAATACGTGGCAGTTGCTCGCCGGCCGGCAGGATGACGCGGCGCTCCACGCCGGTCGCCAGGCGCCGGATGACGGCCGGTTCGCCCGCCTCCGCCCGTCCGATGGCAACGGCCCCGGCTGTCTCCGCGCGGGTCCGGAGAATCCTCAGGGCCTGAGCGGCCGCGTGTTCCGGAACGGCGGCCAGGAAGCGGCCCTCGCAGGCGGAGTGCAGCGGGTCCAGACCAAGGATCTCGCAGGCCCCGCGCACGTCGTTGCGCACGGGGATTGCGGCGTCCTCCAGCACCAGCCGGCAGGCGGAGGCATCGGCCAGCTCCTGCAGGGCGGCGATCGCACCGCCGCGGGTCGGGTCGCGCAGCGCGCGGACTGGCACGCCGGCGGCCAGTAGTGCGGCCACGGCCCCGGCGACCGATGCGCTGTCACTGGGGATCGGCGGGTCCAGGCCCAGGTTTTCGCGGGCGGCGAGGATTGCGACACCATGGCGGCCAAGATCGCCACTGGCGAGCAGTACATCACCGGGCCGGATCGCGCCCGGCGTGATCTGCACGCCTTCGGGCACGACGCCCACCCCGCTGGTGCTGATGTAGACCCCGTCGCCGCGCCCGGCCTCCACCACCTTGGTGTCGCCGGCGACCACCCGCACGCCGCATTCCTCTGCGGCCGCCTGCACCGAGGCGAGGACGCGCCGCAGGTCGTCCAGCGGCAGCCCCTCCTCCAGGATCAGGCCGAGGGTCAGCCACAGGGGGCGCGCCCCGGCCATCGCCAAGTCGTTGATCGTACCGTGCACCGCGAGCCGGCCGATGTCGCCACCCGGGAAGAACAGCGGCCGCACCACGAAGCTGTCCGTCGTCATTGCCAGGCGCCCGCCCGGGGCGTCGAGCACGGCAGCATCGGGGGCGGCGAGGGCCGGGATGCCCAGCGCCGGCAGGATCACCTCGTCCAGCAGCTTCGCCTGCATCCGCCCCCCGCCGCCATGCGCGAGGCGTACGACGTCGGTGGTCATGCCTCGCCCCGATAGTGCAGGTAGGCCGCGCAGGCCCCCTCGGAGGAGACCATGGGCGCGCCCAGCGGGGTATCCGGCGTGCAATCGCGGCCGAAGGCCGGGCAGTCGGTGGGGCGGCGCAGCCCGCGCAGCACCTGGCCGGCGATGCAGGGGCCATCCCCGATCGCCTCGGGTGGGACGAGCCCGAAACGGGCCACGGCGTCGAACCGGGCGTATTCCGGGCGCAGCCCGAGGCCGCTGGCGGGCAGGCGTCCCATGCCACGCCATTCGCGCTCGACCGGCTCGAAGACGCGAGAGACCGCAGCGCGCGCGGCTGCGTTGCCGTCGTCCGGCGCGGCCCGGTCGTAGCGGTTCTCCACCCGGGCCGCGCCGCGTTCCAGTTGCTCCACGCAGGCGTGGATCCCGGCCAGCAGGTCCACCGGCTCGAAGCCGGTCACCACGATCGGGACCCGGAAGCGTTCGGCGATCGCGTGATAGGCGGCCGCCCCCTCCACCGTGCAGACATGGCCGGCGGCCAGGAAGCCCTGGATGCGGTTGTCCGGGTCGGCCAGCAGGGCCTCCATCGCCGGCGGTACCAGCGAGTGCGAGACCAGCAGCGACAGGTTGGCCAGGCCCAGGGCTTCGGCCTGCAGCACGGCGATTGCGGCGGCCGGGGCGGTGGTCTCGAAGCCCACCGCCAGCAGCACGACCTCGCGCTCCGGGTGTTCGCGCGCCAGCGCCACCGCATCCAGCGGCGAGTAGATCACGCGCACCTCGCCCCCGGCCGCGCGCGCCGCGTTCAGGTCCCCCAGCGCCCCGGGCACGCGCAGCATGTCGCCGAAGGTGCAAAGCATCACCTCCGGGCGTCGGGTCAGCAGTACCGCCTGGTCCAGGGTCTCGGCCGGGGTCACGCAGACCGGGCAGCCGGGCCCGTGGATCAGCTCGACGGCGTCCGCCAGCAGTTCATCCAGGCCATGGCGCAGGATCGCGTGGGTCTGGCCGCCGCAGACCTCCATCAGCGTCCAGCGCCGGGTGCAGGTGGCGCGGATCGCTTCCACCTGACGCAGGATCAGCGCCGGGTCGCGGTATTCGTCCAGGTGCTTCACGGGCCCTCCGGGGCGGGCGGGTCGTGCGCGGGGATTTCGCGCAGGGCCGCCAGGGTGCGTTCGGCAGCGGCCTCGTCGAGGGTGGCGATCGCGATGCCGGCGTGGACCAGCACGTAGTCGCCGGGCCCGGCCTCCGGGGTGCAGGCCAGCGAGACCACGCGCGTGACGCCACCGAAGGCTACGCGCGCCTGGCGGAACAGCGGGTCGACACCGTCCACGCTGTCGATACGACCGGGGATGGCAAGGCACATGGGCTCAGTCTCCGTTCGGGGGCACCGCGGCCCGGCGCCCGATCAGCGCCTGGCCCAGCGCCAGCCCGCCGTCATTGGGCGGGATGCGTTGCGGCCACAGCGGACGGAAGCCGGCGGCCTGCAGCGCGTCCACGCATTGTTGCAGCAACCACCGATTCTGGAAGCATCCGCCGGTCAGCGCCACGGTTTCCTCGCGCCCGGCCCGGGCGGCCTCCACGGCGAACCCGGCCAGCGCCCCGTGCAGGCGGACGGCCATACGGCTGGCCCCGGCGCCGTCGGCATGGTCGGCTAGCAGGGTCGCGACCAGCGGGCCCCAGTCGGCCTGCCAGGGTGCCGTTGCTGTATCCAGCGCAATGCCGGCGGTGCCGAGTCCGTATCCCGTGGCCTCCGCCGCCTGCTGCACGAGCATGGCCGCCTGCCCCTCGAAGCCGGCACCGGTGCGTAGCCCGCCCAGCGCCGCGACCGCGTCGAACAGCCGCCCGACGCTGGACGTCCAGGGGGCGTGGATCCCTCGCTCCAGTGCCGCGAGCAGCGGGTGCCATTCCGCAGCGGTAAACAAGGCCCGCGCGGGGCTCGCCTCCAGCGCGGCCGGATCGCCGTCGAAGTGGGCATGCAGCAGGCCCAGCAGGGCGCGCCGGGGTTCGCGTATCGCGGCCTCGGCCCCGGGCAGGCGGAAGGGCCGCAGATGACCCCGCCGTTGAAAGCCCCCGTCGGCGTCCACTGCCAGGCATTCGCCGCCCCACAGCATGCCGTCCTCGCCGAGGCCCATGCCGTCCCAGACCAGCGCCACGGCCGGTTCGCGTACCCCGTGCTCCGCCAGGCAGGCCGCCGCATGGGCGTGATGGTGCTGTACGGCGACGACCGGAGGCCCCCAGGCCCCGGCCAGCGGCGTGGAGGCGTAGTCGGGATGCCGGTCGCAGGCGACGCGCGCGATGTCCACGCCACAGAGCTCGCCCAGTGCGCGGGCCTCGCCAGCCAGCCGGTGCAGGGCCGCATCGCTGTCCAGGTCGCCGACGTGGGCGCCGACGACCACCTCGTCCTCCAGGGCCAGGGCCGGGGCGGCCTTCAGGTGGCCCCCCAGTGCGAGGGTGACGGGCCCGGCGTCTGGCAGGGGCACTCGCAGCGGCGCATACCCGCGGCCGAGGCGCAGGCATTGCGGCCGGCCCGCGGCGATCTGGAACACCGAATCGTCCAGTGCCCGCGCGATCGGCCGATCGTGGTCCAGGATCCCGTCCGCGATCATGCCCAGTCGGGTCACCGCCTCCGCGGTGTCGATACAAAGGGGCTCGCCGCCGCGGTTGCCCGAGGTGCAGACCAGCGGGCCGGCGAAGGCCTCCAGCAGCAGGTGATGCAGTGGCGTCGCCGGCCGCATCAGTCCCAGACGGTTGAACCCCGGCGCCACGCCCTCTGCCAGCGGGGCGCCGGGCCGGCGGTCCACCAGCACGATCGGTGCCTCCGGCGCATCCAGCAGCGTACGTTCGGCGCCGGTGGCACGTGCCACTTGGTCCAGCCAGTCGCCATCCGGCAGCATGACCGCCAGCGGCTTCTCCGGGCGCTGCTTGCGCGTGCGCAGGCGGACCACCGCATCCTGGCGGGTCGCGTCCACCAGGAGCTGGAACCCGCCCAGACCCTTCAGCGCCAGGATCTGCCCCTCGCGCAGGGCGTTGACTGCCGCGTGCAGGGCCGCATCGCCGGTGGCGTGTTCGCTTCCGTCCGGGCCGCGCAGCTTTACCTGCGGCCCGCAGTCCGGGCAGGCCATGGCCTCCGCGTGAAAGCGCCGGTCCCCCGGGGCCTCGAACTCCGCCCGGCAGGCCGCGCACAGCGGGAATCCGTCCAGGGTGGTCTGCGAACGGTCCCAGGGCAGGGCCGTCGCTATACTCCAGCGCGGCCCGCAGGCCGTACAGGCGGTAAACGGGTAGCGGTGGCGCCGCGCCGCGGGGTCACGGATCTCGGCGAGGCAGTCGGGGCAGGGTGCACGGTCCGGTGCCAGGGCCGGCGCGCCGCCCTGCCCGGGGCCCTGAACCACGCGGAAGGTGGTATCGCCGACGGGGCGAGATGCCGTCACGGTGATCGCATCGACCCGCGCGGCCGGCGGGGCCTCCTGCTCCAGGGCAGCCCGCAGCGCGACGAGCGCGGCCTCTCGTCCCTCGGCCTCGATCACCACGCCGGACGGCGTGTTGCCCACCGAGCCGGTGATGCCGAGCCGCCGGGCCCGCTCCGCGACAAACGGCCGGAAGCCAACGCCCTGAACCCGGCCGGTGACCACCAGGTGCCAGCGCGCAGGCGACGGGGCGCGTGTCGCGGCGGCGCTCACGCCACGTCCAGGCTCCGCAGCAGGATCTGCTGGGCCTCGGGGTGGGTCTCGTCGTCCGAGGTTTCCACCTCCAGCTCGGCCCCCTCGGCGACGGTGCCGCGGGTGCCGTCCTCGAAGTGCTCGCGGAAATGCTCCGGCGTGATATGCGACAACGCGCCCAGCCATACCCGCACGCGGGTCACGCGCCGGGCGTTGTTGTCGGCCGCCACCTGCTCGATCTTGCGCATCAGGTCGGCCATCAGCGAAAACTCGTGCATCCGTGTTCCCTATCCGAAAAAACAGGCGTATTCGTCTTTCTCCACCACCTGTAGCACGTCCTCCAGCGAGGCGAGTTCCGGGTGTGGGTCGTAGCCATGCCATTTCAGGTCTGCCCGTTGCCAGTAGAGTTTCCACCGGCCCGACTTGCGCACGAACGTGGCCTTGAATACCGGGTTTTCCACGATCCTCGAAGCGTCATCCATCAGCGGGCGCACCTCGTACAGCGACACGCTCTGACCTTCCAGACGCCAGACAAAGTCCAGACGGTCTCGAACATGGGCGGGCGGTCGGCGCCTTTCCATGAACGCCTCCATCACCTTTTCGATCCGTTTGCGCTCGAGTTCGCTCAGGGCCATTGTTATCCGTTCTCTGGTTGTAGCCGGGCCAAGGAGGGGCTTTCCAGCCGGCCTTCGCGAACGCGATGATGCCGGCGGTACCCGGTAGTCTAGAGTTTGTACTACGTGCAGGCGCGGAATCGACCCGCCCGGGCACGGTTGCCCACGATCCGGTCAGGTCGCCGCGCCGCGCGCCACCCCTTCAATCGCCCGGCCCAATCAGGAGCGCTCATGCAGATCCATCTGGACACCCCGGACCTGATGACCCGCGTGCGGCTGGAGTCGCGTTGGCGTTCGGCCGGCGCATCGGTTACCCGCAGTCAGGCGCCGGAGCAGCCCGACCTGGTGGTAGTCGACCTCGGCAGCCGTGGCGTGGAAGCGGTGTCGACCTGGCGCGAGCGCTACCCAGACGCGAAGATCCTCGCCTTTGGCCCGCACGTGGAAGGGGCGATGCTCAAGGCGGCGCGCCAGGCGGGCGCCGACGAGGTCGTGGTCCGTGGCAAGGTGGCCGACCGGGTCGCAGCCAAGCTGGGGGGTGATCGCGCCTGAAGGCGCTCCGGCCCCGCAATCCGGGGCCCGCGTTCACGCCGTGGTCGCGCGACGAGAGGCCGACAGGGCGCGCAGGCGGCGGCGCTGCATCTTGAGGCGATACTCCAGTTCCTTGAACTGGGTGCGCAGTTCCGTGCGCACCCAGCGATCGTTCATGGCCTCGCGCCCGGCCCGCATCTTGCGCGCCTGCACCTCCTGCCACTGGTTCACGGTATCGCGGAAACGCTGATACTCCCGCTCCACGGTTGCGCGCCAGGAGTCGTGCGCCGGCTCGGCCTGGTCGGCATTGAGCAGCCGGCGAAACTCGGTGTGCAGCCGTGCGCGCATGATCTTGAAGCGGGGTGTCCAGCGGCGGTCATACACCAGTCCGGTCCAGGCAAAAAGGTTGATCAGCCACTTCGAGGGGTCGTACTGCCACCAGCGCACCCCGTTGCGGTAGTCCGCCTGAAAGGCGTGGTGGAAGTTGTGGTACCCCTCGCCCCAGGTGAGCAGGGCGACCAGTCCGTTGTCCACGGCGGTGCTGTCGTCACTGTAGGGACGACGGCCCCACCAATGCGCCAGGGAGTTGATGAAGAACGTGAAGTGGTGGCTGAGCACCATGCGCAGAATGCCGGCCAGCAGCAGCATGCCGATCACATCCCCGAACGCCAGTCCCAGCAGCAGAGGCAGGCCCAGGTTCAGTCCCCATGCCAGGGTCCAGTAATGCCGGTGTTGCCACATCACCACCGGGTCCTTCGCCAGGTCCTTCACCCGCGAATAGTCGGGCTCGCTGGTGGGCCAGTTGCGCAGCATCCAGCCCATGTGGGCATGCCAGAAACCACGCTTGATGGAATGCGGGTCGCGTTCCACATCATCTACGTAGCGATGATGCACGCGATGCCGCGCGCCCCAGTTGTAGATGCTGTTCTGCAATGCCAGGGCACCGCTCAGCGCCAGCAGAACGCGCAATGGCCCCCGCGCCTTGAAGGTGCGGTGCGCCCAGAGCCGGTGATAACCCACCGTGATGCCCAGCCCGCTCAGCACCAGGAACAGGCCAAAAAACAGCCAGGCCGCGCCGCTGAAGCCCTGGGTGAGCCACCACCATGGCACCAGCGTGACCGCGGCCAGGTTGGTCAGTGCAAAGAAAACCGCCGGCGTCCAGGCAATCGGGGGGGCACGTTCGGACATGGTGGAGACCTGCTGGCGACCGGGGCGAGCGAAGATGCTCACCTATTCATAGCAGATGAGACCGCGACCGGCGAGTAAAAGTGCCCTCGTTCCGGACGCTTGGGCCCAGAGCGTTGCCGGATGATGGTAATTCCTTCGGAGGCGCCGCTTCGCGCCGGGTGTGGCGGGCCACTTCGCGTTCTACTTCCTGAGTATCGCGAACGCTAGCGTGGCCCTGGTGGCCACACTGAGGTACACCGCTCCGGTGTTCGTCTACTCGTCTCCTTCGCCCTGAAGCTGGAAAGCCCCGACACGCTCAAGCTGGTGGCGATCGCGCTGATAATGGTCGGGATCGTGATGCTGACCCAGATCTATGACACTGGCGCGAGCGGCGTGATCCTTATTGGCGCCGGTGAGGGCCTGCTGGCGGGTATGTCCTGCGCCATCTTCATCTTCGGCTTCTCAAGTACGCCGGTTCGCACGGAAGCCCGCAGGCTGTCCATGACCCCGAAGCCGCGACCGATGGACCGGCCGGCCGCGCAGGTTCTCGGCGTCAGGCCAGGTCTTTGTCGCCTTCGATAGATCGTGGCCAATAGCTCGATTTGACGCCGCACCCTGCCCCCTTCCTGCGCTGCGAAGTCGGTGACGGAATGCACCATCATGGGGCGGTCGGGATTGTCTTCTCGGCACCCGCATGCCTAAATGCGTCCGAATCAGACCATCAGGATGCGATCCATGAACGGAAGCCTCGACGAGAAGCTCGAACCCATTTATCAGGAAGTCCTGCACCGCAACGCCGGGGAGACGGAATTCCATCAGTCTGTCCATGGCGTGCTGGAGACGCTGGGACCGGTGCTGGTGAAGTACCCGGAGCTCGCCGAGCTCAAGATCATCCAGCGCATCTGCGAGCCCGAGCGTCAGATCATCTTTCGCGTCCCCTGGCAGGACGACAAGGGCGAGCTGCACATCAACCGGGCCTTCCGCGTCCAGTTCAACAGTGCGCTGGGCCCCTACAAGGGGGGCATGCGTTTTCACCCCTCGGTGTACCTGGGCATCATCAAGTTCCTCGGCTTCTCGCAGGTGTTCAAGAACGCCCTCACCGGCCTGCCGATCGGGGGCGGCAAGGGCGGTAGCGACTTTGACCCGAAGGGGCGCTCCGATTCCGAAATCATGCGTTTCTGCCAGAGCCTGATGACCGAGATGTACCGCCACATCGGCGAGTACACTGACGTGCCCGCGGGCGACATCGGCGTGGGCCAGCGCGAGGTCGGCTACCTGTTCGGCCAGTACAAGCGCCTGACCAACCGCTTCGAATCCGGCGTGTTCACGGGCAAGGGGCTGGACTGGGGCGGCAGTCGTGCACGCACCGAGGCCACCGGCTACGGCGCGGTCTTCTTTACCCAGGAGATGCTCAAGGCCCGCAACGATTCGCTGGAGGGCAAGCGCGTGGTGGTCTCCGGGGCCGGCAACGTCGCCATCTATGCCACCCAGAAGGCCCAGCAACTGGGCGCCCGGGTGATCGCCTGCTCCGACTCGCGCGGCGTCATTCTCGATGAAGGCGGTCTCGACCTGGACCTGGTGCGCCAGATCAAGGAACGTGAGCGCGGCCCGATCAGCGCCTACGCTGAGCGCAAGAAGGGGGCGAAATACAGCGAAAACGGCTGCATCTGGGAAATCCCCTGCGACGTCGCCCTGCCGTGTGCCACGCAGAACGAATTGACCGGCAAGGACGCCAAGGCGCTGGTCGAGAACGGCTGCATCGCGGTCGCCGAGGGCGCCAACATGCCCGTGACCCCGGAAGGCATCCGGACCTTCCGCGATGCCGGCACCGCCTTCGGTCCCGGCAAGGCCGCCAACGCCGGCGGCGTGGCTACCAGCGCGTTGGAGATGCAGCAGAATGCGAGCCGGGACTCCTGGACCTTCGAATACACCGAGGCGCGCCTGCAGGAGATCATGGCCATCATCCATCGCACCTGCCACGAAACGGCTGAGGAATACGGCTCGCCTGGCAATTACACGGTCGGCGCCAACATCGCCGGCTTCGTGAAGGTCGCACGTGCCATGGAGGCGATGGGCCACATCTGAGACGCTCAACGCGGACGTGCAAATGGATCAGCGGTTTGCCATTTGCCACTATGGCGAGGCGAGGGGCAACACCCGGCCCGAGGTGCGTGCGGCGAGATTGACGGAAACGTTCATCTCGCCTCTTTGCCGTGAGAATCATGGTCGGTCGCCTTCAACATGGCACGAATGCGGTCAATGTGGACTTGAGAGTCCTTTGCCCGCTGGGAGACCGATGAAGCGGCCGTTTTGTTTTCATTCTTGCTCATAGTTACGAGCAGATTCTGGCGCTCCTCGAACATTCTGAGCGCAACCCAGAGCGTTTCCTCAATCTTTTCATTTTGTTGTGCAAGCAGCACCGAAGAGGTAAACGCATGGCCTGTATGACAGCGATAGCGCAGGATGCTTCCTTCCTCTATTTGCCATAACACCCCACCACAGTCGGGACAGTTGTAGGGCACCTGCTCGCCGAGCGCCTCGACCGAAGGCAAATCGCTCAGTACCCGCTTTGCGATCGTTGCCTCGATCATGATGTCTTCCGGAACCTCCTTGCTTTCCGGTAGCTCCCTCCTTAAAAGATCGGATAGCAGTGCCCCCATCCCGGATACCGGCAAACAGTGATCGGCCCCAACATTCGCGATTACCGATTGCGGCATATCCGGATAAGACGCATCCTCGGGATCTTGTGCGATGCAGACTCCACCGCATCTTTTGATGGCCATCATTCCGCTGGTGCCATCATCCAGATACCCCGTCAGGATGATGCCTATCACCCGGTTGCCATAGGCCACTGCTGCGGAGCGAAACAAGGGATCAATAGCGGGCCGTGAACGGTTTTCCCTGGCACCTTTGGTAATGAGGATCTTTCCCTTCTCAATCAACATGTGTTGGTCGGGGGGTGCCAGATAAATCCCCCCAGGTTTGAAAGCGTGTTCGTCATGCGCCTGGACACAGGCAAGGGGGCTGCTTTCACTCAGGGCTTTGACCAGCGCTTCTCCGGAGTTGTCCGCGCTCATGTGGTTGACTATGAAAATGGGTGCCGCAAAACCCTTCGGAAGTTGCGCGACCAGAGTCTTTAATGCAGCCATCCCCCCAGCGGATGCCCCAACAACAATGACCATCGAGTTGCTTTTTTTAGTCATCACGACCATCCATCGATGGAGCAGGTTCGAACAGCCGAGTGTGGCATCGCGTCACCGAGATCGGTGACGCCGATAAATAAATGGGTTATTCGGAATATATAGACCTGACCATCGGCAATCGCAAAAAGGGGCATGCGAAGCGCGAACGGGGTCAGCTTTTACCTTCGTCGTCTCCCCTCGCTGAACGGGAAAGGCGAGCTACGGCCCCGAATCTGCGAATGTGTGGAAGCCGTTACCGGGCACAGCGGTCCGGGGGCATCGCTAGTGTGAGGTCGTCGAGGATTCGGCGGGCGGCTTTTGGGATGGCGTCGATGGCTTGCGGCGAGAGTCCGGTACCGTCTTCCAGGTGTGCGGGCTCGATTCCGTGGACGATAAGGGTGGGCGGAAAGGCGTCGAGCGCGCGGGCGAGTTCGACGGCCTCGGCGAGGCCGATGCCGTGCGAGGAGTAGCGGGCGCCGCGCGGCAGGGGCTCGCGGGCGTCAAGACGATGGAGGGTGCCGGGGGCGGCGCCGGTGACGATGGCGTCGACCAGGATGACGGGGTTGTGGCCCTGCCACAGCTCCATGAGTTCGGCGGGCTCGCCGGTGCAGGTGGCGGTTGTGAGGCCCGGCGTGCCGGCGAGTGCGTCGACCACGGCGTGGCCGATGCCGTCGTCGCCGCGCCAGGGGTTCCCTATGCCGATGACGAGTGGGCCCTTGCCTGCCGATCTTCCATCGTCGGCCGAGGCCTCTTGGGTTTGTTCAGGGGTCTTGCGGGATCCATTTTCCGCGGCCTCGACAATGGATGCCCTGCGTTCGTTGTCCATGTCCGATTCGAACTCGCCTGCTTCAAAGGCATCGAGCAGTTCCTGCTCTTCCTGATTCAGTTTGGTGGGCTTCCGCATGCGTTCCTTCCGAAACTCGCATCTTTCTTTCGGGCGCCGTTCATTTTCGGTCGACGGTCAGGTCGAGGAAGTGGGTGGCGCAGGAGATGCAGGGGTCGTAGTTGCGGATGGCGACTTCGCAGTGGTGGCGTAGTTCGTCGTCCGGCAGGTCGAGGTTGTTCTGTACCAGTTCGCGCAGGTCGGCCTCGATGGTGGGCTGGTTGACGGAGGTGGGCGGGACGATCTTCGCATCGCTGATCAGACCCGCGTCGTCGATGCTGTAGCGGTGGTAGCAGATGCCGCGCGGGGCCTCGGTGGCGCCAAAGCCGGTGCCGGCGCGCGGGGTGACCGGCAGCGCGGGTTCGGCCGGTGTCTGCCGGTAACCTTCGACTAGGCGCAGGGCCTCCTCGAAGGCGAGGACGATCTCGATCATGCGCACCTGGATACTGCGGAAGGGGTTGCGACAGGGCGCGCCCAGCCCGGCGCGCTCGGCCAGCTCGGCGGCGCGCGGGGTGAGGCGTTCGCGGTTCAGGGCGAAGCGCGCCAGCGGGCCCATGAACACCGGTTCGCCGGAGTCCGAGCGGTGGCTGTGCAGGGCGTTGGAGTGGGCGACGTGTTCCTCGGTGAAGATGTCGTCGTAGTTGCGGATGGCCGCGTCCAGGCCGCTGCTGGAGCCGAGGCGCCCGTGGGTGATCGGGTATTCGTCCGGGTGGACGAGCGACACGAACTCGTAGTCGCGTTCGAGGTTCGGGTAGTCGAGGGTGGCGAGGAATTCGGCGACCTCGCAGGAGGCCTCCAGGCCCCAGGACAGGTCCTCGCCCAGCCCCGCGACCTCGGCCGGCGACGGCGCGCGGTAGAAGCCGCCGACGCGCAGGTTCACCGGGTGGATCTCGCGCCCGCCCAGCAGGCGCAGGATGGAGTTGCCGATCTTCTTGATGCGCAGGCCGTTGCGCACCATATCCGGGTGGTCCTTCGCGGCGGTGACCGCATCCGGATAGCCGAGGAAGTCCGGAAGGTGGAGCATGAATACATGCAGGGCGTGGCTCTCGATCCACTCGCCGCAGTAGGCCAGCCGCCGCAGGTCCTGCAGCACGCCGTCCACGGTGATGCCACAGATGTCCTCCATCGCCAGCGAGGCCCCCATCTGGTAGGCGATCGGGCAGATGCCGCAGATGCGCGCGGTGATGTCCGGGGCCTCGCGGAAGTCGCGCCCGCGCAGGAAGCCCTCGAAGAAGCGCGGCGCCTCGAAGATCGACAGCTTCACCTCCTCCACGCGGTCGCCCTCAGTGCGCACGTACATCGCGCCCTCGCCCTCCACGCGGGCGAGGTAGTCGACTTCGATGGTGCGGGTCTCGCTCATGGCCGGTTTCCTGATTCTTCGGGCGGTGCCGCGCCGCTCTCCTGACGTTCGCTCTCCTCGCGGAAGGCGTCGGCGCCGGCGTTGAAGGTGCGGTAGAAGCGCACGCGCGTGGCGCGATCCATCCCCAGGGTCTCCAGCTGGCCGGACAGGCCCGGCGCGTTGGGCGTCTCCTTGGGCCCGAAGCAGCCATAGCAGCCGCGGTTGCAACCAGGGCACAACGCGCCGCAGCCGGCGTGGGTGACCGGGCCGAGACAGGGCGTGCCGTGGGCGACCATCACGCAGACCTGTCCCGCCCGCTTGCACTCCTCGCAGACGCTGGCGCTGGAGACCTGCGGGCGCCGACCGTAGAGGAAGGCGCTGATGACCTCCAGCAACTGGTACTTGTCGATCGGGCAGCCGCGCAGCTCGAAGTCCACCGGCACGTGCTGGCTGATGGCATCCGAGGTGGCCAGGGTCTCGATGTATTCCGGGTGGGCGTAGACCTGGCGGGTGAATGCCTCGACATCCGCGAAGTTGCGCAGGGCCTGGATGCCGCCGGTGGTCGCGCAGGCGCCGATGGTCACGAGGAACTTCGATGCGCGGCGGATCTCGCGGATCTCCTCCGCCGCCTGTGGCGTGGTGATCGAGCCCTCCACCAGTGTCAGGTCCCACGGCCCGTCGATGCGGGTGCGCGTGGCCTCGGGGAAGTGCGCGATCCGGATGCGGTCGGTGACCGCCAGGAGCTCGTCCTCGCAGTCCAGCAGGCTGAGCTGGCAGCCGTCGCAGGAGGCAAACTTGAACACCGCGAGGGTAGGCTTTTCCCGACTCATAGCTCGCGTATCCGGAAGGCCGGTTCCATCACCGGGTAGGGGAACACGGGGCCGTCGCGGCAGACGAAGTGCGACCCGATCTGGCAGTGGCCGCAAAAGCCCACCGCGCAGCGCATGTTGCGCTCCATGGAGACAAAGATGTCCTCCGGCTTCAGGCCGCGGCGCTCCAGCGCGGACGCGGTGAAGCGCATCATCACCTCCGGGCCGCAGGTCATCGCCAGGGTGTTGCGCCGGTCGAAACCGCCGCGATCGACCAGCTGGGTGACCACGCCGACATCGCCGCGCCAGGCGGCGGTGCCGCGATCCACGGTGATGCGCAGATCCACATCATCGCGCGCCGCCCAGGCGTCCAGCTCGTCGCGGAAGATCATGTCGCCGGGCGAACGCGCGCCGTAGCAGACCACCACGCGCCCGAATTCCGAACGCCTCTGGAGCGCCGCGTGGATCACCGGCCGCAGCGGCGCCAGGCCGATGCCGCCGGCGACCAGCACCAGGTCGCGCCCGCGCGCCTGTTCCAGCGGCCAGGCCGTGCCGAACGGCCCGCGCAGGCCGACCACCGTGCCGGCCTCCAGATCCTGCATCGCGCGGGTCACGCTGCCCACCGCACGGATGGTGTGCACGATGCCGCCGTCGTCGGTGATCGCGGAGACCGAGATCGGCACCTCGCCCACGCCGAACAGGTAAAGCATGTTGAACTGCCCGGGTGCCGGCGCGGCGCCGGGCTCCACCCCCGGCTCGGGGTACAGCGTCCAGCTGAGGACCTCGTTGCTGGCCACGTCGCGGCGCACCGAGTGGATGCGCCAGGGCTCTGGCGCCATCGCCTGATCCGGCAGGGTTGCAGCCGCGTCAGTTGCCATGGCCGGGCCCTCCGTGGCTGTAGATATCCAGCGCCTGCAACCGCGCCGCCTGCAGGCGCTGGACGATCAGCGCGGCGAAGTGCTTCATCAGTACGTAGCCGAACGCCGGGTCGGCCTCCATACGTTCGCGCAGCACGCCGGCATCGAAGCGCAGGGTATGGATGTCCGTCACCGCGCGCGCGTCGTAACTGGCACGGTACGGCGGAAGCAGCCAGGACCAGCCGAGGATGTCCCCGGGCCCGAGAGTCTGGAACGCCACGCTGCCTTCCCGCAGCGGGCTCTCCAGCGCGACCTGGCCCTCGCGGATCAGCCAGAAGGTCTCGGTCGGCTCGTGGTCGCGCATCAGCCGGGTCTCGGGCGTATAGCTGCACTTCGCCGCGCAGGCCGCCAGCAGGCGCCGGTGCTCCGGCGCCATATCCTCGAAGAAGGGCTGTTCCTCGATGATGGCCAGCAGCTCGTTCATCCCCGGCCCTCCGGATCGCGGCGCACCGCGGTGACTTCCTCGGTGATGTCGATCCCCACCGGGCACCAGGTGATGCAGCGCCCGCAGCCGACACAGCCGGAGGTGCCGAACTGGTCGTGCCAGGTGGCCAGCTTGTGGGTGATCCATTGGCGATAGCGCGCGGCCACGGACTCGCGGTGTGGGCCGCCGACCAGGTGCGAGTGTTCCTGGTTGAAGCAGGAATCCCAGCGCCGCACGCGCTCGGTGCGTTGGCCTTCCAGATCCGGGACCTCCTCGACCTGCGAGCAGAAGCAGGTAGGGCAGACCAGGGTGCAGTTGGAGCAGGACAGGCAGCGCTCGGCGGTTTCCTCCCAGCGCGGGTGCTCGAAGGCCCGGTTGAGCACCTCGCGGGCATCCGCCGGCATCTGCCGGCCCATCTTTCCCGGTGCCTCGGCCCACACCCGCTCGGCGGCGGCCTGCTCGGCATCGCTGGCCGGGCGCGGATCGAGCCGGTCGAGCATCGCGCGCCCGGCCTCGGACCCGGCCTCGGCGACCAGAAAGTGCTGCGTGGCGTCGATCACCTCGGTCAGCGCCAGGTCGAAGCCCTCGCGGGCGCGCGGGCCGGTATCCATGGAAGCGCAGAAGCAGGTGCCGCCCGGCTCGGCGCAGCTGACCGCGACCATGAACAGGTCCCGCCGGCGCGCGGCATAGCCGCGGTCCTGCACCGCCTGGCCGAGGAATACCCGGTCCTGCACGTCGATCGCCGCCAGCTCGCAGGCGCGCATGCCGATGAAGGCACGGCGCGGCGCGTCGGAGGTGCCGGGCTCGGTCACGAAGCTGCCGTCCGGCTGGCGGGTCAGCCGGAACAGGGTCTCCTCGGGCGGGAACAGGTACTTCTTCCAGGAATGCGGCCCGACCACATAGCCGAACAGCGCGTCGTCGTCGCGTTCGCGCAGGCGGTAGTGTCCGGGGGCCTGCTCGTCGGTCCAGCCCACCGGCAGGTCCTCGAGACCGCCCACTCGGTCGTAGACGATCGCGCCATCGCGCCGTGTCGGCCCCACGACCTCGTAGCCCTCCCCGGCCAGCAGGCGGATCAGCGTGTCCACGGCTTGCGGTGCGATCACTTCCACAGACGGCTCCTGGGCCTCGGGCGAGCCGCTCGGTACGGCAAGGCCCCACACCCGTCCATAGTGCGGCAAGAGCGTGGCGCGATCCAGCGACATCCCGGGCTGGTAATAACCCGGATACCTGCCACACTCCATGGAGGGCGGTGTGCGGCCCTGGCGACCCGTTGTCCGGGGAAAACGATGCCAGTTATGAATGCGCCGGCGAGGCACAATATCTTCGTGGTCGGTCTGGACGACTTCCATCTGGGCCAGCTCCAGACCCTGCCCGGGGCGGAGGGTTATGCCTTCCACGCACTGTTCACACGCGAGGAGGTCAAGCCCTGCGCCCGGTTTCCGGTGCGTCGGATCCTGGTCGAGGGTCGCGAACGGTTGAGCCAGTTTCCCGGCACGGTGGATGCCGTGGTCGGTTTCTGGGACTTTCCGGTCAGCACGATCCTGCCCCTCCTGCGCCAGGTCAGGGACCTGCCGGGGCCGACCCTGGAAAGCGTGCTGAAGTGCGAGCACAAGTACTGGAGCCGGCTTGAACAGGCCCGCGTTGCACCCGAACACATCCCGGCCTTCTGCGCGGTCAACCCGTTTGCCGACGATCCCCTGCGCGAGGTCACCCTGGATTTTCCGTTCTGGATCAAACCGGTGAAATCGGTGCTCTCCTACCTCGGCTTTCGCGTCGGCGATGCGGACGACTTCCGGCGCGCCATGGAGCGGATCCGCAGGGAGATCGATCGCTTCGGCGAGCCCTTCAACCATGTCCTCGGACACGCGACGCTGCCCCCGGAGGTGGCCGCGATCGACGGCAATCACTGCATTGCCGAGGCGCTGATATCGGAGGGTCGCCAGTGCACGCTGGAAGGGTATGCCTGGCAGGGCGAGGTCCGGATCTACGGTGCCATCGACTCCCTGCGCGAGGGTGCAGCCGGCTCCTCGTTCTCCCGCTACCAGTACCCGTCCATCCTGCCGCAGACGGTACAGGCACGCATGGAGGAGATAGCGGACCGCGTGATCCGGCAGGTGGGCTATGACTGCGCCCCGTTCAACGTGGAGTTCTACTGGGACGAGGCCACGGACCGGATCTGGCTGCTGGAGATCAACACCCGCATCTCCAAGTCTCATGCCCCGCTGTTCCGGATGGTGGATGGCTGCTATCACCATCAGGTGATGATTGATCTGGGCTTGGGGCGCGCGCCGACGATGCCCCATCGCCAGGGGGCCTTCCGATGTGCGGCCAAATTCATGGTTCGCCGGTACCAGGATGCACGGGTCGTGCGGATGCCCACGCCGGCGGACATCGCGGCCGTCGAGGCCGAGTTCCCCGGTGTGGTCGTACAGATCGAAGTCGAGGAGGGCATGCTGCTGTCGCAGCTTTGTTATCAGGACAGCTACTCCTACGAGGTCGCTACCCTGTTTGTAGGGGCCGCGGACAACACCGAGCTGGAGCGAACCTATACGCGTGTGATGGAGCACCTGCCCATGGAGTTCGAACCCGTCGACGAGGCACAGCCATGAAAATCGTCCGCGACTTTCCCTACGCCGTGACGGTCGAGGAATACATCCCGATCCCGCTTGCTGACGGCACGCACCTGGCCGCCCGGTTGTGGCGCCCCGAAGGCGCCGAACAGCAAACCGTCCCCGCGATCCTGGAATACATCCCGTACCGACGGCGCGATTCCACCCGGCTGCGCGACGACGCGATGCATCACTACTTTGCCGGTCACGGCTACGCCTGTTTGCGGGTGGACCTGCGCGGGTCCGGTGACTCCGAGGGGGTGCTGGAGGACGAATACCTGCAGCAGGAACTGGACGACGGCGTGGAGGTTCTGCGCTGGATGGGTGAACAGCCCTGGTGCAACGGCAATGTGGGCATGATCGGCATCTCCTGGGGCGGCTTCAACGGCCTGCAGATCGCCGCGCTGCGGCCCCCGGAACTAAAGGCGGTGGTCAGCGTGTGCTCCACCGATGACCGCTATGCCGACGACGTCCATCACATGGGCGGCTGCCTGCTGGGGGACAACCTGTCCTGGGCCTCGACCATGTTTGCCTACAACTCCCTGCCGCCGGATCCGGAGATCGTGGGCGAACGCTGGCGCGAGATGTGGTTCCAGCGCCTGGAGGGCAGCGGGCTGTGGCTCGAGAAGTGGTTGCGCCACCAGCGCCGCGACGACTACTGGAAGCATGGCTCGATCTGCGAAGACTGGTCCGCGGTGCGAGCCCCGGTGATGGCGGTCAGTGGCTGGGCCGACGGCTACTCCAATGCGGTCTTTCGCCTGCTGGCCAACCTCCAGGGGCCGCGACTGGGTCTGGTCGGCCCCTGGAGCCACAAGTATCCGCATCAGGGTGTACCGGGCCCGGCCATCGGTTTCCTGCAGGAATGTCTGCGCTGGTGGGACCGCTGGCTGAAGGGTGAGCAGAACGGGATCATGGACGAACCCATGCTGAGGGTCTGGATGCAGGACAGCGTCCCGCCGACCACCCGCTACGAGGAGCGCCCTGGGCGCTGGGTAGGCGAACCACACTGGCCCTCGGCGAACGTGGAGTTCGAACCGTTGACCCTGGCCTGGCCGGGGAGGCTGGAGAGGGCATCGGCTGTCGCGCCGGAACGCGAAATGACCCTGCAGTCGCCGCTGAGCGTGGGCCTGTTTGCTGGCAAGTGGTGCTCGTATGCCGCGACCCCGGACCTGCCCCATGACCAGCGCGAAGAGGATGGCGGTGCCCTGGTGTTCACCAGCGCCCCGCTGGAAGAGCCCCTGGAGGTCCTCGGCGCCGCGATGCTGGAGCTGGAGTTGAGTGTCGACCAGCCCGTCGCAATGGTTGCGGCGCGGTTGTCCGATGTTGCCGCTGACGACAAGGCGACCCGCGTCACCTACGGGCTGCTCAACCTGACCCACCGCGAAGACGCCGAGACCCCGCAACCCCTGGAGCCCGGGAAAACCTACCGCGTCCGGGTCAAGTTCAACGACGTGGCCCAGCGCTTCCCGGTAGGCCATCGCATCCGGCTATCGCTGTCGACTTCGTATTTCCCGCTGGCATGGCCGGCGCCGCGGCCGGTGCGGCTGCGGCTCATGACGGGCGCGAGCCGTCTGCTTCTGCCCCGTCGCGCGCCGCGCGAAGACATGGATGCCCGAATCGCCTTCCCGCTCCCCGAGGGCGGGCCTCCCTCGACGGAAACCCATCAGCTAACGCCGCAGCTGCACAACTGGCGGGTCATTCGCGACCTGGCGGAGGACGAGTCGACTCTCGCGGTGACCAACGATGCGGGGACGGTACGGCTGGACGACCTGAACCTGGAGATGCAGCGGAAGGCGCTGGAGTGGTACAGCTACCAGGGTGACGACTTCAACTCGGTGCGTGGGGAGACCCTATGGGAACGCGGCTTCCGACGCGGCGACTGGGCGGTGCGCACGGTAACCCGAACGGTGCTTACCTCGAGCCCCACCGATTTCGAGATCCACGCCCAGCTAGATGCGTACGAGGGCGAGCGTCGCGTCTATGCCCGCAACTGGGACGTGAAGATCCCCCGCGACCTCGTCTGACAAAGCCACCAGGGGGGTTGGAGTCTGCCCGTGACAGCGCCCGATCCTGCGTTATGCTGGGCCCCCGCTGGTGCCATCGTCCGGTCTCGGGGCCGGTTCCTCCCTCATGCGCAAACACCGGGACGAGGCATCTTTGGGAAACCCCTTGGGGGCCTAGCGTGCGCAGGTACTGCGCGAACCCCTATCCAACCTATGGATTAGAGAGAACGTTATGCGGGTCACCGTATTCAGTGTTCAGCAACACGATCGCGAGTTTCTGCTCCCTGCTTTTCAAGCGGCGGACATGAAGCCTCTCCTGCATGCCGAACGCCTGACCGCAGAGACGGTGCACCTTGCCACAGGGTCGGATGCGGTCTGCGTCTTTACCAACGATGACTTGCACCGGCGCGTGATCGACGGGCTCGCCGATCACGGGGTGCATGTGGTGGCGCTGCGCTGTTCCGGCTACGACAACCTGGATATCGACCGCGCCCGCGAGCGTGGCGTGCGCGTGGCGCGGGTGCCGGCCTATTCCCCGAACGCGATTGCGGAGCACGCCGTCGCCCTGCTGATGACGCTGAACCGGCGCGTTCACCTCGCCTGGGACCGCACGCGGCGAGGTGATTTTCGCCTCGATCACCTGACCGGATTCGATCTCGTTGGCCGCTCGGTGGGCATCGTCGGCACCGGCCGCATCGGCCAGGCCTTTGCGCGCATCATGCTGGGCTTCGGCTGCCGGGTGGCGGCGCACGACCCGTATCCGAACGCCGAGCTGCAGGCCGCGGGCGTCCAGTACCTCGAGCTGGATGCGCTGCTGGCGCAGTCCGAGGTGCTCAGCCTCAGCTGTCCGCTGACCCGCGAGAACCGCCACATGATCAATGCCGAGACCCTGGCGCGGCTGCCGCGCGGGGCCTTCCTGGTCAACACCGCTCGCGGGGCGCTGGTCGACACGGATGCGGCCGAGGCCGCGTTGGAGTCCGGTCAGCTCGGCGGGCTGGCGATGGATGTGTACGAGAACGAGGCCTCGCTGTTCTTCCGCGACTGGTCGTTGGCCGGGCTGCCCGATCGCCGCCTGGCGCGGCTGATGCAGCGCGACGACGTGCTGGTCACCGGCCACCAGGCCTTCCTGACTCGCGAGGCGCTGACCAACATCGCCGCGACCACGGTTGCCAGTATCCAGACCCTGCTTGACGACCCCGAGGCCCGGCCGGAGGGCCGTGTTGTCTAGGGAGACGCTGCCTCGAACGTCCGGGGCGCGTGGCGCGTGGCCCCGGACGTCGGGATCAATCAGTGCCTCGCTAGAACAAGGCCAGTTCGGCCTCCTGGTAGGCGATATTCGTGTTGCGCGGGGCCAGGTCGTCGAAGTCGGCAAGGTCCTGCCAGGGCGCGTCGTCGAAGGCCCGGATGGCGGATTGCATGTCCGTACCCATGTCCGCTGCCTCGTACATGTGGTCCCATAACGACCGCAGGTAGTCGTGGGTGGGATGTTCGAAGGTCGACAGCGCACCCGGCTCACCGTGGCCCGGGATGAACTTCGCGTCCGCGTACTCCTCTTGTAGATGCTCATAGGCCTGCAGCCAGCCCTCCATGCTGCCGTCGGCCAGGATGGCCAGCAGGCGCCCGCTGTAGAGCACGTCGCCCGCGAACACGACATTGTCCGGTTCGACCACCGCGATCAGGCTGCCGTGCGTATGGGTGCTGCCCACGTGACGGATGGTCACACTCACGCCGCCCAGATCCAGCTTTTTGTCATCCTCGACCATCACATTGGGTCGCTTGGGGTGCTCGGTGGACCCTTCCGGCCAGTCCAGGGCATTCTCGAGCTGCATGGCGAACATCGAGGCGCTGCCCTGCATGCGCTCGACGGCCTCGGGCGCGGCCAGGATGTCGGCGCCGGCCTCGCGGAACACGTCGTTGCCCATGAAGCGGTGTGGTTGCGAATTGGTGTTGATCACGTAGCGCACCGGCTTGTCGGTGGTGGCGCCGATATGCTCCAGCATCGCCTGCGCCATCTCCGGCGTGTAGCCGGAATCGATGACGGCCACGGCGTCGTCGCCGACCACGTAGCCCAGGTTCATGCGAAAGCCCTGGTTCTCCGCATCGGGTCCGCCGTAAGGGCCGATCCAGGTATGGGCGTGATCGGAGATCGCCCGCGGTTCGGGCAGGATCGGGGCGTCGTCGGCACCCAGGCTGACGCCGGGCGCCAGGATCAGGAGGGCCATTCCGGCCAGGGCCCAGGTGCGGGTGGGGTTCAGCATGGTGCGGACTCCTACAGCAGGAGCCGATACCCGGCGCCGAGCACGGCGCAGACGAGGATCAGCGGGATGATGCCCACCCGGAAACGGGCCAGGGCGATAAAGGCGGCGATGCCGAGCAGGGCGGAGAACCATTCGAAGGTTCCCTCGAAGCCCGCGGGCCACAGGACGTGCCAGGTGAAGAACACGGCCAGGTTCGCGATCACGCCGACCACGGCGGCGGTAATGCCGGTCAGCGGTCCGGTGAAGTGCAGGTCGCCCCGGGTGCGCTCGACCAGGGGCGCGCCCACCAGGATGAACAGGAACGACGGCAGGAAGGTGAAGAAGGTCGCGACCAGCGCGCCGAGCAAGGCGGCGAGCAACACCTGATCGGGGCCGAGGAAGGCCTGGGTCCAGCCGCCGATGAAGCCGACGAAGGTGACCACCATGATCAGCGGGCCTGGCGTGGACTCGCCAAGCGCCAGCCCGTCGATCATCTGGGTCGGGCTCAGCCAGCCGTAGGTCTCCACCCCGCCCTGGTAGACGTATGGCAGCACCGCGTAAGCGCCGCCGAAGGTCACCAGGGCGGTCTGGGTAAAGAACTGCCCCATGCGGGTCAGCGTGGTGTCCCACCCGAATACCGCGAGCAGCATGCCGAAGACGGCAGCCCACAGGCCGAGGCCGACGGCGAGGAAGCGGATCACGCGCGCCCAGCGAAACTGCATCCAGGGTGCGGGTGGGGTGTCGTCGTCCACCACGGCCGGCCCCGTGGCCTTGCGGCCGCCAGCGCTGTGCGATTCGCCGCTGCGGAAGCGCTCCGGCCAGATCCGGCTGCCCAGCCAGCCGAGCAGCCCCGCGGCTATGATGATGTACGGGAACGGGATGTTGAGCGCGAAGATCGCCAGGAACGCCGCTACGGCCATCAGCCATAGCAGGCCGTTGTTCAGGACACGTCCGCCGATGCGCCAGCCGGCATAGACGATGATCGCGATCACCGCTGGCTTGATGCCGTAGAACACGGCCTCCACCGCGGGCACGTCGCCAAAGGCCAGGTACACCCAGGACAGCCCGGTGATCAGGACCAGCGAAGGCAGGATGAACAGCAGCCCGGCCATCACGCCGCCGAAAGTGCCGTGCAGCAGCCAGCCGAGATACGTGGCGAGCTGCTGCGCCTCCGGCCCCGGCAGGACCATCGCGTAGTTCAGCGCGTGCAGGAAGCGGTTCTCGGAGACCCAGCGCCGCCGTTCCACCAGCTCCTCGTGCATCATCCCGATCTGCCCGGCGGCCCCACCGAACGAGATGAAGCCGAGCTTCAGCCAGTAGCGAAAGGCCTCGGCCCGGGTGGGCGGGCTCGGACGTTGCGTGGTCGAGGGATCGGGGTCGGTCATGCGGGGTCGCGTCCGGATTGTTGTTCAAAGGCCTGGCGCAGGTCGTGCAGTACGGGCGTTACGCGGGCCAGCAGGGCATCGTCATCTGCGCACTGCTGCTTCGCCCCGGTCAGGATGCTCTCGAAGCCCGCGGCCTCGGCGACGGGGCGCCCGCCCACGTCCAGGAAATGCACCATCTCCGCCAGGCCGGCGAGCCCGCTGTCGCGTTCCAGACTGAATGCCGCCAGCAGCACTTCGAAGGTGACGCGGTCGCCGACGTGGGTGAACGTGGCGCCGTCGAAGTCGAAACCAAGGGCCTCGGCCGGGCAATCGGCCGGGGTTGCGAGCCAGACGAAGCGCGCGTCGGGGTCGATGAATTCGCGGATCAGCCAGGCACTGGCGACCCGGTCTACCCACATTGCCGCGCGCGTCGCCCACAGTCGGCCCCGGTAGTCCGCCCGCTCCAGCCTGGCAATGCCCGCGTCCGGCTCGGGCGAGGGTTCGTCAGGCGACAGGACCGCCTGCGCGGCGGAATCCAGGCGGGCCAGCTGCGCC
Organism: Thioalkalivibrio sp. ALMg9; assembly: GCF_000380625.1. NCBI lineage: Bacteria > Pseudomonadati > Pseudomonadota > Gammaproteobacteria > Chromatiales > Ectothiorhodospiraceae > Thioalkalivibrio > Thioalkalivibrio sp. ALMg9. The sequence goes on from NZ_AQYC01000008.1 coordinate 217,680, forward strand.
TCCAGCGGTGCGCGACCGGGGCCCGGGAAGTAGTCGGTGCGGCGCAACTGGTCGGCCTCGCGGTGGATCTGGCGCAGGCGCTTGAGGAGCTCGGATTCGCCCAGTCCGGGCAGCTGTCCCAGCAGGGTTTCCGCGTTGCCTTGCAGTGCCCGGTATTCCGTGTCCCGGTCGAACAGGCTGTGGTAATGCGCCTGCTCCTCGGGGTTGGCGGCCACCGGCAGGTGGTAGGCCTGGTTGCCCGCCGCGCGCGCCGACTCGGCCAGCTCCAGCAGGGCGTCGCGCAGGTCCGAGCGGTTGGGCAGCAGGTAGACCCCATCGCGCAGGGTGGCTGCGCCAAGTGCCTTCAGCGCCCGCCATAGCCGGACCCGGGTCGAGTCCTGCCCGCTCTGAAAGGCGAAGATCAGGAGTTGCCAATCGGTATCCCGAAAATTCATGTCACATGTATATCAGCAATGTAACGTCCGTTACAAATTCAGGGGGTGCGCGCACAAAAAGGCCCGGCGCCTTGCGGGGCCGGGCCTTGGGGAGCGCATCGGGGTGCCCGAGGCGCGAGGGGTTCTTAGCCCTCGTTGTGGTAGCGGGTGATCCGCTCCACTTCGTTCTTCGCGCCCAGGACCACCGGTACGCGCTGGTGAATGCCCGTGGGGCTGATATCCATGATGCGCTCGCGACCGGTGGTGGAGGCGCCGCCGGCCTGCTCGATGATGAAGCTCATCGGGTTGGCCTCGTACATCAGGCGCAGCTTGCCGGCGGTGCCCTTGGCCTGCATCTTGGAGTCCATCGGGTACATGAACACGCCGCCGCGCGACAGGATGCGGTGCACCTCGGCGACCATGGAGGCCACCCAGCGCATGTTGAAGTCCTTGTCGCGGGCGCCTTCCTTGCCGGCCAGGCATTCGTCGATGTAGCGCTTGACCGGGGCCTCCCAGAAGCGGCTGTTGGACATGTTGATCGCGAATTCCTCGGTGTCTTCCGGGATCTGCACGCTGTCCTTGGTCAGCAGGAACTCGCCGAAGTCCTTGTCCAGGGTGAACATCTGCACGCCCTTGCCGGTGGTCAGCACCATCATGGTGGACGGACCGTACAGGCAGTAGCCGGCGGCGATCTGCTTGGTGCCCGGCTGCAGGAAGTCCTCGGTCTTCGGATCGGAGACGCCTTCCGGCGCCTTCAGGATGGAGAAGATCGTGCCGACGGAGACGTTCACGTCGATGTTGGAGGAGCCGTCCAGCGGGTCGAACAGGACCAGGTAATGACCGCGCGGGGCACCGGCCGGCATCTCGCAGATCTCGTCCATCTCTTCGGAGGCGAGGCCGGCGGCGTGGCCGTTGTGGCCCAGGGCCTCGATGAACACCTCGTTGGTGATGATGTCGAGCTTCTTCTGCGTCTCGCCCTGCACGTTCTCGGAGCCGGCGGAGCCGAGAACGCCGACCAGGTCACCCTTGTCGACGAGGTCGGAGATCTTCTTGCAGGCCACCGAGATATCGTTCAGCAGGCCGGTGAATTCGCCGGTCGCGCCCTGGATACCGCGCTGGGTCTCGATAATGTAGTTGGTCAAAGTCGTGCCGATATGCATGATGCAATCCTGATGGTGTTGTGAATCGGGTGACACCGCGCAATCGAGGTGCGTGAGCACCATGACGGGGCGAACGGCCCCGGTGCGCCGAGTGTCTTAACCGGCATAGTGTAGCAAAAGCACCCGGATGGGCCGATCCGACGGGTAGTTCATGGCTTGAGCGGGCTGGCACTTGTCGTGCATGGCATCCGGGGCTGTATCCACAAGGGAGATTCGCATGCCGCAAAACGCGCTGTACGCCCAGTCCGGCGGGGTTACCGCCGTCATCAACGCCAGCGCCTGGGGGGTGATCGAGGCGGTGCGCGCCCATCCGGCCCATTTCGGCAAGATCTATGCGGCGCGCGACGGCATCCTCGGTGTCCTGCGCGAGGAGATCATCGATCTGGATCAGGAGGACCCGCTGACCCTCGCGGCCCTGCGTCATACCCCCGGCGGGGCGTTCGGCTCCTGCCGTTTCGACCTGGGCGATCCCGACCAGGATCCGGAACAGTACGAACGCCTGGTCGAGGTCTTCCGCGCCCATGACATCGGCACCTTCTTCTACAACGGCGGCGGCGGTTCCATGGATACCGCGCTGAAGATCGCCAGGATGGGGGATCGCATGGGCTTCCCGATCAAGGCGATCGGCGTGCCCAAGACGATCGACAACGATCTCGCCGTGACCGACTCCAGCCCCGGGTTCGGCTCCGCCGCCAAGTTCATCGCCACGGTCGTGCGCGAGGCCAGTCTGGATGTCGAGTCCATGCACACCAGTTCCACCAAGGTGTTCGTGCTCGAGGTAATGGGTCGGCATGCGGGCTGGCTGGCGGCCGCCGCCGCGCTGGCACAGGAGTTCGACGGCCAGCCGCCGATGCTGATCCTGTTCGCCGAGACCCTGTTTGACCAGGACGACTTTCTCGAGCACCTGAACCGGACCATCGAGCGTCACGGCTACTGTGTGGTGGTGGTCTCCGAGGGTCTGAAGAATCCGGATGGCACCCTGTTCTCGGTGGCACAAAGCCATGATGTGTATGCCTACACCCAGCTGGGCGGCGCCGCCCCGCGCCTGGCCGAGCTGATCCGCGAACAGACCGGACACAAGCTGCACTGGGCGGTGGTCGACTATATCCAGCGCTCCGCGCGGCATATCGCGTCGAAGGTGGACGTGGAGCAGGCCTATGCCTGTGGCCGTGCGGCGGTGGAGGGCGTGGTGGCCGGCGAGGATGCCTTCATGCCGATCATCCGCCGCGATTCCAACGATCCCTACCGCTGGAGTATCGGTTTTACCCCGCTGGAGACCGTGGCCGACGTCGAGCAGGGCATGCCGCGCGAGTACATCACCCCGGACGGCTACGGCATCACCCAGGCCGCGCGCGATTACCTGCGCCCGCTGATCCAGGGCGAGGACGCCCCGCCGTTCGACCAGGGCCTGCCCTGCTACCCGCGCATCCGGGGCGAATTGCTGCCCAAGCGTTGCCCTCCGTTCGAGGTCAAGACCGACTAGTCATTTCCGGGCGAGTGGGCGTCGGCGTCCAGCCAGGCCCGCTGGAAGGCGAAGAACTGCCGGGCGACCCTGTCCGCCTCGTCGACGCGCAAATAGTCCGCGTGTTCGGCCGCTGCACAACGCGCACAGACGAAGGTGATGTCCTCACAAAGGCTGGTGCAGCACGGGGTGTTGTCCGTGCGGCGCGGCCGGTAATGCACCCACACGGAGGCCGTATCCGCAACCGCGGTGGGCCCGGATTCCAGGCTGAGCGCCGCGCCGCAGTGGCTGCAAGCCGCCTCGAGCCGGCTATGCGCGCCGCTCAGCATCGGGATGGCCAGCGCGTCGATGGCGCACATCGCGGTAACTGGACCGCGCCCGGCGACGCTGACCGTGATCCGCCCCGGTGCGGCGCTGTACGGGTAGCAGCCCAGACCCTGGGCCTGATGGGCCACGGCATCCAGCGCGGCCAGTCGCTCCAGCGCGCGGATATCCAGCTCCCGGGCCTCTGGTGGCCGTCCGCGCTGGCGCCAGTGTTCCAGGACTTCGAGATAGGCGGCGCGCACGGCTTCGGGGGCATCCCGCAGGCGCTGTTCCAGCGGGAAGTCGCCGCGCAGGCGTCCCAGGGCGGCGGTCACGTGCGCCGGCCTCATGACGAGGCGCAGCAGCCGCCCGGGCCCTCCTGCTGAATGGGCGGACAGGGCACCGTGCCGTAGGAGCAGAACACGCAGCAGTCCCCTGGAAGTGGCCGGAGCAGGGCCCCGCAGCCGGTGCATTCGTAGAACCACTGGCAGGCGTCGGTGGGCATCGTTTCCGTCTTCTGGTGCCCGCATTCCGGGCAGGTCAGGGTCGAATCGGGCACGATCTCGTTCATATGCGTTTCAGCTCGGTTTGCGAGGATGGGAGCCAACGACCGGGGCTGGCGGGAAAAACCCCGCCAGACAACCGGAATCGGCACAAACGCCGTCTGGCCAGCGTCTATTCTCTGCCAAGCCCGCGCAAGACGGGCCCACAACCGGATCCCGGATGGAGGAAATCATGTACTCGCGCATTCTCAATCGCACCCTCGCCCTGACCGCTGCCAGTGTGCTGGCCGCCGCGTTTGTCGTGCCCGGCCAGGTCGCGGCCCAGGGCGCCTACTTTGCCCCGGCGGACGGTTCGCCGGACGAGGTCGCCTTCGAATACCGCATGCACGAATACGGCTGCGCCAATGTGCGCGGACAGTGGCGCGCGACCAACAACACGGATGACTGGCTGGAAGTCCGGGTCACCAAGACCGCCTACAACTGCCCCGGAGAGCTGGAAGACGACGTGCGCACGACGACCCGCCTGTGGCGCACGCTGGGTCCGGGCGAGACCCAGGAGCGCACGCGCGACAACTCCGTGTGCGGCGGGGCCTGGGCGCGTGGTGTCGAGGTCCTGGAGTACGAGATCAAGGTGGTCGACGCCCCCGACGAAAGCTGACAGACGTGTGAAACCGGCCGCGAATTTCGTTTGCGGCCGGTCAATTCGCGGTTCTGGCGGGCTACACTTCTAACAACCGTTCACCGATTTCAAGGAGTCTGCCCATGAGCGTTCATTCGTTCCGTCGAGTTCTGTCCGCACCCGCGGCACTGCTGGTCGCGCTGGCCCTGACCCTGCTGCCCGCCACCCCGGCATTCGCCGATGTCGGCATGCTGGATACCGGCAGCATGATCCAGCAGGCCAGCGCGGACGACACCCGCGCCCAGTTGCTGGAACAGCTCAATGACGCCGAGGTTCGCGCGCAGCTGATCGAGATGGGGGTTGATCCCGAGCGCGCCGAGCAGCGTGTGGCCCGCCTGACCGACGACGAACTGGCGCAGCTGGAGGCGCACATGGAGACCGACCCGGCCGGCGCGGCCAGCGTCCTGGGTGTGGTCGCCATCGTGTTCGTGGTGTTCGTGATCCTGGATGCGGTGGGTGTGACCGACATCTTCTCGTTTGTCGGGCCGTCCCGCTAAGCCACGCCCTGCATGGGGTTCATCTCGACGCGGCGAGTCACGGGGTTTCTCGCGCTCGCCGCGCTTCTCTGGCTGACCGGTTGTGCCACCGCGCCGCAGAGCGCGGGTCTGGCGAGCGAGCGTCCGACGGACCTGCCGGCGCGCGTCGAACTGGCTGACACGCCGTTCTTTCCCCAGGAGCAATACCAGTGCGGCCCCGCCGCGCTGGCCACGGCGTTGAATGCCCGGGGTATCGACGCCGCGCTGGATGATCTGATCGAGGAGGTTTACATCCCCGCCCGCGCGGGCAGCCTGCAGACCGAGATGCGCGCGGCGGTGCGCGCGCGCGACCAGGTGGCCTACCGTATCGAGCCCCAACTGGAGGCGATCCTGCGCGAGGTGGCGGCGGGCAACCCGGTGGTGGTGTTCCAGAACCTCGGGGTGGCCCTGATCCCGGAATGGCACTTTGCGGTGGTTATCGGATACGACCTGGAGGATCGGGAGATTTTCCTGCGCAGCGGCCCGATCCAGCGCCACGTGAATTCCTTCGCCCGCTTCGAGCGCACCTGGGCGCGGGGTGAGCGCTGGGCCTTCCTTGTGATGTCCCCCGATACCCTGCCGGCCACCGCCCAGCCGCTGCGCTGGCTGCGTGCGGTCAACGAACTGGAACAGACCGGGCGCTTTGCGGCGGCGGCCACGGGCTACGAAACCGCCATGGACCGCTGGCCCGATGAACCGATCCCCTACGTGGGTCGCGCCAACGTGGCCTTTGCCCAGGGCGATCTGCCGGCGGCGGAGAATGCCCTGCGGGCGCTGGTCGAGCGCGATCCGGCCCGCCACGAGGGCTGGAACAACCTCGCGCACGTGCTGATCGCTCGCGAGTGCGGCGAGCAGGCACGCGAGGCCGCGAGCTGTGCGGCCGATCTGGCGGGACCGGGAGCGTATGCGCGCACCCTGGGCGCTGCGGCGGAGGCTCCGGACGGCGGCGCCGAGTGTCGAGCCCTGCCGCCCTGTGCCGTGGCGACCGAGGCACGCGCGCGGTAAGACCGCACGGCTTCCGTCATCGCGAGTCGCGAAGCCCGCGGCGATCGGCAGGGTGTGGATGACCGCGCACCGCTCGCAGGGACAGTCCCTGTTGCGTCAGGTCGAGCGTTTTTCCAGGGCCTGTTCGGCGTGCTTGAGCACCAGGCCCAGGTTCTGCTTCTCCACGTCCGTGACCTGCGGGTCATTCTTTACCGCTTGACGCAGGTGTTCCACCAATTGCGCCAGTTCGTCGCGCGAGATCTGATGGAAGTTGAAGCCGCCGCCGTAGCGGGACTCGAGCTGGTCCCAGTAGTCGGCAAGCGGGGGGCGGTAGTCGTCACTCATCGGGCAGTCCTTAGTTTGGTGCGGGCGCGGCGTGCGCGAAAGGCATTTTGTCTGTTCGCGGTGCTTGCGGTCTAATGGGGGCTTTCCTGACCGGCCTTTCGCCCATGTCCGTTACTGCCATCTATCCTGGCACCTTCGACCCGATCACCCACGGTCACACGGACATCGTGCGGCGTGCGGCACGGTTGTTCGATCGCGTGGTAGTCGCGGTGGCCGCCAGTCCCAACAAGGGCCCGGCCTTCCCGCTGGAGACCCGCGTGGCCCTGGCCGAGCAGGCGGTAGGTGACATCCCCGGCGTGGAGGTGCAGGGCTTCGATGTCCTGCTCGCGCACTTTGTTCATGCGCAGCAGGCCAACGTGATCCTGCGCGGATTGCGGGCGGTGTCCGACTTTGAACATGAATTCCAGCTCGCAGCGATGAACCGACAGCTTGCGCCGGAGGTCGAAACGCTGTTTCTGACGCCAGCGGAGGAGTACAGCTTCGTCTCCTCCAGTCTGGTACGGGAAATCGCCCGATTGGGCGGCGACGTCTCAAAATTCGTTAGCCCCGGTGTGGCGCGCATGCTGGCCGAACAAAACGGCGCAGCACGCTAGCCGGGCCCCGCCACTGGATACGAGGAACGGCCCATGGCCCTGATGATCACCGACGAATGCATCAACTGCGATGTCTGCGAGCCCGAGTGCCCGAATGAGGCCATCTACCCGGGGGACGAGATCTACGAGATCGACCCCGCCCTGTGCACGGAATGTGTCGGCCATTTCGACGAGCCGCAGTGCCAGCAGGTCTGCCCGGTGGACTGCATCCCGCTGGATCCCGATCACAAGGAGACCCGCGAGCAGCTGACGGCCAAGTACGACGCCCTGATGGCCGCGAAGTAGGCCGCGACATGGATTGGCGCCGCCCGTTCCTGCACTGCGCGGTCTTCGTCACCCTGTCGCTGGCGGCGCCGCTGGCGCTGGCCGGCCCGGGGCAGCACGCAGTGGCGAGCGCTCACCCGGCCGCCACCGAGGCGGGCGAGGCCATACTGCGCGACGGCGGCAATGCCTTCGATGCCGCCGTCGCGATTACCGCTGCCCTGGGTGTAGCCGAGCCCTACGGCTCCGGGCTCGGGGGCGGCGGGTTCTTCCTGCTGTACGAGGCATCCTCCGACCGCAGCGTGATGCTCGATGCCCGCGAGATCGCCCCGGCCGCGGCCGACCGCGACATGTATCTGGATGCCGACGGCGAGGTGATCGACGGCTTGTCGCTGGATGGCGTGCTTGGCGCCGGCATCCCCGGCATGCCCGCCGGTATGGATCACCTGGCGCGGGAATACGGACGCCTTTCGCTGGCCGACAGCCTGGCCCCGGCGATCCGTCTGGCCGAGGACGGTGTTCCGGTCAGCGGCCGCTACCTGCAGATGGCGGGCTTTCGCCATCAGGCCCTGCGCGACGGGGCTGACGCACGAGACATTTACCTTGAGGCGGGTCGCCTGCCGGACGAAGGCACGACCCTGCGCCAGCCGGACTTGGCCGTGACCCTTCGGCGCCTGGCGGACGAAGGCCGTGATGGTTTCTATACCGGTGATCTGGCCGAGCGCCTGGTCGCCGGCGTGCGCGAGGCCGGCGGTATCTGGACTCTGGACGACCTGGCGGGGTACGCGGTCGTCGAGCGCGACCCCGTGCGTCTGGACTATCTTGGCGCCACGATCACCACCGCCTCGCCGCCATCTTCCGGCGGGGTCGCGCTCGGCCAGATCCTGAACATCCTGGCGTTCTACGACCTCGAGGCACTGGCGCCGGACATGCGCGTCCACCTGACCATCGAGGCGATGCGCCGCGCCTATCGTGATCGCGCCGAGTACCTGGGCGATCCGGACCATGTGGATATGCCGCTGAAGCGGCTGCTGTCGCGCGAATACGCGGCCGGTCTGCGCGCTACCATCCATCCCGACACGGCCACCCCCAGCCGCTACCTGCCGCTGTCGGTCGAGCCGCAGGCCGAGCTTCCGGAGTCGGTGTCGACCGAAAGTCGCGAGACGACGCACTTTTCCGTGATCGACGCCGAGGGCAACCGGGTCGCGGCCACGCTGACGCTGAACTATCCGTTCGGATCCGGCTACGTGGTGCCCGGGACGGGCGTGCTGCTGAACAACGAGATGGACGACTTCTCGGCCAAGCCGGGCGAGCCCAACGCCTATGGCCTGGTCGGTTTCGAGGCCAATGCCATCGCGCCGCAGCGCCGCCCGCTATCGAGCATGAGCCCGACCTTCGTCGAGACCCAGGATCGCGTGGCGATCCTGGGCACGCCGGGTGGCAGCCGCATCATTACCATGGTCCTGCACGGCGTGTTCGGCGTGCTCGAGGGGCAATCCATCGAGGAGGTCGTCGCGGCGCCTCGCTACCACCACCAGTATTTGCCCGATCGGGTGGAACACGAGACCGGGGCGTTCGATGCCGAACTGCGTGGCCAGCTGGTCTCGCGTGGGCATCAGCTGGTGCCGCAGGTGCGTCCGTTCGGTGACATGCACGCCATCCTGTGGGAGCGCGGGGCGGGTCGCCTGGAGGCGGCTTCCGATCCGCGCGGAGAGGGCGAAGCGCGGGTGTTCCAGCCCTGAAGGCGCGCTGGTGGACGCGCGCGCAGGGGGCGCGCGAAGAATGGGTCAGAGTATCCCTGGCCTTCACGAATTGCGCCCACACAAAAAGCCGCGCCCCGAGATCGGGGGGCGGCTTGTTTCGATTCACTGCAACCGCCGGGCCGGCAGTGCCGGCCCGGAACCCGGGGGCTTAGCCCTGGGCCAGATCGCGGATGCGGGCGTTCAGGCGGCTCTTGTGGCGAGCCGCCTTGTTGCGGTGAATCAGGCCCTTGCTCACGGTCTTGTCGATCACCGGAACGGCCTCTTTGTAGGCCTCGGCGGCCGCCTGGGCATCGCCCTTGTGCAGCGGCTTCAGCACGGCCTTCATGGCCGTGCGGAAACGGGAGCGCAGCCCCATGTTGTGGGCGCGGTTCTTGACCGCCTGACGGGCCCGCTTACGGGCAGAAGCAATATTTGCCAAAGTACTTCCCTCGCGTTAAATCGCTAGGTTCTGGAAAGGCGGCAGAGCATACCCCCGGAGCACTCCAGCGTCAACCGGGTCGTGCGCGTGATGGGGATGGCCTGGGGCCGTCCATGCGTCTACTGTAGAAGAAAGAAAGCCATTCAAAGGAGAACAGGATGAATCGATTCAACCAGACCCTTCGGGCCGCACCGGCGACAGCATCGGGCATGGCCCTGCTGTTCGTGGCGCTCCTGCTGGCCAGCATTGCCTTCATGCCGCAGGCCAAGGCCTTCGAGCCGGAGGCCAAGGTCGTCTATCACGCCGACTTTGCCGACCCGCGCCGCTTCTCCGCGATGCTGACCAGCATCAACAATATGATGACGCATTACCAGAACGAGTTTATCGATGCCGACGTGCGCATCGTGTTCGTGGCGCACGGCATCCGCTTCCTGACCGATGACGACCTGGCTGATACCCCGTTCGAGGCCGACGAGGAGCTCAAGGAAGAGCGCGACACCCTGCGTGGGCGCCTGATGAGCCTCGCCAGCACCCACGGCGTGAAGCTCGAGCTGTGCGAGATCACCCGTTCGCAGATCGGACTGGACGAGGACCTGATCTATGACCACGTCACCTTCGTGCCCTCGGGTGTGGTGCGCGTGGCCGAGCTGCAGAACGAGGAAGGCTTCGCCTACATCAAGATCGAGTAAGGGTCTTCCGCATGCTTGACCCGAAGCCCCGCCTCGGCGGGGCTTTTTCGTGTCTCCACGAAGGTCCGGAGACGGCCAGGGGTGGGTGCGATACTGGGGCATCGCGGGCAGGGTGCGCCGGCCTTGCGCAATACCACCTCGAGTCCTTTTTCTCCGTGCCCTTCGTGGTGCAAGCAGGCCGTGTCGGGCGTGCCCGTTCAGTCGTGGATTACAGGACTTCGAGCTTGGCGAAGCTCAGCACCAGCCACTTGGAGCCGGCGTGGGCGAAGTTCACCTGGACCCGGGCCGAGTTGCCGGAACCCTCGAACTGGGTGATCAGCCCCTCGCCGAACTTCGCGTGGTGCACCCGTGCGCCGATCGCCAGGCCCGCCGCGGAGGCCTCGGCGGCCTGCGTATCCATGGCCCCGAAGCCCGCCGTCTTGTTCCGGGCCGCGGCAAAGCGGCCCGCGCCATACGGCGAGGCCTGCGGGCGCAGCACTTCCAGCGCGCCCTCGGGGATCTCGTTGATGAAGCGCGAGGCGACGTTGTAGGACTCGCGTCCATACAGCCGCCGCGTCTCGGCATGGATCAGGTACAGCTCCTGTTCGGCGCGGGTCATGCCGACATAGGCCAGGCGGCGCTCCTCCTCCAGTCGCCCCGGCTCTTCCAGCGAGCGGGCGTTGGGGAACAGGCCCTCCTCCATGCCGGTCAGGAACACCAGCGGAAACTCCAGGCCCTTGGCCGAGTGCAGGGTCATCATCTGCACCGCGTCCTCGTGCGGGTCGGCCGCACCCTCGCCGGCCTCCAGCGCGGCATGGGCGAGAAATTCGGTCAGGCGATTGCCCTCGCCTTCCTCGCTCTCGGCGGTGCTGCTCATGTCGAAGGCGCGCGCGGCCCCTACCAGCTCGTCCAGGTTTTCCAGCCGTGCCTCGCCACGCTCGCCCTTTTCCTTTTTGTAGTGCTCGCGCAATTGCGCGCGCTCGATTGCCTGTTCCACCTGATCGGCCAGCGGCTGGCGCGGGAGCTCCTGCTGCAGGGTGCGGACCAGCTGCACGAACCCGGCGACCGCGGTGCGCGCGCGTCCGGGCAGGGCGTCGGCGTCCACCGCGTGAGTGGCGGCCTGCAGCAGGCTGGTGTCGGCTGCCTGGGCGGCCTGGCGCAGGCCCTCCAGGGTCTTCTCGCCGATCCCGCGCGGGGGCTGGTTGACCACGCGCAGGAAGGCGGCATCGTCATCGCCGTTGCCGGCCAGGCGCAGGTAGGCCAGGGCATCGCGGATCTCCTGGCGCTCGAAGAAGCGCAGGCCGCCGTAGACCCGGTAGGGCATGCGCCGGCCGATGAAGGTCTCTTCCAGCACGCGTGACTGGGCATTGGAGCGATACAGCACCGCGCACTCGCGGTACAGCCCGCCCTGGTCCACGTGGCGGGCGATGGTCTCGGCGATGAAGCGCGCTTCTTCCTGCTCGTTCAGCGCGGTGTACAGGCGGACCGGTGCGCCTTCGTGGCCCTCGGTCCACAGCTCCTTGCCCAGACGGCCCGAGTTGTGCCGGATCAGGGCGTTGGCCGCGTTCAGGATGTTGGCGCTGGAGCGGTAGTTCTGCTCCAGGCGCACGACCTGGGTGCCCGGGTAGTCCTTCTGGAAGTGCTGGATGTTCTCGATCTTCGCGCCGCGCCAGCCGTAGATCGACTGGTCGTCGTCGCCCACGGCGAATACCGGGCTGTCCCCGGCGAGCAGGCGCAGCCAGCCGTACTGGATGTCGTTGGTGTCCTGGAATTCGTCGACCAGCACGTGGCGAAAGCGCGTGCGGTAGTGCTCCAGCAGGGCCTTGTTGTCGCGCAGCAATTCCAGCGAGCGGAGCATCAGCTCGGCGAAGTCCACCACACCGGCGCGCTCGCAGGCCTGCTGGTAGGTGGTGTAGACGCGTACCCACTGGCGGGCGACCGGGTCGCCGGTATCCGGCAGGTGTTCCGGGCGCGAGCCCTCGTCCTTGCGCGCGTTGATGTACCACTGCGCCTGCTTGGGCGGCCAGCGCGACTCGTCCAGCTCCAGGGCGCGCAGCACGCGCTTGACCATGCGCAGCTGGTCATCGGAGTCGAGGATCTGGAAGGCCTGCGGCAGCTTCGCCTCCTGCCAGTGCTGGCGCAGCAGGCGGTGGGCGAGGCCATGGAAGGTCCCGACCCACAGCCCGGTGGCCGGGTGCCCCAGCAGCGACTCGATGCGCCCGCGCATCTCGGCCGCCGCCTTGTTGGTGAAAGTGACCGCCAGCAGGCTGTGCGGGGCCACGCCCTCGACGCCAATCAGCCAGGCGATGCGGTGCACCAGCACGCGGGTCTTGCCGGAGCCGGCGCCGGCCAGGACCAGCACCGGATGCGGCGGGGCGGCCACGGCCTCGCGCTGGGCCGGGTTGAGGGAATCGAGCAGGGGGGAGACATCCATGCGCGAATGGTAGGGAAACCCGGCCGGAATCGCACGTTCCGCATGCGGGCCGTGTGCCTTCGCCCGCGCAAACGCGCTACCCTCGGAGGCAGCCTTCAAGAAGACGCTGATTCATCGACTCCGCGCGGGAACCTCGCGCGCCGATCAGGTCCCAAAGGCCGACGCATCAGGAATGGGAAGAGACCGCGAATGAACGAGATGCCATCCCGGCACCGGCTGGACAGCCCCGTATCCGGGCAGGAGCTGCACCCGGATAACCTCGCTTTCGCCGAGGATCTGCTGGAGCGCTACCAGGACGAGCCCGATTCCGTCCCGCCGGCCTGGGCCGATTACTTCCGCTCGCTGGAAGGGGCGCCGCGCCCGGAACGCCGCCGGCGCTCCACCGATCGGCCCGATCTGGCCCATGAACAGCTGCAGATCCGCGTGCTGCAGTTCATCAATGCCTACCGCTACCTCGGTCACTTTGGCGCCCGTCTGGATCCTCTGGAGCGCGAACCGCCGGAGCCACCGCGCGAGCTGAGCCGCGAGCATCACGGCCTCGACCAGGTCGGCCCCGATGTCACCTTTGATCCGGGCTCGCTGTTCATCGACGGGCGGGTCTCGCTGGATACGATCGAACGGGTGCTGAAGGAGACCTACTGCGCCGGTATCGGCGCGGAATACATGCACCTGATGGCCACCGACGAGAAGCGCTGGCTGCAGGAGCGTCTGGAATCGGCCCATGGCCACTTCGGTTTCGATGACGACACCCGCCTGGCGATCCTCGAGCGTCTGACCGCGGCCGAGGGTCTGGAGCGCTATCTGCATCGGCGCTATGTCGGGCAGAAGCGCTTCTCGCTGGAAGGCGCGGAGAGCCTGATCCCGCTGCTGAATGCCCTGATCCAGCGGGGCGGCGCGCGCGGGCTGCAGGAGTTCGTGGTCGGCATGGCACACCGCGGACGCCTCAACGTGCTGGTCAACCTGTTCGGCAAGTCCCCGGAGGAGCTGGCCAACGAGTTCGAGGGGCGTCCGCGCGACGACCGTGGCACCGGCGACGTGAAATACCACATGGGTTTCTCCTCGGACCTGGATACCCCGGGCGGTCGGGTGCATCTGGCGCTGGCCTTCAATCCCTCGCACCTGGAGATCGTCACCCCGGTGGTGGAGGGTTCGGTGCGGGCGCGCCAGGTGCGTATCGGCGATCGCAAGGGCAACCGGGTGATGCCGGTGGTGATCCATGGCGATGCCGCCTTTGCCGGGCAGGGCGTGGTCATGGAGACCCTGAACATGTCCCAGACCCGGGGCTTCTCCACCAAGGGCACCGTGCATGTGGTGGTGAACAACCAGATCGGTTTCACGACTTCGACCCTGAAGGACGCTCGTTCGACGCATTACGCCACGGATGTCGCCAAGATGGTGAACGCGCCCATCCTGCATGTGAATGGCGATGATCCCGAGGCCGTGGTGTTCATCACCCAGATCGCGCTTGACTACCGCATGCGCTTCGGCAAGGACGTGGTCATCGATCTCGTCTGCTACCGCCGCCAGGGTCACAACGAGGCCGACGAGCCGGCCGCCACGCAGCCGCATATGTATCGTCGTATCCGCGACCTGCCGACCACTCGCGAGCGTTACGCCAGACGCCTGATCCGCGAGGGCCTGACGACCGAAGACGCACAGGAGCAAGCGCTGGAGGACTATCGCGGCCGACTGGATGCCGGCCAGCCGGTGGCGCTGTCGTTGCTGCGCGAGCGCAACAGCCATGCCGGATCCTCGACCAACTGGGGCCCCTATCTGAACCAGACCTGGGACCAGGATGTGGACACCGGCGCCCCCGCCGACCGTCTGGCGCGCACCCTCGAGCAGCTTTCCACCCCGCCGGAGGGTTTCCGACTGAACGACCGCGTGCAGAAGATCCTGGATGCCCGCGTGGCCATGGCGCGCGGCGAGCAGCCGCTGGACTGGGGTGCGGCCGAGACCCTGGCCTACGGCGCGCTGATCCAGGACGGCTACCGCATTCGCCTGTCCGGGCAGGACTCCAGCCGGGGCACCTTCTTCCACCGCCATGCGGTCCTGCACGACCAGGAGACCGGCAAGGCCATCGTCCCGCTGCGGCGCCTGGATCCGGACCACCCGCGTTTCCTGGTGATCGATTCGCTGTTGTCCGAGGAGGGCGTGCTCGCCTTCGAATACGGCTATGCCACTGCCGCGCCCGAGGCCCTGGTGGTCTGGGAGGCGCAGTTCGGCGACTTCGTGAACGGCGCCCAGGTGGTGATCGACCAGTTCATCTCCTCCGGCGAGCAGAAGTGGGGGCGCCTGTCCGGCCTGACCCTGTTGCTGCCCCACGGCTACGAGGGGCAGGGGCCGGAGCACTCCTCGGCCCGCCCGGAGCGCTTCCTGCAACTGGCGGCGCAGGAGAACATGCAGGTCTGCGTGCCCACTACGCCGGCGCAGATGTTTCACCTGCTGCGCCGGCAGATGCTGCGGCCCTATCGCAAGCCACTGATCGTGATGACCCCGAAGAGCCTTTTGCGCCACAAGGACGCGGTCTCCGACCTCGATGCGCTGGCGACGGGCCAGTACCAGACGGTCATCGACGACGCCCGTATCGAGGATCCCGGCAAGGTGAAGCGCGTGCTGATGACCAGTGGGCGCATCTTCTACGATCTGGCCGCGCGCCAGGCCGAGGGCGAGCACGCGGATACGGCGATCCTGCGCCTGGAGCAGTGTTACCCCTTCCCCGAGGCGCGCCTGACCGAATTGCTGGGGCGTTATCCGGAGGCGGATGAATTCGTCTGGGTCCAGGATGAACCGGAGAACCAGGGTTACCTGGAGTTTGTCGCCCCGCGTATCAACCCGCTGCTGGCGGTGCGTGGCCAGACCCTGCACGCCGTCGCGAGACCCCCGGCCGCCGCGCCCGCCGTCGGTTACCCCGAGGTGCACAAGGCGCAGCTGAAAGATCTGCTCGAGCGCGCGTTCGGGCCGATCAGCTCGCGTGACACGCCGCACCCCACGCCCTGAACATTCGATAAAGACGCACAGAACAAGGAAGCGAGATGGCATCCGATCGCACCCCGATCCAGGTCCCGGAACTCCCCGAGTCGGTCGCCGATGCGACCGTGATCGCCCTGCACAAAAAGGCTGGCGACGCCGTCAAGCGCGACGAGCTGATCGCCGAGCTGGAGACCGACAAGGTGGTCCTCGAGGTGTCGGCCCCCAGTGCGGGCACCCTGGTCGAGCTCTCCGCCAACGAGGGCGATGTGGTCAAGGCCGACGCGATCCTGGGTTATCTGGGTCCCGCCGAAGCCGTCCCGGAGGACCCGGACGAAGAGACCGAGGATGAGGCAGCGCCTTCCAGGGCATCGACAGCCACGGAGGGCGGCAAGCCAGCGTCTGTTGCAACGGGGGGTCGGGAAGGGAAACCGGTCGCTGCCTCCTCACCCGAGCCCGCGCCGTCCGGGGCCGAGAACGGAGCGGCCGGTAGCCCGCCGCCGCCCACGCCGGCCGTGCGGCGCCTGCTGCAGGAAGCCGGCCTGCGTCCGGAGGATGTCGAGGGCACCGGCGACGACGGGCGCATCCAGCGTGCCGATGTGGAGCGTGCGTGCAGCGATCGCAGCGCGCCCGCGGCTTCTTCGAAGCCATCGGGTTCCGTCGGGGCGGCGCGACCCCAGGGGCATGCGGCCGACCCCGGAGACCGCGCCGAGCGCATCGAGCGTGTGCCGATGACCCGCCTGCGGGCGCGCATCGCGGAACGGCTGCTGGAGGCGAAGCAGACCACCGCGATGCTGACCACCTTCAACGAGGTCGACATGTCCGCGGCGATGGCCCTGCGTAGCCGCTACAAGGAGCCCTTCGAGAAGCGCCATTCCATCAAGCTCGGCTTCATGGGCCTGTTCGTGGCCGCGGCCAGCCGCGCGCTCGAGCGCTTCCCGGTCGTCAATGCCGCACTGGATGGCGAAGAGATCGTTTATCACCACTACAGCGACATCGGCATTGCAGTCTCCTCCTCGCGCGGACTGGTGGTGCCGGTCCTGCGCGATACCGGAAACGCCTCCATCGCCGAGATCGAGCGGCGTATCCGCGACTACGCCGAGCGTGCCCGCGACGGCAAGCTGGATATCGACGAGCTGCGCGGTGGCACCTTCACCATCACCAACGGGGGCGTGTTCGGTTCGTTGTTCTCCACGCCGATCCTGAATCCGCCGCAGAGCGCGATCCTCGGCATGCACGCGATCAAGGAACGCCCGGTCGCGGTGGACGGCGAGGTCGTCGTCCGGCCGATGATGTACGTCGCCCTGTCCTACGACCACCGCCTGGTCGACGGTGCCGAGGCGGTGCAGTTCCTGGTCGCCATCAAGGAAGCCATCGAGGACCCGGCACGGTTGCTGCTCGACGTTTGACCCTGTGAGGTGGAGTGGTGGCGTCAGGGCTGCGACTCAAGCCGCATCCCACGTGACGGCTGGCTCAGTCGTCCGTGACGGGACGGCGCCGGGGGCCGGGGCGCAGGCTGAACAGCAGCACGCCGGCGCCGATCAGCGCGAGCGGCCAGGCCGGCCAGGCAAGCCCCTGCCAGGCGGTGACCTCCAGCTGCGTGGCCAGCCCCGCGAGGGCCAGCAGGGCCACACCCGCCCAGCCCTCGTTGCGGCGGCGGGACTGGCGCCTCAGCCCGTTTTCCAGCTCGAGGATCTGGCGGCGTAGCGCGGCGTCGCGCTCGGCCCGCTGTTCCTCCACGGTCAGGGCCTTCTCCAGGTGCATCGGCAGTTCCGGCAGGTGCGCCAGCAGGCGCGGCAGGTGTTGCTGCGCGTTGCGGATGAATGCGCGCACGCCCATGCGTTCGTGCATCCATTTTTCGATGAACGGCTTGGCGGTGGTCCACAGGTCCAACTGGGGGTAGAGCTGGCGGCCCAGGCCCTCGATGTTCAGCAGGGTCTTCTGCAGCAGCACCAGCTGCGGCTGGACCTCCATGTTGAACCGCCGAGCGGTCTGGAACAGGCGCAACAGGACCTGACCGAAGGAGATCTCGTCCAGCGGACGCTGGAAGATCGGTTCGCACACGGTGCGGATCGCCGCCTCGAACTCGTCGACGCGGGTGTCCTTCGGGACCCAGCCGGATTCCACGTGCAGTTCGGCCACGCGGCGGTAATCGCGGTTGAAGAAGGCGTGGAAGTTCTCGGCCAGATAGCGCTGGTCGGAGTCCAGCAGCGAGCCGACGATGCCGAAGTCCACGGCCAGGTAGGTCGGGTCGTCCGGGTGGGTGGCATCGACGAAGATGTTGCCCGGGTGCATGTCGGCGTGGAAGAAGTTGTGCTGGAACACCTGGGTGAAGAAGATCTCCACCCCGCGTTCGGCCAGCAGCTTCAGGTCCACGTTGCGTTCGCGCAGGGCGGCCACATCGGCCACCGGGAGGCCGCCGATGCGCTCCATCACCAGTACGCTGCGGCGGGTGTAATCCCAGATGATCTCCGGGATGTAGAGGAGGTGGCTGTCCTCGAAGTTGCGGTGGATCGCGGCGGCGTTCGCGCCCTCGCGGATCAGGTCCAGTTCGTCGGTGATGGTCTTTTCGTATTCGTCCACCACCTCGCGCGGGCGCAGGCGCTTGGCCTCGGACCAGTAGCGGTCCGCCAGGTCCGCGATCAGGTGCATGACCTCGAGATCCGCACGGATGGTCTTGAGGATGCCGGGGCGCACCACCTTCACGACCACCTCGCGCCCGTCCTGCAGCGTGGCCGCGTGCACCTGGGCGATGGAGGCCGAGGCGATCGGCGTGTCCTCGAAGGCGGCGAAGGCGATCTCGATCGGGCGTTCCAGCTCGGCCTCGATCACGGCGCGCGCCTGGTCACTGGGGAACGGCGGCACCCGGTCCTGCAGGCGCGCAAGCTCGATCGCGATGTCGTCCGGCAGCAGGTCGCGCCGGGTGGAGAGCATCTGCCCGAACTTGATGAAGATCGGGCCCAGGTCCTCCAGTGCGCGGCGGATGCGCTCGCCGCGCGTGCCCTCGGTGCGGCGGAACCAGTTCCAGGGGGCGAGATAGAGCAGGAAGCTGAGCGGGCGCAGCGGCTTCAGCGTGAACAGGATGACGTCCAGGCGATAGCGCACCAGGACCCGCGCAATGGTCCACAGCCGCAGGCCCCGGTACAGCGCGCGGCGCATCAGGCCTGCCGGTCGTCAGGTGCGGAGGCCGATGCCTCCAGACGACGCAGCCGCGCATCCAGCCGGGCGACGTCGTCGCGCAGCGTGGCTACGTCTTCGGCGAAGGCCTCGAACGCGCCGCCGGCCGGTAGCCACTCGAGCTCGTCGCGCAGGTAGTCGGCCGTGTCCTCGGCGGAGCGCCGGCCCAGGTGCCGCAGGCTGTCGCGCGCCTGGTCCAGCAGGTGGCGCAGCGGCCCGGCCGCTCCGGCGCCGGCAAAGCGTTCGAACAGATCTTCCCAGTCGATACCGGCATCGCGCAGTGCATGTTGCAGGTCGGAGAGCACGGTCGCATCCCCGGTAATGCTCAACCCGGAGCGGTCGTCACGTGCCATCGCCGCGGCCAGCGACAGCGGCGAGCCCTTCAGCTGCACGTCCACTGGCTCCTCGACGCCGCCTGTAACCTGCAGCCGGTCGGCGGCCCCGACCAGCGACAGCGCGAGCCCCGGTGGCTCGATCACGATGGCGATCGCACGCCCGGCCAGCCGCGCCCGGTCCTTCTCCGGAGCGCTGGCCAGGTGTTCGTTCAGTGTGGCCTCGATCAGGGCCGCGAACGGACTGGGCAGGGCGAAGGGTTCGGCCATGAAAATGCTAGAGCTTGGTGCCGCGGTGCAGGGCGACGATGCCGCCGGTCAGGTTGTCGTATTCGACCCGTTCCAGTCCGGCGTCGCGCATCATGCCGGCCAGGGTTTCCTGGTCCGGGTGCATGCGGATGGATTCGGCCAGATAGCGGTAGCTGTCCGCGTCGTTCGCGACCAGCTTGCCCATCAGGGGGAGCATCTTGAACGAATAGACATCGTAGATCGGGCGCAGCGGCGCCATCGGTTGCGAGAACTCCAGCACCAGCACGCGCCCGCCCGGCTTGATCACCCGGCGCATCTCGGCCAGCGCGCGCTCCTTGCGGGTCACGTTGCGCAGGCCGAAGGCGATGGTCACGCGGTCGAAGTAGTCGTCCGGATAGGGGAGCTGTTCGGCGTCCGCCTGCACGAAGTCGAGGTTACCCACATGGCCCTCGTCCAGCATGCGGTCGCGCCCGGCCTCCAGCATCGAGGCATTGATGTCGCAGACCACGATCTGACCCTTGGGTCCGACCCGTGGGGCAAAGGCCCCGGCGAGGTCCCCGGTGCCGCCGGCCAGGTCCAGGATCTTCATGCCTGGGCGCACGCCCGTGCGCTCCAGGGTGTAGCGCTTCCAGATGCGATGGACGCCCATGGACATCAGGTCGTTCATCACGTCGTAGCGCGAGGCGACCGAATGGAACACCTCGCCGACCCGCGAGGCCTTCTCGGACTCGGGGACGCTCTGGTAGCCGAAGTGGGTCTTGCCGGATTCTTCTTTCATCAAAGTGCCGTTGTCAGTGCGTCTTGCGCTCGTGTCCGGCCTCTTTCAGCCGATCCAGGTAATCCTGCCACAGTCGCTCCTGGTTCGTGCCGAGTTCGTGCAGGTAGTCCCAGTCATAGATGCCGGTGTCGTGCCCGTCGGAGAACACGAGCTTCACCGCATAGTTTCCGACCGGCTCGATCCCGGTGATGTTCACGTCTTCCTTGCCGACCTGCAGCACCTCCTGGCCCTTGCCGTGCCCGCGCACCTCGGCCGAGGGCGAATACACGCGCAGGAACTCGCAGGGCAACTCGAAATGCGAGCCGTCCGAATACGTCAGCTCCAGGATGCGCGACTTCTGATGCAGCTGGATATCGGTGGGTCGGTGGGTACTGCTCATGCGGCCTCCAGAATCCACAGTCCGGGCGCCGCCCGAACCGAATCAGCGGACCGCCAAACGGCGGCCATCAATGGACTGCGAGGATACCAGCCCTGCGGACCAGCGTGGCATCTCCCCGCGCACCGCAGGTCTGCGGATCTTGACACCCTTTGGGTGGCGCGTCAGAGTCCGCAGCCTCATTCATGGAAAGGGAATGTCCATGACTTCGCCACGGATTGGCGTGCCCCCATCTCGTCAAGAGTCGGACGACGAATTCCTTGCGCCAGGTGCCTGGATAGGCCGTCGTGCTCTCCCGCGCCTTGCGGACGATCGCCGCGCAGAGTCGCAGGACCGCCGTTTTGCCTGGTGTTCAGCCCCAGGGTCTCCTGCTCGCATCCCCGAGGCCGCTTCTTTCCGGCCGTTCGGGAGGGTGGCCTCATGAGGTCTGCCCTGGTCACCGTTGTATTCGTGCTGGCCTGCCTGGGTGCGGTGTATACGTTGCTACCCGAGGTCCGGCATGGCGTGAACCTCTTCGCGGCCGAGTTCGCTCGGGGGTTCAAGCAAGGGTTTTCCTCGACCGCAGGTGGCGTCCCTCTTCCGGGGTGGTCTCCGGATCACTCGTCAGAGCTTTCATCCGAGGTTTCGACCGGGCGGAGTGGTTCGGAGCCGCGTTCCCTGGGCGTTATCCGGGACCCGAGTATTCCGGCTGGTTCTGGCGCTGACGTTGACCTGAAGGGCTACGGCAACGTGCCGAACCTGCGCGTGGCCCTGGAGCGCGACGACAGCGGCCGTTTGCGCGAGCATGTCGAGGCCTTTCGAGACGAGACCGACGTGCAGGCGCGTGCCGCCCGCATGAACGCGTTGCTGTTTGAATGGGCCGGAGCCGCCGACGTCGATCCGGAAGACCGGGGGCCGAACATCGATGGCCGCAAGCTTGTCACCTTGGAGGCCTTCCTGGACAGGGATTTCCGCCAGCAGGGCAGCCCCGACCCTCGCCCGGGAGGAGCATCGGAGTTGCACAAGGCCTTCGCGATCTTGAAAACGGCGATGTACGGCGAGCCCATGCGGCAGACGCACCTGGCGCCCTACTTCGATGCGATCAGCTTTGCCCTGAACGAATCCGGTCCCGGCTTCGATTTCTCCGATACCACGAGCGCCCTGAAGGAGAGCTTCGAGCGCGACCCGGCCCGGGGGCTGACCGATTTGTTCGAATTCGAGCGGGCGGGTGGCGAGCGCCTGCGCGCAATGGGCTTCGATCCCTACCGCCTGACGCGCGACTGGCTGGTCGAGGCTGGGGGCGACCCGAGTGTGCAGGCGGCGCTATCGGCCCTGGGCTGGGACGGCGTGCGCATGGGTGGCCAAGGCACGGTGGAGCGCGAGATTGTCCTGGCCCGCAATGATGCCGCAACGCTGAAGGCCGGATCCGGCGGTGACTGGCTGCTCGGGGGCGATGGTGACAATGTCCTGCAGCCCGGGCCCAGTGACGATCTGTTGTATGGCGGCGCTGGCGACAATACCTACCGCTTTGACGTCGGTACCGGCCATAACATCCTGGTGGAGATGCACGGAGACCGCGGCCGTAGCGTACTCGAGCTGGGCCCGGACATCCGCCCCGAAGATGTCGATATTCACGTCGAGGACCACGAGCTGGTGATCGCCCACCGAAATGGCAAGGACAGCATCCGCATCCAGAACTGGTTCGGCTCCATCCACCCCGAGCGCCATCGTCTGCGCGCCGTGCGCCTCGCCGACGGGCAGACCCTGGAGCTTCCCCAATGAACGCCACGCCAGAGCGTTCAGCAGCAACTTTGTCAGGGCCACCTGAAGCCGGCAGCCTTTAAAACCATCACTCATGGACAGGGAAAAGCCATGACCTCGCCACGGATCGGCGTCTTCTCCGCAGTACCGCTTCGGCTTATGCCGCATCGCCCCGCTAGACGCATCGGTGTATCGCTGGAGCGGGTTCCGTCGTATTCGCGCCTAGTCGTTGGGTTGCGGATGATTCTATACCGCACGAGAAGGCGCCGCTGTTTCCACGAGGTAGCGCAATCCTTCGTCTTCAGGGGGGCTCAGATACCGCTGAGGCTGGTATCGAGCTCGGGAAAAGTTGGGGGGCGAAACGATGAGACGGGTGCCTGAGTCTCTCTCTCATTCTAGGTTGGCTAGTTGGGCGAAAGGCAGCTGGCCCTATCAAGTGTTCGTTGTCCGGGCCCTTCAGCGCGGGACTTCTAGAGCTTGGTACATCGTCTCGTTTTGTTTCCTTTTCTTTGCTGTATCCGACTATGTGGATTATCTAAATACTGTCCCCGATATGGGGGGATTGACGAGGCAAGAAGGCCTGGTGGAGCGCATTAATGAAGGGCGAGGGCGCGCTCGTCGTTCAATTGTCATGGACGTGGACGATGGCGATCCTGTTCGCTATTTTGGGGCGATCCCTTTGGGCGAGAATGGCGAGAAGATTATCGGGGAGCCCGTTACGGTCTGGTTGCACAGTAAGATTAGTGTATTTGGTCCATCAACCAGGGTTTATCATCTCGAATTCGAGGGAGAGACTCTCGTTAATTACGAGGAAATAAGGCCACGCTTGGAAGCGTCGCAGGAGAGGCTTCCGAGATTCGTAATATGGTGGCTCGTCCTCGGAGTGATTCCGCTCATGCGCGTCTGGTGGGTCAATAGAATTATCGATTAATAGAAGTTTAAACGGATAACAATACAAGGATGTTTGTTGCGGCTCGTGGGCTTGACGAAAAATATCATCACTTGATGAAGTCGGCTCTTCACATGAAGCTGTCGCCAGCGGAGTTTGCGAGTGCAGCGAATAATTTAAATGACAAGGACTCCCTCGGCGCGTCAATAGCGGCCTTGGACGGCTTGCAATCGCCGAATTCCGGTACATCCGCAATAGCACATCTCTCTCGATTCTGGCTGACACGACCTGCACCGGGCGCGTTCGGACGCCGAGTCGCTGCGCCAGGAGCTGATCAAGGCGCGCCGTCTGGACGAGCTGACCCGCCTGCGGGCCCCGGTGGATGGCACGGTCGAGCAACTGGCCGTGCACACGGTGGGCGGGGTCGTGGAGCCGGCCCGTCCGTTGATGGTCGTGGTCCCCGAGGATGGCGCAGTGGAGGTCGAGGCCACCCTGCCCAACAAGGACATCGGCTTTGTCCGGGCCGGCCAGGAGGCCGAGGTCAAGCTGCAGACGTTTCCCTATACCAAGTACGGCACCATCGGCGGTGTGGTGACGGACGTCTTGCAGGATGCGGTGCAGAATGCCTGCACGGCAGTCACCGCGCCTTGTTCGCACGCAAAAGCGACTCGAGCGCGAGCGCGCGATTCAATCAGCGTCTCCCTAGGCGATAGGGCGGCATCGCATGATGTAAACGTTCGTGTTGGAGTCGGTCTGTGTACTGACCGGGCACGGTTAATGATCTGCCACCGCGCTGTATGGGCGAGCTGCAAAGCGATCAGCCTCCCATTGGGTTAGTTGCGGGATTGTAGTGCCCCCAAGCGATACATGCTCGGCTTGGCTCTCATCGCTGCCCAGTGTCGTGAGGATGGGCTGAGTCCCTTCTCTGGAGTCAGGTTGCCGCCGGTTTTTGTGCGCGGGGCATTGTTTGTGCGAAGGGAGCGATTAGCTCCAGGCGGTGCGGGCGCGGTGGTAGAAGTCGGAGTCTTCGCTGGTGGCGCCCTGCAGGGAGCAGACGGCGGCTGCGAACCCGAGCGCGCGCTCCAGCGTGGTCGCCCAGGGCCAACCGTGTTGCTGGCCGATGATGGCGACACTGGCGAAGGCGTCGCCGGCGCCTACGGCGTCGCGGAAGCCGTCGACCGCGGGGGCTGGGGCCTGCCAGTGCTGGCCATCGGTGGTGTGGATGGCTGCGCCGTCGGCGCCGTGGGTGATGATCAGGGCGGAGCGGATCGCGGCGCGTTCCAGGAGCGCCGCCGAGCGCTCCGGTGCGGCGACGTCGGGGGCCAGCGTGGCCGCCTCGTCGGTGTTCAGCTTGACCACGTCGGCCCCGCGCATCAGCGCGAGGACGTCGTCAGGCTGGTACCACGGTGCGCGCAGGTTCACGTCGACGAAACGATGTTGTGCGCGGGCCTGTAACCGTTCCAGTAGCTCGCGGTTGTCCGCGCGCAGGGCGAGCGTGCCGTGATAGAGGAGGCCCGCGGTGTCCGGCAGCTGGTCCGCCCATTCCGCCGGAACGGTGTCATAGGCCTGGTCAGGGACGATGGTGTAGGTCGGTTCGCCGTCTTCCAGGGCGATGCGGACCTGGCCGGTGGGGGCCGCGGGGTGCCTGTACAGGCCGCGGGTGTCCATCCCGATGCGGTTCATGCGCTCGCGGATGCTGCGGCCGTCCGCGTCGTCCCCGACTCCGCCCACGAAACAGGCGGCCTCGCCCAGCTGGTGCAGGTTCCAGGCGACGTTGAAGGGCGCGCCGCCGAGGACGCGCGTACCGTCGGGGAAGCAATCGAACAGGACTTCGCCGAAGATCAGGTGGGGTTGAGGCGTACCGTTCATGGGTTCCCTCGGCAGTGGATCAGTCGCCGGCCCGCTCGATGCGGTCACGGCCTCGCTTTTTCGCTTGTAGCAGCGCGTGGTCGGCGGCATCGAATATCGCCTCCGGGGCGGCGGCGGGGTCGATTCCGGCCAGCCCGGCGGAGATGGTGACCTTCAGACGCGTCTTGCCGGAGCGCACGATCAGACGGTCCACAGCGTCGCGGATGGTATTGGCCTGGCTGTATGCAGCGTCAGGCTCGCGATGGATGATCATCACGAATTCCTCCCCGCCGTAGCGCGCGACGAAATCCGGCTCGCGCACGCCCTCGGCCAGGATCTCGGCGACCGCCCGCAGGACCTTGTCGCCGGCAGTGTGGCCGTACTCGTCATTGATGGTCTTGAAGTGGTCGATGTCCCAGACCAGCAGCGAGGCCGCGCCCGATTTCTCGAGCTCTGCGGGGAGTTGCTCCAGCCGCTGTTCGAAGGCCATTCGATTGGGCAGGCCGGTGAGGCTGTCGCGACTGGCTTCGGCGCGCGCCTGTTCCAGCCGGTTGCGCAGCGCTTGCACCTGACCCTCCAGGCTGCGGCCCTTGGAGCGCAGGAGGCGGTTCCGTTCCTGCACCACCTGCAGTTCGTCTTCCTGCTCGTTCCGAAACGTGGTGACGCGCTCCACCATGCGGTCGAGACCGCGGGTCACCTCGGTGCGCAGGGTCGCGAGGTCCTCGACGTCGACCACCCGGCCTTTGATGTGCTCGACATCCCCGGAGATCCCCGCGTGCAGTTCGGAGACCGATTCCCGGGCGCGCTGGCCGCGCGCCTCGTCTTCGGACAGGGCGGTATCCACGTCCTCCAGTCGGTGCCAGATCTCGCCGACGACCTCGGTGAGTTCTTCGCGCTCCGTCATTGCCTGCTCGCACTTGTCGTGCATCACCGAGAACAGGCGTGTGAGGGTGCGTTCGATCTCTGCCTTGTCGCGCCGATCGGCGGCTCGGGTGAGGGCCTCCCGCTCGGGGTCGAGGAATTCGAAGCCGAGCAGGCCACGCTGGACGACCGCGAGGATGCCGTCGGCCAGGTCCTCTCGCTGATCGCTGGAGCGCACGGCGTCGGCCAGCTGGCCGCTCAGGCGATCCAGCCAGGCGGTGTCGCCGGGGTCGGATTCGATGGCGCGGGTCAGGTCGCGCACGGCGCCTTCCAGTGCCGGCACCTTCGCGGAGACCACCGCGAGCGATCGCAGGGCGACGCGGCGGATCGCGTCCTGCAGGGCGCGCTCCCGATCCAGCGAGCGCTCGAGCTCGATAATGGTCTTGCGCAGATCGCTATCGGACATCGGGAAATCCCGGATAGTAGGCGCGCCTATTTAAACGCGGAAATGGGGTGGATGCCAGGGAAACACGGACTAATGTACCCACTAGCGCTCGAACCGTACCCGTCTTTCGGCATCGGTTTAGTGCGCTGGATCATGAAGGGCTTGGCGCTGCGGCAGTTCGATCTCGATACCGACCGGCAGGTGGTCGGAGAGCGCCACGTTGTAGACACGCACGTCGCTGACGTGCAGGTCGGGGGTCAGCAGGATGTGGTCGAACACCAGGCGCGGGTCCCAGGCGGGATAGGTGGCCGGGCAGGCCATCGGCTCCATCAACCCGGTACGCGCGACCAGTTGCCGCAGTTCCTCGCTGTCCTGCTGGCAGTTGAGGTCGCCCATCACGATCGCATGTGGAAAATCCTGGATATGCTCCGCGACGTAGGCCAGCTGGGATTTCCGCGTGCGCTTGCCCAGGGCCAGGTGCAGCAGGAACAGCACCAGCTCCTCGCCGTCGCCCATGGCGTAGCGGGCCTCGATCGCGCCACGGCCGGGCAGCGCTCCGGGCAGACGGTGCATCTCCACCCGGTCCGGCTCCAAGCGCGAGAACAGGGCGAGGGAGTGCTTGGCGAACTGCCCCAGATCGCGGTTGATCCGGTTGTAGGTATACGGGAACTGCGCACGTTCGGAGAGATAGGAGGCCAGATCGACGAAGTTGCTGCGCAGGCTACCCCCGTCCAGTTCCTGCACACCGACGATGTCGAACTCCGAGATAAAGCGTGCCACCCGGTCGAGGTTGTCCATGCGCCCACCGTAGGGGAGCACGTGCTTCCAGCTGTTGGTCAGGTAGTGATGCAACCGGGAGGAGTGGATGCCGACCTGGGCGTTGAAGCTCAAGAGCCGCAGGCGCTGGCTGCCCTGCTCGTGGTGATATCCCAGGCGTTCCGGGGTGGAGGCTTCCGGTTGTGTCGCGCCCTCGGGCCCGGTGGGCGCGGTGCGATCATGGCCGGACGCGATCGAGGTCATCGCGGGTCGTCTCCTGCTGGCGGGGAAGTCCGCGTTGTCAGAATGGACAAACCAGTTCGCCCAAACGTTCCGTCAGCTTCATGTTCTCGCTGTAGTCCACTGGGCAGTCGATGATCGTGACCCCGGGTGTTACCAGGGCCTCGCGCAGCGCCATCTCCAGGCTGTCGCCGGGTTCGATGCGCACGCCTTGCGCCCCAAACGACTGCGCCAGCTGCACGAAGTCCGGATTGCCGAACTCGACGAAGGCCTTGCGGCCATATTCGCGCACCTGCTTCCACTCGATCAGGCCGTAGGCGTTGTCGTTCCAGATCAGCACAACGAAGTTGAGGCCCAGGCGAACCGCCGTTTCCAGTTCCTGCACGTTCATCAGGAAGCCGGCATCGCCGGTGACCGCGACCACCTGGCGTTCGGGGTGGAGCTTGGCGGCGGCAATGGCGCCCGGGAGCGCGATCCCCATGCTGGCAAAGCCATTGGAGATCAGGCAGGTATTGGGCAGCTCGCAGCGGAACATGCGCGCCATCCAGAGCTTGTGCGCGCCCACATCGGTGATCATGATCGCGTCGAGGTCGGCGGCGGTGCGCAGATCCCAGATCAGCTTTTGCGGCTTGAGCGGCACCTGGGTGTCGTTGCGGTGCTCGTTCATGTCGTCGATCAGGCTCTGGCGTAGCGGGCGCAGGATGGTCTCTTCGCGGGGGCTCACCTGTTCCGCCAGGCGGTGCAGGCAGGTCGTCAGATCGCCCAGTACCTCGGCGGTGACATTGTAGTGACCGTCGATCTCGGCCGGCGCGGAGTCGATATGGATCAGGGTCCGGTCGGCGTCCGGATGCCAGAAGCTGGGCGGGTATTCGACCAGGTCGTAGCCGATGCAGACGATCACATCGGCCTTGTGGAAGCCAAAATTCACGAAGTCCTGGCTTTGCAGGCCGACCGAGCCCAGCGCCAGCGGGTGGCGGAACGGCAGTACGCCCTTGGCCATGAAGGTGTTGGCGACCGGAATGTTCAGGGCGCTGGCGAGCATGGCCAGGGCGCCGCTGGCGCCGGAACGGATCACGCCGTTCCCGGCCAGGATCAGCGGGTGCCGGGCCTCGTTCAGCAGGCGTGCGGCCGCCTCCAGGGAGGCTTCGGCCGGTACGGCGGCCGGGCCGGCATGTACCGGCAAGGGTGGATTCGGGCACGGCAGTGAGGCGATGTTCTCTGGCAGCTCGATGAAGCTGGCACCGGGTTTGCCGCCTTCGGCCCACTTGAAGGCCTTGCGGATCACCTCGGGCAGGATCTCGGGTTCCAGCACCTGTGAGCTGTACTTGGTGATCGGCTGGAACAGGCCCTTCAGGTCGAGGACCTGGTGCGATTCCTTGTGCAGCCGATGGGTGCTGGCCTGGCCGGCAATTGCGACCAGGGGGGCGTGATCCATGTTGGCGTCGGCGACGCCGGTGATCAGGTTGGTGGCGCCGGGTCCCAGGGTCGCCAGACAGACGCCCGCCTTGCCGGACAGCCGCCCGTGGACGTCGGCCATGAAGGCCGCGCCCTGCTCGTGACGGGTGGTGACGAACTCGATGGGGGAATCGGCCAGGGCGTCGAGAACGGCCATGTTCTCTTCGCCGGGGAGGCCGAAGATGCGTTCAACGCCCTCCTGTTCGAGGCACTCGACCAGACGCTGGGCGGTGGTCGGATCGCTCATGGCCGAACCCGTCGGAGCGGGCCCGCGTTAGCCGCGGGCACGTTCGATCAGGTAGTCGGCAACCTCCAGCATTTCGTCGTGCCCGCCGGCCATGCTGGCGGAGACGCTGGCCTCGCCATTGATGACCAGGGTGGGCACGCCGCTCACGGCGTAGTCCTGCACCGCCTCGGTGGCCTCGACGATCCGCTGGCGAATCGCGTCGGAGCGCATGGTTTCGCGGAATTCGTCGGCGTCGAGTCCGCGCTGGTTGATGAAGCGCAGGATGGCGCTTTCCGAGCGCAGCTGGCGGCCCTGATCGTGGATCGCGTCGTAGAACGCCTGATGCACCTCGTCGAGCACGCCCAGCTTTTCTGCGGTGTAGTACACCCGGGCATGCAGCGCCCAGACATCGTTCATCGGTGCAGGCAGGTATTCGAACTGTACGTCGTCGGCCAGGCCGGGCTTCCACGCCTGGACCTTGGGCTCGAATTCGTAGCAGTGCGGGCAGCCATACCAGAAGATCTCGACGACCTGGATCCTGCCGTCCTCCAGGCCGGTGTCGAGCGGCGGCTGGATGGCCCGGTAGTGCTGGCCTTCGCGGTATTCGGCCGCGAGGCTGGTACCGGTGGCGAGCAGCAGGCCGGCGCCGCCCAGGGCGCCCATGAATTCACGACGCTTCATTTACAGTTCTCCGTAGGAATGCAGGCCGGACAGGAACATGTTCACGCCCAGGAACGCGAAGGTGGTGATGAACAGGCCCACAATCGCCCACCAGGCCATGGTCGGGCCACGCCAGCCCTTGGTAAAGCGCATGTGCAGCCAGGCCGCGTAGTTCAGCCAGACGATCAGCGCCCAGGTCTCCTTCGGGTCCCAGGACCAGTAGCCGCCCCAGGCCTCGGCCGCCCACATCGCGCCGAGCACGGTCGCGAGGGTGAAGAAGGCGAAGCCGATCGCGATGGACTTATACATCACGCTGTCCAGCGTCTCCTTGGTCGGCATGCGCTGGGTGATCGCGGCGTCCGGCCGCGTGCGTTCCAGGCGATCGCGGATCAGGAAGGCGACGCCGAGCATGGCGGCGATGGCAAAGCCGCCGTAGCCCACGAAATTGGTGGGTACGTGGATCTTCATCCACCAGCTGTTCAGCGCCGGCACCAGCGGCTCGACGATGTGCGCGTCGCGGGTGAACATGTACCACAGCAGGAAGGTGACCGAGGCCGCGATGATGAGCATCACGAAGGCACCCATGTTGCGCGAGCCGGTGCGCTGCTCGTAGTAGAGGTACATCAGCGCGGTCAGGGCCGCAAACAGGATGAACACCTCGTAGAGGTTCGCCACCGGGATGTAGCCCCAGGTCGGGTCGGTCAGGTAGATCTCGCGCCAGCGCACCAGCAGCGCCATGGCCCCCGCACCAGCACCGACCCAGGCGAAGGCGGCGCCCACGCGGGCGGGGAAATCGGAATTGGAGAACAGGCCCATCAGATAGGCGACGGTGGAGAGATAGAGGAACACGCTCATCCACATGACGCCGGCCTGACCGGAACCGATGTAGTTCAGCCAGAAATTGGTCTCGTTGGCGGCCAGGCTGTCGCCGTAAAGCCAGATGCCGAACAGCGCCAGCACCCCGACGATGATCGAGAAGGCCTGCCATGGGCGCCAGAACCAGCCCATCCAGGCGCTGGTGCCGACCGCAAGGATCAGGCCGCCGATGTCGTAGCGGTCCATGTTCTCGCCGTAGAACGTCAGCGAGATCACCGCTACGGCGGCCATCAGTGCAAAGTAGGCCCAGTCGCGCAACTGCAGTTGGCGGAAGAAACCGGGCCGTTCGAAATCCAGGGCCTCGTGGGGTACAGACATGGTGTGCTCCTCCGGCTACGCGCGGGTCAGGCGTTCTTGTTGTGACTGTCGTCGCTAGCCGAGTCCGAACGGACCGGCTTTTGCTCGATGATCCAGCGCTTAAGATGCGCGAAACGTTCCTCGAATTCCACTTGATGGCGGTTACTGGTGCCGGCCATCACCACGTGGGTGCCTTCGCCGTCCTCGCGCCGCCGCGCCATGATCCACAGGCGCTGATAGGACACGTAGAACAGCAGGAAGATCCCGACAATCAGCATGGTGCTGCCGACGTACACCGTGCTCTGGCCCGGGGCGCGGGCGATCTGCAGGCCCGAGGCCTCGCGGTGCTCGAAGTCCTTCAGGTGGAAGAAGAACGGCGACTGATACAGGCTGATCGCGTTGATCGCCGAGATCGTGTCCTCCAGGAAGCGCTGTTCTTCTTCCTGGATCGAGACCACACCCTCGTCCTGCAGGACCTCCATGTAAAGCCCCTGAAGACCGGCGTGAAGGATGCGGACCATCAGGTCACGTACTTCCTCGATGCGTTCTGCCGGGACGCGGCGTTCGATCTCGTTGTGCACGGCCATGTAGCCGCCCTGGGCGAACAGGCCCATCAGTTCGGCCGCGGTTTGCGCAATCGCCTGGTTCTGCGACCCCTCGACGGTGTCGTCGTCACGGGCGACCTGGCGGGCGATCTCGTTGCGCACCTCCGGGTTGTGCAGCATGGCCAGATAGGTGCGGAAACGTTCCAGCGAGTTGTCGGCATCGGCCGGCAGGAACAGGTAATGGAACTCGTCGGCCGGGCTCTCGCGCACGCCGCTCAGGAAATACATCGCCCCTTCCTGCAGGGCCGGGCGCTGGTAGTTGCGGTAGTACAGGCCATGGCCGGTGCGATCCATCAGGCGGAAGTCGAAGCTCGGGCCCATGTGCCGGTTTTCGCGCACGCCTTCTTCA
This sequence comes from Thioalkalivibrio sp. ALMg9, assembly GCF_000380625.1. NCBI lineage: Bacteria > Pseudomonadati > Pseudomonadota > Gammaproteobacteria > Chromatiales > Ectothiorhodospiraceae > Thioalkalivibrio > Thioalkalivibrio sp. ALMg9. Next base: position 249,310 of record NZ_AQYC01000008.1, read on the forward strand.
TTCAGGAGCGGGACTACGTTCTCCAGCTGGAAATTGATGAATTCGATGGTACGGGTATCGCCATCCGGGGTCGGGATGTCCATCTCCTGGAACACGCGGCCGGGGACTTCGAGCGCTTGCAGCGCCTCGGCACCCAGCGGGATGGCGTCGATGTCCAGGCGGGTGCCGCCGTCGGCAAAACTGGCCTGGAAGATGGCGTAGCCGTTGTAGATCAGCGGATAGTTGACCGAGATCGTATGCCGCAGCGGCTCGTCGCGGTTCGGATCGTGGATGATCAGGTCCGATTCGTAGGAGCTCTCGGCGCCGGTGGAAAAGCGCTCAATGCGGAACTCCTCCAATTCGATGCGGAACGGCAGTTCCTGGACGAAATAGCCCTCCCGCATCGGCAGGAAGACCACGTTGGCCGAGGCGCCCTCGGGGATCTCCACCGAACCGCGGAAGGACGGGTTCCAGTCCGGGATCCAGGCCGAGCGCGGGACCTCGGAGATCGGCACGCTGCGGGTCTCGATCTCCAGGTTCCCCAGCCATTCGTTGATCTTGAGCAGGGTCGTGCCATCGGCCAGGGCGCCGACACAGATGACGACAATGCCGACATGGGTCAGCAGGTAGCCCAGGCGGTTCCAGCGCCCGCGCATCGCGGCAATGACGGTCTGGCCATCGCTGTTCTTCTCGCGGGCCTTGAAGCCCTGGGCCTTCAGCACCCGATGGGCGTGCTGGACGAATTCGTCCTGCGGCTGGTCGAGGTCGCCGGTGGCGCTCGAGTGAAACGAGCGCAGGGACTTTTCCTTGACCTGCAGGTTATAGCGGCGAAGGTCCTTCAGCAGTCCGGGCGACTGGCGATAGACGCAGAAGGAGGTGGAGATGACCAGGAAGGCCACCACCAGCAGGAACCATGTGGCGGAGTACACCTGATACAGGCCCATCCCGGCGAAGATCTCATGCCAGAACGGCCCGAAATCCATCAGGTACTCCGTATAGGGCTCGTTCTGCACCAGTACGGTGCCGATCACGGAGGCGATGGACAGCGCCACCAGCAGGGTGATCGCCAGGGTCATCGAGCCCATGAAATCCACAAGGATGCGGCTACGCCGCGGCTTGCGGGCGGCTTTCTGGCGAGATGCGGAGGACGGGCCGGCGTCTGCGGCCTGATCGATATTCGACATTCTGAAACCTGCTTTAACCCTGGCGACTATGCGAAGCAACCCGAGGGGGTTCAATTTCCAAGACAAACTGCACGGGCGTTCCGCGAGCACTGGGTGGACCGATGGCGTGCCGAGGAGTTCGGTCGTGCCCCACCATGACGCAAATGGCTACGAGGGCATTCCCGCAAAACGTGTATTTCTTGCGCCCAACAAAAAGGGGCGGCCGAGGCCGCCCCTTTCCTGGGTCGCTTCGCCGCCCATCCTGCGCGGCACAACTGCGGACCGGATCAGTTACCGGTCTGCAGGCCGGCCATGTACTGGGACACGGCCTCGATGTCGGAATCCGACATGTTGCGCGCGACATTGCGCATCATGCGACCGTTATCGTTGGCGCGCTCGCCGCTGCGGAAGTAGCGCAGCTGGTCGGCGCTGTACTGCGCGTGCTGGCCGGCGACGGCCGGGAACATGGCTTCCGGGTTGCCGTTGCCGTTGGGGCCGTGGCAGGCGATGCAGGCGGCGACATTCTGCGACGGGATGCCGCCGCGGTAGATCTGTTCGCCGCGCTCGACGACTTCTTCGTCGGCGGTGCCGCTGCTGGTGCTCTGCTCGGCGAAGTAGGCGGACAGGTCACGCATGTCCTGCTCGTCCAGGTTGGCAACCTGGCCGGCCATCAGCGAGTTTTCACGGCGGCCGGACTTGTAGTCTTCCAGCTGCTTGGTGGTGTACTTCGGGTGCTGGCCGGCGAGCTTGGGCCATTCCGGATTGACGCTGTTGCCGTCAGCCTGGTGGCAAGCCGCGCAGGACTGGGAGAGTTCCTGGCCGCGCTGAGGATCGCCCGCCTGGGCCGCCGACAGCGGGAGCAGCAGGGATACGGACAGGGCAGCAAAGAGAGCGGAAAGCTTGTGGTTCATGATGGAGAATCTCCTGCTTGTAAATGCGTGCCGGGTCTCGACCCGTTCCTTGTGCCCCATGGTAGGGCGATCAACATAAGGGGCGCAGTTTATAGCACAATGCTAATTTGTACTCAAAAATAAACCGAGCCCCGCACTCGGCCAAGGACAGTATCCCCCCATGCAACCCCGATTCCGCGAGACCGCCTTCATGCGCGGGGTGGCTCAGCTATCCCAGCTCCCCGAGGATGCCGGCGTCGAGATCGCCTTCGCCGGGCGTTCCAATGCCGGTAAGTCGAGCGCCCTGAATGCCCTGTGCGGGCGCAAGGCGCTGGCGCGGGTCGGGCGCACACCGGGACGCACCCAGGAGATCAACCTGTTCAGCCTGCCGCCGGCAGAGCACTGGCGGCTGGTGGACCTGCCGGGTTACGGCTTTGCCAAGGTCTCGGCCGGAAAGCGGGCCGAGTGGGACCAGTTGCTGGGGGGGTATCTGCGGACGCGCCAAAACCTGATTGGGCTGGTGCTGATCATGGATATCCGCCGCCCGCTGACGGACCTGGATCGCCAGCTGCTGGAGTGGGTCCCGCTGGAGCGCTGCCGCCTGCACTGTGTGTTGACCAAGGCGGACAAGCTCTCGCGCCAGGAGGCCGATCGGCAGCTGCGCAAGGCCCATGGCGAGCTCGAGGTCATGGGCGTGGAGGCGACGCTGCAGACCTTTTCTTCCCTGAAAAACCAGGGCGTGGACGATTTGCGCGGCCTGCTCGGCGACTGGCTGGTTGACCACGAGTCCGATTGACCCACGGGCATAGGGCCGGGTGTCAGGCGTTGGGTCAGGAGGCTTGGACAAAAAGAAGCCCCGGCCTTGGGGTGGGACCGGGGCTAATTTCGGCCTCTACAGGGGGTGGAGAGGCCTATTGCCCGCTCAGGGAGAGAAGCGGGCCGCGCTGGGCTAGAGCGCTTATGAGGTGAGAAAGCGTCGTCCGGGCAAAGTTCCGGCCGGATCCGTCTCGATTGCGAATTTGTTCACAGAATCGATTGCCCCAGGCTCGCACAAGCGTCCGGCGCGGAAGAGGCGAACTTATTCGCGGCCCTCACGGCCCTCGATTCGCGCCTGCAGGGTGGCCATCAGCTCGCTTGCCGATGTGCCGTGCGGGTGGATCTCCAGTAGTTCGCCTTCGGGCCCGATCAGGTAGGTGGACGAGCTGTGATCCACCACATACCCCATGGCCGAGTCGATCTCGGTGCGCTCGTAGAACACCCCGTAGCGTTCGGTGATCGGTCGTAGCTCCTCGTGGGGACCCGTGGCGGCCTGGATGGCCGGGTGGAAGTGGCCGACGTAGGTTTCCAGGCGCTGGGCGTCGTCGCGTTCCGGGTCGACGCTCACCAGTACCGCGGCCACCTTGTCCTCCAGTTCCGGGGGCAGGCGATCCAGCGCGGCGCTGATCCAGCCCAGGCTGGTGGGGCAGGCATCCGGGCAGGCGGTGTAGCCGAAGTACACCCAGACGTATTGCCCTTCCAGGTCCGCGAGCCGGAACCGGTTGCCCTCGGTGGATACCGGCAGTTCGATCGGCCCGCCGGATACCGCATCCGCCACCGGCAGGCGTTCGTGGTCGGCCCCCTGGGGCACGGGCGGCGGTGCCGGGCGGAGCATCACGAAGACGAGCAGGGCACCGGCCGCCAGCACGGCCAGCGCCCATAACAGGCTGCTCAGCGGAATGCGCTGCATGTCGATCTCCCTCAGGGTGTGTCGCTGTGGCTGCGGCGGGTGACGAAGCGGAACTGGACCCGGGCCGCATCGGGGTCGCCCGCGGGCATTACGGTGGCGGCCCAGGTCATGGCCTCGGTGGTGCAGATGGGCAGGGTGGTCTCGCCGGTGTAGCGCCCGTCACCGGTATGTTCCAGTCGCGGGCGCTGGAAGCCCATGTACATCTCCACCCCGGCCAGGTCCAGTTCCAGGGCCTCCGGGTCGCCCAAGTGGGTCCGCGCGGTCGCATCCAGATCCAGGGTCAGGGCCAGGGGTTGCAGCATCGGCACCGGGCGCGGCGCGATCTCGAGGGTGAGCGTGCCGCCTGCCGGATGGGTGGCGGTGCAGGGGGCGACGTTCAGATCGCACTCGCCTGGCTGGAGAATCGTGACGTCGCCCGAACCGCCGGTGTCCAGATAGCGATCAGCCAGCACCCATGCCGTAGCCAGCAACAGGATCGCGACCAGCCAGGGGGCGACCCGATCGAAGCGCATGGCGGGCGCGTCCGTCATTTAGTGCGCATCGTCCCAGTTGGCGCCGACGCCGACATCCACCACCAGCTCCACGTCGAGATCGGCGGCGCCGCTCATGGCCTGGCGCACGAGGTCGGTCAATGCATCCAGTGCGTCGTTGGCGACTTCGAATACGAGTTCATCGTGTACCTGCATGATCATGCAGGCCTCGATTGCTGACTCGGCCAGGTCGTTCGCGACCCGTACCATCGCGCGCTTGATGATGTCGGCGGCCGTGCCCTGCATCGGGGCGTTGATTGCGACGCGCTCGGACTGCTGGCGCCGGGCACCGTTGCGGCTGTTGATCTCCGGCAGGTACAGGCGGCGGCCGAAGAGCGTCTCGACATAGCCGTTCTCGCGCCCCCTGGCGCGGGCCTTCTCCATATAGTCGTGCACGCCGGGATAGCGATTGAAGTAGCGGTCGATGTATTCGCGCGCCTCGCCCTGCTCGATGCCGAGGTTGCGCGCCAGCCCCCAGGCGGACATGCCGTAGATCAAGCCGAAGTTGATCGCCTTGGCCGCCCGGCGCTGGTCGTTCGAGACCTGGTCCGGCTCTGTGCCAAAGACCTCGGCGGCGGTCGCGCGGTGGATGTCCTGCCCCTCGGCGAAGGCGCGCAGCAGGCCCGCGTCCTGCGACAGGTGGGCCATGATGCGCAGCTCGATCTGCGAGTAGTCGGCCGCCAGCAGCTGGTGGCCCGGTTCGGCGATGAAGGCCTGGCGGATGCGCCGCCCGGCCTCGGTGCGCACCGGGATGTTCTGCAGGTTCGGTTCCGACGACGACAGGCGTCCGGTGGCCGCGCCCGACTGGTGATAGGACGTATGCACCCGCCCGGTCTTGGGGTGGATGCGCCGGGGCAGGGTCTCGGTGTAGGTGCTGCGCAGCTTGGACAGCCCGCGGTGTTCCAGGATCAGGCGTGGCAGGGCGTAGTCACCCGCCATCTGTTCCAGCACGTCCTCGGCGGTCGAGGGCTGGCCCTTGGGCGTGCGCCGCAGCACCGGCAGCCCCAGGCGTTCGAACAGGATCTCCTGGATCTGCTTGGGCGAGCCGAGGTTGAACTCGCCACCGGCCTCCTCGAAGGCCTCGCGCTCGATACGCTCCATCTCGGTCAGCAGCGCCTGGCTCTGCGCGCCGAGCTGGTCCGGGTCGACCTTCACGCCTGCACGCTCGATATCCGCCAGTACCGGGACCAGCGGCATCTCGATCTCGCGATAGACGAACGCCGGCCCTTCCGCTTCCTTCAGGCGCGGCTGGAACACCGCGTCCAGTTGCAGGCAGATGTCGGCGTCCTCGCCCGCGTAGTCGGTCGCGATCCCGATATCCACCTCGGCGAACGGAATCTGCTTCGCGCCCTTGCCCGCCACGTCCTCGTAGTGCGTGGTCTTGTAGTCCAGGTGGCGCTCGGCCAGGGAGTCCAGGTCGTGGCGGTTGGCGCCGGCGTCCAGGCAGAAGGACTCCAGCAGCGTGTCATCGACGATGCCCCGCAGGGTGATGCCGTGATTCCCCAGTACGTTGCGGTCGTACTTCAGGTGATGTCCGAGCTTGCCGTGGTCCGTGGACTCCAGCCACGGCTTCAGGCGCTCCAGCGTCGCGTCGAACGGTAGCTGCGGGTCCGCATCCGGCCCGGTATGGGCGAGCGGCAGGTAGTACGCGGTACCCGGATCGAACGCGAACGACATGCCTACCAGTTCGGCCCGCATCGCATCCAGGCTGGTGGTCTCGGTGTCGAAGGCCACGCGCTCGGCCTTGTCCAGACGCTCCAGTAGCCCAGCGAAATCGGCCTCTTCGCGAACGGTCTGGTAGGTCCCCTGTGCCTTCGCTGGCCCGGGGTTGTCGCCTGCGGCCTCGCCGTTGCCGCCCTCCAGTTCCGCACGCCAGCGGGTGAAGCCGTAGCGGCGCACCATCTCCAGCAGGCGTTCATGGTCCGGTTCCTGGATGGCGAGGTCATCGGGGCCGATGTCCAGCTCGACATCGCGCTTGACCGTAATCAGCTCGCGCGAGGTCGGCAGCCGGTCGGCGGCCGCGCGTAGGTTCTCGCCAATCTTGCCGCCGATGTCGTCGGCCTGCTCGAGGATGGTATCGAGGTCACCGTACTTCGCGATCCACTTGGCCGCCGTCTTCGGGCCGACCTTGTCGACGCCCGGGATGTTGTCGACGCTGTCGCCCATGAGCGCGAGATAGTCGACGATCTGCTCCGGGGCGACGCCGAACTTCTCCTGCACGCCGTCCGGGTCCAGGGTGACGCCGCTCATGGTGTTCACCAGCGTGATGCGGTCATCCACCAGTTGGGCGAGGTCCTTGTCGCCGGTGGAGATCACCACCGCGTGGCCGGCGCGCGCCGCCTGGTCGGCCAGGGTCGCGATCACGTCGTCGGCCTCGACACCCCCGACGCACAGCAGCGGCAGGCCCATCGCCCGGACCAGCTCGTGCAGAGGCTCGATCTGGGCCGCCAGCTCATCCGGCATCGGGGGGCGGGTGGCCTTGTATTCGGGGTAGATGTCATCGCGGAAGGTCTTGCCCTTGGCGTCGAACACCACCGCCATGTGCTCCGGCCCGTAGTCCGCGCGCAGCTTGCGCAGCATGTTGGCCACACCGATCATCGCGCCGGTCGGGGCGCCATCCGGCGCGGTCAGTGGCGGCAGGGCGTGGAACGCGCGGAACAGGTAGGACGAGCCGTCGACCAGGACGAGGGGCGGTTGCGACATGCAGGCGGAATCCGGACAGGGAACGCGCGCCATTCTACAGGGCTGGCCGTGAGGCGCCCATTCGTGCGGGCCATTTGTATGGATACGTTTGTATGGACGCGGGGCGCCCGTTACGCTTGAGTCTCCATCCGAGGAACCCGCCGCATGAACAACCGTGAACGTGCCGAACACCCGGGCCTGCGTCCGATTGATGACTCTGCCCTGACCCGCGAAAGCTGGAAGATCTTCCAGATCATGGCGGAGTTCGTGGAGGGCTTCGAGCGCCTGGCGCACATCAAGCCCTCGGTCAGCATCTTTGGTTCTGCCCGCTTCCCCCCGGAGCATCGCTATTACCAGCTGGGCGAGACGACCGCGCGCCAGCTGTCGGATGCCGGCTTTGCGGTGGTCAGCGGCGGCGGTCCGGGCATCATGGAGGCGGCCAACAAGGGGGCCTTCGGCGGGCGCTCGCCCAGCATCGGCCTGAACATCCAGCTACCCCACGAGCAGAGTGCGAATGATTACCAAGACGTGGGACTGGGCTTTCGCCACTTCTTTTCGCGCAAGGTGATGTTCGTGAAGTATGCATCCGCCTACGTGGTCCTGCCGGGCGGCTTTGGCACGCTGGACGAGCTGGCGGAGATCCTGACGCTGGTGCAGACCGGCAAGACTCGGCGTATTCCCGTGGTCCTCGTGGGCAGCGAGTTCTGGAAGGGGCTGCTCGACTGGTTCCAGGACACCCTGGTGGAACAGGGCACCATCGACCAGGAGGACCTGCAGCTATACTCGTTGGTAGATTCGCCGGAGGATGTGGTGAGCGCGATCTTCGAGCACTACGAGACGCGCAGCTTCGAGCCGTCCGCGGAAGAAAAGAAACGACTGATGGAGCTGTGATGATGACCCCGACCCGCCTGAGCCTGCCCCTGTCGCTGCTGGCGGCCCTGCTGCTGGTGCCCGGTTCGGCGCTGGCGCAGGAAGACCGCGAGTGGGGGGATGCCCCGCCGCCGCCGGAACTGGACGAGGCTGCCGATCCGCCGCCCCCGGTGCTGGACGAGCGCGCCCGCGAGCAGCGCTCCCTGGAAGAGGCCGACATCATCATTATCGAGCGCGATGGCGAGACGCGGCGCGAATACCGCATGGGCGGCCAGCTGGTGATGGTCGAGGTTACGCCTGCGGTCGGCCCGACCTACTACCTCATCGATACCACCGGCGATGGCACGCTGGATGGTCGCCGCAATGAGCTGGATCCCGACTTTGTACCCCCGTCCTGGGTGATTTTCCGATGGTAATGAATGAATCCGAAATTCAGGGCTGCGGCGAGCTTGCCGGCCTGGCACTGACGGCCGGTCCCGAGGGGCCGGAACTCGACGGCCGGCCGGTGCAGTGCCTGCGCCTGCCGGCCGCCGCGGCGCCGGCCCTGGAGCAGGCCCTCGCCGAGGTCCCTGCTGGCTGTGGCCGCGTGATCGGCCGGGGTGCGGATGATGCGGCCGGGCAGGTGGTGCTGGTGCTCGAGCGTGGCCAGGCCATTCAGGGCACGGTCGCGGCCGAAGGGCCTGGCAGCCTGGAGGCCCTGGGCGAGCGCGCGGCCGACTGGCAGGGCCGCCACACGGCCGGTGCCCTGCCTGCTGGAGACGGCTACCGACGCGGCGTGCTGCAGCAGAGGATGCGCGAGCGTGCGGACACAATCACGTCTTCGCTGGATGCCGAATCGCGGGCGATCCTGGATGCCGAGCTGCACCATCAGGGGCTTTACCGTTTCGAGGACCTGCCGCTGGCGGGAAGTGTCTGGCAGACGGTCCGCATCTATCCGGAGGGCGCCGGCCTGGCCGATCTGGTCCTCCCGCCCGCGCCGGTGCCGGCCTTCTGGCAGGTCGCACGGCTCGCCCTGGCGGTCGCCGTGGATGACGCGGGGCGGCCGGATGCCGAGGGCTACCGGGCGTTGCTGTCCGGATATAACGGACGGCGGCCGTTGACCGCCATCGAGCGAGGGGCGGCGCCGACCCTGCTGCGCCTGGCTGCGCTGGACGACTGGCTCGCCGCACTGGAGGCCGGGGCCGATGGGCGCACCGAGCGCGAACGGCTGGCAGCCCTTCAGGCAGAAGCGGCTCGCTTGCAGGGTATCTGGGTTCGCGCCGCGGCTTGATGGCCCAGCCGGCCCGCACGGACGTGTGGGGCGCCTGGGCCAGTCGTTCGCAAACACAACGAGGCGGGGTCGTGGATCCGTGCCTTCCAAGGAGGAAAGCCCATGTTCCGAATCGCTGTCTGGCTGGCGCTGCCCCTGGCCGCCCTTCTCGCCCCTGCGCTCCTGAGTGCCGACGTCTATCGCTGGACCGACGATCAGGGCAATGTCCACTTCGGCGACCGGCCCCCCGAGGGGAGCCGTAGCGAGTCGGTCGATGTGCGTGAGCCGATGCGGGGCGTGCCGCTGGAGGGCGCGCGCGAGATCCTCGAACGTCCGGTGCGCCCCCGCGGCCAGCCGGAGGTGGAGGGTGCCTACCAGCGGGTCGCCATCGCGCGGCCGGAGGATGGCGAGGGCGTGCGGGCGAACGACGGCAACGTGACCGCCGAGCTCGAGCTTGAACCGGCGCTTGATGCCGACGCCGGCCACCGCGTGGTCTGGCTGCTGGACGGGGAGGCCGCCGGCGAGGGGGCTTCGACGAGCGCGACCTTCCAGGGCCTGAACCGCGGTGCCTATACCCTGCAGGCGCGGGTCGTGGACGAGTCGGGTCAGGAACTGGGCGCCAGCGATACCATCGAGTTCAACGTGCTGCGCATGGCCATCCCGCGCAGCCAGCAACAGCAGCAACGGCCCCAGCAGTTTCCGTCGGGCGGTGCACCGCAGGCACCGCAGGCTCCCCGGGCGCCGCAGCCGGTGACGCCTGGCCCGAATTGACGGCGGCCCTCGTATAGCGCACCGAAGTGGTGCGGCTTGCGCCCCAGGTTGGTGCTACACTTGCACCAATCTGGGGCGTTTCGGTTTCAAGGGTGTCGGCGGCCAGGCTTCTGGTGTGACGCAGCCCTCGGCTTCAGCGTCCCGCCCGGCGATTTTCGCTTGGCGCGATTCCTGCTTGAGGCCTTTCGATGACTACGCCCCTTGCCAATCCCGGTATGACCACCCCGCCCTGGTGGGACGACCTCTCCACGGCGGTGCTGGTGACCGATGCGGACCTGCGCCTGCTGAGCCTGAACAGTGCGGCTGAGGTCCTGCTCGGGCTGAGCCGCGAACGCATCGTCGGTTACGGACTGGGGCAATGGCTCAAGCTGGACCGGAATCTGGCCAACCGCTTGCGTTCGGCGCTGACCCTGGATCAGCCGATCACGCTGCGTGCCCGTCAGATGGAGCCCCTGCGAGCCGACAGCTTCCTGGCCGACGTGATCATCACGCCACTGCACCCGGCCGGCGAGCGGCCAGGCCAGTTGCTGTTCGAACTGAACGCCATCGACCGCCACGAGCGCATCAGCCGCGAGGAACAGTTGCAGAAGCAGCAGGCGATCACCCGTGCAGTGACGCGCGGGCTGGCCCACGAGATCAAGAACCCGCTGGGCGGGCTGCGCGGCGCGGCGCAGTTGCTCGCCAGCGAGCTGGACGACTCGGGCCTCAAGGAATACACCCAGATCATCATCCGCGAGGCGGACCGCCTGCGCAGCCTGGTCGACCGCATGCTGGGGCCGAACAACATGCCGCGGCGCGAGGCCGTCAATCTGCACGAGGTCCTGGAGCACGTGCGGGGCCTGGTCAGCGTGCAACTGCCGCTGGGGCTGAAGATCCGCGGCGACTACGACCCCAGTATTCCCGACGTGCAGGCGGATCGCGACATGCTGGTGCAGGCCATCCTCAACCTGGTGCAGAACGCGGTGCATGCACTGGAAGACGGGGGGCAGATCACCCTGAGCTCGCGGATCCTGCGCCAGTACACGATCTCCGGAAAGCGCCACCGGCTGGTGGCCAAACTGAGTGTGCGCGACAACGGCCCCGGCATCCCGGAGGAGATCCGCGAACGCATCTTTTTCCCGATGGTCACCGGGCGCGCCGAGGGCACCGGGCTGGGGCTGCCGATTGCCCAGAGCCTGATCCAGCTGCATGACGGCTTGATCGAATGCCATTCGCGCCCGGGGGCGACCTCATTCGACATCCTGCTTCCTATTGATTCCCCCCAGGGCCGGGAGGAGACGCACTGATGGAACCCATCGTCTGGATCATTGACGACGACGACTCGATCCGCTGGGTGCTGGAACGCGCCCTCCAGCGTCACGCGATCGCCGTGCGCGGCTTCGAGACCGCGGACGCTGCCTGGGCGGCGCTCGAGCGGGATCCGGTCCCGGACACCATCGTCGCCGACATCCGCATGCCGGGCCTGAACGGGCTGGATTTCCTCGCCCGCATGCAGACCCGCCCGGATCCGCCGCCGGTCATCATCATGACCGCCTTCTCCGATCTGGAGAGCGCGGTGGGCGCCTACCAGACCGGGGCCTTCGAGTACCTGCCCAAGCCGTTCGACGTGGACGAGGCCGTGGCCCTGGTGCAGCGCGCGCTGGAGGCGCGCCGTGCCGGGCAGGAGAACGGTCCCGCCGGTCCCGAGATCGAGGAGACCCCGATCATCGGCGAGGCCCCGGCCATGCAGGAGATGTTCCGTGCCATCGGGCGGCTCTCGCGCAGCAATATCACCGTGCTGATCAACGGCGAATCCGGTACCGGCAAGGAGCTGGTCGCGCGGGCCCTGCACCAGCACAGCCCGCGCGCCGACCAGCCGTTGATCGCGCTGAACACCGCGGCCATCCCCAAGGATCTGCTGGAAAGCGAACTGTTCGGTCACGAACGCGGCGCGTTCACCGGGGCCAACCAGAGTCGCAAGGGCCGCTTCGAGCAGGCCGACGGCGGCACCCTGTTCCTCGACGAGATCGGCGATATGCCGTTCGACCTGCAGACGCGCCTGTTGCGGGTGCTGTCCGATGGCACGTTCTACCGTGTGGGCGGGCATACCCCGATCCGGGTGGACGTGCGCATCATCGCCGCGACCCACCAGGACCTGGAAGAACGCGTCCGCGCGGGCTTGTTCCGCGAGGATCTGTTCCACCGCCTGAACGTGATCCGCATCCACGTGCCATCCCTGCGCGAGCGGCCGGAGGATATCCCGTTGCTGGTACAGCACTTCATGGCCGAGGTCGCTCAGGAACTGGGGGTGGAGGCCAAGACCATGCGCCCCGAGGTGGTCGCGGAGCTGCAGCGTTTGCCGTGGCCGGGGAACGTCCGCCAGCTGGAAAACACCTGCCGTTGGCTCACCGTCATGGCATCGGGCCGGGAGGTGCACCTGGATGACCTGCCGGCCGAGTTGCACCAGCCGACCGAGAGCCGTGCCGAGCCCGGGAGTGCCCCGGTCCGTGTCGCTGCCGGTCCGCGGGACTGGACCGCCGAACTCGCCCAGGTCGCCCGTCAGCACTGGCAGCGCGGCGATCACGACCTGCTGGGCTCGGTCCTGCCGCAGATGGAACGCACGGTGATCCGCGAGGCCCTGAACGCGACCGGTGGTCACCGCCAGCAGGCGGCCGCCCTGCTTGGATGGGGCCGCAACACCCTCACTCGCAAGATCCAGGAACTCGGCCTCGACGACGAGTAGGTTTTTTCACCACGAAGCCCACGAAGGCACGAAGAAGGGCAAGGGCGATTTAACCACAGAGATCACGGAGGACACGGAGAAAACCAGGGATCGTTTTGTTACGGGTAGGATGCCGATGAGCGTAGCGAATCGCATCGGCCACACGGGGTGGCCCGGCCCCGATGCGTTTCGCATGGCTCAACGCATCCTACCCCTCTGTCAGGGTCCCGGGTCGGAGACCAAGTGCCCCACCCTCGAACCCTCAGGACTTTCCTTCTTCCTGTGAAGCGCCCTTGATCTCGCCCTTCTTCGCGCCTTCGTGTGCTTCGTGGTCAACAGGCTCTTTAGTGAACCGGCCTTTCAGGTGGTGGGATCCTGCGGAGCGGGTGGGGCGCAGGCGGAGACGGCACCGTTCAGCTGCAGGGTGCCGGTCAGGTCGCGCACGTGGGTGTAGCCGTGGCGGTCCATGTAGTCGCTGATGCCATGCAGGATCTTCGGCAGGCACAGCGCGTCGTAGAACAGGCCCGTGCCCACGCCCACGGTGCTGGCGCCGGCGATCAGGAACTCCAGCGCGTCGGTGGCGTTCATCACGCCGCCCTGGCCGATGATCGGCACGTTGTGCGGCGCGGCCACCTGGTAGACCTGCTGCACCTTCAGCAGCGCGATCGGCTTGATCGCCGGGCCGGACAGCCCGCCCTGGTTGTTGCCGATGACCGCGCGGCGGTTCTCCACGTCCACCGCCATGCCCATCAGGGTGTTGATCACCGCAAACGCGTCGGTGCCGGCCTCGATGCAGCGCCGGGCGTTCTCGGCGATGTCGGTCTGGTTGGGCGAGAGCTTGGTGATCAGCGGCTTGGAGGTGACCTTGCGGCAGGCCTCGACCACCCGCGCGGACATGTCGGGATCGTTGCCGAAGGCGACGCCGCCTTCCTTCACGTTGGGGCAGGAGATGTTGATCTCGATGGCGTCGATCGGCGAGTCGTCGAAGCGTCGGGTGACCTCGATGTACTCCTCGAGGGTGGAGCCCGAGACGTTGGCGAAGAAGCGCGTCTCGTCGAAATCGAGCTGTGGCAGGGTGTGGTCCACCACGTGATCGACCCCGGGGTTCTGCAGGCCGATTGCGTTCAGCATGCCGTCCGGGGTCTCGTAGACGCGGTGCGGGGCGTTGCCCAGCCGCGCCTGGCCGGTCGTGCCCTTCAGGCAGATCGCGCCCGCATCGCGGTTGGAAAAGCCGGCCACGCGGGTGTACTCCTCGCCGAAGCCGACACAGCCGGACAGCAGCACCAGCGGCGTGTTCAAATGCAGGCCGCAGAATTCCAGGGCCAGCCGCGGATCGGTGCGCGAATCACTCATGCTTCACATCGTCCTCTATGAACCGGAGATCCCGCCGAACACGGGCAATATCATTCGTCTGGCGGCCAATACCGGGGCGGCGCTGCACCTGATCCATCCGCTAGGCTTCGAGCTGGACAGTGCGCGGGCGCGCCGCGCCGGGCTCGACTATCACGAGCTGGCCCGGGTGCAAGAGTATGACAGCCTCGACCATTGGCGGGAATCGGTGCAGCCTGGCCGGGTCTTCGCCATGACCACGCGCGGGCAGGTTCGCTACGACGCCCCGACCTTCCGCGATGGCGATGCCTTGTTGTTCGGTCCCGAGACGCGAGGCCTGCCGGAGTCCGTCCTGGATACCCTGCCGTCGGAGCATCGCCTGCGCCTCCCGATGCGCGAGGGCAGCCGCAGCCTCAACCTTTCCAATGCCGTGGCGGTGGTGGTCTACGAGGCCTGGCGCCAGCTGGGGTTTCCCGACGGCGCATGACGCCGAGTCAGCAGGTACGGCGTGCGGGATTGCACTACCCTCGGAAGAAAGCACCCGCGCCGTCCGTCTTTCGAGGGCGATCGCGCCCGTACGTCCACCACGAGAGGTTTCCGATGTTTCCAGTGCTGCGTTCTTTCTGTCTGCTGGCCGCCACGGCCCTGATCTCGGCCCCGCTGGCGGCCGATGAACCCACCGGTTCCGACAACTGGTGGTGGGACGACGACTGGTGGGAGGACGGGGTCATGTACGCCGATCTCGAAAACCACAAGGTGGCGATCGAACGCATCGAATACGAGCGCGATGGCATCGGCATTCCGGCGATGGTCGCCCGTCCGGCGGACGGTGAGGACTATCCCGCAATCCTCTGGACCCATGGCCGGCGCGGCCTGGACGATCTGGCCGAACTGCATGTGAAGCGCCTGGCGGCACGCGGCTTCGTCGTGCTGGCACCGGACCTGTACACCGGCCGTTTCATGGAAAGCCACCCGCTGGACCATGACTACGAGCTGGAAGGTGACCTGAACCAGGGTCTGGACGTGCTGCTGGAACGCGACGACATCGTGGGTGACCGCGCCTGCCTGCTCTCCATCACCCGTGGCGGCTACAAGGCGCTCAAGGTCGCCGTCACCTTCGAGCGCCAGGTCGAGGATGTCGCCTGCTGGGCTGGCTACTACCCGCACCTGCAGGACCCGAACCTGGGCGAGCCGCACCAGGTATATCGCTACGCCAACGAGGTCAACGAGCTCGAGATCCCGATGATGATCCTGATCGGGGACGAGGAGCAGTACCAGCGCCACCGCACCGCGCGCATGGCCGCCGATGGTCTCGCAAGCCGCGGGGGCGAAGTGCACTGGATCGAATACCCCGGCGTGGGCCGCGGCTTCGACTTCCGCAACGGCAACAACCGCACCTTCGCCGACGACCTCGCATCGCGCGACGCCATGATCCGCGTCACCCGCTTCGTCAATCAGCACCTGCGCGACTGACCTCGCTGCCGTCCGCGAGCTGGGCACCAACGAAAAAGGCCCCGCCGGGGCGTAATCCGGCAGGGCCTGGGATGGTAGACGCCCCGGCGGTCCTGGCCGTCGGGGTGTCCGTGCTACGGCCTTAGAAGTCGTAGCGCATGCCGATCGACAGTGCCGTGGCCGTCTGGGCGAGGGGGTTGGCATCGTCGGGGTTGGCACTGCGGGCCGCACTCCAGGGGCTCAAGGCGGAGTTCGCGTCGTTGTCGACCATTGCGACGTTGCCGTAGAAACGCAGGTCACTGTCGACACGGTATTCGAGGCCAAGCGCATACATGGTGGCGTCGGCATCGTCCAGATCGGAATCCAGCTGGAAGGCGTGGCCGTTCAGGTACATGTTCGATGTCAGGCGGAACTGCCCGCCCAGGCCGTACACATCTGCTTCGTCGCCATTGGTAGTTTCCGAGTTCTGGTAGAAGGCACCCATGCGGAAGGCCGGCGTGATGCGGTAGCCAACGGCCAGGCGCCAGGCATCCGGATCCATCGCGCCGTCTTCCTGTTTTTCGTAGGCCAGGGCACCGGTCAGGTCGCCCATGTTGAGATTCAGCGAGGTGGAGTAGGCCTTGTTGGTCGCACCGTCCACGGTGGAGGCATCGCCGGTCTCGTTGGCGTACTGGATGTTCCAGGTCAGGCCGCCGAAGCTGGGGGTCTGGTAGTGGATGCTGTTGTTGAAGCGCTCGTCGAAACGTCCGGTCTGGGCGCGTGAGCGAGTCAGGTTGCGCATATCGCCGACCTGATCGCCGAAGAAGTTGGCCGGGCCACGGGCGCGCTTGAACGGGGTGTCGAACTTGCCGATGCGCAGCATGCCCCACTCGGAACCCTTCAGGCCCACAAAGGTGTCGCGGGTCGCGAAGTTTGTGCCGTTGGTGTCGAAATCGATCTGCTGCTCGATCTGGAACATGCCGACCAGCTGTTCGCGGAATTCGCGCTCGCCCTTGAAGCCCAGGCGGCTGGAATTGCTCGAGACGTTGAATTCGTTGTATTCGGCGCCGTCATCCAGGATGTCGGCGGACAGGTGGGCGCGGCCGTACAGCGTCCAGTCGGCGGTGGCCAGGGCCGGGACGACCAGGCCGGCGGCGATCAGGCTGGTCAGCAGGTGCTTGCGGTTCATGGATTTCTCCCCTATTTGCGTTTGAACGTTGGCGAGACGCGAGTGCCTCTCGACAGGGCGCAAGCATGGGGAGGCCGGGTGACGCCCTGGTTAAGCGCTCATGAAGATCCCGTTAAAAGGCCACACCGTTGCGGAAATGACACGGCTTCGAACGGAACCCGCCGCAAGGCGATGGGTCCTTCCGATGAGGAGCCGGTTTCCGGTCTACTGGAGGTCTCGGGGCGAGCGAGAGGAGGTGCGGCATTGGAAGCATCGGAGTCGACGATCCCCCGCCTGAGTGGCTGGATGCTGTGGCCCCTTCTGGTTGTATCCCCGGCAAGCGGCGCGGAGGATGAGGCGCCGCCGGTGCTCGATCCGGTCGAGATCACGGTGACGGCGCCGCGCCTGGCGACCCCGTTGGCGGATCTGCCGGCGGCGGTCAGCCGGGTCGACGACCGCCAGGCCACCGAGGGGCGGCAGGGTCTGCAGCTGGACGAGGCGCTCAACCGTGTGCCGGGGCTGTTCGGCCAGAACCGCTACAACTTTGCCCAGGATGCGCGAATCTCGATCCGCGGTTTCGGTTCGCGCGCCCCGTTCGGGGTGCGTGGACTGCGCATCCTCCAGGACGGGGTCCCCGAGACCACGCCGGACGGCCAGTCGCAGGTGGATGCCATCGATCTGCTGAACCTGCGCGACATCGAGGTGCTGCGCGGGCCCAGCGCGGCGTTGTACGGCAATGCCTCCGGCGGTGTGATCGCTGCGCGCACCCGCGATGGGCGGGATCCGCGCGGCTTCGGCGGCGGGGTGCTGCTGGGCAGCTACGGCTATCGTCGCGCCGAGGCGGTGGCGGAGCAGGACCACGGCACCCACCGCTATTCCCTGACCGCACATGATTTCGCCATCGACGGCTACCGCGAACAGTCCACCGCCGAGAAGCGCTATCTGCGCCTGCATACCGCCTCGGAACTGGATGCCGGCACGCTCAACGTTCACCTGCGCTACCTGGATGCGCCACGCACCGACGATCCCGGCGGCCTGACCCGCGAGGAGATGCGCGAGGACCGGCGTGCCGCGGCCCCGCTGGCCACGGCGCTGGACAGTACCCAGTCCGCCGAACAGCTGACCACCGGCCTGCAATGGGAGCAGCCGCTGGCCGGGGGCGAGCTGCGCCTGG
Organism: Thioalkalivibrio sp. ALMg9; assembly: GCF_000380625.1. Classification (NCBI taxonomy): domain Bacteria; kingdom Pseudomonadati; phylum Pseudomonadota; class Gammaproteobacteria; order Chromatiales; family Ectothiorhodospiraceae; genus Thioalkalivibrio; species Thioalkalivibrio sp. ALMg9. The sequence goes on from NZ_AQYC01000008.1 coordinate 266,973, forward strand.
GCGGATTCTGGACCCAGCGCGACTATGCGCAGCAGTTGCCGTTCCCCGGTGATTCCCGCGTCGCCTACGAGCGCGATTTCTTTGGAGTCAATGCCCAGTACGAGCGCGACGTTGGGGCGACCCGTGTGCTCACCGGCATCGACCTGGAAGAACAGCGCGATGACCGCACACGGCGCTGTTCTGCTGGCCGGCTTTTCGATCGCGACGGCGGCGAGTGTTCCGCGGACCCGGTTGATCCCATGAGCGACCTGGCGCTCGACCAGCGGGAGCGTGCCCGCTCGCGCGGGGTGTTCGTGCAGACCGATACCGCACTCGGGTCGGACTGGAACCTGGTGGCCGGCGCCCGTCACGACCGTATTCGCATGTCCATCGACGATCACTTCGTCGAGCGGTTTGACGACGGTGATGACGTCACGGACCGATCGGGCCGACGGACCTTTGACGAGACCAGCGGCATGGCCGGGCTGATCTGGCACTTCCGGCCCGAGTATCGCGCCTACGTGAATGTGGCGACCAACTTCGAGACCCCGACCTTCACCGAGTTTGCCAATCCGGAGGGCGGAGGCGGCTTTAATCCCGAGGTCGACCCACAACGGGCGCGCAGTATCGAGGTCGGTATCCGGCGCGAGAATCCGCAGCTCTCCTGGGAGGCCTCGGTCTACGCTACCCGGGTGCGCGACGAGCTGTCGCCGTACCAGCTTGAAGGTCAGGGCGACCGGACGTTCTATACCAACGCCGGGCGCACGGCCCGCGATGGCGTTGAGCTAAGCGCAGACTGGCGGTTGAACCCACAGTGGACCCTGAGCGCCGCTGCAAGCCTCAATCGTTTCCGTTTTCGAGAGTTCGAGGATGCCGAGGGTGTTCGCCATGACGGCAACCGGATGCCGGGGCTGCCGCGCGAGCAGTTGTTCGTCGAGGCCGACTGGCGCGACGGCCCCTGGTTCGTGACCGTGGACGCGCTGCATGTGGGGTCGCGTTACGCGGACAACGCGAACACGGAGAAGGTGGGGCCGCAGACGACGCTGAACCTGCGCGCCGGCCGGTTCTGGCAGCAGGGCGATACCCGCGCCGAGGCCTTCGTCGCCGCCAACAACCTGCTGGATGCGGACAATGTCGACAACATCCGTATCAATGCGGCGGGCGGCCGCTACTACGAGCCAGCGCCGGGCCTGACCTTGATGGCGGGGGTGCGGATGTATTTCGGACAGTGAGAGGGGTGGGGTCGGTGCGGTTCGCTGCGCTCACGGCACCCTGCGATCGGCGGGTCCGGAAGCATGACCGCAGGATGCGCTGAGCGTAGCGAACCGCATCAGCACACGTGTCCAACTAATCACGACGCCACGGCTCGTCCGACGACTTCCCGGGCTCGATCTCGTCCAGGCGCCCCTGCTCGATCTTGCGCAGGGTCTCCGGGTCGGTCTCGTCGTCGTCCTCCCAGGAGGATCGGCGCGCCGGGGGTAACGGGTCACGCCGGTACAGGAGCCCGCCACAGACCGCGCCCACCACCGCGCCGAACAGGTGTGCCTCGAACGACACCTTGGGACCGCTGGGGAACACGCCCCACAGCATGCTGCCGTAAAGAAACAGGATGATGATGGCGAGCGCGATGGACAGCGCATCGCGGCGGCGAATCCCGATCACGACCGCGAAGAACATCAGACCGTGGGTAAGGCCGGACGCCCCGATGTGCAGCCCCTCGCGGGCAAACAGCCACACGCCCAGCCCGCCCATCAGCCAGATCAGCGGCACCGCCGTGCGCGTGGCCTGGGGAAAGCCGTAGAGGGTCAGCATGCCCAGCACCCAGAGGGTCGGGACATTGGCCAGCAGGTGGCCCCAGGAGCCGTGGATCAGCGGCGAGGTGATGATGCCCAGCACCCCGACCGCGTCGCGCGGGAGGATGCCCAGGCGTGACCAGTCACCGCCGGTCAGCTCCTGCAGCGCGTGGATCGCGATCAGGATGCCGGCCCCGAGCATGGGCCACATCAGGGCGCGCCGAATGCGCTCGCGTTCGGCCCTGGGATCGGTCGGGGGTGCCGGCCGGCGCAGATTCATCATGCGCCTAGCCTGCCACGCTCGGGCACGAGGTCCAATCTCTCTGGCTCCCGGGCGCCGCCCCTGGCACCGTCATTGCGAGGCCCCGCAGGGGCCGTGGCAACCTCCCAAAGCTGGCACCGAGTCGGGAGCCGGTGGTTCCGGATGGCGGTTACTCGCTCCGCACGCCCTTCGGGCCGGCCTGCGGCCGTTCAACCCAGCTCCGCTGCTTTTGTGCCGCGTCGCCTTCGGCTCCTCGCAATGACGGTGCCGAAGGCGAACGGCGGGATTAGTGCCCGCCCGGCCCCAGGTCGGCGCCCTTGTCGTGCAGGGCGAGCTTGTCGTGGAGTTCGCCGCTCTCGCCGTGCGGGGCTTTCACGTCGACTTCCATGCCGTTGCGGCGGAACTTGCCGACGACCTTGTCGATCGCGGCCACGGCCGAGCTGTCCCACAGCGAGGCGCGGGTCAGGTCGATCTCGACGTTATGGATGCCTTCGCGGTAGTCAAAGCTGTCGATGAACTTGTCCACGGCGACGAAGAAGAGCTGGCCGCGCACGGTGTAGATGCGGGTCTTGCCGTCCTCCGACAGGTCACTCTTCACTTCCACCGCCTTGACCATCTTGCGTGCGAAGAAGATCGCGGAGAGCAGCACGCCGGCGAACACGCCCATCGACAGGTCGTGGGTGATCACGGTGACCGCGACGGTCACGATCAGCACCACGGCATCGGTGCGCGGCAACTTGTGCAGCGTGGTCAGCGAGCCCCAGTCGAAGGTGGCGATGGAGACCATGATCATCACCGCGACCAGTGCGGCCATCGGGATGATCGAGACCAGATCGCCCAGGAACACGATGAACAGCAGGAGGAAGAGGCCGGCCGCCAGCGTGGACAAACGGCCGAGCCCTCCGGACTTGATGTTGATGACCGACTGGCCAATCATCGCGCAGCCGGCCATGCCGCCGAAGAAGCCGGTCACGATATTGGCGATGCCCTGGCCCTGGGCCTCACGGTTCTTGCCGGAGGGGGTGTCGGTCAGGTCATCGAGGATCGAGGCCGTCAGCAGCGACTCCAGCAGACCAACGATCGCCAGCGCGAAGGCGGTCGGGAAGATGATCTGCAGGGTCTCCAGGTTCCACGGGATGTCCGGGAACAGGAACACCGGCAGGCCGGAGGGCAGGTCGCCCATGTCGCCGACTTCCAGCGTGGGCATGCCCATGTAGTAGACGACGGCGGTTAGCGCGATGATCGCGACCAGCGGTGGCGGCAGGAGCTTCGGGTAGCCGGGGATCATCGGCAGGCCGTAGAGGATGATCAGGCCGGCCGCGACCAGCGCCCACATGGTGGTGTCGCCATCGACCAGGTAGGGCACCTGGGAGAGAAAGATCAGGATCGCCAGCGCGTTGACGAAGCCGACCAGCACGGTGCGCGGGATGAACATCATGTAGCGCGCGAGCTTGGCCCACGAGAACAGGAGCTGGATGAGCCCGGTCAGGATGGTGGCCGCCAGCAGGTACTGCAGCCCGTGCTCGGCCACCAGAGTGACCGTGAGCAGGGCCATCGCCCCGGTCGCCGCCGAGATCATTCCGGGGCGCCCGCCGGCGAAGGCGATCACCACCGCCATGGTGAACGAGGCGTACAGGCCCACGCTCGGATCGACGCCGGCAATGATGGAGAAGGCGATCGCCTCGGGGATCAGGGCCAGTGCGACCACGATCCCGGCGATCAGGTCGCCGCGGACATTGAAGAACCAGACCTTGCGCTGGCGGGACAGGAAGTCTTGTATGGTCTGCTGCACGTTGCGTTCCCCAATACCGGTGCGCGCCGAAGCCGACCCGGGTCGGGATCAACGGGTGAACGAACAGGTACCAGAGACTTTGGGAGGCGCGGATCCACGCGAAGGGTTGGATCGGCGCTTCCCCGGGAAGTAGCCGGGCCCGGTTGCCACCAGTGGATGGCGCGGTTGCAAGCGGTTCGGTGCCAGTACAGACTGAGAACCGCTCAGGAAAGGCGCGAAATTGTACCACTCTATGTAGTCGGTTCTGAAGTTTTCATGACCCCGGGCGCGTACGCCGGGTCGGTTTCATGCGATCACAAAGGGGATCCCCATGCTGCAGCGCGTCATCATCGCCATCGACTTCTCGCCCGCGTCGGCCTCGGCCCTGGCGATTGCCCGCCAGCACTGCCCGGGGGCGAAGAAGCGGTTGTTGTATGTGATGAAGCCGTCGGACGTGGCCGGTCCCAGCTCTGCCGGTGCGTTCAGTGGTGCGGGCTCGTCGCCGCTGAACGCGAAGGACATGCGCAATGCTGCGGAGGAGAAGGTGCGTGCCCAGATGCAGGAGTGGGCCGAGGCAGACGACGACGTCGCCATCGCCGTGGGCAGCGCCCCCGAGGAAATTTCCCGCCACGCCGAAGAGTGGGGTGCGGACATGATCGTGATGGGGACCCGTGGGCGCAGCCAGATCTCCAACATGCTCTCCGGCTCTGCCACCGAGTGGCTGGTGCGCAATGCGCGCCTGCCGGTCCTGGTGGTGCACGACGTGCCGCTGTCCGACTCGATGAAGGAAAAGCTGCCGCCGGAAGGCGCCGTCGACTGAAGCGGCTCGCAGCCCTCCCGGCATGCAGAAGGCCCGCTTTCAGCGGGCCTTTCTCGTTCCTGCGGCATGCTCATCGCGGTGCCGGCTGGCCGGGCCTCAGCCCCCGGTCATGGACATGAAGCGCAGGACTTTCTCCGGGCGCTCGGAGAATTCGTGGCGTTCCGGCTTCAGGTTGATGGCCTGAACCACCAGGTCCTCCAGTTCCGAATCGGTACAGCCCTCGCGCAGGTAGGGGCGCAGGTTCAGGCTGTGGTCGTTGCCGAGGCAGGTGTAGATGGTGCCGTCCACCGACAGGCGCACGCGGTTGCAGGTATCGCAGAAGTGCTGCGAGATCGGGGTGATGAAGCCGATGCGCACATCGGTATCCGGGATCTGCATGTAGCGCGCCGGGCCGCCCCCGGGCATCACGCCGGGCACCAGGTTGTAGCGCGGCTCCAGGCGGGCACGCACATCCTGCAGGTTCACGTAATGGCCCTCTTTCGCCTGGCGGCCCGTGTCGCCCATCGGCATGGTCTCGATGAAGCGCAGGGTGAAGCCGTGCTCGATGCAGAAGTCGACCATGTCCTCGACCTCCGGCTCGTTGATCCCGCCCATCACGACCATGTTGATCTTGATTGGGGCGAGGCCCGCGGCCTTGGAGGCCATCAGCCCGTCCAGCACCTTCTCCAGCTTGCCGCCGGTGATCTCCTTGAAGACCTCGGGCTTGAGCGAATCGAGGCTGACGTTGATCCGGTCGACGCCAGCATCCTTCAGCTCCTGCGCATGGCGCGCCATGCGCGTGGCGTTGGTGGACAGCGAGATATCGTCGATGCCGGGCAGGGCATTCAGGCGCGCGGCCAGATCCGGGAGGTTCTTGCGCACCAGGGGCTCGCCGCCGGTCAGGCGCACACGGCGGGTGCCGAGGCGACCGAAGGCGCCCATCACGCGCTCGATCTCCTCGAAGCTGAGCCAGTGTTCCGGCTCCTCGAAGTCGCGAAAGCCCTTGGGCATGCAGTAGAAACAGCGCAGATCGCAGCGATCGGTGACCGAGAGGCGCACGTATTCGATGCGGCGACCGAAGGCGTCGATCAGGGCGTTTCCTTCCGTGGGGGTGTCGGCGTGTTCCATTGGCGGGCCTGTGACGTCGAGTGGGGCGATATGTTCCGTGGTACACATCGTAGATCATTTTGCGGTCTTTGCCACATGAACGTGCAAATCATCTGTGGATTCGGGTCACAATAAAAAAAATCTTCACCCGATAATTCTGGTTTATCCGCAAATAGAAAAGACTCGTTGGCAGAATGTGTCCGCTCCGTCCACAATGCGCGATGCATAACTGAACCGAGATCACGAGGTCGCCCCCATGAGCGCGTTGCCCGAATTCGAAAAGCACGGCGAGCAGGAGATCAAGTACACCACCTGCTACATGTGCGCCTGTCGTTGCGGTATCAAGGTTACCGTCCAGGACAACAAGGTCCGCTACATCCAGGGGAATCGGCACCACCCGATCAACAAGGGTGTGCTCTGCGCCAAGGGCAACGCGGGGATCATGAAGCAGCAGTCCCCGGCGCGCCTGCACCAGCCGATGCGCCGCAAGCCGGGCACCGAGCGCGGTGCTGGCGAGTTTGAGCCGATCTCCTGGGACGAGGCGCTGGACACCCTGTCCGCGCGCCTGCAGAAGATCCGCGAGACCGACCCGCGCAAGCTGGCGTTCTTCACCGGCCGTGACCAGATGCAGGCCCTGACCGGCCTGTGGGCAACCCAGTTCGGTACCTACAACTGGGCGGCCCACGGTGGCTTCTGCTCGGTGAACATGGCCGCCGGCGGCCTGTACACCACTGGCTTCGCCTTCTGGGAATTCGGCGACCCCGACTGGGATCGCACCAAGTACCACATGCTCTGGGGTGTGGCGGAAGACCATGCCTCCAACCCGATCAAGATCGGGCTGGAAAAGCTCAAGCGCAGCGGCGGCAAGTTCGTCGCGATCAACCCGGTGCGCACCGGCTACCAGGCGATCGCCGACGAGTGGGTGGGCATCAAGCCCGGCACCGACGGCCTGTTCGCGCTGTCGATGCTGCACGTGCTGCTGAAGAACGACCAGTTCGACTGGGACTTCCTGGTGCGCTACACCAACGCCACCCAGCTGGTCGTACAGACCCCGGGCCAGAAGGGCGACGGCCTGATCCTGCGTGACGAGGCCGGCAACCCGCAGGTCTGGGAACTGGAGAAGGAGGCCTTCGTCGACGGCAGCCAGGTCGACATCAAGCCGGCCCTGTTCGGCGAGTACACCGCCCCGGACGGCCGCCCGGTCAAGACCGTGATGACCCTGCTGGCCGAACGTTACCTGGCGGACGAGTATTCCCCGGAGAATACCGCCGCGGTGACCGGCATCCCGGCCGAGCAGACCGAGCGCCTGGCGCTGGAGATGGCCCACGTCGCGTTCAAGGAGACCATCGAGCTCGACATCGAGTGGACCGACTCCTGGGGCCGCAAGCACGACAAGGTGTTCGGGCGTCCGGTGTCCATGCACGCGATGCGCGGCATCTCCGCGCACTCCAATGGATTCCAGACCTGCCGCGCGATTCACCTGCTGCAGATCATGCTCGGCTCGGTGGACTGCCCCGGCGGTCACCTGGCCAAGCCGCCGTATCCGAAGCACATCCCGCCGGGCATCAAGCCGGCCAAGGAATGCGCCCCGAACACCCCGCTGAAGAGCCCGCCGCTCGGTTTCCCGACCGCGCCGGAGGATCTGGTCATCGATGACGACGGCAACCCGCTGCGCATCGACAAGGCCTTCTCCTGGGATGCGCCGGTGTCCAACCACGGCATGATGCACATGGTGGTGACCAACGCGGTCAACGCCGACCCGTACCCGATCGACACCCTGATCTTCTTCATGGCGAACATGTCGTGGAACTCCACGATGAACACCGCCGAAGTGATGGACATGCTGCGGTCCAAGGACGAGAACGGCGAGTACAAGATCCCGTTCCTGGTGGTCTCGGATGCGTTCAATTCCGAGATGGTCAGCTTCGCCGACCTGGTGCTGCCGGATACCACCTATCTGGAGCGCTACGACACCATCTCCATGCTCGACCGCCCGATCTCCGAGCCGGCCGCGGCGGCGGACTCCATCCGCCACCCGATCCTCGAGCCCGATCGCAACGTGCGGCCGTGGCAGGAGGTCATGGTCGAGCTGGCCGGGCGCCTGAAGTTCCCGGCGTTCACCAAGGACGATGGCAGCCGCAAGTTCTCGGATTACAAGGACTTCATCGTCAACTTCGAGAAGGAGCCGGGCATCGGCTTCCTGTCCGGCTATCGCGGCAAGGACGGCCAGAGCCACTTGCGCGGCGAGCCGAACCCGAAGCAGTGGGAGGCGTACATCGAGAACCAGGGGTTCTTCCTGTACCACCTGGCGCCGAATCAGCAGTTCTACCGCTACGCCAACAAGGACTACCTGGAGCTGGCCAAGCACGCCGGCTGGGTAGGCAAGACCGATCCGATCACGATCGAGATCTACTCCGAGACCCAGCAGCGCTTCAAGCTGGCCGGCCAGGGCCTGTACGACGGCCCGCAACCGACCAAGCAGGAGCACAAGGACCGGCTGACCCAGTACTTCGATCCGCTGCCCATCTGGCACAAGCCGCTGGAGCAGACCCGGATCGACGAGGACGAGTACCCGTTCTACGCGGTCAACCAGCGTCCGATGTTCATGTACCACTCCTGGGATTCGCAGAACGCCTGGCTGCGCCAGATCTGCGCCCAGAACTACCTGTACATGAACCGTCAGAAGGCGGAGTCCATGGGCATCGAGGATCTGTCCTGGGTGTGGCTGGAGTCGCACAACGGCAAGATTCGCGTGCAGGTCAAGCTGATCGAGGGCTGCGAGCCCAGCACCGTCTGGACCTGGAACGCCATCGGCAAGCAGAAGGGCGCCTGGGGCCTGAAGCCGGAGGCGAACGAGTCGCAGAAGGGCTTCCTGATGAATCACCTGATCAGCGAGCTGCTCCCGAAGAAGGGCGACCCGATCGACAACATCACCAACTCCGACCCGGTCACCGGGCAGGCCGCGTGGTACGACCTCAAGGTCAAGATCACCCCGGCCGGTCCCGACGAGCAGAGCGCCTGGCCGCAGTTCGACGAGGTGAAGGCCACGCCGGGCATGTCCGAATCGCCGGACCAGCTGCGCTACCACGCGCACAAGCCCGTGCACCTGAACCGCGACATCCGCGACGTGCTCACGCGCGGTTCGCTGGACGACGAGAAAAACTGATCCGGCCCGGTTCCGCGACGGCCTCAAGGCCATCGCGGGGCTTGCCCGCACGAACGATTTGAGGGAGTACCAACCATGCGACTTGGACTCGTAATCGACATGGACACCTGCGTGGGCTGCCATGCCTGCGCGGTGGCCTGCAAGCAGTGGAACACCAGCGGCACCACGGGTCCGCTGACCGACTATCGCCCCTACGGCGAGGACCCGAGCGGCGTGTGGTTCAACCGCATCCGCCACTACGAGGTCGGGGACTACCCCAACAACAAGACCGTCAACATCCCGATGTCCTGCATGCACTGCGAGCATGCCGACTGCGTGAACGTCTGCCCCACCGGTGCCTCCTACAAGCGCCCGGAAGACGGCATCGTGCTGGTCGACCAGGACAAGTGCATGGGCTGCAACTACTGCGCCTGGGCCTGCCCGTACGGCGCCCGCGAGCTGGACCGCGAAGACGGCGTGATGAAGAAGTGCACGCTGTGCGTGGACCGCATCTACGACGAGCAGCTGCCGCCGGAAGAGCGTCAGCCCGCCTGCGTCATCACCTGCCCGGCGCACGCGCGCTTCTTCGGCGACTTTGATGACGACGCCTCCGAGGTGAGCCGCCTGGTCCGCGAACGTGGCGGTGTGAAGCAGATGCCCGAGCTTGGCTACAAGCCGGTCAACACCTATCTGCCGCCGCGGATCACCCGTTCCATCCCCACCGACGACGTGCGTGCCAACACGCTGATCACCTCGGTGAAGGACTGGGTCAACAAGATGGTGGCGCGCTAAGCGCGCCCGATCGGGGAGAGAAAACCATGCATCCGGCGTTTTCCGTCATTCTGTTTACTGTCATCTCCGGTGCGGGCTACGGCCTGTTCCTGTTGCTGGTGGCCTTCCATCTCGCGGGCATCGGTCCGGTCATGAGCCATGGCGAGCTGATCGCGCACGGGGTTGCGGCCCTGGGCATGATCACCGTCGGGCTCATGCTGTCCACCGGCCACCTGGCGAACAAGAAGAACGCCTGGCGTTCCTTCATGCGCTTCAAGACCTCCTGGCTCTCGCGCGAGGCGGTATTTGCCGTGCTGTTCTACCCGTTCGCCGCGATCTATGGCCTCGGCGTGCTGCTGCAGGGCCACGAAGTCGGTCCGTTGGCCGCAGTGGCTGGCGCCATCGCCGCCGTGCTGGCGGTGGTCACGCTGTTCTCCACCGGGATGATCTACGGCTGCCTGAAGACCATCCGCCAGTGGAACACCGCGCTGACCCCGGCCAACTACATCCTTCTGGGTGTGGCCACCGGTGCCGTCGCCTTCGCCGCCATTGCCAGTGTGTTCGGCAACGCCACCGCGATGCATGCGGGCGTGGCCATCGTGCTGCTGCTGATCGCTGGCGTCCTCAAGGGGATCTACTACTTCTGGATCTCCCGCGTGACCGGCCCGACCATCAACACCGCCACCACCTTCAACCGCGCGACCGTGCGGTTGCTGGATACCGGGCATACCGCCGGTACCTTCCTGACCGACGAGTTTGGCTACGATGCAGGCAAGAACACCACCGACACCCTGAAGATGGGCGTGTTCCTGCTCGCGTTCGGTACCCCGATCCTGGTGTTCGCCGCGATCCTGTCCGGCGTGCCGGCCATCGTGGCCTGGCTCGGCCTGGTCGCGGCCCTGGCGGGTGTGATCATGGAGCGCTGGCTGTTCTTCGCCGAGGCCCGGCACGTCGTGCGCTTGTACCACGGGGACCAGCACACCTGAGCCCCGCTGGCTGAAGTGGCACATCGAACGCCCGCCTTGCGCGGGCGTTTTCATGGGCGCCCGTCGTGGCCGCTGGCCGTCGGGCGCGGATGTCTTACTCGCGCTGCTCGTCCTGGCGCATGCCGTGGATGATGTAATAGCCCACGTAGCCAAAGAAGGCCACGATCCCCAGCAGGGTGATGATGGTCAGAATGCCGATGGGCGACTGGAACATGATTTCGGTCAGCATGAGGGTTCTCCTGAGGTGTTGTTGCACCTCTGAAGCTAGCGCTGCCCCGGGCTGCCGAATTTGATCCAGATCAAGGCAGTAGCCGATCGCCCCGGCAACCCTGTGCATCCAGTTTCGTGATGCAACTACGCACGTTCGCTGCCAGTCGGCCTATCATTAGAGTGAGCTGATGCTATGGCTGGTGCGCAATTGCCGGCGCACTGCTGCGAAGAGGTCCCCTTGAAACACTGGTACACCATCCAATGCAAACCCCGGGAAGAAGCCCGCGCCGAGGCGAATCTCGACCGCCAGGGCTATCGCACGTTCCGGCCGCTGATCCGCCGGCCCATTCGCCGCAGGGGGCGTCGCACCGCCGTCACCGAGTCCCTGTTTCCGCGCTACCTTTTCGCACAGCTTTGCGACGTCGCAGAAAACTGGGCCCCAATTCGCTCCACGCGCGGCGTGCTTGGGTTGGTGCGCTTTGGCTCCAGCCCGGTGCCGGTTCCCGAGCCGGTTATCGAGGGGATCCGCCTGCGCTTGGACCCCGAGAGCGGCTGTCTCGACCTTACCCGTGACAGTGACTTTGCCCCGCAGCAGCCGGTCACCATCACGGATGGGCCGTTCCAGGGGCGCGAGGCCTTGTTTCTCGCCCGTACCGGAGAAGAGCGCGTGATCGTTCTCATGCAGATCATGAGCCAGTGTCAGCAGGTCGAGCTGCCGGCTGCGGCCGTAGGGCCTGTTGTCTGATCGGGCAGTGCGAGGGCAAGGCGGTCGTCTGCGATGTGCAGAGACTGGGGATTGTCATGGTGGGGCGGATCGGTTGTCCCGTTCAGCGGGCCTCGGCTGGAGAAGGGGGCGTCCGGCTCCGGGATCCATCCGCATAACGAAGAAGAGCCCATACAATGGGCCCTTCTTCGTCGTCATGATGGCGCGCCCGGCAGGATTCGAACCTGCGACCCCTGCCTTCGGAGGGCAGTACTCTATCCAGCTGAGCTACGGGCGCAAGACCTGCAATGATACGGGCGCGAGCTTTGACGCGTCCAGCCATATTTGACCGCCACACTCGGTTTGTGGTCGTGGTTTGCATGATGCCCTATACTCTGCGCCCGATTTGCGCTTGATGCGCGAGGGCTTTCGAATAGCACACCACATGGCCGCTCAAGGCCGGGATCTCGGAGGGAGAGAAGTGGGAAATCAACCGATCAAGATGGACACCGGGAACAAGGTGTTGCTGTTTATTGCGTCCCTGGCCTTGCTGGGTACGGTCCTTTTCCTGGTGTCGCACCTGGCCGGCTGGCTTGCCGGCATGCAGGTGTCCCAGCCCGACACCGTGAGTGACGAGCGCGTCGCCCAGCGCATCGCGCCGATCGGTCAGGTGGTGTCCGGCCAGGTGGATAGCGCCGAGGAAGCCGCGGACCTGAGCCCGGGCGACCTCTACTCGAACGTCTGCGCGGCCTGCCATGACGCTGGTGTTTCCGGCGCCCCGCTCAAAGACGACACCGACGAGTGGAGCAACCGCCTGAACGACAAGGGCCTGGATACCCTGTTCGCCAACTCGATCAACGGCATCGGCGCCATGCCGGCGCGCGGTGGCGATTCCAGCCTGAGCGACGAGCAGATGCGCGACGTGGTCGCCTACATGCTGGACCAGGCCGGGGTCGATCACGACTATGAAGGCAGCGATAACGGCAATGGCGACACCGCCGCTGAAGATGCTGCCGAGGGCGAAGAGCCGGTCGCTACTACCGAGACTGGCGAAGCGGCGGCCGAAGAAGAGGCCGAAGCGGTTGCCACCATCGCGGTTGAAGATGGCGATGCGGAGCGCGGCCAGTCGAGTTACAACACCTGTATTGCCTGCCATGGTGCGCAGGGCCAGGGTACCCCGGTGTTCCCGAAGCTGGCCGGTCGTGATGCCGAGTACATTGCCGACAAGCTGGTGCGTTACCGCGCCGGCGAGACCGTTGGCGACCAGACCGCCCTGATGGCGCCGAATGCCGCCAACCTGTCGGACGAGGACATCGCCGACCTGGCCGTCTACGTGGCGACGTTCGAAGACTGATCGACCCCGTAGCAATGGCACTACAAAACCCCGCCCAGGTATCGCCTGGGCGGGGTTTTTCTTTGGCGGCGCCTATTGCGTGCGCCAGTGGTCCAGGGCGCGGTAGCTCAGAGCCTCGGTCAGGTGCTGGGTCGCGATCGCCTCGGCGCCGTTGAGATCGGCAATGGAGCGCGCTACCCGCAGGATGCGGTGGTAGGCCCGCGCGGAGAGCCGGAAGCGTTCCGCAGCCTTGTCCAGCAGCTCCCGGTCAGCCGTGCCGAGGGCGGCGTACCGGTCCAGGGCTGAGCCATCGAGTGCGCTGTTCAGTCCATTCTGGCGCTCGCGCTGCACCTTGCGGGCCCGCGCCACGCGTTTCGCCACGGAGGCCGAGTCTTCGGATGCGTCGGCCGATCCCGCCAGGTCCCCGGGCGGGATACGCGGGACCTCGATGGCCAGGTCAATCCGGTCGAGTAGCGGTGCCGACAGGCGCTTGCGGTGACGGGCCCGCTGCTCCGGGGTGCATTCGCAGCGTTCGGCGAGGTCGCAATCGAAGCCCTGTGGGCAGGGGTTCATCGCACCGACCAGCTGGAAGCGGGCCGGAAACTCGGCCTGGCGGGCCGCGCGCGAGATGTGGATGACGCCACTCTCCAGCGGCTCGCGCAGTACGTCGAGCACCGAGCGGCTGAATTCGGTGAGTTCGTCGAGGAACAATACGCCCTGGTGCGCGAGCGAGATCTCGCCGGGGCGTGGCGTACTGCCGCCACCGACCAGCGCGACGCCCGAGGCGGTGTGGTGCGGGGACCGGAACGGACGCGCGCGCCAGTCCCGGCGCAGGTGCGAACTGCCGCGCAGGCTGTGGATGGCCGCGGTCTCCAGGGCCTCGTCCTCGTCCATTGACGGCAGGATGCCGGGGATGCGCGCGGCCAGCATGGATTTGCCGCTCCCGGGTGGGCCGACCATCAGCAGGTGATGCCCGCCGGCGGCCGCTATCTCCAGGGCCCGGCGCGCCTGGTGCTGGCCGCGCACGTCGGCGAGGTCGGGGTGCGCGGGTGCGGAAGGCTCGGGCGGTTGTGCCGGCACCAGGGCCTCGCGCCCCGCCAGCGCGGCGCAGACGGCGCTCAGGTGCGAGCCGGTGAGAACCCGGGCGCGGCTGGCGAGGGCCGCCTCCGCCCCATCCTCCGGGTTCACCACCAGCGCCCGCTCGGCGTTGGCTGCCGCAAGTCCGGCAGCCAGGGTGCCGCCCACCGGGCGCAAGGTGCCGTCCAGCCCCAGCTCGCCGAGAAACTCGTGCCGGGCCAGCGCTGCGCCCGGGATCTGCTGGCTGGCGGCCAGGATGCCCAGCGCAATGCCGAGATCGAAGCGGCCGCCGTCCTTGGGCAGGTCGGCGGGGGCCAGGTTGACGGTGATGCGGCGCCGTGGAAACTCGAAGCCGCTGGTCTGGATCGCCGCGCGCACGCGATCACGGCTTTCGCGCACCGCGGCCTCGGGCAGGCCCACGATCTGGAAGGCGGGCAGCCCGTTGGCCAGGTGGGTCTCGATGGTGACCAGCGGGGCGTGAATGCCGTCGATGGCGCGGGCGTAGGCGATAGTGACGGGCATCCGTGCCCCTCCGTTCTGCCGCCCGGCATCCGTGCCCGGCGGGTGGATTCAGGTGGTGGTTACTGCCCGGATTCGTCGCTCGGGCGGGCTTCCAGCGCGGCGACGCGCGCCTCCAGCTCCGCCAGGCGTTCGCGGGTACGTTCCAGCAGGGCCACCTGGATGTCGAAGTCTTCGCGGGTCACCAGGTCCATGCGTTCGAAGCCGCTTTGCAGCGACGAGCGGACCTGGCGCTGCACGTCCTCCTGCATGTGGCGTACCGACTCCGGCAGGCTTTCGGTGATGCGGCGGGCAAGGTCGTCGAAGCGTTTGGAATCGATCATGCTGCAGTCTCCTGGCGCAAATGCTCGGTTGGGACCAGTGTAGCGCGGCGGGACGGGGGCGCGGCTACTGCGATGCCGACCGGCCGCCGTCCACCGGGATCACCTGGCCGGTGATGTAGGGCGCGTCCAGCAGCAGGAAGCGCACGGTGCGCGCGATGTCCTCCGGGCTTCCCTCGCGCTTGAGTGCGGTGCGTTCAATCATTGCCTCGTGGGTGCCAGTGTTTTCGGCCTCCTCGGGGGCGAGGATCGCGCCGGGGGCAACGCCGTTGACCCGCACGTCCGGCCCCAGCTCGCGGGCGTAGGCCTGGGTCAGCGCCCACAGACCGGCCTTGGCCGCCGAGTACACCGGGAAGCCCTTTAGCGGGCGCAGCGCATGGATGTCGACGATATTGACGACCGCGCCCTGCTCACGCTGCAACGCCGGATTGCAGGCCTGGGTGAGGAAAGTCGGGGCCTTCAGGTTGGAGCCGATCAGGTCGTCCCAGCTCTGTTGGGTGATCTCGCCCACGGCGGTGGCGTAGAAGGTCGAGGCGTTGTTGACCAGGAAGTCCAGGCGGCCCCAGGCCGCCTCGGCCTCGCGCGCCAGGCGTTCGATAGCCTCCAGGTCGAGGAGGTCGGCCTGCAGGGCGCGGGCGCTGTCCGGGTGCTTCGCGTTCAGTTCCGCGACGAGGTCTTCGGCATCCGTGCGCGAGCCGCGGTAGTGGATCAGTACCCGCAACCCGGCTGCGTGCAACCCGCGCACGATGGTTGCGCCGACCCGCCGGGCGGCCCCGGTGACCAGCACCACCCGTGCCTCCCCGGCAGTCGTGTCCATGCTGTCGGATTGTACCTGCGTCACGCCTGCCCCCGGGTTGGTACCATTCGTCGTCATGATGCCGCCGAAACCTAGCACAAACGCCCCGGCCGATCCGGTGGCCGCCGATATCGCCCGGCGTCTGCAGGCCTCCCTGCAACAGAGTGTCGTCGCCGGCGAGGGGTTCCTTCCGTTCGTCGATTACATGCAGGCCGCGCTGTATGCGCCGGGGCTTGGCTATTACGTGAACGGGGCCCACAAGCTGGGCGAGGGGGGCGATTTCGTCACCGCGCCGGAGCTGTCGCCCCTGTTCGGCGAGACCCTGGCGACCTGGCTGGCCCCGGTGTTGCGGGACGATCTGAACGGCACCGGCACACTGCTCGAATTCGGCGCCGGCAGCGGGCGGCTCGCGGGGGATGTGATCACCACGCTGCGCGAACTCGGGGTGGCGTGGGAGCGCTACTGGATCGTCGAGGTCAGTCCGGACCTGCGGGCGCGGCAGCAGGTCCACCTGGAGGCTGCGCTTGAACCCGCGGAGTACGCCCGGGTGGCGTGGCTGGATGCCCTGCCCGAGACCCCGTTGCGCGGTGTGGTGCTGGCCAACGAGGTCCTGGATGCCCTGCCGGTGGAGCTCTTCCGCTGGCGTGAAGGCCGGGTCTGGCAGGTCGGGATCACGACCGATGCCGCCGGCACCCTGAGCCTGGCCGAGCGCCCGGCCCCGCCCGGCCTCGCCGAGCCGGTGGCGCGGCTCCAGGCCGAGCATGGCCCGTGGCCCGAGGGCTACCTCTCCGAATGGCGCCCGGCCCAGGCCGCGTGGGTGACCGCGCTGGCCGACTTCCTGGAGCAGGGGGTCGCCGTGATCGTGGACTATGGCTTTCCGCGCAGCGCCTACTACGCCCCGGAGCGTCACCAGGGTACGCTGGTGGGGTATTACCGCCAGCAGATGATCCAGGACCCGCTGGCTTATCCGGGCCTGATGGATCTGACCGCGAGCGTGGATTTCACCGGGGTTGCAGAGGCGGCGGACGCCGCGGGTCTCGACGTGCTGGCCTATGCCGCGCAGGGCGAATTCCTGCTGGGGGCGGGGCTGCCAGGGCGTTTCGAGGCCCGCGTCGGCAGCGGCGAGGATGCCCGTGTGACCATGCAGGCCGCCCAGGCCGTGCGCATGCTGACGCTGCCCGGGGAGATGGGCGAGCGTTTTCAGGTGATGGCCCTGGGCCGCGATTGTGCACATCTGCCGCTGGACGGGATCCCGGATCGCCGGGGGCGACTGTGAGCGCTTGCCCCCACGCAATGGCGCGGACGCACAGGGGCTGCTTGGTGCGGCCCGTGAAACCCGGCATGCTTGCGCAATGATCGTACTGGGCATCGAGACTTCCTGCGACGAGACGGGTGTGGCGCTGATCGACGCGGACCGGGGCCTGCTTGCGCACCGGCTGTACAGCCAGACTGACCTGCACGCCGTCTACGGCGGCGTGGTGCCGGAGCTGGCCTCGCGCGATCATATCCAGCGGTTGCTGCCGTTGGTGCGCGCGGTGCTGGACGAGGCGGGCGTGGACGGCCACGACCTGGATGCGGTGGTCTACACCGGTGGGCCGGGGTTGCTGGGGGCGCTCCTGACCGGGGCCTCGGTGGCGCGCTCCCTGGCCTGGGGCTGGGGCATCCCGGCGCTGGCCGTGCATCACCTGGAGGGCCACCTGCTGGCGCCGTTTCTGGAGGATACCGGGCTCGATTTCCCGTTCCTGGTGCTGCAGGTCTCCGGCGGGCATACCCAGCTGATTCACGCGCGTGCCCTGGGCGACTACGACCTGATCGGCGAGAGCATCGACGATGCCGCGGGCGAGGCCTTCGACAAGACCGCCAAGCTGCTGGGGCTGGGCTATCCGGGTGGGCCGGCGCTCGCGCGTCTGGCCGAGCAGGGGCGCTCGGACGCCCTGCGCCTGCCGCGCCCGATGCTCGACCGCCCGGGGCTGGACATGAGCTTCTCCGGTCTGAAGACCGCGGTGCTGACCGCATTGAAGAAACAGGTCTACCGGCCGGAGGATGTCGCCCGCGCCTTCGAGGAAGCGGTGACCGACACCCTGGTGGAGAAGACCCGGCGCGGCCTGGAGCAAACCGGGGCCCCGGCGCTGGTGGTCGCCGGTGGCGTGGCGGCCAACACGACATTGCGCGCCGGGCTCAAGGCCATGGCGCAGCGTCAGGGGGTGCCAGTGTATTTCCCGCGGCCCGAATTCTGCACCGACAATGGGGCAATGATCGCGCTGGCCGGCCTGCGGCGACTGCAGGCTGGCCAGGTGGCGGAAACCGGGGCGCCGGTGGTGGCGGCGCGGGCGCGCTGGCCGCTGGCGGAGCTGGCGCCGCCCGCGGCGGCATGAAGGGGGCTGCGGATGGGGCTGTAAACCCGTCCGCAGGCCGAAGGGTTACTCCTTCGGCGCCGCCGGGGCCTTGTCCTTCTGGCCGATCCGCGATTCCTCCCCGCGCATCAGGCGGCGGATGTTGCTGTCGTGACGGATGAACAGGATCACGCTCATCAGGGCCACGGCGGCACTGATCCAGTGGTCCATGCCCAGCAGGACCATGTACACCGGGGCCATGCCGGCGGCGACCAGGGCAGCCAGCGACGAATAGCGCCAGATGGCGGCAACGACCAGCCAGGTGAGCAGGACCAGGCCGCCGACCAGCGGGCTGATGGCGAGCATCACGCCCAGTGCGGTGGCCACGCCCTTGCCGCCCTGAAAGCGGTAGAACACCGGGAACACGTGCCCGAGGAAGGCGGCCAGGCCGATCAGGCCGATCGCCCAGCCGGGGAACAGGTCCAGTTGCAGGGCGACGAACACCGGCAGCCAGCCCTTGCCGACATCCCCGATGAGCGTGATGATGGCCGCCGTCTTGCCGCCCGAGCGCAGTACATTGGTGGCGCCGGGGTTCTTCGAGCCGGTGGTGCGCGGGTCCGGCAGGCGCAGCAGCTTGCTGACCAGAATGGCCGTGGAAAGCGATCCCAGTAGATACGCGATGATGATGCCGATTGTGATGCCCATGAGCGGTCAGCCTGCCTGCGCGGATTGGCGAGAGGATTCGACCGCACATGATACGCAAGCCGGTGGCCGCCGTTCAGGGCGCTGACGTGCCTGCCGCGCAATCGCAGGGCGGTGCTCCGACGCTGGTGCTCCTGCATGGCTGGGGCTTCTCTGGCGCGGTGTGGGCGCCGCTGCGGGCCGCGCTCCCGGGTGTGACACGGGTGCTGGCGCCGGACCTGCCCGGGCACGGGGCCGCCGGCGATGGCGAGACGCTGGCGGATGCCGAGCGCACCGCGGCGGCGTTGATCGCTTCGCTGCCAGCGGATGTCGAGTGTCCGGTGTGGGCGGGCTGGTCCCTGGGCGGCCTGGTCGCGCTGGCCGCCGCGCGCCAGTGGTCGGGGCCCCAGGGGCTGCTGCTGATCGGGGCCTCGCCGCGCTTTGCGAAGGCCGACGACTGGCCGGCGGCCCTGCCCCCGGCCGAGCTGGAAGATTTTCGTGCAGCCCTCGGGGGTGGTCGCCGGCGGCTGGAGCGCCGCCTGGCGATGCTCTGTGCACGTGGCAGCCAGGATGCCGCTTCGCTCGCCCGCCGGCTGGTGTTGCAGTTACAGGCCGCTCCAGCCTCGCCCGAGGGCCTGGAGGCCGGCCTCGCGCTACTGGAGGCGGCGGATCTTCGGTCCGTCTGGGCGGGCCTGGAGGTGCCGGCGGCGGCCTGGCTGGAGGCCGGCGATGCGCTGGTGCCGGCCGCCGTGGCGGACGACCTGCACAGGCTGCGACCCGCCAGTCGGGTCGTCCGCGGCGTGGGCGGCCACGCGGAGTGGTTCGCGCGCCCGCAATCCTTGGCCGGTTTGGTCGTCGAGTTCTTGAATCAGTGCAGCGCAGGGAAATCCGCATGAGCCGACCCGACAGTTTCGATCTCGACAAGGCGCGGGTCCGCGAGGCCTTCGCGCGGGCGGCCTCCACCTACGAGGAGCACGCAGTCCTGCAGCGCGAGGTGCAGGAGCGAATGCTGGGGCGGCTGGACTGGGTTCGCATGCAGCCGGAACAGGTTGTGGATCTCGGCTGCGGCATCGGCGAGGCCCTGGACCACTTGAGCCGCCGCTACCGCAAAGCCCGCCTGGCCGGGGTCGATTTCGCCCCGGAGATGGTCGCGCGGGCGCGCCGCCGCGGGCGCTGGCTGCGCCGGCCGCAGGTGGTCTGCGGCGATCTCGAGGCGCTGCCGCTGGCGGAGCAATCCTTCGACCTGGCGGTTTCCAGTTCCGCCCTGCAGTGGTGCGCCAGCCTGGATCAGGCCTTCATGGAGGTGCGGCGTATCCTGCGCCCGGGCGGGCTGTGGATGTTCACCACCTTCGGTCCTGACACCCTGCGTGAGCTGCGGGCCGCCTTCGCGACGGTGGACGGTGGGGCGGGGACGCATGTGAACGCCTTCATGGATATGCACGACATTGGCGATGCCCTGGTGCGCGCCGGGTTTGCCGATCCGGTGATGGACCAGGAGGCCCTGACCCTGACCTACCCGGATCTGACCGGGTTGATTCGTGACCTGCGCGGGGTTGGGGTGCGCAATGCCCTGTCGGGCCGGTCGCCCGGACTGTTCGGTCCGCGCCGCCTGGTTGCGGTGGCCGAGGCCTACGCGCGCGACTTCGGCGTGGAGGGTCGCCTTCCGGCAACCTGGGAGGTGGTCTATGGCCATGCCTGGGTGCCGGATGCCCCGCCGCCATCGCGCCCGGCGGGGCGGGTGATCCCGGTCCAGCCGATTCGTTGATCCAGATCAACGAATCGGCCCGGCGCCCTCTCGCCTGGAGGTGTATGACCGATGTATTATCGAAGCGGTCAAAAGTTCCGCCAATCGCACTCAATATCCGAGTGACACAGGCGGTATTGGTTTTTTGTGGGCCCGGAATGGGGTAGAGTTCACGCCCCCGAACCATCGGGACATCCGTGTTCCCCGCAGCAAGGTGGAAAAGTCATGTCACAAGCAGCCACTACGGCGGGTGCCGCACCCGCAGCGTCAGTCGCGACTTCCGAGCAGTACAACTACGCGATTATCAAGCGGTTTGCCATTGCCGCCGTCCTCTGGGGCGTGTTCGGGATGGCCGCCGGCGTCTGGATCGCCTCGCAACTGGCGTTCCCGTTCCTGAATTTCGATATCGCGCAGATCACCTTCGGGCGTTTCCGTCCGGTCCATACCACGGCCGTGATCTTCGGGTTCGGGGGTAACGCGCTGTTCGCCACCTCGTATTACGTGGTTCAGCGGACCTGTCAGACCCGCCTGTGGAGTGATTCCATGGCGAGCTTCACCTTCTACGGGTGGAACCTGGCACTGATCCTTGGCGTGATCACCTACATGATGGGGATCACCCAGGGCCGCGAGTACGCCGAATTCAACTGGCAGATCGACATCATCATCCTGGTTGTCTGGGTGGCTTACTTCATGGTCTTCCTGATGACCCTGCTGCGCCGGAACCAGCCGCACATCTATGTGGCGAACTGGTTCTTCATGGCCTTCATCCTGGCGACCGCGCTGCTGCACGTCTTCAACAACATCCAGGTGCCGGTGGGTCTGTTCCACCCGCATTCCTACTCCATCTTCTCTGGGGTGCAGGATGCGATGACTCAGTGGTGGTACGGCCATAATGCGGTGGGCTTCTTCCTGACCGCGGCCTTCCTCGGGATGATGTACTACTTCGTGCCGAAGCAGGCCGGGCGTCCGATCTACTCGTACAAGCTGTCCATCATCCATTTCTGGGCGCTGGTCTTTCTGTACATGTGGGTGGGCGCGCACCACCTGCACTGGACCGCCCTGCCGGACTGGGTCTCCACCCTGGCGGCGACCTTCTCCATCCTGCTGCTGCTGCCTTCCTGGGGTGGCATGATCAACGGCATCATGACCCTGTCGGGCGCCTGGGATAAGCTGCGCACCGACCCGATCATGCTGTTCCTGATCACCGCGCTGGCGTTCTATGGCATGTCGACCTTCGAAGGTCCGATGATGTCGCTGAAGAGCGTGAACGCGTTGTCGCACTACACCGACTGGACCGTGGGCCACGTGCATTCCGGTGCGCTGGGCTGGGTGGCGATGATCACCTTCGGCTCCCTGTACCACCTGATGCCGCGCCTGTGGAACGTGAACCTGTACAGCCTGAAGCTGGTGTACGTGCACTTCTTCCTGGCGACCATCGGGATCGTCTTGTACATCACCGCGATGTGGGTGGCCGGTATCGGTCAGGGTCTGATGCTGCGTGCCTTCGATCAGTACGGGAACCTTGCCTACACCTTCACCGAGTCGGTGGTGTTCCTGCACAAGCCGTACGTGGTGCGCGCCATTGGTGGCGGGTTCTTCCTCGCCGGCATGCTGATCATGGCGTTCAACATCGCGATGACCGTTCGCTCGGGCATCAAGGCCGAGGCCCGCGAGGCCCAGGCTGCGTCCACCGAAGCCCGCACGGCCTGATTAGGGAGAGAATAGATCCATGAAGCATGAAAGCGTTGAAACCAATGCCGGCCTGCTGATCATCCTCACCCTTGCGGTGATCAGCGTCGGCGGCCTGGTCGAGATCGTGCCGTTGTTCTACATCGACGACACGATCGAGGAAGTGGACGGCGTGCGTCCCTACACCCCGCTGGAACAGCGTGGTCGCGACATCTTCGTTCGCGAGGGCTGCTACACCTGCCACTCGCAGATGGTGCGTCCGTTCCGTGACGAGATGCTGCGCTACGGCCACTACTCGCTGGCGGCCGAGTCGCAGTACGACCATCCGTTCCAGTGGGGCTCCAAGCGCACCGGTCCGGACCTCGCCCGAGTTGGCGGCAAGTACTCCAACGAATGGCAGGTTCAGCACCTGATCGATCCGCAGTCGCTGGTGCCGGAGTCGATCATGCCGGGCTACCCCTGGCTGGCAGAAACCCCGCTTGACTACTCCGATATCGACCGCCGGATGGTCGCGCTGAAGCGGGTCGGTGTGCCGTACTCGCTCACCGAAGAGGAATACGAGGCCAACGTCGAGCGGTTCGGCGAAGAGCACGCCCGGATGTTCGACATCCGTGACGCCGAGGACAACCTGGTTCGCCAGGCCCAGGCGGGGAACTTCGACGGCAACCCCGGGACGGTCACCGAGATGGACGCAATGGTCGCCTATCTCCAGGTGCTCGGGACCATGGTCGACTTCAGCGAATACGACGACGGACACTTTGCCGAGTTCCGGTAAGGAGGAGCGGGCGCGAACATGATGGGACTGTGGGAATGGATCACGGACATGGGCAACAGCAAGATGGTCGCCCTGTTGCTCTTCATGGGTACCTTTATCGGGGTCGTGATCTTCCTGTTTGCCAACCGTCAGCGGGCCCGGAAGTTCGAGACGTATCGCTATATTCCTCTGGATGACGATGATTCACATCGGGAGCCCGTGGCCCGGCGTGACAAAACCAAGAGTGACGAGCAATGAGCACACAGGACAACCGCGAAAAGGACCCGAACCAGGTCGAGACCACTGGGCACGTCTGGGACGGGAACCTCCAGGAATACAACAACCCGCTCCCGCGCTGGTGGCTGTGGGGTTTCTACGCCACGATCGTGTTTGCCGTGGTGTACTGGCTGATCTACCCGGCCTGGCCGATCGGTGACAGCTTTACCAAGGGCTTCAACACCATCACCTTCGAGCAGGGTGGCGAAGAGCGGACGATGCACTGGAACACCCGTGCGCTGCTGGCCAAGGACATGCAGACCGGCACCTACGCGGTGCGTCAGCGCGAGATGCTTGACCAAGTCGCGGCCCAGGATTACGAAACCATCCTGCAGGACGCCGAGAGCATGAGCTTCGTCAACGCCTACGCCCAGGGTTCCTTCGGCACCTGGTGTGCCGCCTGCCATCAGGTTGGCGGTGCCGGCGTGGTCGGGCAGTACCCGAACCTGCGCAACGACCACTGGAAGTGGGGTGGCACCGTGGAGCAGATCGAGGAAACCCTGCACCAGGGTCGCCTGGGCTACATGCCGGGCTACCGCGACACCCTCGACGGCGACCAGCTGAATCAGGTCGCAGCGTACGTGCTGTCGCTCAACGACTACAGCGTCGACCAAGAAGAAGCGGACGCCGGCGAACGCATTTTCACCGGTACGGACGGCGGCTGCTTCCAGTGCCACGCCATGGATGCCCAGGGCCTGGCCTCCCAGGGCGCGCCCAACCTGACCAATGATCTCTGGGGTCTGGTGGACGTGCGCGGTGCGGAAAGCGACAGCGAGCGTCAGCGTCTGGTGGCGAACTTCATTCGCAACGGCGCCCAGCGCGAGATGCCTGCGTTCGGGGATCGTCTGTCCGATGCGGAGATCAAGATGCTGACGGCCTACGTGCATTCGTTGGGTGGCGGGCAGTAAGCGCGAAACTGTTGACCGTATGGTGAGCCCCGGGGCCGGGCGCTCGCCGCGATAACTACAGGGGTGCCCGCCGGGTTGTTTGACGCCCGAGGGCGCCCCTGCTTTTTTGGAAGGAACCCGATCCCGGGGCGCGCCTTGCGGCCGCCCCACTCTGCCGGATTGAACTCCGGGAGGTTTTGATGTCCCAGGCCCAGCCGTTGTACGAGGCACGCATCCCGATCCATCCGCGGTCGGTCAAGGGGCGTTTCCGCAATCTGAAGACCGGCATCCTGTTGCTCGCCTACGGTGTGTTCTTCGGCCTGCCCTGGGTCCGCTGGGAGCGCGAATACGGCCCCAATCAGGCGGTCTTGTTCGACATCCCGGGCCGGCAGTTTCACATCTTCGATCTGGTCGTCTACCCGCAGGACATCTTCTGGTTGGCCGGCTTCCTGCTCGTGGCCGCCTTGCTGCTGTTTTTCGTCACGGGCGTCGCCGGACGGGTGTTCTGTGGCTATTTCTGCTTCCAGACCCTGTGGACCGACGTCTTCATGTGGCTGGAGCGCAAGATCCAGGGTGAACGGCCCGCCCGCCTGCGCCTGGCCAAGCAGCCCTGGACTGGCGAAAAGCTGTTCAAGTACGGGTTGACCCACCTGTCCTGGCTGCTCGTGGCCTTTGCCACCGGCCTCGGTTTCATCCTGTACTGGGGGAATGCCCCCTCGATCGTGAGCGACTTCTTTACGGGTCAGGCGGTCTACGCGGCCTACCTGACTGCGGGCATCCTGACGGCGACGACCTACACCTTTGCCGGATTGGCGCGCGAACAGGTCTGCACCTTCATGTGCCCCTACGCCCGATTCCAGAGCGTGATGTTCGACCGCGACACCATGATCGTGTCGTATGAAGAGGCGCGCGGGGAAGGTACCGCCGGGCGCTCCAAGGTCAAGGCCGGTCTGAAGACCCGCGAGGAACGCCAGGCCGCCGGGGTGGGTGACTGCATCGACTGCGGCTATTGCGTTCAGGTGTGCCCGACGGGCATCGATATCCGCGACGGGCTGCAGTTCCAGTGCATCCACTGCGCACTTTGTATTGATGCCTGCGACACCATTATGGACAAGCAGGGCTGGCCCCGCGGCCTGATCGCCTATACCTCCGAGCGCGAGCAGGAGGGCGGGAAGACCCATGTCCTGCGCGGCAAGACCCTTGGCTACGGGGCCGCCGTGCTGATCGTGATCGTGGCGCTGGTCGGCAGTATTCTCGGGCGCCCGCCGGTGGACGCCAACGTCAACCAGGTGCGCCAGCCGCTCTACGTCCAGATGTCCGATGGTCGCACCCAGAACGGCTACGAGATCCGCCTGAACAACACCGCCGATCGGGAGCTGGACTTCGAGATCGGCCTGGCGGGGCTGGAGGGCGCCGAACTGGATCTGGGCCAGGTGGAACGCATCCGTCTGGAGCCCGGTGAGCGGCTGACCGTCGTGGCGCGTGTGCGCCACGACGTGCCCGCCGGTACTCCCTCGCCGCAGCCTTTCCGCTTCGTGATCACCGACCGCGACGGCCATATCGAACCGCTCGAGGTGACCTCGCAGTTCAGTCACCGCTAGCAAGCGTTGCCGCCAGCCACCGGCGAAGAAACAGTAACCGAGCTGCCGGAACTCGCGCGGCACACCGCAAGCGCCTAGCTTGCGTTCACGCAGGAAACGAAGAAAAGCATATGAGCAATCTCGTCATTACCCTCGGCATCGGCAGTGCGGCACTGGCCATCCTGTTCGCCCTGATCTACCGCTTCACGCGGTTCAAGGCCTACAGCACCTCGGCCGTGGTCGTCGCGCTCATGCTGTTCGTGTTTATCCCCTATTCGATCCTGACCTGGCAGGGGGCCGACGTCTTCGCCATTCATCTGGCGCTCTACATCATCGTGCCTTACGGCCTGGGGATCGTGTTCACCCAGAAGGAGGCCGAGGTCGAAAGTGGTGGCAAGGCCAAGATTGGGCGTCTGCACTGGGCCCCGTTGGTATTGGTGGGGTTCTTCACCATGGTCGCCTCGGTGCAGGCAGTCCTGATCACACTCGCCCATAACGGGATGCCGCAGCAGTTCATCGGCTCGATCCTGCCGGAGCCGGAGAACCGGGCCGAGCGGGTGACCTCCGCCTTCCCAGGCACGGTGGCCGGCATGGAGAGCCGCAAGCAGGCGCTCGCCGTGCACCGCGTCTCGGAGCTGCAGGAACAGCGACAGAAGGGCTGGCAGGTGCGACAGGGCTGGGTTGACCGACCCACCGAGGGCGAGACCGCCACCCTGCAGGTCGAGGTGCGGGATGCGGACGGCGAGCCGATCGACGATGCCAGCATCCGCGGCCTTTTCATGTGGCTGGCCGACGAACGTCGCGACCAGGGCTTCGAGATGCAGGCGATGGGCGAGGGCATGTATCAGGTCGAAGTGGCGCTGCCGGCACCGGGGCGCTGGGATCTGCGCTTCCAGGTCCAGCACGATGGGCAGCTTCTGGAGCAACAGGCACGCACCCGCGTGCGTAGCGCCCAGCCCGGTTAGCCCACCGCGCTCCCGCCGTGGCGCTCGCGTCCGACTCGCAGGGCCCGGCAACGCCCGAGGCCGAGGCCCGTTGTTTCCACTGCGGCCTGGAGGTGCCGGTAGGCGCCTGCTACCCGGTGACGTTCGAGGGCCGCGTGGAACCTACCTGCTGCCCCGGCTGCCAGGCCGTGGCCGGCGCGATCATCGAGCGTGGCCTGGGGGCCTATTACCATCACCGTGATGCCCCCCCGGCGGACACCGGCAGCCCCCTGATCCCCGACGAGCTCCGCGAGCTCGAACTGTTCGATCACCCCGGCGTCCAGCAACAGTTCGTCGCGCCCGCCGGCGCAGAGGGCGACCGCCGTGAGGCCGCCCTGATGCTCGAGGGCATCACCTGTGCGGCCTGCGTATGGCTGAACGAGCGTCATGTCCAGGCCCTTCCGGGCGTGGAGAGCTTTCGCGTGAATTACTCCACCCATCGCGCGCAGGTCGTCTGGGACCCCGCGCGCATTGCCCTGTCGGATATCCTCAAGGCGATCCGCGACATCGGGTACCACGCCCATCCCTACGACCCCGGAACCCGCGAGCAGGCGATCGCCCGCGAACGGGGCCTCGCCTTGCGCCGGATCGCCGTTGCCGCCCTGGGGATGATGCAGGTGATGATGCTGGCCGTGGCGCTCTGGCTGGGCGCCGAGGACACCGAGCACGAAGACCTGCTCCAGTTCATGCGCTGGGTGGCGGCGGCGCTGACCACACCGGTCGTCCTGTATTCCGCGATCCCGTTCTATCAAAGCGCCTGGCGCGACCTGCGTCATCGCCAGCTGGGGATGGACGTGCCCGTGAGTCTGGCGATCATCGTGACCTACCTGGCCAGCCTGTACGCGGTCATTCTCGGGACCGGCGAGCACGTCTATTTCGAGTCGGTCGTGATGTTCGTCTTCTTCCTGCTCACCAGCCGCTATCTGGAGCTGATCGCGCGCCAGCACGCCAGCCATGCCATTGACCGCCTGGATCGCCTGGTTCCCGCCATCGCCAACCGTCTGGATGCAGCGGGGCGCGTCGAGGCGGTCCCGGTCGGCGAGCTGGTGCCGGGGGATCGGGTACGTGTGCGCCCGGGCGAGACCATCCCCACGGACGGCGTGGTGTGCGAGGGTGAGTCGACAGTCAATCGTGCCCTGTTGACCGGCGAGCCCGAGCCGCACGCGGTGCGCGTCGGGGATCCCGTGACCGGCGGGACCGTGAACGTCGATGGCCCACTCGCCATCGAGGTCCAGCGCGTCGGCGCCGAGACGACCCTGGCGGCGATCCAGCGCCTGCTCGATCGCGCCCAGACCGAGAAGCCGCGGATGGCCCGGATCGCCGAGGCCGGTACCGGCTGGTTTGTGGGTGCCGTCCTGGTCCTGACGGCGCTGGCGGGTCTGGTCTGGTATGCGTGGATCGATCCGACGCGGGCCCTCTGGGTCATGGTCGCCATGCTGGTCGCCACCTGCCCCTGTGCCCTGGCGCTCGCGACGCCGGTCGCGCTGACAGCCACCACCGGCGCGTTGTCGCGCCTCGGTCTGCTGGTTACGCGCGGCAGTGCCCTGGAGACCTTGCCGCGCGTCGATATGGTCTGTCTCGACAAGACCGGAACCCTGACCGTCGGCATGCCGCGTCTGGTAGCACAATCCGAGCTGCAGCCCACGCCCGAGGGGGCTGACTGGCTGGACTGGGCCGCCGCGCTCGAGGCCCATTCCGAGCACCCCCTGGCACGCGCCCTGGTCGCTCCGGCCACGTCCTCATCGGTGGTCGCCAGCGAGGTTCGCAACCTCCCCGGGCGCGGCCTCGTTGGCCACATAGAGGGCCACCGTGTGGCCATTGGTGGATCGTCGATGTTGCCGCAGCGCGATACGCCCAGCCCGGAGGCACCCCTGGGCTATCCCCTGGCCACCCCGGTCTGGCTGGTGGTCGACGACCAACCGGTCGCGCTGTTCTGGCTGGCCGACACTCCGCGTCCCGGGGCGCGGAACGTGATCGCCGATCTGCAGGGGCGCGGCTTGCGGGTGGTCTTGCTGACCGGGGACCGCCCGCAGGCCGCGCAGGCCTTCGCGGCGGAAATGGGCATCGCCGAAGCCGAGGGTGGCCTGACCCCGGAGGGGAAGCTCGCCTATGTGGACGCTCGCCAGGCAGAGGGCCGGGTGGTCCTGATGGCCGGCGAGGGCATCAACGATGCCCCGGTGCTGGCCGGGGCCGATGTATCGCTGGCGATGGGCGGCGGCACCCAGCTGGCGCAGAATCAGGCCGACCTGGTCCTGCTCTCGGATCGCCTGGAACACCTGCCGCAGGCGCTGGACCAGGCGCGCCACACGCGGCGGGTGATCCGGCAGAACATCGCCTGGGCAATCGGCTACAACCTGGTGGCCCTCCCGGTAGCCGCGGCGGGGCTGCTGACTCCCTGGCTGGCGGCGCTGGGCATGTCGCTCAGCTCGTTGCTGGTGGTTGGCAATGCGCTGCGCCTGCGTCCGGGGCGCGACGTGATGGACACAGGCGCCGAGTCGTCGGTGCCTTCCGGAGAGGGGTCCGTGCGCGATCCGGCGTCACGGCCACCCCCGGTTTAAGCCGTTCGCGCGCCTGGGTACACTGGAAACATGTCAATCCTCTACCTGCTGATCCCGCTGGCCATGCTGTTCGCCCTGGTGGTGGGCGTGGTGCTGTTCTGGGCCATCCGCTCGGGGCAGTACGACGATCTTCAGGGCCCGGCGCATCGCATCCTGATGGACGATGATGACCCGCGTATCCCGACCGGATCCGGCGAGGAGGCCCCTCCCGACGCGACCGGTGGGGGTCGGCAAAAGTCCCAGCGCTGACCTCGGTCGAACTTGCGCCGCGCTCCGGACCCGCTTACCCTTTGCTTATTCTGGTTGAAATTTCCCGAGGGCTTCGAGATGCGCGAGTGGTTTACTTTCCCCAACTTTCCGCTGACGTTCACGGTCGGCCTGATTATCTGGTCCTGGATTAGCTTCTTCTCGGTGATCCTGTTCGGCTGATCGGGCATGGAACCGTGCCGGGTGCCGGGCTTGGTCCCGCTGCACCCGGCAACAAAAAGGCCCCGGCTTGATGCCGGGGCCTTTTTCGTTCGGGGCCCTTGGTTCGCGAGGGTGCGAAAGCGTCAGTCGTCGAAGGCGGCCCGGATGCGCTTGATCGCGCTGTTCTCGATCTGGCGGATGCGCTCGGCCGAAACGCCGTACTCCGCGGCCAGCTCGTGCAGTGTCGCCTTCTGATCGGCCATGTAGCGGCGCATCAGGATGGTGCGCGAACGCTCGTCCAGTTCGCCCAGGGTCTCGCTAAGGCGTTCCTGATAGTGACGGTCCCAGTCCTCGTCCTCGGTCACATTGGCGGGGTCGTCGCTCAGGTCCTCCAGGCTCAGGCGTTCCGACGGGGCCTGGTAGCCGTATTCATCGTCGGCTTCGGGGCCCGGGTCGAAACTCGCATCCTGGCTCGAGAGGCGGCGTTCCATCTCCCAGACGTCCTTTTCGGAGACGCCCAGATCCTGCGCCACGGCGGAGACCTCGGCATTGGACAGCCAGCCGAGACGCTGCTTGGCACTGCGCAGGTTGAAGAACAGCTTGCGCTGGGCCTTGGTGGTCGCGACCTTCACGATGCGCCAGTTGCGCAGGATGAACTCGTGGATCTCGGCGCGAATCCAGTGCACGGCAAAGGACACCAGGCGCACGCCCTGATTCGGGTCGAAACGGCGGACGGCCTTCATCAGGCCCACGTTGCCTTCCTGGATCAGATCCCCCAGGGGCAGGCCATACCCCTTGTAGCCGCGCGCAACGTGGATCACGAAACGCAGGTTGTGCAGGATCAGCTGGCGTGCCGCATCCAGGTCCTGGCGCTCGTGCAGCGCCACGGCCAGTTCACGCTCGTGCTCGGCGTCCAGCACCTCGATGCGGCCAACGGCCTGCATGTAGTGATCAAGGTTGCCCACCGGTACGGGCATGTCGATGCGTGGAGTGGTCAGGGCCTGGTTCATGCGTGGTGTTTCCTCCCGAGTCATGACTCTACATTAGCAGTCTGTGAATTGGAGTGCTAAACCCTGCAAAGGTTCCGGACGTTTCGTCCGGGGCGCGTGCCCCTAGGGGGCATCCCGCAGGGCATGGCCGCTGCCCAGCCGGGCGCCCAGCCAGCCGAGGAGGAGTCCGGCCAGGAGCAGGGCCAGGAGATGGGTGGCCCCGGGCAGGGACAGCCCCAACTCGAGATCGAACGCGGCCGCGGCCTGTTCCAGTGGCGCCCGGCTCAGGCCGATCCCGATGAGCAGCAGGATGCCGGCGAAAATGCCGCCGCCCAGGCCGGTCATCACGCCGCCGTAGAGGGAGGGTCGACGCAGGAACCGGTGGGTAGCCCCGCTGATCCGCGAGATGGCGATCTCTTCCCGGCGTTCGCGCAGCTCCGAGGCAGTCGCCAGGGCCAGGATCAGCAACGCCCCCAGCCCCAGCAGGGCGCCCACCACCGACAGGATGCGCAGCCCCAGCTGGTGCAGGCTGTTCAACTGCCGCACCCAGTCGTCGTCGCTGACCACCGTCGCACCCGGCACGGTGGCCGCAAGCGCCTCGCGCAGCGCCGCAACCGTCTCGGGATCCGCGGTCGCGGGGACCACATCCACCACGTCCGGCAGCGGGTTTTCGTCCAGCCAGTCCAGCAGGCCCGGGTCGGCCAGGCCCTCGCGATAGCGGGCCAGGGCCTCGTCGGCATCGATCCAGATCCAGCGTTCTACCCGGGCATCGGTCTCCAGGTGGCGTTCCAGATCCGCGACCGTGGCCGCCTCCACGCCGTCGAGGTAGAGGGCGATGCGTGGGTCGTGGTCCACGTGGGCGGACAGGGCGCGGGCGTTGTCCAGCAGGACCCAGAGGTAGGCCGGCAGGGCGAGGATGAAGCCCAGCACGGCAATGCTGATCAGGCTCAGAACCGGGGCCTGCAGGCGGCGCTGCAGGCTGCGCCGGGCGGCATCCCGATGGGCCTCCAGCCAGGCCGGCACGGTGTCCTGCAGGCGACGGCCCGGCTTCATGCCGGGGCCCCCGCAGCCGCGCGCGCCTCGATGCGTCCGTCTTCCAGGTGCAGGACCGGCTTGCCCATGCGTTCGACCAGGCCGAGGTCATGGCTGGCGATCAGGGCGGTCATGCCGACCCGGTTGAAGTCGTCGAACAGTTGCAGGATCTCGCGCGACAACGCTGGATCGAGGTTGCCGGTGGGCTCGTCTGCCAGCAGCAGGACCGGCCGGTGGACGATGGCCCGGGCAATGCCGACACGTTGTTGTTCGCCCGCCGACAGGGTGCGCGGGTTGACCCCCTCCTTGTGCAGCAGCCCGACCTTGTCGAGCGCCGCGCGCACGCGTTTGCGCATCTCCGGGCGGCGGTAGGCGAGGATCTCCAGCGGCAGGGCGACGTTGTCGAACACCGGGCGGTCGAACAGCAGGCGATGATCCTGGAACACCAGTCCGATACTGCGGCGAAACCCGGGAATCGCGCGGTTGGAGAGGCGGTCGAGGTCGTGGCCGTTGACCCGGATGCGCCCGCGGGTCGGGCGCTCGAGCCCGGCGATCAGGCGCAGCAGGGTGCTCTTGCCGGCGCCGGAGGGCCCGGTGATGAAGGCCATCGCACCCGGGTCCACGCGCAGGCTGACGTTGCTGAGCGCCTCGGACGCGCTGCCGAATCGCTTGGTGACACGTTGCAGACGAATCATCCGGTGTGCTCGTCAGTCGCTATCGCGGCCGAGCAGGGCGCGCACGAAGGCGCGGGCATCGAAGACCTGTAGATCCTCGGCCTTTTCCCCGACCCCGATGAATCGCACCGGAATGCCCAGCTGTTCGGCCAGCGCGAACAGCACGCCGCCCTTGGCCGTGCCGTCCAGCTTGGTCACGACGATTCCGGTCAGGCCCAGGGCCTCGTGGAACTGACGGGCCTGGTTCAGGGCGTTCTGGCCGGTGCCGCCGTCGACCACCAGCAGGACCTCGTCCGGGGCGTGTTCGTCCAGCCGGCCCATTACGCGCTTCACCTTGCGCACCTCGTCCATCAGGTTGGTCTGGGTGTGCAGGCGCCCGGCGGTGTCGGCAATCATCACGTCGATGCCGCGCGCCTGCGCGGCCTGCAGGCCGTCGTAGACCACCGAGGCGGAATCCGCCCCGGTGCCCTGGGCGATCACCGGAGCGCCATTGCGCTCGCCCCAGGTCTGCAGTTGTTCCACCGCCGCGGCGCGGAAGGTGTCGCCGGCCGCCAGCAGCACGGAGCGATCGTCCGCCTGCAGGTGGTGGGCCAGCTTGCCGATGGTGGTGGTCTTGCCGGCGCCGTTGATGCCGACGACGAGGATGGAGAAGGGGCGTTCGGCCTCCGGGATCTCCAGGGGGCGCGAGACCGGCTCGAGGATCTCGATCATGGCCGCCTCCAGGGCGTCCATCAGGGCCTCGGCATCATCCAGTTGTCCGCGTTTCACCTCGCGGGTGATACGATCCATGATCCGCTGGGTCGCATCCAGGCCCACGTCCGCGAGGAGCAGGCGTTCTTCCAGCTCCTCGAACAGTTCGTCGTCGATCTTGCGCCGGAGCAGCGACCCCAGGTCGCCGCCCAGGACCTGCCCGGTCTTGGCCAGGCCCTTGCGCAGGCGCTGGAACCAGCCGCCGCGGGCGGGCTTCTCCGGCTCGCTGCCAGGTGCCTCCGCGTCGGGGGTGGCCGGGTCTTCGGACTTCTTTTTGCGGAAACCGAACATGCTCGATGTGGTCAAGTAGAGAGTTCGCCAATGCTAGCACGAGGATTCATGAATCATGCGCGGTAAAAACCTGGTCACAGTGCTCGTTACGGCGTTTGTCTTTGCCTGGCCCGTCGGGGTCCTGGCCGCGACGCCCGAGATCGAATCGAAGGTGGTCGAAACTACGCTGGACAACGGCCTGACGGTCCTGGTGCTGGAGGACCGGCGTGCCCCGGTGGTGGCCAACATGGTCTGGTACCGGGTCGGGTCGGCCGACGAGCACAGCGGCGTGACCGGCATCTCGCACATGCTGGAGCACATGATGTTTCGCGGGACCGAGCAGTATGAGCCCGGCGAGTTTTCGCGCATCGTTTCGCGTCTGGGCGGGCGCGAGAATGCCTTTACCGGCCGTGACTACACGGGTTATTTCCAGATCATCGGGCGTGATCACTGGGAGACCATGATGGCGATGGAGGCGGAGCGCATGCAGCACCTGAAGCTGCAGGAAGACGAGTTCCGTCCGGAATTGAACGTTGTAAAGGAAGAGCGCCGTCTGCGCGTGGAGGACCAGCCCAACTCTCTGGTGCGCGAGCAGTTGATGGCCACCGCTTTCCTCAATCATCCGTATGGCAATCCGGTGATCGGCTGGATGAGCGATATCGAGGCCTACACCCTGGAAGACAATCAGGCGTGGTATGACCGCTATTACCACCCGAACAACGCGGTGGTCGTGGTGGTCGGCGATGTCGATGCCGAGCGGGTCATCGAGGCGGCCCGGGAGCATTTTGGGGACATCCCGGCGGGTGATCTCCCGGAGACGAAGCCGCGCGCCGAGACGCCGCAAAAGGGCGAACGCCGCATCATCGTCGAGGCCCCCGCAGAGCTACCCTACCTGCTGATGGGCTGGAAGGCGCCGGTTCTGAATACCGTGGACGACCCGGTGGATGTCTACGCACTGATGGTGGCGGCCGGGATCCTGGATTCTGGTGAGGCCTCGCGCTTTGCCCGCGAGATCGTACGGGGCGAAGAACTGGCCGGCGCGACCTCGGCCCGCTACAGCCCGTTCAGCCGGCTGGATGACCTGTTCATGATTGCGGCGGTGCCCACGGCTGCCACGGATGTGGAGACGCTGGAGGCGGCCCTGCTGGAGCAGGTGGAGCGGCTGAAGGACGAGCCGGTCAGCGACAGCGAACTGGAACGGGTGCAGGCGCGGGTGATCGCCTCCGAGGTGTATCAGCGTGACTCGGTGCGCTCCCAGGCCTTCCAGCTGGGCATGCTGCAGATCATCGGCGTCGGCTGGCAGGAAGGCGATCGCTTCGTCGAGCGCGTGCGTGCGGTGACTGCCGAGGATGTGCAGCGCGTGGTGCGCGAGTACCTAGTGCCGGAACGACGCACGGTCGGCATTCTCGATCCGCAGCCCCTGGATGGTGACGACCCGCCCGATCCGGGTGCGGTAGAGCCCTATGGCGATACCGCGGGGGGTATGTGATGACGGGAGGCAACATGATGCGAACGGGATTCCTGGTAGCCCTGGTCGGGCTGCTGGCGCTGGCGCTGCCGGCCCAGGCGGTGGAGATCGAGGAGTGGGAGACCGACGAGGGGCTGCGCGTGCTGTACGTGGCGGCGCCGGATTTGCCGATGGTCGACCTGCGCCTGACCTTCGACGGCGGGGCCTCGCGCGACGGCGACCAGAATGGCCTGGCCTCGTTGACCAGCAGCGCCCTGCAGCATGGCACGGCGGAGATGGATGCGGACGCGCTGGCCGAGGGTTTCGAGTCGGTGGGCGCGCAGTTCAGCACCACGGCACTGCGCGACATGGCCATCGTCAGCCTGCGTAGCCTGACCGAGCCGGACTGGATGGACGCGGCGCTGGAGACCATGTCCGCAGTCCTGGCCGAGCCCGCCTTCCCGGAGGCCGATTTCGATCGAGCCCGGCGCCAGGCCCTGCAGGGGCTGCAGCGCGAGCGCCAGGATCCCGGGAGCGTTGCCACCCGGCGTTTCTACGAGTTGATGTATGGCGATCACCCCTACGCCAACTGGCCGGGCGGCGAGCGCGAGACCCTGGAGGCGTTGCAGCCCGCGGATGCCCGCGCGTTCTACGAGCGCCACTACACCACGGCCAACGGCGCCCTGGCGATCACGGGCGGGCTGAGCCGCAGTGAGGCCGAGGCTGCGGCGGCACGCATCTCCGCCGCCCTGCCGCAGGGGCCTGCGGTGGAACCGCTGCCCGCGGTGGAACCGCGCGAGGACCCGGTCGAGGAGCGTATCGACTTCCCTTCCGAGCAGGCCCATATCCACATGGGGGCCCCGACCCTGCGCCGCGGCGAGGATGACCACTATGCCCTGACCCTGGCCAACCATGCCTTCGGCGGGGGCGGCTTTATCTCGCGCCTGTTCCTGGAGATTCGCAGCGCGCGCGGGCTGGCCTATTCGGTCAGCAGCCGCTTTCAGCCCATGGCGGTCGAGGGTCCCTTCCGTATCGGGATGCAGACCGGGGTCGATCAGGCGGACGAGGCGGTGACCGCGCTGCGCGAGGAACTCGAGCGCTGGCATGCCGAGGGTATCGATGCCGACGAGCTGGAGGCCTCGCGCGAGAACGTGGTCAACAGCTTCCCGCTGTCGTTGGCCTCGAACAGCGACATCGTCGGTCTGCTCGGTATGATCGCCTTCTATGATCTGCCGCTGGATTATCTGGAGCGCTACATCGAACGCATGGAGGCGGTCGAGCTGGATCACCTGAACGCGCGGTTGCGCGAGCGCATCAACCCGGAAGCGATGGTCACGGTGATCGTGGGTGGCCAGGAGTAGGCGCGCCCCCGCCGGACGCCCCGCGCGCATCCGCATCATCGGCGGGGCCTGGCGGCGCCGCTGGTTGCCGGTGCTCGGGGTCGGCGGGTTGCGCCCGACCGCGGACGCCCTGCGCGAGACCCTGTTCAACTGGCTGCAGCCGCGACTCCCGGGCGCGCGCGTGCTCGACCTGTTCGCCGGCACCGGGGCGTTGGGGCTGGAGGCGGCCTCGCGCGGGGCGGACTCGGTACTGCTGGTCGAGCGCGATGCCCGTGCCGCGGCCCAGCTTCAGGCCAACTGCGAGACCCTGGGGGCCGAGCAGGTGAGCGTGCGCCGGGATGACGCCCTGCGCCTGCTGGCCGGGGAACCGCCCGACGGGTTGCCCTTCGATCTGGTGCTGGTGGATCCGCCATTCGGCCAGGGCCGGGTGGCGCCGGTGCTGGAGGCCCTTCGCGCGCACGACTGGCTGCACGCGGACAGCCGGATCTACGTGGAAATCGAGTCCGAGGCGGACCTCGAGTTCCTCGCTGCGGGTGGCTGGGAGATCGAGCGCGAGCGTCAGGGCGGGCAGGCCCGCGCCCTGTTGCTGGCCCGTGCTCCAGTCGCCGAGGCGGCGTAATATGGCCCCGGATATGGCGCAGGATATGACGCCGGGTGCGAAGCCCTTCACGTTTTTGCAGTCGGAGTAGTCTTTCGCTACGGTGGCTTTGTCCCACCTACTGCGGCAACGCCCAACGGGCGTGATCCTGTGCGGCTCCCGGAGCACGTTCGGAGCAAGCCCGCGCCGGCCCGCGTTCGCCACAAGAATACAAGGGGAAACCGAATGGATGAGCAGTCCACCCCCGGTCTGACGCAAACCCGCCTCGGCGGCTTTGGCGTGATCTGCAGCCCGGTCTTCTACACCGCCAGCATCGTGATCGCACTGTTCGTGCTGTTCGGGGCGATCTTCCCGGACACCGCCGAAGCGGTCTTTGCCCAGCTGCAAAGCGGCATCGGGGAGTATCTCGGCTGGTACTACATGCTGGTCGTCACCGTGTTCCTGGTCTTCTCCCTGTACCTGATGTTCAGCCGTTACGGTGGGGTGCGCCTGGGCGATCAGTTCGAGGCCCCGCGCTTTAGCTACACCGCGTGGTTCGCGATGCTGTTCTCCGCGGGTATGGGGATCGGGCTGCTGTTCTGGAGCATCGCCGAGCCGATGTACCACTACCTCAGCCCACCGCACGTCGAGGGCGAGACCGGCGCGGCGGCTGTCGAGGCGATGCGCTATACCTTCTTCCACTGGGGGCTGCATGCCTGGGCGATCTATATTGTCGTCGGCCTGTCGCTGGCGTATTACGCCTACCGCCACAATCTCCCGCTGCTGATCCGTTCCTCGCTGTACCCCTTCATCGGTGACCGGATCTATGGCCCCTGGGGGCATCTGGTGGACGTGGTGGCGCTGTTCGGCACCATGTTTGGCGTGGCGACCTCGCTGGGCCTGGGCGTCATGCAGATCAACTCGGGCCTGAACTTCGTGTTCGGGATCGAGGAATCCACCTCCATGCAGATCGTGCTGGTCGCGATCATTACCCTGATCGCCGTCGGGTCGGTCGCGCTGGGCGTCGACAAGGGCATCAAGCGCCTGTCGAACTTCAATATCGGTCTGGCGGTGATCCTGATCGCGCTGCTGCTGGTCATGGGCCCGACCCTGTTCATCCTGCGCCTCCTGGTGGAGAGCACCGGCGTCTACGTTCAGTTCCTGCCCGAGATGAGCCTGTGGTCCGACACGATCGAGGATTCCGGCTGGGCGACCTCCTGGACCATCTTCTACTGGGGCTGGTGGATCTCCTGGGCCCCGTATGTCGGTATGTTCATTGCGCGGGTCTCGCGTGGCCGCACCATTCGCGAGTTCGTCGCCGGCGTGCTGCTGGCCCCGACCGCCGCGGCCTTCGTCTGGCTGGCCGTGTTCGGCGGCACTGCGATGAGCTACGAGCTCGAGGGTGTGGTCGACCTGACTGGCGCCGTGTCGGAGAACATGTCCACCGCGCTGTTCGTGACCCTCCAGGCCATGCCGCTGTGGGATTGGCTGTCCGTGGCCGTGATGGCGGCGGCGACGGTGCTGATCGTCACCTTCTTCGTGACCTCCTCGGACTCCGGCTCGCTGGTGATCGACACCCTGGCCTCCGGTGACGTGCGCAACCCGACCGTCACCCAGCGCGTGTACTGGGCCATCCTCGAGGGGGTGGTCGCGTCCATCCTGCTGTTGGCGGGCGGTCTGGCCGCGTTGCAGGCGGCCGCGATCAGTGTCGGGCTGCCGTTCTCGGTCATCATGCTGATCATGGTGTTCGGCCTGTGGAAGAGCCTGCATCAGACCGAAGCGGTTACCCCGAGCAAGTACCAGAAGGAGGCCCCGCCGCCGCATACCCTGCTGGGGTATACGGAAGATCTGGACGACAAGATCAAGTAGGGGGTAACGATGGCTGCGTCCCGAGTGGCGCTGCTGGGATGCGGGCTCATGGGGCAACCCATGGGCCTGCGTCTTTTGCAGGCCGGATTTCCCGTGGTGGCCTACAACCGCACGGTCGCGCGCGCAAGCGATCTGGCGGCCGAGGGGGTCTCCGTTCACAGTTCACCCGCCGCGGCCGTCGCGGAGGCGGACGTGCTGGTGCTGATGCTGAGTGATGCCGCGGCCATCCATGCCGTGCTGGATGCCTTGCCGGCCGGCGCGCTGGATGGTCGCTGCGTGATCCAGATGGCGACCATCCTGCCGGCCGAGAGCCGGGCCCTGGCGGAACGGGTGCGGGGCGCCGGCGCCTGCTACCTGGAGGCGCCGGTGCTGGGTTCCATCCCCGAGGCCCGGGATGGCCGTCTGCTGATCATGGCGGGCGCCGACCGCGAGGCCGACTTTGCCCGGGCCCAGCCGGTACTGGCGGCTCTGGGCGAGACACCCCGGCATGTCGGTTCGGTCGGGCAGGGGGCGGCGCTGAAGCTGGCCTTCAACCAGCTGATCGCGAGTCTCACGGCGGCGTTTTCCCTCAGCCTGGGACTGGTGCGGCGCGAGGGGGTGGAGGTGGATACCTTCATGGAGATCCTGCGCGACAGTGCCCTGTATGCCCCGACCTTCGACAAGAAGCTGGACAAAATGCTGTCCGGCGACTTCGGTACCGCCAACTTTCCGGTCAAGCACCTGCTGAAGGATGTGCGCCTGACCGAGCGCGCGGTGGAGGATGCCCATTTGGTGGGGCCGTGGCTGCCGCTGCTGGCGGATCTGCTGGATCAGGCGCGTGAACAGGGCCTGGCCGATGCGGATTATTCGGCCATCTACACCGCGATTGCCCCGAAAGTCAGGGGCTAACGATGGACATACGGCGGCCCTTATGCACAGAGCACGCCGATACCCCGCGGGAAGCGATGGCCCCGGGTCTGGCTGAATGGCCGTCGACTGGGGGGTGGAATTAATGCGGAATAATCAGTGTATTGCGGTTCTGTTTTGCCGAGGCCGGGCATTTCCCACTTGACGTTTTTGGTGGATTCCGTTCCGGGTGCGACAATTCGTCCACAAAGTTATCCACAGGTTGTCCGCGCGGGTAAAACCACCCGGCCATTCAGGCAGTTGTCACCCAGAGTTGAAACGCGCTCTGCAAATGCCGTCGCAACCCGGTCTTGCGCTCGGGCGGGTAGCACCGCTATGCTATCGGACTTTTCGCCAGAACCTGCGTGAGCCGACCATGAAAGCCGACATCCATCCGAACTACCACAACGTCAAGGTTATCTGCAGCTGCGGTACGCAGTTCGAGACCCGCTCCACGCTCTCCGGCGAGGAGATGCACCTGGACGTGTGCTCGCAATGCCATCCGTTCTACACCGGCAAGCAGAAGATCGTTGATACCGCCGGCCAGGTCGACAAGTTCAACCGCCGCTTCGCATTCTGAGGCTGCGGCGCGCCGGATGGCGCGCAACGCGAACGGACACGTGACTGCTGCGGCGGGCGTTGTCCGACCCGACGAGGGCGTCCTGCGGGGCGCCCTCGTCTGCGTTGTGGGCTTGGCCCTGGTGCTGCTGGCCACTGCGGCCCGGGCCGAGTGCCGGCTGGCGGATCAGGAT
This sequence comes from Thioalkalivibrio sp. ALMg9, assembly GCF_000380625.1. NCBI lineage: Bacteria > Pseudomonadati > Pseudomonadota > Gammaproteobacteria > Chromatiales > Ectothiorhodospiraceae > Thioalkalivibrio > Thioalkalivibrio sp. ALMg9. Next base: position 307,022 of record NZ_AQYC01000008.1, read on the forward strand.
CCGCGCGGGCTTCAGGAGGTCGAGGTGGAGCGCGTCCAGGGCTTCGATAGTCTGCGGTTGACCGATGGGCGGACCGTTCAGGTGATTGGTCTGGCCCCGGCCGCGCCACTGCCGGAGAGGGCCGGCCCGATGCGACCCCTGCATCTTCACGAGGGGCTCCGCGAGGCACTGGCCGCCCGGCTGGACGCGGTCGATCAGCGGCTGATCCTGCGCCCGGGCCGTCCCGCCCGGGACGCCGAAGGGCGCCTGCGCATGCATGCCTGGCTGCCCGGCGGGCCGTTGCTGGCGGCCGAATTGATTGCCGCCGGCGAAGCGATGCCGCGCCCCGGGCCGCAGCCGGCCGCCCTGGATACCTGCTTCTACGTGGCCGAGGCCGAAGCACGGGCAGGGCAGCGGGGTCTGTGGTTGGAGCGCCCGGCCGCCCTGCCGGTCCGGATCCTGGACCCGCGTTCCGGTGCCCTGCGCCAGGGCCGGCTGCGGGTGCGAGGCGAGGTGGTGGCGGTGCGCGAGACGTCGCGGCACTGGGTGCTGGAGCTGGACGGGCCGCTGGACGTCCTGATTCGCGGGCGTGACCGCGATCACTGGCCCGATCTCCAGCCCGATACCTTGAACGGCGAGGCGGTGATTGTGCGCGGTCAGGTGTATCCTTGGAGAGACCGACTCCGGATGCGCATACGCCATCCGCTCGATCTAGAGGTACCGGAATAATGCGTGCTCTTTCCAAGTCCTGGCGGACCGCTCGCGGTCGTCTGGCCTCTCTGTTCCTGACGGTTCTGGTCGCCGCCGGCCTGGCCGTGGCGATCCCCGGTTGTACCACCAATCCGGTGACCGGACGCTCGCAGCTGATGTTGGTCTCCGAGAATCAGGCGATCGATGCGTCGCGCAGCGCCTACGTCGAGATGCTGGCTCCGGCGCGCGAGGAGGGTCGCATCAATGCCGATCCTGCGATGACCGCGCGGGTGCAGGGCATCACCGAAAAGGTGGTTGCGCAGGCGGTCAAATACCGTCCCGAGACCGCGGACTGGGACTGGGAGATCGCGGTGATCGAGGCGCCGGATACCGTCAACGCCTTCGCCATGGCGGGCGGCAAGATGGCGATTTACTCGGGCATCATCGAACAGCTGGAGCTGACCGATGACGAGCTCGCGCAGATCATCGGGCATGAGATTGCCCACGCGCTGTCGGCGCATACGGCGGAAAAGATGTCGGTCGCGCTGGCCAGCAATCTGGCCCTGACGGGTTACGCCCTCTCCGGCGACCGTTCGCAGGTGGCCCTGACCGGGGCGGCACTGGGGGCCGTGCTCGCCGTGCAGCTCCCGCACAGCCGGGGCATGGAATCCGAGGCCGACCGCATCGGTATCGAGCTGGCGGCGCGGGCCGGGTACAACCCGGATGCCGCAGCCAGCCTGTGGCGCAAGATGGCTGCCCAGGCCAATGGCGGTCAGCCGGAATTCCTGAGCACTCACCCGGCACCGGCTTCGCGCCAGCGCGAACTCACCCGTCTGGCCGACCAGTACCGCCCTTTGTATGACGAGGCCCGGCGCGGGTCTGTCCCTACCCACCCAGTCAACTGATTTTGTTTCCGGTGCGGGCCTACCGCACCGGGCCTGCACCTGTTTCTGAAGCAACCGTCCGACAAAAGGCCTCGCTACACCATGTCCAAGGATTTCAACCAGCGCGCGCTGGAATACCACGAGCAGCAGCCGGCCGGGAAGCTGGCGATCCACATCACCAAGCCCACCGCCACCCAGGATGATCTGTCGCTGGCCTACTCGCCGGGCGTCGCCGCGCCGGTGCGGGCGATTGCCGAGGACCCGGAGCTGGCCTATCGCTACACCGGCAAGGGCAACCTGGTCGCAGTGATTACCGATGGCACCGCGGTGCTGGGGCTGGGTAACGTGGGTGCGCTCGCGTCCAAACCGGTGATGGAGGGCAAGGGCGTACTGTTCAAGGCCTTCGCCAATATCGACGTCTTCGATATCGAGGTGGACGCCGCGCAGCCGGAGGACTTCATCAACACGGTCGCGCGCATTGCCGGCGGCTTTGGTGGCATCAATCTGGAAGATATTGCTGCGCCGCACTGCTTCGAGATCGAGCGCCGCCTGTCCGAACGCCTGGATATCCCGGTCTTTCACGACGATCAGCACGGCACCGCGATCATCACCGCGGCCGGCCTGGTCAATGCGCTGGAGATCCAGGGCAAGAAACTGAGCGAGGCAAAGATCGTCTGTGTCGGCGCCGGGGCTGCGGGGATCGCGTCCATGCAGCTGCTGGTCCGCCTGGGCGCGGCGAAGAAGAACCTGTTCATGGTGGATCGCAAGGGCGTCATCCACAGCCAGCGCGATGACCTGAACGAATACAAGCAGATCTTCGCGGTGGACACCGACGCGCGCAGCCTGGCCGATGCCTGTGCCGGTGCCGACGTATTCATTGGGCTGTCCGGCCCGGACCTGCTGACCGCGGAGATGCTGCGGTCCATGGCGCCGAAGCCGATTGTCTTCGCCCTGTCCAACCCGGACCCGGAGATCCGTCCGGAGCTGGCGCACGCAACCCGCGACGACCTGATCATGGCCACCGGGCGCTCGGACTACCCGAACCAGGTGAACAACGTGCTCGGCTTCCCGTTCATCTTCCGCGGCGCGCTGGATGTGCGCGCCCGGACGATCAATGACGAGATGCTGGTGGCCGCGGTACACGCCCTGGCCGGACTGGCCCGCGAGCCCGTCCCGCAGGTGGTGCTGGATGCCTACGGGCTGGAGACGCTCGAATTCGGCCCGAACTACATCCTGCCGACCCCGTTCGATCCGCGTCTGATCGACACCGTGCCGCAGGCGATCAGTCAGGCCGCCCGCGACAGCGGGGTCGCCCGCCTGTAACGCAGTCCTGTAGGAGGAGCAGCGCATGCAGAAGATCGCCATTGTCGGCGCCGGACGCGTCGGCGAATCCACCGCCCAGTTTCTGGCCCGCCGCGACATCGCCCGCGAGATCGCGCTGCTGGACGTGCGCGAGGGCGCGGCGGCCGGTGCGGCGCTGGATATCCAGGAAACCGCACCATTGCTGCGTTTCGATACCCGGCTGACCGGCAGCCACGAGGCGTCGGTGATCGCTGGAGCGGAGCTGGTGATCATCACCGCCGGGTTGCCGCGCAAGCCCGGCATGTCGCGCTCCGACGTGCTGGACAAGAACGTCGAAATCCTCGACGTGATCCTGCAGGACATCCTGGTTCATGCCCCGCAGAGCCGGATCCTGGTGGTCTCCAACCCGGTGGATGTGCTGACCTACCGCGCCTGGCAGAAGACCGGCTGGAGCCGCGACCGTATCTTCGGCCAGGCCGGGGTGCTGGATACCTCGCGCATGGCCGCCTTCATCGCGCTGGAGACCGGCCTTTCCACCCATGACATTCAGGCGCTGGTGCTGGGCGGCCACGGCGATGCCATGGTTCCGATGCTGCGCTATTCGTCCATCAACGGTGTGCCGCTGGATCACTTCATGGATCAGGCCACGCTGGACAACATCGTCGAGCGAACCCGGCACGGCGGTGCCGAGATCCTGGCCCTGAAGCAGACCTCCAGCGCCTACGGCGCCCCGGCGGCGGCCATCGCCGAGATGGTCGAGGCGATCGCCTTGGATCGGCGGCGGGTGCTGCCCACGGTGGCCCTGCTGGACGGCGAATACGGCGAGCGCGACGTGGCCATGGGCGTGCCCTGCATCCTCGGTCAGGGCGGGATGGAGCGTGCCATCGAGCTGGAACTGAATGCCGAGGAGCGCGCGGGCTTCGACCAGTCCATCGCTGGCGTGCGGAAGGACCTTGAACGCCTCGCCTGACGCCGGCCCAGTGCCGGATGCGCGGTTGCCGACCCTGACCCTGGTCGACAGCAGCATCTTTGTCTTTCGCGCCTGGTTCGCGCGTGGCCTGGATCCGGATCCGCAGGGCCGGCCGGGCGGTGCGCTGCACGGCCTGGTGCACTCGCTCTGCCAGTGGTTGCCGGCCTGCGCGCCGGGTCCGGTGGCCTTTTGTTTCGACACCGGCCTGCGCCGGGGTTTTCGTCACCGCATTGACCCTGCCTACAAGGCCCATCGCCCGCCGGCCCCGCCGGAGCTGCGCGAGCAGTTCGCGCGCATCCGCGAACTGCTGGGCCGGCTGGGGTTTGCGACTCTGGCCGACGCGGAGTACGAGGCCGACGACCTGATCGCCAGCCTGGCCCGCGCCGGGCGCGTGGCCGGCTATCGCATCGATGTGAAGAGTGCCGACAAGGATCTGACCCAGGTCATCCTAGGCGGGCAGGATCGCCTGCACGACCCGGAGCGCGGGGTCGACATGGATCGTCGCGCCATCGAAAAGCGCTTTCGCATCCGCCCCGAGCAAGTCGCGGACATGCTGGCCCTGGCCGGGGATGCCAGCGACAACATTCCCGGAATCGACGGGGTCGGACCGAAGACGGCCGCGCGTATCCTGCGCCGGTTGCGCGACCTCGACACGGTCCTGGCCGACCCGCCGGCCGTCACCCGCTGCAACATCCGTCGCGCGCCCGCCGTAGCCGCGGCCATCGCCGGGCAGGCCGACCGGCTGCGCCGCTCGCGCCGGCTGACCGGCCTCGCCGACCGTATCCCGGATCTGCCAGCGCCCGGAGAATTGCATCCGACGGGCCCCGATCCGGACGCGTCCGCCTGGCTGCACGACCTGGGTGTTGCCCCCGCCTACCACGCCCGGCTCCTGGCCGCCGCCGGCGCCTGGGGCCTGACGGATACGAGGCAGACGGCATGATGCGCCGCCTGCACATCCTGGGCGGCGTGGTGCTGGCCGCGCTCGTGCTTCTGCCGGCCGGCGTACAGGCGCACCCGCATGCCTGGATCGACCTGCGGATCAGCTTCGAGCGCGACGGCGAGGGGCAGATCACCCATATGCTCCATCACTGGCGCTTCGACCCGACCTACGGGCAGTACCTGTACGACGATGCCCAGGAGCATCAGTCCGGCGATACGCCGGAGGCGCGCCTGCAGGGGCTTGCCACCGAGATCCTCGACAATCTGGACGAGTACCGCTGGTACAGCCACCTGGAGGTGGCTGGAGAGGCGCTCGGGATCGCGGCCGCCGCCGATCCCCAGATGGCCATGGACGCGGGGCTGCTGCACTTCCGCTTCCGGCTGGAGCTGGAGCAACCGGTCGATCCGACCGACGAGCCGCTGGCCTACCGGGTCTACGACCCGACGTATTTCATCGAGATCCTGCATCAGGACCCGCATGGTACGGAGATTCTTGATGCGTCCGGACTGGTGGATGCGACCTGTCAGGCCCGGCTCGAACGGCCGCGCCCGGATCCGGCGCTGGTGGCGCGCGCGCTGGCGCTGGACTATAGCGCCAGCGTGGATTACGACCTCGGCCGGCACTTTGCCGAACGCGTCACCCTGCGCTGCGACTGAGGCGCTGGTTATGGCCCGGGTCGTATTGTTCCACAAGCCCTGGGGTGTCCTGCCCCAGTTCACCGACCCCGAGGGTCGTCCGACACTGGCCGACTACATCGCGATCCCCGGGGTCTATCCGGCCGGTCGTCTGGACCGTGACAGCGAGGGCCTGCTGGTCCTGACCGACGATGGGCGTCTGAACGCGCGTCTGACCCAGCCACAGCACAAGACCAGCAAGACCTACTGGGTTCAAGTCGAGGGCGAACCCGACGATGCCGCGTTGCATGCCCTGCGCGAGGGTGTCGAGTTGAAGGATGGCCTGACCCGCCCGGCGCAGGTGGAACGCATGGACCCGCCGGACATCCCGGAGCGCGACCCACCCGTGCGTTTTCGGCGCCATATCCCGACCCGCTGGCTGGCGCTCACCCTGCGCGAGGGGCGCAACCGCCAGGTTCGCCGAATGACCGCGGCGGTGGGTCACCCGACCCTGCGCCTGGTGCGTTACCGGGTCGACTCCTGGACCCTCGATGGTCTCGCGCGGGGCGAGTTTCGCACCCTGGAGACGGGTTAAGGGGCTCTTGAAACCCCGGAATGCCGGAACTGCCGCCCGCGTCGCGCGAAACCGGAGGATTCTCATTGCAAGCGTCCCGGTGCAGGCCGATGATAGGAAACCATTGATACGAGGGCGGGGCATGCTCCAATCCAGGAACGTAATCGCCGGGCTGGCCGGCCTGTTGCTGGTCCTGGCGGCGGCGCTGCCGGCGGCCGCTGGCGAAGAAGACCTTTATGTCTTCGAGCGCAGCCTGTACCTGCTCGCCGAGCGCGCCCTGAACCGCGGCGACATGACGGCCTACCGCGCCGCGCGCAGCACCCTGACCGGCTACCCACTGACCCCTTACCTGGATTACCGCGATCTGGCGCGCAATCTCAATCGCGCCGACCCGGATGCCGTGCGCCGCTTTGTACGCGAGCATGACGACACCCCGCTGGCAGCCCGGCTGCACGGGAGCTATCTGACGCATCTCGCGCGCGAAGAGCAGTGGGGGGCGTATCTCGAATTCCTCGATTCGGACCGTTCGCTGTCCGTCGAGCAGGACTGCAATCGCCGCCAGGCGCTGTTGGAGACGGGAGAACGCGATGCGGCCCTGGAGGACGTGGAGTCCATCTGGCTGCACGGGCAGTCGCGCCCTTCGGCCTGCGACCCGGCCCTGAAGGCCTGGCGCGATGCCGGTGGGCTGACCGGTGAACTCGCCTGGGATCGATTCGTGCTGGCCGTCGAGGCGGGACAGACGGGTCTGGCTCGTTACTTGCGCCGCTACCTTGACCGCGATGACCGCCCGTGGGCGGAGCGCTGGCTGGATCTGGCCAGCCAGCCCGCACGGGTTGTGGAGGCCGACTTCGACGCCGGTGCTCACCGCTCGGCCGAGGCGCTGATGGAGCGGGCCTTCACCCGCTGGATCCGCCAGGACCTGGATGCCGCCCTGGAAGGCTGGGAGAAGGACGGGCGTGATCTCGGCCTGTCTTCCGAATCGGCCGGGCGCGTGCAGCATGCCCTGGCCCTGCGCCTCGCGCTGCGCTATCGCCCCGAGGCGCTGGACTTCATGGCGGCCCTGGAGCCCGAGGTGTTCGACACCCAGTTGCGCCAGTGGCAGGTGCGCGCGGCATTGTACGAGCGCGACTGGGAGGTGGTGATGGACGCGATCCGCGCCATGGATCGCGACGTGCGCGACGAGGCGGCGTGGCAGTACTGGTATGCCCGTGCCCTGGAACAGATCGAGTCGCTGGAGGCCGCACGCGGCTTCTACGAGCGCGCGGCCCGCGAACGCAACTTCTACGGCTTCCTGGCGGCCGACCGCCTGGGGCAGCCCTATCGCATCGGGCATCAGCCCCTGGTGCTGGAAGACGGGCAGCGTGCCGCCATGCGCACGCACGCCGGCATGCAGCGCATGCGCGAACTGGTCCGCCTGGACCGTAACGCCGAGGCCCGCCGCGAATGGACGCACGCCGTGGCCGACATGGATACTGCAGAGCTGGAGGCGGCGGCGCGCACCTTCGCCGACTGGGGCTGGCACGACCGCGCGATCTTCACCGCGGCGCGCGCCCGCAACTGGGACGACATCGAGCTGCGCTTCCCGCTCGCCTTTGATGACCTGATCGTGGCCGGCGCCCGTGAACAGGGTATCGACCCGGCCTGGGCCATGGCGATCGCACGCCAGGAGAGTGCCTTCCTCTACGACGTCCGTTCCGGTGCCGGGGCGCTGGGTATCATGCAGGTCATGCCCGCGACGGGTCGGTCGATCGCCTCGGCGGCGGGTGTGCGCGTGAACTCCGACTGGGACATCCTCGACCCGGCGACCAATGCCCGGCTTGGCACCTACTACCTGCGGCGCAATCTCGACCGTTTCGGAGGCCACAGCATGCTGTCCTCCGCGGCCTACAATGCCGGCGCCCACCGCGTGAGTTCCTGGCTGCCGGAGGACCGCGCGATGGATCCGGATATCTGGGCCGAACTGATCCCGTTCTCCGAGACCCGCGACTACATCCGCCGTGTGTTTGCCTACCGCATCCTGTACGCGGTCCGCCTGGGGCAGGAGCCGCCGTCGCTGGCCACCCTGCTGTATCCGGTCACGCCGCAGGATGGCCTCGCCGCGAGCCGCGAACGCCACCTGGCCACACTGCCTGGCGAGGCGGGCATCACCCTCAGCCGTGCCTTCTGCGACGCCCCGGGTTATACCGACAACGCCTGCTAGTCTGCCCGCCGCGAAGCGCACAAAGCCACGAAGAAGGCCAAGGGCGGTTTGCAACCGGAAGGCTTGAAGAGCAGCAGGCGCTCGATCGCCCGGAGGCCTGAGGCCTCTGCCGACCCCTGGCGCGACGGCCTGTCAGGAGCCGATTTGGTGACGGACATCCGCCACGGGCCCTCGCCGCAGGGCATCGCCAACGGCGACCGCAAAGGCTCCAGGCACGGGGCTCGCCCGTCGCCACGCCACAATGCTCCCGGCTTCCTCTGAACGGTGCTTGACCTGGACGTGGCCCTTCTTCGTGCCTTGGTGTGTTTCGTGGTGCAAACAAAGGCGGGTCAGCCGCGGATGATGTCCTCGCGCATGCGACTGGCGATGCCGTCGGCCAATTGCTGCCATTCGGCCGCCAGAGGTGGCTCCAGGTGCTCCTCGGTCGTGGCCTTGAAGTGGCGCATCCAGACGGCCAGGTCGGCCTCGGTCAGGTTCAGCGGTGCGTGCTTGCCGACCATGTCGATGGTCGGCGGCTCTTCCAGGCGCCCGCCCAGGTTCATGTACCAGAAATCGGCGATGCGTTTCACGTGATCCGGAAAATCCTGGATGCGCGCGAAGTGATGGCCGATCTGGGGGTCGGCCGACAGGCGGCGGTAAAAGTCGTCGATCACCGCGCGGATGCGCTCGGCGCCGATCTTGTCGCACAGAGGTTCGAGCTTGCGAAAGGCCATGGGGGTCTCCTGACGGATCCTGCGACAGCCGGTAACCTGCACACTGACATGGAACCCGGATGCCAAGGATGAACCAATTCGATTCAACGGGCCCCGATGCCGTGACGGCGGCGGTGGCCCAGTGTATTGCCGACCATACCGGAATGCCCTTCGAGCCAACAGGAAGCCAGGCCTGTTCCGGGGGCTCCATCAATCAGGCGCAGCGTTTCACCGGAAGCGACGGGCGGGCGTTCTTCGTCAAGCTGAGTGGGGGCGAGGGCGCTGCGATGTTCGCGGCCGAGGCGCGCGGCCTGGAAGAACTCGCGCGCTGCGAACGCCTGAAAATCCCCGCTGTCGTCGGCACCGGATCGGCGGGTGGCACGCACTTTCTGGTGCTGGAGAACCTGGCGCTGGGCGGCCCCCGCGACGGGGTGGCTCTGGGGCACGGGATTGCCGACATGCACCAGAAGACCCGTCCGCGCTTCGGGCTGGATCACGACAATTTCATTGGCAGTACGCCGCAACCGAATACCGAGCACGACGACTGGGCGGCGTTCTATCGTGATGAACGTCTGGGCTTCCAGCGTCGGCTGGCGCGGGAGCGTGGGGCGGCGGGATCGCTACTGGGGGCGCTGGAGGAACTGGAGTCCTCGCTGGGCGGCTTCTTTAGCGACTATCAGCCGGAACCCTCCCTGCTGCACGGCGACCTGTGGAGCGGCAACTGGGGGTTCCTGGCGGATGGCAGCGTGACGATCTTCGATCCGGCGGTGTACTACGGCGACCGCGAGGCCGACCTGGCGATGATGGAGCTGTTCGGTCACCCGGGCCAGGACTTCGTCGCCGCCTACGAGGAGATTCTGCCCATCGACCCCGGCTATGGCGTGCGGCGCACACTCTACAACCTCTACCACATCCTCAACCACGACCACCTGTTCGGCGGCGGCTATGGCCCCCAGGCCGAGCGCATGATCCGCCAGTTGTTGGCAGAACTGCGCTGATTGCCCCACCACCAACCGCTCTTGACCGGGCCCTCCTTCGTGCGTTTCGTGGTGACTCAGGGTTTCAGCGGCCGAGTTCGCGCGAGCGTTCGGCGGCTGCGGTCATGGCGCGGCGCATCAGGTCGCGCAGGTCGCCGTCCTCCAGGACCTGCAGGGCGCGTTCGGTGGTGCCGCCCGGGGAGGTGACGCGATGGCGCAGCTCCGCGGCGCTCTCGTCGCCCTCTGCGGCCAGACGGGTGGCCCCGGCCAGGGTGCCCAGGGTCAGTTCCAGTGCGGTATCCGCCGGCAGCCCCAGTGACTTCGCGGCCTCCTGCATCGCCTCGATCATCAGGAACACGTAGGCCGGTCCGCTGCCGGAGGTGGCGGTCACGGCGTGCATCTGCTCCTCGTCCTCCACCCAGATCGCGCGGCCCACCGCCTCCAGCAGCCGGGTGGCCGTGGCGCGATCCTCGGGGCTTGCGGTGGGGGCGGCGTAGAGTCCGGTGACCCCGGCGCCGACCAGGGCCGGGGTGTTCGGCATCGCGCGGACCAGGCGCGTGGCGTCGCCCAGCCACCCGGCCAACTGGGTGGTGGTGGTGCCCGCGGCTACCGAGATCACCAGCGGTTGACCCTGCTGCACCGCATCGCGCAGCGTCGGGGCGAGCTCCGGCAGGGTCTGTGGCTTCACCGCAAGCACCAGGGTGGCGCTCTGGGCCGCCAGTTCGGTGGCGCTACCACTGGCGAGCCCCGGGTAACGCGCCTGCAGATCGCGTACGCGCTCGGCGCCCTTGTCGGCGATGGCGATGCGTTCGGCGGCATGGCCGGACTGGACCAGCCCCTGAAGCAGGGCCTCGCCCATGTTGCCGGCCCCGACGAAGCCGACCTCGAAGCGGTGTTCCGTCATGTGGATTCCTTGCATTTGGGTTGGCGCGGGCCGAACAGGGCGGTGCCGATGCGCACGATGGTTGCCCCCTCGAGAATGGCGGCCTCGAGATCGCCCGACATCCCCATGGACAGTGTATCCAGCGAATGGCCCCCTGCGTTCAGGGTATCGAGCAGGGCGCGCAGGCGCGCGAAGGGTTCCCGCTGTAGCGGGATGTCGGCGGCGGTGGCCGGAATGGCCATCAGTCCGCGCAACGCGAGGCCGGGCAGGTCCTGCACTGCGGCGGCCAGGGCGGCGACCTCCCCGGGTGCGACGCCGGCCTTTTGCGGTTCCTCGCTGATGTTGACCTGCAGGCATACCTGCAGCGGCGGCATGCCCTCCGGACGCTGATCCGACAGGCGCCGGGCGATACGCTCGCGGTCGACGGTATGCACCCAGGCGGCGCGTTCGGCCACCGCGCGGGTCTTGTTGCCTTGCAGCGCGCCGATGAAGTGCCACTCGAGGCCGAGCGGCGCGGGTGCGGCCTCCAGGGTGTCGTACTTGTCCACCAGCTCCGGGGCGTAATTCTCGCCGAAGGCGGACTGTCCCAGAGCATGCAGGGCACGGATCTCGTCCGCACCGCGGGTCTTGCTGACGGCCAATAGACGGACCGAATCCGGGTCGCGTCCGGCCTCGCGGCAGGCGGCCTCGATACGGGCTCGAACGGTGCTCAGGGCATGGTCTGGTGTGGTCATTTCCCTATGATATAGTCCGGAAGAACACAAGGTCACCGCGGATTTTCGCGCGGGCCTTCATAAGCGACAGGGGGTGGTGGTCGTGGCTGCCACCAGGGCGTTGGCGCGGGTCGGCGTTACGCCCGACAACAGGGGGATGCATGGATATCACGCAGTTGCTGGCCTTTTCGGTCAAGAACGGGGCCTCGGACCTGCACATCTCCGCGGGCATGCCGCCGATGGTACGTATCGACGGCGACATGCGCCGGGTGAACGTGCCGGTCATGGACCACAAGGAGGTCCAGGGCCTGATCTACGACATCATGAACGACCGCCAGCGCAAGGACTACGAAGAGTTCCTGGAGACAGACTTTTCGTTCGAAATCTCGGGGCTGGCGCGTTTTCGTGTCAACGCCTTTAACCAGGATCGAGGCGCAGCGGCGGTCTTCCGTACCATCCCCTCCAAGGTCCTGACGCTGGAAGAGTTGGGTGCCCCGCGCATCTTCGAGGAGATCTCGGACTACCCGCGCGGTATCGTGCTGGTGACCGGCCCGACCGGTTCGGGCAAGTCCACCACGCTGGCGGGCATGGTCAACCACCGCAACGAAAACGACTACGGGCATATTCTCACCATCGAGGACCCGATCGAGTTCGTGCACGAATCGAAGAAGTCCCTGATCAACCAGCGCGAGGTACACCGCGACACCCACGGCTTCAGCGAGGCCCTGCGCTCGGCCCTGCGCGAGGACCCGGACACCATCCTGGTCGGCGAACTGCGTGATCTCGAGACCATTCGCCTGGCCCTGACCGCGGCCGAAACCGGCCACCTGGTGTTCGGCACCCTGCACACCAGTTCGGCGGCCAAGACGATCGACCGCATCGTCGACGTGTTCCCGGCGGCCGAGAAGGATATGGTGCGGGCCATGCTGTCGGAGTCGCTGCGTGCGGTCATCGCGCAGACCCTGATGAAGAAGATTGGCGGCGGGCGCGTCGCGGCGCACGAGATCATGCTCGGCACGCCGGCGATCCGGAACCTCATCCGCGAAAACAAGATCGCGCAGATGTACTCGACCATCCAGACCAGTTCCGGCTCCGGCATGCAGACGCTGGATCAGTGCCTGAAGGACATGCTCGCGCAGGGCGTGATCAGCCGCGAGGACGCCCGCCGCAAGGCCAGCAACCCGGATTCCATCTGACCACCACGCCGCCGATGCGCTTGACCGTCGGACCGGGTACCAAGGGAGAATGCCATGGATCGTGACAAGGCGATCAAGTACATGCACGACCTGCTACGGGCCCTGGTGGACCGGGACGGGTCGGATCTGTTCATCACGGTGGGCATGCCGCCGGCGGCGAAGATCGACGGCCGCGTGGTGCGGATGACCGAACAGAACCTGACGGCCTCGCATACCCAGGCGCTGGTTCGCTCGATGATGAACGACAAGCAGTCGGCCGAGTTCGAGCGCCACCAGGAGTGCAACTTCGCGATTGGCTTGCAGGGCGTGTCGCGTTTTCGCGTAAACGTCTTCACCCAGCGTGGCAGCCCGGGCATGGTGCTGCGAACCATCAATTCCGTGATCCCGAAGTTCGAGGACATCCAGATGCCGCCGCAGCTGGAGAAGATTACCCAGGAGCGTCGTGGCCTGGTGATCTTTGTCGGCGGCACCGGCTCGGGCAAGTCGACCTCGCTGGCGGCCATGATCGGCTATCGCAACCGCACGACAGCCGACCACATCGTCACCATCGAGGACCCCATCGAGTTCGTTCACGAGCATGCGATGAGCATCATCACTCAGCGTGAAGTCGGGGTGGACACCGAGAGCTACGAGATCGCGCTGAAGAACACCTTGCGCCAGGCGCCGGACGTGATCCTGATCGGCGAGATCCGCGACCGCGAGACCATGGACTACGGCGTTGCCTTCGCGGAGACTGGGCATCTGTGCCTGTCGACGCTGCACGCGAACAGCACCAACCAGGCACTGGACCGCATCATTAACTTCTTCCCCGAGGACCGGCGCGAACAGCTCCTGATGGACCTGTCGCTGAACCTGAAGGCCGTGATTTCGCAACGCCTGGTACGCAAGGAAGGCGGCGAGGGCCGGGTGCCGGCGGTGGAGATCCTGATCAACACCCCGCTGATGGCCGACCTGATCCTGAAGGGCCAGGTGCACGAGATCAAGGAGCTGATGTCCCGGTCCCGCGAGCAGGGCATGCAGACCTTCGACCAGGCCCTGTTCGACCTCTACGAGCATCGCCACATCAGTTATGACGAGGCCCTGCGCAACGCCGACTCGGTGAACGACCTGCGCCTGCGCATCAAGCTCGACAGCCAGCGAGCCCAGGACGACGGGGCCCCCGCCGTAACGGATGAGGGCGAAGGCCTGTCCGTGGACGAGCGCGCCGAGGACTTCAACCTGCGCTAGTCGTTGGGGAAACAGAAAACATGAGCCAGTTGCAGATCGAGCCCTACCTGAAGTTGATGGCCCAGAAGGCCGCCTCGGACCTGTTTTTTCTGACCGGCGCGCCGGCCAGTATCAAGGTCGACGGCGCGCTGCAGCCGATCTCGCGCAAGGCGCTGGCGCCCGGTCAGGCCGAGAGCATTGCGCGGGAGCTGATGAGCGAACACCAGGCGGAGACCTTCGACCGCGAGACGGCCGTCAACTTCGGCCTGTCGCGCGAGGGCCTGGGGCGCTTTCGTGTGAATGTCTATCGCCAGCGCGGCGAGGTCGCGATGGTCATCCGCTTCATCCGGGTCGCCATCCCGACCATCGAGCAGCTCGGGCTGCCCGAGGTGCTCAAGCAGTTTGTGGCCTACAACGACGGGCTGATCCTGATTGTCGGGGCCACCGGCACCGGGAAGTCGACCACCCTGGCGTCGATGATCGATCACCGCAACACGAACCAGAGTGGGCATATCCTGACGGTCGAGGATCCGATCGAGTTTCTGTTCAGCCACAAGCGCTCCATCGTCGGCCAGCGCGAGGTGGGCATCGATACCCCCAGCTTCGATCACGCCCTGCAGGAGGGCATGCGCGAGGCCCCGGACGTGATCATGGTCGGCGAGGTCCGCTCGCGCGAGACCATGCGCGCGGCGCTGACCTATGCCGATACCGGGCACCTGGTCCTGACCACCCTGCACGCGACCAATGCCACCCAGGCCCTGGATCGAGTGATCAACCTGTTCCCCGAGGACAACCGCCCGCAGATCCTGTCGGACCTGTCACTGAATCTGCGTGCGATCGTCGCCCAGCGCCTGCTGCAGACCAAGGACGGGCGACGCGTTGCCGCGCTGGAAATTCTGGTCAACACGCCTTACATCTCCGAGCTGATCCGCGACGAGAAGATCAGCGAGATCAAGGAGATCATGGCCAAGGGGAGCTCCGTGGGCATGCAGACCTTCGATCAGGCGATCGTCAAGCTGTTCAAGACCGGCGACGTCATGCTGGACGAGGCCCTGAACAAGGCGGATTCGCGCGCCGATCTCGAGTGGCGCCTGAACTTCGGGGGCGGGGTGGCCTCCGCCGACGAGACCGAGGAAGAGCTGAAGCTCCCCGACCGGTAGGAGTCGGCTTGCCGGCGAATGGTTCGCTTAGGTCCGTTCCGGCTCCGGGAATACATCGGCGGCCGCGAACACCGGACCGTCCACGCAGACCCGTTTCATCGCCACCCCATTCGGAGTGCGCACCGGTACCGTGCAGCCGGCACAGCCGCCTACCGCGCAGGCCATGAACTCCTCCAGCGAAACCTGGCAGGGGAGATCGAACTCCGCGGCCAGTTCGGCACAGGCGGCGAGCATCGGATGGGGGCCGCAGGCGAAGATTTCCACTTGGGCGCGCTCCTCCGGTGCGAGTCCGGCGAGCCAGGCGCGCCCTAGGTCCGTGACGAAACCGTCATAGGCGCCCGGCAGCCCGGCCTTGGAGGTCAGGCGGCAGGCGACCCCCCAGTCTTCCAGCAGCGGCAGGGTCGCGATTGCCCCGTCCGGCAGGCCCGACCAGAGGATCTCCGACGGGCGGGCATGAAAGGGAAACGGCGCCTCGGAGCCCAGCACCGCATGGGTCTTTCCCGCCTCGCCCTGAAGATGCAGGCGGTGGGCGAGGAAGATCATCGGCGGGATGCCGACCCCGCCCCCCAGCAGCAGGCGCCTCGGACGTTCCGGATTCAGGCGAAACGGCTGGCCAATCGGGCCCAGCACGCTGAGGGTATCGCCCTTAGCCTGCTGCGACAGGGCGCGCGTGCCGTCACCGACCACCTTGTAGAGGAACTCCACCCAGCCGGCCTCGCGGTCCACGCGCTGGATCGACAGCGGGCGGCGCATCAGCAGGCGCGGGGCGCATTGCAGATGGGCAAACTGCCCGGGCTGTGCCGCACGGGCGCACTCGGGCGCAAGGACACGGAGGATCCACTGGTCCGCACCGGCGTCATGGTGGTCCAGGATGCGGCCTTCCTCCTGGAAGATCGTGCCCCGGTGGTTCCGGTTGGCAGTTTGGGTCGTACTCATGCGGTGTCCTCGACGGGGCGGGTCCAGACCGGGCGCCCGGCGATCCAGGTCTCGCGGACCTGTCCCGCGAAGGTCCAGTTGAAGAAGGGCGTATTGTGGCCTGCGCTCAGCCAGTCTTTGCGGCGGACCTCGTGCATCGCGGCCGGGTCCCACAGCACGAAGTCCGCGCGCGCGCCGGCGGTCAGGCGTCCCTGGGCAAAGCCGAGGATATCCGCCGGCCCGGTGGTGACCCGGGCCAGTGCGTCGTGCAGGCTCAGCAGTCCGTCCTCGACCAGGCGCAGCGTCAGCGGCAGCAGGGTCTCCAGCGCCGAGATGCCGGGCTCGGTACTGGCGAATGGGCCCAGCTTGCTGTCCGGTTCATGTGGCTGGTGGTCGGAGCAGATCGCGCTGATGTCGCCGCGCGCGACGGCCGCGCGCAGGCCGTCGCGGTCGCGCTGGCCACGCAGTGGCGGGATCACGTGGCAGTTCGGGTCGTATTCCGCGACGTCGACCTCGGTCAGGAACAGCTGGTGGGCGGCCACGTCTGCGCTCACCGGCAGACCGTCGGCACGCGCCTTGGCGATCATCTCCGCGCCGCGGCGGGTTGATAACCGGGCCACGTGGACCCGCGCCCCGGTCTGCTCGACCAGCGCCAGGATGGCGCCCAGCGCCGCGGTCTCGGCGGCCTCGGGGATGCCGGCCAGCCCCAGCCGGGTGGAGACCGCGCCCTCGTGCATGCAACCGGAGCCGGTGAGGGCCGGGTCCTGCGCCGAGAGCACGATGGTCAGCCCGAAGGTGGTGGCGTATTCCAGAGCCCGGCGCAGTACCAGCAGGCTGGCCAGCGGTTTGCTTGCGTTGCTGACTCCGCGCGCGCCGGCCTGCATCAGGGCGGCCATCGCGGCCAGCTGCTGGCCCTCCAGCTGATGGGTCAGCGCGCCGAGCACGTACACGCGCACGCCGCAGGCCTGGCGGGCGCGGCGATTGATCAGCTCGATCTCGGCGGGCGAGTCGATCGGTGGCTCGGTATCCGGCGGGACGACCACGCTGGTGATGCCGCCCCGGGCCGCGGCCAGGGTCTCGCTGGCGACGGTGGCCTTGTGCTCCTGGCCCGGTTCGCGCAGGCGTGCCGCCAAGTCGATCAGGCCGGGGATCAGCCACAGCCCGCTGCCGTCGATGCGCCGGCGCGGCTCGAAGCCGTCCGGGATCTGGCCGCGGGCGAGGATCTCGCTGCCCTGCACGCATAGCGCGCCGACCGCGTCGAAGCCGTCCACCGGGTCGAGGATGCGGGCGTTCTCGATCAGCACGCTCATGCCTGATGAGCCCCCATGACCATGGACATCACCGCCATGCGCACCGAGATCCCGTAGGTCACCTGTTCGAGGATCACCGAGTGCGGTCCGTCGGCCACGGCGGATTCGATCTCCACCCCGCGGTTGGCGGGGCCGGGGTGCATGACCAGGCAGGTCGGGTGCGCCAGTTGCAGCCGCCGCGAGGTCAGGCCGAACAGCTGGTAGTACTCGTGTTCGGAGGGCAGGTGGGCGTGTTCCATGCGCTCGCGCTGCAGGCGCAGCATGATGATCACGTCGACGTCTTTCAGGCCGGCGTCGAGGTCGTTGTAGACGTGTACGCCCAGCTGGTCGACATCCGCCGGCAGCAGCGAGCAGGGGGCGACCACGCGGACCTCGCCGGTCTGCAGGATGTTCAGCGCGTGGATCTGCGAGCGCGCAACCCGCGAATGCAGGATGTCGCCGACGATGGCCACCTTCAGCTTGGTGAAGTCGCCCTTGTGGCGACGGATGGTGAACATGTCCAGGAGCGCCTGGGTTGGGTGCGCGTGGCGGCCGTCGCCAGCGTTCAGCACGCTGATCCCCGGGGCTACGTGGCGAGCGATGAAATGGGCGGCCCCGCTCTCCTCGTGGCGCACGACGAACATGTCGACATTCATCGCCTCGATGTTGCGCAGGGTGTCCAGCAGGCTTTCGCCCTTCACCGCCGAAGAGGTGTTGATGTTCACGTTCAACACGTCGGCGGACAGGCGCTTGGCGGCCAGCTCGAAGGTGGTACGGGTGCGGGTGCTGGCCTCGAAGAACAGGTTGACGATGGTCTTGCCGCGCAGCAGCGGGACCTTCTTCACCGCCTTCTCGTTCATGTTGGCGAACGATTCGGCGGTGTCCAGGATCTCGGTCAGGAGCTCCCGGTTCAGCCCTTCGATGGTCAGCATGTGGCGCAGCTGGCCGTCATCGGTCAGCTGCAGGCGGTTGGGCAGCGGGCCCGGTTCGGGCAGCCGCGCGCCGGGGTGGGCGATCTGGGTCTCGGTCATCCGTTGTGCATCCGGCGGGTCAGGCCTTGAGGTCCTCGGGATCGATCGTCACCCGTTCCAGGCGCAGTGGCTCGGGGCCGCGCAGCTTGATCTGTTCGGTCTTGCCGAGCTCCATGTGGGCGCCAACGATCGCCGCCGCGATCGGCAGTTCGCGCCCGTCGCGCTCGACCAGCACCGCGAGGGTCACCGAGGCCGGGCGGCCATAGTCGAACAGCTCGTTCAGCGCCGCGCGGATGGTGCGGCCGGAGTACAGGACGTCATCCACCAGTAGCACGTGTTCCCCGTCGAGATCTTCCGGCAGTTCCGACGGGCGCACCTGCGGGTGCATGCCGATGCGCGAGAAGTCGTCGCGGTAGAAGCTGATGTCCAGCTTGCCCAGTGGGCGCTCTACCCCCAGGCGTTCGCGCAGGTGCTCCGCGATCCAGACCCCGCCGGAATGGATGCCGACCACGATGGGTGCGGCGATCCCGTGGGTCTTCAGGTAGTGGCGGGCCTGCTCGGCCATGTCGTCGAGCAGGGTCGGGACGTCCGGTGTCGTCATGATGCATTCTCCAGAAACCAGCCTTCGAGGATGACCGCGGCGGCGTGGGCGTCCAGCCCCGGGTCATGGCGTCCCGGCCGGCGTCGCTCGCGGGCCAGATGAGATGTCAGGTGCTCGTCGCACCAGTATACCGGTTGCCCGTAGCGCTCTTCGAGCGTGCGGGCAAAGGCGCGGATACGTCGGGCCAGCGGCGTGGGCTTGCCATCGGCTTGGGTTGGCCATCCGACCACGAACCCTTCCGGGCCCCATTCCGCGACCAGGGTGTCAATCGCGGGCCACAGATCGGGGGCATCGCTGGTGAGCGTGCGCAGGCCGCGGGCCGAGCCCATGATCTCCTCGCCCACCGCGACCCCGATGCGGCGCCGCCCGTAGTCGAAGGCCAGCAGTCCCACCGTCAGGCGTGGCCGGAGGCCGGGCTGATCAGGTTGACGTCGATGCCGATGAGTTCGGCGGCGGCACGCCAGCGCTCGGCGCTAGGGCGATCAAACAGGATGTCGGCGTCGGCGCGGGCGGTGAGCCAGGCGTTCTCGGCCAGTTCGCTTTCCAGCTGGCCGGGGCCCCAGCCGGCGTGGCCGAGCGCGATCAGGATCCTGCGGGGCCCCTGGCCCGCGTTGATCGCCTCGAGGATGTCGCGCGAGGTGGTCAGCACGATGGAGTCGGTAATGGGCTGACTGCCACGCCAGGTCTGCTCGGCGGAGTGCAGCACAAAACCGTGTTCCGGTTGCACCGGACCGCCGCGGAAGACCGGCATGTCCGGCAGATCCTCGCCGGGTTCCAGTTCCACGTGCTCCAGCAGCTCGCGCAGGGAGAACTCGGTGGGCTGATTGATGACTAGGCCCAGCGCACCTTGTTCGTCGTGATCGCAGATATAGGTGACCGCATGGCTGAAATAGCCATCGTTCAGGCTCGGCATCGCGATCAGGAAGTGATCGCGCAGGCAGTCCGGCTCGTGACGGGCGGGCGTCGGCTTCATGTCACCAGTATCGATGCTGACTCTGCAGGCCGCAAGGAAGGCCGGGCCGGTTTTCCCGATCCCGTGTGCGCCGCCGTTAATTCGTGTCTCCCTAGCGGATCTGTTCCATCTGGTCGCGGCGGAAGGCCCAGGTGCGGGTGATCACCAGTTCGTCGTATTCCTCGCGCATCGCCTCGGTGAACGGCGCGTACGGGGCCGCCAGTTCCACGATGAGGATGGCGGCCTGGTCCAGGACCGGCTCGCCCGAGCTGCGGGCGACCTCGATGTTGATCAGTTCGCCCTCCGGGTTCAGGCGGACCGACAGGACCAGGGTCCCGGAGAGACCGCGGCGCCGCGCCTCGTCCGGATAGTTCACGTTGCCCAGGCGTTCCACCTTGTTGATCCAGGCCTGCAGATAGGCGGCTTCGGGGGCGCTGCGCGCGGCCAGGCTGTCCAGATAGCGGGTGCGGCTGGCGCGGGTGGAGAATGTCTGGCGCTCTTCCGCCGGTGCCGCCCGCGCGCTCTCCAGGCCGCGATTCATCAGTGTCGCGGCGGAGGGTCGGTCCTCGGCATCGAGGGACTCCAGCGGCTCGGGGTCGGCGACCTCGGGGGGCGTGGCGCGCTCGTCCGGAGTGTCGGCGGCGATTTGTTCCGGTTCCGGCTCGGGCTCCGGGAGCGCCGGGTCCATGATCAGCGGGCCGGCCTCCGGCAAGGGTGCGTCGAGGCCCTCCGGCGCGGGCTCGCCGACGCCGGCATCCTCCGCATCCGGGGCCTGCGCCTCGCGGACCCCCTCGCCTTCACCGCTCGCGGCCTGGTCGCGGGTGGCGATGTGCTCGACCTCGTCGTCCAGTTCTGGCGGCGGGGCATCGGGGTCGGTGACCCAGGTGATGTCCAGGGGCTCGCGGGTGGGTGCCTCGATCGGATCGACCGCGAAGCCGATCCCCAGGATGATCAGCGCGTGCGCGACCACCGCGAGGAAGATCATGGTCCCCAGGTGGTCCTGTACGCGGGGCGCCTCCGGCGGGGGCGTGCCGGCTGGCCGTCCGGCGAGGGCGTTCGAAGCGGTATTCGCCGTCACGTCCCCTCCGGCCCACGGCGGACGCACACGGTCCCGGGGCCCGTGGGGCGGGCCGGGCTGGTGCTAATCATTGGGTGTGGGGTTGTGGGCATGGCGCTGGATTCGCGGGTCGGCGAGTACGTGGGCGGTCAGTATACCGGTCAGGCCGCCGGTGATCAGAGCGGCGAGCAACAGGGGCGGTAACACCAGCGGCAGGTTGGGGTGCGGGATGATGATTGCCCAGGCGAGCAGAAACTGCCCGGTGATGTGAGCCATCGCGGCAGCGATGGCCAGGCCCACCGGGCCGATATGCCGGGGGGCGAAGGGGCGCAGGGCGGCCAGCAGGACGAGGCTCGCCAGGGCGCCGGCCAGCGACAACCAGAACGCCGGGCTCAGCAGGGTCCCCAGCAGCAGGCTGCTGCCGACCACCCGGATCAGGGTGACCGCGACGGCCGCGCGCCAGCCGAGGACCAGCAGGGTGATCAGGGTGACGATGTTGGCCAACCCCGGCTTGATGCCCGGGACCGGGCTGGGGATGGCGGCCTCGAGGATCTGGATCCCGATGGCAATGGCGGCCAGCGCAGCGATCGCGCGGTCGCGGGTGTCGGTCCCGGCATGCGGATCGCCGGTCATCGTGGCCACATCAGTAATGCATGCTGTCGAAGCCCGGTTCCGTGCCGAGGACTTGCAGGGTCAGTCGATTGGGCAGGCTGACGGCGACCTCGCCGTGGGCCTGCAGCCAGCCGCTGGCCTCGCAGATGTTCTGGCGCCCGGGGGAGTCGGCGCAGCGGGCCCGGCCCGGTTCGATCTCGATGTGGGTGATCCCGGCCGGACCGTGGATCTCGAGGGCCCGGGCTCGGTCCAGCGGCTCGTGCTGTGGGGTGGCCCCGGCCTGGCTGATGACCAGTACCCGGGCCTCTCCCGAAGGGCTGTAGGCGAAAACGAAGGCCGCGACTACGACCCCCGCAGCCAGAGCCCCGATCAGGGTATCGCCCCAGCGCAGCAGCCTGTGGTTCACGGCAGTTCGCGTACCACGAACGGTTCCCGGTCGGGGCCGGGTCGCACGCGCTCGGCGAGCGCGGGCGTGGCCTCGATGCGGTCGCCCAGAACCACCAGGGCCTGCTCGATACCCATCTTGCGGGCGTACTCCGGCCAGGCGTCGGGCCCGGCGATCATTAGCGTGGTGGCGGCGGCATCGGCCAGCGCCGGGTCGTGGTGGAGCACTGTGGCGCTGTCGATTCCCTGGCTCGGGCGGCCGTTGCGCGGGTCGATGACGTGGTGGATGCGCGCGCCTTCCCACTCGTAGCCGCGCTCGTAGTCGCCGGAGGTGAACAGGGCCTCGCCGGCGTCCAGTTCGATGCTGCCAAGCACGCCGCCATGCGGATGACGGATGCCCACCCGCCAGGGCCGTTCGCCCGGTCGTCCCAAGGTCATCAGGTCGCCGCCGGCGTTGAAGATCGCGGCCTCGACACCGCGTTCCGCCAGCAGCTCCAGTACGCGCTCCACCGCCAGGCCCTTGGCCAGCCCGCCGAAGTCGAGCTGCAGGTCCGGATGCGTCCCGCGCAGGCGTACGCCGTTGCGTTCGATGTCCTGCATGCGGGGCGGGTCGTCCAGCAGCTCGGCCAGGGTGGCCTCGTCCGGGGGTGGGCCGTCGGGTTCGTCCTGATGGAAGCCCCAGGCGGCGACCAGCTTGCCCAGTGCGGGGTTGAACAGGCCGTCGCTCAACGCCTCCATCTCGCGGCCGTGCTCGATTAGCGGCAGCACCGACGGCGGGGCGCTGAACTCGCCCTGCAGGGCGAGTAGCTCGTTGGTGCGCCCGAGTGACCCGGGTTCCCATGCATGCCAGGAGGTATGCAGGATTTCCAGTTCCTCCTGAACCGCGGTTCCGATCGCCTCCACGTCATATTCGCCGGCCGGGTAAAGGCTGAGATCCACCAGCGTGCCGAAGGCGTAGAAGCCAAGCTGTTCGGTATCCGGTTCCTCGCGGCCGCAGGCGGCCAGGAGCGCGGCCGCGAGCAGCAGGGGCAGGGTTCGAATCAATACGGAGCGCATGCCGCTCATCCTTCGATCGGGCGAGTGAGGTAGTCGATGTACTGGCCGGCCAGGTCGTCTCCGCCTGCCGCGTCCAGTTCGCGGACACCGGTGGGACTGGTGACGTTGATCTCGGTCAGGGAATCCCCGATCACGTCGATGCCGACGAAGTCCAGCCCGCGGGCCTTCAGCTCCGGGGCGATTTCGCGGCAGATCCAGCGATCGCGTTCGGTCAGGGGCACGGCCTCGCCCCGGCCGCCGGCGGCCAGGTTGGCGCGGCTTTCGCCCGCGGCCGGGATGCGGGCCAGGGCGTGGTCGTAGGGCTCGCCACCGATCAGGATGATGCGCTTGTCCCCAGCGGTGAACTCCGGCAGGAAGCGCTGCGCGACCACGCTGCGCTGGTCGAACTCGGTGATGGTCTCGAGGATCACCGAGGTGTTCGGGTCGCCCTCGCGGACACGGAATATCGAGGCCCCGCCCATGCCGTCCAGTGGCTTGACCACGATGTCTCCCTGCGCCTCGAGGAAGGCGCGGATCCGGCCCCGGTCACGGGTAATCAAGGTGGGCGGGCAGCACTGGGGGAAGTGGACGGTAAAGGCCTTCTCGTTGACGTCGCGCAGGGCCTGCGGGCGGTTCGATACCCGTACGCCGTCGCGCTCGGCGAGCTCGAGGGCGTAGGTCGCGTAGATGTACTCCAGATCGAACGGCGGGTCCTTGCGCATCAATAACAGGTCGAAGCGCGCCGCCGGACCCGTCACGGGCTCGCCCAGGGTGAAGAAGTCCTCGCGCCGGTCGTGCACCTCGATCGGGCGGCTCCGGGCCGCCGCCCGGCCCGCCTCGATCCACAGGTCGGCCGGCTCCAGGTAGTGGAGGCGATGGCCGCGGGCCTGTGCCGCCAGCATCATGGCGAAAGTGGTGTCCTTCCATGGTTTGATACCCGCGATCGGGTCCATCAGGATGGCGATGTTCTGGGCCACGTTGCCTCGCACGAACGGGATGTTCCGGGGGAGTATGCCATGCCCGCCGGGGCCGTCGGTGACCCCGCAAGCTGGATCAGCGCCGCGCGCGTTGCGGCCCCCGGTATGCAATATCATTGTGTGCTGTTTGTCACAGAGCCCCGGTTCCGCTAGATTCGGGGCGAAATGACCTCAGGGGGAAAAGGTGTCTAACGCGCTTGCCGAAGCGGACTCGGCCACCGAGTTTCAGGGGCTCAAGGTCATGGTGATCGATGACAGCAAGACCATTCGGCGTACCGCCGAATCCTTGCTGCAGAAGCACGGGGCCGAAGTCATCACCGCCGTGGACGGCTTCGAGGCGCTGTCCAAGGTCGCGCAGTCGCGCCCGGACATTATCTTCATCGACGTCATGATGCCGCGCCTGGATGGCTACCAGACCTGCGCACTGATCAAGAACAACAGGGAATTCCGTGCCACGCCGATCATCATGCTGTCGAGCAAGGACAGCGTGTTCGACAAGGCGAAGGGGCGCGTTGTGGGGTCGGAGGACTACCTCACCAAGCCGTTTACCCGGGATGACCTCCTGGGCGCCATGCGCCGATACGCCAGTCCTGCGGCGTGATCCACAGCGTCGCCACTGCACACTAACCAAGGAAAGACGAACCCCATGGCCCGCATTCTGATCGTTGACGATTCGCCGACCGAAATCCATGTGCTGCGCACCATGCTCGAGAAAAACGGGCACTCGGTGACCACCGCCGAGAGCGGCGAGGATGGGGTCGCCGCCGCCAAGTCGCAGGTGCCGGATCTGGTCCTGATGGATGTGGTGATGCCGGGCCTGAATGGCTTCCAGGCCACGCGCCAGCTTTCCCAGGCGGATGAAACCGCGCATGTCCCGGTGGTTGTGGTCAGCACCAAGGATCAGGCCACCGACCGGGTCTGGGCGATGCGTCAGGGGGCTCGCGACTACATCACCAAGCCAGTGGTCGAGAAGGACCTGCTGGCCACCATCGGGAAATATCTGTCGGCATGAAGACCGACCTGTCCTCGCCGTTTGCGCTGATTGCGAGCCTTGATCGTGAAGGGCGCCGCGTCAATCGCGAATTGCGGCGGGACATCGGCACCGGCTGGCGCGGCGTCCTGTTGCGGGTTGGCGATTTCCGCTTCCTGGTCGATATGGACTCGATCGCGGAGGTCGCCGACCCGATGGCGCTGACCCGCGTGCCGCTGGCGGATTCCGCCGTGCTCGGTGTGGGCAATCTGCGGGGGCTGGTGCTGCCGGTCTTCGACATGGGCAGGCTGCTGCTGGACCGGCCATTGCCGGACGACGCGACCGGGCAGCGCATCGTGGTGGCGCCTCAGGGCCAGGGCATGGCCGGGCTTCTGGTCAGCCAGGTCGAGGGGATGCGCCGCTGCATCCCCTCCCAGCGGCGCCTGGAGGTCTCGGTACCCGAGGCCGTCCGCCCGTTCATTACCGGCGGGTTCGATCTGGGGCACCGGTTGCACCCGGTGCTGGATCTGGACCTGCTACTCAATGACAACAATCGCTTTACCGGCACGGGTTTGGCCGGTGCATCCAATAGCGAACAGTCCGCAGCTACCGTCTGATGACGGGGTTTGCGGTGCTGCGACAGGGAGTATGAACTGATGGGATCGAGTCGTCGCGCACGTAACTTCGTCCTCGGGGGCTTGCTGGTGCTGGCCCTGATCGCGACAGGCGGGGCCTTTACCTACCACGAGTACGAGCAGAGTCAGTACCGTGACCGGATCGCGCTGGCCAATGACTTGCGTCTGTTATCGCAGCGTCTCGCCACCAGCTCGCTGGAGGCGGCAGCCGGCTCCGAGCAGGGATTCCGCGATCTGCAGTCCCTGCGCGATGACTTCGAGGCCCGCCTGGACCGAATCCGCCAGGGGGGTGACGGTCTGCAGCCACTTCCGGAACCCTTGCAAGAGGATATCGCCGCGGTGGATCGCGAATGGTCGGCGTACCGGGACAACATCAACACCGTCATCCTCGGGCGTTCGGATATCCAGTTGATCACGGAATTTTCCGATGCGGTGGCCGCGTTTTCGCCGGAGCTCTCGCGCCTGTCCGACGATGTGGTGCGGCGCATGACCCGGATCGGCGAGCCGCCGGAGCAGGTCTATGTGGCGGCGCGCCAGACCATGCTGATTCAGCGTATCGCCAACAGCCTGGGTCGCGTGCTCCAGGGGGGCGCCGAGGCGGCCCCCGCGATCGAGCGCTTCGAGCGTGATGCAACGTTGTACGGCCGCGTGCTGGACGGCCTGATCGAGGGGTTCGCCCCGCTGGGGGTCGAACCGGTCGATGACCCGCAAGCGCGTGCCTTGCTGATGGAGATCGCCACGCTGTTCGTCGCCTTTAGCGAGGCGGTGGAAGGCGTTCTGGATACCTCCACCCAGGTGTTCGAGGTCAATGCGGCGGCCTCCAATGTCGAGGCCAGCAGTGGTGCGATGCTGGAGACCACCGGGGACTTCGAAAACGCCATCACCGTTGAGGCCGAACGCGCGGGCGTGATCGCGTTCATCGGGTTCGGCTTCGGTGGCCTCGCGCTGCTGCTGCTGATCGCGATGGGTCTGTTCCTCTACCGCGATACCAAGCGCGAGCTGGCGGAGACCGAGGCGCAGAACGAACGCAACCAACAGGCAATCCTGCGCCTGCTCGATGAAATGATGAACCTTGCGGATGGCGACCTCACGGTCAACGCGACGGTGACCGAGGACTTCACGGGGGCCATCGCGGACTCGATGAACTACGCGATCGAGAACCTGCGCACCCTGGTCGCGACCATCAACACGGTGGCGGCCGATATCAGCGAATCCTCGGCTTCCACGCGGTCCCAGGTGCTGGGGCTGGCCGAGAAGTCGGAAGAGCAGGCCCGCGAGATCCAGCGCGCGGACGACGCGATCGAGGAGGTGTCGGGCTCGGTCGACAAGGTCGCCCAGGATGCCGAACAGTCGGCCTCCGTGGCACGTAACTCGGTGGAGATTGCATCCCGCGGGGCGGGCACCGTGCGCCGTTCCATCGAGGGCATGGACAATATCCGCGAACAAATCCAGGAGACGGCGAAACGGATCAAGCGCCTGGGTGAATCGTCGCAGGAGATTGGCGACATCATCGGCCTGATCAACGACATCGCGGAACAAACCAACGTGCTCGCGCTGAATGCCGCGATCCAGGCCTCCGCCGCGGGCGAGGCCGGGCGTGGCTTCGCGGTGGTGGCCGACGAGGTCCAGCGCCTTGCGGAGCGCTCCTCCAGCGCGACCCGTCAGGTGGAGGGGCTGGTCAAGGCTATCCAGGCGGATACCAGCGAGGCCGTGAGTTCCATGGAGCAGAGTACCGCCAACGTGGTCCAGGGGGCCGAGCTGGCCCAGGCCGCGGGTGAGGCCCTGTCCGAGATCGAGCAGGTCTCCAGCGATCTGGCGGATCTGATCGACGGGATCTCCTCGTCGGCGCGCAAGCAGTCCGAGATGGCGCAGGATGTGACCTCCATCATGGCCCAGATCCGCGAGATCACCTCCGAGACCACGCAGGGGACCCAGTCCACCGCGGCGGCGATTGGCGACCTGGCCCAGCTCTCGGCCCAGCTGCAGTCCTCGGTATCGGACTTCAAGCTGCCGGAGCCGGGCGGCACCACCGAGCGTGTCGATGCTGTGATCGAGGAGGAGCGGACTTCCGACTCCGATCCGACCTCTTCCGACGAACAACGAGCCTGACGGCGGACGCGGCCGATGGCATCCAGCGCACTGAACTGGGTCCGCGACGAGCTCGACAAGCTGTTTGTCGAGGTCCAGGACGCGTTGCGACGGTACTCCGACGATCCGGGCTGTCGCGATTGTCTGGCCGAGGCGCGCAGTCGTGTCGAACAGATCCGCAACACCCTGGTCATGGTCCAGGTCGACAGCGTGGTCCTGATCTGCGACGAGATGTTGCAGGTCCTGGGTCAGATCGAACGCGCTGACGAGCCGAATGTGGCCGCCACCGAGCCGCTGCTACGGGCCGCCCTGCAACTGCCCGACTACCTCGAGAACGAAGGCGATGGCGAATTGCCGTCGCCCATGATCCTCGTCCCTCTGCTGAATGAGCTGCGCAATAGTCGCGGCGCTTCGTTGCTGCTGGATGTCGCGGCATTGATGCCGGACCCGCAGACAGTGGACGATGAGCGTGTGGGCTCGGGTGGCGATGTGCTCGACCCGACATCTCGCGTCCCGCTGCTGCAACAGGCGCGTCGGCGCTTTCAGCGCGATCTGCTGGAATTGGTGCGCGGCGAAGATGCGACCGAACCGGCCGCCCGAATGCAGGCGACCGCCCGCGTTGTGGAGGAGGCCGTTCCGGCGGGCGAGGCCCGGCGCTTGTTCTGGGTCGCCGGTGCGATGCTCGAGGCGGTCGCCGAGGGCGGTGTCGAAGCCGATACCGACGTGCGCCGACTGGTCGGGCGGGTCGATCGCGAACTCGGACGCTATCTGAACGCCTTGTCGGCCCATGTGGAGGCCGGTAATGCCGGATCGGAACCGGACTACGAGGCATCGCCCGACCTGATCAAGACCCTGCTGTTCCACGTTGCCTGTGCGACCTCCGAGGGCGAACAGACCCGCGCCGTGCGCGAGGTATTCGGGCTCGACCGGTTGAGCCTCGTGGAAGGCGGTACCGGGGTGGGCCGTTCGGTCTACGACAACCTGCGCCAGGCCTTGGAAGACGACCTTGCCGAGGTCCGCGAGCGGCTGGATGTCTTGATGCGGTCACAGGTGCGGGGTGTCGACGACCTCGAGAGCCTGCGCGGGCAGGTCGAGCGTATTGGCTCGACGCTCAGTCTTCTCGGGCTGGATGCCGGGCAGGACCACACCGACGCCCTGATGGCATCGCTCACTCCCGAGCGCGCGGGCGCGGCGGATGAACAGGTCGACATGGTGCTGGCGGAGCACCTGCTGGCGCTGGAATCTCTGCTGGAATCGGGTCTGCGCCGCAAGAGCGCCAGCCCCACGCCCCAGGCCGAATTCGATCGCGCGCTGGCGGCGGCCGTCTACAAGGAGGCCCTGGTGGATGTGCGCCGGGTCCGCGACATCTTCCTCGGATTCCTTGATGCCGGCGCGGACGCCTCTGGCGATGGACTCGACGAGGCCCGCGAGGGCCTGCGCCGGATCGAGGGCGCGATGTCGATGTCCGGCTTCGAGGCCCTGCACGCCCTGCTGGGCCCGCTGATCCGTCATCTCGATTCCCGTGCCGGCATGGCAGCGGCCGAACTCGACGAAGGCGAGATCGACGCCCTTGCCGAGGTCCTCAGCAGTATCGAGGTCGCCCTGGAGTCTTCTGGACAGCCCTGGCGTGAACTGGACAGTGTCCACGAGCGGGGGATTTCGGCCCTGCAGCGCATTGGTGCGATCTCCGGCGGCGACGTCGCCGCCGTTCATCTGGCTTCGGTCCCGGATGCGCCGGCGGCAGACACCGGGGCTGAATTGGACCCCGCCGGCCTCGCCGAACCTCCGGTTTTCGATCTCACACCCAACGACGAACCTGGCGAAGAGCCATTGGACACGCTCGCCGCCGATGCCGATGCCGATGCCGATGCCACGCCTGTCGTGCAACCGGCGAGCCCGCTGCCCGCGGCCGGTCGCGATTCATTGCCTTTCGACGACACCGTGCTGGCGGAGCAGGTCCGCGGTCCGGAGGTCGACCTGGAAATCCTGGAGATCTTCCTCGAGGAGGCGGACGAGGAGGTAGCCAGCCTGGGTGAACATTTCCCGCGCTGGCAGGCCAACCCGGCCGATCTCGACAGCCTCTCGGTTATTCGTCGTTCCTTCCACACACTGAAAGGGTCGGGCCGGTTGGCCGGCGCCTTGCGCCTGGGCGAGTTCGCCTGGGCCGTGGAGTCGTTCCTCAACCGCCAGCTGGATTCCGGCCAGGAGGCGGACCACGCCACGTTGCAGGTGATTGAGGATGGCATCGGCGTCCTGCCCGGACTGGTGGCGGAGGTGCGTGACGATACCGGGCCGGTTACGCCGGTTCTGGACATTGCCCTGCGCCTGCGGGCTCTGGCCGGCGGCGAGCCGGAACCCGAGGCCGAGGCGGAGGATGACGAGCCGGCTGTGCGCGCTGCGCCGCCGGGTGCGGACGCGGAGTTCGAGGCCCTGGCGCGTACCCTCGACGAACTGGACGCACCGGATTCGCTCGCAGGCGCCGAGACGGCGGCCCCCGACCAAGACGCGGCGGCCGACGAGCTCCTGCAGGAGCCGGGCGCCTTTGTGCCCGATCTGCCGCCGGATGCCCTTGCAGCGGCGACCGACAAAACGGAATCCGCCGAGTCCGAGCACGGCGGAACCCTGGATTCGCCGTGGGAGACGGAAGAGCCGTCGGCGGCTGAGCGGTCTGCTGAACCGCTGGATCTCGACGCCCTGGAGCTTCCCGCCGATGCCTTCGAGGTGACCGAAGAGGCGCTGACCGAGGGCGACACGATGGCCCCGGATGTTGCGGCCGATGTCGGGGAGGATTCCGGCGCCGTCGAGGAGGGTGCCCTCGAAGGTCCTGTAGACGGAGAGGCCGAGGCTGAAGAGCCGGAACTTCCGTCCGAGCCCATGGCCGCTCGCATGGACACGGATCCCCAGCTGTGGCAGGTGTTTGCCGCCGAGGCGCAGGTCCATCTGCTCGCGCTGCGTGGCTGGCTGGACGAGTCCCAGTGGCGCCCGGACCGGGTTCCGAACCATGACCTCGAGCGGGCGCTGCATACCCTGAACGGCAGCGCCCGGACGGCCGATATCCGTGGCATTTATTCGGTGTGCGGACCGTTCGAACGGCTGGTCCGGATCCATCGCGACATGGAATGGGCACTGCCGCCGCAGGCCATCGAGTTGCTGCGGCAGCTGGAGACGTATGTGGCCGATGCAGTCGGCGACGAGGCACCGGACCCGCTCAAGGTCCTGGACCCGCCGCCCTGGGCCCCCGAGGTCTATGCCCTGCTGGATAATGCGACCGCGGAACAGCTGCTGCGGACTGAAGATGATGCCAGCGAGGAAGAGTCGACCGACTTCGACGACCTCGATGTCGCCGAGTCGGCCGCAGAGTCGGAACCGGAACCGGAGATCGACTGGGAGTTTGCCGAGGTCTTCATCGAGGAGGCGCGCGATATCCTCGAGTCTGCGTTCACGGCCCTGAATGGCTGGCGCGAGACTGGGGGGCGCCCGGGGCCCGATCAGAATGCCTTCCAGCGCGAAGTTCACACCCTGAAGGGCAGCGCCCGCATGGCCGGTTTCACCGTGGTCGGAGCCATTGCGCACGCCCTGGAAAGTGCGTTGAGCGTGGAGACCGAGACCGGTCTGGAGCCGCGCGACGGCTTCTTCCAGCTTACCGAGCGGGCCTTGAGCGACGTACAGCGCCTGGTCGAGCGCGGGGTCGGGGCCTGGCAGATGGACGAATCGGCCAGCGAATCGCTGCCCGCACTGCGCGCCTGGGCCGGGGGTGAAGCGGACGCCGAATCGACCGAAGCGGAGCCCGAGACGGACACGTTTGAGAGCGACGACTCCGAAGCCGAAGCCACCTCCGGGAAGGATCTGGAGGTCGAGGAGGCCCGGGCGGAGACGGACCGGCGCAGCCACGAGACGCCGGAGACCGAGGGCCGGCGGATCCAGGATCAGGTGCGCATGGATGCCGAGGTCCTCGACAGCCTGGTGAACAATGCCGGCGAGCTGGCGACCTTCCATCGCCGCTTCGAACAGACGGTTGGGCGGGTCGAGAGCCAGGTCGACGAACTGGAGCGCACCATCGCCCGTCTGCGCGACCAGCTGCGCAAGCTCGAGATCGAAACCGAGACCCAGATCCTGTTCCGGGTGGAGGAGGAGAGTGGCGAGGACGCCCTCGACTTCGATCCGCTGGAAATGGACCGCTATTCCGGCATCCAGCAGCTGTCCCGCGCGCTCGCCGAGAGTGTCAGTGACCTCGAGGCCCTGAAGCAGGAAGTCGGTGACGAGTTGCAGAATGCCGGGGGCATCCTTCTGCAGCAGCGGCGCGTGGGGACCGATCTGCAGGACCAGTTGATGCGTCAGCGCATGGTGCGTTTCGCGCGTATGGCGCCGCGGCTACGGCGGGTGGTACGCCAGGCGGGCGAGGACCTGGGCAAACAGGTCCGCGTCGAGTTCACCGGCCAGGGGGCCGAGCTGGACCGTGCCCTGCTGGAGCGCCTGGTGTCGCCGTTGGAGCACCTGCTGCGCAATGCCATTGCGCACGGCATCGAAGACGCTGCCGAACGGGAACATGCACACAAGCCGGCGCAGGGCCAGATCGATGTCAGTCTGGAGCAGTCCGGCAGCGAGATCCGGTTGCAGGTCACGGATGACGGTCGGGGCATCGATGCCGAGGCGATCCGGGCGCGCGCGGCGGAGCGCGGGCTCATCGCGGCGGATGCCGAGGTCACGGATGCCCAGGCCCTGCAGCTCATCCTGCAGTCCGGTTTCTCCACTGCCGCCGAGGTCTCGCAGGTGGCGGGGCGCGGCGTTGGCCTGGACGTGGTGAACAGCGACGTGAAACAGTTGGGCGGCACGCTGGAGATCCAGTCGACGCCAGGCAAGGGCTCGCGTTTCACCATGCGCCTGCCGTTCACCCTGGCGATTTCGCAGGCTTTGCTGGTGCAGGTGGGCGAAGAAACCTTTGCCGTCCCGATGGCCTCGGTGGAGGGCGTGGTTCGCGCGCGTGCCGAGGAGATCGATCGCCGGGACGACGAGGCAATCTACAACTACATCGGTCAGGACTACGCAGTGCGCGGGCTCGGTGACTTGATGGGTGTGGAGAGTCAGGCGGGCGTCGAACACTTGCCGGATCATCCGTTCCCGTTGTTGCTCGTGCGCGCCGATGATCAGCGTATCGCGTTGCGCATTGACGGCCTGCTGGGTAGTCAGGAGGTTGTGGTGAAATCGGTGGGCCCGGTCCTCAGTCGTATCCCGGGTGTGGCCGGTGCCACCCTCCAGGGCGATGGTTCGGTCATGCTGATTCTTGATCTGAGCATGTTGGTCAGGTTTGCCTCCGCGACGGCGTCCCTGGCGGAGACGCCGCAGGCTGTTGTCGAGACGGCGAGCGCGAAACGGATCATGGTGGTGGATGACTCGATTACCATTCGCAAGGTCACCGCGCGCCTGCTGACGCGCCACGGCTACGACGTGGTCACGGCCCGTGATGGTCTCGATGCGGTGGGCCTGCTCGACGAGCGACGCCCGCAGCTGATCCTGCTGGACGTGGAGATGCCGCGCATGGACGGCTTCGAGTTCGCCGCCCACGTGCGCGATCATCCGGACTTCGGGGGGGTGCCCATCATCATGATCACCTCGCGTAGCGGGACCAAGCACCGCGAGCGCGCCAACCGTCTCGGGGTCAACGGTTATCTCGGGAAACCGTATCTGGAGAATGACCTGCTGAACGCGATCCGCGAGCAACTCGAAGGGATACCGGCATGAGCGAGGAAGCACAGGGTCAGGCCGTCGAGGCGGTGATCGTTCAGCTGGATAGCGGCTCCATCCTGCTCCCGCGCAGCGCCTTTCTCGAGGTGACCACCCGCGCCGGGGCCGTCCAGCAGGAATCCGAGCATCCGGATGTCCCGTGGCTGCAGCCCAGCCTGGTCTGGCAGGACGTGCAGGTGCCGGTGATCAACGTGAACCAGTTGCTGGATCCGGGCCGCGATAGCGGCGAGGATCGCCGGCGGTTCACCCGCCTTCTGGTGATGCAGGCGGTGATGCAGCCGGATCACCTGCCGTTTTATGCCCTGGAGGTGCGCGGTACGCCACATCCGGTGCAGATCACCGCGCAGAATATCTACGCGCTGGAGGACGTCGACGCCACTCCATGGTCCTGGCGGGTGAAGGCCTCGGGCGTGACGACTCACTTGCTTCGGCTGGATACCCTCGAGCAACGTCTGCTCGAGCTTGCGGAGACGCAGCCAGCCTGATCAGTGCGGCGGCGACTCGAGACGACACCACCGGGGGGTTCCCGCCTGTTGTGACTAGCCTCGAAGGTCTCCGAGACGCGCCTGTACCAGGGTGATCAGGGCCATCGCGGCCGTCTCGGTGCGCAGGGTCCGCGGGCCCATGCCGACGCCCAGAAATCCGCCTTCCCGCGCCTGCTCGTGTTCCGCGGGCGTGAGCCCCCCTTCCGGTCCGATATACAACGCCACTGCGCCGGGCGGGTGCCCGCGGGCGACCAGGCGGTCATCCAGCCCGGGCGCGCCTTCCTCGGCGAGCAGCCCGAGGCTGTCCGGGCATTCCGCGAGTGCGGCCGCGGGCAGGGCCGGTTGATGTAGCGCGGGCAGTTCATTGCGGCCGCATTGCTCCACAGCGGCCTGCAGGATGCCCTGCCAGTGCCTCTGGCGCTTCTCCAGTCCCTTGTGGGCGGCAGCCGAACGCGAGCGCTCGCACAGCACCGGGCGGATGGACTGAACGCCGAGCTCCACGGCCTTCTGAATGGCCAGGTCCATATGGTCGCCGCGGGCCACGCCCTGCAGCAGGTGGATCGGAAACGCGGGATGGGTCGGGGCGGCGGCACGTTCGCCCAGATGGAAGGTGCCGTGGCGTCGGTCGGTGAGTTCGAGGGTCGCGTCGAATTCGTTGCCGAGGCCGTCGAAGACGCGGCAGGGGGCACCGCTTTTCAGACGCAGGACGGTGGTGGCGTAATGCAGCCGGTCCTGTGGGGCGGGGAGCGACTGCCCCGCGGCCAGTGCCTCGGATTCGAGCAGCAGCCGGGGGCAGCGCATGCCGTCTACTTCCGGTTGTCGAGGTCCAGGGCCTTCCAGATCTGTTCGGTCGGGCCGGCCTGGTTCATGGAGTAGAAGTGGATTCCCGGCGCGCCGTTATCGAGCAGGTCGTCGGTCAGGCGCGTGGCGACCTCGATCCCGAATTTGCGGATCGATTCCTTGTCGTCGCCATAGGCCTCCATCCGTTTGCGGATGTAGCGCGGGATCTCGGCGCCGCACATCTCGGAGAAGCGCACGATCTGGGTGTAGTTGGTGATCGGCATGATCCCGGCAATGATCGGGATTGTGATGCCCATCTTCTCTACCCGTTCCATGAAGGCCACGTAGGCGTCCGGATTGTAGAAGTACTGGGTGATCGCGGCGTCGGCGCCAGCGTCCACCTTGGTCTTGAAGTTCTCCAGGTCCTTCTCGGCATTCGGTGCCTGCGGATGGAACTCCGGATAGGCCGCGACCTCGATCTTGAACTGGTCGCCGAACTCGGCGCGGACGAACTCAACCAGCTCGGAGGCATAACGGAAATCACCGCCGGAATGCTTGGTGCCGGACGGCAGGTCGCCGCGCAGCGCCACAATGCGCTTGACCCCGGAATCGCGGTAGGTCGACAGCAGGTCCCGCAGCTCGTCCTTGGTCGACGAAATGCAGGAGACATGCGGGGCGGCGGGGATGCCATCGTTGTCGATGATGTCCCGGACCGTCTCCAGGGTGCGGTCGCGGGTGGATCCCCCGGCGCCGAAGGTGACGGAATAGAACTCGGGATTCAGTGCGCCCAGACGCTTGCGGGCCTTGGCCAGGCGTTCGGCTCCGGCCTCGTCCTTGGGCGGGAAAAATTCAACGCTGTAGACGCGTTCTTGTGCAGACATGTTTGTCCTCCAGACAAAAAGAAGGCGGACCGCACGAACATGCGGCCCGCCTCGGCGTTCACATTACCAACGAATTGAAATGTGAGGCTGGCCGATCAGTAGCGGTAGTGTTCCGGCTTGAACGGGCCATCCGCCGACATACCCAGGTACTTCGCCTGATCGTCGGTAAGACGGGTCAGGTTGGCGCCCAGCTTGAACAGGTGCAGCTGTGCGACCTTCTCGTCCAGGTGCTTCGGCAGCACGAAGACGTTCTTGTCGTACTGGTCACCCTTGGTCCACAGCTCGATCTGAGCCAGGGTCTGGTTGGTGAAGGAGTTGGACATCACGAAGCTCGGATGGCCGGTACCGCAGCCCAGGTTCACCAGGCGGCCTTCGGCCAGCATGATGATCCGGTTGCCATTCGGCAGGATGATGTGGTCAACCTGCGGCTTGATGTTCTCCCACTCGTACTTGCGCATCGCGGCCACGGCGATCTCGGAGTCGAAGTGACCGATGTTGCAGACGATGGCCTGGTTCTTCATGCGGGTCATGTGATCTTCGGTGATCACGTCCTTGTTACCGGTCGCGGTGACAAAGATCTCGGCCTTGTCGGCCGCGTCTTCCATCGTGACGACGCGGAAACCTTCCATCGCGGCCTGCAGGGCGCAGATCGGGTCGATTTCGGTGATCCACACGGTGGCACCGAGGCCGGCCAGCGACTGGGCGGCACCCTTGCCGACGTCACCGTAGCCGCAGACCACGGCGATCTTGCCGGCGATCATGACGTCGGTGGCGCGCTTGATGGAGTCCACGGTGGACTCGCGGCAGCCGTACAGGTTGTCGAACTTGGACTTGGTGACCGAGTCATTGACGTTGATCGCCGGGAAGGCCAGTTCGCCGTCTTTCGCCATCTGGTACAGGCGATGCACACCGGTGGTGGTCTCTTCGGTCACGCCCTTGATCTTGGCGAGCTGTTCGGAGTACCAGGTCGGCTGCTTGGCCAGGCGATCCTTGATCGAGGCAAACAGGGCGACTTCTTCTTCGTTCTCCGGGTTGGAGATGACCGACTGGTCCTTCTCGGCCTTGGCGCCGATGTGCAGGAGCAGCGTGGCGTCACCGCCATCGTCCAGGATCATGTTGGCGCCGCCGTCGAATTCGAAGATGCGGTGGCAGTAGTCCCAGTACTCTTCCAGGGTCTCGCCCTTCACGGCGAAGACCGGGGTGCCGGCGTCGGCAATCGCGGCCGCGGCGTGGTCCTGGGTGGAGTAGATGTTGCAGGAGGCCCAGCGCACGTCGGCACCCAGGGCTTCCAGGGTCTGGATCAGCACCGCGGTCTGGATGGTCATGTGCAGGGAGCCGGCAATCTTGGCGCCCTTCAGCGGCTTGGAGGCCGCGTACTCTTCGCGAGTCTGGACCAGACCGGGCATTTCGGTCTCGGCAATCGCAATTTCCTTGCGGCCGAATTCGGCAAGGTTAATGTCCTTGACGACGTAATCGGTGTTCTTTTTGTCGTTCATCACAGCATTCATGGATCAACTTCTCCGTTTATCTGGATGAGCGCCGTGTTCATGTTTCAGGGTGCATCCGGCTGAGCCTGACGGTAAAACCGCTGCAGCGCTCCTCAGCCGGATGGGTATTTCTTCTAAGAAGTGTCGGGGACTCTTAGAGGCCCGCCATCTTCTTGAGTTCCTCAGCCTTGTCGGTGCGCTCCCAGGGGAGGTCGACATCTTCGCGGCCGAAGTGACCGTAGGCGGCGGTTGCCTTGTAGATCGGACGCAGCAGATCCATCATCTGGATCAGGCCCCACGGGCGCAGATCAAACACTTCGCGCACGAAGCCTTCGATCTTGCGATCGTCCAGCTTGCCGGTGCCGAAGGTGTCGATCGTGATCGAGGTCGGCTCGGCCACGCCGATGGCGTAGGAGACCTGGATCTCGCACTTTTCGGCCAGGCCGGCGGCAACGATGTTCTTGGCCACGTAGCGACCGGCGTAGGCTGCGGAACGGTCCACCTTGGACGGGTCCTTGCCGGAGAACGCGCCACCACCGTGACGGGCCATGCCGCCGTAGGTGTCGACGATGATCTTGCGGCCGGTCAGGCCAGCGTCGCCCACCGGGCCGCCAATCTCGAACTTGCCGGTCGGGTTGATGTGGAGCTTGTCGTCGGCGACCTGGCTCAGCCATTCAGCCGGCAGGACCTTCTTGAAGATCTCTTCGTAGATCGCTTCCTTCAGATCCTTCTGCGAGATGTCCGGGCTGTGCTGGGTCGACAGGACCACGGCGTCCAGACCGGCCGGCTTGCCATTTTCATAGCGCAGGGAGACCTGGCTCTTGGCGTCCGGACGCAGCCACGGCAGCTTGCCGCTCTTCATCAGTTCGGACTGGATGCGCACCATTTTGTGGGCGTAGAAGATCGGGGCGGGCATCAGGGTATCGGTCTCGCGCGCGGCGTAGCCGAACATCAGGCCCTGGTCGCCAGCGCCCTGGGTGGCGCGGTCGGAGACGTCGCGGTCCACGCCCATGGCGATGTCCTGGGACTGCTCGCCCAGCACGTTCAGCACGGCGCAGGTCTTGCCGTCGAAGCCGACGTCGGAATCGTTGTAGCCGATCTCGACGACGGTGTCGCGCACCAGGCGCTCGTAGTCGATCTGCGCGCCAGTGGTGATCTCGCCCAGCAGCATGACCATGCCGGTCTTGGTGGCGGTCTCGCAGGCGATACGTGCATGCGGGTCCTGCTCGATGATGGCGTCGACGATGGTGTCGGACACCAGGTCGGCCATTTTGTCGGGGTGACCGGCAGAGACAGATTCCGAAGTAAAGATATAGTCGTTGGACATTAAGCGTTCCTTTTGGGGTCGTTTCGATTTAGTTTTGCGCAAAACGACCTCTAGTGTAACGCGACTCGCAGGATTTTTCTAAGCCCCTCCCCCGCGACAGTCAGGGCATCGGTGTCCCGGCCGGCGGCGAGGGCGCAGCGTGGCGCGGTTTGGGGGCGACTTGCCCCGGTGCCCGAAAGTGGCCAAAATGCACCGCCTTTGATGGGGAGTGCTGCCCGCCGCGCGTTCGCGTGGCCGAGTAAGGGTCCGCTCCCGCAGGCTGCTCGGGCCACCGCCGTGCGCTGGCGCGCCGGCCGGTACTGGTGAGCCCTCGTTCGGTCGACTCGTCCGGGTCTGCCGCCGCTGGCGCCTCGCGCCGCCGCCCGCCATCAGCCGAACCCAATACTACTTAGAGCAGGAGATCAGCATGCCGACCCGTAGAGAGCTTGCCAACGCCATCCGCGCCCTTTCGATGGACGCAGTTCAGAAGGCCAATTCCGGTCACCCGGGAGCGCCGATGGGGATGGCGGATATCGCCGAGGTGCTGTGGAACGACTACATGCAGCACAACCCGGCGAACCCGAGCTGGCCGGATCGCGACCGCTTCGTGATGTCCAACGGTCACGGCTCCATGCTGGTCTACTCGCTGCTGCATCTGAGCGGCTACGACCTGCCGATGGACGAGATCAAGCAGTTCCGTCAGCTGCACTCCAAGACCCCGGGCCACCCGGAATACGGCTACACCGCCGGTGTCGAGACCACCACCGGTCCGCTCGGCCAGGGCATCTCCAACGCGGTCGGCATGGCGCTGGCCGAGAAGATGATGGCCGCCCACTTCAACCAGCCCGGTCACGACATCGTCGACCACAACACCTACGCCTTCCTCGGCGACGGCTGCATGATGGAAGGGATCTCCCACGAGACCTGCGCGCTGGCCGGCACCCTGGGCCTGGGCAAGCTGGTCGCGTTCTGGGATGACAACGGCATCTCCATCGACGGCGAGGTCGAGGGCTGGTTCACCGACGATACCCCGGCCCGTTTCGAGGCCTATGGCTGGCACGTCGTGCGCGGCGTGGATGGCCACGACGCCAACGCGGTCAAGGCCGCGATCGAAGAGGCGCGCCAGAATAGCGACAAGCCGAGCCTGATCTGCTGCAAGACCGTGATCGGCTTCGGTTCCCCGAACAAGTGCGGCAAGGAAGAGTGCCACGGCGCCGCCCTGGGCGACGACGAGGTCGCCCTGACCCGCAAGGAACTGGGCTGGGAGCACGGCCCGTTCGAGATCCCGGGCGACATCTACGAGGGCTGGAGCGCGAAGGACAAGGGTGCCAAGGCCGAGACCGAGTGGAAGGAACGCTTCGCCGCCTACAAGGCCGCCCATCCGGAACTGGCCGCCGAGTTCGAGCGCCGGATTGCCGGCGATCTGCCGGCTGACTGGAGCGAGAAGGCCAACGCCTATATCAAGCAGACCATCGAGAAGGCCGAGAAGGTCGCCTCGCGCAAGGCCTCGCAGAACGCGATCGCCGGCATGGCCCCGGCCGTTCCGGAACTGCTGGGCGGTTCCGCCGACCTGGCCGGCTCCAACCTGACCATGTATGGCGGGTCCAAGGGCGTCACCCGTGACGACGCCGCCGGCAACTACGTGTTCTACGGCGTGCGCGAGTTCGGCATGGCCGCAATCATGAACGGCATCGCCCTGCACGGCGGGTTCATCCCGTACGGCGGTACCTTCCTGATCTTCTCCGACTATGCCCGCAACGGCATCCGCATGTCCGCGCTGATGAAGCAGCGCGTGATGTACGTGCTGACCCACGATTCCATCGGTCTCGGCGAAGACGGCCCGACCCATCAGCCCATCGAGCAGACCCCGAGCCTGCGTCTGATCCCGAACCTGAACGTCTGGCGCCCCTGCGACGCGGTCGAGACCGCCGTCGCCTGGAAGGCCGGCATCGAGCGTACCGACGGCCCGTCCGCGTTCATCCTGTCGCGTCAGGGCCTGCCGCACATGGAGCGTGACGGCGAGCAGCTCGCCAACATCGCCCGCGGCGGTTACGTGCTGAAGGATTGCGACGGCACCCCGGACCTGATCTTCATCGCCACCGGTTCCGAGATTGAACTGGCCGTGCAGGCCGCCGACGTGCTGAGCGGCGAAGGCAAGAAGGTCCGCGTGGTTTCCATGCCCTGTGTCGAGCTGTTCGACCAGCAGGATCCGGCCTACCGCGAGGCCGTGCTGCCGAAGGCTGTGCGCGCCCGTGTCGCCATCGAGGCCGGCGCGACCACGACCTGGCACAAGTTCACCGGCCTCGACGGCGCGGTGTTTGGCCTGGATCGCTTCGGCGAATCCGCCCCGGGGGGTGCCCTGCTCGATTACTTCGGTTTCAAGCCGGAGAACATCGCCCAGGTCGCACGTGACGTGATGAACGGCTGAGCCCGAATCGATTTCGCTTAAGCAATAAAGAGGAGACTCTCATGTCTATCAAGGTTGGTATCAACGGTTTCGGTCGTATCGGCCGCATGGCTTTCCGTGCCATCGCCAAGGATTTCCCGAACCTCCAGGTGGTCGGCATCAACGACCTGCTGGATCCGGAATACCTGGCTTACATGCTGCGTTATGACTCCGTCCATGGTCGCTTCGAAGGCGACGTCAGCGTCGACGGTAACGACCTGGTGGTGAACGGCAACCGCATCCGCCTGACCGCCGAGAAGGATCCGGCCGCGCTGAAGTGGGGCGATATCGACGCCGACATCGTGATCGAATCCACCGGTCTGTTTCTGACCGCCGAGACCGCCCAGAAGCATCTGGACGCCGGCGCCAAGAAGGTCGTGATGTCCGCGCCGTCCAAGGACGACACCCCGATGTTCGTCTTTGGCGTGAACCATGGTGAGTACGCCGGCCAGACCATGGTCTCGGCCGCGTCCTGCACCACCAACGCCCTGGCCCCGGTGGCCAAGGTGCTGAACGACAAGTTCGGCATCAAGCGTGGTCTGATGACCACCGTGCACGCCGCCACGGCGACCCAGAAGACCGTCGATGGCCCGTCCATGAAGGACTGGCGTGGGGGCCGCGGCATCCTGGAGAACATCATCCCGTCCTCCACCGGTGCTGCCAAGGCCGTGGGCAAGGTGCTGCCGGAACTGAACGGCAAGCTGACCGGCATGGCCTTCCGCGTGCCGACCTCCGACGTGTCGGTGGTCGACCTCACCGTGGAGCTCAACAGCGACGCCAACTACGACGACGTCTGCGCGGCCATGAAGAAGGCCTCCGAGGGCGAGCTGAAGGGCGTGCTGGGCTACACCGAAGACCTGGTGGTCTCCACCGACTTCCGCGGCTACACCGCCCCGTCCGTGTTTGACGCCGGTGCCGGCATCCAGCTGGACCCGACCTTCGTGAAGGTCGTCGCCTGGTACGACAACGAGTACGGCTACACCTGCAACATGCTGCGCATGGTGGAGCACGTCGCCAAGTAAGGCCGGATGGCCGGGCCCCTCGGGGTCCGGCCATTTGCATTGCCTGGGTCCAAGAGGCCTGGGGCCAGTCCCTGCGGGGGCTCGCCCGAAGCCTTTTCTCTTTCCAACCGTATTTCGAGAGGTACTCCCATGTCTGTCATCAAGATGACCGATCTCGACCTGCAGGGTCGCCGTGTGCTGGTGCGTCAGGATCTCAACGTCCCGGTGAAGGGCGGCAAGGTCACCTCCGACGCCCGTATCCGCGCGAGCCTCGAGACCGTGCAGAAGGCCCTGGATGCCGGTGCGGCCGTGATGCTGATGTCGCATCTGGGCCGCCCGACCGAGGGAGAGTTCTCCGAGGAGGACTCTCTGGCCCCGGTCGCCGAGCATATGGGTGGCCTGCTCGGGCGCGAAGTGCGCCTGGTGCGAGACTACCTCGATGGCGTGGATGCCAAGCCGGGCGAGGTGATCCTGCTAGAGAACGTGCGCTTCAACGCCGGCGAGAAGAAGGACGACGAGGCACTGGCCAAGAAGTATGCGGCGCTGTGCGACGTGTTCGTGATGGACGCCTTCGGTACCGCCCACCGCGCCCAGGCCTCCACTCATGGCGTGGCCAAATTCGCCCCGCAGGCCTGCGCCGGCCCGTTGCTGGCCAAGGAGCTGGAGGCTCTGGGTCAGGCCCTGGAAACCCCGAAGCGCCCGCTGGTGGCGATCGTCGGTGGGTCCAAGGTCTCGACCAAGCTGACCGTGCTGGAGTCGCTGTCCAAGGTTGTCGATCAGCTGATCGTCGGTGGCGGCATCGCCAACACCTTTATCGCGGCCCAGGGCCATGGTGTCGGCAAGTCGCTGTACGAGGCGGATCTGGTCGATGAGTCCAAGCGCCTGATGGAGGCCGCCCGCGCCAAGGGCGGCGAGATCCCGGTCCCGACCGACGTGACCGTGGGCAAGGAGTTCTCCGAATCCACCCCGGCCGAGACCAAGGCCGTAGACGCCGTTGCGGACGACGACATGATCTTCGATGTGGGCCCCGAGACCGCGGCCACCTATGCCGAGGCCCTGCGCAATGCCGGCACCATCGTCTGGAACGGCCCGGTGGGCGTGTTCGAGTTCGATCAGTTCGCCGGCGGCACCAAGGCCCTGGGCGAGGCGATCGCCGAGAGCAATGCGTTCTCCATCGCCGGGGGTGGCGACACCCTGGCCGCGATCGACAAGTACAACCTGGCGGATCGCATCAGCTACATCTCCACCGGCGGCGGCGCCTTCCTCGAGTTCCTCGAGGGCAAGACCCTGCCGGCCGTCGCCATCCTGGAAGAACGGGCCAAGGGCTGAGGCCCTTGTCCTTCCCCGCTGACGGAGACACGCGCGGATGAGACGTACCAAGATCGTAGCCACGCTGGGGCCGGCAACGGACAGCGACGAGGGCATGGAGGCCATCATCCGGGCCGGTGTGGATGTGGTCCGGTTGAACTTCTCGCATGGCGATCCGGATGACCACCGCCAGCGCCTGGCGCGCCTGCGGGCCGCCTCCGAGCGCGCCGGCCGTTGCGTCGGTGTTCTGGGCGACCTGCAGGGCCCCAAAATCCGCATCGACCGCTTCCAGCAGGGCAAGGTGCAGCTGGAAGAGGGGGCGCCCTTCGCGCTGGATGCCGAACTGGATCGCGACGCGGGCGATGCCACCCAGGTCGGCCTGACCTACAAGGACCTCCCGGACGACGTGCGCACGGACGACATCCTGCTGCTGGATGACGGTCGTATCGTGCTCAAGGTCACGGCGGTCAATGGCAGCCGGATCGAGACCACGGTCGAAGTCGGCGGCGAGCTGTCCAACAACAAGGGCATCAACCGCCAGGGCGGTGGCCTGTCTGCGCCCGCGATTACGGACAAGGACCGCGACGATATCCGCCTGGCGGCCGAGCTGCAGGTGGACTACCTGGCCGTCTCGTTCCCGCGTTCCGCCCAGGACCTGCACCTGGCGCGGGGCCTGTTGAAGGATGCCGGCTGGGAGGCCGGGATCTGCGCCAAGATCGAGCGCTCCGAGGCCCTGGAGGTGATCGACGAGATTATCGCCGCCTCGGAGGTCATCATGATCGCCCGCGGCGATCTGGGCGTGGAGATCGGTGACGCCGAGCTCCCGGGGGTGCAGAAGACCCTGATCACGCGCGCGCGCAGCCTCAATCGTCTGGTCATCACTGCGACCCAGATGATGGAGACCATGATCACGAAT
Organism: Thioalkalivibrio sp. ALMg9; assembly: GCF_000380625.1. Classification (NCBI taxonomy): domain Bacteria; kingdom Pseudomonadati; phylum Pseudomonadota; class Gammaproteobacteria; order Chromatiales; family Ectothiorhodospiraceae; genus Thioalkalivibrio; species Thioalkalivibrio sp. ALMg9. Next base: position 350,840 of record NZ_AQYC01000008.1, read on the forward strand.
CCGATCCCGACCCGCGCCGAGGTATTCGACGTGGCGAACGCGGTGCTGGACGGCACGGATGCGGTGATGCTCTCTGGCGAGACCGCGACCGGGCGTTATCCTGCGCGCGTGGTCACCAGCATGGACCGGATCTGCGAGGCTGCCGAGCGCCAGCGCGCCGCACGCCAGTCGGACCATCGCATGGATTCGACCTTCGGCCGGGTCGACGAGGCCATCGCGATGGCCACCATGTACACCGCCAACCATCTCGATGTCTCCGCGATCGCCGCGCTGACCGAGTCCGGTTCCACGGCGCTGTGGATGTCGCGCATCAGCTCGGGCATCCCGATCTACGCGCTCACCCAGCACGAATCCACCAGCCGCCGCATGACGCTTTATCGCGGCGTCTATCCGGTGACTCTGAAGCCGATCCCCGAGAGCCACGAAAGCGTGAACCGTGAGGCGGTGAACTTGCTCAAGGGCGAGGGCGTCGTGCAGGATGGCGAGTTGGTCATCATTACCAAGGGCGACCTGCAGGGCGAGCATGGCGGCACCAACGCCATGAAGATCGTGCGCGTCGGCGAACTGGCCTGAACCGCGCACCGCCCGCAGTCGCCAACCAGATTAATCGACTTTTTCACTACCTCAGTCCGAATCCCGTAAGGAGGAATCCATGGCTCTAATCTCACTTCGCCAGCTTCTGGACCATGCCGCCGAACATGGCTATGGCATGCCGGCGTACAACGCCAACAACATGGAACAGGTCCATTCGATCATGGAAGCGGCCGCTGCGGTCGACTCCCCGGTGATCATTCAGGCCTCCGCCGGTGCCCGCAAGTACGCCGGCGAGCCCTTCCTGCGCCACAACATCATCGCCGCCATCGAGCAGTACCCGGACATCCCGGTTGTGCTGCACCAGGATCACGGCTCCGAGCCGGCAGTCTGCCTGCGCTCCATCCAGTCCGGCTTCAGCTCGGTGATGATGGACGGCTCCCTGATGCCTGACATGAAGACCCCGGCCTCGTACGACTACAACCGTGACGTGACCGCCAAGGTCTCCGAGATCGCCCACGCCTGTGGCGTGTCCGTGGAAGGCGAGCTGGGCTGCCTGGGATCCCTGGAAACCGGCATGGCCGGCGAGGAAGACGGTTCCGGTGCCGAGGGCCAGCTGTCCCACGACCAGCTGCTGACCGACCCGGACGAAGCCGCCGACTTCGTGAAGAACACCAAGTGCGATGCCCTGGCGATCGCCATCGGTACCTCCCACGGCGCCTACAAGTTCACCCGTCCGCCGACCGGTGACATCCTGGCCATCCAGCGCGTGAAGGAGATCCACGCCCGCATCCCGGATACCCATCTGGTCATGCACGGCTCCTCCTCCGTTCCGCAGGAGTGGCTGCAGATCATCAACAAGTACGGCGGCGATATGGGCGAGACCTACGGCGTGCCGGTCGAAGAGATCCAGGAAGGCATCAAGCACGGCGTGCGCAAGGTCAACATCGATACCGACCTGCGCATGGCCTCCACCGGTGCGGTGCGCAAGTTCCTGGCCGAGAACCCGAAGGAATTCGATCCGCGCAAGTTCCTGAAGGCCTCGACCGCCGCAATGAAGGACCTCTGCCAGGCCCGTTACGAGGCCTTCGGTTGCGCCGGCATGGCGTCCAAGATCAAGCCGATCTCCCTGGACGACATGGTCAAGCGCTACCTGTCCGGCGAGCTGGATCCCAAGGTCAACTGATCCTGCGGGTTGCAGCACGAAAAAGGGGGCTTCGGCCCCCTTTTTTTGTGCCATGATGAATGTATTCGTTAGGGAGACGCCGACGCATTCGCGCGGCCGCGTCTCCCTTGGCCTTTCTGGAGGTTTCCACGATGCAACGACTGATCCTTTTCTGCCTGACGACGCTGGTGTTTGCCGCCATAGTGGGGAGCGCTCACGCGAACCCGTTCAGCCGCGAGATCGATCCGCAGGACATCATCGATCGCGCCCAGGCGACGGTGGAGAACATGGCGACCCACCCCGAGTACGAGTCCCTTAAAGAGGACCTGCGCGACGCCCGCGGCGTGGTGATCTTCCCGCGCGTGGCTCGCGGGGCCTTCCTGATCGGAGGCTCCGGCGGCATCGGCGTGTTCCTTGCCTGGGACGACGAGCGCGGCGATTATTCGCCGGTGGCGTTCTACTCCCTCGGTTCGGTCAGCTTCGGCATGCAGTTCGGTGGTGATGCCGCCGAGGTGGTGATGGTCGCGCGCACCCAGGATGCGGTGGACTCGATGTTCGGGTCCGCCATCCGCCTGGGGGGCGATGCCTCGGTGGCTGCCGGTCCGGTGGGTGCGGGCCGGAGCGCCACCCCGACGGCCGACTTCCTGTCCTACTCGCGGGCGCGGGGTGCCTACCTGGGCATGAGCTTGTCCGGCTCGCGCATGACCGTGCGCGACGACTTCAACGAGGCGTACTACGGCGAGTCCCAGCGCCCGGTGCATATCATCGAGAGCCGCCGCGTCGACCGTGAAGGGACCCGTGCCCTGCGCGAGACCCTGGCCGGGTTCCGGGTTGACGAAGAGGAAGCCCCTGCGGCCTCCGAGTCCCGTGGTCAGGGGCGCGAGTCCTCCGGCGGCGTGCGCCCGGACAACTTCGAGGTGGAGAGCTTCTGAACCAGCGCCGCGCGGGTGATGCCTTCGGCTGACTCGATGATCGGGGCGCTCGTGCGTGAACGCAGCGCGGCCGCATTGTCGAGGCGCGGGTCGGCATCCTCCCGGCGCCGGTTGAGCACGATCCCGGCCAGTTGCAGGCCGCGTCGTTCCAGGGCCTCCAGGGTCAACAGGCAGGTGTTCAGTGTGCCCAGGCGGTCCTCCGCCACTAGCAGGACCGGCAGCCCGAGGGCCTCGGCGAGGTCCGCGTTCAGCCCATCGGTACACAGCGGCGAGTAGAAGCCCCCCGCACCCTCCACTAGCCGCGGGCCCGTGCCGTCGGCTGCGCAGGCCGCGGCCAGCTCCGCGATCGTCAGGCGCACGCCCTGGTTCGCGGCGGCCTGGTCCGGGGCGATGGCATCGGGGAAGCGCCAGGGCGTGACCTGCTCGATGGCGGCGTCCGGAAGGCCCGCCGCGTGGGTCAGGTTCATCCCGTCCTCGGGCCACAGCCCATCGGGGCCCGGCGGGCAGCCGGATTCCACCGGCTTGCGCGGTTGCGGCCGCAGCCCACGATCCCGCCAGAGTTCCAGCAGCGCGCAGCTGACGAAGGTCTTGCCGACGCCGGTGTCGGTGCCGGTGACGAACAGGCCCTGCGGGGGCGCTCCTGTCTGTGCCGGGCTCATGCGTCGCGGGTCAGGCGCTCCAGGGCCTCGCGATAGCGCGCCGCGGTCTGTTCCACCACTTCCGCGGGCAGCTCGGGGCCGGGCGGCTGCTTGTCCCAGTCCAGGGTCTCCAGGTAGTCGCGTACGTATTGCTTGTCGAAGGACTCCGGGCTGGTGCCTGGCGCGTAGCGGTCGGCCGGCCAGAAGCGCGAGGAGTCCGGGGTCAGGACCTCGTCGATCAGATGCAGGGTGCCGGCGGCATCGACGCCGAACTCGAACTTGGTGTCGGCGATGATGATGCCGCGCTCGGCGGCGTAGTCGCGGGCCATCGCGTAGATCGAGAGTGCCGCATCGCGCACCTGCCGCGCCCGGTCCTCGCCGATGGTCGCCACCACGGCATCAAAGTCGATATTGGCGTCGTGGTCGCCGACGTCGGCCTTGGTGCTGGGGGTGAAGATCGCCTCGGGGAGCTTCGAGGCGAGCTCCAGGCCGGCCGGGAGCGGGATGCCGCAGACCGCGCCGCTGGCCTGGTAGTCCTTCCAGCCAGAGCCGATCAGGTAGCCGCGTACCACTGCCTCCACCGGCAGGGCCTCGAGCCGGCGGATCACCAGGCTGCGTCCTTCCAGCGGGGCGCGAACGGCCGGGTCCGGAATCACCTGTTCCAGTGGGATATCGGTCAACTGGTTGGGGATGCCCAGCTCGCGCTCCACCTTGTGCATCCAGAACTGCGTGATCTCCGTCAGCACTCGGCCCTTCTCGGGCACGGCCGTGGGCAGGATCACGTCAAAGGCGGACAGGCGGTCGGTGGTGACCATCAGCCAGTGGTCGGCGTCCACCGCATAGAGATCGCGTACCTTGCCGCGATGCACGAGTTCCAGGTCGGGGAGTTGGCTTTCAAGCAGGGTGTCAGTCATGCCGCGATTCTACCGGGCGCGGGCCTTGCGCACCACGAAGCGGACGAAGACACGAAGAAAAGCGATCCACAAGGAGACGCGACGATCGGCAGCAAGCGCATGGGCGCGTCGAGCCTTATCCACCGGCCATTCACGCCCCCCGCTTCGCTCTCACCAGTGAGCCCTTCCGGCCTTTGGGTCTCCCTGTGGATCGCTCCTTGACCGGGCTTTTCTGCGCGTCCGGGAGCGCTTCGTGGTGCGCATGGCTTGTCGGGTGGGGCCGGGGTCGCTATCGTTCGGGCCATGACTGAGATGGCAGGCAATTCGGCGGCGCCTCGCGTGGGCGTCGTGATGGGGAGCACCTCCGACTGGGCGACCATGGAGCGGGCGGTGGATGTGCTGGACGAACTCGGGATCCCGTTCGAGGCCCGGGTGGTGTCGGCTCACCGAACACCGGATCTGCTTTTCGAGTACGCCGAGCAGGCACGCGAGCGGGGCCTCCAGGCGATCATCGCCGGGGCCGGGGGGGCGGCGCACCTGCCGGGGATGCTGGCCTCCAAGACCCCGGTTCCGGTGCTCGGCGTGCCGGTCGCCTCGCGCCACCTGAAGGGGCAGGACTCGCTGCTGTCCATCGTGCAGATGCCGCGCGGCATCCCCGTGGCGACCTTCGCGATCGGCGAGGCGGGCGCGGCGAACGCCGCCTTGTTCGCCGCCGCGATGCTGGCGAACCACGATCTCGATCTGCGTGAGCGTCTGGATGCCTTTCGCCAGTCCCAGAGTCAGGCCGTGCTGGGGCAGACCCTGCCACCGGACCCGTCATGATCCAGCCCCCTGCGACCCTCGGGCTGCTCGGTGGCGGGCAGCTCGGCCGCTATTTCGTGGAGGCCGCACAGGGTATGGGCTATCCCGTATGGGTCCTGGACCCGGACCCGGCGAGCCCGGCCGGGCGAGTGGCGGCGCGGCACCTGTGCCAGGCCTTCGACGACCCCGATGCGCTGCAGGCCCTGGCCGGGGCCTGCGCGGTCATTACCACCGAGTTCGAGAACATCCCGCGCCCGGCCGTGGAGTGGCTGGATGCCCGCGCCTGTCTGCGCCCGGGGCCGCGCGCCCTGAGCATTGCCCAGGATCGCCTGGAGGAGAAGGCCTTCCTCGGCGAGATCGATGTGGCGGTAGCCCCCTGGCAGGCGGTCCTGGCCGGCCAGACGCCCGAAGTGCGAGCGGACGCGGGGGGGCCGACGTTCCCCGCGATCCTGAAGACCGCGCGCCTGGGTTATGACGGCAAGGGCCAGGTCCGGCTGGCGCAGGCCGGCGAGTTGCCCGCGGCGCATGCCGAGCTGGGGCTGGTGGACTGCGTGCTGGAGGCCCAGGTCGAGCTGGAGCGCGAGCTCTCGGTGCTGGTGGCGCGAACCGCGGACGGCGCGAACGAGGCCTTTCCGGTGGCGGAAAACACCCATCACGAGGGCATCCTGCACCTGACGCGGGTGCCGGCCCGAGTCGGCGACGAGCCGCGCGAACGCGCCACGGCGATCGCGCGGCACATTGCCGAGCAGCTCGACTACCAGGGGTTGCTGGCGGTGGAGTTCTTCCTCACGGTGGAGGGTGAATTGCTGGTCAACGAGATCGCGCCGCGTCCGCATAACTCCGGGCACTACACCCAGGATGCCTGCACCATCAGCCAGTTCGAACAACAGGTGCGCGCAGTCTGCGGGCTGGGGCTGGCCCCGGCCTTGCTGACCACGCCGGTGGCGATGGTCAACCTGCTGGGTGACCTGTGGCCCGCCGCAGCGGAACCCGACTGGCAGGGCGTGCTGGCTGCCGGCCGCGCGCGGCTGCATCTGTATGGCAAGGCCGAGGCCCGGTCCGGCCGCAAGATGGGGCACGTCAACGTGCTCGGTCTGCCGGGCGAGGACGACGCCGGCGCCGCGGCCTCCACCGCCGAGGCCCTGTGGCAGGGTCTGGCCGAGGCTGTGGAGCGGACTGCGGACGGAGGGGTGGCATGAAGGAGGGCTTCCCCACGATCCAGGCGCGGCGTACCCGTCAGGCGGAGCTGAAGCGCGACCTGGAGTTCGAGGACACGCTGGCCGGAGAACACCTGCGGTTCCGCACGACCTGGGGTCTGTTCTCGCCGCGCCGCATCGACGATGGCACGCGGATGTTGCTGGAGCGCATCGAGGTGGAGCCAACCGATGCCTGCCTGGATCTGGGCTGTGGCTATGGCCCGATCGGCCTGACGCTGGCGCGCAAGGCGCCGCAGGGACACTGCACGCTGGTGGACACCAACTTCCTGGCGGTGGAGTACAGCCGGCGTAACGCCGAGCTGAACGGCATCACCAATGTGGACTGCGTGACCAGTAACGGCTTCGCGCAGATCCGTGACCGGCGTTTCGATCTGGTCACCTCGAACCTGCCGGCCAAGGTGGGGCGCGAGATGCTCTACACCTACCTGCTGGACGCCCACGAGCAGATGAACCCGGGTGGACGCATCTATGTCGTAACCATTACCGGGTTGCGGCGGTTCATCGAGAAGGGGTTCAAGGAAGTGTTCGGCAACTACGACAAGGTCAAGCAGGGCCGCGAGTACACTGTCGCGGCCGCGGTGCGCGAGCCCGACTGAGCATGGTCGAGGGGGCGGGCGAACTGCCGGTTGCGCTCCGGGTGCTGTCCGCCGTGCTGCTGGGTGGCGGCATGCTGGTGATGCTGCGGCGCATGCCCTGGGAGACCTTCTTCGTGCCCGGCCGCGCCCAGCTGTTCGTGATCGCCACGCTGTGCCTGCTGCTGATCTGGAGCATGCGGGCGCAGGCCCTGGATGGGCTGGCCCTGCATTTTCTGGGCATGGCCACCGTGACCCTGATGTTCGGTTGGCAGCTGGCGATCCTGATGGTCTTCCTGGTGGTGGCGATCCTCGGCCTGTTCGGCGTGCTCCCGCTAGCCGCCTTCCCGTTGACGGTGCTGCTGGCGGGTATTCTGCCGGTCGCGGTCACCTGGGGCCTGCTGCGGCTGTCCGAGGCGCGTCTGCCCGCGCACATGTTCATCTACCTCTACGCGGTCGGTTTCCTCGGCGGGGCGCTTTCGGTGGTTGCCACCGTGCTGGCCTCGGCGGCGATCTACGGGTTGTTCACCGAGCTCGCCTGGGCGGATATCCATCGCGACTACCTGCGCTACCTGGCCCTGCTGGTGCTGCCCGAGGCGGTGATCAACGGGATCGTGATTACCGGCCTGGTCATGGTGCGTCCCGAGTGGCTGGCGACCTGGTCGGACGAGCGCTACATCCACGGACGCTAGGAAGGCTCCGGCCCGCGTTCTCCGACCGATCGAATGGCTCCATGGAGCGGCCTGTGGCTATGTCCCTGTTTGGTTCTATGTTAATGCACCATTCAGGAAAGCCCTGCTAACGTTTGCATCAAGACGGGGCGACGACCCCGCCCGGGAACTTGAGCGAGGAGACTACAATAATGAAAACCAAGCTGTTCGTGCTGGCCGGTATTGCCGGCAGTGTCCTGATGCTGTCCAGTGCGGCCCAGGCCGCCGATATCCAGGCGGGGCAGTCCAAGTACCAGAACACCTGTGCCAGCTGTCACGGTGCCCAGGGCAAGGGGCAGGCGATCTTCCCGGCCTTGGCCGGCAAGGATGCGGACACCGTGGCCAGTCTGCTGGAGCGCTATCGCGCCGGCGAGGAAGTCGGTGATCATACCGCGCTGATGCGTCCGCAGGCCCAGGGCCTGAGCGATGACGACATCGCCAACCTGTCCAACTACATCGCGACCGAGTTCAACTGATCCGGGCGCCTTGGTAGAGGCAAGCGAAGGCAGCCAACGGGCCGGGGGTTTCTCCGGCCCGTTTGCGTTGGAGTGCCGCCCGCTGCGACCACTGGCTTTTGCCTGGCATCCCGGCATCCGGTAAAGTTCGGCGATTCCGAGAGCACGGTCGACGGTCGGCCCTGCTTCACCAGCGATCCCTGCGAGGCTTTCCATGGCACAACCCGATTTCATCGCTCCGTCCATCCTTTCCGCCGACTTCGCCCGCCTGGGCGAGGAAGTCGACAACGTCCTGGCGGCCGGTGCCGACACCGTGCACTTCGACGTGATGGACAACCACTATGTGCCCAACCTGACGATCGGTCCGCTGGTCTGTGATGCCCTGCGCAAGCACGGCGTGACCGCGCCGATCGACGTGCACCTGATGGTCAAGCCGGTGGATCGCATCATCCCGGACTTCGCCCAGGCCGGTGCCAGCTACATCACGTTCCATCCGGAGGCCTCCGATCACATCGACCGCACCCTGCAGCTGATCCACGCCGAGGGCTGCAAGGCCGGGCTGGTGTTCAATCCGGCAACCCCGCTGTCCTATCTCGAGTACGTGATGGACAAGGTCGACATGATCCTGCTGATGTCGGTGAACCCGGGCTTTGGTGGCCAGAAGTTCATCCCGAATACGCTGGACAAGTTGCGCGCCGCGCGCAAGATGATCGACGACTCCGGGCGTGATATCCGCCTCGAGATCGATGGTGGCGTGAAGGCCGACAATATCCGCGAGATCAAGGCCGCCGGTGCCGATACCTTTGTGGCCGGGTCCGCGATCTTCGGCGCCGGCAGCGACACCGACCCGAACCGCTACGACAGCATCATCCAGCAGATGCGCGACGAGCTGGCCAAGGCCTGAATCGACGGTTACCGGAGACCGGGATGTCCCTGAAACGCCCCCGCATGATCCTGATCGACCTGGACGGCACGCTGATTGACAGCGTGCCGGACTTGGCCTTTAGCGTGGATGCGATGATGCGCGAGCTGGGCCTGCCCGAACGCGGCGAGCCGGCCGTGCGCAACTGGGTCGGCAACGGCGTGGAGCGGTTGGTCCAGCGCGCGCTGGTCAACGACCTCGACGGCGAGCCGGACGCGGAGCAGTTCGCACATGCGCTGCCCGTGTTCATGCGCATCTATCAGGAGAACACCGCCGGGCGTTCGCCGCTTTATCCGGGCGTGCGCGAGGGGCTGGACCAACTGAAGGCCGCGGGCTACCGGCTGGGCTGCGTGACCAACAAGGCCGAGCGCTTCACCGTGCCGCTGCTGCGCGAAAAGGGCATCCTCGACGACTTCGAGATCGTGGTCGCCGGCGACGCCCTGCCGCAGAAGAAGCCGGATCCGGCCCCGCTGCTGCACGCGGCCGACAAGCTCGGCGTGGACCCGTCCGAGGCTTTGATGGTCGGGGACTCCAAGAGCGACGTGAAGGCCGCCCGCGCCGCTGGCTTCCAGATCGTCTGCATGACCTACGGGTACAACCACGGCAAGGATATCCGCGACGAGCACCCGGACGCGGTGCTCGATCGGCTGGACGAGTTGCCGGACCTGCTGCCCGCCCGGGCGGCGTGATCCGTGATGTCGGCAACGGACCGGACAATGGGGCGATGGCGAGACGGCGGATGAACCGCCACGCCATCCATCCCCCTTGTCAGGAACCGTTGTGATGACCCCCGAACAGTTCGACCAGCTGGCCCGCGAGGGCTATAACCGCATCCCGCTGGTGCGCGAGGTCCTGGCGGATCTCGAGACCCCGCTGTCCATCTTCCTCAAGCTGGCCAACCGGCCGTATTCCTACCTGTTCGAGTCCGTGCAGGGCGGGGAGCGCTGGGGGCGGTATTCCTTCATCGGCCTGCCGGCGCGCACCCTGGTGCGCGTGCATGGCCACGACATCACCGTGGAGACCGACGGCGCGGTGATGGAGCAGACCACCGAGACGGACCCGCTGGCCTGGATCGAGGCCTATCAGGCGCGCTTCAAGGCCGCGGAGCTGCCGGGGCTTCCACGCTTCACCGGTGGCCTGGTCGGCTATTTCGGGTTCGAGACCGTGCGCCTGATCGAGCCGCGCCTGGAGGGGCCGGAGAAGCCGGATGCCCTGGGGTTGCCGGATATCCTGCTGATGGTCTCCGAGGAGGTCGTGGTCTACGACAACCTCTCCGGGCGGCTGTATCTGGTGGTCCATGCGGATACGACCCAGGCCGGTGGCCAGGCCGTGGCCGCCGCCCGCCTGGACGAGCTGGAGACCCGCCTGGGCGAGCCGCTGGTACCGCCGGAGGATCCGCCGCATCCACACGCGGTGCCGGAGTATGTGTCCGGCTGGTCGGCCGAGGGCTATCAGGCCGCCGTCAAGCGGGCGCAGGAATACATCATGGACGGCGACGTGATGCAGGTGGTGCTGGCACAGCGCATGAGCGTGCCGTTCTCCGCACCGCCGCTGAACCTCTACCGGGCCCTGCGGGCGCTGAACCCGTCGCCCTACATGTACTACCTCGACCTGGACGATCACCACGTGGTCGGGGCCTCCCCGGAGATCCTGGTGCGCCTGGAGGACGACTGCGTGACCGTGCGTCCGATCGCCGGCACCCGCCCGCGTGGGCGTACCGAGGCGGAAGATCGCGCGCTGGAGGCCGAATTGTTGGCGGATCCAAAGGAGCGTGCCGAGCACCTGATGCTGATCGATCTGGGGCGCAACGATGTCGGCCGGGTCTGTGAGATCGGCTCGGTGGAGGTGACTGACACCATGAGCATCGAGCGCTACTCGCATGTGATGCACATCGTCTCCAACGTGGAGGGGCGGCTGGCCCCGGGCCACTCGCCGATGGATGTCCTGCGCGCGACCTTCCCGGCCGGGACCGTCTCGGGGGCACCGAAGATCCGCGCGCTGGAGATTATCGACGAGCTGGAACCGGTCAAGCGCGGGCCCTACTCCGGTGCGGTGGGGTACCTCTCGTGGTCGGGCAATATGGACACCGCGATCGCGATCCGCACCGCCGTGCTGCACGACGGTGAGTTGCACATCCAGGCCGGGGCCGGTGTAGTCCACGACTCGGTGCCGGAAAACGAGTGGCAGGAGACCCTGAACAAGGGGCGCGCGGTGGTGCGTGCGGCCGAGACCGCCCTGGGCGGTCTGGGGCCCCGGCGCCACCGCGACTGAGGGCCGGTCATGCGGTGCGGTGGCCTTCGCATCCTGTTGCTGGTGCTCGGGCTCTGGCTGTTGCCGGGGCTGGCGGCGGCGCAGATCGTGGTGCTGGTACCCGGGGGCTGGGATCGCGGCGACGGTTTTCGCCAGGCTGGGTTCACCGCGGCCCTGAACGCCGCCGGCTATGCCGATGGCGGGCGTGCCCGTGCAAACGTGGGCGCTGCGCACTTCGAGCGAGCTCCCGACCCCGCCGCACGCCAGTTCTATACCGTGGATCTGCCGACCGCTGTGGCTCCACCGGAACGGGCGCGGGCGCTCGGCCAGGTGGTCGATGGTCTGACCCGGCGCCACCCCGGCCGCGAGCTGGTGCTGGTCGGGCATTCCACCGGCGGGGTCGTGGCGCGCGAGCTGCTGGTGCGTCAGCCGCACCCGGCCATCTCCACCCTGGTGACCTTCTCCGCGCCGCATGCGGGGGGCGGCTGGTCCGCGCTGGCGCGTTCGGTGACGGATGCGCTGGCCGATTCCCCGCTGGGGCTGTACGCCCCGTTCGCCGGCGTGCAGGGGCTGCACCGGCGCGAAGGGCTGTGGGGCCCGGAGGGTGGTTCGCCGGCTGCGATGCATCTGGAGTGGCTGAACACGCAGGCGCATCCGCCCATCCGCTATGTCTCGGTCGTGCGCCTGGCCGACCCGTGGGTGGATGCCGCTAGCCAGGACATGAACCGCCTCCCGGCCCTGCGCGGACGGGCGCATACCCTGCCCAGCCCTGGCGGGCACCGGTTGGAGGCCGCCGACGGCACCCTGCTGGTGGCGCTATTGCTGCCGCGATGAAGGCGCGCGGTTTCGTCAGCGCGATTGCGGTTGCGGCGCAACCACTCGGGACCCGGGGTATGCTTGGTCCCTGCCTGGGTGCGCATGACCTCGGTTTTATTCGTCTGCCCGTTTCTTTCGGCCTCCAGGGACGTTCGCCATGATCCTGATGCTCGACAACTACGACTCGTTCACCTTCAACCTGGTCCAGTACCTGGGCGAGCTGGGGGCGGAGGTGGTGGTGCACCGCAATGACTGCATCACCCCGGAACAGATTGCGGAGCTCGACCCCACCGGTATCGTGATCTCCCCCGGCCCCTGTACGCCGAACGAGGCGGGGGTGTCGCTGGAGGTGATCCGGCGCTTTGCCGGCGAGATCCCGATCCTCGGGGTCTGCCTCGGGCACCAGGCGATCGGCCAGGTCTTCGGTGGCCGCGTGGTGCGGGCGCGCGAGATCATGCACGGCAAGACCTCGCCGGTGCATCACACCGGGGTCGGGGTGTTCGCCGGGCTGGAGAATCCGCTGGAGGCCACGCGCTATCACTCGCTGGTGGTCGAGGCCGCAAGCCTCCCGGAATGTCTGGAGGTCACTGCCTGGACCCAGCGCGAAGACGGCTCGCGCGACGAGATCATGGGCCTGCGTCATCGCGAGCTGGATGTCGAGGGCGTGCAGTTTCACCCGGAATCCATCCTGACCCGCCAGGGGCACGAACTGCTCGGCAACTTCCTGAGTCGCCTGCCCCAGCCGGCGTGAAGCGCAGGTCAATAGACACCTCTCCACGCGGCCCTTACTGCTTGTTCTGGACGGCAGGTGGGGTTCGCCTGGCCGCGCCTGCTGGCGGTATTGCGGCTCGCACCGCTCGCGCGGCGGCCTCTCGCGGGTCGTGCCCGACCGGTGTTCACTCTCGATTCCGGCGCGCATGCCTCGCTTGAGGGGCGCCGCCACGGAACGCCGCACGCGGCTGCGCTTCGCCCTGCTGGTAGCGCCGCTGTCCATGCTGGCGCCGTTCTCGCTGGATACCTATCTGCCCTCGTTTCCGGCGATGGCCGAGGCCCTGGCCGTCGATGGTGTGGCGATGCAGGCGACGCTGTCCGCCTATCTGGTCGCGTTCGCCGTTGCCACCCTGATTGCCGGCCCGCTGTCGGATGCCTATGGCCGGCGCCCGGTGGTGTTGTGGGCCCTGCTGGCCTACGTGTTGACCTCGGTGCTGCTGGTGTTCGCGATGGAGTACTGGCAGGTGCTGGCGTTGCGCATGGGACAGGGGCTGGCGGCGGCGGCCGGGGTGGTGGTCGGGCGAGCGCTGATCCGCGATCGCTTTGATCCCACCGACGCGCGGCGGGTGTTCGCGCTGGTCACCATGATGTTCGCGATCGGGCCGGCCGCCGCGCCGATCATCGGCGGCTGGTTGCAGGCGGCGTTTGGCTGGCGTTCGGTGTTCGCCTTCCTGACACTCTACGGCGTCTTCCTGCTGTTGGCGGTGCGCGCCTGGATGCCGGAGACCCTGCCGCCGGTCGGCCGCGTCTCCAGTCACCCGCGTCCGGTCATCCGGGGCTACCTGGGCACGCTGCACAACCCGGCGTTTCTGTTCCCGGTCGCGGTCCATGCGGGGATGTTCGGGGCGATGTTCCTGTTCATTGCCGCGTCCCCGACCATCATCTACGAGCACCTGCAAGGCGGGGAACAGGACTTCTGGTGGTTGTTCGGGCCGCTGGTCGCCGGGCTGGTGGTGGGCGGCTTCGTCGCCGGGCGCGTGGCCGGGGTGGTGAGCCCGCAGCGGGCCGTGGCGATCGGGCTCGGGCTGTCTGGGCTGTCGCTGGCGCTGGTGGGCCTGGCGGTGCTGGCCGACGGCCCGGTGGCCGCGATCACCGGGCCGTTCGCGCTATACAGCTTCGCCCTGGCCACGGCGATGCCGTCGCTGACCCTGCTGGCGCTGGATTGTTACCCCGGCGCGCGCGGCATGGCTGCGGCCATGCAGGCCTTCGTGCAGCTGGGCTTCAGCGCGCTGCTGGCGCTGTTCCTGGTCGACTGGCTGGACGATGCCATGGGGCGTCTGGTCCTCGCGGCGCTGCTGCTCTGGGCCCTGGCACTGGCCGCCTGGCTGGTCGCGCCGGGCGGTGGTCGTGCGGGCACCGCGCGGACGTTACACTAGCCGCTTCGAATTTCCGCAGGAGCAAGCCCGTGACCGTGCAGCAAGCGATAGCGGCCCTCATCGAGCGCCGCGACCTGGACGAGGCGACCATGACCGCCGTGATGCAGGCGGTGATGACCGGCGAGGCCACGGATGCCCAGATCGGCGCGTTCCTGGTGGCCCTGCGCATGAAGGGCGAGACCATCGAGGAGATCCGCGCGGCTGCCGGCGTGATGCGCTCGCTGGCCACGCGCGTGGATGTGCCGCGTACCGGGCTGGTGGATACCTGCGGAACCGGCGGCGATGCCTCGGGCACCTTCAATATCTCCACCGCCGCGGCGCTGGTGGCGGCGGCGGGCGGCGTGCGGGTCGCCAAGCACGGCAATCGCTCGGTGTCGTCGAAATCCGGCAGTGCCGACGTGCTGGAATCGCTGGGGATCTCGCTGGGCCTGTCGCCGGCAGCGGTGGGGACCTGCATCGACGAGGTCGGTGTTGGCTTCCTGTTCGCTCCCGCCCACCACGGCGCGATGAAGCACGCGATCGGTCCGCGCAAGGAACTTGGCGTGCGTACGCTGTTCAATGTGCTGGGGCCGCTGACCAACCCCGCCGGGGCGCCGAATCAGGTGCTCGGCGTGTTTTCCCAGGATTGGGTGCGCCCGCTGGCCGAGGCCCTGAAGGGGCTCGGTAGCGAGCACGTCCTGGTGGTGCATGCCGAGGATGGTCTGGACGAGATCAGCATCGCCTCGCCGACCCGGGTGGCGGAGCTGCAGGATGGCGAGATCCGCGAATACACCATCCGTCCGGAGGATTTCGGGCTGACCACCACGGCGCTGGATGCGGTGCGGGTCGACAGCGTGGAGGCCTCGGCCAGCATGCTGCGCGGCGTGCTGGACGGACAGGCGGGTGCGGCACGCGACATCGTGCTGCTGAATGCCGGGGCGGCGATCTACGCCGGTGGCGGGGCGGACACACTCCCAGCGGGGATCAAGGCCGCCGCCCGGGCGATCGATTCCGGCGCGGCGCGCGAACGGCTGGAGCGCCTGCAAGCGACCAGCGCAAGACTGGCAAACAAGGAAGCACAATGAGTGAAGGCAACGCAGTACCCGACATCCTGCAGCGCATCCTGGAGCGCAAGCGCGAGGAGCTGAAGGAACGCGAGGTGTACTGGCCACTGCGCGAGTTGCGCGGCTGGATGGGGTCCGCCCCGGCGCCGCGTGGTTTTCGCGCGGCCCTGCAGCGCGATATCGACGCCGGGCGCCCTGCGGTGATCGCGGAGATCAAGAAGGCCAGCCCGAGCCAGGGCCAGATCAGCCCGAACTTCAACCCCGAGGCGTTTGCGCGCAGCTACGAGGAGCATGGTGCGACCTGTCTGTCGGTGCTGACCGACGTGGACTTCTTCAAGGGACGCGACGGCGACCTGCGCGACGCGCGTGTGGCCTGCACGATCCCGATCCTGCGCAAGGATTTCGTGATTGATCTCTACCAGGTCTACGAGGCGCGGGTGCTGGGTGCGGATTGCGTGCTGCTGATCGCGGCGGCGCTGGATGACACGGCGCTGCACGAGCTCTTCTTCCTGACCCGCGAGCTGGGCATGGATGCCCTGGTGGAGGTACATGACGCCGAGGAGCTGGAGCGGGCCAAGCGCATCGGGGCCGACCTGATCGGCATCAACAACCGCGACCTGCACAGCTTCGAGACGCGGCTGGAGACGACGCTGGAGTTGAAGGATCAGGTGCCGGAGGAGGCCCTGCTGGTGACCGAAAGCGGCATCCACACGCGCGAGGATGTCGCGCGCATGCAGGCGGCCGGGGTGAATGCCTTTCTGGTGGGAGAGGCCTTCATGCGCACCGAGGACCCGGGCGCGGCCCTGGGCCGGCTGTTCCGCGGCGAATAACGGCCCCGCGGGCCCGACCCGGGCGGGCTCGTGTCAGCGGGTGCCGAACACCACGATGGTCTTGCCGTGGGCGGTGATCAGGCCGCGTTCTTCCAGATCCTTCAGCACGCGTCCGGCCATCTCGCGCGAGCAGCCCACGATACGCGCGATCTCCTGCCGGGTGATGCGCAGCTGCATGCCGTCGGGGTGAGTCATCGCGTCGGGCTGCTGGGCCAGGTCCAGCAGGGTGTGGGCGATGCGTCCGGTGACATCCACGAACGCGAGGTCCATCACCTTGCGCGAGGTCTGACGCAGGCGGGCCGCGATCTGGCTGGTGAGCAGCATCAGGATCTCGGGGTCGCGCTGGGCGATCTCGCGGAACTGGGTGTAGGGGATCTCCGCGGTCTCGGTGTCCTCGCGGGTGGTGACCGTCGCGCTGCGCGGGTCGTCCTCGAACATGCCCAGCTCGCCGAAAAACTCGCCCTTGTTCAGGTAGGCAAGTACCAGCTCATGTCCGTTGTTCTCGCCCAGTACCGAGACCGAACCACTGACCACGTAATACAGTGTGTCGGGTACGGTGCCCGAGTGAATGATCGTGGTGCGCTTGCGGTACTGGCGCCGGTGGCAGTAGCCGAGGAAACGCTCCAGCGCGGGCGATGGCTGCGCCGGGCGGTAAATGAACGGGTTGTTCAAGGCTTCCATGGTCACGTCCGATATCAGCTTCCTGAAGATGAGCGCCAGTGTAATGCAGCATCCGTGCCCTGCACCCCGGGGTAACTGGCACCGTTCACAAAATCCGCCGGCAGGGCCCTGTTTTGTGCAGCAGGTCCGCCCTGAGTAGAGTTCTACCCGAGTATAGGCGTGGATTTCTCCATCCAACAGTGTGAAAGGACAAGCCCGATGCAGGTGAAAGTGAAATGGCTGGATCAGGTGGCCTTTGTCGGCGAGACCGACAGTGGCCACGCGGTGGTGATGGACGGGGCGCCGGATGCCGGCGGGCGCAACCTGGGCGCACGCCCGATGGAGATGCTGCTGTTGGGGATGGGCGGTTGTACCAGCTTCGACGTGATTGCGATGCTGAAGAAGGCGCGCCAGCAGGTGCTGGACTGCGAGGTGACCGTGGAGGGCACGCGGGCGGAGACCGTGCCCAAGGTCTTTACCGACATCCATGTGCATTTTCGTGTGTACGGCCACGCGTTGTCGGAGAAGCAGGTCGGGCGTGCGGTGGGGCTCTCGGCCGAGAAGTACTGCTCGGCCTCGCTGATGCTGGGGGCCTCGGCGAAGGTGACCCACGACTTCGAGATCATCGAGGGGCCGGCGCCGCGCTGAAGCCGCGTCTCCCTGGGTCCGTCCTTGGACTTGCGGGCCGGGGCGTCTACAATTCGCCGCTCGCTGCGGCCCGGGCCAAGAGGACACGCCATGCCTCGTCACAAGAAGCAGATCAAGCTCCACGGTTTCAATAACCTGACCAAGAGCCTGAGCTTCAATATCTACGATATCTGCTATGCCTCGGGTGACCGACATCGCGATGAATACATTGCGTACATCGACGAGGCGTACAACGCCCAGCGTTTGACGCAGATCCTGTCCGACGTGGCCCACCTGATCGGGGCCAACATCCTCGATATATCGCGCCAGGACTACGATCCGCAGGGCGCGTCGGTGACCATGCTGATCTCGGAGGAGCCGGTGGCCACCGAAAAGATCGGCTACACCGAAGGCCCCGGCCCGCTGCCGGAGACGGTGGTCGGCCACCTGGACAAGAGTCACATCACGGTGCACACCTACCCGGAGGCGCACCCCGAGGGTGGGATCGCGACCTTCCGCGCGGATATCGACGTGTCCACCTGCGGGCGCATCTCGCCGCTGCGCGCCCTGAACTACCTGATCCACAGCTTCGAGTCCGACATCGTGATCATGGACTACCGTGTCCGCGGCTTCACCCGCGACGTGCGCGGCAAGAAGCACTTCATCGATCACAAGATCAACTCCATCCAGGACTTCCTGTCGCGCGACACCCAGGAGAAGTACCAGATGGTGGACGTAAACGTGTACCAGGAGTACCTGTTCCACACCAAGATGGTACTGAAGGACTTCGACCTGGACAGTTACCTGTTCGGGCTGGGCAAGGATGATTACTCGGCCAAGGAGGCCAAGCGCATCTCCAAGCTGCTCAAGCACGAGATGATGGAGATCTTCTACGGCAAGAACATGAGTCGCCCGGGCTGAGTCGGTGCGCGCCGCGCGGCGTTGCACGCGGCGGTGATCACCTGGCTCCCCGCGTCGCGGGTCAGATCCAGTAGGCGGTGCGCGTCATCACGCTGGACGTCAGCGGCATCAGGAGGTTGCGCACTGGCCACGGCGGCGCCTTGCCGCCCAGTGCCATCGCGTGCGCACCGTGCTCCACCTCGTCCTGCTTCATCCGCGCCAGGATGCGCGCGGAGACCTCGTCCTGTGCCGGCAACCGCTCCAGATGGCGGTCCAGGTGGCGTTCCACCTGGCGTTCGGTCTCGTCGATAAAGCCCAGGCTGTAGGCATCGCCGGTCAGCCCGGCGAGCGCGCCCATCCCGAACGAGCCCATGTACCAGAACGGCCCCAGCAGGCTGGTGCGGCCGCCCAGGTCGTGTACCCGGCGGGCGCACCAGTGCAGGTGGTCGCCCTCCTCGCGCGAGGCCTGATCCAGGTGGCCGCGGATCTCCGGGTTGCGGGCGGTCAGCATCTGGCCCTGGTATAGCCCCTGCGCCGCGACCTCGCCGGCATGATTGACCCGCATCAGGCGGGCGGACAGGTCGCGTTCGTGATCCTCCAGGTGCGGCCCGATGTCGTCCCCACCCGGGGAGGGCCGGCCGGTGGAGCGGGCCTGTCCGGAGACGACCTTCACGAAGGCGTCGGCCTGGTTGATCAGGTGGTCCAGCGGGGAAAGTCGGCGCATGGTTCCGGTCCGGTTGGGGCGTCGTGGTGTACCCCTCAAGGGTACCGCAAGCGCGGGCAGGGATCAGCGCCCGGCGGAGTTGTGAGTGTGGTTTTTCAGACGCCGGGCCAGAAAGCGGGCGGGTGACAGGATTTCCGGAAGACCCGATTGTTCGCTGGCCAGCGCCCGCAGGTGCACGCTGCAACCGACATTGGGGCTGATGATCGCGTCCGGGGCGTCGGCGGTCAGGGCCTGCAGGGTCTCGGTGCCCAGGTCGTCGGCCATGGCCGGCTGCGTCAGCATCGCGGTGCCGCCGGCGCCGCAACAGTTCGGCGCGTCGGCGACCGGCGCCAGCGTGACCCCAGGCAGGCGTGCCAGGAGCGCGGGCAGCTCGTGGGCCTCGCGGGTGACGTTGCGCAGGGTGCAGGGCCGATGCAGCGCGATGCGTATCGGTGTGGCGTCCCAGATATCTCCGTTGGTGTTGGTGTCCAGCCACTGCGCCAGAAACCGGGTGAGGCTCTGGCTGCGTGCCGACACAGTGCCCTCGGGGTATTCGCGCAGCGTGGCCTCGCAACCGCTGTCCAGCGCGATCACCGGCACCTCGCGGGTGCCGAAGGCTTCGCCATTCCGCGCCTGCAGCGCCTGCGCCGCCGCGCGGTGGCCGGTGTGCTGGTCCAGCGCTCCGCAGCAAACCTGGCCCTGCGGGATGGCGACGCGCACGCCGAGGGCGTCGAGGACCTCCAGCGCGGCCTCCAGGTCGGGTCCGGTGAAGAAGCGGTCCATGCAGCCGGTAAACAGCAAGGCGTCGGCCGTTTCCGGGGTCGCGGTCGCTCGCAGCCGGGGGGCGGGTGCCAGGGAGTCGCGGGTGTGGGCGAGACTGCGTTCCCAGCCGCCGCGCGGCAGCAGGCGGTCTACACCCAGGCGGGCGCCAGTGCGCGCCGTCAGCCCCCCGAGACTGCGCAGGGTTGGGTGCAGCAGGGCCTGGTGCTGTAGCGCCTGGCGCCAGCGGTCCCCGCGCGACGGCGTGGCGGGGTGTTCGGTCAGGATCTCGCGGGCGCGGTCCATCAGTGCCCCGAAGGGCACGCGTGCCGGGCAGACCAACTCGCAGGAGCGACAACCCAGGCAGCCTTCCAGATGGCTGCGCAGGCGTTCGGATTCCGGCTCCAGCCGGCCCTGGGCCAGGCCCTGCATCAGGGTCAGCCGCCCGCGCGGGGAGTCGCCCTCGACCCCGTGCCAGCCGTAGGTCGGGCAGTGTGGCAGGCATAGCCCGCAGTGCACGCACTGGTCCGCGGCGGAAAGTCCCCTGAATCTCAGGGGCTGGTCCGATACCCCCAGCGGCTTTGCTAGGGTTTCGCCTTTATTCGCTTCCGGGAGGTTTCCCATGCTCGTGCGTTCGTTCCGGTCCGTCGGGTCCGCGTTTGCCTCGCTCATCCTGCTGAGCATACCAGTCTCGCAGGCCCTGGCCTGGGAGGCCGAGGGCTGGCAATCGACGATCGAGCTCGGGGCCTCCAAGACCACCGGGAACACCGAGTCCACCACGGCCACGGGCCGTTTCCGCGCGGAGCACACGACCGTCGACTGGCGCAATCGCATCCGCCTGGACGCGTACTTTCACGAGGAAGACGACGAAACCACCGGCGAGCGCTACATCGCCGGCTATCAGGCGGACCGCAAGCTGGGCGAGCACGACTACCTGTTCGGGGCGCTGCGCTACGAGCGTGACCGCTTTAGCAACTATGACTATCAGGGTTCGGCCACGGCTGGTTATGGTCGGCGCCTGATCGACGGCGAGCGGGTGCAGCTGGACGGCGAGATCGGTGCCGGTATGCGCCAGGTGCGCATCCGCACGACCGGGGAGACCGACAGCGAACCGGTCGGCCGCCTGGCCGGCAACTTCCGCTGGGAGATCAGCGAAAGCGCCCGCCTCACCGACGAGTTGCTGATCCTGACCGGCAGCGACAACACCGAGATCGAGAACATCCTCGCCCTGACCGCGGACGTCACCAGCCGGATGTCCCTGCGTACCAGCTTCACCGTGAAGCACAACACGGACGTCGAGCCCGGCGTGGAGAATACCGACACCATCACGGACGTCAGCCTGGTCTACCGCTTCCGCTGAATGCACGGACAGCGCACGCTGCCACCCGCCGTTTTGCCAGTGGCAGCGTTATCATGAGTCGCAGGGATCACCGGAGACTTCCATGGGCTACTACCAGCGCCATATCTTTTTCTGCACCAACTGCCGCGAGGACGGCAACTGTTGCGAGGACCACGGGGCGACCGAGATGCGCGCCTATGCCAAGAACCAGGCCAAGGCCATGGGCATCCACGGCAAGGGCCAGGTGCGGGTGAACACGGCCGGCTGCCTGGACCGCTGCAACGAGGGCCCGGTCGCGGTCGTCTATCCGGAGGGCGTCTGGTACACCTACCAGGACGAACGCGACATCGACGAGATCCTGGAAGAGCACCTCAAGAACGGCCGCGTGGTCGAGCGCCTGCAGATCTGAACCCCGCCGGGCGCCGCGCTGGCTTGACTTTATGCGCCGGCCTCCGGAGAATTCGCAGCCCGCGTGGCTACGTAGCTCAGCTGGTTAGAGCACATCACTCATAATGATGGGGTCCCCTGTTCGAATCAGGGCGTAGCCACCACCGAATTCTCCAAAAGGGCTGCCTTCCGGCAGCCCTTTTTGGTGTTGGGCGCTGCTACCGGTTTTGGCTTTGCGTATCCTGGCAGTGACGAAGGCGTGGGCAAGGGGGCGCTATGCGCAGCAAGCGGACGATTCTGGCGGGGCTTGGGCTGCTGGTTGCAATGGCGGCAGGCGGGGTCTCGTGCGCTGCTGAGGCGCGCCCGGCAGGGTTTGTTGCGGCGGGTGACGTGGTAACGGACCTGGTCGAGGAGATCCGGTACTTTGGCGACGACAACTTCGTGGGCGAACCGATCGATGGTTACGAGTCCCCCGTTTGCATCCTGACGTCCCCGGCCGCCCATGCCCTCGCCCGGGTGCAGGAACGTCTCGCGGCGTTCGGGCTTGGTCTCAAGGTGTTCGACTGCTATCGGCCCGCGCGGGCCGTCGCGCACTTCGTGCACTGGGCGGAGGACCTCGGCGATACCCGCATGCAGGCACAGTATTACCCGGAAGTTGCCAAGGACGAGTTGTTCGAGCATGGCTATGTCGCGGCCCGGTCGAGTCACTCGCGTGGCTCGACGGTCGATCTGACCTTGATTGATCGCGACTCCGGCGACGCGCTGGAGATGGGCACCGGCTTTGACCGGTTCAGTCCGCGCTCCTGGCCCGGGGATGACGGTGTTTCCGCACAGCAGCGGGCCAACCGCATGCTTCTGCAGCGGCTGATGGTAGAGGCGGGCTTCGAGCCCTACGAGCAGGAGTGGTGGCATTTCACCCTGGCGGACGAGCCCTTTCCGGATCACTATTTCGATTTTGTGGTCGGCCGGGGCCAATAGGCGCGCGGAGGGCTTTATTGCCGCCTGTTCGGGGCTCGGCTAGACTGCGCGCCGGCCGGCCCGGCTCACTGGGACCAACCTCGGATGAACGCCATGAAACGTTACGGAATCCGCATTCGCCTGCCGGAAGGCAGCACCCTTTCCATGCCGCACCTGCTGGGGGCGGACTGGGAATCCTATCGCTGGTATGACAGTGCGCTGGAGCGTGACAAGGCGCTGGCGGACATGCAGCGCGACCTCCCGAATTACCGCAAGGGCGATCACGTCGCCCAGGTCCTCGAGCGCGTCGAACGCGACGCCTGAGCCGGATTCGAATCCGTCGCGAACAGCGGCGGGATCAGAGCGTCAGCGGCTCCATCAGGTAGCACAGGCAGTCCTGGGCGATCACGCGGGTGTCCAGCGTGAGCATGGACGGCATCGCCTGGCGCTTCAGGCGGATCTCCTGACCGGCCCGCTCCAGATATTCCCCGGTCACCTCCGAACCGTCCTCGGCGATCGCGATCAGCGGGTCCTGGGCGTCCGCGTGCACATTCACCAGGCGCGAGCCGGCGGGAAGTAGCTGGAAATTCAGGCCGTCCAGGTCGGGTTCCAGGCGGACGTCGTGCTGCGCGTCCAGTCCGACCTGTAGTCCGGGGCGCACCCGTACCTGGGCCACGGTGTGGAAGATCTCGATGGCGCCCGTCCGCGGCGGCTCCTGGGCGAAGTGGTCCAGGTGCAGCACTGCATCGATCATCTCGCGCGCGTGGTCCACGCCGGCCGCGTCCTCGGGGTGGCCGCATTCCACGGTCACGGCCGGTGCGATACGCGCCAGTGCCATGGAGGCGACCCCGCGCGGCCGGGTGAAGTAGACCACCGTGCGTCCGAACAGCGCGGCCAGATTGAGGAACGGCGCCTCCAGACGGTTGATGCAGGCGTAATGGGGATTGCGCCCGGTGTTGTTGTGCAGGTCGATTGCGGCGAACAGGCCGCGTCCTTCCAGGCGCCGGCAGAGTTCGGCGAAGACGTCGGCCTCGCGCGAGCCGCCCTGCTCGGTCCCCGGCCAGATGCGGTTGAAGTCCGGCTGGTCGTCCAGGTGGCGCTGGTTGAGCGCCGCGGCCTGCGGGTTGCCCACGACCAGGGTCAGCGCGCGCGGCAGCGGGCGTCCGGTGTAGTGGCGCAGGAGTTGCTGCACCGCGTGCAGGCCCACCGGCTCGTTTCCGTGCAGCAGCAGGACCACGGCCACCGCAGGCTCGCGCTGGCCTTCCAGGTGGATTAGCGCCGGCCCGGGCACGCACTGGTGCAGGGTGGCGGGCGTGGCCTCGAGGAAGCCGTCGGGTAGTTCGAAGTATTCGTTGATCGAGAGAGTCACGGGTTTCCTCAAAGTCCCCAGGTGTGAACCGGCGCGCCGGTGTTCTGCCAGCCGCGGTAGGCGTGGACCAGGCCCGGCCAGTCGCGGCCGTGGCGCGCGACCCAGTCGCGTTGCCAGTGCGTGCCGGTCTGGCGGCTGGCGACGCGCGCGGCGATGATGCCAAGCAGGTTGTCGCGTTCGCTGCGGTCGATGCCCAGGCGCTCCAGACCCTCGGCCGCCCGGGGGAGCAGCTCCCGCGTGATCAGGCGTGGCGCCGGGACG
Source organism: Thioalkalivibrio sp. ALMg9 (assembly GCF_000380625.1). Lineage (NCBI taxonomy): Bacteria > Pseudomonadati > Pseudomonadota > Gammaproteobacteria > Chromatiales > Ectothiorhodospiraceae > Thioalkalivibrio > Thioalkalivibrio sp. ALMg9. The sequence goes on from NZ_AQYC01000008.1 coordinate 374,724, forward strand.
GGGTCGCGATGGCCCCAGCGCAGGCGAGCATCCAGCCCGTAGCGGGCGGCATTGTAGAAGTTGTCGCGGGCCTCGGAAAACGGGGTCTCCAGCGTTCCGTTGGGCGATTCGGCCACCAGGTACTCGATCAGGCCCAGGGCGAAAGCGGTGTTGGCCAGCATGTCGATCAGCGACGGGCCGGCCGGCAGGCAGCGAAACTCCAGGCGTAGACTGCGTCGGCCATCCGCATCGCAGCCGACGATCGGCCGGTTCCAGCGCCAGATCGTGCCGTTGTGGAAGGCGAGGTGGGCCAGTTGATCGGCCGGCTCGTCGAGGGCTACCGGCAGCAACACCGGGAAGTGCTCGAGGTTTTCGGTGAACAACTCGCCGATGGATGCGTGCAGATAGCCGGTGCCGAAGGTCACGCGGCGGATCGGGCCACGCGCCGAGTTGGCGAACCCGCCGACCTCCACCGATTGCTCGAACAACGGGATGCGGCTCTCGGCCCAGAGGTCGTGGCCGAAGATGTAGGGCGTATTGCCGGCGGCGGCCAGCACCGGTGCCGCGGCGACCAGAGAGGCGTTGTAGGCGCGGTGGGCGACCTCGGGGCGGGTCTCGATATGCACCTGGAAGGAGGTCGCCGCGGCTTCCAGCATCACGTCCGCATGGCGGTGCTGCAGGTGCTCGTGACCGACGATGTCCACCTGCAGCGGGCGCTGGGCGCGTTGTTCCAGGATCGCGCTGTTCAGGGCCCGGTAGCGGGCCTGCTGCGACATGTGGTGGATCCCGAGGTCGTCCGGTTCCAGGGTGGGCAGGCTGCCGGCCATCAGCAGTTCCGCGCCGGCGTGGCGGGCCGCCCGGCGCGCCCGGCGCAGGGTCTCGTTCAACTCGTCGAGGATGGCGCTGAAGCAGCCGGGACCGGCGCGGAAGACGCCGCTGTTCAGTTCGATATTGAACTGCGCCAGTTCCAGGGTGGCCAGCGGGCTGTCCATCGCGGCGAGGAAGGCGTCATTGACCGGTAGCGGTCGCCCCTGGGTGTCGCACAGCCAGGCTTCGATCTCGAAGCCCAGCCGCGGGGGTGGGGCGGGGTCCTCGGGCGGTTGCGTGCGCAGCCAGTTCAGCAGCTGGGCGGTCTCGTCCGCGAGGGCCTGGTGGAAGCGGTCAAAGTCTGCCGCGCCGAAGTGCTCCTCGCGGATCTCGCGGCCCAAGGCCTAGTCCTCGTCCCGGTCGTCGTCCGGTGCGTCGTCATAGAGGCTCTCCAGAAGATCGCCCCAGATCTGTTCGTGTTGCTCGATGAAGGTCAGCAGGCTCTTGCGGAAGGCGAGATAGTCGGCCTCGAAGGCTTCGAAGTCGGCCCCGCCATTGAGCAGCTTGGCGGCCCGGTCGGTCTGCTGCAGGCTGTCACGCAGGTTAAGGCTGGCGGCCATCGCACCCTTGACGCGTTCGCGCTCGTGCGGGATCCAGGCGCGGTCCGACAGCATGGAGCGCAGGTTCTCGCCCAGTTCCAGCAGGCGCTTGCGCAGGCGCGGGACGGCGCCGATGGTGCCGGTCTTGAGCTCGCCCCAGACGGCATCGGTGATCAGGCGCGCCCAGTGGTCGCGCAGATCCCGCACGGTATCGGGGTCAAAGGCGAAAGCGCGCTCCAGTTGTTGCGGATCGAATGGCATTGGGTATCCTGATCGACGAAGCCCGGGATGCGCGGCGTCTGCGGTGGAGGGGCCGGAATAGCCCCGCGCCCCGTAGCGTCCTACAGGGTACAAGAACAAGCAAGGTCGCACGTACGGCCTGCGGATGGAGGAATCGACAACATGGCGAACTGGTTCGCGCAGCGCAGGCTGCGTCAGAAGGTGTGCGACCTGCGGCCGCAGATGTACCGCATGGCATTCGCGTGGTGTCACGATGCCGCGCTGGCGGATGACCTGGTGCAGGAGGCAATGATGAAGGCCCTGACCCGGCTGAAGTCGTTGCAGGACGAGAACGCCCTGAAGGCCTGGGTGTTCCGCATCATGACCAACTGTTACCGCGACTGGGGCCGGCGGCAGAAGGACACGGTGGATGTGGACAGCATGGAGCTGTCCTGCGAGGACTGCCCGGAGCAACAGACCGAGCGCAATCGCATGGTCGCGGATGTCCACCGGGCGATGGCCGAACTGAGTACCGATCACCGTCAGGTGGTCGCGCTGGTGGACCTGGAGGGTTTTGCCTACTCCGAGGTCTCGGAGGTGCTGGACGTACCGATCGGCACCGTGATGAGTCGCCTGAGCCGGGCTCGGGCGCAGTTGAAGAAGGTGCTGCTGGAGCAGCAGGCCGACACGGGGACAGCGGCCGATACACCCTATCTCAAGGTAGTGAGGAATCGGCATGTCGAATGAAAGACTGAGTGCAAAGAATCGACCCAGCGAGGAGATTCTCAATGCCTTCGTGGACGGCGAGTTCTCGCCGGAGGATCGTCTGTTTACGCTGAAGACGATCGCCTCCAGTGAGCATCTGAGTCGCGAGGTCTGCGACATGCACCAGCTCAAGGAGCTGGTGAACATGGCCTACGAAGACGTCCCGGCCGGGCGCGCGGCCGGCACCACCGGTGGCCGTTGCCGGTTATCGCGCGGTGGAGGTTCGGCCTGGTTCCCGTCGGTGGCGGCCGGGGTGCTCGCGCTGGTCGTGGGTTCGCTGGGTGGATACGAGATCACTCGCGATGCCGGCTTCTTCGGGGGCGACCATGCTGCTGCGCCCGGCCAGGAGTCCGGGGCCCTGGCGCAGGTGGCTGCCAGCGATAACGCGCCCGGCGGGGCCGCGGCCCCGCAGCAGGTGTTTTCGGCTACCGAAACCGATCAGATTCTGCTGCACATTAACGAGGCGGATACCCGCGCGGTGGACGAGTTGCTGGACGACATCGAGAGCATGTATCGCGAGGCGGCCACAGTCGGGCGCGACCTGAACGTGCAGGTGGTGGTGCACAACAACGCGATGGGCATGCTGCGAAGCGACAGCGCACCCTATCCGGAACGCGTCGCGAGCATGGCGGAGGCGTACCCCACGCTGCGCTTTACCGCCTGTGCCCAGACCCTCAACCGCCTGGCGCGCGAGGAAGGCCAGAAGGTGGATATCCTGCCACAGGCTGAACTGATCGATTCCGGCGTCGCCGAGGCGGCCCGCCGTCAGGCGGAAGGCTGGATCTACATCAAGGTCTGATTTGGCACGGCCGGAGTCTCGATGCAAGTCGACCCACAAGTGCTGCGCCCCGGCTGGTTCCTGGCCGGGGCGCTCTTGTTGATGCTGGCGGCAGGCGGCGCGACTGCTGTATTGATGGGCACCGTCGCCAAGGCGCCGGCGGCCGAAGAGCCGCTGCGGGTGGTCTATCACATCAACACCGATGACCTGGAGCTCCACCTGAACGCCCTGCGCAACCTGCAGAATCACATCGACGGTAGCCCCGATGATGTTTCGCTCAAGATCAAGGTGTTGACTCATGGCAGCGGCATCAGTCTGCTGCAGCACGCCCGTACCGATCCGGACCTGCGCAGTACCGTGAACACCCTTAAGCTGCAGGATGTGCGCTTTTTGGTGTGTGGCAACTCGCTGGAATCGCGCGGGCTCGAACGCAGCGATCTGCATGAGGTATCGGACAGGGACGTGGTTCCCAGTGGCATCGTGGAACTGACCCGCCTGCAACGCTCCGGTTACACCTACATCAAGCCCTGACCGGAGCGGCCGCATCCCCCCTGCGTTGGGTGATCAGCGCCCCCCAAGCTCGGTGTCCAGCGCCGCCAGGCGCTCCGGTGTGCCGATGTCGCGCCAGGCGCCGGTGTAGTGTTCGCCGGTGACCCGGCCGGCCTCGATGGCTTGACGCAGCAAGGGTCCGAGGGCCTGGCGCCCCGGTGGCAGATCACGAAACAGCGCCGGGTCGTACCAGCCGATGCCGCTGAAGGTCAGCAACTCGTTCCCCGCCAGGGCCACCCGCTCCCCGTCCAGGGCGAAATCGCCCTGCGTGTGATGGTCGGGGTTGGCGACCAGTACGAGGTGCGCGAGCGGTCGGTCGGTGGCCGTGTTCATCGTCGTCGGGGGTGTCAGCGGGTGGTCGCACCAGACATCGCCATTGACCACCAGAAACGGCTCCTCCCCCAGAAGGGGAAGGGCCTGGCGGATCCCGCCCGCGGTCTCCAGGGCACCCTCGGGCTCCGGTGAGTAGCGAATGGCGAGGCCCGCCTGGCGTTCAGCCAGGGTGGCGCGGATCTGTTCGCCCAGATGCGCGAGGTTGATGACTACGTCGCGGTACCCGGCGGTCGCCAGACGATCCAGCGTGTAGCCGATCAGCGGCCGGCCACCGACAGGCAGCAGCGGCTTGGGGCAGTGGTCGGTCAACGGGCGCATGCGTTCGCCGCGCCCGGCGGCCAGGATCATTGCGCGCATGGCTTAATCCTCCCGTATCCGTTCGGGCATGTGGGTGTGGAACCAGCCTGCCACCGGTGTCAGTTCTGGCTGTGACAGTCCCTGCGCCAGGAGTCGATGCAGGCGCGGCAGGTGTTCCAGGTAGTGCGGTTTGGCATCCCGGCGCGCCAGGCGCACGAAGATCCCGAGGATCTTGGTGGTGCGCTGGACGCCGAGGACGCGGTAGTGCTGCATGAAGATCTCGGGGTCCCAGGCCGTTCCCGCGGCATAACGCTTCAATGCCCGCTCCACGGTGGCGGGTGACACCTCGCGCCGGGCGTCTTCCAGCAGCGAGACGACATCGTAGGCGGGGCTGCCGATCACGGCATCCTGGAAATCCAGGACGGCACAATCGCCATCCTCGCCGGGCGGCAGCATCAGGTTGTCCACGTGGAAGTCGCGTAGCACCAGTGTCCCGGGCAGGACGGGCAGGTCTTCCAGTGCCTCCCGCCAGGCTGCGAGAAATCCGTTGCGCAGGGACGCGCTCATCGGGGTGCCGCGTTGTTCCGGCCAGTACCAGTCGGCAAACAGGGCGGCCTCGTCCAGCAGGCGCGGGGAATCGTAGGCGGGGACGTCCGGGGCCTTCGCGGCCTGCGCTGGCCAGGCGCGATGCAGCTGGATCAGGGTGTCGATGGCGCGGTCGTACAACGGGCCTTCCGCGGCCCCCTCGGCGAGGGCCCGGGTGAAGGTTCGGTCGCCGAGGTCCTCGAGCAGCACGAAGCCGGTGGCTGGATCGTGCGCAAGGATGCGCGGCGGGCGCAGCCCCAGCGATTCAAGCAGTCGCGCAATCTCCACGAACGGCTCGGTGGCCTCGCGCTCGGGTGGCGCATCCATCAGCACCACCGGTTGGTCGTCGCGGCACAGGCGAAAATAGCGCCGAAAACTGGCATCCGCGCGCAGGAGTGCCAGGTCGGTGAACCTGCCCGGCTGGTCCTTCAGCCAGGCCTGGAGCTGCTCGCTGCGGCGATCGTCCGGGATCATGCGCGGGCCTCGGGAAATTCGCCGGATAGACGCTCGACGCGGGTATCGATGCGGCCATCGGCATGCAGTGCCAATACGCGGTAGCCGGCGTGTTCGGTATCCAGCGCGAACTGTTCGGAGCCGGGGGCGAACTGGACGCAGGTGGAGGGGCAGCCCAGCAGTTCGACGCCCTGGCGCTCGGCGCGGAAATCCTGATGGATGTGACCGAACAGACAGGCGCGTACGCGCGGGTGGTGATCCAGGATCGCGAACAGGTCGTCGGGATTGGTCAGGCCGATCCGGTCCATCCATGCGCTGCCGACGGGCACGACCGGGTGGTGAACGGCGACCATGCCCCAGTGATCGGGGTGTGCGGTCAGTACTTGATCCAGGCGCGACAACTCGGCCGGCTCGATGCGCCCGGACGCCTGCCCCGCAACCGCCGAATTGATCCCGACCAGCAGCCAGTCGCCGAGCAGCCGGTGGCCGTCCAGGGCGTGTCCGGCGCCCGTGAAGGCGCGGTGCAGCAGGGTCCAGTCATCGTGGTTGCCCGCCAGGCCGGCGAGCGGCCAGCCTTTCACGTGTTCGTCGAGCATTGCGAGGAGTCGCGTGTAGGCCGCCGGATCCGGATCTTCGGCCAGGTCGCCCGTGAGCCATAGCAGGTCCGGCCGGGCCTCGTTCCGGCGCAGGGCCTCGAGCACGCGGGCGAGCTGGCGGTCGCTGTCGGGATAACCCGGTCGAATGGGGCCCGGCTCCCGGCCGAGGTGGGTGTCGCTGATCTGAAGGATGTGCTGCATGCGGCCGGTGTCGTTTTCCGTATGGTGCCGGTTGTGTGCGTTCGGGCGCGCTTTCGCGTTTGCCGCCCGGCAGGGTTATTGCCCTATACTCGATCGGGTGTACTGTGCAATGCGCCGGGGCCTTCCCGCATGGGGCGAGAGGGGGCCTGGCGAGGGGTCCAAGATGAGCCAAGAAGCCAAGACCCGCCCGGATTCCGGGTACCGTCCGTCCGAGGACGAACCCTACATGAATCCGCGTCAACTGGACTACTTTCGCGCCAAGCTCGAGGCCTGGCGTGCCGAGCTGATCGAGGAATCGGAACAGACTCTGGAGCACCTGCGCAGCGAGAGCTGGCAGGAGCCGGACCCGAATGACCGCGCCAGCCACGAGACCGATGCCGGCCTGGAGCTGCGTACCCGGGATCGGTACCGCAAGCTCCTGAACAAGATTGACGCGGCGCTGGCGCGCATCGAGCAGGGCGAATACGGCTATTGCGAGGAGACCGGTGAACCGATCGGCATCGCGCGGCTGGAGGCGCGCCCGATTGCCACGCTGAGCGTGGCGGCCCAGGAGGCCCATGAGCGCGACGAGGCCCGCTATGAATGACGAGGCCCGCTATGAATAGGGCCTGTCTGGTCCGGGTTACTCGCCGGCCAGCACTCGGGTAAACACCCGCGAGTTGCGCGCCTGGTTGTAGCGGGTCTGCCGGCTGACGGGCAGATCGTCCACCTTGCCTGGCGTGTAACCGCGTTCCTGGAACCACTGGGCGGTGCGCGTGGTGAGCACGAATACCCGCCGGATTCCCTGTTCCTGCGCCAGGTGTTCCATTGCCTGCAGCAAACGGTCGCCGCGGCCGCTCCCGCGGTAGTCCGCGTGCAGGGCCAGGCAGGCAATCTCCGCGGCATCCGCCTCGAAGGGGTAGAGCGCGGCGGTGCCGATGATCAGGCCGTCGGCCTCCAGCACCTGGAAGCGGTCGATCTCCAGCTCCAGGTGCTCCCGCGCGCGATGCACCAGGATGCCCTCGGCCTCCAGCGGTTCCAGTAGCGCATGGATACCCCCCACATCGTCGAGTGTGGCCGGGCGCAGCCGTTCCAGTGGCTCGCGCGAGACCAGTGTGCCGATTCCCAGGCGGGTGAACAGCTCGGTCAGGAGCCCACCGTCGTCCCGACGGTCGATCAGGTGCACCCGGATCTCGCGCTGGCGACAGGCGTCGATCGCGCTCTTCAGGTGGTTGGCCAGTTCCTGCGGCAGGTCGGTGGCGGTCTCCAGCAGCTCCTGCGCGGCCGGCACGGTGAGCTGGTCCAGCACGCCGTGTTCGGGATCGCGCAACACCCCGGCTTCGGTGAGAAAGATCAGCTTGTCGGCGTTCAGCGCGATCGCGACCTGGGTGGCGACATCCTCGCCGGAGAGGTTGAACACCTCGCCGGTGGGGGAGTAGCCGAGCGGGGAGACCAGGGCCACCTGCTCGCGGTCCAGCAGGGCCGCGAGTGCGGTGGTGTCCACCCCGCGCACCTCGCCGGTGTAGTGGAAGTCCACGCCGTCGCGTACGCCCAGTGGCCGTGCGGTGACGAAGTTGCCACTGGCCACGCGCAGGCGTGCGTTGCCGGTACCCGGCTGGCCGAGGCTGCGCGAGAGCAGGCCCTCGATCTGCAGGCGCAGCCGACCGACCGCATCCAGCACCGCTTCCAGCGCTGCGCCATCCGTTACGCGCAACCCGTTGGCGTAAGCCGGGGTCAGTCCGCGCTCGGTCATCCGTGCCTCGATTTGCGGGCGCGCCCCGTAGACCAGCACGACCCGGATACCCAGGGCATTGAGTTTGGCGATATCGCGCATCAGTGCCGGAAACTCCGGCGCCTGGGCGGCCTCGCCTGCGAGCGCGATCACCATGGTGCGCCCGCGGTGGGCGGCGATGTACGGCACCGCATCACGGAACCAGGCGAGCTCCCCGGGCTGCGGGGCTCGGCGCGAGGGCGCGTGATTGCGGGCGGCTGGGTTGGATGTGGCGGTCACGGGCGTGTCCGTTTCCTGATGATGTCCTTGAGCAGACAGTCTAGGGAATCACGGATCAATGTACACGTGGGATCAGTCAGGCCTGCTGGCCCGATCCTGCGGGAAGGGGTGTTAGGGAAACATTGATCAGTGTTTCCCTAGTCGGTCTCGCCCACGAGGCGTTCGAGGTCCGGGACGGAGGCGCCGGGCGCGATACCGTGTTCCTTGAACCACCCGGCATTGACCTCCAGGGCGTAGCGCACCGGCCGTTTCGCCTCGTGTATGCGGGTGGAGTGGGGCGTCATGCTGGCGATGTTGGTAATGGTGAAGTCGGCATCGATGAAGGCCACGTCCAGCGGGATGCGGGTGTTCTGCATCCACATGCCGTAGTGCGCCGGTCGTGGCCAGATGAACAGCATGCCGTGGTCGGCGGGCAGGTGGTCGCGGTGCATCAGCCCGATCCGGCGGCTACGGTCGGTCGCGGCGATCTCGATCGTCAGGGCTTGTTCGCCGAGTTGCAGTTCGGCGGTCGGTAGCCCGCTTTCGGCCTGCGCCAGCCCCGTGCCCAGGACGAACAGCAGCACCAGCCCGACAAGGCCGGGCTGCGCGCGCCCCCGCGACGTATTGATCAAGCCTATTCGCCGCTCATGCGCCCCACGGCGCAGCTGGCAAACGACTTGGCCTTGGCGCTGGCGGAGCGCAGGCCGGAGACCGAACCGACCTCGGGGTAACCCATGCTGGCGAGCTTGGCAGCGACCGCCTCGCGGGCGCTGTCGGGCGCCTCGATATCAACCGCACCGCCTTCCACGTCCACCTCGGCGTCGGTGACGCCCTCGACCTGCAGCAGGCCCTTGCGGATGGAGCTGGCGCAGCCGCCACACTTGATGTTCTCGACTTCGATTTTCATTGCAGGTGCTCCGGGGTACTGGGGTTTGTACGACTCATTATGTACGATCTGCGTTCACCGTAATCGTTCACGAGAATATACATGCCCGCCTATCGTTCCCGCACCACTACCCACGGCCGCAATATGGCGGGTGCCCGCGCCCTGTGGCGCGCCACCGGCATGAAGGATGGCGACTTCGGCAAGCCGATCATCGCCATTGCCAACTCCTTCACCCAGTTCGTGCCCGGGCACGTGCATCTGAAGGACCTGGGCCAGCTGGTGGCCGGCGAGGTGGAAAAGGCCGGCGGCGTCGCCAAGGAGTTCAACACCATCGCGGTGGACGACGGGATCGCGATGGGCCACGGCGGGATGCTCTATTCGCTGCCCTCGCGCGAGATCATCGCCGACTCGGTCGAGTACATGGTCAACGCACACTGCGCCGATGCCCTGGTCTGCATCTCCAACTGCGACAAGATCACCCCCGGCATGCTGATGGCCGCGATGCGCCTGAACATCCCGGTGGTGTTCGTCTCCGGCGGGCCGATGGAGGCCGGCAAGGTGCAGGCCCCGGGCAGCGACAAGGTCATCCACCTGGATCTGGTGGACGCGATGGTCAAGGCCGCCGACTCCAGTGCCAGTGATGAAGAAGTGGAGGCCATCGAGCGCTCCGCCTGCCCGACCTGCGGGTCCTGCTCCGGCATGTTCACCGCCAATTCGATGAACTGCCTGACCGAGGCGCTGGGGCTGTCGCTGCCGGGCAACGGCTCGCTGCTGGCCACCCACGCCGGGCGCAAGAGCCTGTTCGAGCAGGCCGGCCGGCGCGTGGTCGAACTGGCCAAGCGTTACTACGAGCAGGACGATGAATCTGCTTTGCCGCGTTCCATCGCCACCTTCGAGGCGTTCGAGAACGCGATGAGCCTGGATATCGCGATGGGCGGCTCCACCAACACGGTGCTGCACCTGCTGGCGGCCGCGCGCGAGGGCGAGGTCGACTTCACCATGGCCGACATCGACCGCCTGTCGCGCAAGGTGCCGAATCTGTGCAAGGTCGCCCCGGCCACCCAGCTCTATCACATGGAGGATGTCCACCGCGCCGGTGGTGTGGTCGGCATCCTCGCGGAGCTGGACCGCGGCGGGCTGATTCACCGCGACATTCCCACCGTGCACGCCGAGACCATGGGCCAGGCCCTGGAACAGTGGGACGTGATGCGCCACGCCGCCGAGGCCGAGACGCTTTACCAGGCCGCCCCGGGCGGTGTGCCTACCCAGGTCGCGTTCAGCCAGGACAAGACCTGGGACAGCCTGGACATCGACCGCGAGAATGGCTGCATCCGCGACATCGAGCATGCCTACTCGAAGGACGGTGGCCTGGCCGTGCTCTACGGCAACATGGCCCCGGATGGCTGCATCGTGAAGACTGCCGGGGTGGACGACAGCATCCTGACATTCTCGGGTCCGGCCCGTGTCTTCGAGAGCCAGGACGCGACGGTGGAGGCCATTCTTGGTGACCAGATCCAGGCGGGCGACGTGGTGATCATCCGCTACGAGGGCCCCAAGGGCGGCCCGGGCATGCAGGAAATGCTCTACCCGACGTCGTATCTCAAGTCCAAGGGCCTGGGTAAGGAATGCGCGCTGGTCACCGACGGGCGCTTCTCCGGCGGCACCTCCGGGCTGTCGATCGGTCACGTCTCGCCGGAGGCGGCGCAGGGTGGTGCGATCGGCCTGATCGAGGAAGGCGACACCATCGTGATCGACATCCCCGGTCGCGAGATCCGCATCGACGTCGACGACGCCACGCTGGCCGCACGGCGCGAGGCCATGGAGGCCCGTGGCGCGAAGGCCTGGAAACCCGAGTCGCGGGAGCGGGCCGTCACCCAGGCCTTGCGCGCCTACGCCCTGATGACGACCTCCGCCGCCTACGGCGCGGTGCGCGACATCTCCCGCTTCGAGGACTAGCCCAGGGCCCAAACCGAAAAAAGCGAACGCATGTAACGCAACCACAGGGAGGTGGTGATGGCGATTACCGACTGGCCCGCGGCCGAGCGCCCGCGGGAGAGGCTGATCGAACGCGGCGCGGCCGCGCTTTCGGATGCGGAGTTGCTGGCAATCTTTCTGCGCACCGGCGTGGCCGGCAAGAGCGCGGTGGATGTCGCGCGGGACCTGCTCAGCCGCTTCGGCGGGCTGCGGCCTTTATTACAGGCGGATCAGGCGGGGTTTTGCGCCGCCCCGGGGCTGGGGGATGCCAAGTACGCCCAGCTCCAGGCCGTGCTGGAGATGGGGCGCCGCCACCTGGCGGCCGATCTGGAGCGCGGCGATGCACTGACCTCGCCCGCGACCACCCGGCAGTTCCTGGCGGCGCGCCTGCGTGACTATCCCTTTGAGGTCTTCGGCGTGCTGTTCCTCGATAACCGCCACCGCGTGATCGCCTTTGAGGAACTCTTTCGCGGCACCATCGACGGTGCCTCCGTGCACCCGCGCGAGGTTGTGCGGCGCGCGCTGCACCACAACGCGGCGGCTGTGATCCTGGCCCATAACCACCCCTCGGGCGTGGCCGAGCCGTCGCGTTCGGATGTCGCCATCACCCGCCGCCTGACCGACGCCCTGGGGCTGGTGGACATCCGCGTCCTCGATCACGTGATCGTCGCCGACGAGGCCGTCTCCCTCGCCGAACGCGGCGAGCTGTAGGGGGAGGCTGACCCAGTCGCACGTCTGCGTTGCAACGCGGTGAGCTGCCGGCCGCTGGTCCGGCACTAAATGGTCATGGCGAGGAGCCGCAGGCGACGAAGCAATCTGCCGATATTCTCTCCCGGGGCATCCGGATGGTGATTGTTTCGTCGCTTTGCTCCCCGCAATGACGGTTAGAAGCTTGCGCGCGGTGTCACGCCGGTGTGTCCTTGAGAGCCTTTTCCAGCGCCTGCAGCAGTGCGTCGACCTGCGTTTGGGTGTGGGCGGCGGACAGGGTGATGCGCAGGCGGGCCTCGCCTTCCGGGACGGTCGGGGGGCGGATCGCGGGGACCAGGAAGCCGGCCTCGAACAGTCGCTCGGCGACGGCGCTCGCGCGAGTGGCGGTGCCCAGGGTGACAGGCTGGATGGGTGTGAGGGGCGGTGGGTGTGGCAGGCCGAGGCGATCCAGCCCGTCGCCCAAGCGTCGCAACAGGTTCTGCAGGTGCGCGCGGCGGTCGTGGGCGGACGCGGCGATTTGCACCGAGGCCAGGGTGGCGGCGGCCAGGGCGGCCGGCATCGCGGTGGTGTAGATGTAGGGGCGCGCGGTCTGGATCAGGGTCTCGATCAGCCGTTCGGAGCCGGCCACGAAGGCCCCGGCGGTGCCGAAGCCCTTGCCCAGCGTCCCCATCAGGACCGGTACGTCGTCGCCGCCGAGACCGAAGTGCTGGCAGGTGCCGCCGCCGGTGTCGCCCAGCACTGACAGGCCGTGGGCGTCGTCCACCATCAGCCAGGCATTGTATTCGCGCGCCAGGGCGGCGAGTTCCGGAAGTGGGGCGATATCGCCGTCCATGGAGAACACGCCGTCGGTGATGATCAGGCGCTGGCCGGTCGCGGGCGCCTTCTCCAGGCGCTCGCGCAGGTGTTCGGGCTCGGCGTGGCGGTAGCGCTGGCTGCGCGCGCCCGACAGGCGCACGGCATCGATCAGCGAGGCGTGGTTCAGGCGGTCCTCGAAGACGATGTCGTGGCGACCGACCAGGGTCTGGACCAGGGCCAGGTTGGCCATGTAGCCGGTGGAGAAGACGAGTGCCCGAGCGCGCCCGGTGAAGCGGGCCAGGGCCTGTTCCAGCTCGTCGTGGGCGCGGCTGTGACCGTTGATCAAATGGGCGGCCCCCGCACCGACGCCGTACTGATCCAGCGCCTTGCGGGCGGCGGCGGCGACCGCCGGGTCACCGGCCAGGCCCAAGTAGTCGTTCGAGCAGAAGGCAATCACGCGGTGGCCGTCGATAACCTGTTCGGGCCGCTGTGGGCCGTCGAGCATGCGGGTGCGGCGCCATAGCCCGGCGTCGCGCACAGTGCTCAGGCGTTGCTCCAGGTAGTGATCGAGTGAGTCGCTCATGGGCGCAGGCCCGCGCGCAGGAAGATCGGCCAGTGCACCCGTGCCGGCATGCTCGGGTTGGACCACAGGGCTTGCAGGGCCGGCGCCAGCGCAGCCAGTGGGTCCTGGCCGGCGGCGCGGGCGCGGCGGATCGCGGACCAGGTACCGAGATAGCCCAGCAGGGTGGCGCGGTCCCATTCGCGCGTGATGCGAAACTCGGGCGCCTCGATCTCGGGCCAGGGAAACGGCAGGTCGCGGTAGTGGTTGCGGATGTGCTGGCGCTCTTCCGGCCACCAGGGGGCCAAGGTGGCATCGTGAAAGTCGATCAGCAGGTGGTCCAGTGCCGGGTCCTCGGCCCGCAGCACGCCGTAGCCCCAGATCGCCAGGAGTCCGTCCGGGCGCAGGACGCGGGCGACCTCGTCGTGGAACTCGGTGTGGCGGAACCAGTGCGCGGCCTGGGCCACACAGGCGAGGTCGACCGAGCCATCGGCCAGAGCACAGGCCTCGGCGGCACAGGCGACGCGGTCGATCCCGGAGTGATCCGGCAGTGTGGCCAGCAGCGATGGGGCGGCGTCCGTGGCGAAGACCTGCGAGAAGTGGGGCGCCAGGCCCCGCGCGGCCTGGCCGTTGCCGCTGGCACAGTCCCAGGCGCGCTCGTGGTGCGGAGTGTGCGCCGCCAGCCAGTCAAACAGCTCGGCCGGGTAGTCCGGGCGGTGGCGGCCGTAAGCGTTAGCCACCGCCGAGAAATGGTCGGGGAAGCCGCCGCTCACCGCCGGTCTGGCTCAGGCCGAGGCGGAGGCTGACTGGTCCGATTTCGCAGGGGCTTCCGGGCCAGTCTCCGGGCGCAGGCCCAGGCGCTCGAACAGCGCGAGGTCGTGGTTCTCGCCGGGGTTTGGCGTGGTCAGCAGGGTGTCGCCGTAGAACAGCGAGTTGGCACCGGCGAGGAAGCACAGGGCCTGCATCTCGTCGGACATCTCGGTGCGCCCGGCGGACAGGCGCACGTAGGAGGCCGGCATCAGGATGCGGGTGGCCGCGATGGTACGCACGAACTCCAGCGGGTCGAGGTGCTCGATGCCGTGCAGCGGCGTGCCCTCCACCTGGATCAGCTGGTTGATCGGCACCGACTCCGGGTGTTTTGGCAGGTTGGCCATCTGCTGCAGCAGCCGCGCACGATCGCGGCGCGACTCGCCCATGCCGAGGATGCCGCCGCAGCAGACGTTCATGCCTGCCTCGCGTACGTGCTCCAGGGTCTCGAGGCGATCGTCGTAGGTGCGCGTGCTGATGATGTGACCGTAGAACTCCGGCGAGGTGTCGAGGTTGTGGTTGTAGTAGTCCAGTCCCGCCTCGGACAGGCGTTTGGCCTGCTCGGCCTTCAGCATGCCGAGGGTCATGCAGGTCTCGAGGCCCTCGTCCTTCACCGCGCGGACCATCTCGATCACGCGCTCCAGGTTCTTGTCGGTGGGGTTGCGCCAGGCCGCGCCCATGCAGAAGCGGGTCGCGCCCTGGGCGCGGGCGTTGCGGGCCGCCTCCAGCACCTCGTCCAGCGGCAGCAGGCGTTCGCGCTCGATCTCGACCTCGTGGTGCGCGCTTTGCGGGCAGTAGGCGCAGTCCTCGGGGCAGGCCCCGGTCTTGATCGACAGCAGCGTGCTCACCTGGACCGCGTTCGGGTCGAAGTGCTCGCGGTGGACGGTCTGCGCGCGGAAGATCAGGTCATTCAGCGGCAGGTCGAGCAGGGCCTCGACCTCGTCGGTGTTCCAGTCGTGGCGGGGCGTGCTCATAGATGATGTTCCTTGTCGGCTTCGGCGGGGATCTCGACGTCCGTCCAGGGCTCGCGATAGATATTGAACAGGGCGTAGATCGTCCACGGCAGCAGGATGGCCGCGGCGATTGCCCAGTAGGCGCGGTAGTAGTTCAGATCCGGCGGAAAGAAGGTGGCGACCCCGATCAGCAGGCCCATCAGGGCGTAGTAGCGATAGGCGGCCCACTGCGTGAAGTGGCCGACGCGGGGATCGGGGTGGTGCTTGTTCAGGGCGTAGACCAGCATCGAGCCGCCAAACCACAGTACCAGCGGGACGATACCCATGATCGCGGCGATGATGAAACCGACCCCGACGCCCTCGCTGCTCACCAGGAACAGCGGGATGCCGGCAATCGACACGCTGATCAGGTTGCCGATATCGAACATCGACGCGGCGCGCCGCGAGCTGCGTCCGGAGACGGTCCTGGTGGCCATGGTCTACCCTGCATGCAAAAAGCAGAGCATACCATTATGGCCCCGGACCCTTCATTGCGACCCGTTTCCAGGCGGTCTCCGGCCGCGCGTTTGAGGGCCCGGGCTGCGGCCTGTGTCGACTGGCTGGGGGAGGCCCTGTACCCCGGTCAGTGCGGACTGTGCCTGGCCCCCGGCCCGGCGATCTGCGCGGATTGCCGGGCGGATCTTGCGCCGCTCGAGCACCCCTGCCCCACCTGTGCGTTGCCCCTGCCGGTCGCCGGCGTGTGCCCGGCTTGCATCCGCCGAGCGCCGGTCCTGGATGCGCTGCATGCCGGCTGGGCCTATGCCTGGCCGCTGGATCAGCTGATCCTGGCCTACAAGCACGGCGCCAATGCACGGGCCGAACGCATCCTCGCGGCCCTGGCGGAGCAGGTGGCGGGCCGTCTGGTGGGCGAGAACGGCGATCTGCCCGATCTAGTGCTCCCCGTGCCGCTGCATGGCAGGCGGCTGCGCGAGCGGGGTTTCAATCAGTCGGACTACCTGGCGCGGCGTGTGGCGGGGGTGCTGGATGTCCCGCTGGATACCCGCGGACTGCGGCGCATCCGCGCGACCGAGTCGCAGCAGGCGCTGGGTCGCAAGGCGCGGCGGCGCAATGTCCACGGTGCGTTTGCCTGGGACGGTTCGAGCCTCGCCGGGCAGCATGTGCTGGTGGTGGATGACGTGGCGACCACGGGCGCGACGCTGGCTGCACTGGCCGAAGTGCTGCGCCGCGAGGGTGCCGCACGGGTGGAGGGACTGGTCCTCGCGCGCGCCTGAGGGTGTGCGGGCGCGGAATTCAGGCCCCCAGGTGGTGGTCGGCGATCATCGCCAGAAGGATGACGGCGCCCAGGTAGTGGTTGTTTTTGAAGGCGCGCAGACAGTCGGCGGGTTCGCGTTCGAAGATCAGGAACTGCTGGTAGAACATCAGCATTGCCACCACCACGAGCCCGGCGGTGTAGTAGCCACCGAAATCGGCGTGCTGGCCGACGAGATAAAGCCCCAGCCACACGAGAACCTGCAGCCCGCCGGTGATCAGGCGGTCGAGTTCGCCGAAGGCGATGGCCGTGGATTTCACCCCGATCTTCAGGTCGTCTTCGCGATCCACCATGCCATAGAAGGTGTCATACACCACCGTCCACGCCAGCACGGTTACGAACAACAGCCAGGCCACTTCGGGCGGGTGCTCGCCGGTGACGGCGGTGAACGCCATGGGCACGGCCCAGGCAAAGGCGGCGCCGAGATGGACCTGCGGGAAGTGGTGGAAACGCTTGGAGAACGGGTAGGTGCCGGCCAGTGCCACCGCCACCAGGGAATACAGGATGGTCAGCCCATTGGTGAACAGCACCAGGACGAAAGCGACCACGCTGAGGGCCACGAAGGTACCCAGCGCCTCGCGTGGGGTGATGGTGCCGAGCGCCAGCGGTCGGTCGCGGGTGCGCGCCACATGGCTGTCGAAGTCGCGGTCGGCGTAGTCGTTGATCGCGCAGCCCGCCGAGCGCATCAGCACCACGCCGGCGGCAAAAATGAAGATCAGGTAGGCCGGCGGCCAGCCCTCGGCCGCCACCCACAGGGCCCAGAAGGTGGGCCACAGCAACAGGTAGATGCCCACCGGGCGATCCAACCGGATCAGGCGGGCGAGTTCCCACAGGCGTTCGCGCTCGGTCATGGCGGCCAAGCTTACCAGCCTTGCGGCGCCAGGGCGCCGGGTGTCGCTCCGGCGTCGGGGGGCGCTACAGGTGCGCCTCCAGCCATTCGTCCAGGTCGGCCGGTTCCACCTCGCCACGATGGGTGTCGAGGATGGTGCCTTCGCGGTCGATCAGTACGGTGTAGGGCAGGGCGCCGATGCGGTTGCCGTATTCCCGGCCGATCGCGACCGCGTCGTCCTGGCCGATCAGTACCGGGAATCCGATGCCGAAATCGTCGACGAAATGCTGCGTGGCTGTCTGCTCGTCCACGGCGACCGCGACGATGGTAAAGCCATCCTCCTGGTTGGCATCAAAGGTGTCCTGGAACAGCGGCATCTCCTTCTTGCAGGGCGGGCACCAGGTGGCCCAGAAGTTCAGCACGATCAGGTCGCCGTCCCACTCACTGAACTGGCGTTCTTCACCGGCGAGGTCGGGCAGGGTGAAGTCGATGCGCTGATTGCCCTGGGTCTCCTCGGCGGCGACCTCGGTGGCCGCGTTGGCAGAGGTTGCCCCGGCGTCCATCTCGGGTTCCGGGTCACCACAGGCGGTCAGGATCAGGGCGCTGGCCGTGGCGACCACCACCCCTGCGAGTGCGTGCTTGCGGTGTTTCATGGTGTCACCCCGATGGCGCTTTCTACATGTGCCAGGAAGCGGTCGGCATTCAGGTAGCCGACATTGCGGTAGTTGCGCAGCTCGTTGCCGTCGCGGTCATAGAAGATCATCGCCGGCGGCCCGAACAGATTGAACTGACGCATCAGGTCGCGGTGCTCGGAGGTGTTGTCGGTCACGTCGGCCTTCAGGAGGTGCACGTCGCCCATGGCCCGGATCACGCGCGGGTCCTGGAAGGTGGTGCGATCCAGCCGCACACAGTCCACGCACCAGTCGGCGTAGAAGTCGAGAAACACCGGCTGGCCGTTTTCGCGGGCCCGGGCCACTTCGCGTTCCACGTCCTCCAGGCTGTCGACGTAGGTGAACGCCATCTCGGTCGGCCCGGACTGCTCGCCCGTGGCCGTCACCGCGGGCTGATTGAACGTGGCCAGCGGGCGGAAGATGTCCTTGCCGCCGGTCGCCGCGCCGAGCATCAGCAGCACGCCGTAGATCAGGATCACCACACCCAGCCCCTTCCACAGGCTGTACCAGCCGGAGACATTGTCCGGCAGGGTCCTTAGTGCGCCCATGTAGACGGCGGTCACGATCAGCAGGATCGCCCACAGGAACATCGCCACCTCGCCCGGGATCACCCGTTCGAGCAGCCAGATGCCGATGGCCAGCAGGCCGACCCCAAACACCGCCTTGATGGTATCCATCCAGGGACCGGCCTTCGGTAGCAGGCGCCCGGCGGAGGTGCCGATGACCAGCAGCGGCGCCCCCATGCCCATGCTCAGCGCGAACAGCGCGATCCCGCCCAGCACTGCATCGCCAGTGTGGCTGATGTAGAGCAGCGCCCCGATCAGCGGTGCGGTCACGCAGGGGCCGACGATCAGGGCGGAAAGGAAGCCCATGATGCCGGCGCCTGCGTAGGTGCCGCCTTCCTGCTTGTTGCTGATCTGCGAAAGCTTGCTCTGCACGCCGGCCGGCATCTGCAGCTCGTAGAAGCCGAACATCGACATCGCCAGCGCGATGAAGATGGCCACGAAGGTCCCGATAATCCAGGGGTTCTGGAAGGCCGCCTGCAGGTTGGCACCCGCCAGGCCCGCGAATACGCCGGCAATGGTGTAGGTCAGGGCCATGGCCAGCACGAACACAAGCGAGATCAGGAATGCCTTGCGTGTGGTCAGGTTCTTCTGCCCGATGATGATGTTCGACAGGATCGGGATCATCGGGAACACGCAAGGGGTGAAGGTCAGCAGCAGCCCGAAGCCGAAGAAGGCCAGGGCTACCAGCCAGATCTGGCCGTCTGCCAGCTGGGCCGCGATGCGGTCCTGCTGGGTGACCGGTGCCGCGGCCTCGTCGTCTTCCGCAGCCCCGTCGCCGGTTTCCGGAAGGGCGTCGGTGTCGGCCTCGGCGGCCAGATCGGCAGCAAAGGAAACCGAGACCTCCTGGGTCAGCGGCGGGTAGCACACGCCGGCGTCGGCGCAGCCCTGGTAGTCGATCGCCAGGGTGATGTCGGAGACGTCATCCGCGTCGCGCAGGACCGGAACAAGGATCTCGACCTGGCCCCGGTAGACCTGGCTCTCGCCAAAGAACTCGTCTTCCTGGAGCTCACCGTCCGGTGGGTTGACCGGCCCCAGCTCGATGCCATCGCCCTCGGCGATGCGCACATCCAGCTGCTCACGGTAGAGATAGTATCCCTCGGCAATGTCGAAGCGCAGGATCGCCGCGTTCTGGCTGATCGCCTCCAGCGAGGCGGCAAAGGCCTTCTCCGGTTCCAGCAGGTCATCGGCGGCGCCGAGGTCGCCGGACAGGCTGCCCAGGTCACCCAGCGCGCTGCGTTCTTCCCCGGCATCTTCGTCCGCGCGGGTCTCGCCATTGCCGCTTGGCAGGCCGGGCAGCTCGATGGATACGGTCTGGAAGTGCGGCGGGTAGCACACGCCCAGGTCCGCGCAGCCCTGCGAGCGCGCCGTCAGCTCGATGCTGGTGCTGTCGGCCGCCTTGATCGGCAGCTCCACCTGCACCTGGCCGCGATAGGTCTCGACGCGCCCGAAGAATTCGTCCTCGCTGACCTCGCCATCCGGGATCTCGGCCTCGCCCAGTTCCAGCCCGTCGCTTTCCGGGGTGAAGTCGAACTGCTCGCGGTACATGTAGTACTCGTCCGCGATGTCCCAGGTCAGCCGTACCGTGTCGGCGTCGATCGCCTCAGCGCTCAGGGCGAAGGCGTCATCCGGGTCCAGTAGGTCGTCCTCGAAGAGGGCGTGCGTCAGTCCCGGAGCCAGCAGGAGTGCGACCAGCAGGGTTGCCAGCCAGGTGCGCGGATTCATGAGGTGCATTGCGTTATCCAGTCCAGGTAATCGGGCAGCCCGCGTTCAATCGGCAGGGCGATGATCTCGGGTGTGTCGTAGGGGTGTTGGTCAGCCAGCTGCGTCTGGAGTTCGTTCAGGCGCGCAGGCGCGGTCTTGATCAGTAGAGTGACTTCGGAGTCGATTTCGATATTCCCTTTCCACATGTAGATCGAGCGTCCGGGCGGGAGGATATGCACGCACGCGGCCAGACCCTGTTTCACCAGGGCGCCGGCCAGGGTCTCAGCCGTGTCCGGGTCGTCGAGTGTGGTAATGACCAGCCAGGCGTGGGCGCTGGATGGCGATTGCTCATTGCTCATGTATCAGGAGTCCCGTTCGATCCGTGCAGGCTGACCCGGGCGCAGTGGGGTGTCGTCCATCGGTGAGAATTCGACCTCGACGCGGTAACCCCGCTCGGGCTCTTCGCCGGTCGGCTCCCAGCCGATGGTCACAATGGTGCCGGAAAGACGCTGGTCGCCGACTACGACCGTAACGGTCTCCCCGGGTTCCAGGTCGGCGGCGGTGGCGGCCGGGACGGTGGCCACGGCGCGCATCGGGTCGATGGTGCCAAGGATCGCCAGGACCGGCGGCAGCAACGCCGGATTGACGTACTGCCCCGTGTTGGCGTCGAGGCGCACCAGGCGCCCGCTGGCCGGGGCGCGGATGGTCGCGTCCTCGAGATCGGCGCGGATGCGGTCGCGCTGGGCGCGGGCCTCGGCCAGGCGGGCCGCGACGGTCGCGTAATCGATACGTGCCAACTCCAGTTCGCGGGCGGCGATCAGGGTCTGGTCGTAGAGATCCTCGGCCTTGTCGCGCTCGCGCTCGGCTTCGTCCAGCTCCATCTGCAGGCGTTCCATGGTCGCACGGGCGGCGCGCAGGTCGGCATCGCCGCGCCGGGTATCCAGCCGGAACAGGACGTCGTCGGCCTCGACCCGGTCGCCGGCGCGGGCCTCGATTGCCTCGATGCGGCCTGCGATCGGGGCAGTAATGCGGTGGCGCTCACCCCAGTCGAGTTGGGCCGCGAAGCCTTCCTCGGCCAGTAGAGGCATGGGTGCCAGGGCGAGCAGGGCCAGCAGGCTGCCGGTGGTCAGCAGGGATGGGACATGGAATACGTGGGGCATGGTCAGGTCTCCCGTCCGGTCGCCGGTGGGTGGGCGGCTCAAGGGTTTTCGTCCGTGGCGCGGAACGGGCTCAGCTCGTCGCGCCCGCTCAGCAGGGCCAGGCGCTCGTAGGCCAGGGCCAGTTGGAATTCGGTGCTTGCATTGAAGTGCGCCGCGGCGCTTTGCTGGACCATCGAGTCGCCCAGGTCGGCCTGGTCCTCGATGTCGTACAGGTAGCGCGCGCGGTCGATGTACAGCTCGCGGTAGTCCATGCGCCAGGCGGCCTCGTCGCGCTGGGTTCGTAGTGCGCGGATCTCGTCGTACAGCTCGCGCAGGCGGTTGCGCGCCTCGATGCGGGCCTCGCCCAGTTCGGCCTCGGCTCGATGGCGGGCGGCGACGGCCTGGCCCACCCGGCTGTCGTGGCGGCGGCCCTCGTACAGCGGGATTTCCAGGACCAGGCCGGCGGCGAACGGGTTGCGATCGCCGCCACCGAGGTCGCGGTGCCACCAGCCGGATTCGGCCTCGGCGTACAGGCGCGGGCGCCGCTGCGCGCGCGAGGCCGCCACCTCGCGGCTGGCGGCCTCGACGTGGCGGCGCTCGGCCATCAGGCGCGGACTGGTGTTGTCGAGTTCGGCGAGCAGCGCATCCAGTTCGGGCAGTTCGGGCAGATCCAGGGGCAGCATGGGGGCGAGTACGGTACGCACGCGCCGGTCCGGGCGGTTCAGGGCCTCGGCCAGCGCGGCCCGGGTGCGGGCCTGGTCCTGCAGGGCGCGGGTACGTTGCACCCGCAGGGTCTGGTATTCGGATTCCAGGCGGAAGACGTCGATGTCCGAGACCTGGCCGCGCTGGTTGCGCTCCTCGGCCCGTTCCTTGGATACGTAGGCGGCGGCCATGGCCTCGGTGTCGCGGGCGAAGGCGAGATCCGCCAGCAGCACGTCGAAGTAGCGCTCGAGGACGTGGATGCGGTGACGGGCATGGGTCAGCGCTTCCTGCTGGCGGGCCGCCTCCAGGCGCTGCTCGCTGGCGGACTCGCGCGCATGGGACTGGCCGAAGTCGCTCAGCAGCTTGCGCGCGACGATGGCGGCGCGGGAGTCGTTGCGGGTGCGGTCTTCGACCAGGTCGTTGGGCTCGATCCAGCGGGCCTCGAGCCGCGCGTCCACGCGCACATCGCGCTCGGCCCGAGTCGCCTCCAGGGCGGCGCGGGCCTGTTCGCGGTCGGCGCGCGCCTGACGCACCCGGGGGTGCAGGGCGTCGACCCGCTCCAGGGCGTCACCCACCCGCATTGGGTTGGGCAGCGGGCCGAGGCCGGTCGCGCCGCCGGCTTCCTGCGCAGTCGCCGGCCCGGCCAGGGGCCACAGGAGCAGAATGGCCAGTAGCAGGCGAGCCAGGGGCCGCCGGCGTCCGGTGCAGGACGAGCGGGGGTGCATCGGCGACATCAGGCGTCGATCCTCGGGAGTGGCAAGAAGAGGGGTTTAGCGGCCGTCTTGCTCGCGCTTGAAGCGCGTGAAGTTCTGGTCCTTGTAATGCCCCTCGGCGACAAACTCGCCCAGTTGCAGGAATTCGCGGGAGTCGCGGGTGGCCCCGGTGAAGCGGGCGATGGGTTCGCCCTCCAGGTTGAAGAACTGGAACACCGGCGTGGCGCGTACCCGGTAGTCGCGGGTGGCCCAGTCCATCTGGGTCTTGGTCTCGCCCTCGAAGGTGACGATCTCGATGGCGCCCTCGACATCGACGCTGAACACCCGGAAGTGCTCGCTGAAGTATTCCTGGACCTCGGGCTGGTTCAGCACCTGGTTCTTCATGCGGTGGCAGAACGGGCAGTCGGCCATCTCGAAAAAGATCAGGATGCCTTTCTTGCCGGCCGCGCGCGCGTCTTCCAGCTCTTCGGGGAACTCGCCGAAGGTCGGGTCGAAGAAGTGGTGTGTCGGATCGCGCGGGTCTTCGACCGCGGCGGTTGCCAGAGCCGGGACAAGGAAGGCCAGCAGGGCCAGCATCAGGATTGGATTACGCAACATGAGCCGTCACTCTCCGAATATGTAGATAGCCGTATGCACCAATGACGTGCAGGAGACTGGCTTAATTCCCTTTGTCGTGCAAGGACAAAGGGGCGAGCTACCCGCGAGTGCCTGGATATCGGAGTATCCGCGCATCAGCGGGGTTCCAATCGACACCACCCGGGGCGCATGTTCCAATAAACAGGCCTGATCTGCGGAACCCCTTCGATGCGCAACCCCCTCTTTCCCCTGTTTGTCTTTCTCGGTCTGGTGCTGCTCGAGATCTTCGGCTTCGCCTGGGTGGGCGATGCCGTGGGCGCCCTGATGACGGTGGTGCTGGTGATCGTCACGGCGGCGGCCGGGCTGATGTTGTTCCGATTGCAGGGCTTCTACCATTGGCGGCGGCTGCAACAAAGCCTGGCGCGGGGGGAGGTTCCGGCGCGCGGGCTGGTCGAGGGCTGGCTGCTGATGTCGGCCGCCGTGTTGCTGTTGCTGCCGGGGTTCTTTACCGATGCCGCCGGCTTCGTGCTGTTGATTCCGCCGCTGCGGCGCTGGGCGGCGGCCGGCATCCTGCGCCGCGGCATGGTCCGCACGCGCACCGGCGGCCCTGGTGGGCCGCCGGGCGGCGGTACCATCGAGGGCGAATTCCGCCACCACGACGATCGCCCCGAGGCGCCGAACGATCGGCTGGACCACGACGACCGTCGCTGATTCACGTTTCTGGCCCCGCTTTCGTAACGCGCGCTCTTGACTCGCCCTTGTGTGCCCCTATTATTAGCACTCGTCAGGGGTGGGTGCTAACAGGGTGCCTGCCCGACAAACCAATTTTCCTGTTTGAGACATTTTATTAAGGAGTTCGCGCCATGAACCTGCGTCCTTTGCACGATCGAGTCATCGTGAAGCGTATGGAAGAAGAACGCACCACCCCCGGCGGCATCGTGATCCCGGATTCCGCGGCCGAGAAGCCGATCCGTGGCGAAGTGGTTGCAGTAGGCAACGGCAAGATCCTGGACAACGGCGAAGCCCGTCCCCTGGACGTGAAGGCTGGTGACACGGTCCTGTTCGGCAAGTACTCCGGCACCGAGGTCAAGGTCGATGGCAACGAAGTCCTCGTGATGCGCGAAGACGACATCATGGCCGTCATCGAGGGCTGAACGCCCCGAACCGCGACCGTCTAACACGAATTTTCAGGAGTAGAACGAATCATGAGCTCTAAAGAAGTACGCTTTGGTACCGACGCCCGTACCCGCATGGCCAAGGGCGTGAACACCCTGGCCAACGCCGTGAAGGTCACCCTCGGTCCGAAGGGCCGCAACGTGGTCCTGGACAAGGCCTTTGGTGCCCCGACCGTGACCAAGGACGGCGTGTCCGTGGCCAAGGAAATCGAGCTGGAAGACAAGTTCGAGAACATGGGCGCCCAGCTGGTTAAGGAAGTCTCCTCGCAGACCTCCGACACCGCCGGTGACGGCACCACCACCGCGACCGTGCTGGCCCAGTCCATCGTCCGCGAGGGCATGAAGGCGGTCACCGCCGGCATGAACCCGATGGACCTCAAGCGCGGCATCGACAAGGCCGTGAAGGCCGCCACCGAAGAGCTGAAGAAGCTCTCCAAGCCGTGCACCGAGCACAAGGCGATCGCCCAGGTGGGCTCGATCTCCGCGAACTCCGACACCGCGATCGGCGAGATCATTGCCGATGCGATGGACAAGGTCGGCAAGGAAGGCGTGATCACCGTCGAGGAAGGTTCCTCGCTGGAAAACGAGCTGGATGTCGTCGAAGGCATGCAGTTCGATCGCGGCTACCTGTCGCCTTACTTCATCAACAACCAGCAGAACATGAGTGCCGAGCTGGAGGATGCCTACATCCTGCTGTTCGACAAGAAAATCGCGAACATCCGTGATCTGCTGCCGATCCTGGAAGGCGTGGCCAAGGCCAACAAGCCGCTGCTGATCATCGCCGAGGACATCGAAGGCGAAGCCCTGGCGACCCTGGTCGTCAACTCCATGCGCGGCATCGTCAAGGTCGCCGCCGTGAAGGCCCCGGGCTTCGGTGATCGCCGCAAGGCCATGCTGCAGGATATCGCCGTGCTGACCGGTGGCCAGGTGATCTCGGAAGAAGTCGGCCTGTCGCTGGAGAAGACCACGGTGGAAGACCTGGGCCGCGCCAAGAAGGTGCAGGTGACCAAGGAGAACACCACGATCATCGACGGCATGGGGTCCAACAAGGACATCAAGGGCCGCGTCGACCAGATCCGTGCGCAGATCGAGGAAGCGAGCTCCGACTACGACAAGGAAAAGCTGCAGGAACGCGTGGCCAAGCTGGCCGGCGGTGTGGCCGTGATCAAGGTCGGTGCTGCCACCGAGATCGAGATGAAGGAGAAGAAGGCCCGCGTCGAAGACGCCCTGCACGCCACGCGTGCGGCGGTGGAAGAAGGCGTGGTTCCCGGCGGTGGCGTGGCCCTGCTGCGTGCCTGCGCCGCGATCACCAAGCTCAAGGGTGACAACGATGAGCAGACCGCCGGTATCAACATCTGCCGTCGTGCGATGGAAGAGCCGCTGCGCCAGATCGTCTACAACTCCGGCGACGAGCCGTCCGTGGTCCTCAACCAGGTCCTGGAAGGCAAGGGCAACTACGGCTACAACGCAGCAAGCGGCGAGTTCGGCGACATGATCGACATGGGCATCCTGGACCCGACCAAGGTGACCCGTTCCGCGCTGCAGAACGCCGCATCGGTCGCTGCCCTGCTGATCACCACCGAGGCCATGATTGCCGACATCCCGAAGAAGGATGACGGTGGCGGCGCCGGTGGCGACGACATGGGCGGTATGGGTGGCATGGGCGGCATGGGTGGCATGGGCGGCATGATGTAATTCGCCGCTTTACCCGTGCATCGCTGATGTACCTTGGGACCCCGCTTCGGCGGGGTCTTTTTGTCTGACCGGTACCGTTTCCTGGGGTCCGGGTTCGGGTGCCAAATCCGCGGTTTCAGGAACCCTTAGCAGGGTTGTGTGTCTTCCGGAGTACAGCTTGCCGGAATATGTCTGTGCGATTCGGGTTCTGTCTGTTGCAATATCGAAACAGGGCAGTCGAAAGTCACTGGATATTCGGAAATTTACGGAATGTGACGATGTTGTGATGTCGACACATAATTTGCGTTCCGATGCGTGCAAAACCCGAACTTGTGTGCCACTATCAGGGTACTGTAGGGGGCTTGGCGCAAGGAGCTCGCTGCTTTGGATTGCGGTCGCGGCGCGTACCATGGTGGTCGCGCGGTTCAACCCGGGTCCGACGTCTATTGTTTTTACAAGGAGGCTTTGCAATGAATCATAAGCTCGTTAAGAATCTTCTGGC
The DNA here is from genome assembly GCF_000380625.1 of Thioalkalivibrio sp. ALMg9. Classification (NCBI taxonomy): domain Bacteria; kingdom Pseudomonadati; phylum Pseudomonadota; class Gammaproteobacteria; order Chromatiales; family Ectothiorhodospiraceae; genus Thioalkalivibrio; species Thioalkalivibrio sp. ALMg9. The sequence continues at coordinate 401,093 of NZ_AQYC01000008.1, forward strand.
CGCTTCCGTGGCCTCGCTGGTGCTCGGCGCCGCCGGGCAGGTTGTGGCGCAGGAACCGCCGGCCGCCAACGTGACCGACCGTAGCGGCAAGGTTGTGGTCGATCGCTCCGGCGAATGCGTGCGTACGCGTTCCTGGACGGAAGAAAACGTGAAGTTCCCGCATTGCGCGGGCTACATCGAAGAAGTTGCCGAGGCCCCCGAGCCCGAGCCGGCGGCTGCCCCGGCGCCGGAGCCGGAACCGGAATTCACCACCACCACGCTGAGCGCCCAGGCCCTGTTCGACTTCGACAGCGCTGATCTGCGTTCCGAAGGTCGTTCCGCCCTGCGTGATCTGGCCCGCAGCCTGACCTCCGACGACGCCGAGTACAGCTCGGTGCTGGTCGAAGGCCACACCTGCACCATCGGCCCGGCCGACTACAACCAGGGCCTGTCCGAGCGTCGTGCCCAGGCAGTCACCGACTTCCTGGCCAGCGAAGGCGTGCGTGAAAGCGACATCCGCACCGTCGGCTACGGTGAAGACCGCCCGACCGCCGACAACTCCACCCAGGAAGGCCGCGAAGCCAACCGCCGCGTGGAAGTGACCTCCGACGTGCGCAAGCGCGCCGACTAAGGTCGCCGGCAAGACCCTGACCGCCGGTTCGCCGGCGCGTTGGAATCAGGCCCCGCTCCGGCGGGGCCTTTTTTGTGGGCAACTCGCGGGCGCCATTCGGCGGACCTTCGGGCCGGCCGGAGGCGGGGGCGCGATTGCTGGCTCTTCAGCCTGCGTTAATGTGGCAGCCCTAGACTGGTTCCAAACACCCAAGGATCCATGATGACCATGACCCTCAATACGAACCTTCCCCGCTCCCCGTTCGCCTCGATGCTGCTGCGCTCCGGTGCCTTGTTGGTCGGCATGCTGCTGGCTACTGCGGTCGCGGCGGGCGGCGTCGAACGCGCCACGGACCTCCAGGCGCTGAACACCCAGGGCGATGGCAAGGCGACCGTGATCATGTTCGCGTCGAGTAGCTGCCCGTACTGTGATCGTGCCGAACAGCGCTATCTCGGCCCGATGACCGCGGACCCGGCCCTCCAGGGTGTGAATATCCGCAAGGTCATGCTGGATCGCGAAGAGGTGCGCGATTTCGACGGCACGACCAAGCTGGGCAGTGAGCTGGGTCGTGCCTACGGCGTGCGGGTGGTGCCGACGATCATGGCGTTCGATGCCGAGGGCCAGCCGGTCGGGCGTCCCCTGGTGGGCATCCCCAACGAACAGCTCTACCGCAGCCAGATCCGCGTGCGCATCGACGCCGCGCGCAACGGCGCTCGCGATACCTCAAGCTAGGGAGACTCTGGTCAACGCGCACTTCGCGATCGCGCCAGAAGTGGTGTGGGTATGGAATGACAGGTTTGTCGTTCTGGGCTCAGCGAGGCCACCCCGAAAGTCCGCTGGGTTGCATTCCACGGAGATCGCCACGGCGCTTCGCGCCTCGCGATGACGGGCCAGCACCGGCATTGAGAAGATCTTCAAGGTGAGATCATTCGAGCGCCGATCACCACCGAGAGCAGGTTTGAGCACCTCCGTGAACTCCGTGTCCTCTGTGGTTAAACCGGCATGGATCTTTTCTTCGTACCTTCGTGTGCTTCGTGGTGAAAAAGGCCTTTGATCCTTAGTCCGCAGCGTCCTCCTAGCGCTCGAATCGATAGATCAGGTCTACCGACTGTTCCGTCGTCCCGGAGGCGGTCTCGACGCTCAGGTTGCGGGTCAGTTCGTAGCGCAGCAGGACCTTCGATGTGTTGTCGAACAGCCCGATGGAGTAGCGCAGCAGCAGGCGCGGCGAGAGGTACAGGCCCAGTGTCAGCGCGCTTTCGTCCAGCCCGCCCTCGGTGTCCAGCTCCACCTCGTCCAGGCCCAGTTCGCGGCCGATGCGTTCGGTAATCACGGCCCCTTGTTCCAGCCCGTAGGCGGCTGCGGCAGCAGCGATCATGTTGCCATCGGATTGCGAGGCGCCGGATAGGGGGCGTCCAGTCAGCAGGTAGGACATCGCCTCGGTCTCGTCCATCGGCGGGTCCGAGATCACCCGCGAGCTCAGGTTGTCCGGCGTGCCGCGGATCTCCAGCCCGACGGTCACGTTGTATTCGCGCACGGTGCGTACCGCGCGCAGGTCCAGTTCCGGGTTCTCCGCCGGCCCCTGGAAGACCAGGCTGCCGCGTTCCACCCGCAGGTCCTGGCCGTAATCGCTGTACTCGCCTTCGGGGATCGTGATCTCGCCGAACAGTTGGGTCGGTTGCCCGGTGACCTCCTCGACATCCACCTCGCCGGCGAAGCGTGCGGTCAGGCCGAAGCCGTCGAAGCGCACGTCATCCCCCAGGCGGATCCGAATGCGGATGTCGGTCTTGAGCCCCTGGGCCTCCGTGATCTCCTCCCCGAGGATGATCTCGTCGCCGGAGACGCGGATCGCTCCGGGCGGCAGATCCGGCGGACGGATGCGCGCCCAGGGCAGGAAGACCTCGCCGCGCACACGAATGCCGTCGTCGGGGGTAAAGACCAGTTGCAGGTCCGGCGTGATGCGGGCCTCCGCGTCTACGCGGTTGACGACCAGGAAGTCCTCGCCGGTCAGGCTCAGCTCGGCACGGGGCCCGGCGTCGGCGAGGTCCACGTGACCGTTGAGGTCGATGCCGCCGTCCCCGGACTCCAGGCGGCCGGTCAGGGTCAGCTGTTCGGCCGAGACCACCCAGCCCGTGATCTCGGGAATGACGATATCGATGCCGGCCTCGGGGATCAGGACCCCGCCGTCGCGGAACGCCACTTCGCCCTCCACCAGTGGCGCGTCCAGTCGTCCGCCGAAGTCCAGGCGGGCGTTGAGCGAGCCACGCAGGCGCTGGATCTCGGGGCTCAGAGCCGCGAGCCACGACAGGTTATCGAGGTGCGCCTCGAAGTCGCCGTCAATACGCAGGTCGTCGCCGTCCGGGCGCAGCTGGATATCGCTGCGCGCCGTCCCGCCTTCCAGGAAGTCGAGCCGCAGGGAGGCGTCCACGTCGCGATCGCGCACCCGGGCGGTCAGCCGCACATCGCGGTAGGGCACCTCCTCCAGGTCTCCGTCCTCGTCGCGCACGACCAGGTGGCCATCGGTCGGGGTCACGGTCAGGTCGGCCGTCACGGTGCCATCGGCTTCCATACGGCCGCTGGCGTCAGCATTCAGCTGGCCCGCGATAGCGAGTTCCGGCGGCAGGAAGGGTTCCAGCCAGGCCAGGTCCACCGCCCGGGCCTCGGCGCCGAACTCGGCCCCTGTCGACGTACCCCAGTCCCCCTCGACGCACAGCCGTCCGTCGTCGCGTGCCAGGCACAGGCGCTCCAGCCGTGCATCTTCCGGCCCGCCTTCCAGTGCGACCGGTTCGGTCAGTTGCCAGGGGCCCCCCGCGGGTTGGTCCAGATCCAGCCGTGCGATCTGGCCGCGCCAGTGCAGGGTGTCGGGGTTCAGTTCGCCTTGCAGCGCCAGATCCAGCGAGCCCAGATCCCCGGCATCGGCCGCCAGTGTGACGCGATGCCCGTCGATGCGACCGGAGGCCCCCAGGCGCAGGGTCTCCACGCGTGTGCCGTCGGCCAGCCCGAGGCCGGTCAGGCGCAGGTCGATCTCGGCCGGGGCGGCGACCTCGAGGCCGGCGTCGGCCCCCAGCTCCAGTTGCTCCAGGGTGATATCCGCGAGTCGCAACCCCGCACCGGTTCCGCGTGCCGCCACGCGCGGCCGATCGGGTTCTCCGGTGATGTGTGCATCGAGCTCCAGTCGGCCGGCGAGGTCGGGCCAGACCCGATCCAGCTCCGGGGCATCCAGGCGCAGCTCGAAGTCCAGGGCCTCGGTCCATTCGCCGTGGGCGGTCAGGGTGTTCCGGCCCAGCGCCAGGTCCAGCTGGTCCACTCGTAGATGCTCCCCCTCCAGCTGCAGTTGGCCCTGACCGGATACGGACTGGTCGCGCAGCGTACCCTCCAGCCGTTGGAGTTGGGCCTGCACGCGGGGGGTGCCGTCGGCGTCGAGGTGCCCCTGGCTGAGCAGGGCGAGGGCGATCTGGCCGGGGGCCTCGGCGACCACCAGCGACGGATCCAGCCCGTCGCCTTCCAGTGCGAGGTCCCAGCGCAGGCCCTCGGACCAGTCGAGATCCCCATTCAGGGCGAACCGGGCACCTGTGTCGGTGGCGAATTGCAGCCGCTCGATCTCGCCACCCGTCTCGGTCAGCGCGATCAGTGCATCGCCCGTGATGTCGATCCCGCGCAGTCGGGCGCGCACTGGGTCCAGGCCAAGCTGCGCGCTCAGGGCGCCGCTGGCGGGGGCGTAGTTGCCGTCCAGCACGAGTCGCAGTTGCTCGATCTGCCCGTCCAGCTCCGAGTGCAGGCGCGCCAGATCCGGGGCCTCCAGATCCAGTCCGAGGTCGAAGACGAGGCGGTGATCGGGGTCGCTCAGGTCGCCCGCGAGGCCCGTGGCCGAAGCGTTCAGGTCCAGCTGCGCGGTATCGCGGATCGTCAGGTGCGTGTCCTCGATCCGCGCCTGACCGTCGACCAGCCAGGCGTTCAGGCTGCCGGTGATGGGTTCCCCCTCGTAGTGCCCGGTCAGCTCGTCAAGGCTGACGCTCGCGTCCAGGGCCGCCAGAGGCGGGGTGTCGGTTCCCAGCGGCAGGGTGCCCTGCAACCGTCCCTTCAGGCGTTCGACCGCGGCATCGAACTCCAAACCCATTCCGGACGTGGTCAGGTCCTCGGCCTCCAGGGTGAGGTCCCAGTCCAGGGTGTCGACAAAGCGAATGGGCCCGGCGAGCGTGACCCGCCCGGCCTCGGACTCGATATCCAGGGCTTCGATCTCCAGCGATTCGAGGTCCCCGTGCGCCCGGGTGTTCAGCACAAGCCGTGGCCAGGGTGTCAGGGTGGCCGCGGTCTGCAGATTCAGCGCCCAGTCCTCCGGAGTCCCCTGCAGGTCGAGGCGGCCGCCCTCCAGGGCGATGTCCTGTTCCGGATCGAGGTGGTAGGTGAAGGGTTGCCACTGCGCCGCCAGTTCCAGCGCCGGGGTGGTGAACAGTTCGTGGGTGCTGGCCTGCAGGTTCAGCTCGATCCCGGCGCGCAGGTCATGTTCGAGCTGCACGCGTTCGCGCAAGGCCCCGGTGATCTCCAGTTCGCCACGCGCCTCGTCCGTGCCCAGGCCCTCGGCCAGGGCCACGGGCAGGGGCGCTTGCCACTGACCCCGCAGGTGCACGGGGTAGTCATCATTGGCTTCGAGCGATCCGGCCAGCCGGGCCCGGATCTCCGGCATGTCCAGCTCCAGCGCGTGTAGCTCGATGCGCGAGCCGCTGGCCCGCGCATCGGCCGTCAGTCGGGTGACCGAGGCCAGGGGTTCGCCCGCCAGCAGGATCTCCATGTCCTCCACCTGGAGCTGGCCCAGGCGCACCGCCAGCGGCAGCCGGAAGGAATCGGGCAGGGCGAAGGGTTCGTCCGCGGGTGGCGCATCCGGGTCGGGTGGTGGCAGGTCCACGCGCAGCCTGGTGACGGCCAGTATCCGGATGTTCAGCTCGCCGCGGAGCAGGCTGCGGGCGCTGATCCCGACGCGCCCGGTGGGCAGGTCGATCACCGGGCCGTCGGGCAGCGCGAGGTGCAATCCGTGCAGGTGCAGCTCGGTGAACAAGGTCCCCTCGACCCGGTCGATGCGCAATTCGACGGGGGCCAGGCGCTCGCCCTGTTCGACCAGCCAGCGGGTCCCCGATTCGGTCGCGAGCAGGGCCCCGAGGGTGCCCAGCAGGATGATCACCAGGGTAAGGACCGTGGAGAGCCCCCACAGTGTGCCGCGCAACAGGGGTTTCAAAGGTCCGGACCCATGGAGAAGTGGATGCGAAAGTCATCGTCCGAGTCCGGTCCGTGGGCCAGGTCCACTCGGAGCGGGCCGACCGGGGAGCGCCAGCGCACACCGACCCCGACGCCGTAGACGGGGTCGAACTCGTCCCACTCGTTGACGACGTTGCCGGCGTCGACGAAGGCCGCGGCGCTCCAGTTGCCGACGACCGGGTAGTCGTACTCGAGGCTGCCCACTACCTTGTGGCGTCCACCAATCACGTCGCCGCTGTCGTTGCGTGGCCCGACCCGCTGGTAGCCGTAGCCACGGATGCTGGCATCGCCCCCGGCATAGAAGCGCAGAGAGCTGGGGAGGTCGCTGACCGAGTCCACGTCGGTGAAGCCGGCATCCACGCGGGCCAGCACCCGGCCGGTGCCGAGGCCGCGGACCACCTTGCCGCTGGCCAGGACCTGGGCGAACGAGATGCTGGACAGGATCTCTTCGCGCGCGCCCTGAACGGTGGTCTCGAAGCGGTAGCCGCGGCGCGGGGTCATCGGTTCGTCCGCTTCCATGCGGCTGATCCGGTAGGACGGGATCAGCAGGTTGCTGCGCCCGCTGTCATCCTCGCCGGCGGTGTAGTCCTCGTACTCGTAGCGCAGCCCCTCGGTGGTCTGCCAGCCGCTGCGGCGCTGCAGGACCCGGTTGGCGCCGACCTGGAAGCGATCGGACTGCTGGGTGTCGGTGTCTTCCGTGCGATAGGTGGTGAACAGGTTCAGGCGTTCGCGCAGCGGGTCGCGCAGCGGGATCTCGTAGTTGTAGCCGATCCCGGAACGCACCGGCGACGCCTCGATCTCGGCCTGGTAGCGATGGCCGATCCGGTTGGCGTAGCGATGTTCGTAGCGCAGCCGGATACGCGGGCCGATATCGGTGGAGTAGCCGATGCCGGCCTCGTAGCTATGGCGTTTGCGCGGCTCCAGTTCGACCAGGATCGGGACCTGCAGTCCCTCTGCCGCGTCGCGTTGCGGGCGTACACGGACGCCGCCAAAGTAGCCGCTGTCGTTCAGATTGCGCTGCAGCGCGATGATCTGCGCCGAGCTGTACGGGTCACCCGCCGCGAACGGCACCATGCGCTGGACGAAGTCCTCGGAGAGGATGTCCTGGTCGATGTGGACCCGCCCCACGCGGTAGCGATCCCCGGTATCCATGTGCAGGCGGATGGTCGCGCTGCGGGTGTCGCGGTCCACCTCCAGGCGTCGGGTGTGGAGATCGGCGTCGAAATAGCCGCGATCCGACGCGATCCGCGTCATGCGGTTGCGCAGGGCCTCGTAGCGATCATGGCGCAGGGTGTCGCCCTCGCGGATCTCGGTCTGGCTGAGCACGGCCTCGAAGCCGAGATCGCCGGCTCCTTCGCCGGTGATCTGCAGGTCCACCTGCTCCACCGTGGTCGGCGGGCCGGGGTCCAGGGTGATGCGGATGTCCCAGCAGGCCTCGTGGCGTTCGAAGTCGAGAACCAGCTCGGGGTCGTAGAAGCCGATCGCCCGCAGGGCATCGGTGGCGCGCGCCTCGGTGTCGCGCAACACGCGGCCCTCGCGAAACCCGGGCAAGTCGCAGGGGTGGCGCGCCAGGTTGATGCTGTTGCGGATATTGCTGCGCTGAGCGTCGGTACCCCCCTCGATCTGCAAGCCGGGGGTGGAGCCATCCTGCGCACCGGCCGCCCCCGGGATGCCCGCCAGTGCGACGAGCAGCATCGCAACCACGCCCAGCCCGGTGCGGGCCGGGCGGCGGACAACAGGGGCGCGGGCGTGGGTCATGAAACGATGATAGCGGTTGCGGAAAGGGGAGCGTGTCGACATCGGAACGCGCGAAATCACGCGAGTTCCCGCTGGGCCTGCACCAACGACCCTGGCGGGCTGCGGAGCGCGCCAGGGTCAGGAGGCCGGGCAGTCGACCCCGCTGCCGCGCGAGAACACTACCAGGTGGGTGAAGTCGAGGCGCAGGCGCACGTGCTCGCCGATGACGAAATTGTCGTGGCTGGGCGCCATGCACAGCACGCTGAGGCCGTCCGGCAGGCGCAGGGTGTAGAGGAAGTCCGCCCCGCGGAAGGCCTTGTCGAGGATCTCGGTGCGGATGGTGCCCGCTTCGTTGTCGATCGCGATGTCGTCCGGACGCACGAGGACGTCCACGGCGGTGCCGGGCGGCAGCTGTTCCGACAGCGTGCCCTCGATCTGGCCAAAGGCGGTATCGACCACGTGTTCGGCGCAGACCATGCCGGGGATCAGCGTACCCTCGCCGACGAAGTCTGCGACGAAACGATCCGCCGGGCGATGGTAGAGGTTGTAGGCAGTGTCCCACTGGGCCACGCGGCCCTGGTGGATCACCGCGATGCGATCGGCGAAGGCGAAGGCCTCGTTCTGGTCGTGGGTCACGAGGATGGCGGTGGTGTTCTCCGCGCGCAGGATGCGCCGGACCTCGCGGGCCAGTTCGCTGCGTAGCTCCACGTCCATGCTGGAAAATGGCTCATCCAGCAACAGCAGCTTGGGCCGCGGGGCCAGGGCCCGGGCCAGGGCGATGCGTTGCTGCTGACCACCGGACAGGGCGTGCGGGTAGGACTCGCCATAGCCCGGCAACCCCACCAGCTTGAGGAGCGAGCGGATGCGCTCGTCACGATCCTTGCGGCTCCAGTCGCGGATGCCGAAGCCAATGTTGTCGGCCACGCTCAGGTGCGGAAACAGGGCGAAATCCTGGAACACCATGCCGACCCCGCGCTTCTCCGGCGGGATCGTGCTGCGGGCATCGCTGACGCTTCGCCCGTCCAGCTGGATGCTCCCCGCCATCAGGGGCTCGAAGCCGGCGATCGCCCGCAACAATGTGGTCTTGCCGCAGCCGGAGGGGCCCAGCAGGCAGCCGATCTGGCCCTTGGGCAGGGCCAGGGATACCTGATGGACCACGGCGGTACCGTCATAGCCGATATCCACTCGATCCAGGGCGATCAGCGGGGTATGGGGCACCTGCAGTGTGGTTTCGATGGGCTGGGTCATGGCGTATTCGTCGTGCCTGCGGGCATGGCGAGGGGTTTTTGCGGCGATTCTTCGTCCGCCGCGCGGGTCGGGCCCTGCTGGCCGGGGCGCGAGCGGCCGATGGTCACGGACAGCAGGATAACGGGAACCAGCCCGACGAGCACGATGGCCAGGGCGGCGCTGGAGGATTCGGCCAGGCGCTCGTCACTGGCCAGCTCGAAGGCGCGCACCGCGAGGGTGTTGAAGTCGAACGGGCGCAGGATGAGCGTCGCCGGAAGCTCCTTCAGGACATCGACGAAAACCAGCAGCAATGCCGTCAGCAGGGTGCCGCGCATGATCGGCAGGTGTACCCGGGTCAGGGTTTGCAGCGGGCGCATCCCCAGCGAGCGGGCGGCATCGTCCATGCTCGGCTGGATCTTGCCCAGCCCGGCCTCGACCGTCTGCAGCGAGACGGCGAGGAAGCGCACGGCATAGGCGAACAGCAGGGCGAACAGCGTGCCCGACAGCAACAGGCCGGTGGATACCCCGAAGGTGTCGCGCATGAAGCCGTCCAGGGCGTTGTCGAAGGCGGCGAACGGGATCATCACGCCGATCGCGATCACGATGCCGGGTACCGCGTAGCCCATCCCGGCGACGCGCACGGCAGCCGCGGTGAAGCGCCCGCCCTCCATGCGCCGCGCATAGGCAAGGACCAGGGCCAGGGCGACCGCGATCACGGCCGCGGCGATGGCCAGCCAGAAGCTGTTGAAGACCAGCCGCCCGAAGGCCGGGTTCATCCATTGTTCGGTGGTCTGCACGGTCCACAGTCCGAGCTGGAGGGCCGGCAGCAGGAAGCCCAGCAGGACCGGAAACAGGCAGCCGAGGAAGGCCGCGGTGGCCTTCCAGCCGCGTAGCTGGTAACGCGGCAGGGTCGAGTAGCGGCGGCTGGTGTGATGGAAGCGCGCCTTGGCCCGCGACCAGCGTTCCAGCACGATCAGTACGAATACGAAGGTCAGCAGCACGGCCGCGAGCTGGGCCGCTGCGGCCGGGTCGCCCAGGGCGTACCAGGTGCGGAAGATGCCGGTGGTGAAGGTGCTCACGCCGAAGTAGGCGACCGTGCCGTAATCGGCCAGCACTTCCATCAGCGCAAGGGTCAACCCGGCGATGATGGCCGGGCGCGCGAGCGGCAGGGCGACCCGGCGAAAGCCACCGAAGGGGCCGGCGCCCAGAGTGCGGGAGACCTCCAGCACGCAGACCGACTGCTCGAGGAAGGCGGCGCGGCTGAGTAGGTAGACATAGGGGTAGAGCACCAGCGTCAGCATGGCCATGGCGCCGCCCAGCGAGCGGATCTCGGGGAAGTAGTACTCGCCGTATCCCAGTCCCGTGAGCTCACGGATCAGGCTTTGTACCGGACCACTGAAATCCAGCATGCCGGTGTAGGTGTAGGCAATGATGTAGGCCGGCATGGCCAGCGGCAGCATCAGTGCCCACTGGAAGATCGAACGGCCGGGGAACTCGCACACGCTGACCAGCCAGGCAACCGGCACCCCGATCACCAGCACCCCGATCCCGACGCCAATCAGCAGGGCCAGGGAGTTGACGACATAGTCCGCGAGGACTGTCTCGCGCAGGTGGGTCCAGACCTCGCCGGCGGGGATGAACACGTGCCCGAAGATGACCAGGATCGGCAGGGCGAGTGTCAGCGCTACGACGATGGCGACCGCCGACCACGGGCTGAACGGCAGGCGCTGGCGAACCGCAGGATTCGCAGGATTCGCAGGCGTCGCGGGCGGGTTGGTGGTCTGGGCGGTCATGGATTGCGAATAATAAAGGTTCTTGTTTCGAATACCACTATGGCCGCCTTGTGACTGGCGGATTGTCGAGGCCATGTGCCGCGACCCCGGTCGCTACACCGCGCCTTATGCCCGGCCCTGTGCCCTCCGCGCGTTCTGTGGTGCCCAACAGAACGCCCCCGGAGGACCGGGGGCGAGAGTGAGTGGGGTGTCGTGGACGAGCATCAGCGCCAGCGGACGCGGTCCATGATGCGTACGGCCTCGGCGTTGTGGTTGCCCAGACGGTAGAGCTCGATGTCGTCGGACTGGAATTCGCCGAAACTCTGGAGGATGTCGCTGGCCGGTACGTCGTCGCGGATCGGGTATTCCTGGTTGACCTCGGCGTACCACTCCTGCGCCTCGGTGGAGGACAGGAATTCCAGCAGGCGAATCGCGTTGTCCCGGTTCGGGGCATGCGCGGTGACGCCGGCGCCACTGATATTCACGTGGGTGCCGCGGCCGTCCTGGTTGGGCCAGAACACCCCGATCTGCTCGGCGACTTCGCGATCACGGCCCTCGCCGTCCAGCATCAGGCCCAGGTAGTAGGTGTTGGCAATCGCGACGTCGCAGACCCCGTCGGCCACGGCGCGGATCTGATCGCGGTCACCGCCCTGCGGCTGGCGTGCCATGTTGGCCACGATCCCGGCGGCCCAGTCCTGGGCGGCCTCGGCGCCCTCGGTGGCGATCATCGCTGCCACCAGCGACTGGTTGTACACGTTGCTGGAGGAACGGATGCAGATCCGGCCCTCCCATTGCGCATCGGTCAGGGCCTCGTAGGTGGAGAGTTCCGCCGGGTCCACGCGGTCCTTGTGGTAGAGGATGGGGCGCGCGCGCGACGAGAGGCCGAACCACTGTCCGTCCGGGTCGCGGTAGCGCTCCGGGATATTCTCGCGCAGCACGTCCGATTCGACCGCCTGCAGCACGCCGGCCTCGCTGGCCTGGTGCAGACGCGCCGCGTCCACGGTGATGAAGAGATCGGCGGGTGAGTTGCGGCCCTCGTGGCGCAGGCGCTGCAGCAGGCTGTCCGCCCCGCCGGTCACCAGATTGACCGGGATGCCGGTCTGATCAGTGAAGTCGTCCAGCAGCGGCTTGATCAGGTTTTCCTGGCGCGCCGAATAGAGGTTGACCTCGTCCTGGTCGGCGGGGCTGCAGCCGACCAGGGGCATGCTGACGGCGATGGCGGCGGCCGTGGCGATCAGCCAGGCAAACGGGCGAAAGTTCATGGCGAGCGATCCTCGTGTGGATTCATGCGGCGGATAGCCGTGTAGACGAGAACGATTGTTATTTGTGTTCTCATCCAAGTCAATACCCCGCGACCGGTACGTGGCATGGGCTGGCCTCCCCGGGTCGCAACGCTGATACGCTTGGCACATGGACAAGCCCCTGCCCGAATCCCCCGCTCGCCTGTCGCCGCCGCTGGAGCAGGAGGTCCGCGATCTGCTGGCCGAGCTGGACGAAAAGCTCGCCTGGCCGGATACCCTCCTGGCGTCGACGCCGGCCCCGTTCGCCTTCAGCCACTACCTGGTGCAGACAGTGCGTCAGCATCCAGAGTACTTGCTCGAGGCGCTGGATCCACACGGCCAAATACCGGCTTGTGACGATGCGGACTTCGAGCGCACGCTGCAGGCGCGCCTGGGGGCCGTGACCGACGATGCCGGGCTGCGTCACGCGCTGCGCGAAACGCGGCATCGCGAGATGATCCGCATCGCCTGGCGCGACCTGGCCGGGCACGCCGACCTCGACGAGGTCATGCACGACCTGAGCCGTCTGGCCCGCTCCCTTATCGAGGGTGGCCTGCAATGGCTGGACCGCCATTTGCAGGAGCGTTACGGCCAGCCGCGCAGCCCCGCGGGCGAGGCCCAGTCCATGGTGGTTCTGGGGCTCGGCAAGCTGGGTGGCAGCGAGCTCAACTTCTCCTCCGATATCGATCTGATCTTCGCCTTCGAGGAGGCGGGGGAGACCGATGGCAAGCGCGTGATCGAGAATCAGGAATTCTTCCAGCGCCTGGGGCGCCAGCTGATTGCAGCGCTGTCGGACGTGACTGCGGACGGCTTTTGCTATCGCGTGGACATGCGCCTGCGCCCGTTCGGGGATTCCGGACCGCTGGTGATGCACTTCGACGCGATGGAGGACTACTACCAGGCCCACGGCCGCGAGTGGGAGCGCTACGCCCTGATCAAGGCGAGTCCGCTGGCGGGCGACCCGGACGCCGGCGCGCGCCTGATGCGCCGGCTGCGCCCGTTCATCTACCGGCGCTATCTGGACTACGGCACGCTGGCCAACCTGCGCGAGCTGAAGCAGATGATCAACGACGAGTCGGCGCGGCGCGGTCGATTCGAGGACGTGAAGCACGGCGAGGGCGGGATCCGCGAGATTGAGTTCATCGCGCAGTCGTTCCAGTTGATCCGCGGGGGGCGCGACCAGGGGCTGCAGCGGCGTGACCTGCTGGGCGTGATGACGGCATTGCAGGAGCGCGACCTGCTGCCCGGCTATGCCGTCGAACAGCTGGAGCGTTCCTATCGCTTCCTGCGCCGGGTAGAGAACCGTCTGCAGATGCTGAATGACCAGCAGACCCACCGTCTGCCCTCCAATGGCCAGGACCGGCATCGACTGGCACTGTCGCTGGGGTTCGACGACGAGGCGGCCTTCGAGATGGCGCTGTTGCGCGAGCAGCGGCGGGTGCATGCTCACTTCGAGCAGGTATTCAGTGCCCCGCAGCGCGCGGACGGGGAGGCCATGGAGGCCTCGCCCGAGACCGGGCGCGAGCAGCAGCTCAATCGTTTGTGGCAGGGCTCGCTGCCGGAGGCGGATGCCCGGGCGGTGCTGGAGGCGATGGACTTTCAGGATGCGGACGAGGCTCTGCGCGGGATTGCCGATCTGCGCGAGAGTCCGGGCGTGCGCGCGATGAGCGTGACCGGGCGCCAGCGCCTGGACCGCCTGATGCCGTTGCTGATCGGGGCGATCGCGGAGATGGATACGCCGGATGCGGTATTGCCGCGAGCGCTGCAGATGGTGCGCACGATTGCCCGGCGCTCGGTGTACCTGTCGCTGCTGGTCGAGAACCCCCTGGCGCTGTCGCAGCTGGTCAAGCTGGTGGCCGCCAGCCCGTGGATCAACGAGCAGTTGACCCGCCACCCGGTGCTGCTGGACGAGCTACTGGACCCGCGCGCGCTGTACGCGCCGCCCGATCGTGACGGGCTGCGCGAGGAGCTGGAGGCCGAGCTGGCGCAGTTCCCCGGGCAGGACCACGAGCAGATGCTGGACCGGCTGCGCCAGTTCAAGCAGGTGCAGACGCTACGCGTGGCGGCCGCTGACATCATGGGCTTTCTGCCGCTGATGAAGATCTCCGACCATCTGACCTGGCTGGCCGAGGTGCTTCTGGAGCGGGTGCTGCAGCTGGCCTGGGACAAGATGGTGGAGCGCCACGGCGAGCCGAAGTGCGGGGCCACGGATGCGCGCCGCGTCGCGCGCTTTGCGGTGATCGGGTACGGCAAGCTGGGTGGCTTCGAGCTGGGCTATGGTTCGGACTTGGACGTGGTGTTCCTGCACGACAGCGAGGGCGACGAGGCGCAGACCGCGGGGCCCAAGGTGATCGACAACACCGAATTCTTCGCCCGCGTCGCCCAGCGGGTGGTGCACCTGCTGGGGGCCTTCACCCCGGCGGGCCGCCTGTACGAGGTGGATACCCGGTTGCGCCCCAGTGGTACCGCGGGTCTGCTGGTCAGCGGCTTGCAGGCGTTCCGGCGTTACCAGGACGAGTCGGCCTGGACCTGGGAGCATCAGGCGCTGGTGCGTGCGCGCTTCGTGACCGGGGATACCGAACTGGGCGAGCAGTTCGATGCCCTGCGTCGCGAGGTGCTGACTCGTGAAAGGGATACCGATGCACTGCGCGCCGAGGTGGTCGAGATGCGCAACCGCATGCTGGCCGAGCACGCCTCGAAGCGGGGCCACGGCTTCCATCTCAAGCGCGACCGGGGCGGTATCACTGATATCGAATTCATGGTTCAATACTGGGTTTTGGTATCTGCTCACGATCATCCCGCCGTGTGTGACTGGCCGGACAAGATCCGCACGCTGGATGCACTGGGGCGCGAGGGCGTGATCGACGCGGCATTGAGCGAGGCGCTGGCGGATGCCTACCGCGATCTGCGCAACCGCATCCACCGCCTGACGCTGGCGGGCCTGGACGCCCGGGTCGAGAAGCCCGACGACGAGCTCTGCGCCGTGCGCGATGGCGTGATCGATGCCTGGAATGACCTGTTCGGCGAGCCGGAATCGGCCGCGAACGAGACCACATAGAGGAACAAGACAATGTCGATGGCCGACCGCGACGGGGTGATCTGGCTGGACGGGCAGATGGTGCCCTGGCGCGAGGCGAAGACCCACGTGCTCACCCACACGCTGCACTACGGCATGGGGGTGTTCGAGGGCGTGCGCGCGTACAAGACCGAGCGCGGCCCCGCGATCTTCCGCCTGCAGGACCACACCCGGCGGCTGTTCAACTCGGCCAAGATTCTCGGCATGACCATCCCCTATACCGCCGAGGTGCTGAACGATGCCCAGATCGCGTCCGTGCGCGACAACGGGCTGGAAAGCGCCTACCTGCGCCCGATGTGCTTCCTCGGCTCCGAAGGCATGGGCCTGCGCGCCGACAATCTCCTGGTGCATGCGATGGTTGCGGCCTGGCACTGGGGCAGCTATCTGGGCGACGAGGGCATCGAAAAGGGGATTCGCATTCGCACCTCCTCTTTCAGCCGGCATCACGTCAACGTGACCATGTGCAAGGCCAAGGCCAACGGCAACTACATGAACTCCATGATGGCCCTGCAGGAGGCCACCCGCTGCGGCTACGACGAGGCCATGCTGCTGGATACCGAGGGCTACGTGGCCGAGGGCAGCGGCGAGAACATCTTTATCGTGCGCGACGGCGTGTTGTTCACCCCGGACCTGACCTCCGCGCTGGACGGCATCACCCGCCGCACGGTCATCGAGCTGGCGCACGAGGAGGGCCTGGACGTCATCGAGAAGCGCATCACCCGCGACGAGGTGTACATCGCCGACGAGGCCTTCTTTACCGGTACCGCCGCCGAGGTGACCCCGATCCGCGAGGTCGACGACCGCCCGATCGGCTCCGGCACCCGCGGACCCATCACCGAGCGCCTGCAGTCGCGCTACTTCGATGTGGTACAGGGCCGGGACAGCCGCCACGAGGGCTGGCTGACCTTCGTCTGAGACGCCCAAATTTTCCGTCAACCGGATGCGAGAAAAACCATGGTGAACCCCGATACCGCCCACCACCAGGATCAGTACCCGACCGCGAACGCGCAGACCGAAATCACCGTCACGCGCAAGGACCTGCCGCTGCACTGCCCCACGCCGACGATGGCGCTGTGGTCCTCGCACCCGCGCGTCTTTCTCCCGATCGACGAGACCCCCGACGGCCGCTACCTGTGCCCCTACTGCGGCACCCAGTTCACCCTGAAAGACGACGACTAGTCGCGTGTATGACACGCTGACCGGTCGCGGGCACATTCCGGCTAGTCCTGTTCGGGCCAGCGCTCACCCCCGATGAAGCTTTCCCTTCCCTCATTTGATCAGGCCCGTGTGCTGGTGATCGGCGATCTGATGCTAGACCGCTACTGGCACGGCGGTACGGACCGCATCTCCCCGGAGGCGCCGGTCCCGGTCGTCCACGTGCGCGACATCGAGCAGCGCCCGGGTGGCGCCGGCAACGTTGCCCTGAATCTCGCCGCCCTCGGTGGCCATGCCGATCTGGTCGGTGTTACTGGCGAGGACGAGGCGGCCTCCGAACTCGCCGGGCTGCTCGAGGGCGCGGGCGTGGCCTGCCATTTCCGCCGCCAGCCGGGCGCGGCCACTATCACCAAGCTGCGCGTCATCAGCCGCCATCAGCAACTGATCCGCCTCGACTTCGAGGACGGCTTCCCGGGTATCCGTGCCGCCGACCTGCTGCCGCAGGTCGAACCGTTGCTGGCGGGCTCCGGCGCAGTGGTCCTGTCGGACTACGCCAAGGGTGCGCTGCGCGACCCCCAACCCTTGATCGAGGCTGCGCGCGCCGCCGGGGTGCCCGTGCTGGTGGACCCCAAGGGGCGCGATTTTTCTCTCTATCGCGGTGCGACACTGATTACTCCGAATCTGACCGAGTTCGAGGCCGTGGTTGGTCGTTGCGCCGACGAAGCCGAGCTGGTCGCGCGTGGCGAGGCGCTGGCTCGCGACTGCGGCATTGACGGGCTGCTGGTGACGCGCGGCGAGGATGGCATGAGTCTGATTCGTCCGGGCGCAGTTCCGGTGCATCTGGGAGCTCGGGCGCGTGAGGTGTTCGACGTGACCGGCGCCGGCGATACCGTAATTGCGACTCTGGCGGCCGGGCTCGCAACCGGCCTGGAACTCCCCCAGGCAATGGCCCTGGCCAATATCGCGGCCGGTATTGTGGTGGCCAAGCTGGGTACCGCGACCGTCAGCGTTGCGGAGTTGCGTCGAGCTTTGCAGGACCAGGAACAGACGGGGCGCGGCGTGTTGACCGAGGACGAGTTGCTTCGCGCAGTGGCGGATGCCCGGATGCATGGCGAGCGCATCGTGATGACCAATGGCTGCTTCGATCTTCTGCATGCCGGCCATGTCGCCTATCTCGAGCGTGCACGCAGTCTGGGCGACCGCCTGATCGTGGCGGTGAACGATGACGAGTCCGTGCGCCGGCTGAAGGGTGAAGGGCGACCGGTGAACCCGGTTGAGCAGCGTATGGCCGTGCTTGCTGGCCTTGCGTCGGTGGACTGGGTCGTCCC
This sequence comes from Thioalkalivibrio sp. ALMg9, assembly GCF_000380625.1. NCBI lineage: Bacteria > Pseudomonadati > Pseudomonadota > Gammaproteobacteria > Chromatiales > Ectothiorhodospiraceae > Thioalkalivibrio > Thioalkalivibrio sp. ALMg9. Next base: position 418,504 of record NZ_AQYC01000008.1, read on the forward strand.
GTTTTCCGAGGATACGCCGGCGCGTCTGGTCGGGGAGATCCTTCCGGACCGACTGGTCAAGGGTGGCGACTACCGTCCGCAGGACATCGCCGGGCACGATGCGGTGGTTGCGCACGGCGGACGCGTGGACATCCTCGACTTCCTTGATGGTTGCTCGACCTCGTCGATGATCGAGCGCATGCGCAAGCCCGCGGACTCCTGACGGACCGCTGCCCTGCACGTCGCTTTCCCCGCCTTTCGTGCGCCGCGTACAATGCGGCGCATCCCCAGCTTTTTCAGGAGTCGTCCCCGTGATCATCGTTACCGGCGGTGCCGGATTTATCGGCAGCAATCTGGTCAAGGAACTCAACCGTCGTGGTCGCACCGACATTGTCGTGGTCGACAACCTGACCCACGGCCAGAAGTCGCTGAACCTGACCGACTGCATCATCGCGGACTATCACGACAAGGAAGACTTTCGCGACCTGATCGAGGCCGATGCCCACCTGGGGCCGGTGGAGGCGGTGTTCCACATGGGCGCCTGCTCGGCCACCACGGAGTGGGACGGGCGCTACATCATGCGCAACAACTTTGCCTACACCCGCGAGCTGTTCCACTGGTGCCAGGATCGTCGCATTCCGTTTATCTATGCCTCCTCGGCCGCGGTGTACGGCGGCAACGACACCTTCCGCGAGGAACCCGCTCACGAGCGCCCGCTGAATGCCTACGGCTACTCCAAGCTCGCGTTCGACCAGTACCTGCGCCGGCACATGGACTCACTGACGGCCCAGGTCGTGGGCCTTCGCTACTTCAACGTCTATGGTCCGCGCGAGGGCTACAAGGGGGGGATGGCGAGCGTGATCCATCACTTCAGCAACCAGTTGCGCGAGGGCAATACGGTCCGCCTGTTCGAGGGCTGTGATGGCTATGCCGATGGCGAACAGCGCCGCGACTTCGTCGATGTCCGCGACTGCGTGAACCTGAAGCTGTGGCTGCTGGAACATCCCGAAGTGAATGGAATCTACAATTGTGGGACCGGGCGCGCGCGGACCTTCAACGACATGGCGCGTGCGACGATCGACTGGTTCGGCCGCGGCGAGATCGAATACATCCCGTTCCCGGATCACCTGAAGGGCCGCTACCAGAGCTATACCCAGGCGGATCTGTCGCAGCTGCGTGCGGCCGGCTGCGACCTGGAGTTTCACGATATCGAGGACGGTGTGCGCGCCTACCTCGATGCGGTCGCGGCCGACCAGGCCGACTGACCCCGGAGAAGGACCATGACTGACCAGCCCCTGCATCGCGTTCGCGCGGACGAGTACGAAAGCCCCGGTGATCGCCTGGAACGCTCGCTGGAAGAGGGCCAGGTGCTGCTATTCGAGCCGGGGCGGCTGCCACTTCCGAACGAACAGGACCTGGCGTTTCTGCGAGACGAGGTCGGCCGGCTGCTCAGCCTGAAGAACATCAGCTATCACCCGCATGGCGACTTTATCAGCGGCCTGAAAAACGAGGGCGATGCCGGCGAGCGCGTGCGTCGCATCCTGCGCGAGTATGGCGAGCGGGTGGAGGGTTTTCTAGGGCACTTGCTGCCGGGGTTCACCAGCGGCTGGAGCCCGCGCAAGATCAACTTCCGCCCAGTGCAGGAGAAGGGCCGGGTGATCAAGCGACACTCCAATAACGAGCTGCTGCATGTGGACGCCTTTCCGGCCGGGGCCACCCACGGCTGGCGGCCGCTGCGCTTCTTCACCAACATCAACCCGGAGGAGGCGCGCATCTGGCGGGTGGCCGAGGAATTCGGCGAACTCTACCGCCAGTTCGGCGGCGCCGCCGGCATCGCCCCGCCGCCGCGCCTGCGTCAGGGGCTGGCGGAGCGCGCCTGGACCGGCAGTCTTCGGGCGTTGTCCGCCCTGAACCTTCCGCAGCTCGAGGTGGTCGGCGACACCTCGCCCTATGACCGCGCGATGCGGCGCATGCACAACTGGATGAAGGACAGCGACGATTTCCAGAATGCCCCCGGCCGCGGGACCGAGCTGGCGTTCGAGCCCTACCACAGCTGGTGTGTGCTGACCGACCAGGTCAGCCATGCCGCGCTCTCTGGCCAGCACGCGCTAGTGGCGACGTTCTATGTGCGTCCCGAGGCCTGCCATCTGCCCGAGCGCTCTCCGTGGGGAGTGCTGGAGGCTGCCGGCCGGGCCGCCTGAGCGTGGAGGGGCGCCAATGGCGTCGCGGGCGGGTCCGCGTGCTTTTTGATGCCGCGTTGCCCGCATCCCCCGAGCCCTGGTGGTTCGACTTGTCCGGACTGGAAAGCCGCGGTCTGGTGACCGGTCGTGGAGGCGGGCGCGGCAGCGTCGTGTTCTTCCGCAGCCCGCTCGAAAATGGCGAGGAGTGGGTTCTGCGTCACTACATGCGCGGAGGCACAATCGCCCGAGCTCTCGGTGATCGTTACCTGTGGCAGGGCCTTGACGATACGCGACCGTGGCGCGAATGGTTCTATACCGCGCGCTTGTTCGACGAGGGTTTGCCCGTACCGCGGCCGGTGGCCGGGCGGGCGGTGCGGCTCGGGCCGCTGTACGCTGCGGACCTGATCACGGTTCGAGTTCCGGGCGCGCGTTCGCTCGACGAGAACCTCGGCGAGGCCGGGGTCCCCGATGCGACGTGGCATGCAGTCGGGGCCTGCATCCGGCGTTTCCACAATGCCGGGCACTGGCATCCGGATCTCAACAGTCGCAATATCCTGGTGGCCCCCGAGGGTACGGTTTCGATCATCGACTGGGATCGCGGCCGGTATCGTGCAGGCACGGATGGTGACTGGCGGGAAGCCAACCTGCAGCGACTTCGGCGCGACCTGGAAAAGCGCCTGCGAATTCGCGAACGCTGGGTCTACACCGACGCCTGCTTTGCGCAGTTGCGCGCCGGTTACGAGGCAGGGGCGCCCTCGGACGGTTGATCGGTGATCTCCGGCGGCAGGGCGCGCGGGGCACCGGCAGTCATCAAGGCGTCCAATCGTTCGATCACGTCCTCCGGGCGAATCAGTTCCATCACGCCGGGGCGTTCGATCTTGGTCCCCCAACGGATCTCGCTAGCCGGTTTGCCCAGTTCGCGGCGTGCTGCCTCGTCATAGCGATCCACGCACCACTGGCCGCTGTAGTAAGGGCGGGCCCGGGCGGGGTTGGTGCAGGCATACAGCCCAATTACCGGCGTGCCCATGGCGTTGGCCATGTGGGCGGGGCCCGAATCGGGGCTGACCACGGCCGTGGCGCGTCCCAGGATGGCCAGCATTTCCTTGATCGATGTTCTCCCGGTCAGGTTTTCGTGCTGTTCCTGGCTTTGTGCCAGCACCGCCTCGCCCATCTCTTGTTCGCTTCGGGACGGTCCTCCAGTGATCAAGACCTTCAAGCCGTGGGCCCGCGCTGCGTGGTCGGCGACCTTTGCGCAGCCCTCGGCAGTCCAGTTGCGCAGGCTGTGACTGGAGCACGGGCTGATCACCAGGGTGGGGACATCGTCCGGGATAAGCTCGCGAGCCCGTTCAGCCGCGTCATCCGGCACGGGGATGTCCCAGACCATGTGGCGCCGGGCGAGCCCCAGGGCCTCGATGAAGCTGAAATAGATGTCAATCACGTGCTGCCCGGGGTGCGGGGGGATGCGCGCGTTGATGAACAGCCCATGCAGGTCGCGCGAACGGGCGCGGTCATAGCCCAGGCGCAGGTCGGCGCGGATGCCGCGGCTCGCGATGTTGGCGCGCAGAGCGAACTGATTGTGCAACAGCACATCGAAGCGCCGGCCTTTCATTTGTTGCCACAGCGCGCGGTAGCCGGCCCATCCTGCGCCCTTGTCGAAGACCACGAACTCCACACCCGGGATGTCGCCGACCAAGGCGCGTTCGGCCTTGCCGACGACCCAGGTCAGACGGGTCTGCGGCCACTCGCGCTGAAGCGTGCGAACGACCGGAGTCATGTGGGTGACGTCGCCCAGCGCGGAAAAGCGCAGGATGCACAGCGACGCCGGCGGATCGCTCAGGGGGAGTTGCGGAGGCATTTCCGGGTCAACTCCCGTCCCGATGGGACTGTCGCCGCTGGCGTCTTTCGCGGCGGTGATCCTTGACGCCAGGATACATGTCCACGTCGGGATCGGGCTGACTCTTGAACCGGCGATGGGCCCAGAAATACTGGTCCGGGTGTTCGCGAACGGCCTCTTCGACGATGCGGTTCATGCGCTCGGCATCGGCCTGGTCATCCCCGGTCGGATAGTTCTCCAGGGTGGGCTTGAGGACGATCTCGTAGCCTTTCCGGTCCGGCAGCGCGTGGTAGAACAGTGGCACTACCCGCGCCTTGCTCATGCGCGCGAGCCGCGGGAGCCCCGTCACCGTGGCGGCCGGAATGCCGAAGAATGGCGCAAACACGTTCTGCCGGCTGCGGTAGTTCTGGTCGCCGGCATACCAGACCGGGATGCCTCGGCGGAGGGTGCGCACAATCCCGCGAACGTCGTCCTTGGACAGCACCGGCCCGATACTGGCGCGTCCCTTGCGCATGGTGGCATCCGCCAGGGGGCGGCGATCCATGGGCTTGTAGATCACCGCCATGTCGATCCGGCGGCTCAGCAAGCGTCCGGCCATCTCGATCGATGTGAAATGCCCCGACAGCAGGATCACCGGCGCCCCGTCGGCCTGGGCGGCTTGCAGATGCTCCAGCCCCCGGATCTGCAGGGGGATGCGATCGACACGCTGGTCGCCGAACCAGGCCAGGGCCAGTTCGGCAAACCCACGACCTGTATGCCGGAAGTTTGCCCGTACCATCGCCTCCCGTTCGGCCGGGGATGCTTCGGGAAAGCACAGGTCGAGGTTGCGCCGAATGATCAGGCGACGCTGGCGAGCGAGGGCATAGGTCACGGGACCCAGTGCTTCGCCCAAGCGCAGGACCAGACTTGGGGGCAGGTGCCCCAGAAGCCACAGCAAGCCGACGCCGAGGCTGTGGCCCCAGTTGGACGGGTGCGCCAGATGCGTGCTTTGCGGCTTTGACATGGGTGGGGGTCGCGGCTTCCAAACGCGCGATTATATCAGGCTCGCTTGAACTGCCCGGGTGCGAGGCCCGGTTGTGATTGTTTCCCCTATGCAGCTCGAGAGACCGAAGAGATGGGTCCGCTCGCCCACGACGCTTGGCGACGATCGCCCAAACCCGACAGGCCGCCAGAAAGAACCCCTCAATCGGGGGCTGCCAGTCCTAGTCTTCCGCGAACTGGACCTTTTGTAGCGCGGCATAGGCGCCGTTCTTTTCGAGTAGCTCGGCATGGGTTCCGGACTCGACGATCCTACCGGCGTCCAGTACCACGATCCGGTCGGCGTCCTCGATGGTGGAAAGCCGGTGAGCGATGACCAGCGTGGTGCGGTTGTGCATGAGCGTTTCCAGCGCATCCTGGATTTTCTGTTCGGACTCCGAGTCCAGCGCGGAGGTGGCCTCGTCCAGGATCAGGATCGGGGCATCCTTCAGCAAGGCTCGGGCGATGGCCACGCGCTGGCGTTGCCCGCCGGACAGCATGATGCCGTTCTCGCCCACGACCGTGTCGAAGCCCTCGGGCAGCTGTTCGATGAACTCCAGGGCGTTGGCGGCGCGGGCGGCTTCGCGCAGTTGGTCGTTGGTTGGTTTCTCCGGCAGGCCGTACGCAATGTTGTTGGCCAGGGTGTCGTTGAACAGCACTACGTTCTGGCTAACCAGTGCCATCTGCGAGCGCAGATCCCGCAGCCGGTACTCGCGGATCGGGTGGCCATCCAGGCGGATTTCGCCCTGTTCGGGTTCATAGAAGCGGGGAAGCAGTCGCGCCAGGGAGGTCTTGCCGCTGCCGGAGCGGCCGACCAGCGCCACGGTTTCGCCGGGAGCGATGCTCAGGCTGACACCTTTCAGCACCCATTCACTTTGTTGTGGGTAGCGCAGCCAGATTTGGTCGAACTCAATCCTTCCCTCGGTATGTTCCAAGGTGCGCTGGCCGTGATCGGGCTCGGGGGGCGCGTCCAGGATCTCGAATACGCTCTCGCCAGCGGCTAGGGCCTTCTGGATTTCGGCGTTCACGCCGACAATGCGTTTGAGTGGCGGCAGCACCAGAAGCATGGCCACGATGAACGAGACCATTCCGCCGGGTGTGATGGTTTCGAGTACCAGGTCCATCGTGGCCAGATAGACAATGACCGCCAGCGCAATGATGGCACCCAGCTGCGATAGTGGCTGGCTGATCGCCTGTACGGCCTTGTGCCGCATCAGTTGGCGGTGGTAGCGCTCGTTGGTCCGCTCGAAGCGGTGAGCCTCGTAGTCGGTCGCACCGAAGATCTTCACTTCCGCCTGCCCGCGAATGCCATCTTCCGCGATTTGGGCATAGTCGCCGACCGACTTCTGCATGCGTCGGCTCACCTTGCGGAATTTTTTGTTGGCGCCAACCACCACCAGCCCCACCAGCGGCGCGATGCTGAACACAATCAGCACCAGCCATCCGCTGAGATAGGTCATATAGGCCAGCAAGAAGATCACCGTGAAGGAGTCGCGGATCAAAACGATGATGGCCTTGGATGCCGCGGCGTTGATCTGCGTGACGTTGTAGGTGAGCTTCGCCAGAAGGGTGCCAGGGGAGTGCCGGTCGAAGAATGCCGACGGAAGCCGCAGATACTGCTCGAACACCGCCTGCCGGACGTCCTTGACCACCTTCCGTCCAATCCAGGCCACGCTGTAATCGGACGCGAACATGGTGACGCCATAGAACAGGAAAATCCCGATCAGCGCCGCCGGTACCCAGACCCTGGCAGCCGGATCCTGCTCGATGAATGTGCCGTCCACCAGGGGCTGGATAATCCATGCAAAGGCCGCCTGCCCCGCCGCCGCCAGGATCATCGCCACAATCGCCAGCACCCCCAGGCGCCAGTACGGTTTGACGAACGCAAAGATCCGCTTGTATAGGTCCCAGGATTCACTGGCCGACGGGTGTTCCGGATTCTGATCGCTCGAGCGTTCGCCCATAGGGAGGGTCCTTGCCAGGTTCGGTGCTTCCCGCCGCGTGTGCGCTGTTCAGTCCGGCCGAATTCGCGTGGGGTGGGCGCAGGGGGCGAGAGCGGGATGATATCAGAGCCGAGCCCCTCGTCCTCCGTGAGGACGCCGGTATGGCCGCGTGGTAGCATTCGGCGCTGACTTGCTGCGTGCGCCAGCGCTCATCTTGACCGGAGTCCGTTATGTCCAGCCACACCGCTGTCAAACGCGGCCTTAGCTGCTTCGGGCTAGGTGCGTATCGCCCACTCCGGTGACCTGTCCTGCGAATACGGGGCGCGTGCTTTATCCACGGGGCACCAGCAGCTGGGCCAGGGACATGAGCAGAGTGAAGTTCGAACCGCACCCGCAAGGCTGGCTGCCAACCGCCCGGCCTTAGGGAGCCGCTGATTTAATCAGCCGCCGCTCCCGTCCGGCGACCGGGTTTGGGATAATGACGCTAGGTTTTCTGCCCGAGGTGATGGCCGATGTCCCAGCGCAGCTTTTCCGATCTCGAGTATTCCGCCAAGCGCAAGCAGACGCGGCGCGACCGGTTTCTGGGGGAGGTCGATGCGATCACGCCCTGGGCGGCGCTGGTGGAGGCGATCGAGCCGCACTACCCGAAGGGGAAGCGGGGCCGTCCGCCGATTGGCCTGGAACGGATGCTGCGGATGTACGTGGCGCAGCAGTGCTTTAACCTGTCGGACGAAGGGGTCGAGGATGCGGTCTACGACAGTCAGGCGATCCGGCGCTTTGTCGGGATCGACCTGAGCCGCGAAGACGCGCCGGATGCCACGACCCTGCCGCAGTTCCGGCGTCTGTTGGAGCGGCACAACCTCACCCCGGTGATCTTCGACCGGATCAATGCGCATTTGCAGCAGCGGGGCCTGCTGCTGCGCGAGGGCACGGTGGTGGATGCCACCCTGATCGCGGCCTCGCCCTCGACCAAGAACGAGAAGAAGGCCCTCGATCCGGAGATGCATCAGACGAAGAAGGGCAACCAGTGGTACTTCGGGATGAAGGCGCATATCGGGGCTGATGTCGTCACCGGGCTGGTTCATACGGTGAAGGGGACGGCCGCGAATGTCTCGGACGTCTCGCAAATGCCGGAGCTGCTCCACGGCGAGGAAGAGAGCCTGCATGGCGATGCCGGCTACATCGGCGCGGAGAAGCGGCTGGAAGAGCCTCGCCCGGAGACGCACATCGCGCGAAAGCGCGGCTCGGTACGCGCGATGCCAGAAGGCCCGGAACGCGATCACGTGCGCGCCGCTAAACGGCACAAGGCCCAGTTGCGTTCGATCGTGGAGCATCCGTTCCATGTGGCGAAGAACCTGCTCGGGTATCGCAAGGTGCGCTACCAGGGTCTCAAGAAAAACACCGCGCAGCTGCACAGCCTGTTCGCCCTGGCGAACCTGTACCGCGCGCGACGATGGGGGCTCCTGCCGCAGGGGTAGTGTGTCCGTGGGACCGGAAATCGCCCCTGTAACAGCCAAAAACGGCGGTTACAGGGACAAAACAGGCCCCCGTGGCCCCAGTGTCCTTCCCAAAACGCTTCGGCGGGACATGGAGCCGGATGCGGGGCCATTGATCAGTGTTTTCTTAGGGGTTCACAGCTGGTGTGCAAATCCGGATTGGTTAGGCTGATGGCCCAGCACCAACAAGGTATGGTTACCAAGGTAAAATTTTGACCAGAGTTTCCCTTTCTTTCCATCGCCTAGCGGGCCGCGTTCAATCGGCAATCCGGACCTCGCCCTATCTCGTCCTCGCGATGGTCGGTTTTCTTACCGGTTTTCTGGTGTTTTCCAGTTCTAGGTTTCATAGTGACTATTACTATGTCTTTGTACTCCTCCCCTTTCTGATTTCCATGCGGGGGGTGGACTGGGCATTGGTGTTCCGGTCCCGATCATGGTGGCTGCTGGTTGTTCTGATGTCCTATATCGCGTCCTCCGTGGCTTGGTCGGGGGCTGTGGAATGGGAGATGATTTACGACCGGCTTCGGCATATTCTGGCCATTTTGAGCTTCGTGGTGATTATTTCCTGGATCACTTATAAGAGACCCCAATGGGTCCGGTATCTTTTTATTCTAATGGCGCCGGTCGCTGTTTTTGCCGCGCTGTTTTCGCTTTATCAGTTGCATGAAGGGGGTGCCTTCGTTTCCAGGCGGATATATAACGTTCTTTCCTACAGAGAAAATCCGAACAGTGCGGCCGTACCCTTCGCTTTTATGGGGGTGGGGGCGTTCTACTTTATGGTGAAGGGAAGATCTTGGTGGATTGTTTCCCTTTCACTACTCACCTTGGTTGTTTGTTCATGGTTCCTGTTTCAGGCGCAGAGCCGCGCAGCCCTTTTGTATTTGGCGATCGGAGTTTTCACGATTCTATTGATGTGGCGGTCTTGGTTGGCCTTGGTTCTGGCGCTGGGCTTCTCGGCGCTTTTTTTAATTTACATAAACTTCGGTGGCGTGCTTGATCGCAGCTTTCTGGAAAGAGGGGGTTCCGGGCGGTTGGAGATATGGATGGCGGTATTGGATCGTTTCCTTCAAGCACCCATTTTCGGGGAGGGGGTAGGTAACCCCATCGAGATAACGGTCCCGGGGTTCGGCGAGTTTCACAGTCCGCATAATCTTTGGTTGAGCATCGTGCTTGCAGGGGGTGCGGTCGGATTGGTGCTTTTTCTTGCTTTCGTTTCGAGCGTTCTCATCAATGCACGCTTGATGCGGGGGCGGATGCCAGGCGTTACTCTGGTGGTCGGCTGGCTGATTGCAGGTTTGGCCTTGCTAAGTTTCGATGGGCATGGACTGGTGGTGCGCATGAACCCTCATTACTGGTTGGGCTTGTGGCTGCCAGTAGGGGTGATCATTGGGCGGGAGCTCCGCTTGCGAGAGTCTGGAAAAGACGAAATCCGGTCGCTCGCGAAGCGGTGCCTGAATACCGACGCGACGGTCGGCCGACGGGACGGGGATTAATCCGGACCTCGTTTTTCAAGCACCTGATGCAGTTCGGCCGTGAGCGCTTCGACAGTGTATGTGGCGCGGGACCAGCGCGCGCCTTCTCTGGCGGCGTCCTTGCGTTTCGGCAGCGGCGTTTCAAGCATCGCGGCCATTTTGGAAGCCAGGTCCATCGGGTCGCGATGGCGTGCGATCATGCCGTGGCTTCCGATGACCTCCGGGGGGCCGCCACAATCGGCCGCAATGATCGGCAGTTCGGCGGCTCGTGCCTCCAGCAGGACGCGGCCGAAGCTGTCGCCTTCGGACGGGAAGACGAAGGTATCAAATGCCTTGAAATAGCGTGCCGCGGCAGGGACGACTCCGGTGAGGAGGACGTGGTCAGCCAGCTGCGCCCGAGCGATCTGGACTTCGAGGGCTTCACGTTCGCGGCCGTCGCCGACGATGACGACGCGGAAGTCGTACCCCTGGTCGCGGAGAATGGCGGACGCTGCGACCAGGTCGGTCAGGCGTTTACAGGCATCGAAACGAGTGACGGTCCCGAAGGTGAACGGGCCTGCACCGATCCCGAGCGCGTCCCGGGCGTCTGCGGCCGGCACCATCTGCGCGCGCAGGGCCTCCGCGTCAAGGTAGACTGGAATAACGTGGAACCGGGCAAGGGGAAACCACGGCATCATCGTGTGGATGTGATGCTTGTGAGCATTGGTCAGGGTGATGAATGCGTCGATTCTCCGAGAAAAAAGCCGATAGAAGCGACGGCGGGTGCGCGAGCGCGCTGCGTGGAACCCGCGAATCAGGGCGATGATGCGGCGGCGTCCTGTCCCCGGTATGGCCGTTGCGAGAACGGCTGTCGTGATGGACTTGTACTGGTCACAGATCAGGGTGTCGCTGGTGTCTTGCCGAAGGTGGTTCCGGAAGCGCCGAATTGCGTGAATTCGGCTCCCAGACAGTTGGCGTACCTCCATCCCCAATAACGACAAGTGGTCGTAGTCCTGGTTGGGCGTCAAGGCTTGTCCCGCGCCGCACAGGCAGCAGGCGGTTACAAACGCTCCCAGACGGCGTACGGCCCGCATCTGCTGCCGGACATCCTCGGCGACTTGGTCGCCGTTTTCCACAACGTAAGTGATGTGCCGCCCGGCAAGTGGAGGGGGCTGCTTCGCAGCGTTCGCCGCTGAGTCAGTCATGTGTGCAAGCCGCAATGTTGTAGGGTGGTCGCAGTCCGGACACTGTCGATGTCGGGAAGGCAAGCAACAGGACCCACTTTGCAACGGGATCCATTGTTGGAATTCGGATCGGAGGGGCACCAGGCAGGGCGGATTCGCTTCTTCGCAGGCTTCTCGTTCCCATGTCTGTCTACTACGGTGTTGGCGGCTCTCGTCGAGGGGGTTATCCAAGGCGATGGCGCCGGGTTCGGGGCGGTCAATAAAGCAGGTTTCATTTGTGAAGGGAAGCCGTGGAGTGGGTTTCGAGTCCTCGTTTTTTTAGTGGAACTGAGGGTCGGCTCGCAGGTGACGTATTGTATTGGCGGTAGTCCGGTGCTCCTTTAGGTTGTGGGCGGCGTAGCAGGAGAGGAGTCCATCCCCCATTGGGTTCCGAATCTTGAGGTATGTAGCGGTCAAGTAAGGCCGAGCAAGAGGTACGCACTGGAATCGGAAACCGTACTTGGCGGCATTTTGGAGTGGGTACGGCCAAGGACCGAGTTCGCGGAACGTTGACCATTTTCTGCTGAGGCTCCTCGAGCGCTCTCGAAGCGCATCGTGGTGAGCTTGCTTGTAGATTGGGCGAACACACTGAGCCGAAAGCCTCAATCGGATGCACCATCATCGCCAAGCTCAGCCTCCGCACGCGAACCGATGTTAAGGTGTTATCCTGCGGCGTCGGCCTGGCTCCAGGGTGACGCCTTGGGCCTCTGCTTGTACTCGGAGACAAACCGCAACCATGAAGACCATCAGTGTCCCGATCTCGCCGGGCGAGTTGATCGACAAGATTACCATTCTCGAGATCAAGCTGGCGAAGATAACCGACGAGAAGAAACGTTCCAATGTTCGTCATGAGCTGGAAGCCCTGACCGCTACATGGTCGGGGGCGATGGCAGACGAGGATGCGCCCGATATTTCGGATGCCCGCGAACGCCTCAAGGAGGTCAACGAGGCCTTGTGGTGTATCGAGGACGATATCCGGGAATGCGAGGCCGACAAGGCGTTCGGTGACCGTTTCATCGAGCTTGCCCGCGCGGTGTATTTCACCAACGACAAGCGGGCAGCGATCAAGCGGGATATCAATGAGCGGCTGGGCTCGATGCTGATGGAGGAGAAATCCTACCAGTCCTACAGTTGACGGGATTTCAATGGCTGGCGGGGGACGGTGCCTGGGCGGGGTTCGGCCAATGTAGGAGTTCACCCACCGCCTGCTGAACGGTCTCGAGTTGCAGGCTTTCCAGGCTTCGTTCGCTGCCGGCCGCTTGACGCCCCCCGACCTGCTTTCGCTCGATTGGGTGCTCTAGCGGTGCGTCTCCTCGAAGGGCGCGGCATTGATCTCCAAGCGGACCCCAGCGCACCGGGTCGGTTGGTCCGAATAGTCCGATGACCGGTGCACCTAGGGCGGCAGCCAAGTGCATGGGGCCGCTGTCATTGCCGACAAAAAGACGGCATTCCGCCAGCAAGGCCAACTCGGCGTCCCGGCTCAGGTTGGAGATCAGCGAAGGCAGAGGCTTTCGCGCCAGACTGCGAACCGTTTCTGCGCGGGCTTTGTCGGCTGCGGTTCCGATCAGGACCGGTTGCAGGCCCTGATCGTACAGCCAGTCAGCCAGTGCCGCGAAGCGGTCGCAGGGCCAGAGCTTGTACTCCTTACCTGCGCCCACGTGCAGGCAGGCCAGGGTAAGGCCGTCCAAGTTTAGCTGCCGGCGGGCGGATGCCCATGCTGGCAAATCCCTGTCAGGATGCGGTACCAACTGTGGGGCTTCCGGCGAGATGCGACCTGTGCCGGCACAATCCGCAATTGCTGCGTAGATGGCCTGACGATGATGGTTGTTTCCGGGCGGGTGGTTGGCATGCACATTGAACCATCGGGGGTACCCGTCACTCGGGAGCCCAACGCGACGTGGCGCGCCGGACAGACCCGCTGCCAGGGACGCAATCCGATTGCCGCCGAAGGAGACTGTCGTGTCGGGGCGGAATTTGCGGAGGCTAAGGGCTGCCTTTAAGCCAACGGGAATCTTACGGAGGCCGCGCTTTCTGCCGTCTACGCATAGCGTGGGGATGTGTGCTAGTCCGGGCATCCTTGCGAGCAGTCGCTGATGGGCTTGGTGCACAACGATGAGCGTCTCACTCGGTTTGAGTGCTCGGATAAGCGGGTTGATGACCCCGGAGGAAACCAGGAAGTTTCCAAGGTGCGGATCCGCCATGACCAGCGCGAGGCGTTCGATTTTCGGTGGCATGGACGTGAGTATGAGGGCTCAGCCATAAGGTGGTCCAGAATCGCCACCCTGCCACGGGAGGAATCGCACAAAGTCTTTTTCGTATTGAGGGGCGTCAGTAGTTTCCGGGACTTGCTTCTAGAAACATGAACCAATCAGCGTCTCTTTAGCATGTTGCGATAGGTGTGGGAGTGTCGACTTCCCCGGATTAGGTCCACGCATAACTAGAGGTTTCCGGGTGGTGTAGCTGACGGTATTCGACCGGCGTGAGGTCCCCCATCGACTCGTGAGGGATGGTTTCGTTGTAGTCCTGCAGCCACTGCTCGGTGTGTTCCCGGACTTCAGTCAGCGTTCGGAAGACGTAGAGGTCCAGCACGCCGCGGCGGTAGCTGCCGTTGAACCGTTCGATGAACCCGTTCTGTATCGGTTTACCCGGCTGGATGAAGCTCAGTTCCACGCCCCGCTGCTCGGCTCAGTCAGCGATCGCGGCCGAGACGAACTCGGGGGCATTGTCCAGGCGGAGTTGCTGCGGATAGCCCCGCCAGGCAGCAATACGCTCCAGCACCCGGATCACACGGAGTGCGGGCAGGTTCGGATCGATCTCCACGGCCAGCGCTTCCCGGTTGAAGTCATCCACGACGTTGAAGGTGCGGAAGCGCCGTCCGTCCCATAGCGCATCCGACATGAAGTCCGCTGACCAGCACGCGTTGGGGGCCTCGGTCGACGCCAGGGGCCGTGGCTCCCGTGGTGGCAAACGGCGCTTGCCCTTGCGCCGCAGGTTCAGCTTCAGGGCGCAGTACACGCGCCAGACCCGCTTGTGGTTCCAGGGCATGCCCCGACGCCGGATCAGCTTGAACAGCTTGCCAAAGCCCCGCTCCGGATAGCGCTCCACCAACTCCTGCAGTAGCACGATCACCGCATCGTCCCGGTCCGGTTGCTTGCGATACCGCACCACCGACCGCGCAACCCCGGCCGCCTGACAGGCCCGGCGCTGACTCAGCCCGTGGTCCTGCGTCAACGCAGTGACCACGCGGCGCTTCTCGTCCGGGCTCAGAGCTTTTTTGTGATTACGTCCTTCAGGGCCGTGTTCTCCAGGGCCAGCTCGGCGTACATCCGCTTGAGCCGGTTGTTCTCGTCCTCCAGCTCCTTCAGCCGTCGGACGTCGGCTGCCTCCATGCCGCCGTATTTCGACTTCCACTGGTAGTAGGTCGCTTCAGAGACCCCGATCTCCCGACAGACGTCCTTCACCTTCCGGCCGCCTTCGACCTGCTTCAGCGTCTGAGCAATCTGGCTTTCCGTAAACCGACTCTTGCGCATCTCGGCCTCATTTGGCTCTAGTGTGCCCGGAGACCTCCAGTTTTCAATGGACCGAATTTACGGGAAGGCGACAGGAGGGGTTCGCTCTACGTTGACTCCTCGCGGTGGTCAACCCTCCATGGAGCGAGGGACACCGCCGCGCGGCGATACCTATGTTGGTGAGCGCGGCTGATTCGCATTATGCTGGATCGAAGGGGTGTTTCGATGATTTCTGCGGGTTGTTGGCGGAGGTCAGCGTAGCGCCGCACGCACAAGTGAGCCCAAGACTGTCCTAGTCCTGCTTCCAGTCCGCAGACTAGAAACCGCCCAAGGTCCTCGGCGGCCAAGCGCGTGGAGGTCGATCGGTGTTGTCGGGTGCTGTCTAGGTCTGTAACAACGATCCCGCTGCGAACGACCAGCAGGTTGCCCCATTTGAAATCTCCGTGACTTACGCCCATAGCATGCAGTTGGGCTAACTGTTCAATCGCTTCTTGAGTGAGCCTCGTGAGTTCTTTCTTGCGTTCTGCGTAAAGCCGTGCAGTCTCTTGAAGTGTTGTCGAGCCCTGAAAGGCCTCGCACAGGTACCACGACTCACTGGGTCCCCAGATCACTGCGTAGGGTCTGGCCACATGGATTCCCCGCATTCTCAGGCGCCGGGCGAGCGTCCAGTTGTGCAATGCCTGATCTTGCCCCAGCGCGCGCCTGGCTAGCAAACCGCAGGGCAGGGTGGGCCGGAAACGTTTGAAATACATGGGAGGGGTTCCGGATAAGCGTACAAACCCGCTGACAGTAGCTTTGTCGCCTTTAATGAGCTGTAACTGGTTAGGCGCAGGAGGCCATGAGTCTAGGTCAATCGAAGCCTCATTGGGCCATTCCGGGGGACGGGCATGGCGAAACCTTGTGCGGTTGTTCATGCGTTGCCCTCACCATCGTCTAGTGGCATAAATCTATCTTTGGGGCCACCCTTGGCCTCGCGCCGCTTCCACCTTCGCGTGCGGCCTTGCTCGATCCTCTTCGCCAGTTTTCGGTATTCGGTGTATTGAAGCCCGAGTTGGTTTGTATAGCCTTGGAGGATGCGTAGTTGATCGGTGCGGCTTTGTTGGTCCCGCCGCGTCATGCTCAATTGGATCAAGTTCTTTAGGCGCTCGATACGAGAGGTGCTTTTCCGGTTTCCCTCATTGTCCAGGAACCAGAAAATGGAAGTTTCGGCGAGTGCATTCCGGTCACAAAGAACGTTGCCCAGGCGCAAGTCGCCGTGAATCCAGCCTGCTTGGTGAAGGCGCCCAATTTCTTTGCCGAAGGCCTTCAGGAGATCGCGATGATCCCGAAGCGCTTGGCCCCTGTCTCTCGATCCAATGAAGAGTTCTTCGGTCGAAGGATAAGGCAAGGCATAGGTTACGACGAATTCTCCGCGCCAGCCGCTGCATCCCCATCCGGCTACTCGCGGGGTTTGGAAGCCGGCCTGCTTCATCTGAATGGAGCGATCAACTGCGCGCGCTCCACGGCTACCCCGCCCGATTGCTTTCACTGGCTCAAAGGCGTGCCTGGGGAGAAATGCCTTGAGGAAAACTGACTGCGCGTTCCAACAGCCGCGCGCAACTCGTGTGTGAGCCGAGCTGCTCAATAGGTTCCAGCCGGGTGGGCTTTGATCTCGAAGGATCTCCCGGGCCACGGGTGCGAGATCCTGCGCGCATTTCGTTGGCCCGAACAGGCGGGGCGCCCAGCCGAGCCACTGCAGAACACGATGGCGGATCATCGCGTTAGCCCCTCGGGGGAGTGGCCGTGTTCGCGTTGGTACTGCCAGCGGGCGCGTTGGGTGACACGTTGCCACAGGCGGGTATCGCCGGTCAGGGTGACGCGGATGGAGGCTTGGCGGTACTCGCGGATGAAGCGCAGCAGGTCGCGGCGCCCCAGGCCAATATCTAGCGCCGAAAAATACAGTCCGCCTAGATCCTTGATTCGGGCGCGCTCGGGTGGTCGCCTATGTTGCTGAACACGGTGCAGGTCCATCAGGTGCAGTTGGGGTGGGACCTCTCCCTCCATGGTCGCGGCCTCGTTCCTGTTCAGATTCAGTCGGAAGTGGCAGAGGTAGAAGTCACGGTGGTTCATGCCGTTTTCGTGCAGGAGGCGGGCAATGCGTGCGACCTCGCGGATCAGTCGCAGGCGGAAGGCGAAGGCCGGCGGCTGTTCGGGCCAGCGCAGACATTCCTGTTCCAGGGTTCGGGTGTGGCCGAGGTCGCGGGTGATCACAAACGAGCGCTCGCGCGCCGGATTCAGGCCGCGGCGCAGGCCGAACGCCACCGGCGGGGTGGTCGGGATGTCGAGTTCCTGCAGGCGATGGATCGCGCGCCATTCGGGCTCGGCCCCCAGTACCGGGATGCGGAACTGGCTCAGTTTGCGCAGGATGCGTCGCCAGGGCATACCGGTGTGGACCTTGGCGAAGTAACGCTGCGCGCCCAGTTCAAACCGGAAGGTGCGGCGCCCGTCCACGTGGCGCACGATCTCGCCATCCAGGTTCATGACCTGTTCGAACGGATCGCCGGGCCCGAGGCGGGCCTCCAACGCCTGCTGAAAGTCCGTGTCCATCAGAAGTTCGTGTCGTGGGCGGGGGGTCATCCGGTGGCCTCCTCGCCATGGCGCGGCCCTTCGATCACGCGCAGGGCGTGTTCGGCCCGGGTGCCCAGTTCGGTGCGCATGGCGTAGTCCCGCGCAGCGGCGCGCCAGTGTTCGGGGTTGGCTGCCCGCAGCATGCGCGCGAGGGCCGAGTCCATGGCCGCCTGTTCGAACGGGGATGGGATCACCTCGCCACAGCCGGCGCGCTCCACATGGAAGGCGTACCCGCAATTGGCCGTGACCAGCGCGGGCAGGCCGGCGGCGATGGCCTCCACGATGGCGGTGCCGGTGTTCTCCTGGTAGGCGGGGTGCAGCAGCAGGTCGGCGGCGAACAGGAAGTTGGCCACATCGTCGCGCCCCTGCATGAAGTGCACCTGGTCGTTGACTCCGAGTCTTCGCGACAGCCGCATCAGTGGGGCGACGCGACCCTTCCCCAGAACATACAGGTACGTCTTCACGCGGAGCTCGTCTGGCAGTGCAGCCAGCGCGCGGATGCTGCGGTCGACGCCCTTGCGCCGGAAGTCGGAGCCGACCATGAGGAGCATTCGTGTGTCGCCTGCGAGGCCCAGTTCCCGGCGCAGCGCGCGCCCTCGGCGCGGGGAGTCTGCATCGGCGAAGCGGTCGGCCGATACGTAGGGCGGCATCGGATGAAAGCGGTCATCAGGGGTTCCGTACCAGCGCTGGAAAAGAGGCTTTTCGGCCTCGGACAGGAGCAGGATGCGGTTGTGCGCATCGGCACGAAAGACCGCGCGTTCGAGTTCCGCATGCACCCTGTAACGCCCGGACAGGCGATAAAGCCGGCTCCGGGCCTGCGCCCGTTCGATAAAGCAGGGGTCGGCGTTGTAGTAGACATCCAGCCCGGGCAGCTTGTTGAACCCGACGACGCGATCGGGCTGCCGGGTCTGGACCTTGGCCTGAACGCGGCGGGCGAACTGGCGGTAGCGCGTGTGATTGCGCCAGCCGGGTACGCGCAGTACATGCAGCTTCAGGTTCGGGTGCTGCGGCGCCCAGCCTTCCCACGCGAGGGTGAACACGTCGATCCGGTGGCCACGTTCCAGCGCCAGCTCGGTGATCCGCCGGAAGTTGCGCTGCAGTCCACCATGCGGAAAATACTTGAACAACACGAATGCCAGCTGCATCAACGCCCCTCCGTCTGCAGGGCAGCGCCGGCCTCAAGGACCTGCGCGGGTGACATCTGCCGCAGGCAGTTCAGGTGCCCCAGCGGGCACTCGCGCTGGAAGCAGGGGCTGCATTCCAGCCCCAGGTGCAGGATGCGCCGCCGCGAGGTCAGCGGCGGCGTGTAGCCGGGATCGGAAGACCCGTAGAGAGCCACCACCGGGCGCCCGGTTGCGGCCGCAATGTGCATGAGTCCCGAGTCGTTGCTGATGACCAGGTCCGCGCACGCCAGCAGGTCAATGGCCTGCCCCAGCTGCGTGCGTCCAGCCAGGTCTACACACCCGGGGGCGGCTTGGGAGATCGCCCGAGTGACCGGACCATCCTTTTGCGAGCCGAACAGCCATACCTGCCAGCCGGCCGCCTGGCGCGCGCGAGCAACTTCTGCGTAGTACTCGGCGGGCCAGCGCTTGGACGGGCCGTACTCCGCGCCTGGGCACAGGGCCAATACCGGCGCGTCCTGGTTGTTCAGGCCGAGAGCGGCTCGTGCCTTGTCCCGCTCAGGCTCGGAAATCGCCAGTGCGGGTTCCGAAATCGGGGGTGGTTGTGGCGCACCGGGGGCGAGCCCCAGAGCGACGAAGCGGTCGACCGTCCGGTACAGACGCTGTCGATCGAGTGGCCGGATGTCGTTGAGCAGGCCGTAGCGGTATTCGCCGCGGTAGCCCGTTCGCCGTGGGATCCCGGCGGCAAGCGGCGGCAGGGCCGCCTTGGCCGAGCGCGGCAGTACGATGGCCTGTTGATAGCCCGCCTCGCGCAGCGAGCGTCCGAGGCGCCAACGCCGGCCCAGCGCCAGTTCGCCGTGGCCCACGGGCAGTGGGATGGCGCGGCGCACCTCGGGCATGCGTTCCAGGATTGGCAGGCTCCAGGCAGGCGCAACCACGTCCACGGCGGGGGTGGGCTCACGTTGCCTGAGCGTCACGAACAGACTCTGCGCCATCACCATGTCGCCGACCCAGGCCGGGCCGATCACGAGGACGGCCGGGGATGCGTCGAGTCGCTTGATCACGACGGTGTCCTGTACGGTCGGGGGGTGGTCGGACGCGTATCCGGCGGATGCCATCCGGAACGTGGGAGAAGGCTGCGAGGCATAAGCTTGTGAGGCGATAATCCGGGGCGGTCCTGAAGTCTTCATTGTACATGGGCCCGGCCGCTCGCGATCGAGCGGTTTGCTTGTCGCCTCGAGGATGCGCGGTGTACTTTGCAGGCCTTCGGCCCGCGCATGGCGTGCTGGCGTTTTATCAATCAGTGTTTCCCTGGCGGAGAGCGCAAGTGCAGGAAGGAATCATCGACGAACTCGCGGCGGCCAGTCAGCTGTTCGGGCGGCTGGCGGAGGACCGGGCGTTTGTCGCCGAGGTCGAGAATGTGGGGCAGGTGTGGCTGCGCTGTGTTCAGGCCGGGGGCAAGATACTGCTGGCCGGGAATGGGGGTAGTGCGGCGGATGCGCAGCACATCGCGGCGGAGATTGTTTGTCGTTATCGGGCGGTGCGGCCGGGCGCGGCGGCGATCGCGCTGACCACGGATACTTCGGTGCTGACCGCGATCGCGAATGACTTCGGTTATGAGCACGTCTTCTCGCGCCAAGTCGAGGCGCTGGGGCAGCCGGGGGACGTGTTCGTCGGGCTGACCACCTCCGGGCGCTCGCCCAACGTGCTGCGCGCCTTCGATATGGCGACCGAGCGCGGTCTGACGACCGTAGCCCTGACTGGTGAAAAGGGCCTGGCGGATAGCCATTCGGCGGACCATGTGTTGCGTGTGCCGGATCCGGCAACGGCCCGGGTGCAGGAGGTGCACGGGCTGATCGGTCACCTGCTGTGTGGCGTGGTGGAGGACGCGCTGGTGGCGGCTCAGGGCGATACGGGTTCGGAGTGACGGTACGCGCGCTGTTTCTCGATCGCGACGGGGTGGTCAATGTCGATCATGGCTACGTGCACCGCCCCGAGCAGGTCGATTTCGTCCCGGGGATTTTCGAGCTGGTTGCAGCGGCCCGCGCCCGCCAGTGGGCCGTGGTGGTGGTGACCAACCAGTCCGGTATTGGGCGCGGCTATTACGACGAGCCTGCGTTCCGACACCTCAGCGAATGGATGCGGGGCCGGTTTGCCGAAAACGAAGGGCGGATCGACGCCGTCTATCACTGCCCCCATCATCCGCGCGATGCGCTTCCCGAGTACCGGAAGGATTGCACTGATCGCAAGCCGGCCCCGGGGATGTTGCTGCGTGCGCGAGACGATCTGGGGCTCGACCTGGCCGGTTCGGTGCTGATTGGTGATCGCCCATCCGATCTCGAGGCCGCGCGGCGGGCCGGGGTCGGGACGCGACTGTTGTTCGATCCGGAGGGCACGGAATCTCTGCCCGATGAGCCAGGCGTGGCACGCATCCGCACCCTGCCCGAGGCGATTGCGTGGCTCGACTGAGCGTGCATGTGGATCCATGTCTCCCTGAGCGCCCGGAGTAGTTCGCGATGCGCCACGCGCTGTACACCACCCTGTTGCGCCTGGCCGTTCCCGTGTTGCTAACGCGGCTGGTCCGGCGGGCGCGGGCCAGCGGTGTGCCGGCAGACCGCTGGTGCGAATGGATTGGGTTGGGTGAGCCCGTGCCGCCCGGCGCGATCTGGCTGCATGCGGCCTCGGTGGGTGAGGTGGAGGCGGCCCTGCCCCTGGCGCGAGCGCTGCAGGAGAAACACCCGGGACGTCACCTGCTGGTCACGACCACTACGCCCGAGGGTGCGATGCGGGTGACGGCGGCTCTGGGGGATGCCGTGAGCCACCGCTTCCTGCCGCTGGATCTCCCGGGGGCGGTCCGGCGCTTTCTTCATCGCGCCCGCCCGGCCGTGGCGGTGATGTTCGAAACCGAGTTATGGCCCAATCTCTATCGTGGCTGCGAGCGCGCGGGTGTGCCCCTGCTCCTGGCCAGCGCGCGAATGTCGCCGCGCTCCTCTAGGCGCTATCGCCGGTTGCAGCCGCTGGTGGCCGAGACGCTGGCGCGGCTGGGGGTCCTGCTCGTCCAGGACGAGAGTGCCGCGCGGGCATTTCTTGATCTCGGGGCTCCGGCTGAGCGCCTCCGGGTCGGAGGCAATCTCAAATTCGACAGGGAACTGCCACCCGGCCATGAACAGGGCGCGGCCTTCCGGCAGGAGTTCGCTGGGGCGGCGCCGGTCTGGGTTGCGGTGAGTACCCGAGAGGGCGAGGACGCGGCGGTGCTGTCGATTCACCGACTGTTGCGCGCCGAGTTTCCGGACGCGGTGCTGGTGTGGGTGCCCCGCCATCGGGAGCGGTTCGAGCCTGCATTCGAGGCTGCGCGCGCCGCAGGTTTTCGGACCGGGCGGCGAAGCGACGGGCCGACCGGGCCGGTGGATGTGCTGATCGGCGATTCCATCGGCGAGGTGGGTCTCTACCTCGGGGCCGGGGACGCCGCATTTGTGGGGGGCAGCCTGGTCCCGCTTGGTGGTCAGAACGTGCTGGAACCGGCGGCGTTGGGTCTCCCGGTAGTGACCGGCCCGAGTACCGAACACTTCGAATCCGTTGTGGCGCGGATGGAGGCGGTCGGGGCCTTGCACCGGGCGCAGGATGCCCATGGGGTGGCCTGCGAGCTGGTGCGTCTGCTGAAGTCGCCGGATGCACGCCGAGCGATGGGGGAGGCGGGCCGTGGAGTTGTGGACTCGGGGCGTGGAGCTGTGGGGGAGGCGGTCAGCGCGATCGAGCACTGTCTGGAACGCGGACGTGCGAATTAATCAGCGTTTCCCTAGCTATTTCGAACACGGGCGGCTGCGGTGTGGCAGCTGCATTCTCAACACATTCCTCGTGTGACCGATGCCTTGTTTGTCCGGGCCGGTTTGTCGAGAGTTCGATGAACCGATTGTTCGGGGCGCCGGTTTGCGTGTCTCGCTCGATTGCGGAGTATTCACGAGGCCGAGGCCGCGAGCAGAGTGGATCCGTGCGTAAACCGGCAGACTAATCAGCCGCTCCCCTGGTGTTGTTTCCGGGCCTGAGCGTTGCCCCGCACTGCCGGCACTGATAGCGGTAATGCTTGCGTTGAATCAGGTGGTGCCGTCGGGCGCTGAGCAGGTGGTGTCGGCAGTCGCAGGCGTAGTCGTGGGTTTTCATTTTGCGCCCGGGCAGGGGCGTGTCATGTGTGACCCGGGGTTCGCAACCGAACGCCCGCATGCGGGCCTGCCACTCGGGACCGTGGGGGCGCGCGCCGCGCGGCCCATGATCGCGATACACGAGCGAGTGGGCGATTTCGTGTGCCACGGTGGCGGGGAAGTGGGCGTCCCAGTCAAGAACAAAGGCCTGTGGGTTGAAGCGCAGCTGCTCTTGTCCTCCCGTCATTCGCCATTGGCCCGCTGCGCGCCCTTTCAGGTTGAAGCACACCTCGGGGACTTCTCCCTTCGATCCCGATTGGTTATAAAGTTCGCGGGCCTTTTCCAGAATTCGTTTCTTCTTTTCATCGGGTAAGGTCCCCGCGGGATCTTGTAATCCTCCGCGTGAGTTATCATATTGTCCGTCTCGGCAGGTCCCAGACTGGACTTTGGTTTTTTCTGCTGCGGATTTCATCTTTTCAACTCTACTCGAAACCCCGGGAGTTCTGTATGAGCATGGATAACAAGAAGGCCTCCGATCTGTCGGCCGAAGAACTGTACGCCCTCGCGCGCCAGCGGGAAAAGGAAGAAGCCGAGGGCAAGGAAGCCGAACGCCGCGAGAAGCGCGAGAAGCTGATGGAAAAGCGCAAGGAGATGGTGGCGCGGCATCGCAAGGAACTCGGCGAGCTCGAGCGCCAGATCCGTGAACTGGGCGGGCGCGTGGGCCGTACCGCGGGCGGCGGACGTCGCGGGCGCCGGGCCGGTGGCGAGTCCATCAGCCAGAAGCTTTGCGATATCGTCGCCACCCAGCCGGAGATGGGCATCAAGGAGATCAAGGCACAGGCCGAGAAGGCCGGCCTGGATACCAAGAACATCAGCCAGACCCTGGCCTACCTGAAGCGCCAGGGTCGCCTGACCTCGCCGCGCCGCGGGATCTACAAGGCCGCCTGACGCTACCGCTGCAGATCCGCCCGGGCGACGATCACGGGCGGATCTGCAGCCCTTCCTCCGTACGTGTCAGTTCACCATCGCCCGCAAACCAGCGAGCGATGGTCTTTCCGGCGATCTCGTGACGCCAGCCGCTGCCCAGGCGGCCGCTCGTGCCGTCGCCCTTCAGGAGTTCGATGACATCCTTGCGCTGCGCAATCGCGCCGGCGGTGATCTGGTTGCGTCGCGCGCACTCGCGCAGCAGGGCCATGCCGATGTCCGCCAGGACCTCTTCCGCCTCGGTCAGCTTCGCCTTGTCCGGCAGTTGTGGCCATTCCTCGCGGGGCAGGGCCTGGCCTTCGCGGATCGCCTCCAGCAGCTCTTCCTGACGTGGCGGTTTCATGCCGTCGGGGAAGCCGCGCAATTGGTGCAGGGCGGCGGCGTCCTCCGGCGTGCGCCGGGCGATATCGATCAGGATGTCGTCGGCCAGGATCCAGCGGCGCGGGCGGTCGCTTGCCTGCGCCGCGCGTTCGCGCCAGGCGGCCACGGCCTTGAGCACGCCGCGTTCGCGCGGCTTGAGCCGCTTGGCCCCGGAGACCCGCTGCCAGGCCGCCTCGGGGTTTGGTTCGTACAGGGCCGGGTCGCTCAGGGCCTCCATCTCCGGGCGCAGCCAGTGCATGCGGTCATGGCTTTCCAGTTCGTGCAGTAGGCGCATGAACACGGTGGCCAGGAAGCGTACGTCATCGGCGGCGTAAAGGATCTGTTCCTTGCTCAGGGGGCGGCGTGCCCAGTCGGTGCGGGTCTGGCTCTTGTCGAGGTCGCGATCGAGGATCGCCTTGACCAGGTTGGCGTAGCCGATCTGCTCGCCGTGGCCGAGCATGCTGGCAGCGATCTGGGTGTCGAACACCGGGGTGGGCACGCGTCCGAGTTCGCGATAGAGCACCTCGAGATCCTGCGAGGCCGAGTGGAAGACCTTGGTTACGCCGGCATCGAACAGCAGGGGTTCCAGCAGCTTGATGTCGAGTTGCAGCGGGTCGACGCAGGCGATCTGGTCCAGAGTTGCCAGCTGGATCAGGCACAGGCGCGGGTAGTAGGTCTTCTCGCGCATGAACTCCGTATCCAGCGCGATCCAGTCGGTCCCGGCGATGGTGTCGAGGAAGCCCTGCAGGGCCTCCGGGGTCTCGATCAGGCCGTGATCATGCATGGGGCGATTTCTGGCTGGCCTCGAAGGCGGCCTTCTGCTCCGGCGTCGCCTCCTTCTGGTAGCGCTCTTTCCACTCGCTGTAGGGCATGCCGTAGACGATCTCGCGGGCACCCTCGTAGTCGATGGACTCGCCGCGTTCTTCGGCGGCGGCCACGTACCACTTGGACAGGCAGTTGCGGCAGAAGCCGGCCAGGTTCATCAGGTCAATGTTCTGCACGTCCTTGCGTTCGTCCAGGTGCTGCAGCAGGCGGCGCAACACGGCGGCTTCGATCTCGGTTTGCTTGTTCGGGTCCATGCAAGGCTCCTTGTTTCGGTTCGGACACAGTATGCGTGACAGTCCCGGTTTGCTTCGACCGGGATGGGGTCGGCGTTTTCCTCAGGTGAGGTGCAGCAGCCAGCGCCGACGCAGGTCGCGCAGCAGGGAGAAGATCAGGGGCCAGACCAGGGCGCTGGTGAGGACCGGCGCCCAGTACCAGAGGCTGCCCGGCGGAAACCCGGTGATGCCCTGTGGCCACAGGGCCAGAAGCTTGAACAGGGCCATCAGGATGGCGACCACCATCATCTGTTGCCAGACCGGATAGACCCGCAGGCGCGGGTGGATCTGCAGCACGATGTAGATGACCACTGCCAGGGCGATGGCGTTCTGTCCCAGCAGCTGGCCCTGCAGGGTGTCCAGCAACAGGCCGGCGACGAAGGCGGTCAGGATGCCGATGCGCGACGGGAAGGCCATGGCCCAGTAGATCAGGATGAGCGCCAGCCACTCCGGGCGCGCCGGGCGCAGGATATCCGGGACCGGCACGATGGCGAGGGCCAGAGCTGCCAGCAGGGTCAGCGCCACCGGCCAGGGGATGCCGATGGCACGGGTCACGGTGTCCCTTCGGCCGGTTCTGATTCGAGCGCGTTCGGAGCCGCCTCCAGGTCGTTGTCCAGATTGAGCGGGGCGATCGCTGAAACGGCGCCGTCGGTCCACAGCAACAGGACCTCGCGGGAGCGGTCCAGGGCTGCCAGCGGTTCGGCCTCGATGCTCAGGAATGGTTGGCCCTGCGGCCGCTCGACCGAGGTGACCCGGGCCACAGGGTAGTCGGCCGGGAAACGGCCGCCCAGCCCGGAGGTCAGCAGCAGGTCGCCGGGCTCCACATCCTCCTGCAGCGGAACGTGGCGCATCTCCAGGCGTTGCGGGTTGCCGGTGCCGACCACCAGACCGCGCAGCCCGGTGCGCGCGCTCAGTACCGGCAGCGCGTGGCTGGGGTCGGAGATCAGCAGAGCGATCGAGCTGGTCAGACGGGTCGACAGAACCTGACCGATCACGCCGTCGGCATTGATGACCGGCTGGCCGGCATAGACATCGTCATTGCGCCCCTTGTTGAGCACGATCTGCTGGCGAAAGGGGTCGAGATCCACGGCCAGCAGCTTGGCGATCTCGACCCGTTCTTCGGCCTGCTCGGCGGTATTCAGCAGGGCGCGCAGGCGGTCGTTCTCCAGCTGCAGGGCCTCGAAGCGCAGCTGACGCGCGCGCAGCTCGGCATTCTCGCTGCGCAGGATGCGGTTCTCGGTGATCAGGTCTTCGCGGCTGGTGAACGACTCGAACACCCGGCTGACCGCGCGGACCGGTGCGTCCACCGCGACCTGCAGCGGGTAGGTGACGGTGGCCAGGGCGCCGCGGACAAACTGCAGTTCGTTGACGCGGTGATCCAGCGCCATCAGCGCCAGGCCCAGCAGGATCACCGCGAGCAGGCGCAGAGTGGGCGAGACACCCAGTCTGAACAGCGGCTTGCTGATGGCGTGACCTCCGGTTCCGGATCGCGTCGACAAGGCAAAGCCGCTGCGGAACCCCGTCCCGTGCGGCTTTGCCGACCTGTTGCGGCCCGGAGTGTAACCCGAACCAGACCCGCGCCGTGGCGACGCGGGCGGGGTGGTCCGGCCCTATTCCATTGCGAGGAAGTCGACCCGTTTCTCGTCGAGCATCTCCAGCACCCGGCCGCCGCCGCGGGCGACGCAGGTCAGCGGGTCGTCGGCGATGACCACCGGGATGCCGGTCTCTTCCATGATCAACCGGTCCAGCTGCTGCAGCAGGGCGGAGCCGCCGGTCAGCACAATGCCGCGCTCGGCGACGTCCGCGCCGAGTTCCGGCGGGGTCTGCTCCAGGGCGGTGCGTACGGCAGAGACGATGCCGTACAGCGGATCCTGCAAGGCTTCCAGGATCTCGTTCGAGTTCAGGGTGAACGAGCGCGGCACGCCCTCGGCCAGGTTGCGGCCCTTGACCTCGATCTCGAGCAGCTCCTTGCCCGGATAGGCCGAGCCGACGGTGTGCTTGATGCGTTCGGCGGTGGCCTCGCCGATCAGTACGCCGTAGTTGCGGCGTACATAGGCCATGATCGCCTCGTCGAAGGTGTCGCCGCCGATGCGTACGGATTCGGAATAGACAATGCCGTTCATCGACAGCACCGCGACTTCGGAGGTCCCGCCGCCGATATCCAGCACCATGGAGCCGACCGCCTCGTCCAGCGGGATGCCGGCGCCGATGGCTGCGGCCACGGGTTCCTGCAACAGGTAGACCTTGCGTGCCCCGGCGCCGAAGGCGGATTCGCGGATCGCGCGGCGTTCCACCTGGGTGGCGCCGCAGGGCACGCAGACCAATACGCGCGGGCTGGGGCGGAAGATCCGCCGCTCGTGCACCTTCTTGATGAAGTACTGCAGCATCTTCTCGGTCGTGGTGAAGTCGGCGATGACGCCATCCTTCATCGGACGCACCGTCACCACGTGCTCCGGCGTGCGGCCGAGCATCTTCTTGGCCTCGATCCCCACCGCCTCGATGGAGCGCGGGCCGCCCGGGCCGCGATCCTGGCGAATCGCGACCACGGAAGGTTCGTTCAGGACAATGCCCTGGCCGCGCATATAGATGAGGGTGTTGGCGGTGCCGAGATCGATGGAGATGTCGTTGGAGAACAACCCCAGAAGGCGTTTGAACATGAAGAAGAAACCTGCTTGAGTGGGCGGGCGGGAAAGCCGTCGACTCTAGCAAGCGCCCGGGGTTTGGGCAACAACGGCTTTGTGGTAAGTTTGCGCTCCGTTTCGCCCAATGAATCCGAACGCTACAGGACCCACCCTGCCATGTCCGTCGATACCTCCGAAGTCCGGCGCATCGCCCATCTCTCCCGTCTGGCCATGAACGATGACCAGGCCCGGGATTTCGCGGGTGGGCTGAGCGACATCTTTGACTTTGTCGAACAACTGGATGGTGCGGCCATCGAGGGTGTCGAGCCGATGGCCCACCCGCTGGACGCCGAGCAGCGCCTGCGCCCGGATGCGGTGACCGAGCCGGATCGGCGCGAGGTCTTCCAGGCCATCGCCCCGGCTGTCGAGGGTGGCCTGTACCTGGTTCCGCGCGTCATCGAATGATCCGCGCGGTCGCCGTTCTGTTGAACCCGTCACGCTTCTAGCCAGCAAGAGTCCCCGAAACCATGGCCCAGGAAACCCTGTCCGGCTGGGTGCGCAAGCTCCAGGCCCGCGAGATCAGCTCGCGCGAATTGACCCAGCTGTATCTGGACCGGATCGAGCGTCTCGATCCGCAGTTGAACAGCTTCATTACCGTGACCGCCGAGCAGGCGCTGGCGCAGGCCGATGCGGCCGATGCGCGCCTGGCGAAAGGTGAAAAGACCCCGCTGCTGGGCGTGCCGGTCGCGCAGAAGGACATCTTCTGCACCGAGGGCGTGCGCACCTCCTGCGGCTCGCGCATGCTGGATCCGTTCGTCTCGCCCTACAACGCCACCGTCGTCGAGCGCATGAATGCCGCCGGCGCGGTGATGCTGGGCAAGACCAACATGGACGAGTTCGCGATGGGCTCGTCCAACGAGACGAGTTTCTATGGTCCCGTTCGCAACCCCTGGGATACCGAACGCGTCCCGGGTGGTTCCTCCGGCGGCTCCGCCGCCGCGGTGGGGGCGCGCCTGGTGCCGGGTGCCACGGGCACCGACACCGGCGGTTCGATCCGCCAGCCGGCAGCCTTCTGCGGCATCACCGGTCTCAAGCCGACCTACGGGCGCGTGTCGCGCTACGGCATGATCGCCTTCGCCTCCAGCCTCGACCAGGGTGGGCCGATGGCCGCGACCGCCGAGGACTGCGGGCGGATGCTGAACGCCATGGCCGGCTTCGACGAGCGCGACTCCACCAGCGTCGAGCGCCCGGAAGAGGATTTCACCGCCGGACTGGAGCAGGACCTGAAGGGCCTGCGAATCGGCCTGCCGACGGAATTCTTCGGCGAGGCCGGTCTGGACGAGCGCGTGCGCGGCGTGATCGACGCCGCCATCGAGGTGCTCAAGGGCCGCGGCGCCGAGGTACGCGAGGTCAGCCTGCCGAACAGCCACCTGTCGGTGCCGGCCTATTACGTGGTCGCCCCGGCCGAGTGCTCCTCCAACCTCGCGCGCTTCGACGGCGTTCGCTACGGCTACCGCTGCGAGAATCCCGAGGACCTGATGGACCTCTACACCCGCTCGCGCGGGGAGGGCTTTGGCGACGAGGTGAAGCGCCGCATCATGGTCGGCACCTACGTGCTGTCCGCCGGGTACTACGACGCCTACTACCTGAAGGCGCAGAAGGTCCGGCGCATCATTGCCGACGACTTCCGTCGCGCCTTCGAGGACGTGGACGTGCTGCTGGCGCCGACCACCCCGGAGCTGCCGTTCGCGCTGGGTGCCAAGGCCGACCCGGTCAGCATGTACCTGTCGGACATCTACACCATCGCCGCGAACCTCGCGGGGCTGCCGGCGATGTCGCTGCCGGCCGGCGAGATCGACGGCCTGCCGGTCGGGCTGCAATTGATCGGCAACTACTTTGACGAGGCGCGCCTGCTGGGCGTTGCTCACCAGTATCAGCAAGAGACCGACTGGCACGCCCGCGTGCCGGCGGCCTTCGCCTGAGGGCCCTGCACATGGAATGGGAAACCGTCATCGGGCTGGAGATTCACGCCCAGCTCAATACCGTCTCCAAGATCTTCTCCGGGGCGCCCACCGCCTACGGCGCCGAGCCCAACCGCCAGGCCTGCCCGGTGGATCTGGGCATGCCCGGCGTACTGCCGGTGCTGAACCAGGGCGCGGTGGAGCGGGCCGTGATGCTGGGGCTGGCGATCAATGCCGAGATCACCCCGCGCTCGGTGTTCGCGCGCAAGAACTACTTCTATCCGGACCTCCCCAAGGGTTACCAGATTTCGCAGTTCGAACTTCCAATCGTGGGCCTGGGGCATCTGGATATCGAACTGGAAGACGGCACCATCAAGCGCGTTGGCGTGACCCGCGCGCACCTCGAGGAGGACGCCGGCAAGAGCCTGCATGAGGGCTTCGAGGCGATGACCGGTATCGACCTTAACCGCGCCGGCACCCCGCTGATCGAGATCGTCTCCGAACCGGAGCTGCGCTCCGCGAAGGAGGCCGTTGCCTACATGAAGAAGATGCATTCGCTGGTGCGTTATCTGGATATCTGCGACGGCAACATGCAGGAAGGCAGCTTTCGCTGTGACGCCAACGTCTCGGTGCGGCCCAAGGGCCAGACCGAGTTCGGCACCCGCGCGGAGCTGAAGAACCTGAACTCCTTCCGCTTCGTCGAGCGCGCCATCAACTTCGAGGTCGAGCGTCAGATCGACCTGATCGAAGGCGGCGGTTCGGTGGTGCAGGAGACTCGCCTGTACGACCCGGATCGCGATGAGACGCGCTCCATGCGCAGCAAGGAAGAGGCAAACGACTACCGCTACTTCCCTGATCCGGACCTGCTGCCGCTGGTCGTGGACACCGCGTTCATCGACTCCGTGCGCGAGAAACTGCCCGAGCTGCCGGACGCCAAGCGGGCGCGCTTCGTCGAACAGTACGGCCTGTCCGACTACGACGCCGGCGTACTGACCGCTGCGCGCGACATGGGCGATTTCTACGAGGTCGTGGCTGCCGGTTGCGGCGCGCCCAAGCTGGCCGCCAACTGGGTGATGGGCGAGTTCTCCGCCGCGATGAACCGCTCCGAGGTCGAGCTGGCGGATGCCCCGGTCAATGCCGAGGGTCTGGCCGGCCTGCTCGCGCGCATCCAGGACGAGACCATCTCCGGCAAGATCGCCAAGGAAGTCTTCGAGGCGATGTGGAACGGCGAAGGCGACGCCGACGCCGTGATCGAGGCCAAGGGGCTCAAGCAGATCACCGATACCAGCGCGATCGACACCATCATCGACGAGGTGATGGCCAACAACCCGCAGCAGCTCGAGCAGTATCGCGGCGGCAAGGACAAGCTGTTCGGTTTCTTTGTCGGCCAGGTCATGAAGGCGACCCAGGGCAAGGCCAATCCGGCCCAGGTCAACGAGCGCCTCAAGGCCAAGCTGGACGGTTGATGCAGTTGCGTATTTCGGAGTCCTGCCACCATGCGTGAGACCGACACCCTCCACCGCTTCATGCTGGAGGAGGCCGGGGTACGCGGCGAGTGGGTGCACCTGGACGCCTCCTGGCAGGCCCTGCTGGAGTTGCACGAGTACCCGCCCGTGGTGCGCGACTTGCTGGGCCAGGCCTATGCAGCCGTTGCCCTGACCGCCGCCACGCTCAAGTTCGACGGCTCGCTGATCCTGCAGATCACCGGCCCCGGGCCGGTGCACATGATCGTCGCCCAGGCCGATGGCCAGGGGCGGCTGCGTGGCCTGGCGCGCTTTCGCGAGACCCCGCCGGAGGGCGCGACACTGGCCGAATGCGCCGGCGAGGACGCACGGCTGATGCTGACGCTGGACCCGGGCGACGGCAGCGAGCGCTATCAGGGCGTCGTGGAGCTGGAGGGCGACTCGCTGGCGGAGGCGATGAACGTCTACTTCGAGCGCTCGGAACAGCTGCCGACCCGGTTGTGGCTGGCGAGCGGGGCGCAGTCCGCCGCCGGTCTTCTGTTGCAGGCGCTGCCGGCCGAGGGTGGCAATGCGGTGACGCGCGATTCGGAGGAGTGGAACCGCGCCACGATCCTGGCCGAGACCACCACCGCCGACGAGTTGCTGAAGCTGGACGCTGGTGCCCTGCTGGGCCGGCTGTTCGCCGAAGAGCGGGTGCGCCTGTTCGACGGCACGCCGGTGACTTTCCACTGCCCCTGCTCGCGCGAGCGCATCGCCGAAACCCTGCGCAGTCTGGGGCGTGACGAGATTCGCAGCATCATCGAGGAGCAGGGCGCGGTGGAGGTCACCTGCGAGTTCTGCAACGCGCATTACCACTTCGATCCGGTCGACGCCGAGGCCCTTTGTGCGCCCGAGGTTGCCCAGCCGCCGATCCCGGACACCCGCCAGTAGACAGGGCTTTCCGGGGTGCCCCCGATCCCGAAGCCTTTCCCGGACTCCCCTCGTTAGCCTGTCGTGACCTTCGGCAACTCTGCCGCAGGGACCCGTGGTCCCCATCGTCCCCCGGCCTTGCTATAGAACAGACTGACCTTGCAGCAGTCTGCAGACGAGGGCGCGATGTATTCCCGGCACACCGAAATCCCGACCCTGGATGTCCGCCCCGGCTGGCTGGTGGAGGCGCGCTATTTCAACCAGGTGCGTCGCGCCCTGGCTCGGCTGGGACCGGAGATCCGCCTGTCCCCGTCGGGGCTCAAACAACTGGACCTGATCCTCCAGCGCGATGCCTGGATCGTCGTGGACCGGGTGCTGAACGATATGCCCGTGGTTGCCTGGACGGCCTTCCATTCCCGTGGTCGGCGCAGCCTGCATCGCCCGGTGGCCTGCGAGCTGTTGCTGTTCCATGCGATGGCCAGCATGGTGATGAACCGCACGCTGTCTGCGATGGAGGCGGAGCTGAACGCGGCGATTTCCGAGGTCGCTCCACCGTCATCACCCGGCAAGGTCCTGCCCTTTCATCCCCGCTCCTGCGCCTGATTCGCGCGTATCCGTTCGCTTCAGGCCGGGGCGTGGCCGTGGCTGCACGCCGGGCAGGCGGGGTCGCGGCGCAGCCGGATCTCGCGGAACTGCATGGCGAGCCCGTCGAGGATCAGCAGCCGGCCGCTCAGGATCGGCAGACCCATGAGCAGCTTCAGGGCCTCGGTCGCCTGCAGGCTGCCGACCACACCGGGCAGGCTGGCCAGCACGCCGTTGGCGGCGCAGGTGTCCTCGTCGCCGCCCCCCTCGCCGTACAGGCAGTGGTAGCAGGCCGCCTCCGGATCGCGGTAGTCGAAGGTGGTCAGTTGTCCCTCGAAGCGGATTACCGCGCCGGAGACCAGCGGTGTGCCGGCCGCCAGTGCGGCGCGGCTGATGGCCCCGCGCGCGGCGAAGTTGTCCGTCCCGTCCAGTACGACGTTGGCGCTGGCGAACAGCCGGGTCATCGCCGCGTCATCCAGGCGCTCGGCGCGCGTCTCTACCTGACAGCGGGGGTTCATGGCCGCCACGCGATCGGCGGCCGAGGCCACCTTGTCGCGGCCGATGTCCGCATCGGTATGCAGGATCTGGCGCTGCAGGTTGGTCACCTCCACATGATCCGGGTCGACGAGCGTCAGCCGGCCCACCCCGGCTGCGGCCAGGTAGGCCGCCACCGGTGAGCCCAGCCCGCCGAGCCCCATGATCACTGCATGCGCCTGCTGCAGGGATTCCTGCCCTTCGATGCCCACGCCGGGGAGCATGATCTGGCGGCTGTAGCGCAGGAGTTGGTCGTCATCCATGGGGCAATCTCCGGGGTAAGGCCGAAATTGTAACCGGCGTCACGCTCGTGGACGGGCTCAGTTAGGAACCATTCAGGAACGCTGCATACGCTTGATCCTGGCAATCCTGCCACAACCCCGGGCCGTCGATGCTCTCTCAAGGCGGCCTGGATGGAAGGAGGGATCCATCATGAAACGACTCGCCATTCTGGCGCCGGCCGCGCTGCTGGCATTCGCCCTGTCCGCCCCGACGCATGCGGCCCATCCGGTCGCGGCGGCGGGTGCCTCGACCTTCGATGC
Organism: Thioalkalivibrio sp. ALMg9; assembly: GCF_000380625.1. Classification (NCBI taxonomy): domain Bacteria; kingdom Pseudomonadati; phylum Pseudomonadota; class Gammaproteobacteria; order Chromatiales; family Ectothiorhodospiraceae; genus Thioalkalivibrio; species Thioalkalivibrio sp. ALMg9. The sequence goes on from NZ_AQYC01000008.1 coordinate 452,053, forward strand.
GGGTGCCCTGCAGCACGTGCGTCACGGCCATTCGAGCGGGCACAAGGACTACCGTGGCCATCCCGGCGCGCGGGGGCACAAGCAGGCGAAGCGTGCGAAGAGTCGTGGGCGTGGCCATCAAAAGCATTCACGTGGTCGCGAGCATCATCACTATCACTACTACGACCATCGTTCGAGCCGCTACCGCCACCGGTCTTCCCCCGCCGGTTCGGTCAACCTGCACCTGCGTCTGCCGTTCTGACCCGAGAGCGACTGTCACACGCTGGGCCCCGGCCATCTGGTCGGGGCCTTTTTTGTGGTCGGGGCATGCTCGTCACGTTGACGTCGTTCAGTGTCTCCCCAGGCTGGTCCGTTCGTGGCCGGCGGGATCCTTCTGGGTGTGGACGTCCCGATAGCCTGCCTGCTGCAGCCGTTGTCGAACGCGTTCGCCCTGGTCGAAGCCGTGTTCCAGGAGCAGCCAGCCGCCGGGCTTCAGGTGGGGGCGGGCGTTGTCGATCACCCGGTGCAGGTCGGCGAGGCCGTGTTCCGCCGCAGCCAGGGCGGTGCGTGGCTCGAAGCGCAGGTCGCCGCGCGTCAGGTGCGGGTCGTCCGGGTCGATGTAGGGCGGGTTGCAGGTGATGACGTCGAAGTGCAGCTGCGGGGTCAGTGCGTCGAGCCAGTCGCCCTGCCAGAGCTGAACCGGGAGCCCCAGCGCGTGCGCATTGGTCTGCGCCTGCTGCAGGGCGCCCTCGCTGCGGTCGCTGGCAAAGGCCTGGATGTCCGGGCGTTCGCTCTTCAGCGCCAGGATGATGGTGCCGGGGCCGGTGCCCAGATCGAGTACGCGGGGTGCGTCGGTGTCCAGCTCGTCGATCACGGCCAGCGCCTGTTCCACCAGCAGCTCGGTCTCGGGGCGTGGGATCAGGCAGGCGGGGGAGACGCCCAGCTCCAGCGTCCAGAAGGCGCGGCGCCCCAGGATGTGCGCCATGGGCTCGCCGGCGCAGCGGCGCTGGCAAAGTGCTTCGGCGTGGGCGGCCTGTGCGGTACTGGCGGGGTCGCTACCGCGCGCGATCAGCTGCGCGGTGTCGAGGCCGGTGGTGGCACTCAGGAGCATGCGCGCCTCCAGCCCCGGGCTCTCGACGCCCGCCTGTTGAAGGCGGGTACGCAGGCCCTGCAACAGGGTATCCAGCGTGGGTGGGGTCTCCATTACGCCTCCGCGAGGGTGGCGAGCTGCTCGGCCTGGTATTCGTGGATCAGCGGGTCGATGACCGGGTCGAGGTCACCGGCCATCACCTGTTCCAGCTTGTACAGGGTTAGGTTGATGCGGTGGTCGGTCACCCGGCCCTGCGGGAAGTTGTAGGTGCGGATGCGCTCGGAGCGGTCGCCGCTGCCGACCAGACCCTTGCGTTCGGCGCTCTGCGCGGTCGCCTGGGCCTCGCGCTCGGTCTCGAAGATGCGCGCCGCCAGGTAGGTGAGCGCCTTGGCCCGGTTCTTGTGTTGCGAGCGTTCTTCCTGGCACTCGACCACGATGCCGGTGGGCAGGTGGGTCAGGCGCACGGCGGAGTCGGTCTTGTTGATGTGCTGGCCACCGGCGCCGGAGGCGCGGAAGGTGTCCACCCGCAGGTCGGCCGGGTTGATCTCCGGCATCTCGACCTCCTCCAGTTCCGGCAGGATGGCGACCGTTGCGGCGGAGGTGTGGATGCGGCCCTGGGATTCGGTCTCGGGGACGCGCTGCACGCGATGAGCGCCGGATTCGAACTTGAGCCGCGAGTAGGCGCCTTGCCCTGCCAGGCGCGCGATGACCTCGCGGTAGCCGCCATGCTCGCCCTCGCTGGCGCTGAGGATCTCCAGCTTCCAGCGCTGGTTTTCGGCGTAGCGGGTGTACATGCGTAGCAGGTCGCCGGCGAAGATTGCGGCCTCGTCACCGCCGGTCCCGGCGCGGATCTCCAGGAACACGTTGGCGTTGTCGTGCGGGTCGCTCGGGATCAGGTGGCGGTAAAGCTCCGCCTCCAGCGCCTCGGTCTGTTCGGTCAGGGATTCGATCTCGGCCTCGGCCATGGCGCGCAGATCGGCGTCGTCGTCCTCGAGCATCGCGCGCGCCTCTTCCAGCGCCGCGTGGTTGTCGTGCCAGGCCTTCCAGGCCTCGGCCACCGGTTCCAGCTGGCTGTATTCCTGTGACAGGCGGCGCAGCTGGTCCGGGTCCTCGGCGGCGTCGGGGGTGGCCAGCAGCTGCGCGATCTCGGCATGGCGTTCAGTCAGGCCCTCGAGCTTGGTGCGGAACGAGGCCTTCACGAACGGGTGCCGGAGTCGGAATCGTCGCCGGGGTCGTCTTCCGGGGCGGGCAGCTGGAACAGCCGGTGCGCGGCCTCCAGCAGGCGGGCGTCGCCCTCGTGCGCGGCGGTGTTCAGCGACTTGCAGGGGGCATGCATCAGCTTGTTGGTCAGGTTGTGCGCCAGCAGCTGCATGGCCTCCTCGGGCGACTTGCCGGCGCGCAGCATGGCTTCGGCCTTGGCCAGCGCCTCGGCCTTCACGCTGTCGGCGCGCTGGCGCAGCTGGCGGATGCTGTCCACCGAGTCGCGGGCACGCAGCCAGCGCATGAACTCGCCGGCGCGCTGGGTGATGATCTCTTCGGCCTGTTCGGCAGCGGCCTGGCGCGAGGCCATGTTCTCGTCGATGACCTCCTGCAGGTCGTCCACGGTGTAGAGGTAGACGTCCTCGAGCTGGCCGACCTCGGGCTCGATGTCGCGCGGCACGGCGATGTCCACCATGAACATCGGTTTGTGCCGGCGCTTGCGCAGCGCGCGTTCCACCGCGCCCTTGCCCAGGATCGGCAAGGGCGCGGCGGTGGAGGAGATGACGATGTCGGCATCGGCCATGCGATCGGGGAGCTGGTCGAGGCTGATGGCCTCGGCATCGAAGCGTCCGGCCACCGCGCGGGCGCGCTCCACCGTGCGGTTGGCGACGATGACGTTGCCGATGCCGCCCCCGGAGAGATGCTGCAGGGCCAGTTCGATGGTCTCGCCGGCGCCGATCACCAGGGCGGTCAGCGGCTTCAGGTCGCCGAAGATCTGGCGTGCCAGTGACACCGCAGCGAAGGCGACCGAGACCGCGCTCTGGCCGATGGCGGTCTGGGTGCGCACGTCCTTGGCGGTGGCGAAGGCATGCTGGAACAGACGCTCCAGCGAGCGCCCGAGCGTACCGGCGTTGTGGGCGTGCTGGTAGGCGGTCTTCATCTGCCCCAGGATCTGCGGCTCGCCGAGGACCATGGAATCCAGCCCGCTGGCCACGCGCAGAGTGTGACGCACGGCCGAGCCATCGTGGTGCAGGTAGAGGTAGGGTTTCAGTTCGTCGCGGTCGATGCCGTGGTAGCCGCCGATCCAGTCGATGACGCGCTGCTCGCTTTGCTGATCGTCCTCGCGGAAGTACACCTCGGTGCGGTTGCAGGTGGACAGGATCGCGGTTTCCGGCAATAGCACGCCGGAACGCAGCGAGTGCAGGGCCTCGCCGAGTTCGTGCTCGTTGACGGAGAGCCGTTCGCGAATGGCGACCGGAGCCGTCTTGTGATTGATCCCGAGAGTGAACAGCATGCTGGCGCGTATTGTGCCGGAAAACGCGGGCGCGTGGCCGAATTTCCCGATAGTGTACTGTGCTGTACGGTTAGCAGGAGGTGGCGCGCGCCGGCCGGACGTCTCCGTATACCCGTTGTGTGGAACCCGAGCTGTGGAACCCTGGGGGCCGCTGCCCCGTCCCATCCGATATGGCCGCAATGATCCCGATTGGACACAACATGATTCGAAGCCTGCTCGCGCTCACCGCCGTGTTCTCCCTGGTGGGTTGTGCGCATACCCCGCTGGACGCCTCCGAACCGCCGGAGTCGGATCGCCCCGAGGTGCTGCCCTTGATGCAGACCCAGGATCCGGAGGCTGTGCTGATGTTCAGCGTCCTGGCCGCCGAGATCGCGGTGCGCTCCGGCGAGCATGCCGAGGCGGCGCGCTATTACGGAGCCGCGGCGTTGCTGAGCGACGATCCGGCCATCGCCGAGCGTGCCACCCGGATCGCCTTGTTCGCGCGCGAGCCGGAACACGCACAGCGTTCGGCCGACCGTTGGCTGCGTCTGGCCCCCGAGAGCACCGATGCCAGCCAGGTCTCGACGGTCCTGCGGATCAACGCCGGTGATGCCGGGCCGGCGGCCGAACAGCTGGATTCGCTGATGAATCGCGTCGTGGTGCAGGGCGGCGACCCCTACGCGACCCTGGGTGGTGTGATTGGTCAGGCTCAGGACCAGCAGGCGGCTATGGAGACCATGCACCTGCTGGCCGAGCGCCGCCGCGACGACGTGGGCGTGCATCGCGTGCAGGCCGAGGCCGCGCTGCGCTTTGGCGAGCCAGGTGAGGAGGTGCTTGCGGTGACCGAGCGAGCCGCCGAGCGCTTCCCGGAATCGGTCCAGCTGCGTTTGCTGCATGCACGGGCCCAGAGCGAGGCCGGGCATGACGATGCGGCGGTCGAGACCCTGCGCGCGACCGTGGAGGCGCACCCGGACAGTCGCGAGGCCCGTCTGGGATACGCGCGGGTCCTGACCGAGATGGAGGATGACGTCTTCGCCCGCGAGGAGATGGACCGCCTGGTGGAGATGGCGCCGGAGGATGCCCAGCTCCTGTTGGCGCTTGCCCTGATGAACCTGGAGGCGGAGCAACTGGGCCCCGCGCGGGATTACCTCGAACGCCTGGATGCCATGGGTGAGCGCGAGGACGACGTCGCGTACTACCTGGGGCGCTTGCACGAGATGGCCGACGAGCCGGAGGCCGCCCTGGGCGCCTACGCCCGCGTGGAGGCCGGCGACCATGCCGAGGATGCCCGCCTGCGCAGCGCGCGCTTGACGCTCAAACACGACGGGGCCGAGGCCGCTCGTGACCTTTTCGACCCCATGCAGCAGGGCGTGGATGAGGATCTGGCCCGGCGCGCCTATTTGGCCGAGGCGAACGCCCTGCGCGAGCTGGGCGAGTATGCCGAGGCCCGCAGCCGGTTGAACCGTGGCCTGGTGCAGTTTCCGGGCAGTACGCAGCTGCTGTACCTGCGCGGGCTGGTCCACGAGCGCGAGGACGACATTACGGCGGCCGAGGCCGATTTCCGCGCGATCCTCGAGTCCGATCCGGAGAATATCGCCGCGCTGAACGCCCTGGGTTACACCCTGGCGGACCGAACCGATCGCTATGACGAGGCCTACGAATTGATCCTGCGCGCCTATGAGCGCGAGCCGGATGACGCCGCGATCATCGACAGCTATGGCTGGGTCCTGTACCGCCTGGGCCGTCTCGAAGAGGCCGAGACCCAGCTGCGGCGTGCCTACTCGCTGTCGGACGACGGCGAGATCGCCAGCAACCTGGCGGTGGTGTTGTGGGAGCGTGGCGAGCGTGAAGAAGCCCGGGAGGTCCTCGAGGCCGCGCTGGAACGCGAGCCCGGGCATGAGCGCCTGCAGCGCGTGCGCAACGATCTGATCGAATGAACGGGCGCGGGACGACGCGACAGTCGCGACGGATCCGGGGCGCGGGGTGGCTGGCCGGGCTGGTGGGTGGCTGGGGGCTGTTGCTCGCGGGCTGTGCTGCCCCTCTGCCCGAGGCGGACACCTCGCCAGCGGCCGAGGCGGCCTTCGAGGAGCGCACCGAGCAGCTGGCGGCACTGGACAGCTGGCGGCTGGTGGCACGTCTGGGGCTGGCCTCCGGGGAGGAATACTGGTCGGCCCAGCTCAACTGGCGGGTGCAGGAAGGCCAGCATGTGCTGGACCTGTCCGGCCCGATGGGGCGCGGCGGCGGGCGTCTGACGCTCTCGGATAACGGGCGCGCGCTGCTGGTCACGCGGTCCGGTGAGCGCTTCCAGGCGCAGGACCCGGATACCCTGGTGGCCCGGGTGCTGGGCGAATCCATCCCGGTCAGCGGGATGATCTACTGGGTGCGCGGCCTGCTGCACCCGGAGGCCTCCTACCAGCTGGATATCGATGCGGACGGCCGCCCCCTGGAGATCCTGCAGTCCGGCTGGGCCATCGAATACACCGAGTTCGAGGAGGTTGACGGCGTTTCGATGCCGGTTGCCATGGTCCTCGAACGCGAGGAGGTCGAGTTGCGCGCGCGCATCGGCCGTTGGCAGCTAGGGCCGGACGAGACGTGGTGAGTGCGGCGACGGGCGGGGGGTTCGGGATGCCGTTTCCGGCCCCGGCCAAGATCAACCGTTTCCTGCACATCACTGGCCGCCGGCCGGATGGTTATCATGAGCTGCAGACGGTGTTCCAGTTCCTCGGGCTGGAAGACCGCCTGCGCTTCGATCCCCTGCCCGAGGGGCGCTTCGAGATGGCCGGCGAGGCCATCGATGGGCAGGACAACCTCTGCCTGCGGGCGGCCCGGCGCCTGGCCGAGGTGGCGGACAAGTCCTTCGGCGTGCGCATCCACCTCGACAAGCGGATCCCGGTGGGCGGCGGCCTGGGTGGCGGCAGCTCCGATGCCGCCACCACGCTGGTGGCCCTGAACTACCTGTTCGATCTGGGGTGTCCAGTCGAGCAACTGGCGGCGATCGGGCTGGAGCTGGGCGCCGATGTGCCGGTGTTCGTCGCCGGGCATGCGGCGTGGGCCGAAGGGGTGGGCGAACGACTTGCGCCCGTGGCCCCGGATACCGGCTGGATTCTGCTGATTGATCCGGGCGTTTCGGTTGCCACGGGGGCCATGTTCGGGTGTGCGGAATTGACACGCGACTGCGCCACCGAGACAATTTCGTCCGCGATCGATGCCGAGCGGTTCGTGAACGTGTTCGAACCGGTCGTTCGGGCGCGCTATCCGGAGGTCGATCGCGCGCTGGCCTGGCTGGCGGATCAAAGCCCCCGGGCGTATTTGAGCGGGAGTGGCGGCTGTGTGTTCGGGATGTTTCCCGATGAGGGGGCGGCCCGGGCAGCGCAGTCCGCGCAGCCCGCCCCGTGGAAAAGTTGGGTGACGACGTTGCAGAACGTGTCACCCTTGCAGGCCTGGTTACCGCCGTGCGGCGGTAACAGCGAAAAAGAATAAGTCCACGCAAGGGTGGCGCGCAGCGCCATCATCCTGCCGGCCCGGATCGGCAACGCCGATCCGCGGGATGGGCCGGGCACGGTGCCGGCCAGGCAGTACAATTTAGAGTCCAGCGAGATATTGGGCCGTAGCCAAGCGGTAAGGCAGCGGGTTTTGATCCCGCCATGCGCAGGTTCGAATCCTGCCGGCCCAGCCAACAACCGCTTCGCGCCAGAAGGGCGCGAAGCAAAACCACCAAGACCCCGGTCCCGATCCGGGGTCTATAATTTGGAGCTCGGGCGTTCTAGCGCGCTCGCTCCACTCCATCCAGACCGGGACGAACCGTGGTCGACAAGAATCGCATGATGATCTTCGCGGGCAATGCCAACCCGCGTCTCGCCCAGGCCGTTGCGGAGCACCTGGGGCTGCCGATGGGCAAGGCCATCGTGGGGCGTTTCAGCGATGGCGAGGTGCAGGTCGAGTTGCTGGAGAACGTGCGCGGCCGCGACGTCTTCCTGATCCAGCCGACGGGGCAGCCGACCAACGAAAACATCATGGAGCTGGTGATCATGGTGGATGCGCTGCGCCGCGCCTCGGCCGGACGCATCACCACGGTGATCCCGTATTTCGGTTATGCGCGCCAGGACCGTCGTGTGCGCTCGGCGCGGGTGCCGATCTCGGCCAAGGTGGTCGCCAACATGATCGAGGCGGTGGGCGCGGATCGCGTGCTGACCATCGACGTGCATGCCGACCAGGTTCAGGGTTTCTTCAACGTCCCGGTGGACAACATCTATGCCTCGCCGGTGCTGCTGGGCGACGTCTGGCGCCATGTCTCGGGCGATCTGACCGTGGTGTCGCCGGATGTCGGCGGGGTGGTGCGTGCCCGCGCCATCGCCAAGCGGCTGGATGACGCCGATCTGGCGATCATCGACAAGCGCCGCCCGCGTGCCAACGAGTCCGAGGTGATGCACATCATCGGGGATGTGCGCGGCAAGTCCTGCATCATCATTGACGACCTGGTGGATACCGCCGGTACGCTGTGCCAGGCCGCGAAGGCCCTGAAGGCACACGGGGCGCACTCGGTGATGGCCTATGCCACGCACCCCGTGCTTTCCGGCGCGGCAATTGATAATATAAACGGTTCGGCGCTTGACGAGCTGGTGGTGACCGACACCCTGGCCCTGCAGCCCAATGCGCAGGCCTGCGAAAAGATTCGTCAGCTGTCGGTCGCGGAGATGCTTGCGGAGACCATCCGCCGCATCAACCTCGAGGAGTCCGTCAGCTCGTTGTTCATGGACTAGGCCCGTGTGGGCTGGAGCTGTGGACTGGACCGGCGATAACCGATTTCGGGAGGCTTGCCTCCCATTCAGCGCCCCGCCTGGTCGCGGGCGGGGTGTGTTCAAGGCGCTTCGGGTGAAGCGCCTTTCATTTTGGAGACCGTAGCAATGAGCATGAGCTTTACCATTGAAGCCGAGAAGCGTGACGAACAGGGTTCGAGTGCGAGCCGCCGCCTGCGTCGCGCTGGCAAGCTGCCCGCCATCCTGTACGGAGCGGACAAGGACGCCGTGGCCATCACGCTGGATCACAATGCGATGGTCCACAACCTCAAGGAAGATGCGTTCTATTCGCACATCCTGAGCGTGAAGCTGGGCGGCAAGACCGAGAAGGCGATCCTGCGAGATGTGCAGCGCCATCCGTTCAAGCCGACCATCTACCACGTCGACCTGATGCGCGTGAGCGCCAATCAGCCGATCCGCGTCAGCGTGCCGCTGCACTTCCACAACGAGGAAGAGTGCAAGGGCGTGAAGCTGGGCGGTGGCATGGTCAGCCGCATGATCAACGAGCTCGAGGTCGAGTGTCTGCCGGGCGACCTGCCCGAGTCCATTGATCTCGACGTGATCGAGCTGGATGTCGGTGACACCGTGCACATCTCCGAGCTGAAGCTGCCGGAGGGCGTGCAGAGCGTGGCCCTGATGCACGGCGAGGAATACGACTACGCCGTGGTCAGCGTGCTGCTGCCGCGTTCCGCGAAGGCGGAAGAGGAAGAGCTCGAAGGCGAAGCCGCGGAAGCCGAAGGTGGCGCAGAAGCCGAGGGTGGCGACGAGGCCGCTTCCGGCGACGAGTCGGAGTCCGGGGACAAGGAGTAAGCCTTGCGGCTTGCCGCCTGACTGATGGCGATCCAACCCGAACCGATCCGTCTCGTGGTCGGGCTGGGGAATCCGGGCCCGCGTTATGCCGAAACCCGGCATAACGCGGGTTTCTGGTTTGTGGACACCCTGGCCCGCCGCCATGGCACGGAGTTCCGCCCCGAGAGTCGCTTCGATGGTGAAGCGGCACGTCTGACCCTGCCGGACGGCGACTGCTGGCTGCTCAAGCCCATGAGCTTCATGAACAAGAGTGGCCTGCCGGTACGCAAGTGCGCGGATTTCTACCGCATCCCGCCCGCGGCCATCCTGGTCGTGCATGACGAGCTGGATCTCGATCCTGGCGTAGTGCGACTGAAGTTGGGCGGCGGCCATGGTGGACACAACGGGCTGCGCGATCTGCACCGCCACATGGGCGGGCCGGACTACGCCCGGCTGCGGGTCGGGATCGGCCACCCGGGGCATCGCGACGACGTGGTGCCGTTCGTGCTCGATCGCCCTGGGCGGGATGATGCCCGGGCCATCGAGGAGGCCATCGATACGGCCCTGGACCAGATCCCGGCCCTGGTGGCCGGGCGCTGGGACGAGGCCGTGCGCAATCTGCATGGGGGCGGGTCGAAGCCGGCCGGCTCCAAGAACTCCGAGGAAGCCCGATGAGTCTGAAATGCGGGATCGTGGGCCTGCCGAATGTCGGCAAGTCCACCCTGTTCAATGCCCTCACGCGCGCGGACATCGCGGCGGAGAACTACCCCTTCTGCACCATCGATCCGAACGTGGGCGTGGTGGAGGTCCCGGATCCGCGGCTGACGCGGCTCGCCGAGATCGTGAGGCCCCAGCGCACGCTGCCGACCACGGTCGAATTCGTGGACATCGCCGGCCTGGTCGCGGGCGCCGCCCAAGGCGAGGGGCTGGGCAACCAGTTCCTGGCGCATATCCGCGAGACGGATGCGATCGCCCAGGTGGTGCGTTGTTTCGAGGATGACGACATCGTACATGTCGCCGGCAAGGTCGATCCGCTGGCGGATATCGAGACCATCAGCACCGAGCTGATGCTGGCGGACCTCGAGACGGTGAACAAGGCGCTTTCCCGTCTGGCACGTGCGGCCAAGTCGCAGGACAAGACCGCCATCGCCCAGTTGCAGGCGGCCGAGAAGGTGTCGGCGGGCCTTGATCAGGGCATTCCGGCACGGGCGCAGGGTCTGGACGAAGACGAGCGGCGGGCCCTGTACGACCTGCACCTTCTGACCCTCAAGCCGGCGATGTACATTGCCAATGTTGACGAGGCCTCGCTGTCCGCTGGCAATGCTATGGTCGAGGCCGTGCAGGCGAAGGCGGCCGAGGAGGGCGCCGAGGTGGTCAGTGTCTGCGCCGCCATCGAGGCCGAGATCGCGGTGCTGGATCCCGAGGAGCGTACCGAGTTCCTGGCCGACCTGGGTCTCGAGGAGCCGGGGCTGGACCGGGTGATCCGGACGGCCTACCGCCTGTTGAACCTGCAGACCTTCTTCACCGCGGGCGAGAAGGAGGTGCGTGCCTGGACCGTTCGCCAGGGCTCCACTGCGCCGCAGGGGGCGGGGGCGATCCACACGGATTTCGAGCGCGGTTTCATCCGTGCCGAGGTAGTGGGGTACGACGACTTCGTCGGATACAACGGCGAGCAGGGCGCGAAGGACGCGGGGAAATGGCGCCTCGAAGGCAAGGAATACGTGCTGAGAGAAGGCGACGTGGTACATTTCCGCTTCAATGTCTGAGCGTTATACTAGGAAATAAGTTTGGGGCGTGCCGCGATGCGCGGCTGCGCCCTGTTTTGGCACCAAATTTCGGGAGTACAGTAATGGACGTAATGGATCGCATCCGCCAGCAGGTGGAAGACAATCCGGTGGTGATCTTCATGAAGGGCACCCCGCAGTTCCCCATGTGTGGGTTCTCCAGCCGTGCGGTGGAGGCGCTCAAGCGCTGCGACCAGGAATTTGGCTACGTGAACGTGATCGCGGATCAGGAAGTCATGCAGAATCTGCCGCGCTTCGCCGACTGGCCAACTTTTCCGCAGGTCTATATCGACGGCGAACTGGTCGGGGGCTGCGACATCACCCTCGAGATGTTCGAGAGCGGCGAGCTGAAGAAGATGGTCGACGAGGCCCACGCCAAGCGCGCGGCCAGCTAGGCTGAACTGGCCCGGCGGCCATACGGTCGTCCGGCATATGACCCGTCACCCGGGCGCCCTTGTGGCGGCTCGGGCGGCGGGTTTTTTGCGTTCAACTCCCGGGCGGGAGCTCTTCCGGGTCGGGCAGGCGCAGGGCGTTTTGCGGCACCCCGATCCCGTCCTGCCAGCGGTTGGTGATCTGGCAGAAGATGTCCGCCGTCTTTTCCGCATCGAAGGCCGCGCTGTGCGCCGACTCGGTGTCCCAGCCCAGTCCTGCGGCGTCCGCCGCGCGCGCCAGCACGGTCTGGCCAAAGGCCAGTGCCGCCAGGGATACCGTGTCCAGGCTGCTGAACGGGTGGAACGGGTTGCGCTTGATGCCGCAGCGCTCGGCCGTCGCGTGCACGAAGCCCAGGTCGAAGTGGGCGTTATGCCCCACCAGCACCGCGCGCTTGCAGTGATTGACCTTCACCTCCCGGCGCACCTCGCTGAACACCTTGCCCATCGCCTGATCCTCGGGGTAGGCCGCGCGCAGCGGGTGGTAGGGGTCGATGCCGTTGACCTCCAGCGACTTCGGGTCCATTTCCGAACCCTCGAACGGCCGCACATGCACGCTGACCGTGCGGTCGCGCACCAGGTGGTCGTTCGCGTCGCGGCGCAGGAACACCGCAGCGATCTGCAGCAAGGCATGTCGGTGGCAGTCGAAGCCGCCGGTCTCCACGTCGACGACCACCGGCAGGAAGCCGCGGAAGCGGTTCGCCATCGGGCGGTGATTGGGGTCCAGCTGCAGAGTTTCGGGCATTGAGGTACTCGGTTTCGGGTGCGGCGGTGGTTCGGGATGTCGGCGGCGCCGGGCGGGGATTGTCCCGCGTTCCGGCTGTTTTAGGCGGGTTGCGCGCACTTTGCGCACGTTCCCGCAGATTTCCCCGACGATCGGCGCCATAGCGGGCTTTCGCTTGACCTGTTGGCGGGACAGTCGGGATACTTGCGCCTTTTATGCCCGCCCAACACCGGCGCATGGTAGCAAATGCCCGCCTGCCCGGTGGCCCGGCCCCGTAGTGGCAACCCGATTCCCAACCCGTTTTCAGGGGTAGAGCGCATGGACCCGAACGCGACCGAACACGATATCGACCCGCAGGAGACCCAGGAGTGGATCGACGCCCTGGCCTCCGTGCTGGAGACGGATGGCCCGGAGCGGGCCCATGCCCTCCTCGAGCGACTGGTCGACAAGGCGCGCCGCAGCGGGGCCTACCTCCCGTACTCCGCCAACACTGCCTATGTGAACACGATCCCCACCCACCTCGAACCGGAATATCCGGGCGATGGCGCGGTGGAGCATCGCATCCGTTCCTATATCCGCTGGAACGCGATGGCCATGGTGGTCAAGGCCAACCGCGCCTCCGCCGAACTGGGCGGGCATATCGCGACCTTTGCCTCGGCCGCGACCCTGTACGACGTCGGTTTCAACCACTTCTGGCATGCCCCTGCGCATGACCACGGTGGTGACCTGCTGTTTGCCCAGGGCCATTCCTCGCCGGGTATCTACGCCCGCGCGTTCATGGAAGGGCGCTTGAGCGAGGAGCAGCTGGACCACTTCCGCCGCGAGGTGGACGGCAAGGGCCTGTCCTCGTATCCGCACCCCTGGCTGATGCCGGACTTCTGGCAGTTCCCGACCGTGTCCATGGGCCTGGGTCCGATCATGAGCATCTACCAGGCGCGCTTCATGCGCTACCTGCAGGACCGCGGCCTGGCGCAGACCAAGAACCGCCGTGTGTGGAGCTTCGTCGGGGACGGCGAGGTGGACGAGCCGGAGACCCTGGGGGCGATCACCCTGGCCTCGCGCGAGAAGCTGGACAACCTGACCTGGGTGGTGAACTGCAACCTGCAGCGCCTGGACGGCCCGGTGCGTGGCAACGGCAAGATCGTCCAGGAGCTGGAGGCGATCTTCCGCGGCGCCGGCTGGAATGTGGTCAAGGTCCTGTGGGGCCGCTACTGGGATCCGCTGCTGGCCAAGGACACCGACGGCCTGCTGCAAAAACGCATGATGGAGGCGGTCGATGGCGACTATCAGAATTACAAGTCGCGCGACGGCGCCTACGTGCGCGAGCACTTCTTTGGCAAGTATCCCGAACTCCAGCGCATGGTGGCCAACATGTCCGACGAGGACATCTGGCGTCTGAATCGCGGGGGGCACGACCCGGTCAAGGTCTATGCGGCTTACAAGGCGGCAACCGAGCACACGGGGCAGCCGACGGTGATCCTCGCGCACACCGTGAAGGGCTATGGCATGGGCGCGGCGGGCGAGGCCCAGAACCGCACCCACAGCCAGAAGAAGATGGATTCGGACGACATGAAGCAGTTCCGCGACCGCTTCAATATCCCGCTGTCCGACGAGCAGGTGGAGAAGGCCGAGTACATCAAGCCGGATCCGGACTCCGAAGAGATGAAGTACATGAACGCGCGGCGCAACGACTTGGGCGGGCATCTGCCCGTGCGCCGGCCGCTGGCCACGCCGCTCGAAGTGCCCGGGCTGGATGCGTTTAACGGCCTGCTGGAGGCTTCCGGCGAGCGCGAGATGTCGACCACCATGGCCTTCGTGCGGCTGCTGACCCTGCTTGCCCGCGACAAGAAGATCGGCAAGAACGTGGTTCCGATCGTGCCCGACGAGGCCCGCACCTTCGGCATGGAAGGGTTGTTCCGTCAGCTGGGGATCTACTCCTCGGTCGGTCAGCTCTACGAGCCGCAGGACAAGGACCAGGTGATGTATTACAAGGAGGACAAGAAGGGCCAGATCCTGGAAGAAGGGATCAACGAGGCCGGTTCCATGTCCTCCTGGATCGCGGCGGCGACCTCCTACTCCACGCATGGCGTGGCAATGGTGCCGTTCTACATCTTCTACTCGATGTTCGGCTTCCAGCGCGTCGGCGACCTGATCTGGGCGGCCGGGGACATGCGCGCCCGCGGCTTCCTGATGGGTGCCACCGCCGGGCGCACCACCCTGGCCGGGGAGGGCCTGCAGCACGACGACGGCCACAGCCAGATGATGGCCGCCAACGTCCCCAACTGCATCGCCTACGACCCGACCTTCGCCTATGAACTGGCGGTGATCGTCCAGGACGGCATGCGCCGCATGTACGCGGAGCAGCAAAGCGTCTTCTACTACATCACCGTGATGAACGAGAACTACCCGCAGCCGGCCATGCCGAAGGGCGCCGAAGAAGGTATCCGCCGCGGGCTGTATCGCTTCCAGGCGGGCGGGCGCAAGAAAAAGAAGGTGCGTCTGCTGGGCTCCGGCACCATCCTGCGCGAGGCCATCGCCGCTGCCGAACTGCTGGACAACGACTTCGGCGTGGCCGCCGAGGTGTGGAGCGCGACCAGCTTCAACGAACTGGCCCGCGACGGCCGCGATGCCGACCGTCATGCGCGCCTGAACCCGGAGGCCAAGCCGCGCAAGTCCTGGGTGGAGGAGTGCCTGGGTGGTTCGGACGACCCAGTCATCGCCGCGACCGACTACGTCCAGGCCTACGCCGACCAGATCCGCGCCTTCGTGCCGGCCGACTACCGCGTGCTGGGCACCGACGGCTTCGGCCGCTCGGACACCCGCGCGGCGCTGCGTCGGCACTTCGAGGTCGATCGTTACCACATCGCGGTCACGGCCCTGAAGGCCCTGGCCGATGCCGGGACCGTCGAGGCCAAGACCGTCTCCGACGCGATCAAGAAGTACAAGATCGACGTCGAACGGCCCAACCCCTTGCAGGCCTGAGGCCGCCGGTACCGAGGCAGGAGCAGACATGAGCAACACGACTACCGTGCACGTACCGGACATCGGTGACTTCAAGGACGTCGAGATCATCGAGGTGATCGTGAGCCCCGGGGACACCGTTTCTCCCGAGGATCCGCTGATCACGCTGGAATCGGACAAGGCCTCCATCGAGATCCCGGCCCCGCAGGGCGGGACCGTGAAAGCAGTCAAGGTAAAGGCCGGCGACCGCGTCAACGAGGGCGATCCGATCCTGGAACTGGAACCCTCCGACGAGGGTGCCGCCGAGGACAAGTCCGCGAAAGACGAGCCGCCGAAGCAGGAAGCATCCTCTTCGGATGCCAAAGCCGAATCGGCCCCCGAGGCCGAAAAGCCGCAGCCCTCCGAGGCGCCGAAGGCCGCCGACCGGGCCGACCCGCGCCCGTCGCCCACCGAGCACATCCGTGACGAGTCGGCCTTCCGCAAGGCGCATGCCTCGCCGGTGGTGCGCAAGTTCGCGCGCGAGCTGGGCGTCGACCTGAGCAAGGTCGACGGCTCCGGGCGCAAGGGGCGCATCCTGCGCGAGGACGTGCAGGGCTTCGTCAAGCGCGCCTTGAGCCAGGGCGCCGGTGGCGGGCTGGGGGTCGAGCCGATGCCGGAGATCGACTTCTCCGAGTTCGGCCCGGTCGAGACCCAGGCGCTGTCGAAGATCAACAAGCTCACCGGCAAGAACCTGCACCGCAACTGGGTCACCGTCCCGCACGTGACCCAGTTCGACGAGGCCGACATCACCGAGCTCGAGGACTTCCGCAAGTCGCTGAAGGCCGAGTACGAAAAGAAGGGCGTGAAGGTCACCTTCCTGCCGTTCCTGATGAAGGCGGTGGTCTCCGCGCTCAAGCAGTACCCGCGTTTCAACGCCTCGCTGGACGCGACCGGCGAGAACCTGAACATCAAGCAGTACTACAACCTCGGCATCGCGGTGGACACCCCGGACGGCCTGGTCGTCCCGGTGGTGCGCGACGTGGACCGCAAGAGCCTGGTCGACATCGCCTCCGAGCTGATGGACCTGTCCCAGCGTGCCCGCGACAAGAAGCTGAAGCCGGCGGACATGCAGGGCGGCTGCCTGACCATCTCCAGCCTCGGCGGGATCGGCGGCACCCAGTTCACCCCGATCGTGAATGCCCCCGAGGTCGCGATCCTGGGCGTGTCGCGCTCCAGCATGAAGCCGGTCTGGAACGGCAAGGAGTTCGAGCCGCGCCTGATCCTGCCGCTGGCGCTGTCGTACGATCACCGGGTGATCGACGGCGCACTGGGCGCGCGCTTCGCTACCACGCTGAGCGGGCTGTTGTCCGACATGCGCCGCATGCTGCTGTAACCGAATTCGAACCGGAGCGATTGGATGAGCCAGACCAAGACCATCGAGGTCCCGGACATCGGGGATTTCAAGGACGTCGAGATTATCGAGGTCCTGGTGCAGCCGGGCAGCGAGATCGCCCCGGAAGACCCGCTGATCACCCTGGAGTCCGACAAGGCGACCATCGACGTGCCCGCCCCCGAGGCCGGCACGGTGAAGAAGCTGCACGTGAAGGTCGGGGACAAGGTGTCCAAGGGCAGCAAGCTCCTGGATCTCGAGGCCAGTGGCGACGCTGCGGGCACCGAGGAGCAGGGCGCTTCCGGCGGTGATGTCAAAGCCGAATCCGCGAAGGCGGAGTCCGGTGCCGCGAGTGAGCCGAAAAAGGCGGCGGCCCCCAAGGCGGCCGCCGACCCGAACACCGACAGCCAGTGCCAGGTGCTGGTGCTGGGTTCCGGCCCCGGTGGTTATACCGCCGCCTTCCGCGCCGCGGATCTGGGCCTGGACGTGGTGATGGTCGAGCGCTACCCGGAGATCGGCGGCGTGTGCCTGAACGTCGGCTGCATCCCGTCCAAGGCGCTGCTGCATGCCGGCGAGGTGCTGCACGAGGCCGAGCGTTTCGCCGCGCTGGGTATCAAGTTCGGCGAACCGGAGATCGATCTGGAGGGCCTGCGCGGCTACAAGGGCGGCACGGTCAAGAAGCTGACCGGCGGGCTCAAGCAGCTGTGCAAACAGCGCAAGGTGCGCGTGGTCCAGGGCGTCGGCGAATTCACCGGCGCCAACAGCATCGCAGTGGAGGGCAATGACGGCCGCGAGGTGATCGGCTTCGAGCACGCGATCATCGCGGTCGGTTCGCAGGCGATCAAGCTGCCCGGCTTCCCTTGGGACGACGAGCGGGTGATGGATTCCACCGACGCGCTGGACCTGGCCGAGATCCCCGAGCGCATGCTGGTGGTCGGTGGTGGCATCATCGGTCTGGAGATGGCCTGCGTGTACGAGTCTCTGGGCTCCAAGGTCACGGTGGTGGAGCTTTCGGACACCCTGATGCCGGGCGCGGATCGCGACATCGTGCGCCCGTTCGAGAAGCGCGCGAAGAAGCGCTTCGAGAATATCTTCCTGAAGAGCAAGGTGTCCGAGGCCAAGGCCACCAAGGCCGGGATCGTCTGCCAGTTCGAGGGCGAGGCCAAGGGCCTGCCGGAAGAAGACACCTTCGATCGTGTGCTGGTCGCCGTGGGCCGCAGCCCGAACGGGGCGAAGATCAAGGCCGAGGCGGCCGGCGTGCAGGTGAGCGAGCGCGGCTTTATCGAGGTCGACAGCCAGCAGCGCACCAACGTCGAGCACATCTTCGCCATCGGCGACGTGGTCGGCCAGCCGATGCTGGCGCACAAGGCCACTCACGAGGGCAAGGTTGCCGCCGAGGTGATCGCCGGGCACAAGGTCCACTTCGATGCACGCGCGATCCCGTCCGTTGCCTATACCCACCCCGAGGTCGCCTGGATGGGCGTGACCGAGGAGCAGGCGAAGGCCGACGGTATCGAATACACCAAGGGCGTGTTCCCCTGGGCCGCCTCCGGGCGCGCGATCGCGCTGGGTGCCGAGGACGGCCTGACTAAACTGCTGTTCGACGCGGATGGCCGCGTGATCGGAGCCGGTATCGTCGGCCCGTCCGCCGGCGACCTGATCGGCGAGGCGATGCTGGCGCTGGAGATGGGCGCCGAGATGGAAGACATCGGTCTGACCGTGCACCCGCACCCGACGCTCAGCGAGACGGTGGCCTTCGCCGCCGAGGCCGCGCACGGCTCGATCACCGATATTCTGCCGCCGAAAAAGCGCTAGCGGGTCATGGCCCGCTTGCGCCAGTGGCTGCGTTGCGCACTCCCGGGATTGGTGCTGCTGGGGGTGGGTATGGCCACGGCGGGTGCTGCGCCCTACAGCGAACCGCTGGAGCGTAGTGACTGGCAGCTGACCGAGGAAGATGCCGCCTGTCGCATCCAGCAGACCGTGCGTCACGGCGGTACGCTGCGTTTCGAGGCCCGGCCGGGCCTGTTGACCGCAGTCTTCTGGCAGGCCCCCTACGCGATGCCGGCGGGCGTCGCGCCGCGGCTGCGCACCGGCGCGCCGGAATGGCTGCGCCCGGCGACGCAATCGCCGCTGGATGTGCGGTTGCAGCCCCGCGACGCCCGCCTGTTCCGGGTTCCCCAGGCGTTGGCGCAGCCCCTGAAGGCCCGTCTTCTGGCCGGCCATGACGCGCGCATCGATTTTCCCGATGGCGACGACTCGGTGCACTTCCGGGGTATCCGCTTTGCCCTGCGGGCGCGGGATTTCCGCGCCTGTTACGGGGAGCAGGACACGCCTGCCGCGACCCCGGAAGCGGGGGCCCTGGACCGCTGGAGTGTCTATTTCGAAACGGGTAGCCATCGTCTGGATGCCGAGGCGCGTGAGGTCTTGGAACAAGCAGCCCGCATCTTGGCCGATTCGGAAACGCCCCGCATTCGGGTGGTCGGCTGGACGGATGCTGCCGGCCCGCTGGAGATCAACCGCCCACTCAGCCGCAACCGAGCTGAGGTGGTGCGCGATGCCCTGGCGGAGGCCGGTCTCTCGGCTGCACGGGTCGAGATCGAGGCCCCTGGCGTGGATCCGGCCGCCGATGGCGCGCGCCAGGCCTCGCGGCGCAGTGATATTTGGTGGCTGGATACGGGCGATTCGGGCGCGGGCGGCGCATCGGTTGAGGTGCTGCCGGGCGCCGGCACGGAAGAGCCTGAGGGCCACAATCCGCGCCCCGATTCGGCCCCGGCTGCGCCCTCCGAGACCCCGGCGTGGTAGTGACGCTAGCCGTCAAAACGACTATATCTTTACCTTAGGAAAAGGATAGAAATTCTTATGAGCTCCTCGATCAAGCGCGTCGTCCTTGCATACTCCGGCGGTCTGGATACCTCGGTCATCCTCAAATGGTTGGAAGATCAGTACGGCTGCGAGGTCATTACCTTCACCGCCGATCTGGGTCAGGGTGAGGAGGTCGAGCCGGCCCGCGCCAAGGCCGAGGCCCTGGGTGTGAAGCAGATCTACATCGAGGATCTGCGTGAAACCTTCGTGCGCGATTACGTGTTCCCGATGTTCCGCGCCAACACGATCTACGAGGGCGAGTACCTGCTGGGTACCTCCATCGCGCGTCCCTTGATTGCACGGCGCCTGGTCGAGATCGCCGAGGAGACCGGGGCCGATGCCATCGCCCACGGCGCCACCGGCAAGGGCAACGACCAGGTGCGTTTCGAGCTGGGCGCCTATGCGCTGAAGCCGGGCATCAAGGTGATCGCCCCCTGGCGCGAGTGGGACCTGAACTCGCGCGAGCGCCTGATGGCCTACGCCGAGCAGCACAACATCCCGGTGGACTACAAGAAGCAGGGCACCAAGTCGCCGTATTCGATGGACGCCAACCTGCTGCACATCTCCTACGAAGGTGGCCCGCTGGAGGACCCGTGGACCGAGGCCGAGGAGGACATGTGGCGCTGGTCGGTCTCCCCGGAGGCCGCGCCGGACGAATCCGAGACCCTGACCATCGGCTTCGAGAAGGGTGATCCGGTCTCGATCAACGGCGAGCGCCTGAGCGCGGCCGAACTGCTCGCGAAGCTCAATGAGCGTGGCGGGGCCCACGGTGTTGGCCGGCTGGATATTGTCGAAAACCGCTATGTCGGCATGAAGTCCCGCGGCTGCTACGAGACCCCGGGTGGCACGATCCTCTTGCGTGCCCGCCGGGCGCTGGAATCCATCACCCTGGACCGCGAGGCCGCGCATCTGAAGGACGAGCTGATGCCGCGCTACGCCAGCATCATCTACAACGGCTACTGGTGGAGCCCGGAGCGGCGCATGCTGCAGGCCGCGATCGACGACACCCAGGGCGTGGTCAACGGCGAGGTGCGCCTGCGCCTGTACAAGGGCAACGTGATCGTCGCGGGTCGTCGCTCCGAGGACACCCTGTTTGATGATGCCATCGCCACTTTCGAGGATGACGCCGGCGCCTACGACCAGAAGGACGCCGAGGGCTTCATCCGCCTGAACGCGCTGCGCCTGCGTATCGCCGCCAGCCGCAACCGCAAGCCGACATGACATGAGCGGGGCGGGCCGCCAGCGCTCCTCATTGAGGGTTGCCCCGCTCCGGCGCCCGGGAATCGCGTGGATGTCTGGTGGCCTGGCGGTGCTCCTGCTCTGTTGTCTGTTGCTGTATCCCTCGGCGCCCTTGTTCGCGGAGGAAACGGCGGCGGTGGACGAGCAGCGGCTGTTCCTCGGGGTGCTCGCCCACCGCGGCGACGATGTGGCACGCCAACGCTGGACGCCATTCGTCGAGTACCTGTCAGAGCAGATCGACGGGGCCCGTTTCGTGCTGGAGCCGGTGGACAACGACGGGTTGCAGGCGGCCGTAGCAGACAAGCGCTTCGATCTGATCCTGACCAACAGCGGTTCCTACGTGATGTTGGAGCAGCAGCACGGGATATCGCGCATCGCGACCATGCAGCCGCGTCAGGTGGGCCGTGACGAGGACCGTTTCGGGGCCGTCGTGATCGCCCGCGCCGATCGGGATGACCTGGTGGAGCTGGACGACCTGCGGGGGCAGCGCTTGTCCGCGGTGCATCCTGATGCCTTTGGGGGCTGGTGGATGACCTGGCGCGAATTGCAGGCGGCCGGGCTGGACGTCGAGAGTGATCTGGCGTCGGTGGTATTTACCGGCTTCCCGGTCGGCCGCGGCCTCGACTGGGTGCTGCAGGGGGAGGTCGATGCCGCGACCTTCCGGACCGGCATCCTGGAGGACCTGGAGGCACGTGGCGATCCACGGGTGGAGCAGGTCCGGGTGGTCGGCGAGCGCGCCTTCCCTTCGTTCACTTACCGCGCCAGTACCCGTTTGTACCCCGAGTGGCCGCTGGCGATGCGTGGTGACCTGGATACCGGGCTGGCGCATGCCATCCTGCTGGCGACCCTGTTGCTGGATGAGGAACATCCGGCAAGTCAGGCGGCCGGCATCGGCGGCTGGGCGGCACCCCGGTCCTACGAGGACGTGCACGGGCTGATGTACGAACTGGGGGTTGGCCTGTATGCGCCGCAGCCCTTCGATATCCTGGTCTGGCTGCGTGGCAACATCCTGTGGCTGGTCTCGGCGCTGGCAGTGGTCGCGCTGCTGGCGCTGCTGTATGTCTCGCGGGTCCACACCCGGGTGCGCCGCTCCGGGCGCAACCTCGAGCGCAGCATGGACGCGATCCCGGATGCGGTGATCACCCTGGATGCGCGTGGCGGGATCTCCTATGTCAACCCCGCGGCCCGCGAGCTGGCGGGGCTGACCCGGGACCAGGTTCTGGGTTGTTCCCTGGATCAATTGCTCGACTTGCGCGAACTGGGTACCGGCCACCCCCTGCTGCCGGCGGATGCCCGGGGCGAAGCGCTGAACCAGGCCCTCGGCGAGCGTTCGGATGCCCGTCTGGTCCGGCGTGACGGTCACGAACTGATCGTGCGTATCGCCCGTACCGCGCTTGACCCGGTAGCCGGCAGTTCCGTGCGGACCCTGCTGGTGCTGACGGATGTCTCCGAGGAACGCAGGCTGGTGGATCGGCTGGTGCACGAGGCGAGCCACGATGGCCTCACCGGCTTGTTGAACCGGCGCGCCTTCGAGCGCGAGCTGGAGATTGCCATGCATGCCGCCCGCGACAACCGTGCGGTGGCCAGCCTGCTGCTGGTGGACCTCGACTACTTCAAGGACGTGAACGACCACCATGGCCATCGGGTCGGCGACGAACTGCTGCGCCAGGTCGCTCATGTGCTGCGCCAGCTTACCCGTGGTCACGATGCCGTGGCGCGGATTGGGGGTGACGAATTCGCCGTGATCGCGCGCGATACGAACGCGGAGTATGGGCGTATCCTTGGTCAGCGGATCTGCTCGGCCCTCGCCGACCGGCCGTTGCAGGTGGAGGCCCGGGAAGTCACCATTGGCGCCTCGGTGGGCGTGGTCGAGCTGGGACCGGACGTGCCGGGGGTGGACGAGGCCTTTGTCGCCGCGGATCGCGCCTGTTATCAAGCCAAGGATCAGGGCCGTGGTCAGGTCGGGGTTGCCCGCAAGGCGGACATCTACCCGATCACCGGGGCCTGAGCGTAACCGGCTCGGCGCCGGATCGAAAAGTTAAGGAATCACATGTCTGTTGTCTCCTGTTTGCGCCCGGGCCTGCTGGCCCTGATGTTCCTTGGCCTGGCCGGTTGCGCGACGGTGCCCAGCGAGGACCGCCACCCCGATGATCCCTGGGAGTCCTACAACCGGGCGGTGTTCGAGATCAATCAGGACTTCGACGAGTCGCTGCTGCGCCCGGCCGCAGTGCAGTACCAGCGCCTGCCGCAACCGGTGCAGACCGGGGTGGGCAACTTCTTTTCCAACCTCAATGACTTCACGGTCCTGTTCAACAACCTGTTGCAGGGCAACCTGGAAAACGCCGCCTCGGATACCGGGCGAATCATGTTCAATTCGACCTTCGGACTGTTCGGGCTGATCGACGTCGCCTCGCCCATGGGGCTGGACAAGAACAACGAGGACTTCGGCCAGACACTGGGCGCCTGGGGCGTGGCGCGAGGCCCCTACCTCCAGCTGCCCTTCCTCGGACCGAGCACGGCACGGGATGCCCCGGCGCGGCTGGTGGATGGCTACACCAGCCCGCTCTATCACACCAACCTGCGCGACGATCACACCGGGTGGTGGATCGGCCTGATCGCACTGGACGTGGTCGACATGCGCGCCGGCTTGATCCCGACCGAACGCATGCTGGCGCAACTGTCCGACGACCCCTACATCGCGATGCGCCAGGGTTACCTGCAGCGCCGGGACTTCCTGGTGCGGGGCGGCACGCCGGATGGCGAGGCCGATGCCATGCTGGACGAACTGGATGAGCTCGAGGCGCTGGAGGCCATGGAGGCCGAGGAGAGCGAACGTTGAACGGCCTTGCCGCGATGCTGAACATCCTGCGCCTGCGCGCCGGGCCGCAGGACTTGCCGGCGGATAACGGCACGCTGATCTTCTGGGTCGGCATCGCCCTGATCGCCGGCATGGTGATCGGGATCCCGTTGTACGGCTTCGGCCAGGCGCTGGCACTGAACGTGATGGACCTGGTGGTCCTGTATGCCTTTGTCGCCATCCTGCTGAGCATGCAGGGCGTATCGGATCGCTGGCGCCAGACCTTCACCGCGATGGCGGGGACCGGCGCGGTCCTGGGCTTGTTGATGGCGTTTCTGATGGTGCTGGCGGGCGGACCCGATCCGGCGCGCGAGCCGGAGGAGGTCGCCACCGGGGTCGTGTTCGGGATGCTGGTGCTCCTGGCCTGGTTGCTGCTCGTTTTTGGTCACATCCTGCAGCAGGCGCTGGGGTTGGGTTCGCGTCTGGTGGGAATGCTGATCGCACTTGGCTATATCGTGGTCTCCAGCGTGGCCACCCAGACCGCGATCGGGTTGTTCCAGTGACCGGCGGGCAGCTCCACGTCCTCGGGATTGGCGGGACCTTCATGGGCGGGCTGGCCCAGTTGGCGCGCGCCCAGGGGTATGCGGTCACGGGTTCCGACCAGAAGCTGTACCCGCCCATGAGCGACCAGCTGGAACAGGCCGGGATTGCCTACCACGAGGGCTACGACCCCGACACGCTGCCCGACGCGGGGCCCGTCGTGGTCGGTAATGTAATGCGCCGCGGCATGCCCGTCGTCGAGGCCCTGCTGGATCGCGGGCTGGACTACACCTCGGGCCCGCAGTGGCTGGCCGAACACATCCTTCGTGATCGCTGGGTGCTGGCGGTGGCCGGTACCCACGGCAAGACCACGACCGCCAGCATGCTCGCCTGGATTCTTGAATACGCGGGGATGAGCCCCGGCTTTCTGATCGGCGGGGTCCCCGGCAATTTCGGGGTCAGTGCGCGCCTGGGGAATGCCCCGTTTTTCGTGATCGAGGCCGACGAATACGACAGCGCGTTCTTCGACAAGCGCGCCAAGTTCGTCCATTACCGCCCGCGCACCCTGGTCCTGAATAACCTCGAATTCGACCACGCCGACATCTACCCCGACCTGTCCGCGATCGAGCGCCAGTTCCATCACCTGGTGCGTACGGTGCCGGGGCAGGGACGCATCCTGATGCCGGCCGATGATGCCGCACTGGAGAGGGTGCTGGAGATGGGTTGCTGGACGCCGGTGGAGCGCCTCGCGACCGACCCTGAAGGCGACACTGGAACTGCGCCCCCCGCCCTGGCGGCGCGCGCCCTGAACCCCCAGGCCTCGGTCTTCGAAGTGCTGGCCGATGGCGTGGCACAGGGGCGGGTGGAATGGTCGCTGACCGGGCGTCACAACCTGGCGAATGCCCTGGCGGCCCTGGCCGCCGCTCGGCATGCAGGCGTTCCGCTGGCTACGGGCTTGGCCGCCATGCCTGCGTTTCGCGGCGTTCGTCGGCGCCAGGAGCTGCGCGCCGAGATCGACGGCATCCGGGTGATCGACGACTTCGCCCACCACCCCACGGCGATCCGCTTGACCCTCGAAGGGCTGCGCGGACAGGTGGCGCCGGGTGGGCGTCTGGTGGCGATCCTCGAGCCGCGTTCCAACACGATGCGCATGGGAGTGCACGCCGAGGCCCTGGGTACGGCGCTTGCACAGGCCGACGCAGTGCACCTGTACCATGCCCCGGAGATCGACTGGTCCACCGAGGGCCTGCAACAGCAACTCGGCGAGCACCTGTCCGTGGCGCGCGATATCGAATCCCTGCTGCAGGGGATTCTTGCCACCGTTCGATCCGGCGATACGCTGGTGATCATGAGCAACGGAGGCTTCGACGGGTTGCACCTGCGCCTGATTGACGCCCTGCAGGGGACGCCCGCATGACCGAACGCCCGCGCAGCATCTCTCTGGCCCTGACCGGCGCCTCCGGTGCGCCGTATGGTTTGCGCCTGTTGCAGTGCCTGGTCGAGTCCGGCGTCCAGGTGCACCTGATGCTGTCGAAGCCGGCCCAGGTCGTCCTCGGGCTGGAAACGGACCTGAATTTGCCCGGCCGCCCGGTGGAGATTGCGCGCTACTTTGCCGACCGCTATCAGGCGGCCCCCGATCAGATCCACTGTTACGGGCCCGAGCAATGGACCGCCCCGGTCGCCAGTGGCTCGGCCGTGCCGGAGGCCATGGTGGTCTGCCCCTGCACCACCGCCACCGTGTCGGCCATCGCCACCGGGGCCTCGCGCGGACTGATCGAGCGCGCCGCCGACGTGGTGCTCAAGGAGCGGCGCAAGCTCCTGCTGGTGGTGCGCGAGACGCCGTTCTCCGAGATCCACCTGGAGAACATGCTGCGTCTGGCGCGCATGGGTGCGGTGGTGATGCCGGCCAATCCGGCCTTCTATCACCGTCCGCAGTCCATCGATGACCTGATCGACTTCATGGTGGCGCGGGTGCTGGATCACCTCGACGTCGAGCACGCCCTGGTGCCGCGCTGGGGCGCGGCCCCGGAGCCGGGAGAGGATGCATGACCACGCTGCCGCTGTTTCCGCTGAACACGGTGTTGTTCCCCGAGGGGTTGCTGCCGCTGCGGATCTTCGAGACCCGCTATCTGGACATGGTGCGGCGCGGCCTGCGCAGCGATGGTCGCTTCGTCATCGTGGCGACCGAACCGGAACGCGAATCCGGTGAACTCCCGTCCGAGACGGATCCCTCCGCGGGCTTCTACAGTGTCGGCACCGAGGCGATCATTGTGGACTGGGACCAGCGTCCCGACGGGTTGCTGGGGATCCTGGTCAAGGGCGAGGGCCGGCGGGTCATCCACAATGCCCGGCACGCCGATGACGGTCTGTGGCTGGGTGATGTGGAGCCCTTGCCGGAGTATCCCGAGGTGAGTCTGCCGGTGGATTATGCCTCGCTGGCCGATCTGCTGGAGCGCTTGCTGGACCAGCTGGGCACGCCCTGGTCGCACCTGGAACGGCGCTTCGACGACTCGACCTGGGTTGCCGCGCGGCTGACCGAACTGCTCCCGATCGACCTCGATATCAAGCAGCAATTGCTGGAGGCGGACGACCCGATCGAGCGTCTGGAACGCCTGCGAGCGGCCATGCTCGCAGCATCGAAATCCTGAAAGCGGCCGCGGAGGCTGGTAAGGTTCGGGGACATTTTTAACCGGAGCCCGCCATCATGGCCGTTCAGGAACTCACGCAGGACACCTTCGAATCCACCATTACCGGGAATGACATCGTCATCATGGACTTCTGGGCCCCCTGGTGCGGCCCGTGCCAGCAGTTTGCCCCGACCTTCGAGGAGGCCTCCGGCAAGCACCCCGACGTGGTCTTCGCCAAGGTGAATACCGACGAAGAGCAGGCCATCGCCGGCGCCTTCCAGATCCGTTCCATCCCGACCCTGATGATCTTCCGCGAGCAGATCATCGTGTTCTCCCAGCCGGGCGTGCTGTCCGCCGGTCAGCTGGACGAGGTGCTGGGCAAGGTGCGCGAGCTGGACATGGAGCAGGTGCGTGCCGACGTCGAGCGCCAGCAGCAGGAACAGGAGCAGGCCGGGGGCGCGTAAGCCGCCTCTGACAACGGTTTCCCGCGGGCCAAACCCGCGAGATCGAACCCGGCCGGGGGCGTCGCCCCGCCGGGTTTTTTTGTGTGGGGCGCGTGCCAGGATCGTAGAATGACCGCAAACCCCTGCGCCATGCGCGAAAGGATGCCGTCACCATGTCCCAGCACCCCGAGGCCGGACGCCTGCCATGTTGAGCGTGATGACCCAGATGGGGGCGCTGATCGTCGCGGGCGTGGTCTGGCGCGCCCTGCAGCCGGGTGGTCTGGATGCGGATACGACGCGCCGGGTCCTTACGACCCTGGTCTACTACCTGTTGCTTCCGGCGCTGGTCCTGCAGGTGCTGTGGGTGGCCCCGCTGGGCCTCGACTCCCTGCGTATCGCCCTGGTGGCGGGCCTCACGGTTCTGGCGATGGTCGGGGTCACGTTGCTGGCCTGTCGCGTCTGCATGGCGGAGCGTGCGGCGATCGGCGCGATGCTGCTGGCGGCTGCCTGGCCCAATGCCACCTATCTCGGTCTCCCGGTGCTCGACAGCCTGTTCGGCGAGCCTGGCCGCGCGGTGGCGATCCAGTACGACCTGTTTGCCTGCCTCCCGCTGCTACTGACGCTGGGCGTGCTGCTGGCGCGGCGCTACGGCGATCCCGAGGCGGTACGCCTGTACGGGGGCGGGAGCCCGCTGCGCGGGCTGGCGGCGGTGCCGTCGATCTGGGCGGCGGTGGTGGGTGTGGCGCTGAATCTCGCCGGGGTCCCATTGCTCGACTGGCTGGACGTCTTTCTCGGCTTCCTGGCGGACAGCGTGGCCCCGCTGATGCTGTTCTCGCTGGGGCTGGCGCTGGTATTCAATCGCTTTCGTGGACGCGATGCCCGGCCTCTGGCGGTGGTGGCCGTGGTCCAGCTGATTCTGGCCCCCATCTTCGCGTTGGGGCTGGTGCTGTGGACCGGCCTCGAGGGTGTGCCCGGTGTCGGATCGGTGCTGGAGGCGGCGATGCCGGCGATGGTCCTGGGACTGGTGTTCTGCGATCGCTTCCGCCTGGACACCGGCCTCTACGCGGCCGCGGTCACGCTGACCACGGCGCTGTCGTTGGTCACCCTGCCCCTGTGGTTCGCTCTCGCCACCCGACTCATCGCCTGACCATTGAGGCTCCGTGCGGTCGGCTTTCGCATGTCCGCTAGGCTGGCCCTGGTTCATCGTTCGGTGTTTACGGTGCCTTCGTCTGGCCGCCTGCCAGGCGCTCTCTCGCGAGCGCGCCGCGAGGTACTTTCTTGCTTGCCCAAGAAAGTACCCAAAGAAGGGCACCCGGATTCCGCCCGGGAACCTTGCTCCAGGGCCCTCGGGCCGGCGGCGCTGAACTCGCTGCGCCTTCGGCTCCGCTCAGACATCCAGCGCCTTCTCCCGGCCCGAGCACCCTTCCGCAAGGGGCTCCATACGGGAGGCGAAGGTCAAGACAGAAGGTGTTCCGTCCCCCGGACATAAAAATAGGCAATGCCGTCCGAAGGCCCCGGCGCCCGCTTTGCGGGCGCGGCACGCAACGGCCGCAGGCCGAGCGTGCCGAAGATGCTCGAAGACCTAGCCATCATCCACTGGCAGGAATGCTGGGATAGCCGTTGTTTGGACCTGCCTCCCCGTTGTCGTCGCGCCGAGTGGAGAGGCTTTTCGCGGGATTCAAGGCGCTGGATGTCTGAGCGGAGCCGAAGGCGTAGCGAGTTCAGCGCCGCCCGCGAAAAGCCTCGGAGCGAGGGAAACCCCGGCCCGCGTAGCGGGCCGGGGTCGCGGCAGTCGGGCGTGTTTCTTGGGTACTTCTTTGCACGAGCAAAGAAGTACCTCGCGGCGCGCTGGCGAGTCAGCGCCGGGCAGTATGCGGACCGAAGCCACAGTAAACACCCAACGACGAACCGGGACCAGCCAAAACAAGGCAGGCGGCGGCCCGGAGCCACCGCAAAAGCCAGATGATGGCTCCGGCTAGGGCAGCGCGCTAGCGGATGAGCATGAGGATGCCGGCGAGGATCAGGATGCCGGCGAAGCCGCGGCGGAGGTGGGTGACCGGCAGGTGATGGGTCAACCAGACGCCCCCGCGTACGCTGATGGACGTGCCGATCACGACGCCGAGGATGGCCGGCAGGTAGAGATAGCCGAGGGCCCATTCCGGCGCCTGATAGGCCGGATCGGTCCATTGCGGTAGGGCGAACACCAGGCTGGCACCGATGGAGATCGGCACGCCCAGCGCCGCCGCCGAGCCGATCGCGCGGCGCAGCTCCAGCCCCTGACTGACCAGGAACGGCGTGGTCAGCGTGCCGCCGCCGATGCCGATCAGCGAGGAGATCGCACCGATCAATGCCCCGCCGCCCAGCCAGACGCTGCGCCGGGGTACCGAGGCCTCCGGGGGGCGGATGTTCAGGAGCATCCAGATGCCGATCGCCACCTCGAAGGCGCCGAAGATACGCCCCAGGTGGTCGGAGTCGATGCGCGTGGCCAGCCAGGCGCCGATCAGTGCGCCGACGATGATGCCCGGCAGGAGACGGCGTACCGCCGCGCCGTCCACGCCGCCCCGGCGGTGGTGGGCGCGCGCCGACAGGATCGCCGTGGGGATGATCGCGCCCAGCGAGGAGCCGACCGCGAGCTGCACCAGGCTGGCCGAATCGAAGGCCAGCAGGCTGAACACGGCGACGAACACTGGCACTAGGATCAGCCCGCCGCCGATGCCGAACATGCCAGCCGGGATGCCCGCGACCAGGCCGAGCGCCACAAACAGCAGCCCCAGCGCCAGCGGTGACTGGATCAGTGTCTCGGTCATTCGTGCGTAGTGGCGAGTCAGGGCCCAGCGGACCGGCGGACCGCTGGGGTCGCCGGTCCGCTGCGCAGGAGAGGCGAGGGCGCGCTCAGAGCGCCTTGAAGGACTTGCGGGCGGCCTCGATGGTCGCGTCGATGTCGGCGTCCGAGTGGGCGTTGGACATGAAGCCGGCCTCGAAGGCGCTGGGGGCCAGGTAGACCCCCTCGCCCAGCATCGCGTGGAAGAAGCGGCCGAAGGCGGCGGTATCGCAGGCCGTGGCGCCGGCGAAGTCGGTGACCTTCTGCTCCGAGAAAAACAGCCCGAACATGCCCGGCACCTGGTTGGTGGTCACGGCCACGCCGGCCTCGCGCGCGGCGTCCTCGAAGCCCGCGACGACCTTCTTCGTACGCTGCTCCAGCTCGTCGTGGAAGCCCGGGCGCGACAGGATCTCCAGGGTCTTCAGCCCGGCGGTCATCGCGATCGGATTCCCGGACAGGGTGCCGGCCTGGTAGACCGGGCCCAGCGGGGAGAGGTGTTCCATGATGGCGTGCTTGCCGCCGAAGGCCCCCACCGGCATGCCGCCGCCGATGATCTTGCCCAGCGTGGTCAGGTCCGGGGTCACGCCCAGGTAGCCCTGGGCGCAGTTCTTCGACACGCGGAAGCCGGTCATCACCTCGTCGAAGATCAGTACCGCGCCGTGCTGGTCGCAGACCTCGCGCAGGGTCTCCAGGAACCCGGGCTCGGGCGGGATGCAGTTCATGTTGCCCGCGATGGGCTCGACGATGATGCAGGCGACCTCGTCACCCTTCTCGGCAAAGAACGCGCGCACGCCGTCCGGGTCGTTGTAGGTCAGGGTGCTGGTCAGCGCGGCCAGTTCCTTGGGCACGCCCGGGGAACTCGGCTGGCCGAGGGTCAGGGCCCCGGAGCCGGCCTTCACCAGCAGCGAGTCGCCGTGGCCATGGTAGTTGCCCTCGAACTTCACGATGCGGTCGCGGCCGGTATAGCCACGCGCCAGGCGGATCGCACTCATGGTCGCCTCGGAGCCCGAGTTGGTCATGCGCACCATATCCATCGACGGCACCAGCTCGCAGACCTTGGCGGCCATGTCGTTCTCCAGCCGCGTGGGGCAGCCGAAGGACAGGCCGTTGTTGCAGGCCTCGCGCACCGCCTCGATCACCTCGGGGTGGGCGTGGCCGGCCACCATCGGGCCCCAGGAACCGATGTAGTCGATATAGCGCTGGCCGTCGGCGTCCCACATGTAGGCGCCGTTGGCGCGGTCCATGAAGATCGGGGTCCCGCCGACGCCCTTGAAGGCGCGCACGGGGGAATTCACGCCGCCGGGGATGTGCTGCTTGGCGGCCTCGAACAGACGCTCGGTTTCCTGCATGACGGTGTCCTGTGATTGTTGGATTCGGGTCGATGAATTCGGGAAGCCCGGCAACCATAGCGACGGCTGCGGGCGGGTGCAAAGGGATCAGCCGAACAGTCCGCTTATCTGACGCGCGGCGGCCTCGGGGTCGGGCGCGGCGCTGATGCCCTGGATCACGGCGAGCAGGTCTGCCCCGGCCGCGACGACCTCGGGGGCGTTCGCCGCCGTGATCCCGCCGATCGCACAGATCGGCAGCACCAGTGTGGTGCGCGCCTCGCGCAGCAGCTCGAGATCCGCGCGTGCCGCGTCGGGCTTGGTCGGGGAGGGGAACACGGAGCCGAAGGCCACGTAGCTCGCGCCGGCCACCTGTGCCGAGCGGGCTCGTTCGAGCTCGTTGTAGCAGGAGACGCCGACCACCGCGCCGGGGCCGAGCCGCGCGCGGGCCGCGACCGGGTCCGGGTCGTCACGCCCGAGGTGCACGCCATCGGCCTCGACGCCCGCGGCCAGCTCGGTGTCGTCGTTGATGATGCACAGCGCGCCGTGCGCATGCGCAAGGGCGACCAGTTCGCGGGCGATTGCCTCGCGTGCGGCGCCTGCGAGGGTCTTGTCGCGGAACTGGATCAGGCGCGCACCGCCACGCAGCGCAGCCTTGGCATTGGCGAGGTGTGTGGCGCGTGGGTTCGCGTCCTCCGGGACCGCCGGGGTGATGAAATAGAGCCCGCGCAGGCGGGGGGTATGCTCAGTCGCCATGTGGGCACAGCCGGTTGGGGACGTGCTGGCCGTGGCCGGGGGCGTAGCCCCGTGCGACGGCGTCGTTCATGAAGGCCTGGGCCTCGATCACCGCCGGCTCCAGGTCACGGCCGCGCGCCAGGAAGGCGGCGATCGCCGCAGCCAGGGTGCAGCCGGAGCCGTGGAAGCCGGCCGGATGGCGTGGCAGTTCGAAGGCGCGCATGTGCCCGTCCTCGCGGTACAGGCGGTTGATGATGGGGTCCTGATCGCCGCCTTCGTGGCCGCCGGTGACCAGCACGTTGCGCGCGCCCCGTTCGCGCAGCCGTTGGCCCCACTGGGTGGCATCGTCGGTTCGGGCCAGGCGCGCGGCCTCCGGTCCGTTGGGCGTGATCAGGGTGGCGCGTGGCAGCAGGGCCTCGCGGGTCGCGTCCACCACGGCTTCGGTCGCGAGCGCCCCGCCGCCGCCGGCGACCATCACCGGGTCCAGCACCACCGGGATGTGCGGGTGCTCGGCCAGCAGCGCCGCGACCATTTTTACGTTTTCCACTGAGCCCAGCATGCCGATCTTGATTGCGGCGACGGCAAGATCGGCCAGGGTGACCTCGATCTGGGCGCGCAGCTGTTCCGCAGACAGCACGCTGAAGTCCAACACGTTGCGGGTGTCCTGCACGGTGATCGCGGTCACGGCCGTACCCCCGTGTACGCCGAGGCGGGTAAAGGTGGTCAGATCGGCCTGCAGGCCGGCGCCGCCACCGGGGTCGGAGCCGGCAATGGTCAGCGCGATCGGGGGATGATTCATGAATGGGGGCTCCCGTGCTAAGGTTGCGCGCGCCCCGGCACCCCCGGGGCGTTCTTGTTCCGCATCCCGGGAGTGTACGCAGCATGAGCAGCGAGTTCGAAGTCGAGTCCCTCCGTCCCCTGGTCGCCGCCGCCGAAGCGGGTGGCACGCTGAACGCAGAGGTCGATCAGGCCCTGGCCGCGCTGGAGCAGGAGTTGAACCGGCTCGCCGGCGAGTTGCAGGTGGAATACGTGGGGCCCGCCGTCGGCATGGCGGACATGCAGGCCGAGCATGTCTATCGGCTGGTCATCCGTCAGCACGAGATCGATGTGACCCGCCACGAATGGAGCCTGTGGGTCTGCGATGCGCTGGACAACTGCGACTTCCGGGCGACCTGGCCGGTGACCGGTGCCGCGCGCCTGCGGCGCAAGCAGGTGGTGGCCGTGGTGCCGGAATTGGTTGCCGGCTATCGCGATGCGGTCGCGGCGGCCGGCAAGGCGGATACCCCTGCGGGGCAGCGCCTCGCCGAGATCGCCAGCGTCTTCAGCTGACGCCGTCGCCCAGGGAGACGCTAATCCATTCGCACGTCCGCGCTCGAGTCGAGTTTACTCGCTGACAAGGCGCGGTGAGCGAAGTGTAGCCGAGCTACATGAGCGAGCCGCAACGCCGCCAGCGGGGCCGAATCCAGAAGGCAAAGGCGGCCGAGCCCTCAAGGGGTTGGCGCCCCATTTTCCCCGATCCAGCGTTGCGCCGCTTGACCGTAGAGTGGCTACGGCACTGCGCACCGCGCCTTGTCTCGGGAAAAATGGGGCGCCAACGCGGACGTGCAAATGGATCAGCGGCTCCCTAGCGCAACGAGATGACTGGCCAGCCTTGGTTGTGAGCGTGCGCGGCAAGGGTCGGGTCCGGGTCCACTGCGACGGGGTGCCCCACACGTTCCAGTAGCGGGATGTCGTTGCGCGAGTCGCTGTAGAAACTGGCCTGCGCGATGCTGTCCTCGGGATCCGGATGATCCGCGAGGTACTGGCGCAGGCGTTCGATCTTGCCTTCCTGGAAGCAGGGAACACCGGTCAGGTCGCCGGTAAATTCTCGGTCCTCGCCTTCCTCCGCCAGGGTCGCGATCAGGTGGTCCACGCCCAGCAGGTCGGCAATCGGCTGGGTGACGAACTGGTTGGTCGCGGTGATGATGACCAGCTCGTCACCGGCCTCGCGGTGTCGGGCCAGCAGGGGCGGGGCGCCGGGGGCGATCATTGGCCGGATCAGCGTGTCGATGAAGCGCTCCCTCCAGGCCTCGAGCAGCGCGCGCGGGTGTTCGGCCAGCGGGCTGAAGGCGAAGCGGCAGAATTCGTGGATGTCGAGGGTGCCCGCCACATACTCCTGGTAGAAGCGGTCATTGGTCTCGGCGTGACAGGTCGGGTGGACGGCGCCCACCTCTGCCAGGAACTCGTTCCAGGCGTGATCGCTGTCGCCGGCGAGCAGGGTGTTGTCGAGGTCGAACAGGGCCAGGGCCATGAGGGTGCTCTCGGGTTGGCTTGGATCGGACGCGAGTGTACCGGCGGGCGTCGTCGGCTGCAGCCACAGGCCCCTTTTGGGACCGGCACCGGAGGCATGGTAGGGGCTTTGCCGCCGGGGCACCGGCTGTGGAACAATGCCAGTAATAGAGAAGCGTCTGGCTGATGCAAGTGATTGATTGTGACGGGTATCGCGCAAACGTAGGCATCATCCTGTGCAACGCGGAACAGCAGCTGTTCTGGGGCAAGCGGGTCGGGCAGGCGGCCTGGCAGTTTCCCCAGGGGGGCGTGCATGCGGAAGAAACGCCCGAGGAGGCGATGTTTCGCGAGCTGCACGAGGAGACGGGCCTGTTCCCCCGGCACGTCGAGGTGCTGGGCAGTACCCGCCATTGGCTGCGTTACCGCCTGCCGGAGCGCATGGTCCGGCGCCATCAACGCCCGGTCTGCATCGGCCAGAAACAGCGCTGGTTCCTGCTGCGCATGGTCGGAGACGAGAGCGACGTGGTGCTGGATGCGATGGAAACCCCGGAATTCGATGATTGGCGCTGGATCGACTACTGGCGTCCGGCACGCGAGGTCGTGCACTTCAAGCGCCAGGTCTATCGCCGTGCGCTGTGCGAGCTGGTGCCGCTGATGTTCCCGGAACTCGAGCAGGCGCGCGCGCGGCGTTCCGGCCGCCGTGGCCCGGCCCAGCCCCAGCCCCGTTCGCCGGTGTCCTCGCGTTGACGGTCCCGAAGCAGCCCTCGATGCTCGAGGTCCTGCGCCGCGTGGTGCAGGAAGTGAACGGTGCCGCGGATTTCTTCGAAGCGCTGCATATCATCGTTACGCGGGTGAAGGCCGCGCTGGAGATCGATGTCTGTTCGATCTACCTGAAGTCGCCGCAGTCGGGGCGCCTGGTGCTGATGGCCTCGGAGGGTCTGCGCGAGGAGTCCATCGGGCAGGTCGAGATGGACCCGTCGGAGGGTCTGGTGGGTCTGGTCGCCTCGCGGGCCGAGCCGGTCAACCTTGACAGCGCTCAGGACCACCCGCGTTTTCGTTATTTCCCGGAGACCGGCGAGGAACACTTCCTCGCGTTTCTGGGGGTCCCGATCATCCACCAGCGCAGCCTGCTGGGCGTACTGGTCGTGCAGCAGCACCAGGCGCGCAAGTTCGATGACGAGCATGTCTCCTTCCTGATCACCCTGGCGGCGCAGCTGGCCGGGGCGATCGCCTATGCCGAGTTCAACGACGAGATCTCCTCCGAGACCCCGTTGATCGGGCATGTGAACGTCGAGGCCACCGGCATTGCCGGCTCGCCGGGCGTGGCCATTGGCCGGGCCGTGGTGGCCTACCGCCTGGCGGACATGGACTCCATCCCGGATCGCGAAGGCGCCGGGGTGGATCACGAACTGGAGCATTTCGGGCAGGCGGTGGCGGAGACCCGCACCGAGATCGAGGACCTGAAGCAGCGCATGGGCGAGGCCCTGGGGCCGGACGAGCAGGTGCTGTTCGATGCCTACCTGATGCTGCTGGGTTCCGACTCTCTGGTGCACAAGACCCAGACGCGCATCCGTAATGGGCAGTGGGCCCCGGCGGCTTTGCGCGACACGGTGCGTGAGAGCGTGCGGGTATTCGAGGACATGGAGGACCCGTACCTGCGCGAGCGGGCGGCGGATGTGCGCGATCTGGGTCGCCGCGTGCTGTCGCACCTGCTGCCGGCCGATCGCAGCCAGGACGAGTTTCCCGATGGCGGCATCCTGGTCGGGGATGACCTGACCGCCTCGCATCTTGCGGAGGTTCCGATCGAGCGGTTGGGGGCCATGGTCTCGGCCAAGGGGACGGGTTCTTCGCACATCGCGATCCTGGCGCGGGCGCTCAACATCCCTGCGGTGATGGGCGTGTCCGAGCTCCCGGTGGGGCGCCTGGAAGGGCGCGAGATCCTGGTTGATGGTTATCGCGGGCGGCTGTTCGTGAACCCCAACGCCGAGCTGCGCGTGGAGTTCGAGCGCCTGGTGCGCGAGGAGCGCGAGCTGGCGGAGGACCTGCGTGCGCTGGCCAAGGACCCGGCCGAGACCCGCGATGGCGTCGCGGTGCCGGTGCTCGCGAACTCGGGGTTGCTGGCGGACATTAAGCCGTCGCTGGAGTCCGGGGCCGAGGGGGTCGGGCTGTACCGCACCGAGGTGCCGTTCATGATCCGCGACCGCTTCCCCGGCGAGGAGGAGCAGGTCCAGCTCTACGAGCAGGTGCTGGCATCTTTCGATCCGATGCCGGTGACCCTGCGCACCCTGGATATCGGCGGCGACAAGGCCCTGCCATATTTCCCGGTGAAGGAGGACAACCCGTTCCTCGGCTGGCGCGGGATCCGTATCTCGCTGGACCACCCGGAGATCTTCCTGACCCAGTTGCGGGCGATGCTCAAGGCGAGTCGCTCCCACGACAACCTGCAGATCCTGTTCCCGATGATCTCGGCGCTGGACGAGCTGAAAGGGGCGATGACCCTGCTCAACCGGGCGCGCGAGGAACTGCTGGACGAGGGTTTCCGCATCCCGATGCCGCGCATCGGGGTGATGGTCGAGGTGCCGGCGGCGGTGTACATGTCGGAGATGCTTGCCCGGCGGGTGGACTTCCTGTCCGTGGGCACCAACGACCTGGTCCAGTACCTGCTGGCGGTGGACCGCAACAACGCCCGCGTGGCGCATCTCTACGACACCCTGCACCCGGCCTGCATCCACGCGCTGGAGACGATTACCGACGGCTCGCACCGGGCGGGCAAGCCGGTCAGTGTCTGCGGGGAAATGGCAGCCGACCCGGCCGCGGTGATCCTGTTGCTGGGGATGGGGATCGACAGCCTGAGCGTCAGCGTGTCCTCGATCCCGCGGGTGAAGTGGGTGATCCGCAGTTTCTCCACCGACCGCGCCGAGGCGTTGCTGGCGCAGTGCCGGCTGCTGGAGAACGCCGATCAGATCCGGTCGCTGCTGAACAATGCCCTGGTCCAGGCCGGCCTGGGCGGGCTGGTGCGCGCCGGCAAGACCTGACCGCGGCGCTCACCCGTGGCCGGCAGGGGGGCGCAGCTCAGGTGCGGCGTGCCCGCCACAGCGCGATCAGCGCACTCAGGAGGAAGATCCCGAGCACCACGCCGATGGCGATGAGCGCATCCACGATGGAGCGGTTGACCACCAGCACGACCACGCCCACCAGGATCGGGACCGGCACCTCGTTGAACCAGCGATACCAGGTGTGATCACGCCGGTTCAGGTCATCGCGGAAGTCGTGCACGATCTTGCCGCACCAGACGTGATAGGCGACCAGGACGGCAATCAGCGTCAGCTTGAAGTGCATCCACGGCTCGGCCAGATAGAACGAGCGATCCACCAGCATGATCACGCCGAAAAGGATGGTGATTAGCGCGCCGGGGGTCATGATCCCGTAGAACAGTTTGCGCTCCATCACCTTGAAGCGCTCGTGACCGAGGGCGTCCTCGGTCATCGCGTGATAGACGAACAGGCGCGGCAGATAGAACAGCCCGGCGAACCAGGTGACCATGAAGATCACGTGCAGGCTGAGGAACCAGTTATAGGCTTGCATGGAGGTCCTTCTCGGAAGCGGGTGCGGTGTCGCTGCGCGGGGCGGCTCAGGAGAGCCAGCGTTCCAGGTGGCGTTCGATCTGTTCGAAGTCCGGGTCGCCCAGCTTCTGGTAGACGATGCGGCCGTTTGGCGAGATCAGGAAGGTAGTCGGCGTCAGGCGTACCCCGCCATAGGCCTGGGAGAAGGCATCGTCGCTGTCGTGGATGATCTTGTAGGGCATCTCGCGATCCTCGCGCATGGCCTCCACGCGGTTGATCGGGTCGTAGGACAGGGCAACCGCCAGCAACTCGAAGCCCTTGTCCGCGTAGGTCTCGTGCAGGTGGGCCAGTTTCGGGATCTCGCGGACGCACTCCGGGCAGCTGGTGGCCCAGAAAGAGATCATCACCGGGCGGCCTTCGTAGTCCTTCAGCGCCACCTTCTCGCCATCCAGGGTGGTGGCCGCGAAGGCGGGTGCCGGGCGCATGCCGTCGTCGGTCAACCAGATGGTCGCGGCGACGGCGACCAGCGCGATGATGAAGATGCCTCCGAAGATGGCCTTGCGGTCGATCCTGACTTTGCTCATAGGGGTGTGATCCGTTGATCGAATAGCCTGCATTTGTGGACTGGCCGAAACCGCGTGCGTTCCGTGGTTCCGGCCAAGGCGGTATCATGCCGCAGCATGACGAATGCAACCAACAGCAAACCCATCCGCATCGGGGTTGTCGGGGCCACCGGCTACACCGGCGTGGAACTCCTGCGCCTGCTGGCGCGGCATCCCGCGGCCGATCTTCAGGTGGTGACCTCGCGCGGCGAGGCGGGCACGCCCGTGGCGGATTTGTTCCCCAGCCTGCGCGGCGCGGTGGATGCCGTCTTCCAGGCCCCGGACGAGGCGACCCTGGGCGAGTGCGACGTGGTCTTTTTCGCCACCCCGCACGGGGTGGCCCACGGCCTGGCCGCGCCGCTGCTTGAGCGGGGCACGCGCATCATCGACCTGTCGGCGGATTTCCGCATCCGCGATCCCGAGCTCTGGGCGCGGTGGTACGGACAGGCGCATGGTGCGCCGCAGTATCTGGACGAGGCCGTGTACGGCCTGCCCGAACTGAACCGGGCGCAGATCCGTGATGCGCGACTGATCGCGGTGCCGGGTTGCTATCCCACGGCGGTGTCGCTGGCGGTGCTGCCTCTGCTGGAGGCCGGTCTGGTCGATCCCGCGGACGTGATCGCGGATGCCAAGAGCGGTGTCAGCGGGGCCGGGCGCAAGGCGCAAATCGGTGGGCTTTTCGCCGAGGTGCAGGAGGACTTTCGTGCCTATGCCAGTGGCGGGCATCGGCATTGGCCGGAGATCCACCAGACGCTCAGTGGCGTGGCCGGGCGGTCGGTAGGACTGATCTTCCAGCCGCATCTGGTGCCGATGACGCGCGGGATTCACGCGACGCTCTATCTGCGCCCGCAGGTGGCGGACGCGGACTGGCAGGCCTGTTTCGAGCAGCGCTATCGCGACGAGCCGTTCGTGGATGTGATGCCGCCGGGGGCTCATCCGCAAACGGCCAGCGTGCGCGGTACCAATCTTTGTCGCATTGCGCTGGCGCAACCGCCGCACTCCGGACGGCTGATGGTGCTGTCGGTGATCGACAACCTGGTGAAGGGCGCGGCCGGGCAGGCCGTGCAGAACATGAATCTGATGTTCGGCCAGGCCGAGACAGCCGGTCTGGACGGGCTGTCGGTTTTCCCCTGATGTCCTGGCCTGCCACATGACTACGGGTGTCCCGCGTCCACGTCTGCCCCGGATTCCGCGCATTCCCGCGCGGCGGCGCAGCGGGTCGGGACGCCGCGGCGGGTGGTGGCGCGCGGGGCTGCTGATGCTGATCCTGTTGTTGGTGGCGGGCGGAGCCTGGCTGGTGGAGAACTGGCGCGAGGACATACGGGACACGGTCGATGCGCAACGCGGTATCGAGGGCCTGCGGGATGACCTGGAGCAGGCGCTCGCCGCGCGCCAGGCTGCCGAGGAGGCGCGCCGCCACGCCGAGCAGCAGCTGGAAATGAAGACCGCGGAGCTTGCGGCCTTCTCCGGCGATATCGAGCGCCAGGAGGCCGAGTTGCTGGAGTTGCGCGAGGAGCTGGCGTTTTATCGGCGGCTTGCGGAGGGCGCGGGTGCAGATGCCCTGGGCATCCGGTCGCTGCAGTTGCAGCGCACGGGGCAGTCGGGCGTGTTTGATGTCGTGTTCCAGCTCTACCGCCCGGGGTTGAGTCGTTCGGTGGATTTGCGCTGGGCGCTGGAGGTCGAAGGCTATGCGACGGGGGAAGAGGCGCTGTCCACCCTGGAGACCGATGCGCTGGGGCTGGAGAACGATCGCCTGGTCGAGGGGTTTCGGTTGTTGCGCAATCAGCGCGCCCGGATCCATCTTCCGGAGG
The DNA here is from genome assembly GCF_000380625.1 of Thioalkalivibrio sp. ALMg9. Classification (NCBI taxonomy): domain Bacteria; kingdom Pseudomonadati; phylum Pseudomonadota; class Gammaproteobacteria; order Chromatiales; family Ectothiorhodospiraceae; genus Thioalkalivibrio; species Thioalkalivibrio sp. ALMg9. The sequence goes on from NZ_AQYC01000008.1 coordinate 492,079, forward strand.
GCTTCGAGCCGGTAGGGTTGACGCTGAGGGCGAGCGCCGCGAACGACGAGGATCTTGAACCGGTTTCGGAATGGGCCGACTGGGATCGCCTGCTGGAGAGTACGCAATGATGGGACGCAAACGAGGCCGCCGCGCGCGGAAAGTGGATACCCTGGTGGGGCGCCATACAGTGGTCCACGGTGATATCGAGTTTGGAGGCGGGCTGCATATCGAAGGCCGCGTGATCGGGGATATCCGGGCCGCGACCGATTCGTCGGCCGTTCTGGTAGTCGCGGGTGGGGGCGTGGTCGAGGGCCATGTCGCGGTTCCGCACCTGCTGATGAACGGCGAGGTGCGTGGCGATGTCCATGTGGGAGAGCACGTGGAGCTTGGCGAGACGGCCCGTCTGGCCGGTAACCTCTACTACACCGTGCTGCAAATGGCAGAGGGCGCGCAGATCGACGGCTTGCTCAAGCGGGTGGAGCATCCCCTCGAGGGCGAGCTGGAGGGGACGGGCGAGACCCAGGCCCTGACCAATCCCACGGAAGATGAGCATTCTTGACTCCGGGGCTCAGTCTTCCGTAGCGTGAATGAAAATGATTATTACAGGAGGCCCCGAATGTCCGAGCCCATGACGTCCGAAGCGGAACTGGACATCGAAATGCCCAGCCCGTTGATCTTTACCGATGCCGCGGCCACCAAGGTGAAGGGGCTGATCGAGGAAGAGAACAACGACAACCTCAAGCTGCGCGTATTCGTCAGCGGGGGCGGTTGTTCCGGCTTTCAGTACGGCTTCACCTTCGACGAGACCGTCGGCGATGGCGATACCCTCGTGGAGAATGGTGGGGTGACCCTGCTGATCGACCCGATGAGCTTCCAGTATCTGGCGGGTGCCGAGATCGACTACAGCGAAGGTCTTGAGGGCGCGCAGTTCGTGATCCGCAATCCGAATGCCACCACGACCTGCGGCTGCGGTTCCAGCTTCTCGGTCTAGAGAGAAGCTGACAAGCGGTTAAGAAAGGGCCCGATCCGGGGATTCCGGATCGGGCCCTTTTTTGTTCAGGGTCGGGGTTAATGGCCCCCGGGTGTCCGGGGACCGCCGGGGATGATGCAGCCGAGTACGCGTGGGCCGCGCGCGCCGGTTACTTCCGGCAGGTTGCCGGGTTCGCCGGCCAGGGTTCGCGCGGCCAGCCAGGCAAAGGCGGCACCCTCCACCTGCTGTGGGGGGACCCCATGGCGTTCGGTGGTCTCCACCAGGGTCGCGGGCAGGGCCTTGGCGAGGCGCTTCATCAGGTGGCGGTTGTTCGCGCCGCCGCCGCACACCAGCAAGCGGGCGGGCGGCTGCATGTGCAGATGCTCCAGCGCGTGCCGCACGCCCTCCACGGTCAGTTCTGCCAGGGTGGCCTGAATGTCCTCGGGCCGGGCTCGGTCCAGGCGGTCGCCAGCCCCGGCACGCAGCCAGGCCGGCGAAAAGTATTCGGGCCCGGTGCTTTTTGGCGGAGGGCGCTGGAAGAACGAATCCTGGAGCAGCCGGGTCAGCAGTTCGGGGTCGGGCGTGCCGCTGCGGGCCCATGCGCCGTCATGATCGAACGGCGTCTGATGGTGACGCCGATTCCAGTCGTCCATCAGCGTATTCGCCGGGCCACAGTCGAAGCCGATCACGGGCTGACCCGGCTGCAGCCAGGTGATGTTGGCGATGCCGCCTAGATTGAGGACCGCGCGGGTCTCGTCCGTGGATCCGAACTGCGTAGCGTGAAATCCGCAGGCCAGTGGTGCCCCCTCGCCGCCGGCAGCAATATCGCGCGGCCGGAACTGCGCCACGGTGTCGATGCCGGTGGCCTCTGCGATGCGGAAGGGATCGCCGATCTGCCAGGTGAAGGGCGGATCGGCGTCGGGGGCGTGGTGTACGGTCTGGCCGTGACTGCCGATCGCCCGGATCGCGGTCGGCGCCAGACCGGTCTGGTCCAGCAGGGCTTGCACGGTACGGGCGAACAGCATGCCGAGCCGCGCATCCAGCGCGCCCAGGTGCCGGTAGCGCAGGGTTTCAGTGGTGGCCGCCGTCGCCAGCTCCTGGGCGAGGTCGTCGGGGTACCCCAGCTGGCAGTGATCCACCACGCGTACCGGCCCGGTCTCGCGGATCTCTGTCAGCACGGCGTCCACGCCGTCCCGGCTGGTGCCGGACATCAGCCCGATAAAGCGTTCCGTCATAGTGGTGATCCTCGCGCGCGCATTACATGGGTCGGCGTCCATTCTGGACCACCGCGGCATTTCGCGTCCGTTCGGGGGTCGCGGTATCCTTGCGCGCGACCGGCCAGCCCGGCCGGTCTCTGATCTCGACCAAGGGGCGTCATGGAACTCGAAGACCAGCTGGCCGTTATTCGTCGCGGCACCGATGAAATCCTGCTCGAGGACGATCTTGTCGAGCGCCTCAAGAGTGGCCGCCCCCTCCGGGTGAAGGCGGGATTCGATCCCACCGCCCCGGACCTGCATCTGGGGCACACGGTGCTGATCAACAAGCTGCGCCAGCTCCAGGACCTGGGGCACCACATCCTGTTCCTGATTGGCGATTTCACCGGCCGTATTGGGGATCCCTCGGGCAAGAACGCCACGCGTCCGCCGCTGTCCGCCGAGGATATCGAGCGCAACGCCGCAACCTACCGCGAGCAGGTATTCCGCATTCTTGACCCTGAGCGGACCGAGGTCGTCTTCAATTCCACCTGGATGGAGCCGCTAGGGGCCGCAGGCATGGTCCAGCTCGCCTCGCGCCAGACCGTGGCGCGCATGCTCGAGCGCGACGACTTTCACAAGCGTTACACCCAGCATCAGCCGATCGCGATCCACGAATTCCTCTATCCACTCATCCAGGGCTACGACTCGGTGGCGCTGAAGGCCGATATCGAACTGGGCGGCACCGACCAGAAGTTCAACCTCCTGGTGGGCCGC